>CAVXVQ010000017.1:0-3321 GCA_963765165.1 uncultured Alphaproteobacteria bacterium | reverse complement strand
ATTCGGGGATAAGTCGCGCCGGAATCGTTAACCCGATGATTTCAAAGGCGGAATTTTTCGCGTATTAGGAGTGGAACGAGCGGCCCCTGCTCGCCAAAGTATATCCGTATACGGACCGATTGGGTCGCCGCGGCGCGCCGCGGGCGAGCCTTCCTTCAGCCGCGGCCTGAGGGGTCGGACGCTCCGGCATGTCCTATTGCACGGCGGCGGCTCCTATTGTGCGGCGGCGGCCGGGACGCCAGAGTATCATCGGGAGAGCATTCATGCCGGGATCGGGGACTTTTATTTCCGCCGCTGCGGCCGCAATCGCGCTTGTCGCGTTGGCGCACGCCGCGCCGCCCGGCCTCTTGCCGCCTGATCGCGAGATTGCGCTTGCTGAAAGCGCCGGTCCGCCCGCGATCGCCAAAGCGGCGTCGATCTATCTTCTCGAACGCGGCGGCTTCAAACTGGCCCGCGAGGGAACGAACGGCTTCGCCTGCCTCGTCACGCGCGAGGACGAAGGCTCGCAGGAACCGCAGTGCTTCGATCCGGAAGGCGTCGCGACCCTGCTCCCGGTCGCGCTCGAACGCGCGACGCTGATCGAACAAGGCCTCGACCGCGCGGCGATCGAGGCGAAAATCGGCGAAGGGTACGCCTCAGGCAAATTCCGCGCGCCGCGTCGCGGCGGCGTCACCTACATGCTTTCGAGAGAAAACCGGGTCTTCAACGGCGAGAAGATCGTCAATTATTCCCCGCATGTGATGATCATGGCGCCCTACGTCACCAACAAGGACATCGGCGCCGACTATTCCGATCCGGCGATGCCTTGGGTCTTGGGCGAAGGAAAGCCCGGCGCCTATGTCATCGTGCCGGTCCGCGACAGCGCGAAGAAGCACGAGCATAAGAACTGACGGCGACGCGGCGGTAGAATTCCGGGTACGGATGATCGGGCGGCGACCGCCCGGCGGCGGGGCGAGGCGACACCGCGCGATTTTCCCCTATCGCCTGTAAGCGAGGGACGAACTCTACCGCGCCTTTCGTTGACCTTGCGCAATGGCGGTCATAGTCTATCGCCAAGCGTGCCCCTTTGGGCGGCGCGCCAACAAAGGGGTCTTCCAATGAAAAACCGTTTGCTCAACGCCGCTTGCGCGGGATTTGCGGGCGTTTGCCTGATCGGAGTTGAAACGGCAGGCGCTTCGCCCGCGACCGTCTATCGCGCCGATCGAGGCGTCGCGTTGACGGCGCCGTCGAAAGCCGCGCCGGATGCGATCACCAAAGCCTTCGCCGCCGCCCGCGGCCGCGATCCCGCGACGTTGCGCCTCGATGGCGCGCCGCGCGCCGGCCGTGACGGCGTCGTTCATCTGCGCTTCACGCAAGTCATCGGCGGCTATCGCGTCGCCGGCCGCTCGCTGAAGGCGAGCGTCGATGCGCGCGGGCGCCTCATCTTTTTCGCGGACGATCTCGCCGCCGCGTCGGCGACGCTCGAATCGCCGCGCGTCGATGCGCGCGGAGCGCTGGCCGCCGCGATGACGAGGCACGGTTATTCGGGCGCCGCGACGCTGCGCGAACAGGGACGGCAGGGCGCCGTCGTCCGCTTTGAGCGTGGCGCAGCGTTCCATGCCGACCCGCGCGTCGAACGTGTGCTTTATGTGGACGCCAGGAAAGCGCTCCGCGCCGGCTTTGAAGTGGCGACCTGGTCGCAAAAGGGCAATTTGCTCCACCACACGCTCGTTGACGCCGACGGCAAGGTCGCGTCGGTCGAACTGCGCACCAACACCGACAGCTACAACGTCTTCGCCGAAGATCCGGCGAAGGGCGCGCAGGCGATCGTTGCGGGCCCCGGCGCCGGAAATGCGCAATCGCCCGCCGGCTGGCTCGGGGCCGGCGCGCAGAATTCGATCAACATCGCCGGCAACAACGCGAACGCCTATCTGGACGCCAAGTCCAACAACCGGCCCGACACCGGCGGCGTCGCTGTCGGAGACGGAATGTTTCTCACCGCCGCCAATCTGTTGGAGCAGCCGTCGACCGTCGCCAACCGCAATGTGGCGGTGCAAAATCTTTTCTATCTGAACAACGTCCTGCACGACGTGTTGCGCGCGGTGGGCTTCAACGAGGCCGCAGGCAATTTTCAGCTGAACAATTTCAGCAATGGCGGCGCCGGCGGCGACGCCGTGAAGGCGGAAGCGCAGGACGGCGGCGGCCTCGACAATGCGAATTTTGCAACGCCCGCCGACGGCAGTTCGCCGCGCATGCAGATGTATCTGTGGTCCGGCGCCGGGCCGAGCCACGAGGTCATCGTCGGCGCGAACAACTACCCTGCCCATGGTGCCGCATTCGGCCCGGCGTTCACGACCACGGGCGTCACCAACCTGCTCGCGGTCATGTCTCCGGCCGACGGATGCACGGCGGCCACGAGCAGCCTGTCGGGCAAGATCGCCATCATCGATCGTGGCGTCTGCAACTTCGACCTCAAGGTCAAGAACGCGCAACTCGCGGGCGCGGTGGCGGCCATCGTCGCCAACCACGCAGCTGGCGGCGATAGTTCCTTCACGATGGCCGCGGGCACGGCCAAGGCCATCAAGATCTCCTCGGCGATGGTCGGTTACAGCGACGGTTTGACGCTCAAGGCGCTTGCAGGCGCGACCTCGACGGTGCGCAAGAAGGCGGTCCAGCCGCTGATGGTCGATGGCGACGTTGATTCAGACATTGTCTATCACGAATACGGCCACGGCCTCACCTGGCGGATGATCGGCAGCATGAGCGGGCCGATGGCGGGCGCAGTCGGCGAAGGCGCTTCGGATGTGGTCGCGTTCCTGCTCAACGGCGACGACCGCGTCGGCGAGTATTCCGTCAGCGATCCGCTTGGCATTCGCCGCTTCCCTTATGCCGGTTATCCGCTCAGTTCCATCGCCGTGGACGGGAACGAGGTTCACAACGACGGCGAGGTTTACGCCGCCGCAATGTGGCGCCTGACCGAGATATTCGCGTCGGACGGCAAGACGGCCGCCGACGTGCTCGCTCTGTTCGTCGACGGCATGAACTTCACGCCGTCGACGCCGGCCTTCGAGGACATGCGCGACGGCATGCTGCAATCGGCGACCGCGGTCGGAGATGATTGCAGGATCTGGAACGCTTTCGCGCAATTCGGCGTCGGCGTTGGCGCTTCCGGCACGACCAGCGCGCCGGTGACGATCGTCGAGTTGTTCACGGCGCCGGCGGAATGCACGCCCTGATCGACGGGCGCGGATTTCTTTTGCGCGACTGAATAATGGCCGCGGCGCATTATGCGCCGCGGCCTTTTCCTTTTCGGGAATTGGGGAGGGTCGCCTATCCCTCAGC
>CAVXVQ010000016.1:0-36270 GCA_963765165.1 uncultured Alphaproteobacteria bacterium | reverse complement strand
CAGGCGATGATTTTTTGGTGGCGGCGCCGGCGCGCGAGCACGATCGACGGCGGCGCGAACTGTCGACAGGGCGAGATGCGGATGCGACCGGCTTCGGTCACGGTCCGGCTGTGGAACGGCACCGGCGCCAGCAACATCGCACAGGGCGACGTGCTGATCGGCGTCGAGAACCTCGCGGGTTCGAATTTCGGTGATGCGCTTTTCGGCGCGAATGCGATCGCCAATCGCCTCGAAGGCGGCGGTGGCGCTGATTACCTCGAGGGCCTTTCCGGAAACGACACTCTGGTCGGCGGCGCCGGGAACGACACGATGGCCGGCGGCGCGGACAACGACCGCTTCGACTTCTCTGCGGGCCTCGGCGCCGACCGCGTTGACCGACTTCACCGCGGGAGCGGGCGCGGCGACGTCCTGCGCATCACCGGCTACGGCGCGGCGCTCGACAGTTTCGCCGAGATCATCGCCGCCTCGACGCAGGTCGGCGCGGACACCGTCATCAATCTCGTCGGCGGCAACACGATCACGCTCGTCGGCGTCCTCAAGGCGAGCCTCGCCGCCGACGATTTCCTGTTCGGCTGACCGCAGTGCAAGGATCGCTCAACCTCGTTATGGGTTAGGGCGACCATGACTGCGGACAAAGGGTCAGATTGCCAGCGCAAGGTGTCCGGCGTCTTGAGGGAGACGCAGCAGCGGCTGTCTTACTCGAATAAGCCAGCGCGGGGGTATTGATGACGACCAGCAATTTTTCGGCGCCGACGCTGATAGACGGCTATGCGACCATGGGAATCGATTCCCTGAGGGCGCTTATCGGCTTCAATCGGGTGCCCCCCGATCACAATGGGGCCGTTGGACCTGGACACGTCGTGTCCGTTTTCAATCACGCGCTGCAGGTCTTTGACAAGGACGGCAACCATCAATCGACGCAGACGCTCGACAGCCTTTTCGGCGTGCTCGGCGGAACGCTGCCCGTCGATCCGAACCTCCTCTACGACGCCGCCAGCGATCGGTACGTCTACGTATCGTTTGAAATCGTCGGCTCCGACGCGACCCTCAATCCCGGAAACGATCAGGTTTTTCTCAATGTCGCCGTCTCGAAAACAAACAATCCCGCCGCGGGCTGGCATGTCGCGCAAATCAACGCCGAAACGCTGATCGGCGGGGTGAACGGCTGGAGCGACTTCCCGTCGATCGCCGTCGATGGGGACAATATATACATCACCGCCAACATGTTTGCGTTCGACGGCGCCGGCGCTTTCCTCGGCAATCGCGTGTGGATCGTTGATAAGGGCGAGGGAGCGGGCGGCTTCTATGATGGCGGCTCGGCGGGCGTGTCCGTTCACGATCCGGTCGGCGAGGCGACGGACTTGTCCGGCCTCGGCGTCGCCAACGCCACCTTCATCGCAGCGCGCATCGAGGGCGTGACGGGAGCGGACTCCGGAATTTATCTCGTTTCGGCCGATGGCTTGACGAGTGGTGCGAACGAGGTCGCGCAAGTCATCCGCATCGAATCGGGCCCCGCCGGCCCGATCTTCACCGCGCAGTCAATTTTACTCGGCGACATCAGCGTCAACGGCGCACTTCCCTCGGCAAGCCAGCGCGGCACAAGCCTTCGCCTTGCGTCAGGCGACGGCCGCGTATGGAGCGGCGGCGCCGTCGAGCGAGACGGCAAACTCTATTTTGCTTTCGATGTCGCGCCCGCGACCGGGCCGGACGCCGGCCAGGTGACGGTTCACTGGGCGGCGCTCGACGCGTCCAATCCGGCGGCCCTGACATTGCTGCAGCAGGGAAATATCGGCGGCGAGGACATCGCGCCGGGAACCCACACCTACATGCCGTCAATCGCCGTCAACAAAGACGGGTCCGTGCTGATCAATTACTCCGCGAGCGGACCGTCGGTTTATCCAGGCGCCTATTACGCATTGCGCGCGGCGGATGATCCGGCCGGAACGTTCGGACCGGCGCAAACGCTGTTTGGCGGGGTCGATTACTATTTCCGCACACGTTCTGGCGAAGGGATTTCGGCGCAAAACGCCAATCGCTGGGGCGACTTCTCGGGCGTTTCTGTCGATCCGGTCGACGGCACGACGTTCTTCTTCTTCAACATGTTCGCCGACGCGCGCGGCTCTGCAAACGCCGCAGGGCAGGACGGGCGCTGGCGCCTCGCGATCGGCGAAGCGCGCCCGACGATCAATGATTTCGCCTTCGCGCAAGGCGAGGCCGCCGAGTCTTTCTTCGGGGGGCTTGGGCAAGACGGACTGACGGTCAATGCGGGGAACGCCGGCGCCGCCGTGTCGATTGCGTCGTCAGGCGCAGGCGTCAGCATCGCGTTCGCGGGCGGTTCAGCCGTCTCGGCGTTCGATGTTGAATTGATCCGCTTCATGGGCGGGACCGGCGCGGACGTCGTTACGGTCGCTGCCGGTTTTTCAACGATGATGCTCGCGCGGCTGCAATTTTTTCTTTCCGGCGGCGCCGGTGACGACACCTTGGTGGGCGGTGCGGATTCTGATCAATTAGGCGGCGGCGCCGGCGCGGACTCGACTCGACGGCGGCGCGGGCGTCGACACGGCGACCTACGCGGATGCGACGGGAGGCGTCACGATCCGCCTGTGGAACGGGACCGGTGCGAACAACGTTGCGGCGGGCGATGTTCTGCTCGGGATTGAAAACGTCGTCGGGTCGCGATTTGTCGATTTGTTGTTCGGCGCCGACGCGCTGCCCAATCGCCTCGAAGGCGCGCGCGGAAACGATTATCTGAACGGATTGTCCGGCAATGACGTGCTGATCGGCGGCGCGGGCGCCGACACGATGGATGGCGGGGCCGGCGTCGATACGGCGACTTACGCGGATGCGACCGGGTCGGTGACGATCCGGCTTTGGAACGGGACGGGCGCGAACAACGTTGCGGCGGGAGACGTTCTGTCGAACATCGAGACTGTCGGCGGGTCGAATTTCAACGACAATCTCATCGGCGCGAATGTCACGAACAACTGGCTCGGCGGGGGATTTCGGCGCGGATTATCTCGATGGGCTTTCCGGGAACGACACGCTTGTCGGCGGCGCCGGCGCCGACACCATGGCCGGCGGAGCGGGTAACGACCGTTTCGAATTCTCCGCAGGATCGGGCGCCGACCGCGTGACTGACTTCACCGCTGGCGCGGGCGTCGCCGACGTCCTGCGCATCACCGGCTACGGCGCGGCGCTCGACAGCTTCGCGGAGGTCTTCGCGGCGGCGACCCAGGTTGGCGCGGATACCGTCATCAATCTCGGCGGGGCAAACTCGATCACGCTTGTCGGCATCCTCAGGACCAGCCTTGCAGCCGACGATTTCGTTTTCGGGTGAGGCGCGGCTTTACGCGGCCGGAATTGATCAATAGATTTCGGAAATTGCGGCCATCGGCCATTGCTGGGAACGGCGAAGAGACGTGAACTCAAAATAACGCGCCGAAGCCTCCGTTTCGACTTTTCAAGCCGCAGAACGCGCCTGCCGCGCTCGGCCTCGCCGTCAGCCATCTGATGACCAAGCCGGCTTTCGCCAATCAGAAATTCGGCGAGTGGTCGCGCATCCTCACGGGGCAAATTAATCGCGGGCATTATTGCTTCGTGATGGATGCGGCCGACGTCATTCAGGGCTTTGCCGGATGGGCGCTGACGACGCGCGACAAGGCGGAACACTGGGTCGAAGGGCGCGGGGCGCTCGCCTATGAAGATTGCCTCGCCGGCGATTGCTTCGTGTTCAACGCGTGGTCGGCCAACAGTTTCAAGGTTCACCGATTTATGGTTGACGAAGGGCGAAAGCTTATTCGCGACAAGGATACGATGTATTTCAAGCGCCATTATCCCGATGGCAGCACGCGCCCTGTGCGCCTTAACGTAAACGGCTACGTGAAGGAGCACATCTCGCATCGCGATTCCGTAGGCCGCGACTGGTCGGCGCCGTAGCGCCCGAATTTCTTTTCGAACGCAGGCGCCAAATTTCCGCCGCATTTTAATACTGCGTCGCAACCCCCGGATGCGCGGCGCAGCAATTGCACTGAGGAAAAACCAGAGAAATCGCCGGGTGGAGTGATCAACCTCATAAGGCGGCGTCACTGGTACCTTTAACCGGGACCCATGGTCGCCGATTATCGGCACCCTGCAACGGGCGGCGCGAATTGCGGTCGTTGCTTCTGGTCAACGGTTCGTTTGGTGATAGATTGCTCGCCGATCGGGCCTGAAGGGAGACAAGGTGTGATCGCGGGGATGAGATCTTTCAATCATAGGGCGCCAGTAAATCGGCGCCCGCAAATCCAAAGTCGCAATCGATATCCCGGCCGAAGGCGGCGCTCGCGCATCGATTGTCGATCTGCGCTGGCGCGATCGACTTCTCATCGCGGCGCGCAGCCGCAACGTGCCTCTGACATCAACTCAGCAAAGCAAGGACAGTCTTTATGGTGACTTTCGTAGGAACATCCGGCAGCGACACGCTTGACGCTTCGGGCGCCGGCAGCATCGTCGGATTCACGGGCGGCACGATCGCCGAGTTGCAGGATTTGGTCGGCGACACGATCGAGGGCGATCTGAATTTCGATAGTGTCATCGCCGGAGACGGCGGCGACTCGATCTATGCGAATACCGCCGCCGATCCGGACGGGTCGGGGGTCGGCGACGTGCTTAAGGGGGCCGGCGGCAGCGACACGATTCGCGGCTCCGGCGGCGACGACACGCTTGTCGGCGGCGACGGCGACGATGTTCTTACCGGCGGCGGTGACGCCGATTTCGTGTTCGGCGAGGGTGGCGACGACGTTATCGAGATTTCCGACGGTCACGGCGTCGACGAGGTCGACGGCGGGGCGGATACCGACTCGCTGATCTGGATGGCGTCACCGCTGCTGCGGTTGTGGTCGATCTGGCAGCGGGAACCTACAGCATCGGGGCCAGTTCTTCGACCGTCACCGGCGTCGAAAACGTGAAAGGCGGCGGCGGCACCAACAATCTCACCGGCAATACATCGGCGAACGATCTCAAGGGCGCCGGCGCGGCCGACACGATCAGCGGCGGCGACGGGGACGATTCGATCAAGGGCGCGGGCGGCGCCGACAATCTCGACGGAGGGGTGGGCGTCGATACGCTTGATTATTCGGAATCCACGGCCGTCAATGTGAATCTCAATTCGAATGTTGTATCCGGCGGCGATGCGGCGGGCGATACGATCACCGGCTTTGAAAACGTCATTGGCTACGACGGCGCCGACACCATCACCGGGGCGCATGGCGTCGCCAACTGGCTCGGCGGCGGGTTCGGGAACGACAGCATCAACGGATTTTCGGGCGAACGACACGATCGTCGCCGGCGGCGGGAACGATACGCTGATCGGCAATTTCGGGGCCGACAGTCTCGACGGCGGCTCTGGCGACGGACCTCGCGGTCTACAGCGATGCGACGGCGCGGGTCGTGGTGCGGCTGTGGAACGGGACGGGCGAAGGCAACCTCGCGCAAGGCGACGTGCTGACCGGCATCGAGAATCTCTCGGGCTCGAACTTCAACGACATCCTGTTCGGGGCGGACGGCGTCGCCAACTGGCTCGGCGGCGGCGGCGGCCCTGATTATCTGAACGGGCTTTCCGGCAACGACACGCTGGTCGGCGGCGCGGGGAACGACTCGCTCGCCGGCGGGTCGGGCGCGGACCGTCACGAATTCTCGGCCGGGTCGGGCGTGGACCGCGTCTTCAACATGATCACTGGCGCGGGCGTCTGGGACGTCATCCGGATCACCGGCTACGGCGCGGCGCTCGACTCATTCGCCGAGATCCTCGCGGCCTCGTCGCAGGTCGGCGCCGACACCGTCATCAATCTCGGCGGCGGCAACTACGATCACCCTTGTCGGCGTCACTGAAGACAAGCCTCGTCGCGGATGACTTCACCTTCGTTTAAGGCGTGTACTGACGAATTGGCATGACGGAGCCGCCGGCCGAAAGGCCGGCGGTTTCGCTTTTTCGGGGTTTGCGGACGATTATTTCGCCCGTATCGCGAAAACGCTCCAAGTCCATGATTTCAGAACGAAAATAAAAATCAATCCTACACCTTGCCGGCGCCTTTAGGCTGAAAGCGCTCTGGCAAGGGTTCGCGCGCGCCGGAGACGCCGCGACGTTTCGAACGCGCGGCTGCGCAGTCAGTAATGGAGTAACACATGAGCAATTCGCCGCGCCTGAACCTGTCCTACATTCTCCCGTCCCAGGCGCAAAAACATGTGAGCGCAAACGAGAGCTTCCGGCGCCTCGACGCGCTCGTGCAGCTCGCCGTCAAATCAGCGACGCTCGCCATTGAGCCGGCGTCTCCGGCGGAAGGTGATGCGTACATTCTCCCCGTCGGCGCGACCGGCGCGAGCTGGAGCTTGATGGCGGAGGGCGCCGTCGCCGCCTATCAGGACGGGGCGTGGATCGAGCACGCGCCGCGCGCCGGCTGGCGCGCCTATGTCGAAGCGACCGGCGCCTTTCGCGTTTTCAACGGCGCCGGCTGGATTGAGGACGGAGCGGCTGGCGGCGGAGGCGGCTTCGCGACGCTTGGCGTCAATGCGACGGCGGATTTGACGAACAGGCTTGCGGTGAAATCGAATGCCGCGCTGTTCAGCCATGACGACGTGACGCCGGGTTCGGGCGACGCCCGGCTCGTCATCAACAAGAGCGCGACGGCGAAAACGGCGAGCGCTGTCTTCCAGAACAATTATTCCGGCCGCGCCGAGTTCGGCCTCACCGGCGCGGATGATTTCAGCCTGAAGGTGAGCGCCGACGGCGCCCAATGGGTCGACGCGCTGACGATCAAGACGAACGGCCGCGTCGGCGTCGGCACGATTGCGCCCGCGACCCCGCTGGAGCTCCATATCGACGGCGGCGCGACCGCGGCGAGCCTCGTCTCCTCCGACGATTTCGCGATCAGCAAGGAAAGCGGCCCCGCCTCTTTCGCCGGGATCGTCGCCGCCGCGAGCGCCTCCTCGCGCATGGTCTTCAAGGGAACGCGGGCGCGCGGAACGCTCGCCGCCCCGACCCTCGTTGCGGACGGGGACTACACCTTCTCGCTTCTCGGCTCGGCGTTCGACGGATCGACGACGCGCGCGACCGCGGGGATCGAGATGCGGGTCGACGGAGCGACGTCGTCGGGCGTCGTTCCCCAGCGCATCGAATTTGCAACCGGCGCCGGGTCCTCGCGCACCGAGCGGATGCGCATCACCTCGGCCGGCGATGTCGGGATCGGCGTCACGGCGCCGACGACAAGGCTCGATGTCGACGGCCCGGTCAAAGTGAAGAGCTATGTGAAGACCGCGCTGCCGTCGGCGGCGGCGAGCGGCGCCGGCGCGCTGGTTTACGTTTCGAACGATGTTGGCGGCGCGGTCATCGCGTTTTCCGACGGCGCAAGCTGGCGGCGCGTCACCGATCGCGCAGTGGTCAGCTGATCATGGGCAATAGCCTGTCGAACATGAGGGTGGCGGTTGACGGGGAGGCCCGGCGTCAGGAAGGCGCCGGGCCTTCGTTCGGCCGCCGCCCTCGGCCCAGAAAATCAAGCAAAATCAATCGATTAAAATTGGCTTCGGCTGTGATCATCGCCACACTTGCTCAGATGTTATTAGTATAGTGTTGGTAAAGGAATTCGAGCGCTCCCCAAGGCGGTCGGAGGGCAGGGAACGTATGTCGGTGAAGCAGGACGCCAAAATGACGCCCGACATGCGCGCGGCCTTGGAAGCGGCCAAGCCGCTTCTCGTTCGCGCGGCGGTGTTCAGCGCCGGCGTCAACATCCTGATGCTGACGCCGTCGATCTACATGCTTCAGATTTACGACCGCGTCCTGTCGAGCCGCAGCGAGATCACCCTTTACGTCCTGACGCTTCTCATCGTCGGCTTTTATCTCGGCATGGGCGTCCTTGATTTTGTAAGGACCGCGCTCATCGCACGGGCGGCAGCGCGTTTCGACGCGCGCCTCAGCGACGCCGCCTTCAACGCCGCGGTCGAGGGATCGCGCCATGCCGGCGGCCAGGCGGGCGATGCGCCGCTGAAAGATCTGCGCACGATCCGGCAGGCGGTCGGCTCCTCAGCGATAACGGCGTTCTTCGACGCGCCCTTCGCTCCATTTTATCTCTTGCTTGTCTTCATGCTTCACTGGGCGCTCGGCGTGACGGCGCTTGTCGGGGCCGTGGTGCTCGTCATCCTGGCGATGTTTAACGAAAAAGCGTCGCGCGATGCGCTGAAGACCGCACTCGACTCCGGCGCCGCGAGCGATCAGGCGATCGCGGCGATCCTCCGGAACGCGGCGGCGACTGACGCCATGGGGATGCGCGGCGCCCTGAAAAACGTGTGGAACGCCCATGCGACGAAAGCGCAGCTGTCGAACGCAGACGCCGGCGACGTCATCAACGCGTATGGCGCGACGACGAAGGCGGGACGAATTCTTTTGCAGTCGCTCATCCTTGGCGTCGGCGCGATCCTCGTCATCGAGCAGACGACGACGCCGGGCGTGATGATCGCCGCATCGATCATCACCGGACGCGCGCTTGCGCCGGTGGAGCAGTCGATCGGGCAATGGCGCCTCATCGGCGCGGCGATCGCCGCCTGGAAGCGCCTCGACAAGTTTCTCGGGGCGGCGCCCAAACAAGCGGAAAAGATCTCGCTGCCCGCCCCCAAAGGCCATCTCAAGGTCGATCGCCTTTATGTGCAGCCGGCGCTTGCGAAAAAGCCGATCGTCAAGGGCGTCAGCCTCGAGCTGAAGCCCGGTGAAGCGCTCGGCGTTATCGGACCCTCCGGCGCCGGCAAATCGACGCTCGCGCGCGCCCTGGTCGGGGTCGAGCGCGTCGTCTCCGGCGAAGTTCGCCTCGACGGCGCCGATCTTCTCGGCTGGAACCGGGACGAAGTCGGCCCTTATGTCGGCTACCTGCCGCAGGAAGCCGAACTGTTCGCGGGAACCGTTGCGCAGAATATCGCGCGCTTCGACGCGACGGCGACTGACGATGAAATCATCGCTGCGGCGCAGGCGGCGGGGGCCATGCAGCTTGTGCTGGCGCTCACGGACGGATTTGAAACGGATGTCGGCGAGCGCGGCAGCGCCTGTCGGTCGGCCAGCGCCAGCGCATCGGTCTTGCGCGCGCGCTCTTCCGCAATCCCGTGCTTGTGGTCCTTGATGAACCGAACGCCAACCTCGACGCCGAGGGCGACGTCGCGCTCTCGAACGCCATCGTCTCGATGAAGCAGCGCGGGGCGGCGATCGTCGTCGTCGCGCACCGGCCGAGCGCGATCACGCATGTCGACCGGCTGCTGATGCTCGTCGACGGCGAGCCGCGCGCCTATGGTCCGCGCGATGAGGTCATGGCCAAGCTTGCGCCGGGCGTTCCCTCAATCTCAGGCGGCAAGAAGGCGGCTGAAACGGAGTCCAATGTCATCGCCAATCGCACAACCGGATGACGCGGGCCGCTTCACGCGGCTTGGATGGATTTCGGCCGCGGTCCTCTTCGGCGGGCTCCTCCTTTGGTCGATCGTCGCGCCGATCAACAGCGCCGTCATCGCGCCCGGCCAGCTTTCGGTCGAAACCAGCCGCAAGACGATCCAGCACTTTGAAGGCGGCGTCATCCGCAAAATTCTCGTCAAGGAAGGACAGGCCGTCAAAGCCGGCGACCTCCTGGTCGATCTCGACGATACGGTGACCCGCGCAAACGTCGATCTCCTGACCGCGCAGCTCGCGGAAGGGGTCGCCCGCCTCGCCCGCCTCTACGCGGAGCGCGACGGGTTGTCGGAGGTTCCCGAAGGCTCGCTTGCCTTTCGCTTCGCGCCTGCCGACCTTGATTATTCGGACAATCTCGATGGCCAGACGAGCCTGCTCGCCGCGCGCGAGGCGACGCGAAAAACCCAGATCGCGCTCATGCAGGAGCGGATGGTCCAGCAGTCGAAACGAATTCAGGGATACCAGACGCAGCTGAAGTCGCTGCGCGAACAGTCACGGCTCGTCGGCGAAGAACTTGACGGCGTCAAGCGGCTGAACGCGGAAGGGTTCGCGCCGATGACGCGCGTGCGCGAACTTGAACGCGCCAGGGAATCGATCGCCGGACAGCAGGGCCAGCTGGTCGCGGCGAGCGCGGAAGCGGAAAGCGTCATTTCCGAGGCCAAGCTCGAAATAGAGCGGCTCGGCCAGAAGACGCGCGAAGATGCGATCAATGAATCGCAGGAGCTCGAAGTGCAGATCTCGGGGGTGACCGAGCGGCGCACAGCGGCGCTCGGCGCCTTGCGGCGGTCTGAAATTCGCGCGCCTGAGGACGGCGTCGTGCTTGGCCTTGCCTTTCACACGATCGGCGGCGTCATCGGCCCTGGAACGCCGGTCATGGACATCGTGCCGGAAGGCGACTCGCTCGTCGTCGCCGCGCGGATCGCGCCGCGCGACGTCGACAAGGTGAAGCCGGGGCAGGAGGCCGTCATCCGCTTCTCGGCGCTGAACGCCCGGACGACGCCCGAAGCGATCGGCGCCGTGCGGCAGGTCTCGGCCGACAATATGGTCGACAAGGAATCCGGATTTCCGTATTTCCTCGTGCTCATCGATCTTCCGCCTCAGGAAGAACTGGAGCAGGTGTTGAACGGACAGACTCTGCTTCCCGGCATGCCTGCGGAATCCTTCATCCGCACCGGCGCGCAGCCGGCGATCAGCTATCTCCTGAAACCGCTGACCGATGCGTTCTCGCGGGCGCTCAGGGAAGAGTGACGCGCGGGGCCATGCGAATTCTCTTCCTGCACGATAATTTCCCCGCGCAGTTCGGGCCTATCGGCGACTATCTCGCCCGCAAGGGCTGGGAAGTCGTCTTCGGCACGCAGCGCGAAGGCGCGGCCGCGCCCAATTTCAAGACCTTCAATTACAAACCGCACCGCGACATCACAAAGGGCGTTCATCCCTACGCCGCCTCGTTCGAGAAAGCCGCGATCAACGGACAGGCGGCCGCGCGCGCCTGCCTTGCGCTGAAGGCGAAAGGCCTCAAGCCCGACGTCATGATGGCCCACTCCGGTTGGGGCAACGGCATGTATCTGAAGGACGTCTGGCCGGACGCGCGCTATATCGGCTATTTCGAATGGTATTATCAGCCGGTCGGTCCCGACGTCGCTTTCATGAAAGGCGAAGACGAAAAGCAATCCGAAGACCAATTGCTGCGGACGCGCGGACGAAACGCGACGATCCTGACGGATCTTGCCGCCTGCGACTTCGGCCTTGTGCCGACGGCCTATCAGAAAAGCCAGTTCCCGCCGATCATCGCCGACAAGCTGAAAGTCCTGCACGACGGCGTCGATGTGGAGACTTATGCGCCGGCGCCAGGCGCAAAACTCGTGCTGCCGGGGCTCGATCTTTCCCATGCGAGCGAGATCGTCACCTATGTCGCGCGAGGGATGGAGCCCTATCGCGGCTTTCCGGAATTCATGGCCGCCGCCGCTGAGGTCCAGCGGCGCCGGCCGCAAGCCCACATCGTCGTCGCCGGAGAAGACCGCGTCGCCTACGGGCGCAAATTGCCGGAAGGCGACAGCTGGAAGAAGCGGATGCTCGCGCAGCACAGCTTCGACGAGACGCGGCTCCATTTCACCGGCCTCATTCCGCGCGATCAGTATCTGAAAGTGCTGCAGGCGTCGTCCGTACACGTCTATTTGACCGTGCCGTTCGTCCTTTCCTGGTCGATGATGGAGGCGATGAGCGCCGGCTGCCTCGTTCTCGGATCAGACACCGATCCGGTGAAGGAACTCATTCAGGACGGCGAAAACGGGGTTCTCGCCGACTTCTACAATGTGCAGGCGATCGCCCGGGCCATTGTCAGAGCGCTTGAAAGCCCTGAAAAATACGCGCCGATGCGCGCCGCGGCGCGCCGGACGATCGTCGAAAAATACAGCGCGCAGGATATTTACGCGCAAAAGGAACGACTGTTCGCGGGCGCGTAGTCGTTTGCGCCGGAACAACTGCGCTATTTGAGGCGCCACTCCGGCCGGATGAAATGGCAGGTGTAGCCTTCGGGATATTTGTCGAGATAGTCCTGATGATAGTCCTCGGCGTCCCACCAGTCGCCGGCGGCAAGGACCTGCGTCACGATTTTCCCGGCCAGACGCCGGATTCTCGATCTCGGCGATGGTCTTTTCGCGCCTCGGCCTTTTGCTCCGCACTCAGATAAAAGATCGCCGAGCGGTATTGCGAGCCGATGTCGTTGCCCTGGCGGTCCTTCGTCGTCGGATCGTGAATCTGGAAGAAGAATTCGAGCAGATCGCGATAAGGTTATTCGCGCGGGATCGAAGGCGATGCGGATCGCTTCGGCGTGACCGGTCGAGCCGGTCTTGACCTGTTTGTAGTCGGCTTCTTCAGCGCTGCCGCCCGTGTAGCCGACTTCGGTGTTGAGACGCCCGGCAGTTTCCGGAACAAATCCTCAATCGCCCCAGAAGCAGCCGCCGGCGAGGATGGCGGTGGAAGCGGTCATTTCGGTTTCAGCTCCTTCAATGAGAGCGCGCGGCCCGCTAATGTCCGGCGCCGAATTCGCGCCCGGCCAGAAACCGCTCCGCTTCGAGCGCGGCCATGCAGCCCATGCCGGCGGCGGTGACCGCCTGACGGTAGATATCGTCGGTGACGTCGCCGGCGGCAAAAACGCCCGGAATGTCGGTTTCGACCGACCCCGGCTTCACGATCAGATAGCCGTTCGTCTTCATCTTGAGTTTGCCGGCGAACAATTCCGTCGCCGGCTTGTGGCCGATGGCGACGAAGACGCCGTCGGTCTCAATGTCTCTCGCCGCGCCGGTCTTGACGTGCTTCAGCGCTGACGCCGGTCACGCACGGCGGCTGCTCGGTCGCCGAGGATTTCATCGATCTGCATGATCCCAGACGATCTCGACATTCTTCTTCGCGAACAGACGATCCTGCAAAATCTTCTCTGCACGGAAGTGCGTCGCGCCGGTGAACGACGGTCACCGACTTCGGCAAGGCCGGAGAGATAAAGCGCCTCTTCAACCGCCGTGTTGCCGCCGCCGACCACGACCACATCCTTGCCGCGATAGAAAAAGCCGTCGCAGGTTGCGCACGCCGAAACGCCGAAGCCCTGAAACTTCTGCTCCGACGGGAGGCCAAGCCATTTGGCCTGCGCGCCGGTCGCGATGATGAGCGCCTCGGCCTCATAGACCTCGCCGCTGTCGCCCTTGAGGCGGAAAGGCCGCTTCGAGAGATCGACATCGACGATGATGTCGTTGGCGAATTCAGCGCCGACATGTTCGGCCTGCTTCGTCATCTGCTCCATGAGCCAGGGGCCCTGGATCACATCGGCGAAGCCCGGATAATTCTCGACATCGGTCGTGATCGTCATCTGCCCGCCCGGCTGAAGACCGTGAACGACGAGCGGTTTCAGCCCTCGCGCGCGCGGCATAAATCGCCGCCGTCAGGCCGGCGGCGGCCGGAGCCGAGGATCAAAAGCTTCGTGCGCATTTGTTCTCCATCAGACCGTCGCGATATGGCCGCTTCAAAGTGGCGGGGCAAGGACGCCTCTCGGAAGGTTGAAGCATCCCGCTTTAGATGGTAACATCTGTTACTAATTCAGGGAGGACCCCATGCGGAAATGGATCACGGCGTCGCGGATCGAGGGGGAGGCCTCCCGGCAGGCCCATGCCGACATGCCGGCGGGCACCTATGAGCGTGAAATTTCGAAAGAGGGGTTTTTCGGCCCGGCGGCGTTCCTTCATCACAAGCGCCCGCCGACCGGCTGGTCGAATTTCGAAGGGCCGCTCCGGCCGCGCGCGTTCAACCTTGCGGCGCTGAACGAGGCGCCGGCGAGCCCATGGGCCGCGCCGAAGGTGCTCTACAATCGCGCGACCGAGCTGCGGTTCTGGAAGCTCGCCAAGCCGATGCCGTCGCTCGCGCGCAATGGCGACGGCGATCAGGTTTTGTTCATTCATGCCGGCGCCGGCGATCTTTTCTGCGACTATGGCCATCTCGCGTTCGAGGCGGGCGACTATCTCGTCCTTCCGCGCGGCACGATGTGGCGCCTTTCGCCGAAATCGACGCTGAGCATCCTGATGATCGAGGCGACGAATTCGCATTTCACGCTGCCTGACAAAGGCATGATGGGAAATCACGCCGTCTTCGATCCCGCCCTGTTCGACGCGCCGAAGATCGATGCGGCGTTCAAGGAGCATCAGCGCGACGATCGCGAGACGCGCGTCGAAATCAAGAAGCGCGGCGAGATGTCGGTCGCGACCTACCCTTACAATCCGCTTGATGTCGTCGGCTGGCATGGCGAGCTGTCGCCGGTGCGCATCAATGTGAAGCACATCCGCCCGCTGATGAGCCATCGCTATCACGTCCCGCCGTCGGCGCACACGACGTTCGTTGCGGACCGTTTCGTCATCTGCACCTTCGCGCCGCGTCCGTTCGAAACCGATCCCGGCGCGCTGAAGGTTCCGTTTTTCCACAATAATGACGATTACGACGAGGTCCTGTTCTATCACGCGGGCGACTTCTTCAGCCGCGACAATATCGACGCCGGCATGATGACGTTCCATCCGTCCGGCTTCACGCACGGCCCGCACCCGAAGGCGCTGAAGAACATGCTGGAGCCAAAGAAGGCCGCGACCGACGAATACGCCGTCATGATCGACACGCGCGATCCGCTCGAAATCGGCGAGGGCGCGTCGTCGGTCGAATTCGCCGGCTATGTCGACAGCTGGAAGACGCCAACTTGAAAATTCCTCAGGCTTGGATCTCCGAAATTTCGAAATGGGCGGAAAAGCGTACTGACATTGCAGCCGTATACGTCTTCGGCAGTTACGCGCGCGGCGAAGGCACCCCTTCAAGCGATCTCGATATTGCTGTTATGGTTCGGAGCCAGCACCCAACGGAGGACGCCTATACGCGCTGGCACTTTTTGAGTATTGACTGGAAAATCTCACTGCAGCAGTTGCTTCCCGTCAAAATCGATCTTCAGCTTGGCAACCCGGAAATTTGCACAACAGTGGTTGGCCCTGCCGTCGCTAAGGAGGGCGTGTTGGTCTATTCAAGAGAAAACAGCAAGTAAGGACGCTAGATGAAACTCGCTTCTCTGAAATTCGGACGCGACGGACGGCTGGCCATCGTTTCCAACGACCTGACGCGCTTCACGGATGCGACGCGCATCGCGCCCACCCTGCAGGCGGCGCTCGACGACTGGGACGAGGCCGAACCGCATCTGCGCGAGCTGGCGCAAAGCCTTGAAGTCGGCGCGGCTCCGGTCGAGCGCTTCCATGAGCGCGACTGCGCCTCGCCCTTGCCGCGTAGTTTTCAGTGGGCTGACGGATCGGCCTACGTCAATCATGTGCAGCTTGTGCGAAAAGCGCGCGGCGCCGAGATGCCGGCGAGCTTTTGGACCGAACCTCTGATGTACCAGGGCGGTTCGGACAGTTTCCTCGGGCCGCGCGACGCATTCTGATGGCGGAGGACGAGGCTGCGGCGTCGATATGGAGGCGGAAGTCGCGGTCATCACCGGCGATGTGCCGATGGGCGCCGCGCGCTGCGGACGCGCTCGCCTCATCCGGCTGGTGACGCTGGTCAACGACGTGTCGCTGCGCGGGCCTCATTCCGGATGAGCTCGGCCAAGGGCTTCGGTTTCTTTCAGTCGAAACCGTCGTCGGGGTTTGCGCCCGTGCGCCGCGACGCCCGATGCGCTGGGGTCGGCATGGAAGGACGGCAAGCTCCATCTGCCGCTCGAAGTCGCGCTCAACGGCAAGCCTTTCGGCCGGGCCAACGCCGGCGTCGATATGACCTTCGATTTCGGGACGCTGATCGCGCACGCGGCCAAGACGCGTCCGCTTTGCGCCGGAACCATCATCGGGTCCGGCACGGTTTCGAACAAGGTGCGATGGCGGCCCCGGCAAGCCGATCGCAGAGGGCGGCGTCGGGCTATTCGTGCATCGCCGAAGTCCGCGTGGTCGAGACCCTCCTGCCGGCAAGGCGGAGACGCCTTTCATGCGCTTCGGCGACCGCGTCGAGATCGAGATGCGCGACGCCAAAGGCCACTCGATCTTTGGACGGATCGATCAGACCTTGCGGCGTTACGAGCGCTGATCAAAACGCTTTGCGGCGAAATACCTGATGCTGGAAGGCAATGCGTCTGCACCCGGCGCTGGCGCCGCGAAGGGCCACGCCATAAGGTGTTAGGCGCTTTGAGCCCGACCCGGAGTTCTTGATGCCCAGCCTGCGCGCCCGATTGGTCAACCGCTACGTGCGAACGAAATTGAAGGCGCTTCCCCTGCCGGATATCGAGCCCGTAAAATTGCGGGCGCTGATGGAAGCGGGATCGCTTCAGCTATTGCCGAAATCGGTGACGAGAACGCAGGTCACGACGCCGGTGCGCGGCGAATGGCAGCGGCCGGCGACGACGAGGCCGGGGCGGACGATTTTTTACTTTCACGGCGGCGGCTATGTTTTCGGCTCGCCGCGGCTGATGGCGCCGATCAGTTGCGGCGTCGCGGCGGCGGTGCAGGCGCCAGTCTTCTCGCTCGATTATCGCCTGGCGCCCCAACATCCCTGTCCCGCCGCGATCGAGGACGCGCTCGCCGCCTGGGACTGGCTCGTCGAACTCGGGACGCGTCCCGACGAAATTTTTGTCGGCGGCGATTCGGCGGGCGGCGGTATCGCGCTCGCCATGATGCAGACCTGCGCGATCGGCAGGCGGCGCTACCGGGCGGCGCGTTCCTGTTTTCTCCATGGGCGGACCTTGCGGCGCGGGGACGATCGCTCGACGAGAATTCGCAAAGCGACGCGATGTTTTCGTCCGACACGATCCGTCGCGGCGGCGCGCGCTATGCTGGCGCGCTGGCGCTCGACGATCCGCGCGTTTCGCCGCTTTACGGTCGGTTCGAGACCCTGCCGCGCTGCATCGTTTTTGCAAGCGACGCTGAGGTCCTGCGTGACGATGCCGTCCGGTTAGTCGAGAAAATGCGGGCGGCTGGCGTCGATGTCGAGTTCAGGCTTGAAAAAGGGCTGGTCCACATATGGCCATTGTTCAAGCCGTTGATGCCGGAGAGCGCGCGGACGATTGATGAAACGGCGGCGTTCATTCGGAACGAGGGGAAACGCTGATGAAATCGGATGTGGCGAAACTCGCGCTCGCGGTCCTGCTGGATATTCTTGATTTCAGCATTCTGGCGATGCTTCCAGGAACGGGGATCGCCGTCGATCTCATCTTCGGTGCAATCGCATTCGTACTCTGGGGTCCAGTTGGGTTGCTCGCATTTTGGGAAGCTCTCAACCCGATTGAGCCGCTGGACGGCTTCGTGCCGACCATGACGCTCATCGCATTAAGCCAGATGGGAAAGAAAAAGAGCGCCAGGAAGATTTCTGACGCTCATTAAATCGCTGGGGATCAAACTGCGAGCCTACGGACGTCCGGGCCCGTAGCTGCGAAACTCGCCATTCTCCCACCAGGTGTCCCTGGTGTCGGGATCGACGTAATAATAGCGATCCGCATTTTCGTCACGACGCCGATCGTTGTTGTCGCGGGCTCTGCCGAAGCAATCGTCCGCGCGGGCGCAACCGACGATCGCTCCGCCGACGACGCCGACGCCAGCCCCGATCAGCGCGCCTTTGCCGGGACTGCCGGCGATCACTTCGCCCGCGATAGCGCCAGCAGCGGCGCCGGCGGCGGCGCCGTAAAGAGCGTTGCGCTCGGCGGTTCCCGAGCTGGTGCAGGCGGCCAGCATCATGCCGGCGGCCGAGATGGGCATTAAGAGGGTTTTCATGGGCGCTCCTTCGTGTTGGGGGAATCTGACTAGGGAGAACACTTCCTGGAGACCATTGTTCCGTGAGCCGCGCTATGGAGCGATGAATAAGGCGCCGGGACGCGGAAAAAAGCCCGCGTCATCGCTGACGCGGGCCCGGAGCATGCTTCTTGTCACCAAGCTGCTTTATTCGATCTAGCGGCAGTACTCGTCGTCGCCGCCGCGATATCCGCGCTGGCCATAACGACGGAACTAGCCGTCTTCCCAGTAGGTGTCCCCGTAATAGGGATCCTCGTAGTAATACCGATCGTCGTAGCGATCATAATTGCGGCGGCCGTGATCGCGAGCGCGGCCGAAACACGTGCCGGCCCGCGAGCATCCCTCATAGGCGCCGATGGCGGCCCCGATGAGCGCGCCATAGGCCGCGCCTTTGCCCGGACGGCCCGCGAAGATCTCACCTGCGACTGCGCCGCCGGCCGCGCCGATCGCCGCGCCGTAAAGGGCGCCTTCGCCAGTCGATTCGCAGCCCGCGGCCGAAGCGCCAGCGAGGCCGCGCCGATCATCATCATTTTCATCGTCTGCTCCTCCTTCGATGGCGGGGCGTCGGTTTTTGATGACGGTCCTGTGCGCGCCCCTTTGCAGCCGACTTCCATGACTGACGGAACATCCGGGAGGCTCAAGCGGCGAGATTGGGGCGGGGATGGGGCCAAATTAAGGCGGCACGCGGCGGAGCATTGCTGTGCGGCTTGTTGCCACCGGGTCAATACCTGTCCGCGAGCAGCAAAAAAATGGAGTTCTGCATGGGCGCGAAAACCGGCAAGGCGATTTTTCTGAAATCCTATCCGCCAGGCCTTCCGTCGGCGCACCATTTCGTCACATTCGTTCAGTTTTGAAACGCGCTGCGCCGAAAGACGGGCGAAGTTCAATTGCGCACGGTGTGGATGTCGGTCGATCCCTACATGCGCGGGCGCATGCGCCCGGAGGTCAAGAGCTACATTCCCGCCTTCTCGCTGACCGAGCCGCTTGAAGGCGGCGCGGTCGCGAAGTGATCGAATTCGAAGAATCCGAATTTTTCTGCCCGGCGACTATGCGGTCGCGCTTTCAGGGCGGCTGGCGGAATTCGGAACTTCGAACGGGGACGGCCTGACCAAGGTCGATCCGCCATCGCGCCGCTTTCGGCCTATCCTTGGCGTCCTCGGCATGCCGGGGCTGACGGCTTGGGCCGGGATCGACGAAATCCTGAAGCCCAATCCCGGCGACACCGTGTTCGTATCCGGCGCTGCAGGCGCTGTCGGCTCGCTTGTCTGCCAGCTCGCCAAGATCAAGGGACGCGCGCGTCGTCGCCTCGGCCGGCTCGAAAGAGAAATGCGACTGGCTTTTGAAAGAGGGCGGCGCGGACGTCGCGCTCAATTATCGCGACTACAAGAATGCTTCGCGTCCTCACCAAGGCGCTTGGCGCAGCCGCCCCGGACGAATCGATTGCTATTTGAAAATGTCGGCGGCATGCATCTCGAAGCCGCGCTCAACTGCATCGCCTTTGGCGGACGATCGCGCTTTGCGGCATGATCTCGATGTACAACAACGCCGAACTCGAACCCGGCCCGCAAATCTCGCTCAACCTCATCGCTCGGAGCGTGAAGGTGCAGGGCTTTATCGTGTCGATCTATCTCCACCTCGCGCCGCAATTCGCAGTCCGAGGTCGCGCCGCTCGCTGGCGCAGGGAAAGATCAAATTCCGCGAGTTGGTTTACGACGGACATAGAGTCAGGCGCCCGAACGCCTTCATCGGCCTCTTCAATGGCGAAAATTTCGGCAAGGCGGTCGTGCGGGTCGGCCCGGACCGCGCCTAGGGCGCCGGGCGGCGGCCGCGCCAACAGGCCGGTCTTTGAAGGACTTTTCGCTGGTTGGATCGACCCGGCGCCGGGCGTCTTGACCTTCGCCCAAGCCCGGACTATCCACCGCGCTCTCAGCGCGCCTTGGGCGCATGCGGGTGTAGCTCAGTTGGTTAGAGCGCCGGCCTGTCACGCCGGAGGCCGCGGGTTCAAGTCCCGTCACTCGCGCCACTTTTCACTGATTTTATCTAATAGGCCCGTGAGCGCCGCATCCTGCGGGATCGGCGCGTGCGTCGAAAAAGCGTCTCCACAAAGCCGCCTCAGGAAATGTCGTCGTCCCCGTAAAATCTTGCTGATTCCGCCGGTTGGCCGATGGAAGCGGCGGCTGGGACGACCCGGCAGCGGCGACGCCAGCGGCCGGTTCAGCTTGTCATTCGCCTACGGATCATCGGCCGCAGGCGGCGCGCTGAGCGAAAATTTCGGTTGACGCGAAAAATTTTGCGGCTAGTTTCGCCGCCAACGCTCATCAAGACCAGCTGAGGGACAGGCCCTTTGACGCTGGGGCAACCGCCAAACGACACCCTGTCATTTGGAAAGGTGCCAATTCCTTCGAGACGGTTGCTGTTTTCAGCCAGTCGTTTCGAGAGATGAGTTCGGACGAATGCGGCTAGCCCCGCGTCCGATTGGGTCTCTGCGAATTACTTGTTGCGCTGACGACGAGAATGCAGAGGCCGACCCATGACCGCCGCCGTTCGACTATCCGAACACGACCGCAATTCGCCCCCCGCCGTGTGCGACATCGGCGTGCTGCTGCCGCCTGAATTTCGTCTCCGGTCGGGCGAAAAGCTCTGCCGCCCGGAAATTCGCCTGCGCATTCACGGAGATCCGTCGTCACCGGCGATCGTCGTCGCGGGGGGCGTCTCCGCCGGACGCGCGGCCGCGGATTACCGGCAGGAGAGGGGCTGGTGGCGCGATATCGTGCGCGCAAACGGCCCGGTCGATCTCGACCAATACTGCGTTATCGGCTTCGACTTTCTGCCGAATGACGGCGAAACCGCGCGCACAATCGCCAGCCAGGATCAGGCGCGCGCGCTCGCCGATGCGCTTGAGACGATCAACGTCGCGACGCTGAAAGCGTTCGTCGGCGCATCCTATGGCGGCATGGTCGCTCTCGCTTTCGCGGAGCAATTTCCCGATCGGCTCGAAAAACTGTGCGTCATTTCCGCCGCCGACCGTCCCCATCCGGCGGCGACGGCGCTTCGCGGCGTCCAGCGACGCATCGTCGAGTTCGCCCAACGCGTCGGCGCCGCGGAGGACGGCGTGTCGCTTGCACGGCAGATCGCCATGGTGACGTACCGAACGCCGGAGGAATTCGCCGAGCGTTTTGCCCATGCGCCCGGCGAAGCCGCCGGCGATCCCTATGAGGTGTGTCGCTATCTGATCGCACGCGGCGACGCCTATAAGATGGCGCCGGATCGCTATGTCACGCTTTCGGATTCGATCGACCGTCACGCAGTGGATGCGGCGAGAATAATCGCTCCAGCGCTGCTGCTCGCGTCTCGAAGCGACCGCCTGGTTCCGGCAAATGACATCGAAGATCTCGCGGCGCAGGTCGCACGCGGGTCTTATTTCGCCTTCGATTCCCTCTACGGCCATGACGGCTTCCTCAAGGAAGCGGCGACGATCGGCCCTGTCATCAAATCATTCATCGAGGAATAGCCGCCATGACTCTCTCGTTGCGTCCGGAAACAATTGTCGCTTCAGCCGCCGTCGCCGCTGACCCAACCTATCGCGGCGTCTCCCCGCCGCTTCATTTGTCCGCAACGTTCGGCTGGCGCGACCCTTCGGAAAAACCAGCTTACGATTACTCGCGGTCGGGCAATCCGACACGCAGCGAGCTAGCGCAGGCTCTCGCCGATCTCGAAGGCGCCGAGCGCGGCGTCATCACGGCCACCGGCATGGCCGCGGTCGATCTGCCGCTCAATCTCGTCCATCCCGGCGATCTCGTGATCGCGCCGCATGATTGTTATGGCGGAACCCACCGGCTCTTGTCGGCGCGCGCACGGCGCGGACATTTCGACGTCGAATTTGTGAACCAGACGGATGCAACCGCGCTTGCGGCGGCGCTGACGCGAAAACCGAAGCTCGTTCTCATCGAAACGCCGAGCAATCCGTTGCTGAGGATCACCGACATCGCCGCCGTCGCCGCGGCGGCGAAGGCGTCGGGCGCGATCGTCGTCGCCGACAACACGTTCCTCTCGCCCGCGCTGCAGCAACCGCTGTCGCTTGGCTGCGACATCGTCGTTCATTCGACGACGAAATACATCAACGGACACAGCGACGTCGTCGGCGGCGCGGTTCTGGCGCGCGACAAGGCGCTCGGCGACGACCTCGCCTGGTGGGCGAATTGCACCGGCGTCACCGGCGCGCCGTTCGACGCGTACCTGACGCTACGCGGCCTTAGAACCTTGTTTCCGCGCATCGAGCGCCAGCAGGAAACGGCGGGCGCCGTCGCGGCGGCGCTCGCATCCGACGATCGGGTCCGGGCGGTCTATTATCCGGGACTTCCCGCGCATCCCGGGCACGATCTCGCGCGCCGGCAGCAGCGCGGCTTTGGCGCCATGCTGAGCGTCGAACTCGCTGAAGGCGTCGATGTGCTGGCCGTGCTTCGGGCGCTGAGGATCTTCACAATCGCAGAATCGCTCGGCGGGTTTGAGAGTCTCGTTTGCACACCGGCGACGATGACGCACGCGTCAATGACGCCAGAGGCGCGAGCGCTTGCCGGCATTTCCTCCCGCCTCGTCCGTTTTTCTATCGGGCTCGAGCATCAGCAAGATCTCATTCGCGATATTTTCGCCGCGCTTGATTCCGTGGCCGCGCCTTCCGCCGCAAAAATCTCCCTCCTTCGAAAACAAAGTGAAGCCAATGCGTGCTGATTTCGAAAACGCCCTGCTTTTCGGCGCCCCGGTTGATGCTTCGGCGAAGGATGTCGTCGTCCTCAAATTCGGCTCGTCCGTGTTGCGGACGAAGGACGATCTCCCATCGGTCGTCAGCGAGATTTGCCGGCAGTCGCGCGAGGGGTGCAAAATGGTTGCGGTCGTGTCGGCCTTCGCGGGGGAAACCGATGCACTGATCGCCGAAGCCGCTGCGGCAGGCGCTGCGGGAAATTCGCGCCATGCGCCGCGTCTAGTCGCCCTGGGCGAGGAAAAAAGCGCCGCTCTGCTCGCGATCGCCTGCGAGGCGGCCCACCTCGACGCGCGAATTCTCGGCGCGCATGAGCTTTCCTTAAGCGCGGGAGGACCTGTTGACGACGCCCATCCGAAGTCGATTGACGCCGACCGCCTGCTCGATGAGCTGACGCGGCGCGATGTCGTCATCGTTCCCGGCTTTGTCGCGTTAGGCGAGGATGGAACGCCGGTGCTCCTCGGGCGCGGCGGCTCCGATCTCACCGCCGTCTTTATCGCGTCCGCCCTCGGTCTTGCCGAAACAATGCTCATCAAGGACGTTGACGGCGTTTACGACCGCGATCCCGCGAAGGCAGACGGCGCCCTTCGCTATCGATTGCTCGACTGGCAAGGCGCAAGGGAAGTCGCCGGCAAATTATTGCAGGTCAAAGCGATCGACTTCGCCGCGTCACATGATGTCGCGATCAGAGTGCGACGACTGAATGGCGATCACGGCACGCTGGTTTCATCGCGGCGCGCGGCGCCGGAAAGCGATTCCCCGAGGGCGGGAAATCGACCGGAAAAACGCACGCAAACCGCCGCTTGAATCGCGTCGACGACGGACCAGATGCAGATAAGTCGTCGCTCCTGGCGAGCGGCGATGCGGCTCTTTGACAATTTGGCGATTACGGCGATCCGGTCACGCACGCGTCTGGCCGCCGCAGGGTGAGCAAGCGGCGCCGCGCATGATTGCGAGGCGGGAGGGCGCGCTTTGGCCGGCGAATTAGCCCTGCGAATATCAGCAGCGAAAGCAGGGCTCTTCAGGCTGAAACGTCCAGGAAGAGCCAAATAAAGGGCAAAAGGCCCGCCCAATGGTCCCGGCTTTCTCGGGCCTGCGTCGGGCTTAGCGAACCCTTAACGATCAACAACCGATGATAGCAATGTTGCAGCGCATATATCAGGAGTTGCGTTCATGGGTGTTTTCTCTTGTTCGGACAGCTCGCCGATTCGAGCTGCGATTCACTTTGCCGATGCGATGCTCAAGGCGGGGCGAAATTGATGACCGCCAGGAATTTCGCTGATATCGGCAAGAGGCTGGAGGCGGCGTCTGCCAGGCTTGATCATGCGGAACGAGCGCTGGCTGGCGTCAATGGCGAGATTCATTCAACGCGGGCGATCATCACCGGATTGCGAGGCCGCCTTGCCGAGACGCCGCATCATTCGGGCGACGCCTCAGACGCAAGCTTTGCTGAGACGCGCCGCAGCGCCTTGCGCCATGAGCGCGCTAGACTGACTGCGACGCTTGAGGTTCTCGTCGCCGAGCAAATGTCCCGGCGGCGCGAGGTCGGGCGGCTGCTTCGGCAGAAATCGTCGCTCGAAGCGACCCTTGAAGGCGCCGACGTGGAACGACGACGGCTGCGGGCGAACCGTTGATTATTTGGAGAGCACCGCCGGCCAATTCTCGTTCGCCTTGGTGATGAAGCCGTCCGGATCTTTCAGCCAGTCAGCCTGAACCTTGTCATTGTAGTTGAGATAGAGTTTGCCGTCGCGAACCGCCCAGTTTTCGGGATTGCCGGGCGCGGTGTAGCCCTGCGCGACCGCCCAGGCGCAATAGCCGCCATATTGCGGCGCGTAGGCGGCCGGATTCGCCGTAAACTTTTCGAGGTTTGCGGCGGTCGAAAATCGCCATGTTGCGCCGTTGAATTGATACGAGAACGCCTTCTCGCCCTTGGCCGGCGCGCCCGTCTCGAAATAGGCGACGGCATCATAGCCGTCGACAGCAAGATCGGAAAATCGCGCTGTGAAGATTTCGGGAGACGCGGCGAAGGCTGCGGGAGCGGCCAAGGCAAATGCCGCAATCGCGGCAATAAAGAGCCCTTTTTTCGACATCGATGCATCCTTTCAATATGATGAGCGCCAGAGCCCGCACCGCTAGCGGCTTTCTGACGCCGCTCAAAAACAAGCCTATTCACGTGCCGGAGAGGCGCCCGTGAAGGGCCGCGCGTATAATTGCCCGCTTCTGTGACATATCTCACAGTCACGCTTTCCCGCCTGCGCAAGAGTGCCGTTCAGGGAGGCGGGCTGACATGAGTCCTCCCCAAAAACGAACATTCGAATGGGAGCATTGGCGCGCAAAGCCACCCCTCCGGCGGATCAGCGCACTTCAGCCCTGCCTGGTCAATTTGCCGGCGCCCTCCTGGGCGGTTGCGCCAACGCTTGGTTCTGGCGGCGGAAGTCGCCCAACGAACCCGCTCCGTCGGAGCCCGGAGGACGTGCGCCCACTCTGGGGGAGAGGGCGCGCGTCCTTCGCCTATTCCGGACCCGCTTGGCCGGGTGAGGCGGTTACGCCTAAGGTCCGCCCGTTTCGCTGCTGGGAGGCCTCATGAAATTCTTCGTTTCCGCGCTTGCGTCCGTCATGCTCGCCTTTGGCTCCGCTGAGGCGTCGGAGGCGCTCGACCGGATTTTCGTCGACTACACGGCGACCGAGATGCGTGAGAATCCGTTCACAGCGACCGGCGCCGGCGTCGAAGACTATAATGACCGTCTTCCATCCGTCGCGCCCGAAGACCAGATGCGGCGGCTCGACCAGGCGAAAGCGTTTCTCGCCCGCATTGAGGCGGTTAATCTCTCGCAGGCCGACGACGCCGACCGGCTGAACGCGTCGCTGCTCACATTCATCCTGCAGCACGATATCGCGCTGGCCGCCTTTCGCGCCTGGCGCATCCCGTTTCTCTCCGATAGCGGGTTTCATCAGGACATGGGGTTCGTTGTCGACGCAACGCCATTCCGAAACGAAGTCGATTACAGAAATTACCTGAAGCGCCTCGCTGCGCTGCCTGTCTATCTCGACCAGAATGTCGAAAACATGCGCGCTGGAATCAAAGAGGGTTTCGTCCAGCCGAAAGAGATTTTCCCGGGCATCCTGCCGTCTTTCGAGGCGCAAGCGGCGCCCGCCGCGCAAGATCATCCGCTTTATGCGCCGTTCAAATCGATGCCAGCCTCAATCCCGGGCAAGCGCGCAAAAGAACTGCAGCGCGACGGACTGGCGACGATGGAAACCGCGGTGCTGCCGGCGTTCCGGCGGGTCGCCGATTTCATGCGCGACGAATACGCAGCGAACGCCGCCGACAAGATCGGGGCGGGCGCGTTGCCGGAGGGCGGCGTCTATTACGAGGCGCTCGTGCGCTATTACACGACGCGCGACGATGCGACCGCGGGCGGCATTCACAAGCTGGGGCTCAAGGAAGTCGCGCGCATCCGCAAGGAAATGTCGGGCGTCATCCGCAAGACCGGATTCAAGGGCGACTTCCCGGCGTTCCTGAATTTTCTGCGCACCGACGAGCAATTCTACGCCAAGACGCCGGACCAATTGCTGGAGCGGGCCGCGTTCCTGTCGAAGACGGTAGATGGAAAGCTTCCGGCCTATTTCGGCAAGTTGCCGCGCCAGCCCTATTCCGTTGAGCCTGTGCCCGCCGAGATCGCGCCGAACTACACGAGCGGACGCTATGTGAACGCGCCGCCGGGCGGCAAACGCGGCGGACGCTATTGGGTGAACACTTACGCGCTCGACAAACGCCCGCTCTACGAATTGCCGGCGCTCACCTTGCACGAGGCGGTTCCCGGCCATCACCTGCAAGGCGCGCTCGCTTACGAGGTCGAGGGCGCCCCCGAATTTCGCCAGCGCTTTTATCCGCACGCCTTCGGCGAAGGCTGGGGGCTCTACGCCGAAAAACTCGGCGTAGAGATGGGCATGTACAAGACGCCGTATGAAGATTTCGGGCGCCTCTCGATGGAGATGTGGCGCGCCTGCCGCCTTGTCATCGACACCGGCATTCATTCGCAAGGCTGGACCCGCCAGCAGGCGATCGACTACCTCGCCTCGAATACCGCGCTGTCGATGAAAAACGTCGAGGTCGAAGTCGACCGCTACATCGCCTGGCCGGGGCAGGCGCTCGCCTACAAGATGGGTGAGCTGACGATCTGGGAATTGCGGCGCAAGGCGGAAAAAGAGCTTGGCGCGAAATTCGACATTCGCGAGTTCCACGACGCCGTTCTGACGCAAGGCGGCCTGCCGCTCGAGGTCCTCTCGCAGGAAATCGACCGCTACATCGCGCGCGCAAAAGCGCGATGACGCCGTTTCTTGAGACCAAGCGCCTCATCCTTCGAGGGCGCACGCTTGCCGATTTCCCCGCCTATGCGGCGATCTGGGCCTCGCCCGAGGTCGTGCGGTTCACGACGCGCGCGCCCGTCGGGGAAGAAGACGCGTGGCACAAATTCGCGCGCATGGAGGGCCTCTGGTCGATATGCGGCTATGGCTGGTGGATCGTCGAAGAAAAGGCGACCGGCGCCGTCATCGGCGAAATCGGTCTCGCCGACTTCAAACGCGACATCGCGCCGTCGCTCGCGGGCATGCCGGAGTTCGGCTGGATGCTGGCGCCAGGCGCGCACGGAAAAGGCTATGCGAGGGAGGCGCTCGGCGCCGCGCTCGGCTGGGCGGACGCGAAACTTCCGGGCGTCACTTTTTGCTGCATCATCGACGCGGACAACGCGCCATCGATCCGCGTCGCCGAAGCGCACAATTTTCGCCGCGTCGGCGTCGGCGCCTATAAGGGACGTGAAATTCCAATCTATCATCGAACGCCGAAGCGCTAGTCGAACGCGGCGACGACCAAAAAGAGCGGAGGGCTGAATGATCAAGCGCAGAGATGTTCTTTCCGGAGCGGGCTTATTGGGCCTTGTCGGCTGCGCCAAGACGCCGACCGCGGCGGCGCCTGAGCCTGCCATCAAGGCGACGCTCTTCGTCAAGGGAGCGACGATCTACACCAGCGACAAGGCGCTGCCGCGTGCGCAAGCGCTTGCGATTTTCAACGACCGCATTCTGGCGGTCGGATCCGACGCGGATCTCGAGGGCCTTGTCGGCCGGGACACTCAAGTGATCGACGGGCGCGGACAGTTCGTATTTCCCGGGTTCATCGATGCGCATTCGCATCCGTCGGCGCTTCAGGAAGTTTACGGAACGATCGTCAATTTCAGGACGATCGGCGAAATCAAGTCCGCGATGAAGATGAAAGCGGCGCAAACGCCGCCGGGCGTCTGGGTCGAGGGCTACATGTATGACGACAAGAAATTAGAGGGCGGTCGCGGGGTGACGCGCGCCGATCTCGATGAGGCGGTTCCCGATCATCCCGCAATCGTTCGCCATCGCGGCGGGCACACGGGCGTCGTCAACTCAAGGGCGTTCGCCCTCGCCGGCATCAACGAGACCTCGCCTGATCCCCTCGGCGGTAAATTCTATCGTGAAGACGGCCGGCTGACGGGGCGCGTCGCCGAAACGGCGCTCTTCATATTCGACAAGATCGGCGAGCGCACGACAGTGACGCGCGCGATGCAGCAGGAAGGCGTCAAACGCGTCTCGAAACGCATGGCGTCAGCGGGCGTCACGTCTGTCACCAACGCCTGGGGGGAGTTCGACGAACTCATCTCATACCAGGACGCGCGCGCGGCCGGCGAGTTGTTCACGCGCATGTGCTTCATGCCGGGCGGCGCCTCGCCCGTTTATCCAGCGCTGAAAGCCGCCGGCCTTCGCACCGGCTTCGGAGACGAATGGATCCGCATCGGCGCCGTCAAATACGCGGTCGACGGGTCGGCGTCGGAGCGCACCATGCGGATGTCGACGCCATATGAGGGAAGGCCCGATGATTTCGGCATCCTCGTCATGGACGCAAAGCAGGTGCTTGACGTCGTCAATGACGCGCGCGACGCCGGTTTCCAGATCGGGCTGCACGCCAATGGCGACATTGCGATTTCGATGGTCCTCGACGCCTATGAAAGCGTGCTTCGGGAAAAACCGCTCGCGGACGCGCGGTATCGCATCGAACACTGCACGCTGGTCAACGAGGCGATCTTGAAGCGCATCAAGACGATCGGCGCGATACCGGCGCCGTTCTACACTTACGCCCATTATCATGGCGACAAGTGGAACGAGTATGGCGATGAAAAGCTGAGCCGCATGTTCGCTCACCGCTCGTTTCTAGATTACGGAATTCCGGTCGCTCCCGCGTCAGATTATCCGCCGGGTCCGTTTGAACCCCTGATGGCGATTTAGTCGATGACGACGCGCAAGGATTTGAACGGCAAAGTCTGGGGAGAAAACCAGAGAATTTCCGTCGCGGAAGCGATCGAAATCTGCACGATGAACGGCGCCTACGCGTCGTTCGAGGAAAATCTCAAAGGGTCGCTGACCGCCGGCAAACTGGCGGACTTCGTCATGTTGGCGCGAGACCCGTTCGCCGAACCGCTCGATACGATAAAGACCATTCCGGTCGTCGGAACGGCGCTTGGAGGCAAGATGGCGTTTGAGGCGTAAATCCGTCAGGGGCCCGGCGCGCATGTCGACGACGTCGCACAAGATGAGCGGCGCGGGGAGCATCGGCGAGCCCTTGTCAATGGCGGGAAAACCATCGCCGGCAGGCGCGGCTGAAGCTCGTCGGGTCCGCATAGCCGAGCGCTGCCGCCATTCGTTCGCGCGACAGGGAGCCGTCAGCGAGCATCATCCTCGCGCGCTCGCGCAGATAGTCATCGAGAAGCGAACGATAGGATCTGCCGCCGTCCGCCAGCCGGCGCACAAGGCTCCGGCGCGACAGCCCGATGCTTTCGGCCGCCGCCTCTTCGCTCAGCCTTACGGGGAGGCGCCGCGCAATCAGTTGTTGTAATTCAAGGACGAGAGTGTCCTCGCTGGCGATGCGCCGCGCGCCCTGTTCAAGTTCCTCCATCGCGGAAGCGCAAAGCGCCGGGTCTGCAAACGGCGACGCGAGAGCGGCAAGGCTTTTCGGCACAGTAAGGCTGAATTCATCGGGGTCGTATTCGACATTGCATTGAAGCGCCGAATTGGGCGCCGCGGCGCTGTTCGACGCCGCCCATGGAAGCGTGACCGTAAGGTCAGCGCTCTTGTCCTCGAGTATCTGACGCAGCATGGCGGTGACGCTGAGCGCCGTCGACAGCACGAGTCCTCGCCAGACCTCGTCGTCGATCTCCATCGATTTGGTGAAGACGAGGCGGATCGCGCCCCGGGTGGGTTGGTGGCGGACTTTGAGAAACGGCGCGCGCACCGCGCCGAATTTTGCAAGGATCAAAAGCGCGTCGCCGACCGTCGAGGCGCTTCGGGCGGCGACATCGATCGCTCCCTGCATCGCCGTCGACCAGATTTGCAAGGCGCCAAGCGGCCAGTCCGCGCCGTGAATCCGGGCGACATTGGCGACGACGCGCAGCAACGCCGAGAGCGAAAGCTCCGCGCCCGGAGCATCGATTGAACGCTCGTCGACGCCGGTTCCGGCGAGCAAATTCATGCGGTCGCCTGGCGTCGCGCCGAACCGGCGCAGCAGGGCGCGCGCATAAGCAGCGGAAATGGGGATCTTGTCCGCAGGGTCGGCAGGGGCGGGTCTGGCCATGTGGCGCAAAATGCCACAAATCTGGCGCGGCGTGAACTCGTCGTCGGGCGGAGACGCTTGTATCGCTCGTCCGCAGAAAGGGAGGCCCGCCATGATGTTCGCCGGAGAAACGACCGACGGAGCGCCCGTCCGCTACAAGGACGCCAAGCGCCACCTCTATGTGTTCTCGCTGTTCCTGCCGACCGTGCCGATCTTGTCGATCGGACTCTATTACGCGACGGGCGGCAACCTTCTGACGACGCTGATCCCGCTGATCTTCATCTTCGGCGTCGTCCCCGTCGCTGACGCCATCCTCGGCGAAGATCGTCACAATCCCCCGGCGGAAGTTGTTCCGGCGATGGACGCCGATCCCTATTACCGGCGTCTCGCCATGGCGGCGGTTCCGATTTTCTGGGCGAGCCTTATTGCGACGGCCGCCTTTGTCGGCGCGCACAGACCTCCCGTGGTGGTCGCTCGTCGCTCTTGCGATCGGCGCCGGCACTGTCAACAGCGGATGCATCAATGTCGGACACGAACTCGGCCACAAGCAGGACAAGGCAAGCCAACTATTCGGCATCCTCGCGAACAACGTCGTCGGCTACGCGCATTTTCGCGTCGAGCACAATCGCGGCCATCACACATGGGTGTCGACGCCCGAAGACCCCGCGAGTTCGCGCCTCGGCGAGTTGATCTATCAGTTCGCGGGCCGCGAACTTCCCGGCGCGTTCATGCGCGGCTGGCGGAACGAAGCTGAAATGTTGAGAAAGCGCGGCAAACGCGTCTGGTCGGCGGAGAACGAGATCCTGCGCGGCTTTGCTCTCACAGCGACGGTCGCCGTCGCGCTCGTCGCGCTCTTCGGATGGAAGGTCGCGCCGTTCATCCTCGCGCATCATTTCGTCGGCTGGTACGGCCTGACGCAGGCGAATTACGTCGAGCACTATGGTCTGTTGCGACGCAAATTGCCGAATGGCCGTTACGAGCCGGTGCAGCCGCGCCATTCATGGAACACCAACCACATCTTCTCGAACCTGATCACCTTTCATCTGCAGCGCCATTCGGACCACCACGCCAACCCGCTCGCCCCTATCAGTCGCTGCGCCATTTCGAGAATCTGCCGCAACTGCCGAGCGGCTATCCGGGATCCTTTTTGCTCGCCGCGATCCCGCCGCTCTGGTTTCGCGTGATGAATCCGAAAGTGCTCGCCTGGGCGGGCGGCGACGTCGAGAAGACAAATATTCATGCGGGCGCCCGAGACCGGATCGAAAAATCGCTCGCCTACGCCTGAAAAAAGGGAATACTATGAAAAGGGCGCGCCGATCGTCGGCGCGCCTTTTCCGAGACTCAAAACGTCGTCACTCCCAGTAATATTTGGGCTTCTTGCGCGATCCGGTCACGACCTCGTTCATTGTCTCGGCGTCGTATACCTGTTCACCATTACCCGGTCGATCTTGTCGGTGTTTCTCCTGTCGGCGCGCATTCTTGATTCGCGCCTGACGTACGTCCTTGACGCATCCGGGCGCCGTCGCCGCTCTCACTGGCCCTGCGGTCTTCAGGACTTCAAGCGGCGGGATGCCGGCGTTCGAACACTGGCGAAGCGCGTTCGCCTAAACCGTCACCTGCGTGCCGATCTCGATGACCCGATCCGTCGGCAATGCGAAGAAATCGGTGGCCGCTCGTCGGCGTTGCGCGCGAGAGAAATGAACAACGCGTCCTGCCACCGCGCGAGACCTGATCTTGGGTCCGATTTGATCCAGCGCCGAGCAAGGAAGAACGACGTTTTCATGATTTCGATCGACCAGCCGTTGCGGCGGCAAAGGTCGAGGCTCTTTGGGACGTTCGGCTCTTCCATGAAGCCGTAAGTAAGCGTCACGCGCGCGAAGGTGTGCGATAACTTCTCAACGAAACGCGGTCTTCGCGCGGCACGCGCGGCACATCCGCATAACGGATGTTCAAAATGACGTTTTGCTCATGCAGAACCTTGTTATGCTTCACGTTGTGCATCAGGGCGGACGGCGCGAATTCGGGATTGGTGGTGAGAAAGACCGCGGCCCCAGGAACCGTGATCGAGAGACGCTTCGAGCGCGGTGATCGCGTCATCGAGCGGCGTTTCCTGCTTGCGAGTCTTCTGGGAAAGGATAGCCGACCCTTTGCGCCAGGTGACCATGGTCGCGAAGACGTCCTGCCGCCAGCAGGAGAGGCAGCCAGCCGCCCTCATCAACTTTCGTCAGATTTGCGCTGAGGAATACGGCCTCGACGATGACAAACGGCGCCATGAGGGCAACGGCCGCATAGGGTTTCCAACCCCATCCTTTCCAGATCACGACGAACGCCATCAACGCCGTGGCGATCATCGTGCCCGTGACGGCGATGCCGTAGGCGGCGGCGAGACCGCTCGATGATTTGAACATGATCACAAGGAACAGGCAGCCGACGAATAGCAGAAAATTGATTTGCGGCATGTAAATCTGGCCGCGCGCCTTTGCCGACGTATGGCGCACTTCAAGGCGGGGTAGGAAGCCAAGCTGAATTGCCTGCCGGCTCAGCGAATAGGCGCCGGTGATGACCGCCTGGCTCGCAATGATCGTCGCGAGCGTCGCGAGATGACCATCGGGAGCAAGAACGGCGCCGGCGCCATCAGGAAGAAGGGATCGGACGCCGCAGCGGGATTCTTGATGACGAGCGCCGCCTGTCCGAGGTAATTGAGAGATAGCGCTGGAAATACGACAATGAACCACGCCATCTGGATGGGCTTTCGTCCGAAATGCCCAAGGTCCGCATAAAGCGCTTCCGCACCCGTGACGGCGAGGAAGACCGCGCCGAGCGTAATCAGCGCCGCCGAGCCGTGTTCGGCGAGAAATGCAGCTGCGTAGTAAGGATTGAACGCTCCTAATACTGACGGCTCTTCAGCGAAGATCATGACGCCAGTCGCTGCGAGCGCTGCGAACTAGACGAGCGTAATCGGCCCGAAGGCCGCCGCCACCTTGCCGGTTCCCCATTTCTGCGCCGCGAAAAGGCCGATCAGGATGACGATGGTGATCGGCATGACGTAATAATCGAACGAGTGCGTGATGAGGTCCAAGGCCCTCGACCGCGGATAGTACTGAGATCGCCGGCGTGATGATCGCGTCGCCGTAAAACAAGGATCCGGCGACCATGCCGAGCGCGATGAGCGCCGGCGCCCGCCCGCCGCCGAGCGCACGCCGCGCCCGCGTCATCAGCGACAGCGTTCGCCTTCTCCTTTATTGTCCGCATGCAGAAGGATAAGCACGTACTTGACGGTGACGATCAGGATGAGCGCCCACAAGATCAGGGAAGTGACGCCGAAAATCTCCGCTCGCGTCAGCGCCCCGTCCATGGTCGCCGCTTTCAGCGCCTCGCGGAAGGCGTAGATCGGACTTGTGCCGATGTCGCCGTAGACGACGCCGACCGATCCGACGACGAGCCCGGCGAGGCCGACGCTGGTGCGCCCATGGCCGCCGTCCTTGTTGTCGCTTGGCGGGCCGACGTCGGGCGCCAAGTGTTCTGAATTATCGAGTTCTACCGCGACATTGACCGACATCGACCCGCCTCCGGCGTTCCCCCCGTTCCGCTTGGCGCGGACCGTGAAGGTCGGGCGGTGTACGCTTGTTGCAGTGCGGCATATATCGCGCTTGCATCAACTAATAGACATCGGGACGAGAAGGTCTCTACATATAGTAATCGATCGATCACGAACGCGTGATAGGTGCGGAGCATTTTCGTGCGCGCAGAATTCTACTCCCAATAATATTTGGGCTTCTTGCGCGATCCGGTCACGACCTCGTTCATCGTCTCGGCGTCGTACAGGCGCCCGTTCACCATCACCCGGTCGATCTTGTCGGTGTTGCGGATGTCGTCGAGCGGATTGGCGTCGAGGATCACGAGATCGGCGAGTTTTCCTTCCTCGAGCGTGCCGATGTCCTTGATGTAGCCGAGAGCCGTCGCCGGCGTCACCGTCGCTGCTTTCAGCGCTTCGAGCGGCTTATGCCGCCGCGAACGAACGACCACATCTCCCAATGTGAGCCGAGCCCTTCCTCCTGGCCGTGCGCGCCGATCGACACCATGACGCCGCGGTCGGAAAGGGCTTTGGCTTCGCGTGCGCTGTATTGATCGGCGAAGTCTTCTTCCGGCGCCTTTGTGCGACGGACGGAATTCGGCTGGAGGATATGCGGCGGCACGTGCTTTGACAGGATCGGATGGGTCCAGACGTCCGTCGCGTACCGCCAGTATGGATCGCCTGAAAGTCCGCCATAGGTGACGACCAGCGTCGGCGTATAGGCGGTCTTCGTTTGCGAGAAGAACGAGCGCACGTCTTCGTAAAGGCGCGCCTGCGGGATGTTGTGCTCGAGCGTCGAATTGCCGTCGGCGATCAAGGTCATGTCCTGCGTGAAGAGCGAAGCGCCTTCGGCGACGACGGTCATGTTCTCGGCTTTCGCCGCGGCGACGACCTGCTGTCGCTGATCGCGTCTTGGCTGGTTGTAGTTCTTGATCGAGCGCGCGCCTTGCGCTTTGAGGCGCCGCACATGCGCCAGCGCATCGTCATAGCTCTCGATCTCGGCGTAGAAGCCGGGCGCCTTGGCGCCGTATACGACTTCTCCTGTCGAAAAGAGCCGCGAGGCAAGCAGCTTGCCCGCGCGCTGCATCTCGGATGACGGGAAGATCTCGGATGCCGTGTTTGAAGGATCGTGAATGGTCGTGACGCCGAGCGCCAGATGCGCGATCGCCGACCAGTTCTGCTCGGGTATGATGTCGTCTTCGCCCTGCGGCCCGTGCGCATGCGCGTCGATGAGCCGGGCACGATCGTCTTGCCCGCGGCGTCGATCACATTCGCGCGCCGACGGGATCGTCGTCTCGGCGCGCGGTCCGACCGCGACAATGCGGTTGCCGGCGGATGACGATGTCCCGTTCCCGATCACGCCGCCGCTTTCGCCCGCCATGGTGATGATTTGCGCGCCGATGATGGCGACGGTCGCTTCCGGCTTTTCCGCCTGAACCGTCATCGAAAGATCGAAGCCGGCTGTCGGCGGATCGAATTTCTTCAGATCCTTTTCATCGGCTTTCGGCGGCGCCGCCGGAATCATGTCGGCGACCTTCGCCGAATAGAGCATCGGCCCAAGGTCCAACTGACCTTGCCGGCGCCCGCCCAGCTCAGGTAGGTAGTTCCGCCCGCGCTCGCCTTGACGACGGGAACGGCGGAGCCCGATTTGCCGGCGCCAATCTCCTGCGGCCCCGGGGTCATCGGCATGACGTAGGCGGCGTAGTTCTCGGTGAAGGCGAGGTGCGCTCGTCAGGCGAGACTTGATATTGGCGAAGAGTTCGCCGGTCGCGTGGATGCGTTTCGCCTCGCCGTTCAAATCGATGCTGACGAGCTTCGTTTGATCGCCGTCCAGACCTGCATGAAGATGCGGTCGTTGTCGGCGCCGAAATGCGGCGCGGTTCCATCATCCGACACCTTGATCATCGCGCCGCCCGACGCGGCGATGCGGTAGACGCCCGGCGCTTCCGCATAGCGGTCGGAGAGGAGATTGCCGCTCGCGCCTTTCTCAAAGACGATCGTCTTGCCGTCCGGCGAAAATCGCGGCCGGCGATAATTTCCGGGCGATGACGTCACCGCCGAGCCTGAACCGCCGCCCGCCGACGTCACGCGGATCGATCCAAGCCCCGCATCCGTCCAGGTGACGTAGGCGATGCGCTTTCCGTCGCGCGAGAACGAGGGAAACAATTCCAGGCCCGCGTCCGAGCCGGTCAGCCGTTTGGGTTCGCCGTTCGGGAGCGACTTCACATAGAGCTTGCCGAGCGTCTCGAACACGGCGGTCCTGCCGTCGGGCGATATGGCGGCAAAGCGCGGCATCGTCGTCTTCACCGCATCCGGCGCGACCTCGACCGCGGGGCGCGGCGCATCGATCACATCACGATCATCGCTGACGCGGAACGGGATTTCCGCCGCGGCGCCGTCGGTCGAGACCCGGCGAATTTTGCCGCCCGCCCAGAAGACGACGGATTTCGAATTTGGGGTCCAGTCCATCGTCGGATAGACGCCGTGCACGGCCCACGCTTCCTGCATGTCGAGATCGAGCGCGTCGTAAATCTTTTTCTGCGCGCCGCTGGCAAGATCCTTCAGGTAGAGCTT
>CAVXVQ010000015.1:0-5942 GCA_963765165.1 uncultured Alphaproteobacteria bacterium | reverse complement strand
CCCGCCGTTCAGATTGTCCGCGCCGCGCCGCCGCGAAGGGTGTCGTAGCCGGACAGTCCCTGAATCGCGTCGTTCCCGCCGTTCCCTGCAATGAAGTTCGACACATTGTCAGACCCGACGATCGCGTCCCCCGCCGCGCCGCCGAGGACATGCTCAAATCCGGCGATCATATCGCCTTCCGCCGTCGAGCCCGCCCCAGACGCCGTCTGGTTCCATAGCCGAACGACCACTTTCACAGAGGAGTTGGAATAATTGACCGTGTCAGACCCCAATCCCGCCGTCGAGAGCGTCTGGGCCGAGCCCACCCCAGACAGTATCATCCCCAGCCGCGCCAAACAGAGTGTCGCCGCTGTCCACCCCGATGAGCCAGTCCCGACCGTTTGCGCCGACGAGCGCGTTCGCGGCCGCGTTTCCGGTAATCGTGTCATTGCCCGCGCCGCCGATCGCATTTTCGATGACGACGCCGCGCGCGATCGATATGTTGTATTTCGCCGGACCGTTGTCCGGCGTCGGGCCGGCGCTTGTAAAGCTTTCTTCCCGCAAGTCGATCTCCGCGTTCAGCGAATAACCGGAAAGGTCCAGCGTATCGACGCCGCCGGCGTCCCAAATTGAAAAAACGGCGCCTTGCGTCTGCGCCGCAATGTCGAAAAGCGACCGGCCGGCGGTTGAATTGAATCCGTACACGGTGTCGCCTGTCCGCGTCGTCATGTTCGCGCCGTATAGCCGTTGCGCGGCGGCGATGTCGTGAAGTTGCGGACCCCAGGAGAAGGCCGGGAGGTTGCCGCCAGAATTCGTCGATCCGAAATAGCTCATGATCGTGAACATCCGCGCGTCCTGCCAATAAGCGGCGTTCGCCGCGTAGGTCGGAGATCCGCCGTCATAATTGCCGGGATGGGTCAGTCCGATCGCGTGACCGATCTCGTGGGCGAGGACATGGGGTCCAAAGTCGCCGAATATCGGCGCGGCGTTCTCCGCCTGCGAGACGTCGACCCAGATGTCGCCGGCGGCGGACGCAGATCCCTTCGCGCCAGGGGACGGCAAGAAAGCGAACGCCGACGCCGGGTCGGTTTCGGTCGTGTAATTGGCGAAAAGTATCGTCGCGCTGTTCGAATAGGCGCCGGCGCCGCTCGTCCCGATACCGATGCGCACAAAAATGATGTTCGCGACGTCGGCCCAAAGCTGAAGCGCCGCTTCCGCCGCTTGTATCTGGGCCGCGTTGAATTGCTGAAATCCCGAGACGCCGCTCGGCATGCTGCCGGCGGCCGCGCGAAACGCGTAGGTGATCGTCGCCGGCGTATCGAGCGTCGCGGACCAGCTGTTGCCGGTTCTCGTGAGCTGGTTCGCGGCCTGAGCCCAACTGAAAATCGGTTTGCCGTTCGCGGCGAACCCGCTGCTCGGTAAAATCGCCATCGTATCACCCTGACAAAGGAGCGCGGACCGCCACGAAGCGTTGTAGCCGAGACGCCGCCACGGGCCAATCGCGGCGGGAAATTATCGTGAAATGGCGGCTATTGGGCCGGCTACAGCGGCGGGCGGGTCGGCGGCGGCGCGATTTGCGGCGGAGCTGTCGCCAGCAAGCCGCCTATTCCCGGCGCCGTTCGGCGACGATCTTTTCCGCATCGCGGCCGTGGACTTCCGCATAGCGGTCGAACTTCGCTTCAAAAGTCGCTGCGCCTTGCGTGATCGAACGCAGTTCGATGATGAGGTCGTGCAGGCCGGGCTCCGGGAGGAGCGCTGTAACGCTGTCCCATTCGCGCCAACCGTCTCTCGCGTCAAAGCCCAGAATCTGCCCGCGCCGCGAGGAGATGACGGCGTGAGCCTTGCTCATCTGAGCGGCGGGCGTGTGCACGGTCACTTGATAGATCGGCTCAAGCAGGATCGGCTGGCAGCCCGGCAACGCTTCGCGCATCGCCTGGCGTCCGGCCATCTTGAACGACATCTCGTTGCTGTCGACGGAATGATACTGACCGTCATAGAGCGTGACGCCGAGATCGACCACGGGAAAGCCGAGCGGCCCCTCCGCCAGCGCCTCGACGACGCCTGCTTCAACCGCCGGGATGAACTGCCGCGGCACGGAGCCGCCATGGATGATTTCGTCGAATTTGAATCCCTCGCCGCGGGCGAGCGGCCTGATCTTGACCTTGATGTCGGCGAATTGTCCGTGCCCGCCGCTTTGCTTCTTGTGACGAGCGTGGTGGTCGGCGCCGATCTTGACGGTCTCGCGATAGGAGGCCTTCGGCGGCGTCATCGCGACCTCGACATTGTAGCGGCCCTTGAGCTTGGCCGCCGCGAGGCGCAGGTGCACGTCGCCTTGCCCCTTCAGCACCGTCTCTCCGGTATCGGCGTGCCGTTCGGTCGACAGCGAGCGGTCCTCCTCGAGAAGTTTTGCGAGGGCCGCCGACAGCTTCACATCGTCCTTGTCGTTCTTTGCGCGGATCGCGAGCGCATAGAGCGCCGGCGCGTCGACTGGCGGCCCCTTGCGGATTGCGCCGTCAATGACGCGGTCGCCGACATCAAGCGCGTCGATGCGAGGAATGCCGACAATATCGCCTTCATTTGCAAGATCGCTTTTCACGCGCGCGTCGCCGTTGAGCGCGAGCAAGCCTGAGACGCGTGCGCCGTCGATCGCTGCGCCGTCCCGGATCGCGCCTTTCCAGACGCGCGCGATGGAAACCTTGCCGATATGAGGCGCGTGAAGCGTGCGAATGACGCTGACGACGGATGCGCCGCCGTCATGCTTCAGCCGCTTCGCCGTGTGAGCGACGGCGGGCGCTTCGTGCCGCAGCAGCTTGAGGAGACGCGTCACGCCATTGCCGCGCGCGGCGGACCCGAGCACGACGGGAACGATGAGGTCTTGTTCAAGCTCTTTCGCCATCAGGCGGAAAAGCTCCTCGCTCGGCGGGGTCTTGTCCTCGAGAATTTGCTCCATCAGGCGGTCATCGTAATCGGCGAGCGTATCGAGCAGCGCTTCCCTCGCCTCGCGCTCGCGGTCCTTCGCCGAGTCCGGCATCGCGATCAGCTCGGATGGGGCGCCTTCGCGGTATTTCCATGCGCGTTCGCTGACGAGATCGACAGCGCCGACGATCCTGCCGCCCTCGCGGATCGGCGCCTGGCGCAACACGAGAGGCCGTGACGATTGCGCCTGCAGCGCTTCCAGCAAATCGCGGATGCGGGTTTCGGAACTCGTCAAGACGATTGACGAAGATGATGTGCGGAATGTCGCGGTCGTCAAGGAATTTGAGATGACGTCCAAGCGTTGCGGCGCGTTCGATGTGAGGGTCGGCGACGAGAACGACGACATCCGCCGCCGCCATGATATCGGCGCCGACCGCGAAAAACTCAACCGAGCCCGGGCAATCGATAAAGTTCCATTTGTCGCCGAGATAATCGGCGCGGGCGAAATTCGGCTCGGTCGTCGTCCCAAACTCTTTTGCTTCGGGCGAAGCGTCGAAGGCTGGCGGCTGCCCGCCCGCTCTTGTGATCATGGCGGCAAGCAGCGTCGTCTTGCCGGCGCCCTGAGGGCCGACAATGACGGCGCAGCGTGTCGCGCGCGCGGTCTCCTTCATGGGATATCTCCTGTCGCTCAATCGGCGCCCGCGCCGCAGGCGGCGCCGGTCGCGAGCACTTCCCGACCGGTGAAACGCGGCGAGGTACCGAAGACCAGGAGATCAAAGCAGGAAAAAGTCGCGGCGTCACCCCGCATGGGACCGATATTGCCCTTTGAGCGCTCACACCATCGGGCGCACCGAGCCGACAGGAGGCGAAATCGCCGTCGCCGCGCAGTCTTGCCTTCTATGTGTTCCGCAAGCGTATTCGCATCCGCATCCGCATCCTATAAATCAGGCACTCGCGTTCATGCCTTCATTGTTTCGCCTACGGTCGCTCCGTTCAGGACGCGTTTTGCAGCGCCACGTCGGCGCCTAGAGCCTCGGGCGGTTGTTCCGAATCAAAAGCTGTTTGCAGTGCTGGCGAACCGTGATTTACCGTTATTGGAGGTGGATCATGGGACTACCGATTTCGAACGACCTGCGGCGGCGGATGGTCAGGGCGAGCGCGAGAGGCGAGACGTGTCGGGCGGTCGCCGAGAAGTTTGATGTGGCGCCGTCGACGGCGGGCCGTCTCTTCGCGCGGTATCAGGCGACCGGCTCGATCGAGCCGGCGCCGCAGGGACGCGAATGCGGCCGTGGAAAGCTGGGGCCGCACCGGGACTACATCATTGATCGCGTAAAGGAGAAGCCGGACATCACCATGCCCGAGCTCGCCGCGATGCTCATCGCCGAACGCGGCGTCATTGTTGACCCGTCGAACATCTCCAAACTGCTGTGCGCGGCCGGGTTCACCTATAAAAAAAACGCTGCTGGCGTCGGAACAAGAGCGCTCAGACGTCAAGGCCGCCCGTATTGAATGGCGCTGCTATCGCCAGCCTGCGATGCGCAAGGAGCCCGGCCGCCTCGTCTTCGTCGATGAAACGTCGGTGAAGACCAATATGTGCCGCTCGCGCGGGCGTAGCCTTCGCGGGGAGCGGCTCAAGGCCGATGCGCCGTTCGGCAAATGGCGCACGCAAACCTTCATCGCCGGGCTCAGATGCGACAGCCTCATCGCACCCTGGGTCGTCAACGGCGCGATGGATGGCGCGGCCTTCGCGGCCTGGATCGAAACCCAACTCGCCCCGACGTTGAACAAGGGCGATGTCGTCATTCTAGACAATCTCAATACGCACAAAAGCGAACGAGCCGCCGATGCGCTCGCCGCGCGCGGCGCATGGTTCCTGTTCCTGCCCAAATACTCGCCCGACCTGAACCGATCGAGATGGCGTTCTCGAAGCTCAAGGCGCATCTGCGAAAGGCCGTCGCTCGAACCTACGACGCTCTCTGGCAAGCCGTCGGCGACATCTGCAAACTCTTCTCCGCCCAAGAATGCTGGAACTTCTTCAAAGCCCAAAACTATGTCGCAGATTAAACGCCCGAGGCTCTAGTCTATGTGTGCTGCGCTTTCCGCGGAAGCGCTTCGCCGCCGTCAACGCCGAAACAGGGCAGACCCTATGGAAGACCTACATGGCGCCGGCGGGTTATTCGAGCAACGCGGTTTGGGGCAGCCCGCCGTCGATCGACACTAACCGCAAGATAGTCACGTGGCGACCGGCAACAACTACAGCGCGCCGCAATCACTACTTGATTGCGTAACAGCGGCACTCGCAATATCATAAACTCCGATAAAAGCGTCGCGGCGCAGCGCGCTTGCATTGCACCCGAAAACTATTTTGATGCGGTCGTCGCACTCGACATGGATACGGGCGCTGTAAAATGGTCGAACGTCGTCATTCCCTACGACGTCTGGACCGTCGGATGCATTGCTGCCCTCTGCGGCATACCGGAACAGAACTGTCCAAACACGGATGGACCTGACTTCGACTTCGACCAGGCCCGATGATGATGAAGACGAAGATTGGCAAAAAGACCCTCGACCTCGTGGGCGTTGGTCAAAAGGGCAGCATTTTCTGGGCTCCCAACTCGGCTCTTGATCCGGCGACCGGTCAAATCCTCTGGCAAACTGCGCACCCCGATCCGTTCCAGACTGCGCGTGACGCCGTCACTTCCGCGAATGGAATCTTCGTCTGCTTGCAGCACGCGACGGGGCATAAGCACGCCCTCAACTCGGCGGACGGTTCCATACTTTGGCGCTTCGCTTCCGGCGGGCCGTGCAATGCGGGCGCGGACGGCACGGACGGCGAGGTCTATTAGGGATCGGGCTACACGGTTCGGACCTCCGGGAACGACGAACACAGTCTTTCACGCCTTTTATCTGAACCGAGACTGGCGTCGCCGGCCCGCTCCGCATGCGTCAAACAGACCTTTGTGTTACACTGAGCCCGGCTGTGCATACGAGGTCCGATCAATGGACACAGGCGGCTCAAAGCGCAGCCGTCCTTTGGATGAACTGGG
>CAVXVQ010000014.1:0-209531 GCA_963765165.1 uncultured Alphaproteobacteria bacterium | reverse complement strand
GCCCCTGGGGCTAGACTTCCTCAACCAGGTGTTAACGGCCGGCGAAGACCCCTCAATTTTAGACAAGGCTTAAGGGCGGTCTTTACGCCGCGTCGACTACGTTCGCCTTGCTGTGAGGGAACGCTCGTTCATGCGCATGGACTTCGCCACGGTCGGCGGCATCGTCGCCGGTCTCTTCGTCGTCGGCCTCGCGATCGCGATGTCGGGCGCGGTCGCCGTCTTCTTCAACATGCCGAGCATTCTCATCGTCGTCGGCGGCGCCGCCGCGGCGACCGTGCTGCGCTTTCCCGTCGACGATGTCGCAACCGCCGTCGTCACCGGCGCGAGGACCGCGTTTTTCGACCACAAGAAATCGCCGGGCGACCTTCTCGAGGAGCTCCGCACGCTCGCGCAGATCGCGCGCCGTCAAGGACCGATGGGCCTCGAGCGCGCGCCCGTTTCCGACCCGTTCCTCGCGCGCGGCAAGCAGATGATCGCCGACGGCCTGCCGAGCGAACAGTTGCGTGCGCAATTGAGCCGCGAGCGAGAACTTGAAATTCGCCGGCTGGTCGAAGGCGAGAAAGTCTTCCGCGCGATCGGCGAAGCAGCGCCCGCTTTCGGCATGATCGGCACCGTGGTCGGCCTCGTCAAAATGCTCACGACGATGGAGGATCCCTCAACCATCGGCCCGGCGATGGCGATCGCGCTGTTGACGACGCTTTACGGCGCGCTCATCGCCTATGTGATCGCACTCCCGATCGCCGACAAGCTCGCCTCGAAGCTCGACGCGCAGGAAGTCAATCTTTCGCTGATGATCGACGGCCTCTGCCAGGTCGCCGAGCGCCGCTCGCCGGACGCGATCACCGACATGCTGATCGTCTATCTTCCGGAAAAAGCGCGCGGCCAGTTCGCCGGCGCGGCGGCCTGAGCCATGAATGCGCGCCCGGTCAAGAAGCGGTCGGCGACGTGGCTCATCACCTTCGCCGACCTGATGACCTTGCTCGTCACGTTCTTCGTGATGATCGTCTCCTTCTCCATTCAGGACGAGACCAAGATGCAGGTCGTCGCGGGATCGATCCGCGAAGCGTTCGGCGTCACCCGCGAACGGCGATATGCGGGCGAAGTCAACCTCGACGGCGTTCCCGACCCGCGCCAGCCGGGGGCGATCATCGCTTCGACGTCGCCGACCGGGGAAGCGCTCGACGAAACGCTTGCCGCGCGCCCCGCCGCCGGCATGGACGGCAAGCGCGGCGCGTTCGAAGCGGCGGCCGCCGACCGGCGCCGCTATGAAGCCGTGCGCGAAAGGATCGAACACGCGATTCTGATGCGCCCGATCGCCAAGGACGCGAACGACGCGATCACCGTCAATCTGACTGAAACGGGCTTGCAGGTCCTGATCGTCGACACCGACGGCCGCGCGATGTTCGAGCCCGGCGGCGCCGAGCCGACGCCGCTCGCCGCCGCGCTGCTCGAAGAAACGGCGCGCGGCGCTAAAGCCGCTCGCCAACCGCCTCTTCATCGAGGCGCACGCCGACGCGACCGGCGCCGGCGCCTATTCGCCGTTCGACCTGACGGCGTCGCGCGCCAACGCCGCGCGCCGCATCATGGAGGGCGCCGGCCTTCCCGCCGACCGCATCGCCGGCGTTGCGGGGAAGGGCGACGCTTTTCCTCTGTATCCGGAAGATCCTTACGCCGCCGGCAACCGGAGGATCGAGATCACGCTCGAACCGGCGGCGCCGCTGTTGCCGGACGACCGGCCGTTGTAGCGGCGGCTCACCGCACCTTGGTGACGCTAAACGCCGGGTCCGCGGTCAATTTGATATCCGTCAGCCGCATGACGTAGGCGTCCGGCGGCGCGTCGTTCCGGCTGGTGTAGCCGCCAATGAAAATATCGCCGCCGGGGACCGGCAGCAGGGCCGAAGCGACGTCGAGGCCCGCGCCGCCAAAGACCGCCACGCCCTCCTCGAACCTTCCATTGGCGTCCGCGCGGACAAGAATCGCCTCCTGATCGCCGCCGGCGCTCGCCGTGTGGCCGACGATCCAGAGCCCGCCTTTCTCGTCAGCTTTCAAAAGCCGGGCGCGCTCATCCCCTGCGCCCCCGATCGTCTCGATGCTGAGGATGTCGCCGTCGGCGCTGAGGACCGCGAGCATCAAATCGTGCTCGCCCGCGCCCCAACTGTTCGTATAGCCGGCGAGCGCAATGCGCCCGTCGGCGAGAACGGCAAGCCCATGATTGATGTCGTCCGTTTGCGGCTCGCCGATCGTGCGCCGCCAGATCTCGTTCCCTCGCGCATCGACTTTCATGACGAGCGCATCGGCCATGCCTTCCGGCGACGTGCCGCCGGAGACGATGAAATCGCCATCGCCCGCGGGCTCGATGTAAAGCGCCCCGTTCGATCCTTTTTCCGCAAAAACGCGACGCCAGCTTTCGACGCCGTCAGCGTCGAGGCCGATCAGAAAGACGTCGCGGCCGTCCATCCCTTCCGCATGTCCCGCGCCGATGAAGCCGCCCGCCGTCGGCGCAAGCGAGGTAATCCGGTCATAGCCCGCCGCGCCATGACCGTTTTCCTTCAGCGTTTCGCCGTTCGCGCTTGCGACGGCGACATAGGCGTTGATGCCGCCGGGACCTATTCTGGTCGTCAGGCCGCCAAGCACGATCTTGCCGTCATCGCGTTCGCGCGCCGTCCAGAAAGCGTCGATCGCGCCGCCCGCTCCAAATTCCTTCGTCCACGAAACGGCGCCGTCGACGCCGAATTTCGACGCCAGCGCGCGCCAGTCGCTCGGCGCTTCGCCATCGACGCGATTGAGAAATCCGACGGCGAGAAAACCGCCGTCCGTCATCGCCACGATGTCGTTGATCCAGTCTTCGCCGGCGCTCGCGTAGCTGTTCGACCACACGATCCTGCCCGCGCCTCCGCGAACTTCGACCGGCGACGGCGCGGCGTTCGTCGCCGCCAGCAGGAACGCGCCCAAGGCGATGGCCAAATGCATTGACGCCTCCGCGAAACGAGAACGCTCCCAGCGCGCGGCGGCGCATGCAAGGCCGGTTGCGACGACAGGATGCTTTGCGAGGGCGAACGGAGAGCGCGGTCAAAGGAGCGACCGTCCCCTTAATGCGCCTCGTCCCAGTTCTTGCCGGCGCGCGCATCGACGACGAGCGGCACGGAAATTTCGAGCGCGGGATGGGGCGCATCCTCCATCACCTTGCGTGCGACGTCGATCGTCTTGTCGGCTTCGCTCGCGGGACATTCGAAGACGAGTTCGTCATGCACCTGCAGCAGCATTTTTGCTGAAAGCCTTGCGCGCGCCAGCGCCGCTGGCATGCGGATCATCGCGCGGCGGATGACGTCGGCGGCCGCGCCCTGGATCGGCGCGTTGATCGCCTGGCGCTCGGCGTAGCCGCGCATCGCGGGGTTCTTGTCGTTGATCCCGCCGACATAGGTGCGCCGCCCGAAGATCGTCTCGACATAGCCCGCTTTTTTCGCCCCCGCGATCGTGTCGTCCATGTATTTCCGGATGCCCGGGAATTTCTGGAAATAGCTGTCGATATAGGCTTTGGCTTCGCCGCGCTCGATGCCGAGCTGGTTTGCAAGACCGAACGCCGAAATGCCGTAGATGATGCCGAAATTGATCGCCTTGGCGCGCCGACGCACCATCGGATCCATGCCCTCGACGGGAACGCCGAACATTTCCGACGCCGTCAGCGCGTGAATATCGACGCCGTTCGCGAAAGCCTCCTTCATCGACTTCAGATCGGCGATATGCGCGAGCAGCCGCAGTTCGATCTGGCTGTAGTCGGCGGAGACGAGGACGTTTCCCTTCTCCGGCACGAAGGCGGTTCTGATCTTTCTTCCGTCTTCCGTCCGTATCGGGATGTTCTGGAGATTGGGATCGGTCGAGGCGAGGCGCCCCGTCGTCGTCGCGGCGAGCGAGTACGAGGTGTGAACGCGACCCGTCGCCCTGTTGATCGAGGTCGGCAGCGCGTCGGTATAGGTCGATTTCAGTTTCGCCAGCCCGCGCCAGTTCAAGATCGCGCGCGGCAGTTCATGGCCTTCGGCCGCAAGTTCTTCGAGAATGTCGGCGGAGGTCGACCACGCGCCGGTTCCGGTCTTCTTGCCGCCCGGAAGGCCGAGGCGCTCAAACAGAATCTCCGAGATCTGCTTGGGCGATCCCATGTTGAACGCGCCGCCGGCGAGCGCGTGCGCCTCCGCTTCGTGCATCGCCATGCGCTGCGCGAAATCGGCGGAAAGGCGCGCCAGAACCGACGGGTCGATCTTGACGCCCTCGCGCTCCATCGCGTGAATGACCGGCACCAGCGGGCGTTCAAGCGTTTCGTAGACCGTCGCCTTTCCCTCCGCGGCGAGGCGGGGCTTCAAGTGCTGGTGAAGGCGCAAGGTGACGTCGGCGTCCTCGGCGGCGTAAGCCGTCGCCTTGTCGATCGCGACTTCGTCGAACGTTTTCTGGTTCTTGCCGCTGCCGACGACATCGGAAAACTTGATCGTGTCGTGCGCGAGCCATCGCCTGGCGAGTTCGTCCATGCCGTGCCCGCCGACGCCGCAATCGAGCGCGTAGGACATCAGCATCGTGTCGTCGAAAGGCGCGACCTTTATCCCGTGACGCGCGAAAATATGCATGTCGTATTTGAGATTCTGCCCGACCTTCAGGATCGAGGGATCTTCGAGCAGCGGTTTGAGGAGCTTCAGCGCTTTTTCCGGCGCCATCTGCTTCGAGGTTTCGGCGTCGTCGAAGGCGAGCCCTTTGGCGCCGTGCGCAAGCGGTATGTAGCAGGCGCGCCCCGCCTCGACGCTCAAGGAGATCCCGACGAGCCCGCGCGCCCATCGCGTCGAGTGCGTCGGTCTCGGTGTCGACGGCGACCAGCCCTCGCTCATAAGCGGACGTGATCCAGCGTTTCAACGCCGCTTCGTCGAACACGGTTTCGTAGGCGCCTGTCGACGCCGTCATTGCGGGCGCGGGCTGCCGGAGCTGTTGAGGGCGCGGGCGCCGAGCTCGCCGCCGCGCCATGATCGCCGTCGACGCGCCGGAGCAGCGTCGAGAACTCCATTTGCTTGAGGAACGGCGTCAGGAGCGCGACGTCGAGCGGGCGGACCTTCAAATCGTCGAGCGGCTCGGGGAGCGGAACGTCGTCCTTCAGCGTCACGAGCGTCTTTGACAGGCGCGCGGCTTCGGCGTGCTCGATGAGATTTTCGCGGCGCTTTTGCTGTTTGATCTCGCCCGCGCGGGCGAGCAGCGTTTCGACGTCGCCATATTCCTCGATCAGCTGCGCCGCCGTCTTGATCCCGATGCCGGGAACGCCCGGCACGTTGTCGACGCTGTCGCCGGCGAGCGCCTGCACCTCGATGACTTTTTCGGGCGGCACGCCGAATTTCTCGATCACCTCGGCTCTGGCGATCCGCTTGTTCTTCATCGTGTCGAAGAGCGTGATCTTGTCATTGACGAGCTGCATCAGATCCTTGTCGGAGGAGATGATGACGCATGTCCCCCCCGCTTTTTCAGCGGCCCGCGCATAGGAGGCGATGAGATCGTCCGCCTCGAAGCCTTCAAGCTCTATCGCGGGGACGTTGAATGCGCGCGTCGCGTCGCGAACGAGCGGAAATTGCGGCACGAGGTCTTCCGGCGCCGGCGGACGCTGGGCCTTGTACTCCGGATAAAGATCGTTGCGAAAACTTCTGCCGGAATGATCGAAGATGACGGCGAGATGCGTCGGCTCGTGCTCGTCCGTCATGTCGGCGAGCAGCTTGTAGAGCATGTTCGAATAGCCGGCGACGGCGCCGACGGGGAGGCCGTCGGACTTCCGCGTCAGCGGCGGCAGCGCGTGATAGGCGCGGAAAATGTAGCCCGAGCCGTCGACGAGATAGAGGCGGATGGGGGCGGTCGACATAGGGAAGGCTCCGGCGCGGAAAGGCTGCGGAGGTATCGCCGCAACGGCGCCGATTGTCGAGCTTGGCGGCGGTCAGCGACGCGCTGCCGCCAGCTCTTCAGCGAGCGCCGCAGCTTCTGTTGCGCGCGGCTTTGAAAATCCTGCGAGCGCGAGAAACGTCACCGGCGTCAGGAAGAGCGTGAAGATCGTCGCAAAGCCAAGGCCGCCGAAGATCACCCATCCAAGCGCGGCGCGCGATTCAGCGCCGGCGCCCGACCCGAGGATCAGCGGCAAGCCGCCGAGCAGGGTCGAGAGCGCCGTCATCAAGACCGGGCGCAGGCGCGTCATCGACGCGTCGAGGATCGCCTCCCTGACGCTTGCGCCTTCGTCGCGCCGCTTGTTGGCGAATTCGACGATGAGGATGCCGTTCTTCGCCATGATGCCGATGAGGAGGACGAGACCGATCTGGCTGTAATAATTGAGCGAGCCGCCGGTCAGCTGGATGGCGAAGATCGCGGCGGCGAGGCCGAACGGCACGGTCAGCATGATGATGAGCGCCGATATGAAGCTCTCGAACTGCGCCGCGAGGACGAGCAGGACAATGACGCCGGCGAAAGCGAAAACGATCAGCGTCGAGTCGGACGATTGCTGAAGGATGCGCGCCTCGCCGAGGAGCACCGTCGACATGTTCCCTTCAAGCGCCGTTGATGCGGCGGCGCGCATCGCGTCGATCGCGTCGCCAAGGCGCGCGCCTTCGGCGAGGTTTGCCGTCACCGGCACCGCCCGGCGGCGCTGTTCGCGCGAGAGCGTCGAAGCGATCGGCGACTCCGTCACCGTCGCGACGGAGGTGAGCGGCACGAAGATGCCGGTGCGCGTTTTGACGAAAAGATTAGAAAGGTCCGTCGGATCGTCGACCGGCTCGCCGCCCGCCGAAAGATAGACGTTGATGATATTGTCGCCGACGAAAATTTCGGCGGCGCGGTATTCGTCCGACATCGCCGCGAGGGTCGTCGTGATCGCCGAGATCGGAACGCCGAGGAGCGCCGCTGCCTCGCGATCGACCGCAACGGTGATCTGCGGCCGCGAAAAGCGGAAGCTCGGGCGAACGTCCGAAAAAACCGGCGATTTCACCATCTCCGCCGCCAGCGCCTCGGCGGCGTCCGCGGTCAATTGGTAATCGTCGCCGAGGACGGCGAATTGCAGGCCCTGGCCGCCGCCGCGAATGCCGAGGCTGTTGCCGCTGCGCGTCGTCGCGGTGACGCCCGGGATGGCGGAAACCATCGGCCGCAGCCGCGCTTCGATGTCTTGCTGCGTCTCGGCGCGCTCGCTCCAGTCTTTCAGGACGATTCCGGCGAAGGCGAAATTGCCGCCGCCGGCGCCGTTGATCGAAATGATGTTCGTCGCCACGCCCTCGTCGACGAAGCCCTTCAGGATGTCTTCGACGATGCGGACCTTGTCGTCGACAAAAGCGAAGGTCGCGCCTTCCTGTCCGGAGATCGAAAGAAACACGCGCCCGCGGTCCTCGACCGGCGTCAGTTCGCGCGGCAGCGTTGCATAGGCCGCGACCGCCGCGAACAGGAATGCGAGCGACGCAGCGACGGGAATGAGCGGCACCGCGAGGATGAGCGCGAGGAACCGGCGATAGGCGCCGGCGAAAAAGCGGAACGGCCCCTTGCCGGGCTCGGCCCCTTGCGCCGTCTTGCGGCCGAGGCGGATCGACAGCATCGGGCAAAGCGTCAACGCGACGAAGGAGGAAATCAGCACTGCAAACGCCAGCACGAATCCGAATTCGGAAAAGAGCTGGCCCGCCTGTCCCGGCAGGAACGAGATCGGCACGAACACCGCGGCGAGCGTCAACGTCGTTGCGATGACGGCGAACACGATTTCGCGCGTCGCGAGCACGGCCGCCGCGCGCTTGCCGGCGCCCTTCTGTTTCCAGCGTTCGATATTTTCAGTGACGATGATCGCGTCGTCGACGACGAGGCCGGTTGCGAGCACGAGGGCGAGCAGCGTCAAGATGTTGATCGAAAAGCCGGCGACATAGATCGCGGCCAGCGTCCCGATCAGCGAAATCGGAATCGCGACCGCCGGTATGATCGTCGCGCGCAACGACCCGAGAAAGACGAAAATGACGCCGATGACGATCGCGGTCGAAAGAAGCAGGCTGGTCACGACCTCTTCGATCGAGCGTTCGATGAAGACCGAATCGTCCGTCGTCACCCGGACGGCGACGCTGGCGGGAAGGCTGCTTTTCAGCTCTTCAATCGCAGCATGAACGCCCTTCGACACGGCGACCGTGTTCGACTGCGCCTGACGCAGGACGCCGATGCCGACGCCGGGAACGCCGTTGACGCGGGCCGTCGTCGATTCGTCCTCAAAACCCCATTCGACAAGCGCGACGTCGCCGATCCGCGTCTGATCGTCGAGCCGAAGTCCCGCGATGTCCTCGGGCGTCGTCGCGGGCGTCTCCGCTCTGATGACGATCTCCTGCGCGGCGTTGCGGATGCGCCCCGCCGGCGCGCTCTGCGACGCGGATGCGACGACGGTTGCGACATCGGAGACGGAAAAGCCGCGCGCGGCGAGCGAGGCCGGCATGATCCGCACACGGACCGCGCGCTTGCGGTCGCCGTAAACCTGCGCTTGCGCGACGCCTTCGACCGCCTGGACGCGCGGGGCGATCACATCCTCGACGAGATCGGCGACATCTCCGGGCGACATCTCCGCCGACGAAACCGTCAGGCGCATGATCGGCTGGGAAATCATTGTCCGCCTTGACGACGGTCGGCTCCTCGACGTCTTCGGGAAGCCGGCCCGTCACCGTCGAGACGGCGTTCTTCACATCCGTCGCGGCGATGTCGATATCGACGCTCGGCGAGAATTCGGCGACGACGCGGCTTCGCTCGCGCGAGGAGGACGACGAGATCGACGCGACGCCGTCGACCTGCGCCACCGCATTTTCGATGATCGATGTCACCTCGGCGTCGAGCGCGTCCGGCGTCGCGCCGGGATAGCGCGTCTCGATCGTCACCACCGGATTGTCGACATCGGGAAGCTCGCGCACCTCGACGCCGAAGAACGCGGCGAGGCCGGCGAGAACGATCATCAAATTGACGACGATCGAGAGGATCGGCCGCTTGACGAGGACGGCGATGAACCCGCCGCTCTCGTCGGCCGGCGCCGGGTCGCGACCACTTCGTTCGCCGGTTCCCATGCTCAGCCGGTCGCCGCCGGCGCGGCTCGCAGGGCGGCGTCCGGAAAGCTCATGCCCGGGCGCACGCGGTCAGCGCCTTCGACGACGACGAGATCGCCTGCCGAAAGCTCGCCCTCGACGATGGCGATCTGGTCGCGGCGCTGCAGGATGCGGACGGCGCGCCGCGAGACGGCGCCGTCCTGCTCGATTTTCCAGACATAGGCGCCTGTGCGGTCCCATTGGACGGCAAGCCCGGGCATCGACAGCGCCGCGGCGCCGGCATTGGTCGTCGTCACCGCATAGGTCGCGCCCGGAATAAGCGTTCCCTTCTCGTTGTTGAAAGACGCTTCAACTTTCAGCGTTCGCGAAACGGCGTCGACGCGGCTGTCGACCGCGGTGATGACGCCGTCGACGCCTTCCGCGAGCGATGACGCGAGGGCCGCCCGCACCTTCTGTCCCGGTTTGACGTCGCCCGCCGATTCCTGCGGCACCGCGAATTCGACGACGAGCGAGGTCAGATCGTCGATCGTGGTCGCGACCTCGCCTTCGCGGATGTAATCGCCCGCCTCGATTGTCGTCAGGCCGACGACGCCAGCGAACGGCGCGCGGATCGCGCGCTGGCCGACCGCGAATTCAGCCGCCTTGAGATCAGCTTCGACCGCCTTGTATTCGTTGAACGCCTGCTCCGCTTCGAGCTTTGAGGCCGCCTCGTTCTTCAACAGATCCGCATAGCGTTCCGAATTCGCCTTCGCGACCGGATATTGGGCTCTCAACCGCGCGAGCGCGAAACGCTGTTCTGAATCGTCGATCTGCAGGAGGAGATCGCCCGCCGCGACTTTCTCGCCCGATTTGATCCTGACCTCTTTCACGAGTTCCGGTCGCCTCCGCGATCAGCGTCACCGACCGCGCCGACCGGCTGTAGCCGACGGCGTCGATGCGCTTTTCGATGGTCGAGGCTTCAACCGTCGCGGCGGTGATCGCCGGCGCCATCATGGCGCCCCGAGAGGCGCCTGACGGGGGACCGCCCGCTCGTTGCGCGCCGGCCTCGCGCGCCGGCGCCGCCCGTTCCGCGCCATCTGATCTGACGGAGCCCGGGACCATCGGCCGGATCGACACCCCCGCCACGACGCCGGCCAGCGTAAAGGCGACGGCGCCGAATGCGGCGTGCTTCAACGAAAAACGCGACCCGGACATCCCTACTCTCTACCCGCCGCAAGACCCGCAGCCATAACAGCCTATCCCAAAAACCTTGCGACTTCACACCATCGAAATAGTGATGCAGCGCACTGGATGCGCCTCTATCCCGGCGCCTGCCGGCGCCCATTCGACGTGAAACGTCGGAACCTCTACGATTCCGTCGCCAGCGAAGGATCACGATGGCGCTAGTGCCAGCGGAATTGGGCGGCCGAATACGGCTGCAACACGCGCCAGGAGCTTTCCTGTTCTTCTCCACGGCGCCCGACTTTGGCGACGGGTCACTGAACGGACGAACACCGGAAATGAGCCCGAACGAAGGATTGTTTCACGGGCCTCGACGCGTCAAGCACGCCGCTGCGCATGTCGTCTTTCGATTTCGCCGATTTCAACGATCCTGACCGCTTCGCTCGCGTCGCTGTCGTCGAGCGCGGACGCGATCTTCTCGGCAAAGCAACCGCTTCGGTCAGGCGACGCGCCAAGACGGCTCAACCCGGCGCTGATACGCGCCGCACTTTCGTTTTGCGCAGTCGGCGCAGACGCGCTCGCGCAGCCGGCCGACGCGAGCGCGACGGCGCAGGCCAAGCGGCGAACCAGGCGACTAAAGGCGGCATCCGTCATAAGCGCTCCATCGATCAACGCTGCGGCCGCTATCGGGTTCCGCCAAGGTGCCATGCGCCGGAGGGCCAAGACAAGGCAGCGGCGCGCCGTTAGGGTCCCCGCTGGAGCAAACGGATCCTTTCATGCAGACCACGACCGATGAAATCGCGCCTGAGGTCTTCCGCTTTTCCACCTTCGTTCCCGAGGTGACGCCCGCCGGTTTCACCTTCAACCAGTTTTTGATCCGCGCCGAGGAGCCGATGCTGTTCCATTGCGGCCCGCGGGCGATGTTTCCGCTCGTCTCGGAGGCGGTGCGGCGCGTCATCGACCTCGACCGCCTGCGCTGGATCAGTTTCGGTCACGTCGAATCCGACGAATGCGGATCGATGAATTCATGGCTGGCGGCGGCGCCCCGCGCCGAGATCGCGCATGGGCAAATCGCCTGCGACGTGTCGCTGAACGATCTCGCCGATCGACGCCCGCGCGCGCTCGCCGACGAGGAGGCGATCGACCTTGGCGGCCGGCGCGTGAGGTTCATCTACACGCCGCACGTCCCCCACGGCTGGGAGGCGGGCGTCTTCTTCGAGGAGACCACGGCGACGCTGCTCTGCGGCGACTTGTTCACCCATGTCGGAAACGGGCCGGCGACAGTCGAAAGCGACGTGGTCGGCCCGGCGATCGAGGCGGAAGGCATGTTCCGCTCAATGGCGATGGGACCGAACACGCAGGCGACGCTCCATCGCCTCGCCTCACTTCAACCGCGAACGCTCGCGATCATGCACGGCTCATCCTTCCGCGGCGACGGCGCTGCGGCGCTCAATGGCCTCGCGCGGGGCCTGTCCCGGATTTGAGAGGACAATTGAAGGGTGAACGCCGAGCGCAAGTGGTGCCGCTTAGGTGACTTCGAACACCTGACCCCATCATTACGAATGATGTGCTCTACCAGCTGAGCTAAAGCGGCGCTTCCCGTCGGGAGGGGCGTTCTTTAGCGGCTCGCCCAGGGTTCTGCAAGAAGGGCGGAAAGCCGCGAATTCAGGCCCGCAGCGTGCCGCCCGTCGCCTTTTCGACGGCGGCGACGACCGCCTTGGCGACGGCGTCGATTTCCTCGTCCGTCAGGGTTTTGTCGCGCGGCTGGAGCGTCACTTCGACGGCGAGGGATTTGCGCCCTTCCGGCACGCCCTTGCCCTGATAGACGTCAAAAAGGCTGACCTCCGCGATCAGTTTCCTCTCCGCGCCGCGGACCGCCTTGAGGAGCGCTTCGGCGGTCACCTTTTCATCGATGACGAAAGCGAAGTCGCGTTTGACGGGCAAGAGTTCCGACGCGTCGAGCGCGGGCTTGGTTTTCGTCGCCTTGGGTTTGGCCGCCGGGATCGCGTCGAGAAAAACCTCGAACGCGAAAACCGGCCCGTCGACGTCCATCGCTTTCAGGATGCGCGGATGTATCTCGCCGAAATGCGCGAGCGCGAGTTTTGGGCCGAGGCGCAAGACGCCCGAACGGCCCGGATGATACCATTGGGGGGCGTCGGCCGTCGTCTGCATCTGCTCGATCCTGGCGCCGGCCGCGTCAAGCGCGGCGATGGCGTCTGCCTTCACCGTGAAGACATCGGCGACCTGTTGCGTCTTCGACCAATGGCGCTTCGGACTGGAAAGCCGCACGCCGCCAGCAACGGTCTGCTGCCCATCGGGCCGGTCGGAGGTGTAAATCGGCGCCACTTCAAAGAGCGCGAGATCGTCGCGGCCGCGGTCGGCGTTTTTCTGCAGCGCCGCGATGAGGTTCGGCAGCATCGACGGGCGCATCGCTCCGAGGTCGGATGAAATCGGATTGGCGAGTATGAGACCCTGCGCGGCGAGCCAGTTCGGGCCATCGCAGAACAGCGCCGCATGGCGCTCGTCGGCGAAGGACCACGTCACCGCTTCCAAAAGCCCGCGCTGGGCGAGCGCACGGCGCGCGAGGCGGCGGCGATCCTGCGCCGGCGTCAGTTTCGGCATTTCGACCGCCGCGCGCGCGGGCAAGGGTTCGGCCGGGAGCGCCGCAAAGCCGACGATGCGCGCGATTTCCTCGACGAGATCAGCCTTGCCATCGACGTCTGGCCGCCATGACGGCACGTCAACGAGCCAGAGATCGGCTCTGCTGACCTTGAAGCCGAGCGCGGTCAGAATCGCCTCGGATTTTTGCGGATCGACGTCGATGCCGGTGAGGCGTTTGACCTCCGACGGCGGGAAGGCGACGACCTTGTCCGTTGTCGGCTTTGCGCCAGCGAGCTCGACCGCGCTCGGGCTTCCGCCGCAGAGGTCGAGAATGATGCGCGTCGCAAGCTCCAGTCCCGGAACGACAAAATCGGGGTCGACGCCGCGCTCGAAGCGGTGGCGAGCGTCGGAATGAATGCCGGTCTTGCGGCCGGTCTTTGCGGTGCGCAGCGGATCGAAATAAGCGCATTCGACGAAGACGTTGCGCGTTTCCTCCGTGCAACCCGTGGTTTCGCCGCCGATAATCCCGCCAAAGCCGAGCACGCCATTGTCGTCGGCGATCACGGTCATCGTCTCATCGACCTCGTAGGTCTTGTTGTCGAGCGCAAGGAAGCTCTCGCCCTTTTCGCCGAACCGCGCGCGGATGTCGCCTTTGAGCTTGTCAGCGTCGTAAACGTGCAAGGGGCGCGCGCGGTCGTAGGTCAAAAGGTTCGTCACGTCGACCAGCGCCGAGATCGGGCGAAGGCCGATCGCGCGCAAGCGGTCGGCGAGCCATTTCGGCGAGGGGCCGTTCCTGACGCCCCTGATGAGACGGCCGGCGAACATCGGGCAGGCGTTTTCGGCGCCCGCCGGAAAATGAAGGCGTATTTTCTGCGGGCAGGGAAATTCGCCCTTGACCGGCGCCGGCGCTGTCGTGATCAGACGCCCGAGACCCGCCGCCGCGAGATCGCGCGCGACGCCGTTGACGCCGTTCGTATCCGGACGATTGGGCGTCACTTCAAATTCGATCACAGGATCGGTCGCGCCGAGCCAGCCCGAAATCGGATCGCCGATTTTGGCCGCAAGCGGCGCTTCAATGATGCCGTCGTGATCGTCGCCGAGCATCATCTCGCGCGCCGAACACATCATGCCGAAACTTTCGACGCCGCGGATTTTCGCTTTGGTCAAGGTGACGTCGATGCCGGGGACGTAAGCGCCGACCGGGGCGTAGGCGACCTTGATCCCCTTCCTCGCATTCGGCGCGCCGCAGACGATCTGAAGGACGCCGTCCTTCGTCGCGACCTTGCAGACGTGAAGCTTGTCCGCTTCAGGGTGTTTCTCGGCTTCCAGCACCTCGCCGATGGTGAAGGCTTTCAGGCGCTCCGCCGGATCGTCGACATGCTCGACCTCGAGCCCGACCGCGATCATCGCCTCGACGATCTCGGCGAGCGACGCGGTGGTTTCGAGATGTTCCTTCAGCCAGGAGAGCGTGAACTTCATTGAATTCTGCCTAAAGGGATTGAACGACGCGCGTCAGCGCCGCCTTGACGGTTTTGGCGGCTTCATCGAGCGCGGGATTGCCGACGCGGCCAAGCGAAGCGGCGGGATCGACGGCGGCGATTTCGACGCCTTCATCCGTCTGCTGAACGATGACGTTGCAAGGAAGCAGAACGCCGATCTTGTCCTCGACGGAGAGGGCGCCGTGCGCCATTTTCGGATTGCACGCGCCGAGAATGCGATAGGGCCGGAAGTCGACGTCGATTTTCTTCTTCAAGGTCGCCGCGACATCGATATCGGTCAGGACGCCGAACCCCTCTTTCTTCAGCGCCTCGGTGACGCGCGCGATGACGTCGTCAAAGGCGCCGGAAACGGTTTTCGCGATGTAATAGCTCATGGCGCAGCGTCCTCTCCGCACATCTGAAGGCCGTCGGTCGCCGCCTCGTTCGCTTCGTTGATGATCGAGAGCGTGTAGTCGGGGCGCCGGATGAATTTGAACACATCCTCGACGCGGTCGTCGTCGCCTTCGACGGAGCACTGCGCGATAGCGCGAACGCCGTTCTGAAGGAGTTCGAGGCGCTCGATCTTGCAATGCATTTCGTGAAGGTGGAACGCCTCGCCTTCGAGGCGCCATTCTTTCGTGTAGTCGCCGCATTGGCCCGCTTGCGCCCAGACGCCCATCATCTCGACCCAGGCGGATGAAGCGTCTCCTTCAATCGGCTGCGCCGCCGCGTCGGCGGAGGGCGCCGGCTGCTCGCGCCAGGCGCGACAGTTTGTTCGCGCAGGCGACGCGATCGACGCTTCTTCCTGTCTTTGCGCATCGCCGCGAGCGCGGCGAGCGCCGCCATCAAGATGATCGTGCGATTCATGAGAGTTCCTCCTCGTAGGGCGGATGCAATCCGCCATTTCCTTGGCCGTAAAACAGTTGGCGGATTTCATCCGCCCTACGCCGTTCATCGCGAAAGCCCCGTCGCCAGATTTGGCTGGTCGAGCGGATCAAATCCGTAATGCTCAAGCCATCGTGCATCCGCCGCGAAGAAATCGCGCAGATCCGGGATGCCGTATTTCAGCATGGCGAGGCGGTCGATGCCCATGCCAAACGCAAAGCCCTGATATTCGTCGGGATCGAGCCCGCAATTCCTGAGCACGTTCGGGTGCACCATGCCGGAGCCCAAAATCTCCATCCATTTCGCGCCCTGCCCGATGCGGATTTCGTTTCCGACCCGCTCATAGCCGATATCCATTTCGGCGGAAGGCTCCGTGAACGGAAAGAAATGCGGGCGGAAGCGCGTCTTCACGCTGTCGACTTCGAAATAGGCCTTGCAGAACGCCTCAAGCGTTCCTTTGAGATGTCCCATATGCGTTGCGCGGTCGATGACGAGGCCCTCGACCTGATGGAACATCGGCGTGTGCGTCTGATCGCTGTCGCAGCGGAACGTCCGCCCTGGAATGATGATCCGGATCGGCGGTTTCTTTGTCATCATCGTGCGGATCTGCACCGGCGACGTATGCGTTCTGAGGAGCATGCGCGAACCGTCCGCCTTCGGATGAAAGAAGAAGGTGTCGTGCATTTCGCGCGCCGGGTGATCCGGCGGGAAATTCAAGGCCGTGAAATTGTGGAAGTCATCCTCGATGTCGGGTCCTTCTGCGACGTCGAACCCCATGGCGGAAAAGATCGCGACGATCTCCTCCATCGCCTGCGTCACCGGGTGGATGCGCCCCTTCGGCAGCGGCGCGATGGGCAGGCTTACGTCGACTTTCTCGGTCGCGAGGCGTTCGTCGAGCGCGGCGTCTTCGAGCTTTTGTTTCTTCGCGTCGATCGCCGACGCGATCTTGTCCTTCAGGACGTTGAGCGCCGCGCCCGCCGCCTTGCGCTCATCCGGCGCCATCGCGCCCAGCGCCTTCATCCGCTCGGAGATGACGCCCTTCTTGCCGAGCGCAGAAACGCGCACGTCTTCGAGCGCGGCGCTGCGCAGCGGCGTGTCGGCGGCGCGCGCATTGATCTGATGCGAGCATAGATGGTCGGCGATTCGCATTTGTGATCGAGCGAATGATGACGGTGCCATCGCGTCTCGGTCTCCATTCAGCAAGGGAAAGCAAAAAGCGTGATCGAAATGCGGGTTGACCGCGACGCTTTCTCGAACTCACGACTCACGAGTAAACGCGCGCCTGGGCAGCGTCACCGGGTTGACGCTTTTCTCATCGGTATCGTCACTCGCTCGTATCGGCGATCGCCGGAGAAAGTATTTACGCGGCGAGCGCCGCTTTCGCCTTTTCCGCGATGGCCTTGAACGCCTCGGGCTCTTTCACGGCGAGATCGGCGAGGACCTTGCGGTCAACCTCGATCCCGGCCTTCGAGAGCCCGTCGATAAATCGGGCGTAGGTCATGCCGACTTCGCGGGTCGCGGCGTTGATGCGCTGTGATCCACAGCGAGCGGAAATTGCGCTTTTTCGCGCGGCGGTCGCGATAGGCGTACTGGCCGGCCTTTTCGACCGCCTGACGCGCCGTCTTGATCGCGTTCTTGCGGCGGCCGAAATAGCCTTTCGCCGCCTTGATGACTTTCTTGTGCTTGGCGTGGGACGTAACGCCCCGTTTGACGCGTGACATGTTCGGCCCTCCTAACGGTTATACGGCATGTATTTTTTGACGATCTTCGCATCGGCGTCAGACAGACACGAGGTGCCGCGGTTCTGACGGATGTATTTCGCGTTATGCGAGATCAGTCGGTGCCGTTTGCCGGCGGGGCCGGATTTGACCTTGCCGGAGGCGGTCATCTTGAAGCGCTTTTTGGCGCCCGATTTGGTCTTCAGTTTGGGCATTTTGCGGTTCCTGAGAATGGCCCCCAAATTCGCAAGAACGAGGGGCGCGCGTTGAAGGTCGCCAAGGCATGCCTTTGGGCCCGGCGACCAGTTGGGAGCGGCGGGTTATAGCCGAGAAAAGGCTCATGGCAAGGCCCGTTGCGCGGCGGTGGGGCAAGGGCTGGGGCAAGGGCTCAGGACGCGTCGTGAAAGATGACCCCAAGCGTCATCCGCCGGCCCGACCGGATGGTCGAAACGCCATGGCGCATCTTCGCCCGATAGGTCCCGCGCGCACCGTCGACCGGCCGGTCGTTGACGGCGAAGACGAGGGCGTCGCCCTTTTCAAGCGGCACGACATGGGCGCGGGACTGCATCCGCGGGCGTTGCTCTGTCAGGATGAATTCGCCGCCGTCAAAATCCTTCCCCGGCTCGGAAAGCAGGATGGCGACCTGGACCGGAAATATTTCGGCCCCGTAAAGATCCTGATGGAGGCGGTTGTAATCTCCCGGCCCATAAGAGAGCAGCAAGGGCGTCGGCCGGGTCTGGCCGGCGGAAGCGCAAAGCGCCCGATAGGCTTCAAGATCGGCGGGATAAGCGCTTTTTCGGCCCATTTTCCGGCCCCAGTCCGAGGCCAGCAGCGACAGGTTCGCATAAAGGCCGCGGCGGCACTCGCCGACGATGTCCGGCAGCGGCTCCGCGAAATATTTGTACTCGCCGGAGCCAAAGCCGTGCCTTGCCATGGTCACCTGCGAGCGGAACCGGCCCGGTTCCGAATAGGCCTCCAAAAGGCTGGCGCACTCGTCGTCGCTCAAAAGCCGGCCGAGGCGCGCGAACCCGTCGGCGCCAAGCGCCTGATGCGCTCTCGCCCAGTCGATGCCCGCGATCCGCTCCGGGAGCGACCCGATAGCCAGCCGATCCGGCCGGCAGCGCTTGCAGGGGCGCAGGCCCGCCTGTTCAGCCTCCGCTCGCGTCTTGACGAAAAAGACGTTTTTCCGCTGCGGCCGCCCGGCGCAGGAAGGCCGGCAATAGACGCCGGTGGTGCGCACGCAGCAGTAAAACTCGCCATCCGCCAGCGAATTCCTGTCCGCGACCGCCGCCCATTGGCGATCGTCGCTTGTCGGCGCCAGGTCCATTGTTGAGCCCGCTTTTGCTTCAGATGTCCAATAGCCCTAGAAGTAAAGGCCGCGCCGCCCGATTCATGCTGCTGCGACGAACCGAAGGGCGAGCGCGCCAGGGCGACCAACACATTCCCGCGCGTGTCGTGGGCAAGACACGCCATTCTGCGCTAGCCTGATCAGAAGGCGGTCGGAAAACGAACCGGCTCATCGAGAGGGTCCAGCATTCATGTTGAGATGGGTCGCAGCGGCCGCGTTCCTTTTTGTTGCGTATGCGAGCGAGGCGTCCGCGCAGGAGCCGGTCGCGGTGATCCCCTATCGGCTCGACTATGACGGCGCGATCACCGTCAGCGCGACGATCGACGGGCGCGGGCCTTATGACTTCATCATCGACACCGGCGCGACGCTCTCGCTCGCCTTTCAAAACCTTGCGACGCTGGAAAATTTCGCGCCGACCGGCGGACCGGCGCGGCGGGTTCTCGGCATCACTGGCGCGGCGACCCTCGACACCTTCCATATGGGCGATATCGCGGTCGGGCCGGCGACGCTTGAAGACCATGTCGGCGTCATCATTCCGGACTGGGCGAGCCCTCGAAAATCGCCCGCCGGAGTCATCGGGCTTGATTTTCTTCGAAAATACGCCGTCGTCTTTGACGTCCGTGCACGAACGATAACGCTTTATCCGCACGGAGCCATTCCGGAGGATCGTCTGAACGGCTGGCGTTCGGTGAAGCTGAACGCAAGCACCTACGCTGCGGCGTCGGGCGCTCTCTATTCGACCAAGGGGCTCATCAACCGGAAGCCGACGACGCTGCTCATCGACATCGGATCGCCGACGACGCTCATCAATTACCGCGCGGCGGAAGCGATGTTCTCCAGCGTCGCCACGCGCGACCTTGGCGAAGGGTTCACGACCGGAAGCCGCCTTAAGGACGTTTTCGACGACCGGACGCGCGTCAGGACGGCGAAAATAAACCGCATTCAGGTCGGGCGCACCGCCTGGCGCGGCGTCGGCGTGATCGTTCACGACGCGCAGATTTTTGAGGAAATAGGCGTCGAGCGATTGCCGTTCGGCCTGCTCGGCGCCGACCTCATCATGGGCGGCGACTTCGCCCTCGATTTCGGGGAGCGAAAGCTCTACCTCGCCAAGCGGCGAAGTCGCTGATCACTTCGCGCGAAAATAGGGCTCGACGACGCCATTGAGTTTGAGCGTCAGCGGATTGCCCTTGCGGTCGAGCGTCTTGCCGACGGAGACGCGGACCCAGCCTTCCGAAACGCAATATTCCTCGACATTGGTTTTTTCATCGCCGTTGAAGCGGATGCCGACGTCGCGCTCGAGCACCGTCTGATCGTAATGCGGGCTCTTCGGGTTGACGGAAAGGCGGTCGGGGGGCGTGTCGGTCATGGTCGGTCTCGCGGGATTTGAACGGGACCGGAGACACGCCAAAACCGCGCAGAGGTCAAGCGCTCATTGAAAGACATCGCCAAGTCTGGAACCATGGCCGCACGCAATGGGAGGGCATGCCATGGTCAACTTCAAAAGCGCATCGGCGTCAGCGGTCGCCTTGATCGCCGTGCAAGCGGGCATCGTGGCGACGGCCGCCGCCGCCGACTACGCGATCATCCACGCAGGGAAACTGCTTGCAACGCCGGGATCGCCGCCGAAGGAAGCGCAGACGATCATCGTCAAGGATGGCCGCGTCGAGCGCGTCGCTGCCGGCTATCTCGACGCCGCGGCGGCCGGCGCGGCGGCGGAGGATAGGGCGCGGATTTACGACCTCAAATCCTTTTTCGTGCTGCCGGGCCTCATCGACAGCCACGTTCACATCACCGGTGAGAACAATCCGCAGCAACGGCTCCAGACCGTCGAAATGTCGGACGCGGACGATGCGATCGCCGCGGCGGGCTTCGCCAAGAAAACGCTGATGGCGGGCTTTACGACCGTGCGCGATGTCGGCGCGGGATCGGGCGACGCGATCTTTGCGCTGCGCGACGGGATCCTTCGCGGCGACGTCGTCGGTCCGCGCATCTTCGCTTCCGGTGCGACGGTCTCTATCACCGGCGGGCATGGCGACGGGACGCAAGGCTATCGCGACGATGATCGCGGAAGTGCTGCATTCGTCCGCCGTCTGCGACGGCCCCGACGACTGCCGTCACGCGGTGCGCGAACAGGTGCGTCGCGGCGCCGACCACATCAAGCTGACGGCGACCGGCGGGGTTCTCTCCAACACCGCGGCGGGTCTTGAACAGCAATTCTTCGACCGACGAACTCGCAGGCGATCGTCGAGGCCGCGCACAAGATGGGCCGCAAGGTGACGGCGCACGCGCATGGCGTCGGCGGAATCAACGCGGCCCTGCGCGCCGGCGTCGATTCGATCGAGCACGGCACCTATCTCGACGACGACTCGATCAAGCTCTTCAGGAAGAACGGCGCCTAGCTTGTGCCGACGCTGCTTGCCGGCGCGACGGTCGTCGAGATGGCGAAGGATCCGACCTCGCATCTCCTGCCGCCGCAGCGCGCAAAAGCGCTGACCGTCGGCCCGCAGATGCATGACATGGCGGTGCGGGCCAGAAAAGGCGGCGTCAAGGTCGCGTTCGGCACCGACACCGGCGTTTCGAAACATGGCGACAACGCCAAGGAATTCGCGCTGATGGTCGCCGCCGGGTTCACCCCGATGGAAGCGATCAGGGCGGCGACGGTGAACGCCGCGGATCATCTCGGCAAAGTCCGACGTCCTCGGGATCGATCGCGCCCGGAAAGTTCGCCGACATCATCGCGGTCGATCAGGACCCGCTCGCCGATGTCAACGCGCTATCTGGACGTCGATTTCGTGATGAAGGACGGCGTCGCGTTCAAGACGCCCGACTGAGCCGGCGCGCGAGCAGCAGATTCCGCGATCATCCTTCGCGACGCCGCCTTTGGCGGCTCCTCAGGATGAGGAACGCCCCTCATCCTGAGGAGCGATGCGACGCATCGCGTCGCGAAGGATGATCGCAAGCGACGAAACATCGATTAACGCTCTCTTTACGCGGAATTGGCGACGCGCCCTTTCCGCGATCTTAACCAGATGGCGCGACCTTGCCTCCCAACTCATCCGGGGAGGGCTCGCCCTTATGCAAAGCGACAAGATCGAAACGCTGATCCGCAGCGTCGGCGCCGACGGCCATGTCAGCGCCGATGACGTCATTTTCCTGCGCAAGAATGTGTTCGCGGACGGCGTCGTCAGCAGACAGGAGCTCGCCGCGCTTTTTGCACTCGCCGAGAAAGCGCCGCAGGGCGACAAGGAATGGGCGGACTATTTCGCCGAAGCCGCCGCCGATTTCTTTCTCCGCGAAGAAGAGCCGCACGGCTACCTGACGGACGAGGAGTTCCAGCACATCGAGGCGTTCGTGACGCGCGACGGATCGAAGGCGAGCACGATCGAGCTCGGCCTTCTCGTCGCGCTGATGGAAAAAGCGACGGCGACCCCGCCAGCGATGGCCGAGTTCGCCGCCGACCAGTTCCGCCGCATCATCGCCGAGCGCAAGGGCGGCCCGCGCATCAGCCGCGCCGACGCCGATCTTCTTCGCCGCTACCTCTATGCTTCGGCGGGCGACGGCTCGATCGCGATCACGAAGGACGAAGCCGAACTTCTTTTCGACCTGCACGAAATGACCGCCGCGGCCGACAACGATCCGTCATGGGCGGATCTGTTCATCAAGGGCGTCGCGGCGCACCTGATGGCGCATGTCGGCTATCGCCCGCTCGCCCGCGAAGAGGCGCTTCGCCTGCACGACTGGGTCAAGGACCAGACCGTCAACCCGGCCGGGTTCTTCGGTCGGATGTTTTCGGGCGGCCTTGCCGGAATCCGCGAATCCTACGGCCGCAAACCGTCTCTTTCAGGCAAAAAGAACGCCGACGACGCGATCGCCGCCGCCATCGCCGAACAGGTGACCGCGCAAGAGGCCGATTGGCTCGCCGACCGCATCGGCGCCAACGGAAATTTCGACGACGTCGAGAAAGCGCTTATCGCCTTTATGCGCGATCTCGGCGCCGATTTGCCGCCGAAGCTCGCGGCGCTGGTCGCGAAGGCGGCGTAAAATTACCTGCATGGGTCATACGAGTTGGTTCTTTAATCGGTCGCAGCGCTCTACGCCGCCCGCACCGAAAGCTTGCTAAGCGCACGCGACGCAGGCCGCCGCTTGACGATGATCTCGACGTCGCGCCCGCACTTCATCGTCAACTGCATCAGTTTTTCCGTTGAAAACCGGTCGAGTTCGCCGCGACTAAGCCGGGAGACTTCGGCCTGTGAGACGCCGAGAATCTTGCCGGCTTCCGTCTGCGTCAGCCCGCGACGTTTGACGAAACCGCTAATGAGTAAGGCGAGCTTGGCCTTGGCGAGCAATTCGCCGCCATCCTCAAGCCCGAGATCGGCGAATATGTTTGCTCCACCATCGGTCACTTTAATCAATTCTGTCTTGCGGCTAGTCATGCTTTACTCCTTTCAACAGATAGCGTCGGCGGTAGTGGTCAGCCGCCGCTTTCAGGCGACGCTCGATCAGATCCATCTCCGCCTTGGGCGTTGCGACACCGCGTTTCGATTTCTTCTGGAAGCAGTGCAGAACGTAAACAGCCCCGCGGAATTTCACCGTATAGACGGCCCGATAGGTATCGCCATCGTGGCTTGCGACCACCTCCAAAACGCCGGCGCCGCCGAACCCTTTAAGCGGCTTTGCCGCATCCGATTTCTCGCCAGCCTGCGCTTCATAGAGCGCAAAGCCGACCATGATCCTCACACCTCTCGGCATCGCGCGCAGGTCAGCCTGAGCGCCGCCGACAAAATGCAAAGGCTTCATTTCCACCGCGCATATATATGGCAGTGCTACCATAAAATGTCAAGCAGCGACCGGTCCTCGCTTAAGGTGAGCCTAGCTCGTCGCCTGGCCCTTGCTGAAATGGCTGATGAAGGCGTTGATGACGTCGGCCCACCGCCCGATATTGCCGGCGATGTGAGCCGCCGAGACGCCGCCGTCGAGTTCGACGACGTAATCGACGCCGACCTGATTGCGGCCGGGGATCAGATACGCGCGCCCGAAAACCTGGCTGTCGTTGAAGCGGTTGACGATCTCATAATCACCCGCCGCCGTCGCGCGGCCGAGTTCGAAATTCGCAAAGAAGATGAGGGTCGAACAGGCCTTCGGCGCGCCGGCGCAATCGAGCGCGCGCACGAAGAACTGCACCGCGCCCGCCTGACCCGACGCTACGGGACTTCCGGTCGCGGCGTCTTCGATGACGGTCGCCGCCATCCCTGCGTCATTCAAAATCGACTGAAGGTCGGCGGCGGTCACCGCGCTCGTTGATTGCGCGAAGGCCGGCGACGATGCGGCCAGAGCCGCCGCCGCTGCAACGGCGATTAGACGAACCATGACGCCCCTCCTCACCCCGCGCCGATACTGCGGCAATCGGCGCATCCTTGGCAATTCCAATTCCATGATCTGATGGCGGCCAGCGCGCGTTGACAGAGAGTTCGGCGCGCCTATTGTCCGGCGCGCAACACTCGGCGCACAATCTTCAAGGGAATTCCCAGGGATAATTCAATGGTTTCGGACCCCGCCCCGGCCAAGATCGTTTCAAGGCCGCTGTCGCCCCATCTCCAGATCTGGCGCTGGACGCCGACCATGGCGGCGTCGATCACGCACAGGGCGACGGGCGTCGCGCTTTACGCAGGAACGATTCTCCTCGTCATCTGGGTGTTCGCCGCCTCGCGCGGGGCGGCGTTTTTCGCCCCCGTCGGCGACTTGCTCGCCTCGCCTTTCGGCGTTTTGATCCTGTTCGGCTATGTCTGGGCGCTTTTGTTTCACGGCCTTAACGGCCTTCGCCATCTCTATTGGGACATGGGTCGCGGCCTTTCCGTGCAATCGGCGAAGTTGACCGCGTGGTACGCGTATGCGGCCTCCCTGATCCTCGCGATCATCATCGCCGCCGCCGGCGTTTCAGCGCGCGGTTAAGGAGCCTTCCGTGAAGCACAAGGGAACGGCGACCTTCATCGCGCAGCGGGCGAGCGCCGTGTTGCTGTTGCCGCTCTTCATCTGGTTTCTCGCGGGCGCTGTCGCACACGCCGGGTCCTCTTATGACGAGATGCGGGCCTGGCTTTCAGCGCCGTGGAACGCGGCGTTCCTTGGCCTCCTCATCGCGATCGGCGCTTTCCATATGCGAATCGGCGTCGATGAAATCATTGACGATTACGCGGACAAGGGATTTCGCGGCGTCTGGAAACTCCTGAACCTCTTCGCCTGCCTCGGCGCCGCCGCGCTTGGCGTTTGGTCCCTGTTCGTCCTTTCATTCTGAGATCGGGAAACGATGGCCTCCGCCTACGAAATCATCGACCATGAGTATGACGTCGTCGTCGTCGGCGCCGGCGGCTCCGGCCTTCGCGCGACATTGGGCGCCGCGCAGGCCGGGTTGAAGACCGCCTGCGTCACCAAGGTCTTCCCGACAAGGTCGCACACGGTCGCCGCGCAAGGCGGCATATCCGCCGCGCTCGGCAATATGGGCGCCGACGACTGGCGCTGGCACATGTACGACACCGTCAAGGGTTCCGACTGGCTCGGCGATCAGGACGCGATCGAATATCTCTGCAAGAACGCGCCCGCCGCCGTTTACGAGCTTGAGCACTGGGGCGTGCCGTTCAGCCGCACGGACGAAGGCAAGATCTACCAGCGCGCCTTCGGCGGCATGACGAAAAATTTCGGCGAAGGCCCGATCCAGCGCACCTGCGCCGCCGCCGACCGCACCGGCCACGCAATGCTGCACACGCTTTACGGCCAGTCGGTCAAACAGAACGCCAAGTTCTTCATCGAGTATTTCGCGCTCGATCTCATCATGGACGACGCGGGCGCCTGCCGCGGCCTGATGGCGTGGCGCTTGGACGACGGATCGATCCACCGTTTCAACGCGAAGATGGTCGATTCTCGCGACCGGCGGGTACGGGCGCGTCTATTTCACCTGCACGTCGGCGCACACCTGCACCGGCGACGGCAATGCGATGGTGCTGCGCGCGGGCCTTCCGCTGCAGGACATGGAGTTCGTGCAGTTCCATCCGACCGGCGTCTACGGCGCCGGCGTTCTCATCACCGAAGGCGTCAGGGGCGAAGGCGGCTATCTCACCAACTCCGAGGGCGAGCGTTTCATGGAGCGTTACGCGCCGTCGGCGAAAGACCTCGCCTCGCGCGACGTCGTTTCAGCCGCGCGATGACCATCGAAGCGCGCGAAGGCCGCGGCGTTGGTCCGCACAAGGACCATATTCATCTCAATCTCAATCATCTCGATCCGAAAATCATTCACGAGCGCCTGCCCGGCATTTCGGAATCGGCGCGCATCTTCGCGGGCGTCGACGTGACGAAGGAGCCGATCCCCGTGCAGCCGACCGTTCATTACAATATGGGCGGGATCCCGACCAATTATCACGGCGAAGTCGTGACCAAGCGCGGCGAGAACGCCGACGCGGTCGTTCCCGGCCTGATGGCGATCGGCGAGGCCGCCTGCGTCTCCGTCCATGGCGCGAACCGTCTCGGATCGAATTCCCTCATCGACCTCGTCGTCTTCGGGCGCGCCGCCGGCCTTCGCTGCGGCGAGGTCGTCAAGGCGAGCGAGCCGGCGCGGCCTTTGCCCAAAGGCGCCGGCGACGACGCGCTCGCCCGTCTCGATCGCTTCCGTTACGCCAAGGGCGGGACGCCGACGGCGAAACTGCGCGCGCGCATGCAGCGCATCATGCAGTCGAACTGCGCGGTCTTCCGCACCGGCGACCTCCTTGAAGAAGGGCGAAAGCTCATTCGCGACGTCTATGACGGGCTTCCCGACATCGCCGTCACCGACCGCACGATGGTCTGGAACACCGACCTCGTCGAGACGCTCGAATTCGACAATCTGATCGCGCAGGCGATCGTGACGATGGAAAGCGCCGCGAACCGCAAGGAAAGCCGCGGCGCGCACGCCCGCGAAGACTACCCCGATCGCGACGACGCGAACTGGATGAAGCACACCGCCGCCTGGTTCTCGAACGGCAAGGCGACGCTCGATTACCGCCCGGTCCACGCCTACACGCTGACGGACGACATCAAGTATATCGAACCGAAAAAGCGGGTTTACTGAATCCGTCTGGCGAACGGCCGCCGCCGTGATAGGCTCGGCGCCGCAGAGTGGGGCGCCTCTTGAACCTTCGCGAGTTCCTGAAAAAACTTGACCTTCGGCGGCTCAGCGTCGCCGCGTGGGCTGGTCAGTTCAGCTTTTTCACGCTGGCGGTCCTCTTCGCGCTCGGCGGCCATCTGGCGTTCGCCCTGGCGCTGAGCGGCATGAGCGCTTTCGGCGTCGACGTCGCCACAACCCGCAACCTCATCCCCGCGTTGCAGGTCCTGCTGTTCGTCGTGCAGACGGGCGCCGTCATTTATGCAATCGGCCGATCAGGCGTCGATATGTTGAAAACGCTTGTCGGGATCGCCGCATTGTTCTGGGCGGCGGGGATGCTGATGATCACCTTCGTTTCGACGCAGTGCGATCTTTACGGGGCGTGCCTCTAGTCGCGTGAATTCGCCGCTATTCAGCAGCGATCGCGGACGAAGATGAACCCGTGGCGTCTTCGCTGTCCCACCAGTCCGTCCGGCGCGGCAACCCGCGATCCAGAAACAGCGACGGCACTTTTACGAACGTCAAACTCCGATGAACGAGAAAGTCGGCGGCGCGCTCGTTGAACCGGGGCTCGCCGCCGCCATGCGCGGCAAGCCAGTCCCGATACGGCGTCCAATGGCTTGGCTCGTCCTTGCGGATGATGGTGAAGATCCGGATCAGCGCGGGATCGGTTCCGACCACGCGGTTGCTCAAGAGCACGTCGAGCTGGTTCATGCCGCGAATTTCGGTGATCATGATGATGCGGCAGAGCTTCATGAACAATGCGTCGTCGGCGGTCACCGCTTCGGTGTCGAGATCTTCGATCGCGCATCCGAAGGTCAAGCGGATGAGCCTGTCGATATGGCCGACGCTCCTGTCGACGGCAAATGGCATCCGCCCCAGCTGTTCGAAATACCGCCGGAACATCAAATAATGCTTGCGCTCGTCGCGCCGGTGCTTCTCGACGGCCGCGATGAACGGCTTTTCAGCGGTATGACGCGCCCGGATCGCTTCGAGCACGCGGTCGATGCTCGAATAACCGCGATGCTCATTGTAAATGTAGATCGACGCGAGGATGTCCAGAAAACGTCGCTGAGCCTGATCGAACATGGGTGGATTGAGCGCCCCGATCCCTTGCCCGTCAATCCCGCTTGGGGAAATTTAAAGTTGGGCGAGGATGGAACCTGCCCGCTATCCGCATGACGGACGGCGCGCGCCCGCAGGAGCCGCCTTGTTAACTCGCCCGAACCCGTTACGGCGTAGGCTGCGGCGATGTCGACCGGCGCGAACATCCTGAGCCAGATCAAAAGCGGCGATTTTCTCGATCGAGCGCGCGTCCGGCGCATTGCGGTCATTTATCTCATCGCCAGCCTCGTCAGCCTCGCGGTCCTCCTTATCACGTCGGACGGCTTCAAGGACGCGATGGGGCGCCCGCTCGGAACCGATTTCATGGCGTTCTACGTCGCCGGGACCGTGGCGGCAGAGGACGGGCCCGCCGCCGCCTATGACGCCGAAAAGGGGTACAAGGAACATCAGGATATTCTCGAGCGAAGAGACGCCGGACTACTGGCCGTTTCTTTATCCCCCGTCTTTTCTCTTCGTCGCGATCGGTCTCGCGGCCGCGCCCTATCTCGCCGGCTGGCTCGGCTGGATGGCGGCGACCGGCGGCCTTTACGTCGCCGCGATGCAGCGCCTCGCGCCGGGCGGATTGGCGCTTCTCCTCGCCGTCGCGCTGCCGGCCGCCTACACGAATTTCCTGCACGGCCAGAACGGATTCCTGCTCGCCGCCCTCTTCGCCGCCGGCCTCCATTTCCTGTTCGGGAAAAAACCGATCCTCGCCGGCGTCGTGCTCGGCCTCATCGCGATCAAGCCGCAATATGGCGCGCTGATCCCGATCGCGCTCGCCGCCGCCGGACATTGGCGGGCGTTCTTCGCGGCATCGGCGACGGTGCTCGCGACGATGGCGCTGCCGACCATCGCTTTCGGCGCGGAGATCTGGGCCGGCTTCTTCGAGACGATGCGCGCGGCGCGGGTTGAAGTGATGGAGGCCGGCGCGATCGGCTTTGAAAAGATCCAGAGCGTCTTCGCGCAGGCGCGGTTTCTCGGCGCGCCGGTCGCGGTCGCTTACGGATTGCAGGGCGCGGCGACGCTTGCGCTCGCTGCATTCGTTTTTCGCCTTTGGCGGAGCGGCGCGGGCGACGACATCAAGGCCGCCGGGCTCATCATCGCTTCGGTGGCGGCGACGCCCTATGCGGTCGACTACGATCTCGTCATTCTCGCGCCGGCGATGGCGTTCCTCATTCGCGACGGGGCGTCGCGGGGGTTTGGTCCCTACGAAAAGACGATTTTTCTGTTTGCGGCGTTCGCGCCCGTTATTGCGCGCCCGATCGGCATGGCGACGCATCTGTCCATGGGCCTGCTGGCGCTCATCATGCTCCTTTGGGTGGTTCGCCGCCGCGCCCGCTGAGTCTTTTCGTTTTCTCGCTTTCCTTCTCGACGTATGGTGGCGCCAAGGAGATCCCCATGCGCTACGCCTGCTTCACCGTCGAAATCGCCGATCACATCGCGCACCTCCGCCTGAACCGGCCGGAGAAGGCGAATTCGATGATCCCGGAGTTCTGGAGCGAGTTTCCGCAGGCGATCGACAATATTTCGGCCGACGGCGACGCCCGCGTCATCGTCATTTCGTCGGAAGGCAAACATTTCACCGCGGGCATGGACATCTCGGTGTTCATGTCCGGCGGGCTCGACGGCGACGCGACGAACGTGCATGTCTCGGCGGAGGCGTTCCGTCACAAGATCAAATTATTGCAGGAGACGTTCACCTGCCTTGAACGCGCGCGTCAGCCGGTGCTGGCGGCGATTTAGGGCGGCGCGATCGGCGCGGGCGTCGATCTCGCGACCGCCTGCGACTGCCGATACGCGTCCGCAGACGCTTTCTTCGCGGTGCAGGAAACGGCGATCGGCATGACCGCCGATGTCGGCACGTTCCCCCGGCTCGTCAAAATCATCCCGGAAGGCTGGGCGCGGCAGATGGCGTACACCGCCGAGCGTCTTCCGGCCTCGAAAGCAAAGGAAATCGGGCTCGTCAACGAGGTGTTTCCGACGCATGAAGCGCTCCTCGACGGCGTTATGGCGATCGCGCGTCAGATCGCGGCGCATTCGCCGCTCGCCGTCACCGGCTGCAAGGCGATGGCGAATTATGCGCGCGACCATTCGACGGCGGATGCGCTCGATTATATCGCCGTCTGGAACGCAGCCATGCTGCGGCCTGACGACATCCGGGAATCCTATGTCGCCAAGAGCGAGAAACGCCCGCCAAAATTCGACGCCCTGAAAAAGATCGGCGGCTGACCGCCCCTGAGAGCGCGATGAAAAAGGCCGTCGCGCGGGCTTTTCAACGACTTCGTTAATCGCCGGTTCACCTTCTCGCCTTAATGCTGGTAGGGCCAGGAGGGCGACAATGGTAACGGCAATCGACGTTTATTCGATCTCGCTTCTGCTTGTATCGCTGACGATGTTCGTCATTCGCTATCTGCGGGAAGAGCCGCCGGTGATGCCGTATCTCGTCATCGCGTGCACTTGCGCCGTCGGCAATTTCCTCGGCGACCAGGGCGGCGGGCTTGGCGCCTTCATGCTGCTCATCGCGGCGACCTTCCTGTTCATGGGCTGCGTCTTCTATCCGCGTATCCGCAGCTTGCGCGAACAAAGGTCGGATCCGGCCTGATCTGGGGCGGTTCCCGTCAAGTCCGCTTGCGCCGGACGAATGGCCGGCGCCGGACCTCGCAGGTCAGCCTGCGACCGACTTTCGCAGCGCTCCCCGACGACAATGCGCACTCGCCGTCTTTGCAGGCGACGTCAGTCTGATGTATCTCCTTGGCAAATCAGGACCCACGCGCTTCTGATCGGTTAGGTCGGCGCAGCCGCGCTGACGATCGTTGTCGCTCGCGATCCGGGCTGCTAAGGCGCGCGCGTGGGAGAAGGACGCGCGTGGCGACGCGCGGCTAACGGAGAGCAAAGGCGATGGTGCAGCTGACCCTTCCGAAAAACTCGGTCGTGCGGAAGAAGGGAAAGACGCACCCGGCGCCCGATGGCGCCGAAAAGACGGTGACCTTCAAGGTCTATCGTTACGACCCGGCGTCGGCTGACAATCCCCGCCTCGACACCTACGAAATCGACGCCGCCGGCGTTTCGATGGTTCTCGACGGCCTCATCAAGATCAAGAACGAAATCGACCCGACGCTGGCGTTCCGGCGCTCCTGCCGTGAGGGCGTGTGCGGGTCGTGCGCCATGAACATCAACGGCGCCAACACGCTCGCCTGCACCAAGGGTCTGGACGAATGCGCGGGCGGCGAGGTGACGGTCTATCCGTTGCCGCACCAGCCGGTGATGCGAGACCTCGTCACCGATCTGTCGAATTTCTTCAAACAGCACGCCTATATCGAGCCGTTCCTCAAGGCGGATGCGACAGGGAAGAACGAAGAGTTTCTCCAGTCGCCAGACGAGAGGAAGAAACTCGACGGGCTTTACGAATGCATTCTCTGCGCCTGCTGTTCGACGTCATGCCCGTCTTACTGGTGGAACGGCGACAAAAACGGCGAGGAGGAATATCTCGGGCCCGCCGCGCTCCTCCAGGCCTATCGCTGGCTCGCCGACAGCCGGGATGAAAGGTCGAACGAGCGCCTCGACAGGCTCGAGGACGAGTTCAAGCTCTATCGTTGCCACACGATCATGAACTGCGCGCAGGTCTGTCCGAAAGGATTGAACCCCGCGAAGGCGATCGCCGAGATCAAGAAGCTGATGGTGAACCGCCCAGCGCCGGCGCACGGCGCCGCGGCCGGCTGACTAACGCGCGTGAACGTCAGCCCGGAACACCGAATGCCGCAAGGATATCGGCGCCGACCCGCTTTGGGCGCCGGGTCACGCCGTCGATCAGCACCCAGGTCGACTTCACCGACGCAGCGGCGCGTGCCGCGTTGGGTTTCCTGATGTCGATGAAGCGATCGAAACGCGGGCCGTCCGCCACGCCGAGCCATGTCCGCGCGATGACGTCGTCGCCCGGCAGGATCGGATCGCGATAGTCGATCTCGTGTCGAAGGACGACCCAGCGCCAATTCGATTTCATTTCCGTCGCGGCGATGAGATTCCAGTGCGCGACCGCGATGTCCTGCGCCCATCGCAGATAGACTGCGTTGTTGACATGTCCGAGTTCGTCAAAATCCGCGCTCCCCGGCGTAATGACGAGCACAAAGGCCGTCTCGAAGGAGACGCAGCCGAGAACGCGTCCAGCTTCAGCCGCCCTGCTCATCGCGCGACCGCTAAAGGCACTTCATCAAAGCCGGCGCGCGGCCCTTTTCCAGAACGTATGCGTCGATAGGCCCGACGCCTTCAACAACGAGCCGCATCCTGCGCCCTGCGACCGCGCCCGTATAGCGAACGGCCGTCTCAGGAAGCGTTTCGCCCTCGCGCACCGGTCCGCCATGTTCGACGACAAACACGCCATCGAGGGCAAATGCGCCGTCGTCGCCGACAACGAAGGGTCCCGGAATTCTTCCATAGGCGCAGTCGAACTCGACGGTCAATTCGACCGCACCCACACTGAGCGCGATGTGATCGCCGCCCCAGTCGCCAACGGGGTCGACAGGCGCCGCGACGCACCCGAAAAGAAGGGACGCGATTGCGGGGAAAACAGACTTTTTCATCTGACGGCTTTCTTCTAACGCGACGCATCCTATCATCGCCTCCCAGCCGCCGTCAGCCGGTTCGTGCCTGGCGCCGTTGCGCATAAGGTCATGACCAACCCAACGCCGACATTCGCGCGAACTCTTCACGCCGAAGCTCGTCACGGTCCTCCGCGAGGGATATGGCGCGAAGGAGCTGCGCGCCGACGCCTTTGCCGGCGCGACCGTCGCCATCGTCGCGCTACCTTTGTCGATGGCGATCGCGATCGCCTCGGGCCTTGGCCCGGAACGGGGGCTTTACTCAGCGATCGTCGGCGGCTTCTTCGTGTCGCTTCTCGGCGGCAGCCGGTTCCAGGTCGGCGGACCGGCCGGCGCCTTCATCGTGCTCGTTGCGGCGAGCGCGGCCAAGCACGGCGTCGACGGCGTCGTCCTCGCGACGTTTCTTGCCGGCGTGATGCTGGCGGCCGCCGGCTATCTGCGGCTCGGCTCTTATGTTCAGCTGATCCCGTTTCCGGTGACGGTCGGCTTCACCGCGGGCATCGCCGTCATCATTTTTTCAAGCCAGATCAAGGACCTCCTTGGGCTGACGATCGCGGAAGCGGGACATGGGCCCATCTTTGACAGTCTGAAAGCCGATTTCGATGCGATCGGAACGACCAATCCATACGCGCTTGGCGTTTCTGTCTTGACGGTCGCGATCATCGTCGGTTTGCGAAAATGGCGAGCGTCCTTTCCGGGCATCCTGTTTGCCGTGGCGGCGGCGTCAGCAGCGGCGGCGCTCTTCGATCTCCCCGTCGAAACGATCGCCAGCCGTTTCGGCGCCATTCCGAGCGGCTTGCCGGCGCCGTCCTTTCCGGATTTGTCGCTGGCGCGCGTCGCGGCGGTGTTTCCTGACGCCTTCGCCTTCTTCCTTCTCGGCGCGATCGAGTCGCTTCTGTCAGCGACGGTCGCCAATTCGATGACTGGGCGGCGTCACCGGGCGAATTGCGAGCTGACCGGCCAGGGCGCCGCCAATATCGCGACAGCGCTTTTCGGCGGCATGGTCGTGACCGGAACGATCGCAAGGACCGCGACCAACATTCGCGCCGGCGCACACGGGCCGGTCGCAGGCATGCTGCACTCTATCTCGCTCCTCATCTTCATGATTGTCGCAGCGCCGCTTGCGGGCTACGCGCCGCTCTCGGCTCTTGCGGGCGTCCTCGCCATCGTCGCCTGGAACATGGTGGAAAAGGAATCCTTCGGCGCGCTCGTCAGATCCTCTCGTGGCGACGCTGCGGCGCTTCTTGCAACGTTCTTCCTCACAATCTTCCGCAGCCTGACAGAGGCGATCGCCGCCGGCGTCGCGCTCGGGGCTGTCGCCTTCATTCACCGGATGGCGAGCGCGGCGCAGGTGACCATGGCGTCGCCGTTGATCAGGCGCGATGAGGCGGATGGAACGCCCGCAAGCCGCGAAGCCTATGACGCGGCGGCGAGCGCCGGCGCCGGCCGGGACGTCGCCATCTACCGGATTTCCGGCGCGGTTTTTTTCGGTTCGGCGGCAAGCCTTGGCCTCGCCCTCGACCGCATCCTCGCGGGCGAGAAGAAATTCATTCTCGACTTCTCAAGCTCCGTCTTCGTCAATTCATCCGGCGCACAGGCGATCCGGAGCTTCGTCGAGAAAGCGCGCCGTCAATCGGTCGAGGTCGTGATCACGGCGGCGGCAGCGCCGATCCGCTCTGAGCTCGAGCGCGCCGGCGTTGCCGAGCCGCATGTCAGGTTCGCCGCATCGATCGCCGACGCCTGACTGGCGGTTCGGGCGATTTTCAGGAATCGCCCGAAACTCCAGATTCGTTGAAGGTCGCGCCCGTCTTGTGAAAAACCGGGCGCCACTTTTCGCCCAACGCTCCCTGTCACTTTTTCAGCGCGCCCGTCGCAAGGTCGACGCCAGCCGCCTCGAGCGCGCGCCGCAACGGATCGAGGCGCTCGCCATAGAGCCGCGCGCGATCGCCCTTCAAGCTGACTTCTTCGCGAACCTGCACCGCGCTGATCGTCGGCGCGACAGCGCGCGCTTCCTGGAAGTTCAAACACGCGTCTTCCCATTCAAGGCCGCACAAGCCGATCAGCTTCTTTGCTTCGTCAGGGAACCCCGTTACGAAATCCTCGTACTGAACCGTGTGGAAAGCCGGCAGCGTCCGTTCGAAATGGTCGATCAGGCGCGCGTAGAGCGAGTAACGGCGCGCGATGTCTTCGAAATTCGTGGTCCAGGTCCAGAATTTGAGCATGTCCTGACGCCAGATCGAAAGGCCGTTTTCGATCGGATTGCGGCGTACGTTGATGATCGTCGCCTTCGGGAAAACTCCAGCGATCAGTCCGGCCGCTTCGAGATTGAGCAAATTCTTGTCGGTAAAACGCCCTTTGGCGAAACGCGGGGGAACGCCGCGCATGTAAGCGTTCGCCAATTGCTCCTTCTCGACTTTCAGCAGATTGACTTCGCCGGATTGGTAATTGTCCCTGAACCACTTGTTGAAAATGTTCGTCATCATCGGCATTTCGCCGCCGGCATCGACGGCGGAATGGGCGGCGATGACGCTCTCGACAAGCGTCGAGCCGCAGCGCGGCAGGCCAACGATGAAAATCGGTTGCGGACCCTCGTGGTGCGATTCTTCGGCTGCGGCGGTCCGAGCGCCAAAGACGCTGATGATGGCGTCAGTCCATGCGGCGTGGCCGGCGAAATCGTACCGCAGCTGATCGTTTTGATTACGCTCCGCCGCAAGAGCGTTGGCGCGGGAATATTCTGCGAATGCGGCGTCGATATCGCCGCGCGCATCTCGATCATGCGCGATGACATAGGCTGCGATGGCGCGCGCACCGGGGGCCACGTCAGACCGATCCGAGAAACCCTTGATGTGGCGAGCCTCGTCTTCCGAAAGCCATCCCTTCCGTAACAGGCTCAACTGCGGGAACACGCCGTAGAAATTCGGGTCGGCGGCGAAACATCGACGGCAATAAGCTTCCGCCGCCTCCCCGCGACCTTGGTACGTAAGGAGAAGCGCCTTCGTCGAAAGCATGCGCGCGTTCTCCGGCGCCGTCGCTTCCGCTTCGGCTAGTGCGGCGGCGGCTCTGTCGAAATCCAGCGTGTTAATCGCGATTGAAGCGATCTGGCTAAGGTTGTCCGCCGTGCGCGGCTCCAGCGTGAGGACACGCTCAAATGCGGCAAGAGCCTCTTCATATCGCCCGCTCTCAAAATACGCGGCGGCGAGATCGCGCCAGCCCGCTGGATCGTTTGGCGACAACTGGGTGAGGCGCTGCGAGAGCGCCTCAAGCGCCGGAAAATCACGGCGCGTACGGGCGATCTCGAGCCTCAGCGAAATCGCTTCGACATCGTTCGGATGGACTTGCTCCATGTGATCGAGAACATAATACGCGCCGCCGAAATTCTCACTAGCCGCCAACGCGCGCGCAAGGATCAACGCGGTCCCCCGATCATTCGGTCGCAACTGAAGCGCGCGATCAAACGCTTCTGCGGCCGCGTTCAAGTCTTGCCGCGCGATGTAAGTGTTCCCCAGCCGGATGAACCCATCGGCGAATGTGGGGTGCGCCGATGTGGTCCTTCTTAAAACCTCGATGGCGCCATCCGCGTCGCCGATCTTGAAAAGCAGATCGGCGAGATGGGCGTGATGAATGGGTCGCGACGGCTGAAGCTCAATTGCTCTCTTCAGCGGTCTTTCGGCTTCGGACGGCCGGCCAGCCTCAACAAGCGCCAACCCATAAAAGCTGAGCGCGTCCGGATCGTCGGGAGCCCCTCGGAGCGCCCGCTCATAAATCGGGATCGCTTTGGTCGGCGAGCCGCTTCGATGAACCTCAAGAGCCTCTTTCAGCAGCGGGGCCAAGGTTGTTTGCGACATGATAAATGACCGTCTTTCAATGGGTTACCGGAATGAACCATCCGCAGCCGCTCGCTTATACCTGACACCGGGAAAAAGGCTATCCGCTTGCGGTATTTGGCAGCGGCGGCCTCACCGGTTTGACAATTATTCTATATTTCTATAATTATTGAAGTATGGAAACGACTGATGCCCGCATGGCCTTCGCTGCGTTGTCGCAGGAAACCCGCCTCGACGCGCTGCGGATGCTGGTGCGGTCGGGTCCCGGCGGCGTTTCCGCCGGAGATCTCGCCGGCGAGTTGGGAATTGCAGGGCCGACGCTGTCCTTTCACCTGAAGGAATTGGCGAACGCCGGACTGATCTCGTCGCGCAAAGAAGGCCGTCACGTTTTCTACGCCGCCGATTACGGCGGCATCCGCAAGCTCGTCGAATTCCTGATGGCGGATTGCTGCCAGGGCGACCCGCGGCTTTGCGGCCCCTACATCGTCAAGGAGAACAGCCATGAACCGTTTGCATGTACACCTAAAAGTTAAGGACCTCGACCAGTCGATCGCTTTCTACTCGGCGCTCTTTGCTAAAGAACCCGACAAACGCGAAGTCGATTATGCCAAATGGATGCTCGAAGATCCGCGCGCCAACATCGCGATATCGACACGCGGCGCGGCGCCCGGGATCGATCATGTCGGCTTGCAGGTCGACACGGGTGAAGAACTTGAAGTCATCGCAAGCCGCCTGAAACTGTCGGGCGCAGGGATGCTCGAGGAGGCGAACGCGACCTGCTGCTATGCAAAGAGCGATAAATACTGGGCGTTGTCGCCGGACGGCGCGAAGTGGGAGCTTTATCACACTTTCGGCGACTCGAAGACGTTCGGTGCGTCGCCCTCGCGCGACTCTCTTGAAAAGGCGGCCGCGCCCGCCTGCTGCGGCGCATGAAGAATATTCTCTTTCTTTGCACGGGCAATTCGGCGCGATCGATCATGGCCGAGGCCTATTTGAACTGGAAGGGCGCGCCGGAATGGCGCGCCTATTCCGCCGGATCGCGGCCGACCGGAACGCCCAATCCGTTCGCGCTCGAAATTTTGTCAGCTTACGGAATAATACCTGACGCTCCGCGCTCGAAGAGCTGGAACGAATTCGCTGCGCCGGCCGCGCCGGTCATGGATGTCGTCGTCACCGTCTGCGACAACGCCGCGGGCGAGACATGCCCGATCTGGCCGTCGAAATCCGGCAGGGCGCCCCGGAAATTGCACTGGTCTTTTCCCGATCCGGCCGCGGCGACAGGCGGCGATTTTGAAAAGCGCGCGGCGTTCGAGGCCGTCTTCGCCGACATCCGCGCGAAGATCGACGATTTTCTCGGCGCGCGCGCATGACCGCCGATGATTGGCGCAAGGTCGCCTCCGAGGCGCTCGGAACGGCGCTGCTGCTCGCGATCGTCGTCGGCTCCGGCGTCATGGGCGAAGCGCTCGCCGGCGGAAACGAGGCAATTGCGCTGCTCGGCAACACGCTCTCGACCGGCGCCGGCCTGATCGTCCTGATCCTGATTTTCGGCCCGGTTTCGGGCGCGCATTTCAACCCGGCGGTGACCGCGGTTTTTCTTGCCAGACAGGAAATCGGCCTCGCCCTCGCCGGCGCTTTTGTCGCAGCGCAAGTCGTCGGCGGCGCGCTCGGCGTTTTTCTCGCGCACGCGATGTTCGATCTCGAAATCCTGCAAACAAGCGAACGGGTTCGGTCAGGCCCCGGCCAGGCGATCGGCGAGATGACGGCGACATTCGGCCTTGTGCTGACGATCCTCGGCTGCCGACGATCCAGCCCTAATTCCGTTCCTTTCGCCGTCGGCCTCTACATCGCCGCGGCCTATTGGTTCACCTCATCGACATCCTTCGCCAACCCGGCGGTGACGATCGCCCGCACGATGACGGACACGTTTGCCGGCGTCCGGCCGGTTGATGCGCCGATGTTCATCGTCGCGCAAATGATCGGCGCCGCCGCAGGGGCCGCCGCCTCAAATCTGCTGTTCGAAAATGCATCCGCGAAAAGGTGACGCTCGCGGCGCGTTCCTCTATAGACCCCGCCATGAGGGGTCCGCTTCCGCGATACAAAGAACTCGTCGAGACCGGCGCGCTCGCGCCGGACGCCGCGCAGGAGGAAGCAGCGTCGCATCTGCAAACGCTGTCGGAGGCCCTTGTTCAGCGAAAGCGGCGGGGGTTTTCCATCTTCTCGCCGAGGCCCGCGCCGCCAAAGGGGGTCTATCTCTGGGGCGCGGTGGGGCGCGGCAAGTCGCTCCTGATGGATATTTTCTTCAATAACACCGATGTCGCGCCCAAGCGCCGCGTCCATTTTCATGAATTCATGGCCGAGACGCACGACCGGATCGCCGCCTGGCGGGCGGCCGACGAGAAGACGAAACGGCGGCATAAGGGGGCGAGCACGGTCTCCATCGACGATCCGATGCCGCCGGTCGCGTCCGACATCGCCGGGGACGCCATGCTCCTCTGTTTCGACGAATTTCAGGTGAGCGACATCGCCGACGCGATGATCCTCGGCCGGTTGTTCGAGGCGCTGTTCGCCGAAGGCGTCGTCATTGTCGCCACCTCGAACCGGCATCCAGATGATCTTTATAAGGATGGTCTCAACCGCCAGCTTTTCGCACCCTTCATCGAGTTGCTGAAAAAGCGGCTCGAAGTCCGCCGTCTCGACGCCGATCGCGATTATCGCCTCGATCGCCTCGCCGCAGCGCCGGTCTACTACGCGCCGCTCGGACCTGCGGCGGACGCCGCCATGGACCGCGCCTGGACGACGATGATCGCCGGCGCGCGCGAACATCCCGAAACGCTGATCGTCAAGGGACGCAAAGTCGTCGCGCCGCGCACCGCGCGCGGCCTCGCCCGCTTTACGTTTGCCGAATTGTGCGATGCAGCGCTTGGGGCCTCCGACTATCTCGCCATCGTTCGCCGGTACGGGGCGCTGTTCATTGACGGCGTTCCGCTGATGGGTCCTGAGAACCGCAACGAGGCGAAGCGCTTTGCAACGCTCATCGACGCCATCTACGAGAGCCGCACCAAGCTTGTCTGCTCGGCTGCTGCGGCGCCGAAGGAGCTCTACCGACCCGGCGACGGCGGCTTCGAATTTGAGCGCACGGCCAGTCGCCTCGTCGAAATGCAGAGCGCCGACTATCTCGGCGCCGAACACGCGCTCGAACTCAAAAATGAGATAATATAACGCCGTGCGGCTGGCGCCGCAGGCCATCAATTTTGCACAGCCCGCCGCTTCGCGCCTTGTCCCTTCATTTGAACAGTGAAACCATCCCTGTCGATTCGCACGTTTGTGGGGGCGTCGGGGTGCGCGCTTGGAATTACGGGCGGACTAACTCAGGGAGAAGTACCATGGAACAGAAAAGACCAGATGCTGGTCGGCTGGGCGCCGTCAGGCGAGGCCTCTTGGCCGGCCTTTCGCTTTCGGCCCTATCGACGGTCGCCGTTGCGCAAGACGCGCAGCCGGCGGACGACGAGATCGTCGTCACCGGATCGCGGATCAGGCAGGACCCGCTCGCGCAAGGCAGACCGGTTCTCAATTTAGACGAGGAAGACCTCGACAAGTCCGGCCTTAATTCGGTCGGCGATTTCCTTCAGCGCATCCCCTCTTCGGGCGGCGGCCTCAACAGCAAGGTCAACTCGTCAGGCAATTTCGGCAACCCGCCGGACGGCGGCGGCGTTGGCGCGGGTTCGGCAGAGGTCGATCTGCGCTATCTCAGTTCGCGGCGGACGTTGGTTCTCGTCGATGGCCTAAGGTGGGTGAACGGGGCGTCGGCGTCAGGCGTTCCCGGGGCGACCGACCTCAACACGATTCCCTCGGGCATCATCGAGCGCATTGAAGTCCTCCAGGACGGCGCATCGCCGATCTATGGTTCGGACGCGATCGCCGGCGTCATCAACATCATCACCAAGAAGGAGCAGGACGGCTTTGCGGCCTCCGCGCAGCTCGGCGCCTTCGACAAGGGCGACGGCGTCAGCCAAGACTATCAGATGTCGTGGGGCGTTTCGAACGACCGCACAAAGATCTTCTTCGCCGGCCAATACGTCCACCAGAACGGCGTCGACTCAGCCGACCGCGACCTTTCGGACTTTCCAGTCGCGACGCTCGACCAGTGCATCAATACGTGTTCGTCGGCGACGCCGTTCGGGCGTTTCCTTTTCACCGATCCAATTCTCGGCGATCAGAACCTGACCTTGGCGGATGGCTTCCAGTACACCGGAACGAACCCCGCCTTCCCGGGCGATTTCAAAGGCTTTACGACGGCCGACCGGTTTAATTTCTCGCCCTTCAATTATGTACTGACGCCGCAAGAGCGCGTCGGCTTCATGACCCAAGTGACGCATGAAGTCAGCGATTCGGTCGAGTTCCGGGCCAAGGCGCTGTTCAACAACCGGAAGTCGGTCAACCAGGCAGCGCCGATCCCGCTGTTCATCGGGCCCTTCGGCGGCAACGGCAACCGGATGGACACGATCTCGATCGACGCGACGAACCCCTATAATCCGCTCGGTTATACTTTGAGCGGAACCAGCGGACCCGGCTACGGCGTCTTCCGCCGCCTTTTTGAAGCGGGACCGCGGCATTTCGAGCAGAATGTCGATACCTATTATCTCTCGGGAACGCTGTCGGGCGATCTTGGCGAGAACTGGTATTGGGACGCTTCAGCCTTCTGGTCGCAAAACAACGCCAGCCAAATCGCGAACGGCATCGTCAATTCAGCAAAACTCGAACAGGCGCTGGGTCCCGTGGCCCTTTGCACCGGCTCGTGCGTTCCGTTCAACGTGTTCGGCGGTCCGGGCTCGGTGACGCAGTCGATGCTCGACTTCATCACCTTCGACCAGCAAGACAGTTCCGAACAGGAGATCTGGGATCTGCAGCTCAACGTCGGCGGCGAACTGTTCAATCTGTGGGCGGGCCCGCTCGCCTTTGCGGCCGGCTTTGAACATCGCGACCAGTCGGGCTCTTTCAGTCCCGATCCGATCGTTTCGGCGGGCGACACCGCCGACATTCCGGCGCAGCCGACGGCCGGCGCCTACAACGTCGAGGAGATGTACGGTGAATTCAACTTGCCGATCCTCAATGACATCGCCTTCGCCGATTCGATCGAGGCGACCTTCGCCATCCGCCATTCGACCTATTCGACCGGGTTCAAGACGACGGCGATCAAATATGGCGGCCGCTGGCGCGTCTCCGACGAGCTGACGGTTCGCGGCGGCTTCACCGAAGGCTTCAGAGCCGCCTCGATCGGCGAGCTTTTCGGCAGCGCGTCGCGCTTTGACGCACTGCTCAGCGACCCGTGCTCAGCGCCGGTCGCGCCGGCTTTTGTCGCCAATTGCGCGACGTTGGGCGTGCCCCCGGCTTATACCCAGATCAACGCGCAGATCTCGGTGACGGTTGGCGGCAACCCGGCTCTCCAGGCGGAAGAATCTGACAGCTGGAACGTCGGCCTCACTTACGCCCCGGATTGGGACGGCGTTTTCCTCGACAATTTCGTCGCGGAGGCGAATTTTTACGACATCGAGATTGTCGGGGCGATCCAGGCGCTTGATGCGCAGCTCCAGCTCACCGGCTGCGCCGCGACGCTTGATCCCGGTTTCTGCGGCGGCATTACCAGGAACAGCGCCGGCTTCATTACGGCGTTCTCTAACCAGCTGACCAATATCGGCGGCATCAACACCCGCGGTCTCGACTGGTCGGTGGCCTTTGACATCCCGCTTGGCAAAACCAATCTCGGCGTCAACTGGATGTCGACGCGGCTGTTCGACTACACGGAGGTCACGCCAACTTCGACGGGCTTCCTCGAAACCTCGCGCGAAGGAAAGCTCCGCAGCACGCCACAGCAGGCGTTCCCGAAGCTGAAGTCGACGCTGGTCGCCGACTGGGATCTCGGCTCCTTGAACCTCAGGAGCGCGTGGCGCTACATCAGCGGGCTGCGCGAGTCGTGCATCGGCTTTACCGCGATCCAGTCGATTTCGGGGGCGGTCGGCTGCTCAAGCTACAATGCGGCCGACGACAATCTTTCGTCGAACAGGCTGAAACCGAAACTCTATATGGACGTTTCGGCGAGCGTTGAGGTCAGCGAGCGCATTGAACTGACCCTCGGCGTCAACAACGTGCTCGACACCGATCCGCCGCCCTGCTTCTCCTGCCAGGCCGGCGGCTACGATCCGGCGACCTACGACGTGCCCGGACAATTCGGGTACGTCCGTCTCGTCTGGCGGCCATAAGCCGGCCCGACAGGCCTAATAAAAGAAGCGCCCCGGTCATTCGCCGGGGCGCTTTTTTTAAGGGATGCGTTCAGCGGAGAGACCGACCGCCGTCGATCAATTCCGTGACGGAAAAACGCCGATCAGGGCGATGCAGGTCGTCATCACAAGATACGGCTGCATATTGTTATGCGCCTGACCGCCGCCGACGCTCGAGGAGTCGATCGCCGCAGCGGCGGAACTGGTTTCGACGAGAGCCGCCGGGCCGTTCGAATTCTTGACGCGCACCGTCGGCGGCACGCCAAGATCCGAGACGAGATGGGCATGAAGGGGCAATTCGTTCGTCGTCAGCGTGACGCTCGCCGCGCCGCCGGCCTCCCCGATCACATAGGGCGACAGGCTGCCGCCCTGGCCCGCCCCAACCCTGACCCGTCCCCGGAAGTCGGGAAGCGCGAAATTGACCCGGCCGTCGCCGCCAAATTGCGTGCCGAGAAGCGCGAAAAGCGCCTGGTTTTGATTGATCGGCAGCAGCTGCCCGTTGGTTTGCGCCCAACCTTTCGGACAAAAATTCATGCCAAAGGTTGCGATCTCGCCGAGAAAGGGATCCTGCGCAAGCGCGCTCGCCGACATCGTCGATAGCGCGGCGGCGGCAAAGGCGATCGTTTTCAGTCGTCTGGGCATGTTACACTCCTGATTTCAGTTCCGCGCTTTGTCCGGCGTTGCACCAGGGTCAAGGCCGCTGCGGAAAAACTCCCTGCGTCGCAATGCACGTCATCGTTGCGAGAAATGGCTGGCGATTTTCGTGGGGCAGGCCGCCGCCGACGCTCTGGGTGCTTTCGGCCGCACCAGCCGCCGCCGAACGCGCCAGAGCGATCCCGCCTTTGTTCGTGTTCCGCACTTGCGCCGATGGCGGCGCGGCGCTGTCCGCGACGGAATGGGCGTGCGAAGGCATTTCATTCGTCGTCAGCGTCACGGCTTCGGAGCCACCAAGTTGGCCGATCGCATAATCCGATAGTCCGGGTCCCTGCCCACGACCGATCACGATCCTGCCGCGAAGGTCAGGCAGCGCGAAATTGGCCCGGCCGTCACCGCCGAAATACGTGCCGAGAAGCGAAAAGAGCGCCGTGTTCTGGGAAATATTGATTAATCGTCCGTCAGCCGGCGTCCATCCGGTCGGGCAGAAATCTGATCCGAATGTCGCTATTTCCCCGATGAAAGGATCGCTGCTCGCGAAAGCGGGCGCGCTTGCGCCGACCCACAGCGTTCCCGCCACCATGACCGCCGCGAATTGCAATTGGTTTTTCATTTGCACCTCTTAAATCCGTTCAGGCGTTCAAATCTGTGACGGAAAAATGCCCTCGACCGCCATGCAGGTAAGCATCGCGAGATAGGGCTGGCGCTCGTCATGCGGCTGGCCGCCGCCGGATGATTGAGTGTTCGCCGCCGCCGTAGCGGCGCTGGTCCGCACCGACGCCATGGCGCCTTTCGTCGCGGTCGGCACACTGACGGCGGGCGGCGCGCCTGCGCCTGGAACGGAGTGCGCATGCGACGCAATCTGATTGACGGTCAGCGTCGCCGTTTCCACGCCGGCGACCTCGCCGTCGATGTAGCCGTTTCCAACGTGAATAATGACGCGCCCGCGCAAATCCGGGAGGCCGAAGGTCGTCTGCCCGTCGCCGCCATAGGTCGTGCCGATGAGCGTGAAGAGCGCATCAAACTGGCTGACCGGGAGAAGCTGCCCGTTCGTTTCGAGCCAACCCGCCGGACAGAAATCATAGGCAAAGGTCCGCGTCTCGGCGATGAACGGCTGCGCGCTGCCGATCGTCGGCGCCGCTGCGAGTGCGCATATAATTATTACGCGTCGAAATCTCTTCATCGCCACCTCCCGAGATCCAAAGGCCGCGCCGGATCAGCCACGCCGGCGGAAACTAGGCCGCATGCAACTGCGTAGCAACAAGGATTCGCGATTGCGCCAGCGCGGCAATTGCACGTTGCGCTGCAGCGCGATATTCCCGGCGCGATGGACTTGCGCCTGCAAAAACAAAAAGCGCCGTTCGGCTTCGCCGAACTCGTCGCCTACATGGCGGCGATGATGGCGCTCTCGGCGCTGGCGATCGACATCACCCTCCCGGCGCAGAGCGTGATCGGCCTCGATCTCGACGCGACGCATCCCAATGACGGCCAGCTTGTCGTTTTCGTCTTCCTGATCGGCTACGGCGTGTCGCATTTGTTTCTCGGGCCGCTCGCCGACCGCTTCGGGCGGCGCGCCGTCGCGATCGGCGCCGTCGCGGTTTTCTGCGTCGCGTCGGCGTGCGCGGCGATCTCTTCAAGCTTTGAATTCCTGCTCGCCGCGCGCGCGGTTCAGGGAATGAGCGCGGCCGCCTCGCGCGTCGCAACGACGGCGATGGTCCGCGACCAGTATGTCGGACGCGAAATGGCGAAAGTCATATCGGTCGCGACGACGGTCTTCATGGCGGCGCCGATTCTTGCGCCGGGGCTTGGCCAGATCATTCTGTTCGCAGGGTCATGGCGGCTGATTTTCGCGGGCCTTTTTGCGTTCGGCCTTGCGCTTTTGGTGTGGACGCTGATGCGGGCGCCAGAGACGCTGCCGCCTGAAAACCGCCGACGCTTCTCGCTTGCGTCCGCGCTCGCCGCCTATCGCGAATTTGCGACGACGCGCGCATCGATCGGCTACACGCTGGCGTCGGCGAGCGTCTTTGGCGCGTTCTTCAGCTATCTCGGCACCGCACAGCAGATCTATGTCGACCAGTTTGGCATCGGCGTTCTCTTCCCGCTCGCATTCGCAGCAGGCGCGATCCCCTACGCCTTTGCGACGCTTTTCAACGCCCGCCTCGTCGGCCGGCTCGGCATGCGCAAGATCTCGCATGGGGCGATGATCGGTCTCATTGCGGTCAATGTCGTTCACGTCGCCGTCGCCGTCGCCGGCTTTGAAAGCGTGACGAGCTTCATTTTCTTCATGTGCGCGTCGATGTTCGCCCTCGGCTTGATCGGCGCGAATTCGGCGTCGATTTCGCTCGAGCCGATGGGACATATCGCCGGCTCCGCGGCGGCGCTGAATGGCTTCATCGCGTCGACGGGCGCCGCCGCGATCGGCGCCGGTCTTGGGCGGCTTTACGACGGCACGACCATTCCCCTCGCCGCGGGCTTTGCCGTCCTTGGCGCTGCGGCGCTCGCCTGCGCCTATTGGTCAGAGGAAGGAAAACTGTTTCACGAGCGGCGCATCGTTCTCGATGGAGCCAGGCCGTGACCGCGCGCGTCTGTCTGGGCGCTTTCGCGGGCGCGCACGGAGTCAACGGGGAAGTGAAGGTCAAAACCTTTACGCAAGCGGAAGAAAGCGTCGCGCGGTATGGCGCCGTTGAAACGGAAGACGGCGCGCGCCGCTTCGCGCTCAAATTCATCCGTGTGCTGAAACCAGGTCTGGCGCTCGTGTCCGCTCCGGAAATCAGGACCCGCGAAGCGGCGCAAGCGCTCGCCGGAACGCGGCTCTTCGTCGACCGCGCCCGCCTTCCCGATCCCGAAGAAGGCGAATTCTACCTCGATGACCTCGTCGGGCTGACGGCGCACGACGAGACCGGCGCTGCGCTCGGCGCCGTGTCCGCAATTTACAATTTCGGCGCAGGGGACGTCCTCGAGATCAAGGGGGGGCCGTCGGGGCCGCTGCTTGTGCCCTTCACCCGGATAGCAATTCCGGCTGTCGATCTCAGCGCCGGCGTCCTCACCGTCGCCGCGGCGGCGCTTGCGGAAATTCTGGCAGGCGACGAGGAGCAGACGGAATAGCGACTTCCCTTGAGGATCGGGCCCGCCCATGCGACGAGCGCCCCATGTGGCAGGCGACCGTCCTCACCCTTTACCCGGAGCTCTTTCCCGGCCCCCTCGACGCTTCGGTTCTCGGACGGGCCCGTGGCGAGGGCCTGTGGTCGCTTGGGGCAGTCAATATTCGGGACTTTTCGGACAACGCCTACGGCTCCATCGACGACACGCCAGCCGGCGGCGGGGCGGGCCTCGTCATGCGGGCCGACATTCTCGCTGCGGCGATTGATAGCGTTCCCCGAAACGATCGGCCTCTGCTCCACCTTACGCCCCGGGGGCGCCCCTTCGCCCAGGCCCGAGCCCGGTCGCTTGCCGCCGGACCGGGGTTGATCGCGCTTTGCGGCAGGTTCGAGGGCGTCGACGAGCGGCTGATCGAGGCGCGCGGCGTCGAGGAAGTCTCGATCGGCGACTTCGTTCTGGCCGGCGGCGAGATCGCCGCCATGGCCCTGATCGAGGCTTGCGTCCGCCTTATTCCGGGGGTATTGGGCTCGCCTCTTTCGCTGGGCGAGGAAAGCTTCGGCGGAGGAGACGGTCGCGGCCCTCATGCCGGGAATATTCTGCTGGAATATCCCCATTATACGAGGCCGCGAATTTTTGAGGGTCGAGAGATCCCCCCGGTGCTGCTGTCAGGCGACCATAAGAAAATCGCCGCATGGCGCCGGGAGCAGGCTGAAGCAATAACGCGCGCGCGACGACCGGACCTCATCGTTCCCGGTCCTATCCGGCGGGACAACAAAGATGAGGATGACGGCCGATGAACATCATCGAACAACTTGAAAAAGAAGAAATTGCGCGACTTGAAAAGTCGATCCCGGAATTCGGGCCGGGCGACACGCTGAAAGTCAGCGTGAAGGTGAAGGAAGGCGACCGCGAGCGCCTGCAGGCTTACGAAGGCGTCTGCATCGGCAGAGCCGGTTCCGGCCTCAACGAGAATTTCACGGTGCGGAAGATTTCGTTCGGCGAGGGCGTTGAGCGTGTTTTCCCGGTCTACTCGCCGAACGTCGCCTCCATCGAAGTCATGCGCCGCGGCAAAGTCCGGCGCGCCAAGCTCTATTATCTCCGCGATCGCCGCGGCAAGTCGGCGCGCATCGCTGAGAAGGCGGGCCCCGCAGAGGCCGTCGAAGAATAAGCGCCGGCAAGGTGAGCGCAGGGAAAGCCCGCCTATGGCGGGCTTTTTTGTTTTGCGCCGCTTCTTTGCGCAACATGCAAAGGAGCGCTAAACTGCGCCGGGGTTAAGGGAGACAGGTTCATGCTGAAGAAAATTCTGATCGGGCTCGCGGGTCTTGTCGTCGTCCTCATCGCGCTCGGGTTCGTCTTGCCGGACAAGGCGCACATCGAAAGATCGGTCGTCATCAACGCGCCGCAAGAAACGGTCTACGCCCTTGTCGCCGATCTCAACGAGGCGGGAAAATGGTCGCCATGGCAGGAATACGATCCGTCCATGACGGCGACGGTCACTGGTTCCGGCGTCGGACAAAAGCAGATCTGGGTCAGCAAGAAGATGGGGAACGGCAGCCAGGAAATCGCCGCCCTCTCTCCGCCGTCGCGCGTCGACTTCAACCTCGATTTTGGAACCCATGGCGTTGCGACCGCCGTGATGACGCTTGAGCCGGTCGCCGACGGGACCAAAGTCGTCTGGTCGTTCGACTCCAATATGCGAAAGGGCGTTCCGATCTACATGGCGCCGATGTCGACCTATATGGGCTTCTTCATGGACGCCATGCTGGGCAAGGATTACGACAAAGGCCTCGCCAACTTAAAGCGCGTCGCCGAAGCGGCGTAAACGCTCGCCGCCCTAGTCGCGAAACCCGCCCGGAAGCTCGGCCGCGAGATAGAGCATGGCCGCCCATGCGGCGACGTTTTGCTTGAGCGCTTCGGGGTCGATCTTGTCGAGCGTGTCGTCAGGCGTGTGATGAAGATCGAAATAATCCGTGCCGTCCTGATTAAGGTCGATGACAGGCACGCCGGCGGCTTTCAGCGGGCTCACATCCGCGCCGCCTGAGGCGTCGTTATTGCCGGGACCGACGCCAAGCGGATGGAGCGCATCGGCGATGAGCTTGGCCTTCGCAACCGACTTCTCGCCGAATTTCGTCTGCATCGACCAGATCCGCCCCGCGCCGAAATCCGATTCCGCGGCGAGCGCATGGCGGGAGAGCTCGTCCTTGTGCGCTTCCGCATAGGCTTTCGCGCCGTGAAGGCCGACCTCTTCGGCGCCCCACATGACGACGCGAATGGTGCGCCCTGGTTTTCCTTTCATCTCGTCGATCAGCTTGGCGGCGGCGAGCGTGATGGCGATCCCCGCTCCGTCGTCGACCGCGCCGGTTCCGAGGTCCCAGGAATCGAGATGCCCGCCGATAACGATGAGATCGTCCGTGCGCCCCGCAATCTCGCCGATGACATTGCCGGACGGCGCCTTGTCGACGCGCGCCGTCCTGATGTCGAGCGCAAGCGTTACGGCGCCGCGCTCCATCGCCCGCGCGAGCTGATCCGCGTCGGGATTGGAAAGCGCGGCCGCAGGAACCGCGACTTCGCCCTCTTTCATCTTCATATTGCCGGTATGGGGATTGCGGTGACTGTCCGTGCCGACCGACCGGATGACGACGGCGAGGGCGCCGCGCTTTGCCGCTTCGTAGGCCGCTTCCGATCGCTTGGCGACGGCGACGCCGTAACCGGAACCGTCTTGCGTCCGCGTCATCCTTTCATCGACGAAGAGGATTTTGCCCTCGACGCCGGCCGTCGGCGCCGCCTGCAATGCCGCGAGACTGTCGAACCGCACGACTTCCGCCGTAACGCCGCCGTCGGGAGTTGAAACCGAATTTCCGAGCGCCGTCACATGCAGCGGCTGCGGGAAAGGCGAAACGATCGCCGCGCTTTCGAAGACGCGCGACCACGCGGGCATGTCGTAGGATTTCGATCCTGACGTTCTTGAAGCCCATCGCCTTCATCGTCGCGACGCCCCATGCGCGGGCGCGCGCTTCCCCTTCCGACCCACCTAGCCGGGGCCCGACCTCCGTCGTCAGGCTCTCGACGAGCTCATAAGCGCGGTCGTCGGCGAGCGCTTTCTCGATCAGGCGGTCGACCGCGGCGCGGTCCCTCGCGGAGAGCGCGGGCGCGTCCGCCGCCGCCGCCGGCGAGCAAAACGCGGCGCAGGCGATCGAGGCGGCGAGCGTCGTTTGAAGCGATTTCATGTCTGGTTCCGTTTTCAGCGATTTTTCTGGCGCTCGAGCTCGGGCGGAAGGAGCTCATAGCCGGTGAAGAACTTGGTGTAATTGCAGGTCAGTTCCTCGCCTGCGGCGATGTCGCGGAGCGCCCGCCCGGCGGCGAAGTCTGAATAATCCGTGTTTGGATTGTCGGAGTGATTCATGAAGCGGGAATTGTCGACTTCGTAGACGATGAACTCCGGCCTCTCCGGATGCGGAAAGGCGTAGCGGTCGAGAAGCGCTTTGAGATGCGGCGGTGCGGCGAGATAGTCCGGCGTCGGCACCAGGCGGTCGAAGTCCGGCTCGAATTTCGAGATGACCTGTCCCTTGGCGATCGCTTCGGCCGTGAAGACGCCGACGCCCTCGATCGCGCTCTTCGCGATGTAGGTGTTGATGATGAACATCGCCTCAGCCCCGCCCGACTCGATCGAGCCACTCTTCACGCTCCGCCGCCCAAATGTCGAGGTCGATCCACGGCGCGTAAGTGAACGTCTCGCCGGTCTTCGTCTCGCCGATCTTGCGCGCAACCGCCTGGCTGTTGGCGTTCTGGGGATGAATGAGAGAGATGATCCGCGAAAGATCGCGCCGCTGTTCAAACGTCCATCGTATCGTCGCGATCGCCGCTTCGCTTGCGTATCCCTTGCCCCAGTACGCACGCGCGGACGCCCATCCGCATTCAAGGCCCGGCCAGCCTTCCGGCATCCACGGGCCGACGCGGCCGACCCAGTCGCCGCTCGCGCGATCGAACACCGAGAAAAATCCGAAACTGCGCATCGACCAGTGACCAAGAAGCGTCGCAAAGCCGCGCCATTCGGCGCTGCGAGGCTGCGGCTTGCGGTCGGCGGTGAGAAATTTTGCGACGTCAGGATCCGCCATCATCGCCGCGTGCGCCTCGAAATCGGCGGCGGCGATCGGCCTCAGGACGAGCCTTTCGGTTTCCAGCGTGATGGACATGCGCGTGGTTTAGCGCGCGGCGGCGAGAATCGCCAGACAGTGCCGCTCGAAGACCCGGGCGGCGGCGGCATGGCTGTAATTTTCCTCGACGATCCGGCGCGCGGCGCGGGCGAGCCTCGCGCGGAGCGAAGGCTCGCCGAGCAGCCGCAAGACGGCGTCGGCGAACGCCTGCGCCTCATTCGCGAGGAGAAAATGTTCGCCCGCCAGCACCGGCAGACCTTCGACGCCGAGCGCCGTCGAAACGACCGGCGTTCCCATCGCCATCGCCTCGTAAGCCTTGATCCGGGTGCCGCCGCCGACGCGAAGCGGAATGACATAGACAGCGCCGCGTGCGTGGTCGCGGACGTCGTCGACGAAGCCGGTGAACCGCCAGTTGAAACCGCGCGCTGCGGCCGCCTCGACCATGGCGCGCGGCGGATTTTTGCCGACGATCGTGAATGACGCGTCAGGGTGCGCCGCAGCGATCGACGGCCAGACGTCCGCCATGAACCATTCAAGCCCGTCCTGGTTGGCCTTCCAGTCCATCGACCCGGTGAATACGATCTTCGGCGGCGCGTCGGGCGCTGGCGGCGCATAAGAGAAGAAATCAGGATCGACGCCGGTCGGAATCGCGAAAGCGGCGACGGCGCCGAAATCCTTGCGGAAGATCGCGGCATCCCGTTCGGAAACGGCGATGACGCCGTCAGCCGACGCGCACGCCTGCGCCTCGAACCGGCGCATCTTGACGGCTTCGCGCGCAAAGACGGGCCGCATGATTCCGGAAGCGACGTCGGCGTGGCGCTTCAGGATTTCAGTTTCAACATTATGCGCGAAGAACAGGTGAGGCGACGCAACGCGCACCGGCGCCATCGCCAGCGACTGGACGTAATCGAACACGACGAGATCGGGGTTGCGGTCCAGCGCCGCCGCGACGGCCGCCTTCGCCGGCTTGTCCGCATCCGAAAACGCTGAAATCGGCGCCGCGCTCAAGAACCCTGCGGCGCGGCGAGCCTTCCACCAAAGATTGCGCGGCGACTGGCCGCCAGAGCGTCGCTTCATCCGCCAACGCGTCGATGTCGCGCTTCCAGCGCGACGCTTCCTCCGGCGAGGCCGGCATCAAAAGGCGCGTCTTGAACGCGCCGCCCTTGAGATTTTTCAGGATATTGGCGCTGCGGATTTTTCCGCCAGCGTCCATCGGAAAGAGAAACTGCGGCGAGACGAAAAGAAGCGTCGGCCTTACCGTCACCAGGCAAGACCCCGATAGTCGGCGCCGCAAGCCTCAAGATCCTTGTCGCCCGCCAGATCGATGATGATCTTGCCGACGCCGCGCTCGAGGATTGCGCCCTTGTCGACGCCGGAGGCGTGGCCGAAGACGATGATCTCGGCTTCATCGACGGCGTCCTCGGCGTCACGCGCCATCAGGTCGACGAAATGCGGAATCTCGCGCTCGATGAATTCCTTGTTCTTGCCTAAGAGGCGGCTCGCGTCGACATAGGGGTCGATGATCTTGAGGCTGTATCCTTTTCCGATGAGGCGTTCGGCGAGCGCGACGTAGGGCGATTCGCGCAAATCGTCCGTACCCGGCTTGAAAGCGAGGCCGAAGAGGACGACGGGCCGGCGCCCGCAGGCGCGGATGGCGGCGAGCGCGGCGTCGAGATGCGCCTCGTTCGAGGCGATCGCCGCCCTCATGATCGGCGCCGAGACCTGCCCGCGCTCGGCGATCGAGATCATGGCGCGCAAATCCTTCGGCAGGCACGATCCGCCGAAGGCAAAACCTGGCCGCAGGTAGGCGGGCGAGACGTTGAGAACCGTGTCCTTCACGAAAATCTCAAGAGCGCGGCGCGCGTCGACATCCGTCGTTTTGAGAATGCGCGCCGCTTCGTTGGCGAAAGCGACCTTGAGGCCGTGCCAGGCGTTCGACAACAGCTTGATCGATTCGGCGACCGAGGGATCGGTGCGAATGACTTCGCTTTCAACGCCGGCGTAGAGCCGGACGACGTCGTCATAGGCGCGGTCCGACAGGGCGCCGATGATGGTGAACGGCGGCGCGCGGAAATCGCGAACGGATCGGCCTTCACGCAGAAACTCCGGATTGAAGGCGAGGTGTATGCGCTTGCCGAGTTTTTCCCCCGCCGCCTCTTCAAGGATCGGCGCGATGCGGTTCGACGTCGTGCCGGGCGGGACCGTCGAGCGGATAATGACCGTATGCGGTCGATCAGACGCCTTGAGCGCCGCGCCGATCTCGCGGACGACGCCATCGACATAGGAGAGGTCGGGCGTTCCGTCGCGCGCGGTCGGCGTTCCGACGGAAACCAGCGACACGTCGCTTGCTCTGACGGCGGCGGCGGCGTCGGCGGTTGCGCGAAGGCGACCCATCCGGACCGCGCCGGCGGTGAGTTCCGCGATCATTTCTTCGACGATCGGGGCTTCGCCGCGATTGATCATCGCGATTTTCGCATCGCTGACGTCGACGCCGACGACATCGTGCCCAAGTTCGGCGAAGCAGGCGCCGGAAACGGCGCCGACATAACCGAGCCCGAAAATCGCCACCTTCATCGCGCCGCTCCAGCCGCCGGTCTCTCTATATCCCGGCGACACGTTAATGCTTTGGCCATACATGCCCGCGGTTGCAAATATTTTCGGCTGCCTCGCCCGGCGCGGGAAAATCGCATTCGTCGGCGCCGCCGGCCGTTAAGAAATGTTGAACGACCCTCGCGCGCGGCGCAGGATCGGCTCCGTTGAAATGGAGCGTATCATGTCGCGTCTTGCTTTCATCCTGCTCGCCTCGACGATCCTCGCCGGTCCAGCCCAGGCGGCGGTCGCCGCCAAGTCGGAAAGGGGCGTTCGCGTCTGGCGCGCGGAGACGACGATCGCGTCGCCGACGCTCAAACATCCGCGAGCCGGCGCTTCATGCGAAAAGACGATCATCGTGCTCGGCGACGCCTGGCCGGCGCGGCGCCTGAGGACGCATGGCTGGACCGGGAAATCATGGGACGAGCGCCTGCCGCTGACGACGACAGGCTTCTTCGCCGACCGGATCGCAGCGGGACTTTGATCAGCCGAGGGTCGGGTCAAGCTTGACGCACGCGGCCATCAATTCGTGAACCGCAGCGACCGAGCTGTCGAACATTTTCTTCTCGTCCTCCGTGAAGGAGACTTCGACGATTCGCTCGACGCCGTTCTCGCCTATGACGATCGGCACGCCGACATAGGTGTCCTTGACGCCGTACTCGCCCGTCAGATGCGCCGCACACGGAACGACCATGCGCTTGTTCTTCAGATAGCTCTCCGCCATCTGGATCGCGGAGGCCGCCGGCGCGTAATAGGCCGAGCCGGTCTTTAAAAGCGCGACAATCTCGCCGCCGCCCTTGCGCGTCCGGTCGATGATCGCGTCGATCCTTTCTTGCGTCGTCCAGCCCATCTTCACGAGATCGGGCAAGGGAACGCCGGCGACGGTCGAATAGCGGACCAGCGGCGCCATCGTGTCGCCATGACCGCCGAGAACGAACGCGGTGACGCTCTCGACCGAGACGTTGAACTCTTCCGCGAGGAAAAGGCGGAACCGCGCGCTATCCAGAATGCCGGCCATGCCGATGACTTTCTTCGTCGGCAGGCCGGAGAATTTCTGCAACGCCCAGACCATCGCGTCGAGCGGGTTCGTGATGCAGATGACGAAGGAGTTCGGCGCGTATTTCCGGACGCCCTCGCCGACCGACTTCATCACTTTCAAATTGATGCCGAGAAGGTCGTCTCGGCTCATGCCGGGCTTTCGCGCGATCCCAGCAGTGACGATGCAGACGTCGGCGCCCTCGATGTCCTTGTAATCCTGCGTGCCCTTAAGCTTCGAGCCATAGCCGTCAACCGGCGCTGACTGCGCGATGTCGAGAGCCTTCCCCTGCGGCATGCCCTCCGCGACGTCGAAGAGGACGATGTCGCCGAGCTCTTTTTGGGCGGCGATGTGGGCGAGCGTGCCGCCGATCATGCCGGAGCCGATCAGCGCGATTTTGGTGCGGGCCATGGGGGTTCCTCGGGTGAATTTCGCGTGGTCTATAAGGAGGGAAAAGGGAATAGGGAATAGGGATGAGCGGCGCCTCGGCGCGGCCTTATCCGATTTCCTCTTCCCTTAATTGGCGCCCAAACTCGATCAGAAGGTCGCTCGCTGGCCCAATACGGACTCCCACACCGTGGTTCTTCCGGCGATGTAATGACGCTATAGCGTGGCGATGATTTTCCTGGCGCTGGTCACTTTCGAGCATGATGGCGATTCCGGCGATCACTTGGCGCTTGGGTACCAAGGTGCGTGCGGCTGGATGGCCATAGATGCGGATGACAGCGAGGACGCTGTCAAATTTCTCCGAGAATCTCTCGCAGCCGACAAGCTGAAGCTGATCGACGCAGAGCGCGTTCATGTTGTTGACTGCGCGCAGCAGGCGGCGTCCCTGGACGGGCATTTGTCAGACAATATAAGAGAGTGGGAGCCTGGTCGCCGCACCGTTTGGGGGACGATCCACTGCTACGTTGGAGATCGCCACGCGTAAGAGCCAACGTGCGCTTCCGGCAATTTTCGGCTGTTCGGAGCAAACTTGGACTCTTAGAACACCACCCGCACAGTTCCCATCACGCTCGACGAGACGAAAGCGTCGCCGTCGGTTGCAGGACCGGCAGGACCTGTCGGCGTGAAATCCTTCGGTCCGTATCGGACGTCAAGCGTGCGGAAATAGACATATTCGGCGCCGATGGAGAATCTCTCGCCGACGCTGACGTCAACGCCCGCGCGGCCCTGATAGGCGAAGACGGCGTCGCGCTCGCCGAGCTCGTTCTCGATTCGCGCGCCGCCGACGCCGACGCCGATAAAGGGCGTGAGCGGACTTTTGTTGACGAGGTCGAAATAGACGTTCGACATCAGCGCCTGCGCGACGAGGTCGTCGTTGATCGGCGTCACCGCAGGCGCCGCGCCGCCCGTATAGGCGACGGCGTCGACCGACATTTCCATCCGACGGTATTCGAGTTCGGTACGCGTTCGCGCATACTGAAAGCCGATTGCGCCGCCATAGGAAAGGCCGTCGCCGAGATCGGTCGCTTTCGCGGTCGCCGGTGGAATCAGAAAAACGGCCGCCGGATTGTAGGCGAGGTCCTGCTCAAGCGTTTCGCCGAACGCGGCGCCAGCGGACCCGCGCAGATAGACGCCGGTGAGGCGTCCGTCGCCGTCCTGCGCGTGCGCTGCAATGGGACACAAGGCGGCGGCTGCGATCAGCAATAATCTTGACACGGACGATCCCCTGCGCTTCGCCGCGCCAATGGCGGGCCGGCAGGGACCATAACAAGGCCGGGCGCCGGTTGGAAGCGGCTGCGACCTCTTGAAATCGGGCCTATTCCGCCGCCTGCGCGAAATTGCGGCGGGAGTAATCGTCATGCTTGCGGATGAATTTGGCGAGGCGCGGCTGGATTTCGTTGCGTCCAGCGCGAGCCGTTGAAGACGCCGTAATGGCCGACGCCCGGCTGGATATAGTCGATCTTCAGTCGATTCCGGGATGCCCTGACGCAAATATCATGCGCGGCCTGCGTCTGGCCGATGCCGGAAATGTCGTCGTTCTCGCCCTTCGACCGTCATCAGCGCGATGTCGTGAATGGCTTCCGGCTTCACGCGCCGCCCGCGATGCATGAACTTGCCTTCGGCGAGCGAGAACTCCTGAAACACGTCGCGGATGGTCTGGAGATAGAATTCCTCGGTCAGGTCGAGGACGGACAGATATTCGTCGTAGAAATTGCGGTGCTTGTCGGCGCTGTCGCCGTCGCCGTCGACCAAATGGTTGAAATAATCGTAATGCGCGTTGAGATGCCGGTCGTGGTTCATCGACAGGAAGGAATAGAGCTGCACGAAACCCGGATAGACGCGGCGCATGATGCCGGGATAAGGCGCCGGCGTCGTATAGATCATGTTGTTCTCGAACCAGGAGAATTTGCGCTCCTGCGCCAGCAGGTTTGGAACGGTCGGCGAACGGCGCGCGTCGATCGGGCTTCCCATGATCGTCATGGTCGCCGGCCTTGAGGGATCTGCATCTTCCGCCATCAGGCCGCCGCCGACGAACAGGGCGGGACCTGGCTGGCAGACCGCGATCGCATGAACGCCGGGGCCGATATGGCGCATGAAATCGATCAGATAGTCGACATAATCATTGAGATCGAAGCGCCCCGCCGACAGCGGCACGCTGCGCGCGTTCGCCCAGTCGGTGATGTAGACGTCATGCTCCGGCAGCATCGCTTCGACCGTGCCGCGAAGCAGCGTCGCGTAATGGCCCGAAAGCGGCGCGACGATGAGGACCGCGGGATCAGCCGCCGCCGATTTTCGGGCGGCCCGAAGCGCCTTCTCGTCGCGGCGGAAATGCAGGAGCCTGCAAAAATCCTTGGCGTACGCGGTCTCGATCGAAACCGGGATCGACTTGCCGTCGACCGTCGTCGAATTGAGGTCCCATTCGGGTTTTGGATAGCGCCGGGTCGCATTCTCAAAAACATCAAGCGCCGCTGCGGACGCTCTGGCGACCCAGGTATCGGCGAGCGGGTTGACGGGCGAGCGCCAGAATTCGGCGCCAAAGCCGGCCGCAAGGCGCGCAGGCGCCATCGCGGCGTAGCCGAACTCAAAAGCGGAATAGAGCATCAGGCCCCTCTGGAACTCCTACGCAACAAAGCGCCGGAAACACACGTCGCCTCCCCGCAAGGCGTCTGGCGCTACGAGGGCGGACAGTGCCACGCGCCATGCCGGCGGCGCAACCTGTATTACGCACCTGCAACAATGACGGAGGCGCCCCCGTATCGCCGCTCAATTTTATTAAATTAACAAACTATTTCAAAAGGTTAACAGAAATCATCGGCAACCGACCGCCCGGCGCCCTGAGATCACGCGTAGATCTGGTCAATCACCGAAAAGCCCGCGCTGTCCCAGCTGTTGGGTTCGCTCGCCGCTTCCCAGGCGCGAAAGTCAGGGTCGGCATGGACGGCGTCGCACCACGCCTGCGCCGGCACCGACAATGCGACGCCATAGGTGCGCATGCGGCAGGCGACCGGCGCGTAGAATGCGTCGGCGATGGTGCGGGCGCCGAAGAGCCAGGGCCCCCGCGCGGCAAAGCGGGTCCGCAAATCTGTCCACACTTTATTGAGCCGGTCGAGTTCCGCCCGGGTTTCAGCTTTCCAATCCTGAGGCGGGATCCGCCCGTGAATGTTCATCGGCAGATCCTTGCGGACGGCCGAAAACCCCGAATGCATCTCCGCCGTCACCGACCGCGCTTCGGACCGTTCGCGCTTGTCGGCCGGCCAAAGCCGCGCGGCGGGATAAGTTTCCGCGGCCCATTCGGCGATCGCGAGCGAATCCCAGATCACCAGATCGTCCGCATGAAGACAGGGAACGCGGCCGTTCGGCGCGATGCGCAACACGTCTTCGATCGAATGCGCGCCGTAACCCGGCTGATCGAGACGGATCAATTTTTCATCGAACGGGATCTTCGCCCATTTGAGAACGAGCCAGGGGCGAAGCGACCACGATGAATAGTTCTTGTTGCCGATATAGAGAATATTGGCCATCGGCGCTCCCCTGCATAAAATTCCGGACCCGCCCGATAGCGCTCGCCGGCGCGATCGCGCCACCGATTATTTCTCCGGCGCTCGTTAGCTCCGATTAACGACGGGCGCCGGTTAAAGGGCTTTCCTGATCGCCGCCGCGATTTCTGCGGGCGTCAGCGTGTCCTGCAACGCGGTCGTCAACTTTCCCGACTTTTCGATGATGTAAAAAAGGCTCGAATGCTGCATCGTGTAGCCGAGGTTGGAATTGGCGAGCGTTTCGGCTTCCGCGTAGACTTTAAAGCCCGCTTTCGCCTGCTCGATCGCGCCGCGATCGCCGGTGAGGCCGATGAGCCGTTCATCGATGGCGCCGAGATATTTGCCGAGCGTTTCCGGCGTGTCGCGATCCGGGTCGACCGTGATGAAAAGCGGGACGACTTTCGCTTGTTCCTTTTCAGAAAGCTCGTTCAGCGCGCCGGTGAGGCGCCCGACGGCCAGCGGGCAAACGTCCGGACACGTCGTGAAGCCGAAATAGACGATGGCGACGCGGCCCTTGAGGTCCTCGTCGCGCATCAATTTGCCGTTCTGGTCGACGAGCGCGAAGTCGGCCGAAAACTGATCCGAAAGCGCAATGACGCCTTCTGACGGCGGCGCGGCGCCCGAGCCGCCATCGCCGCACGCGGCCGCGAGGATCGCCATTGACGCCGCTATCAGGCTTCTTTTCATTGGGGCCGCTCCTTCCGCTTTGCGAGAACGCCGGGCTCGCTTATCCCTCGACGGGCCGCCGGTCCAGAGGCGCCGGCGGCAAGCGGAGACCGAATGGCGCTGAACCTGCGCAAACTCGTCGACGAGTCGGTGATCGCCGCTGAGGCGCTTCGCGGCCCTGTCCGCCTTCGGACGCTGACGACGCTGCGCTGGCTTGCCGTCGCGGGACAGCTTTCGGCGATCCTGATCGTCCATTTCGCCCTCGGCTTTCCGGTGCCGCTCGGCCTTTGCCTTGCCGTCATCGCCGCCAGCGCCTGGCTCAACATCTTCACCATGCTGCGTTTTTCCTCGCAGCGTTATCTCACGGACCGCGAGGCGACGGCCTACATCGCTTTCGACATCATTCAGCTTTGCGCGCTTTTGTTTCTCACCGGCGGCCTTCAAAACCCGTTCGCGGTGCTGATCCTCGCGCCGGTGACGATCGCCGCCAGCGTCCTTCCGGTCCGGCTCACCGTCCTCGTCGGATCGCTCGCCTTCGCCGGCGTTTCGACGCTCGCCGCGTTTCACTTGCCGCTTCCCTGGCGGCAGGACGAAGTCGTCGCCTTTCCGCCGGTTCTCAGCATCGGCGTCTGGGTCGCGCTTTCGCTTTGCGGTCGCGTTTTTCGCCGTCTACGCCCATCAAATCGCGGCAGAGTCCGCCGAGCTTCGAAGCGCGCTCGCGGCGTCTCAGCTTGTGCTCGCCCGGGAGGAGCGCCTTGCCGCGCTTGGCGGTCTTGCCGCGGCCGCCGCGCATGAGCTTGGAACGCCCCTCGCCACCATCCAGCTGACCGCCAAGGAAATGGCCGCCGACCTCAAGGGGCAAGGCCTTCTTGAAGAAGACGCAAAGCTCCTCGTCAGTCAGGCGCAGCGCTGCCGCGAAATCCTCGGCCGGCTCTCGGACCGAGGCGACGCCGGCGACATCATGATGGACAAGATCGCCGTCGAGCTTTTGCTCAAGGAGGCCGCAGAGCCGTTCGTCGAGGCGCGGTCGGGACCCGCTGTCATCTTTGAAGTCAAAGGCGGCGGCGAACATGAAACGCCGCCGGTCCTGAAGCGTCGCCCGGAAATCATCTACGGCCTTCGCAACATCATAGAGAACGCGGTCGGCTATGCGCGGTCAAAAGTCCTTGTCTCGGCGGATTGGGACGAAGACACCGTGACGATTGACAGTCCATGATGACGGCCCCGGCTTTTCGCCGGAAATTTTAGGCCGGCTTGGCGAGCCTTATCTTGGCGGCAGGGCCCGCGGCGCGGCGCGAAAGGGCGGGCTCGGTCTTGGTTTCTTCATCGCCAAGACGCTGCTTGAAAGAACCGGCGCTTCGATCGCTTTTGACAATCGTCCGTGGGAGGGCGTAGCCGGCGAAAGCGGCGCCTGGGTCGCCGTCAGGTGGCCCGTCGCCGCGATTTTCGCGGACCCCGACTGAGAGAGCGGTTGCGCCGCTGCGCCGAAGAGGACAAGAACAACCGCATAGTCGACATGCCCGATCCGACGCCGATGAGTTGACCAATGGAAGATGACATCAAGATCGCCGACGATTTGCCCGAAGACGCTTCGCTTTTGATCGTCGACGATGACGAGCATTTCCGCACGCGTCTTGGGCGCGCGATGGAAAAGCGCGGATTTGCGCCGCGCGCTCGCCGCCGGCGTCAAGGAAGCGATCCGCCTCGCCAAGGAACGGCCGCCCGCTTTCGCCGTCGTCGACTTGCGCCTCGAGGACGGCGACGGGCTCGAAGTCGTCAACGCCATCCACGATATTCGCGAAGATTGCCGCGTCGTCATGCTGACCGGCTACGGCAACATCGCGACCGCCGTCGCCGCCGTCAAAGCCGGCGCGCTCGACTATCTCTCAAAGCCGGCCGACGCGGACGATGTCGAAAAGGCCCTGCTCGCGCGCGGCGGCTCAAGGCCCGAGCCGCCGGAAAACCCGATGTCCGCGGACCGCGTCCGCTGGGAGCACATCCAGCGCGTCTACGAACTTTGCGACCACAATGTCTCCGAGACGGCGCGGCGGCTGGGCATGCACCGGCGCACGCTGCAGCGGATATTGGCCAAGCGCGCGCCGAAATAACCGCCGGCCGCAAAAATTCGCCGCTTTGCGGCCAATCGAGCCCTCCAAGCGCCCAGCCGTTTCCGCTCGCTTGACCCTTTTCCGGTCTTGCCTAAGGGTCGCACGCGAGGCTGGCGCGAGGCCGGCGCTAATGAGGGATATCCATGCGTAAACTGATGCTGACGGCCGCCGTCTCGGTGATCGCCCTTGCCGCCGCGCCTTCCTTCGCGGCCGACATCAACATTCCCTATGAGCAGTTCACGCTCGACAACGGCCTTCGCGTCGTCGTGCATGAAGACAGGAAGGCGCCGCTCGTCGCGGTGTCGATCTGGTATCATGTCGGCTCGAAGGACGAACCCGAGGGGCGGACGGGATTTGCCCACCTCTTCGAGCATTTGATGTTCAACGGGTCTGAGAATTTCGACGGCGAATGGTTCGTGCCGCTCGACGAGGTTGGCGCGACCGACGTCAACGGAACGACGTGGTTCGACCGCACCAATTATTTCCAGACCGTGCCGACGCCCGCGCTCGACCGCATCTTGTTCATGGAATCCGACCGCATGGGGCACCTGCTCGGCGCGGTGACGCAAGCAAAGCTCGATGAGCAGCGCGGCGTCGTGCAGAACGAGAAACGCCAGGGCGACAACCAGCCTTACGGCCGCATGGAATATTCAACGCTCGCCGGCCTCCTTCCCGCGGGCCACCCCTATTCGCATTCCACGATCGGATCGATGGAGGATCTGACCGCCGCCGATCTTGAAACGGTGAAGAACTGGTTCCGCGAGTATTACGGAACGGCGAACGCGGTGCTGGTTCTCGCTGGCGACATCGACGCCAAAACCGCCCGTGAAAAGATCGAGAAGTATTTCGGCGACATCGAAGCCGGCCCGCCGCTGATCAGAGCCGAAGGCAATGCGCCCAAGCTTTCCGTCAACAAGCGCGAGATCATGTACGATCGCGTGCCGCAGGTGAAAATCGACCGCAACTGGGTCGCGCCGGGGCGGACGACGAAAGACGCGATCTTGCTGACGCTCGCATCCGAAGTCCTCGGCGGGGGCAAAACTTCCCGGCTCTTCCAGCGGCTCGTCTATGACCTTGAAATCGCGACGAGCGCGACGGCGCAGCTTCAAGAACAAGAGCTGATGAGCTTTTATTCGGTGACGCTCGACCCGAAAAAGGAAGCCGATCCCGCCAAAGTCGAAGCGGAAATGGAAAAGGTCGTCGCCGACTTTCTCGCCAAGGGACCGACGGCGGCGGAGCTTAATCGCGCGAAGACGTCGATCGAAGCCGGCGTCCTGCGCGGTCTTGAAAAAGTCGGCGGGTTCGGCGGCAAGGCGGTGACGCTCGCGGAAGGCGCGCTCTATGCGGGCGATCCCGGCTTCGTCGTCAAGCAGCTCGACTGGCTGAAGAAGGCGACGCCCGCCGAGGTTCTCGCCGCGGCGCGCGACGTGATGAACGCCGGCTATTACCAGCTGACCGTTCTTCCGTACCCGGAATATATGACGAAACCTTCGACCGTCGACCGGACGGCGGGCTTGCCGCAGGTGCCGACCTCGCCGGATTTGATTTTCCCGGCGGTCGAGGAGGCGACGCTGAAGAACGGCGTCAAGATCGTGCTCGCCAACCGGCCGACCGTGCCGGTCGTCAATGTCGCGATGCAATTCGACGCCGGCTACGCCTCCGACGCGGTCGGCGCCAAACTTGGAACGGCGTCTTTCGCCGGCGCCATGCTCGATGAAGGAACCAGGAAGCGCACCGGCGCTGAAGATCGCGGAAGAACTTGAAAGTCTTGGCGCGACGCTCGGCGTCAGTTCAAATCTCGACATGACGGGCGCAACCCTGTCGGCGCTGAAATCAAATCTGGCGCCGTCGCTCGACATCATGGCCGACATCATCCGCAATCCGGCCTTCGACCAGTCAGAGATGGACAAGCTGCGCGCGCGCTGGATCGCGGGCATCGAGCAGGAAAAGGCCGATCCCGTTCAACTGGCGCTGCGCCTTCTGCCGCCGGTCATGTATGGCGAGGGCCATGCTTACGGCGTGCCGTTCACGGGATCGGGCACGATCCCGTCGGTGAAGTCGCTCAACTCGCGACGATCTCGCGAAATTCCATCAGACTTGGCTCCGCCCCGACAATGCGACGATCTTCGTCACCGGCGACGCGACGATGGCGGAGATGAAGCCCGCGCTCGAAAAGGCGTTCGGCGACTGGCGCGCGCCGTTGGGAGAAGTCCCCAAAAAGAACATCGCCGAAGTGACGCGTCCTGCAAAAGGTCGCGTCATCCTCGTCGACAAGCCGGGATCGCCGCAATCGCTCATCCTCGCCGGCCATGTCGCGCCGCCGACCGGCGCGCCGAACAATGTCGCACTCAATGCGATGAACGATATTCTCGGCGGCCAATTCACCGCGCGCGTCAACATGAACCTGCGCGAGGACAAGGGCTGGGCCTATGGCGCCTACACCTTCTTCCAGGATGCGCGCGGGCAGCGTCCCTATCTCGTCTACGCGCCGGTGCAGACGGACAAAACGAAAGAATCGCTCGCCGAGATCCTGAAAGAGATCAGCGCCTACAAGTCGACGAAGCCGGCGACGGCGGCGGAGTTGAAGCGAACGATCGACAACAACACCCGCTCGCTGCCCGGATCCTACGAGACCTCGGGCGACGTTCTCGGCAGCCTTGCGAACTCCAATCGCTTCGGGCGGCCGTGGGATTATCCGACGACCCTCAAGACGAAATATGAAGCGCTGACCATCGCCGACATGAAGGCGGCGGCCGCCGAGGCGGTCCACCCCGAAAGCCTCGTCTGGGTGATCGTCGGCGACCGCGCCAAGATCGAAGCGGGAATCGCCGCGCTCAATCTCGGGCCGATTGAAGTAAGATCAATGAGCGATCTTTGATCCCGCGCCTTCACGAAAAGGCAGGGCCGCCCTCGCAGGCGGCCCTTTTTTTGTACGACCCTCGCCGCTCGCCGGATGCGGCGCCGACGGATCGCGCAAACGATTCCCGCAATGGGCGAATTCTGCGCCCGCAAATACAATAAAATCGCGGCTTGAACGCCGCCGTCACGACACCAAATCATTGAAGATCGCAGGTTCGTCCGTCGGCAGCGCCGAAGGATGAAAATGCGACGGCTCTTTGACAAGTTGGATGGTGCGGCGGCTCGGTTCAACGAACTGACCGGCGCAGGCGAGACGAAAACCAAGTCCGTTTTCGTTTCGCCAAATACGAACGCCCGCGCATTATCGCGCGCGGCGTCGCGCGATCATGCGAGCGGTTTGCGCGAAGAAAATCCTCAGAAAGAGGGCACCCTTTCGGTCTGAAACCCGCATGAAAAGCCGAAAATGCAAAGAACGGCCGGGCGCCTTCCGGCTCCTGCGACCGACGGGAGGGGCGACCTTGGGGGCGCGCTTCAAAGACGCGCGCGCAGGGCTTTGATCCGCAGACGGTCCTTGTCGCGTCCCATCGCCTCGAGAAGCGCGATCTGTTCGGCGGCCGAGGGCGTGAAGACGGCGCCCCGCGCTATTCGCGTCAACGGCCAGGCGCGCCGCCACTCGCCCCGGACGCGCATGTCAAAGCCGCCCATCGCCTCGATCGTCAGCGGCGCATGCACGAAGCGGGCAAAAACGCGGGAGCGGAATTGATCGTCGGGCGAGGCCGGGGATGTCGGCTTATCGGCCCAGCGGGCGATCAGCCTCTGCGCGTCGCCTTCGCTGAGGAGAAGGTCCACGTCTCTGACGTCGGCGATATCGGCGCCGACCAGCGCGGCCGCCGCGCTGCCGATGATCCACCACTCGTCCATGAACGCCGGCGCGGCCTCGGCGATGACGCCAAGCGTTTCGGCAAGGCGCGGGCGCCAGCGCGCGTTTGTCATTTGAGATTGAGCGAAAGACCCGGACGCTCGTTATCCCAGACGATCGACATGATCTTCCACGCTCCGTTTTCGCGGATGAAATTGTAGAAATTGACCCCGCGCCCCTCGCGCGCCGCCGGTCCGCTTCCGTAGACCGAGCGATAGACGCTTCGGGCGCGCGCGATGTTGCCGAAGACCTCGCACTGATGGTCGAGTTCTTCTTCGAGAAACGCCATGGTGACGAATTTCCTGTCGACGTCAGCGTGGTGATCGTCGACCGTCATGACCGTGGCGAAAGCCTTGCCGGATTCATCGACGCCGGTGCGGACCATGCGCGCCGTCGGATGATAATGATGCTTGACTGAATCATAGGGACGCGGCCCCGGCGGGCCCGAGAGCATGGCGTAATCCTCAGTGATCATCGCCTTGATGATCTTCCTGTCGTCCGCCTCGCTCATTTGCCGAACTCCTCCAGGACGAAGGCGGTTCGCGCCGCCGCCTGACGGGCAAAACGCAGGGTGATCGCCTTGCGCCGCGCGGCAGCCATCGCGCGCGCAACCGAAGGGCGCAAAATCGCGCCGCCGAAACCGTCGGCGATGATGAGCCCTTCCGCGTCCGGAAGCAGCGATTGCGGAAACTCCGCGCTGACGGCGAAATAAAACTCGTCGCAGAAAGGGAGATAATCCTCCCACTTCCCGTCCGCCGTAAAATCGGCCTCGCAGGATTTGATCTCGGCGATCACGATCCGGCCTTTGGGGCAAAGACCCGCCATGTCTGCCCGTCGCCCGTTCGGCAGGCGAAACTCCGCCATTGGCGCAAGGCCGAGGTCGCGAAATAGCCGCGATACGCCCCGCGTCAGCGCCGAGGTGACTTCCGGGCGGGCGCAAGGCGACGCTTCATCCGCCAGCGGCAATCGAATGACGTTCTGCATTCGTTCATCGAAACCCGGAATTGCCGCGGCGTCAATCGCCGCCTGCGCCGCCGCCCTGAAATCGCCGCAACAATTCCGCGAAAAGACCTTCGTTGGGCCGACGGCGGCGATGTCGGCGATGCGTTGAATGGTTGTCGGGCTCAGGGGCCCCAGCACAGGAGACGGACATGAAACGATTGATCGCCGTATTGGCGGGCGCCGCGCTGACGCTCGGAGCAGCGCCAGCCTTCGCCGGCGAATGGCGCCTCGACGCGCGCCGCTGCCAGGATATTCGCGAAGACTATCGCGACGCGCGTGAAAGCCGCCGGGACGAGCGCATCGATTACGGCCGCGCCGACCGCCAGGAGGATCGCTACGACAGGCGCGAATCGCGGCGCGACCGCGCCATCACCGTCTGCCCGAGGAGCGCGTTCCACTATGTCGCCGATCGAGGCCGCGGCGACGGCGACGAATGGCGCGATCAAGGCCGAAAGCATGAAAGCCGGGGCCGCAATCGGCAGCCCAGGCTCGACCTGCGTTTCGATCGCGAATTGCGGATGTCCTATCGTTACGACCGCGGCCGCAAGATTTACGTCCGCGGCTGACGGTTGACGCTCGCTTGCAATAGAGCGTGGGCGCTGTAGGGAGAGGCCTTGCCGGTCGTCGAGGCCTCTCCTGTCACGCATCGCAGAAACTTTCGCGAGATTGAACGATGAAGGCCGCGCTGCGTTCATTCCGTTCGTCATGGGCGGCGACCCGAATTTCTCCACGTCGCTGAAACTGCTGAAAGCGCTTCCGGCCGCCGGCGCCGATCTCATCGAGATCGGCGTCGCCTTTACCGATCCGATGGCGGACGGACCGACAATTCAGGCGGCGGGGCTCCGGGCGCTCGCGGGCGGGCAGACCCTCAGGAAGACCCTCGATCTCGTTGCATCATTCAGGAGCGCCGACGAACGAACGCCGATCATCCTTATGGGGTACTACAATCCTTTCTACGCCTACGGCGTCGAGCGCTTCCTGCTGGATGCGAAAGCCGCCGGCGTCGACGGACTGATCGTCGTCGATCTGCCGCCGGAAGAGGACGCGGAACTCTGTGTGCCGGCGCGGGCCGCAGGAATTGACTTCATCCGCCTCGCGACCCCGACGACGGACGACGCCCGGCTCCCGGCGGTCGTCCGAAATGTGTCCGGTTTCATCTATTATGTCGCGGTCGCCGGGGTCACCGGCGGCAAGTCGGGGCCGACGCCCGCCGTCGGATTGGCCGTCGACCGGGTCAGGGCCGCAAGCGGGCTGCCCGTTGCGGTTGGTTTCGGGATCAAAACAGCGGAAATGGCGGCCGAGACCGCAAAAATCGCCGATGCTGTCGTCGTCGGCTCGGCGCTGGTCGATCGCCTGGCGGCGCATCTTAACCCTGGGCGCCTTGTTGAAACCGCCGGCGAGGCCGATATTGCGGTTGATGCTGTTCTGAACCTGGCGCGCGAACTCGCAGCGGCGGTTCGCCAATCCCGCCGGGGCGCGATTGAACTTCCGGACGCGGCTGGAGGGTACTGAATTGAGCTGGCTGTCGAACATCACGCCGCCCGGAATCAAGAATCTTTTCAAGCGCAACGACGACAGCGCGGACGCTTTGTGGGTCAAGTGCGGCGGCTGCGGCGAGATGCTGTTCGGCAAGGATCTCGAAGCGGCGCTCAACGTCTGCAAGAGCTGCGGCCATCACATGCGGATGACCGTCGATCAGCGCTTCAGATCGCTCTTCGACGACGGCCGTTACAACGAGGTTGCGGTTCCTGAACCGCCGCTCGACCCGCTCGGGTTCAAGGACGAAAAGAAATATGCGGACCGTCTGAGGGACGCGCGCCGGAAGACCGGTCGAGCGGACGCGATGAACGTCGCCGTCGGCCGGCTTGACGGCATGACCGCAGTCGCCGCCGTTCAGGATTTCGACTTCATGGGCGGCTCGATGGGCATGGCGCTCGGCGAAGCGCTCGTGCGCGCGGCGGAGACCGCCGTCGGCGCGAACGCGCCGCTGATCGTCTTCACCGCCTCCGGCGGCGCCCGCATGCAGGAAGGCATTCTCTCCTTGATGCAGATGCCGAGGACGACAATCGCCGTTCAGATGATGCGCGAGGCTCACCTGCCCTACATCGTCGTCATCACGCATCCGACGACAGGCGGCGTGACCGCCTCTTACGCGATGCTCGGCGACGTTCATCTCGCGGAGCCCGGCGCGCTGATCGGCTTCGCCGGCCCGCGCGTCATCGAACAGACCATTCGCGAAAAGCTGCCTGAAGGATTCCAGCGATCGGAATTCCTCAAAGACAAGGGCATGGTCGACATGGTGACGGCGCGCGGCGACCTGCGACCGACGCTCGCCGCGCTTATCCGTGTGCTGATGAAGCGCGGCGCGCGCGGCGCCCAAAGCAACGGATTCCCGAGCGCGGTCGAGCAGGCCGCCGAATAGACCGGGAGACCCTTCGAACGTGAACGCGGTTGAAGCGGCTCTGGAACGGGTGGCGAGCCGCCGGCCGGCCCTGATTGATCTTGGCCTCGACCGGGTGTTCAGAACGCTTGAGCGTCTTGGAAACCCCCAAGATCGCCTGCCGCCGACGTTTCATGTCGCCGGCACCAACGGCAAGGGTTCGACCGTCGCCTATCTGAAAGCCGTGCTGGAAGCCGCCGGCCGGCGCGTTCACACGTTCACCTCGCCGCATCTCGTTCGCTACAACGAACGCATCACGCTCGCCGGCGCGGAAATTTCCGACGAGGCGTTCATCGGCGCCTTGACGAGGGTCGACGAGGCGGCCGGCGCCGATGATCTCACTTTCTTCGAGACCATCACCTGCACCGGATTTCTCGCCTTCGCGGAGACGCCGGCGGACTTTCTTGTCCTTGAAGTGGGTCTTGGCGGACGCCTCGACGCGACCAACGTCCTCGACAAACCGCTGGCGGCGGTGATCACGCCGATCGCGCTCGACCACCAGAATTTTCTCGGCGACACGCTGGCGGAAATCGCGCGCGAAAAGGCCGGCGTTTTCCGCGCCGGGCGCCCGCTGTCGTCGGCGCGCAGACCGCTGAGGCCATGACGGTCTTTGAAGCTCATGCGCTCGCGGAGAACGCGCGATTGTTCGCCTATGGTCGCGAATGGTCGACATGGGTCGAGAACGGCCGGCTCATCTATCAAGACGAGGACGGCCTTTCCGATCTCGACCCGCCTCGACTTGTCGGCGCGCATCAGCTCCAGAACGCGGGGCTCGCCGTCGCTGCGATCAAAGCGGCGGGCGTTCCGCTTACGGATGAAATTCTGTCGAAGGGTCTCCGGTCCGCGCGATGGCCGGCGCGCCTGCAGCGCCTTAAATCCGGGCCGCTGGTCGAATTGCTGGCGGGCGATGAAGATACTGAAATCTGGCTTGACGGCGGACATAATCCGCATGCGGCGCGAGCGCTTGCGCAGACGATGGCGGATTTTGAGGAAAAAAGCCCCAAACCGCTGATCCTCATCGCCGGCATGCAGGAAAACAAAGACGCTGACGGGTTTTTTGCGGCGTTTTCAGGTCTCGCCGCGGCGGTCTTTTCGGTGCAGGCAAATCACGACGGCGCGCGAACCGCGGCGTCGGTCGCTGAAGCGGCTGAACGCGCAGGCCTTCCGGCGCATCCGTGCGCTTCATTAGCGGAAGCGGCGACCTTCGCCCGCGGCACGGGACGCGGACCCTTGCGGGTTCTCGTATGCGGATCGCTGTATCTCGCCGGCGAGGTGTTTAAATCGCACGCCTGACGGTCAGGCGGTTTTCGCAGCGCCAAGCTCGGTCTTGATCCAGGCGGAAAGCGATGATTTCGGCGCGGCGCCGACCTTCGTCGCCGTCAGCTCGCCGCCTTTGAAAATCATCAACGTCGGAATGCCTCTGACGCCGTAGCGTCCGGGCGTTTCCGGATTGTCGTCGATATTGACCTTGGCGATCGTCAGCTGGCCCGCAAATTCGGCCGACAATTCTTCCAGCGCCGGACCGATCTGCTTGCAGGGTCCGCACCACTCCGCCCAGAAATCGACCAGCACCGGCTTTTCTGCGTTCAGCACATCCGTCTGGAAAGAGGCGTCAGTCACTGGTTTCGTGGCCATAGATTCCCTTTGCGGCTCAATCCGGCGATTCGGCTCTCCCTAGAAATAGAGCGCCGCCCCCGAAGATCAACAGGGTATCACGCAAGCGTCAATTTCAGCGCGCGATCGAGAGCCTCGTCAGGGATCGCCATCAGCCGCGCGTCAAAGGTCCACAACAAGGCTGTCTCCACCTTGCGGCCCGGATAGATTTCCTGAAGCAGGCCGCGATACGCGGCCATCTGCGCGATATAGCCTTCGGGCGCGTCCTCGACCCGGATCGGCGGCGGACGGTTCGTCTTGTAATCGACAGCGAGAACGCGGTCCTTGAGGATCACGAGGCGGTCGATCTGCCCCGACAGCGACACGTCGCTCCGTGCGCCCTTGGGCCGCCCCCCGATTGCGACTTCCGCAAGGCTGCCCGGCGCGAAAACCGGCGCGAAGCGCTCATCGGCGAGAACGCGCAGCACTTCATCGCGCATCAGACCGCGATCGCCCTCGCTCATCGTCGCGGCGTGATGCGCCAGCAGGCGGTCGGCGGCGCGGAGCCTTGCGTCCGGTGCGACTTCAGGAAGCAATTCTAGCAGCCGGTGAAGGATGCGCCCGCGCGTATAAGGGTCGCTCCCGCGCGCCGGCGAATAGGCTGGCGCGCCGTCTCCTTGCGCGACAAGCTGCGAGGGAGAAAGTCGGCGCGCGCGGCTCTCCTTCGCCGCCGGGCGGCGGAGAAAATCCGGGACCGGAACATCGAGGCGCCGCCCGCCTGACGAACGCTCGCTCTTAGGCGCAACGGTCTGAGGCGCCGAAAGCCGGCGCACCTTGCCGCCGAATTTTTCACCGGCGTCGTCGACCGTATCGCCGAGAAGCAAAAACGCCTCTTCCGCAAGGGCGTGCCAGCTTCGCTCCGCCATGGGCTTCGACCGGGGATCGCCGCCCCTGCCCAGTTGCAGCCCGCAGATGTAGAGGCGGTCGCGCGCTCTCGTCGCGGCGACGTAGAGAAGCCGGCGGTATTCGTCGCGCATCAGCCCCTTTGCGTCGTCCCTTGCCGCCGCGATGAATGCGTTCTTCTTGGCGTCGCCGGCGGCGAGTATGGGGAGCGCGTCGCCGTGCGGACCCTCGATCTCGACCAGATCGCCGAGCTTGCTCGTCGGCGGATGGCGATGCGCATCGAGGAGGAACACGATGTTCGCTTCAAGACCCTTCGCTTTGTGGGCCGTCATTACGCGGACGGTTGGCCCCGCCTCCGAAGCCTCCCGCGAGACTTCGGCGCCGGATTTCTGCATGGCGTCGAGAAACAGCCGGAGGCTGCGCGGATGGCGCAGCTCGAATTCATGAGCCTGCCGCAAGAATTCTTCGATCGGCTCGCGGCTGGGAAGCCCCAGCCGATCCGCGAGGCGGCGCCAGCCGGACGGAGCGCCCGACTCGAGAACGTGCGTGAAGAATGCGGCCGCGCCTTCGTTCAGCGCGACGGCGCGCGCGGCGCAAATCTCGTCATGGGCGCGGCACCATTCTCCCCGCTCGTCTCGCCGCGTCTCCAGCGCGCGCCAGAGGCGCGGCGTCGCGCGATCGGCGGCGAGATCGTAAAGGCTCTCTTCGCTGACGTTGAAGAACGGGCTCTTCAGCGTTTCAGCGAGCGACAGATCGTCGCCCTCATAAAGCGCGGCGCGCCCGTAGGAAACGAGATCGAGAACGCCTTGATCGTCCATCAAGGCGATCTTGTCGGCGCCGGCGACAGGGACCCTCAAGGCGCCGAGCGCCCGGATGACTTCCGTGAAGAGGGCGCCGCGGCTTTGCACGAGGATCATGATGTCACCTGGCTCGATCGGGCGGCCTTGCGATTCGAGCATCGCTCCGGACGAAAGCCATTCGGCGATCGTCGCCGCCACCTCGCTTGCGAGCTTTCGTTCGCGGCTTTCGGAGGACACGGCGTCGAGCGGCGCGTCCCAAGGATTGGGCGCCTCGGCCTTCGTGTAAGGAACGAGCGGCCACAGTTCGACAAGGCCGGCCGCGCCCTCACGCGTGCAAAAATGGCGGAGCGGCGCTTCATCGCCGACATTGTCGAAAACGTCCGGATCGCGAAACAGCGCGTCGACGAAGGCGAGGACCGGCGCCGCAGTTCTGAACGACGCCTGCAGCGGAACGATCTCGAAAGCGTGTGACGCCCTGATCGTCTTGGCGAGATCGGCTTCCTTCGTCTTGAAAAGCGCCGCATCGGCGCCCTGAAAGGAGTAGATCGATTGCTTTTGATCGCCGACGGCGAAAAACGTCCGTCGGCTCCCGACGGCGCCCGCGCCGGAGAAGAATTCGGCGAGCGGGGGTTCGATGACGTCCCAGGCGTCAGGACCCGTATCTTGCGCCTCGTCGAGCAAAATATGCGCAAGGCCCCGGTCGAGTTTGTAGAGCACCCATGAAGCGCCGCCGTCCGACTTGAAAAGGCTGCGCGTCTTGGCGATCAAATCGTCGAAATCGAGCGCCGCGCGCGCCGCTTTCCGCGCGGCGTATTGCGCGAAGCACTGTTCCAATATCGTGAACAATGCGCGCGTGTCGTCAAGCGCTTCGGCGGCTCGCTTTTGATCAAGCATCGCAAGGATGCCGGCCTGCAGTCGCTTTATCGCCTCTGCAAACGCTGGTTCCTCGGCGGCGATCTTCTTCGAAATGACTTCCATTCGAGCGCCGAGGTCGGCCTTCAAAAACACCTGGTTGATCGAGTCGAATTTTGCTTGCGCGCCGATCGCCTCGTGGAATTGGTCGATCTGGACCGCGGCGCTTCGCGTTGTGGCCGAACCTTTCATCATCAGATCTTTGAGGCCCGCGAGATCAAATTCGCCAATCAGGTCTATAATGGACTTAATGCTTGAGGATGCCGCGTCCGAAATGTTCAGCGCTTCAGCAACCTCAGCGCCGAGCGCCCGCCATCCAATTTCTTCCGCCCGAATGAACATCCGCCGCTTGCCGATCATCTCCTCAAGCAGCGCCCGCAGCGACTGCGCCGGAATCCGCGACAACAATTGCTCGAAAGCGCCCGCGACTTCGCCTTCGGCGGCGCCGGCGACGCGTTCAATGCTTGCGCGCCGCAGCTCATTCGCCTCCATGTCGTCTACGACGGAAAATCCGGGCGCCACGCCAGCCTCCAGCGGAAAGCGCTTCAGGACGCTTTCACAGAAGGAATGAATCGTCTGGATCTTGAGGCCGCCTGGCGTTTCCAGCGCCCGCGCGAACAGCCGTCGTGCGCGGGCGAGATCGTCGCCGCTTCGTCGTCTCTTGTCGCCGTCAAGATCGGCGAGCGCTGACTGCAACGTCGCATCCTCGGCAAGGGCCCAGGCGCCGAGCAGCTTGAACAGGCGATCGGCCATTTCTGCGGCCGCCGCTTTCGTGAAAGTGATACAGAGAACCGTTGATGGATCGACGCCCTCGAGAAGGAGGCGCGCGACGCGGTTGGTGAGAACACGCGTCTTGCCCGCGCCGGCGTTCGCGGAAACGAATGCGGAGTGCGAGGGATCGGCAGCCTTTCGCTGGTTGATCGTCGTCGCTTCGATATGAGCCGCGGCGGTCATTCCCCGCCCCCGCTGTCGGCGTCCTCGGCCGCACCCCATTCCTTGCGCCGCGCAAGCTGATCGAAATCGCCGTAGTCGTCGCTGAATTCGGGACGCGGCTGCGAATGGTAGACCATTTTGGGATCGTCAAAACTGCGGACCCACGCTTTCAGCCCCGCAACCGCATCATCGATCGCCGCCTTGGCTTCGTCGCCTTCCTTAATCAACGAATTGTCGCTCTCCTTCTCCTTGCGACCGACAAGGCGCTGATAGGCGTAGCTGGCGACGCGAGCGGCGCCGATCGCCGTGAAGGCGCCATGTTCCACAAGCGCTCCAGTGAGCGGCAATTGCGGCGAGAAGTGTTTGATCTGATTTTCCGAGGGAATGCGGCTCAGCTTGTAATCGACGATCGCCGCACACCCGTCGTTCAAGATGTCGATGCGATCCGCCTTCGCGGTCAACGTGAACGGAGGATCGATCCCCTCGATCGTCCACTCGCCCGAACCCTCGACCGCGCCGACGCGTCCCTCGGCGCGTCGTGCGGCGTCGAACTCGGCGAACCACGAGAACGCGCCGACGACGGAAGACGACCAAAAACGCGCGTCGGCGGCGCTCAAGCCGAATTCAGCCTTCTCCCGATCAAAAAGGTGCTGGAGCGTCCCCGTTGTCGGCGCATCCTCGCTCAGCGCCGCCTTTTCGAACACCTTGTGCAGCAGATTGCCCATTTCGCGCGCGCCGAACGCGATGCCGGGCTCTTCAATCTTTCGAAGGTTGAGGAGATAGAGGGCGTAGACGCTGTAGGGATCGCGCAACCATTTCTCGACGCGGGTGACGGAGACCTTCGCCGGACGCCGGCCTGGTCCCGCGGGCGGACGCGGCCGTTCAACCGCCTGGACGCGCTCCGGCATGTCGAGCCGCGCGACAATCTCTTTCCATTGGTCGGACCGATCGACATCGACGGCGTTTGCGCCCGTCAGAATATTCTTTAATCGGACGATCCAGCGCGATGGCTTGGCGGGCTGGCCGCCCGCGCGCTTCGATCGCGTGAGCGTCACGCGCGCATGCGCGGCGAGACAGGCAAAATCGTGCGCCGACAGGCCGATTTTTCGTTCCGGCGACGGAAGGCCGAGATCCTCGCGCATCTTTCGTGACAAGAACGGGTCGCTGGCGGCGTCGGAGGGCCAGCCGCCCTCGTTTAGCCCGCCGAGGATGATGTGGTCCGCGCTTTGGAGCCGCGCCTCGAGCGGCCCGAGGATCGACAGCCTTGGATGCGCGTCGGAGCGCTTGCGAACCGCCGCGCCGGCGATCAGCGCCGAAAAAACCTCGGCGTACCGTCGTCCGCCGATCGACGTAATGGCGTCCGCCGACATCCGCAGCTCGGCGAGGAGCTCTGCGCCTTTCTCTCCGTCGTCGCCAGACCAAAGCGTCGCTACGCTCGAGAGCTGCTCTGCTGCGGCGATATGGGCGGCGATGAGCGATCCGAAGGATGCGCCTTCATCGCGGGAAAATCCCTCCGCCGCCTCGCAAAGGGTTTCGATTGCAGTCTGAACGGCGGGGAAAAGCTTTCCGTACGACCGCAGCTTTGCTTCCACGGATCGGAGCCCGTTCGCAGGGCGCGTGCCGCGCAAGGCGCGATCCAGCGCATCGATGGCGCCCGCGCGCTCATCGCGCTCAAGGCCCAATCTCGCATGCGGATGGCGCATCAACGCAAGAAGGGAAACGGGGTCGGCCGGATCTTCCAGATAGAGGGCGACAAGCCGCAAAAACAAACCGCACGGCGTGTTGGCGAAAGGAACGCCCGCGCTGTCGTCGATATTGACATTCCAGCGCCGCATCTTGAGCGCGACGCGCCGTGAGAGATTTCGGTCCGGCGTCACCAGAACCGCAGTCTGTCCTGGTGTTTCCAGCGCCTCGCGGAACAGGGCGGCGACAACGCTTGCTTCGGCTTCTTCGTTGTCGGCCTCAATCAGGGCAAGGCCGTTCGTCGCCGCCGAAAGGACCTCGTCGCGCGTCGTCATTTCGTCGATGAGCGACAGCCAGTCGTCCGTCGCCTCCGCCGGCCGCAAGGCGAGCGTCAGCAACTCGGTTCTTGGATTTTCGGTTCCTGAATTTCGCCACGCGGCGACGTCGCCGGGCTCGAGTTTCAATTCGCCGAGAAGCGCCTTCAGTCCGGACTGCGGATGCGCGTCTTCGATCAGCCCCCACGCGCGCGCGTCCATTGTTCGATCAAGCCCCGGTAGAACGACGGCGCCGCGCGGCGCGCGCGCGACGGCGTCGACAAGGCGCGTCACGGCAGGAGCGCTGCCGGTCGTGCCCGCGATCACAAGAGGGTGGGCTGGCGGGTTTGCGGACAGTCGATTCGCGGTCGCGCCGATCAGCCGGGCGCGCCGATCGGCGGGGTCCGTCCGGCCGATCTTTTCAAGATAGGCCGGCCATTCGTCGGTGACGACCGTCAGGAATTTCAGGGAGTTCAGCCAATGGCCGGCGGCGTCGGCGACATCGAGCGCTTTCAGCGCGGCCAAGTCTTTCTCCTCGGTATAGAAAGTGTCGAGCAGCTTTCCGAGCTCGCGGGCGGCGCCGATGGCGGCGTTCCAGTTTTCCTGTCCGGCAAAAGCGCGATCTCTCGCCGCCACAAACTGGGCCAGCGTGATCAGCCGTTCGGTCGGCGACAGGGCGGGGGCGAGATCGATTTCGTCCGTAGCCTCGCCAGCAAAGGCGATGATTTCGTCCGCGTCGATGTCGCCGATCGCCCGGAAGCGCGGGAGCAGCGCCGCGCGCGCGCCGCGGCTTTCACAGGCGTTGAGAATTGCGTCGGCCGCCGCCCGCACCGCCCGCCGCGTCGGAAGAAAAATTTCGGCCTGCGCCAGATCTTCGCCAAGCGCGTCGATCAATCCTTCGGCAAGATCGTCGAGAAAGGGGCGGCCGGCGTCGATCGAAAAAACGCGCGGCGCCGCGACGTCAAAGGGTGATCCGCGCCTTTCGCTTTTCGACATCGCTCATCTTGTCGAAAAAAGCCTCGGCGAGCGCAAGCCCCGACGGGTCTCCGACATGCATCCACGGGCCGTCGTGGACAATCGCCCGCAGGCGTCCCGCCGCCATCGCCTTGTCCCAGAGAAGGCGGGTCGAGAAGGGCCCCTCCGGCGCGCCGTTGAGCAAGGAGGGACGAATGATCTGAAGGCCGGTGAAGACGAATGGTGCGACGTCGCCCTCGCGCCAGCTCGGGCGGTCTCCTTCGAGATCGAAATCGCCCGCGCCATCATAGCCGTTGGCATGGGATAATGGGACGAGAAGCAAAAGCACATCGATGGCGTCATCGCGCCAGGCGGTCGCAAGGGCGAGGCAGGGTTCGACGCCGTCATCGACCAGAATTGCGTCGGTATTGGTGCAGTAAACCGGGTCTTCGCCCAACAAGGTCCGCGCCTTCTTCAACCCGCCGCCGGTTTCAAGGAGCAGGGCGCGCTCGTCGGAGATCAGGATTTCCGGCTTCTTCCTCGGCGCAAGATGCGCTTCCATCTGATCGGCGCGATAATGAACGTTGACGACAGCGCGCCTGACCCCTGCCGCAGCGAACCGGTCGAGCGTCCAGTCGATCAGCGGCTTGCCGCAGACCTTGATGAGCGGCTTTGGCAATTGGTCTGTTAACGGACGCATCCGCGTGCCAAGGCCCGCGGCAAGCACCATCGCAGTGTCGGGCCGCGATGTCAGAAGCGGTCTCCGAAGTGACGAGCGAAGAAAGCCGCGACGGTCGCGAGATCCGGATGGGCGAGGTCGCGCCGGAAATGTCCTTCGACGCGGGGGAAAAATTCAGCGTAGCGCGGTTTCTTGTCGCGATTGATGAGGCGCGCGAAAATGCCGAGAATTTTGGCGTTCCGCTGCGCGCCGAGGATCGCGTAATCCCGGCGGAACGCCGCCTCGTCAAAAGCGCCAAGATGGCCCGCGCCCTTCGCGTAGCGGCGGATCATCGCTTCTGCGAGATCGCCTGAAACGTCGCAGCGCGCGTCTTCCAGAAGCGAGACGAGATCGTAGGCCGGGTTGCCGATCAACCCATCCTGAAAATCGATGATTCCCGCGCGTTTGAACCCCTGACGGTTCGGCAGCCACAGCAGGTTTTCGGCATGATAGTCGCGAAGAACGATCGTCGAAGGCGGCGGCAGCTTCGCCAGCGCCGGCGCCCAGGCCGCGAGATATTCCGCCCTGATGTCGTCGCTCGCCGGCGCGCCTTTCAGATGCGGCCAATACCAATCAGGAACGAGCATCACCTCCGCTTCCATGGCGATCGCGTCATAGGCGAGCATCTCATAGCCGGCGGTCTTCGGCGCCGTTGGCGCGGCGGCGCGCAGCGCGACCAGCGCGTCAATGGCTGCATTGTAAAGCTCAGCCTCGGGGGCGCCCGCAGGAATGGCGCGCGCGTAAAGATCGTCGCCGAGGTCCTCGATGATCGCAAAGCCGGTCGCCGGATCGGCGGCGATTATTCCGGGGACGGACAAGCCGCTCGCGCGCGCCGCGTCGCTGACGGCGATGAACGCGTTGAGATTGGGCCCCGCAAGCCGCGCCATCGCGTTATACCCGAGACGTCGCCGCTCCTCCGGCGTCGCTTCAGGCGGGCAGGCGGCGCCTTCCGCCGCGGGCGGCGCATTCATCAAGATCGCGGGCGCACCATTGAGAAAAAGACGCTCATAACTTCTCGTCGAGGCGTCGCCGGTCAGCGGAGCGGCGGTCGCCGCGCTCCACCCGGCGCGATCGAGGAAAGCGCGGCGCACTTCGGCGCGGGAGGGGACGGGAGAGGATTTTGTAACGGTTGCGGGCATTGGCGAAAAATACTCGGCGCGTTCCTTAAGCGGGGTTAAGGCCCGTCAGTCGAGGCCCCCAAGTCTCATTACCCCGCACTAAGGCGCGCCGGGCGTCGCCGTCCATCGAGAGGCGAACGAGAAGGGTCGACGTCGGCAAAAGCCCTTCTATCCGCTCCGGCCATTCGATCAGCGACACCCCGTCTAGCGCGTCTTCGAACCCCAGCTCCCACACCTCTTCGACCTTTTCGAGGCGGTAGAGATCGAAATGGAAAAGCGGGAAGTCCGGCGTCTCGTAAGTTTCCAACCAAGGTGAAGGTCGGACTTGGCGCGTCGCAGCGCCCGGTCAGCGCGGCGATGATCGCCCGCGCAAGTGTCGTCTTGCCTGCGCCAAGCGGACCAGACAACGCGACGACATCGCCCGCCCTGAAAAGCTTGGCCAACGACGCGCCAAGCCGGGCCGTCGCCTGCTCATCGGGAAGTCTGACTGAAAATTCGACCACGCTGCGAAAATAGGGGTCGCGCCTTTGCGCGCAATAGGCGGCGCAAAGGGGACGCATTGACCGGTTTGCTGCGCTGCGGCTAGAGGCTCGCCATGGGCGAGCGGGCGATCATTATCGGAGCGGGGCAAGCCGGCGCGCAAGCGGCGGCGAGTTTGCGGCAGGCCCGCTTTAGCGGCGAAATCACCATGTTTGGCGCGGAGACCGAGCCGCCCTATCAGCGCCCGCCGCTCTCCAAAGCGTATCTTCAAGGCGAGCTTGCCGCCGAGCGTCTCTTCCTGCGGCCTGCGGCGTTTTATGACCAGCAGAAGATCGATCTCCGGCTCGGCGCTCGCATTGCAAAGATCGACCGAGCGGCGAAAGCGGTCTTCACGGAAAAAGGCGAAGTCCCTCGCTTACGACTCGCTCCTGCTCGCGACCGGCGCGCCGCCGCGGCGCCTCGATTGTCCGGGCGCGGATCTGAAAGGCGTCCACTATCTCCGGACGATCGCCGACAGCGCCGCTTTGAAGCCCGCGTTCGCATCGGGCGGGCGGCTCGTCGATCGTCGGCGCCGGCTATATCGGCCTTGAAGTCGCGGCGAGCGCGCGCAAGGCAGGGCTCGACGTTACCGTTCTCGAAATGGCCGACCGGGTCCTCGCGCGCGTCGCCGGCAGGAAATTTCTTCGTTCTACCGAGACTTCACCGCGACCATGGCGTCGATCTACGGCTTCGGCGTCGACAGCTTGAAGGGTTTGAGGGCGACCGCAGAGGTCCGGTCCGTGATTCTCGATACGGCGCGGAAAATCCCGTGCAGCGCCGTCCTGGTCGGCGTCGGCGCCAGACCCTCGACGCGCCTTGCGGAGGAAGCGGGTTGACGCTCGCGAACGGCGTGTGGACTCGACGACATGCACGAACGTCCGACCCCGCGATCTACGCCGCCGGCGATTGCGCGAACCATCCTTCGCGCCATCTACGGTCGGCGCATGCGTCTTGAATCGGTGCCGAACGCGATCGAACAAGCAAAGGTCGCCGCCGCCACTATGGCGGGCGGCATGTCGTCTACGACGCCGTTCCCTGGTTCTGGTCCGACCAGTATGACGTGAAGCTGCAGACTGTCGGCGTTTCTGCGAAGGCGCCGACGAACGATTGCGCGCGGCGATGCGGGCGCCCCGAAATTTTCGGTCTGGTACCTCCAGAACGGCAGGCTTGTCGCGTCGACTCGATCAACGATGTCCGGCGGCCTTTGCGGTCGCCAGGAACTGGTCGCGGCGCAAGGCGCCGCGCATCGACCGTGAAATGCTTGCCGATCGCGGAAAGACCTTAAATCACTGATTCCTAATTCGGGCCGAGCGATCGCCTTATGCCGAAAATCACCTATATCGAGAACAACGGGAAAGAGCACGTCGTCGATGCGGCGCCTTGGCATCTCGGTGATGGAAGCGGCGGTGAAAAACATGGTGCCCGGCATCGACGCGGATTGCGGCGGCGCCTGCGCCTGCGCGACCTGCCATGTATATGTCGATCCAGCGTGGGCGGATAAAGTCGGCAAGCGCGAGGCGATGGAGGAATCGATGCTCGATTTCGCCTATGAGCCGAAAGAAAACTCCCGGCTCTCCTGCCAGATCAACGTTCACGGCCGCGCTCGACGGTCTCATCGTCCGCCTCCCGAGTTCCAGGGCTGACGAATTCTGCCGAGGAGATCGGTCGCAGCAAGACCAAGCGCCCTCAGGCGATCGCCTTCAGCGCGCGGAACGAAATCATCCTCCGCTGCGCTTCGTCCCAAAGGCCGAGACGCGCGCTGTTCAAACTCTGCAGGATCGTCATTTTCGGCAGCGCAAGCAGATCCTTGCTGGCGCGGTAGCATTCGGGCAGCCGATAATTCGGGATGCCGCTCGCCAGATGATGAATGTGGTGAAGGCCGATATTGCCCGTCAACCAGCGCAAAGGCTTCGGAAGGTGATAATGCGAGGACCCGTAGATCGCGGCCTCGGCATAGGTCCAGTCAGGCTTGCGCGCCCAATAAGCGTTTTCGTATTGATGCTGGACGAAGAACAGCCAGGTGCCGATCCAGGCTGCTATCGTCACCGCCGGCAGAATGGCCAGAGCGACCGCGCCGGCGCCGAAGGCGACCGCAAGCGCGCCGTACGCCGCAACCAAAGCGATGTTGAGCGCGACCACGCTTTTCCAGATCTGCGATACGCGAAGCCCGTGATAGGTCTTGGCGAAAGGCGGCGCCGAGGCGAGCGGGAGGCGCTGGAGGATAAAGAAATAGACCGGCGCGCCGATGACGATCAGCACGATTGGATGACGATAGGCGCGGTACATGACACGCGCCCAGGGCGAGAGAGCGCGGTATTCGTCGACGGTAAGCGTATCGACCGCGCCAATGCCGCGCCGGTCGAGATCGCCTGAACCGGCATGATGGCGATTGTGCGCGTCGCGCCAGAACCCGTAGGGCGTAAAGGTCAACACGCTGAGCAGGAAGCCAAGAGCATTGTTCGCGCGGCGGTTCTTGAAATAGCTGCCGTGCCCGCAATCATGCTGGATCGTAAAGATCTTTACGAGCATGCCGCCTGCAAGCGGCGCGGCCGACAGGGCAAAGCCCCATTCGCCCGCCCGGGCAAGCGCGATCATGAGTGCGACCAGCGCGAAATAGCTCGCGAGCGAAATCGACGCCTGCCAAAGGCTGCGCTTGAGGTCGGCGCCCTGAAACGCCTTGCAGTGCTCGACGATGCGGCGAAGGGCGGTGAGGCGCGCTTCCCTGGCTTCGGCGGACAATTTCTTGACGGCGGTCGCAGCGGCTTCTGCTGCGGCTGAGAACGACTGAGACAAAGGGGCCCCTGTTGGCTTAACCACGCGAAACAGCGGGGGTGCGCCATGCGTCCCACGCTTTTGAACAATTCAGCGCTGATTCTTTAATTAGAACTGAAGCGCCGCCACAAGAAGGTGCGCTCATCTTTGTCGAATTTGCACGATTTTGTCATGCTGCACCGCCGAAATGCGGCATGACGGAGAAAATATCCTTGTCGCCGCGCCCGCACATGTTGACCAGGACGATGCCGATCGCGCGGCATCGCTGCCGCCTTTTCGACGGCCCGCGCCAGCGCATGGGCCGGCTCCAGCGCCGGAATGATCCCTTCGAGACGCGAGCAAAGGCCAAACATTTCAAGCGCTTCGGCGTCGGTCGCCGACTGATAGGACGACGCGGCCGACATCGTGAAGCCAGGCGTGTTCGGGGCCGATGCCGGGATAATCGAGGCCCTGCCGAAATCGAATGGCCCTCGAGAATTTGTCCGTCGTCGTCTTGCAGCAGATACGTTCGGTTGCCGTGCAGCACACCCGGCCGCCCGCCCGATAGCGACGCCGCATGGTCGGGCGTGTCGAGGCCCTTTCCAGCCGCTTCGACCCCGATGATCTCGACGCTCTCGTCATCCAGGAAAGGATGGAACAAGCCGATCGCGTTCGAGCCGCCGCCGATGCAGGCCATCACGACATCGGGCAAGCGTCCCTCGGCTTCGAGCATTTGCGCCGCGGGCTTCCGTCCCGATCACCGACTGAAAATCCCTGACCAGCATCGGATAGGGGTGCGGTCCCGCCGCCGTCCCGATCAGGTAATAGGTGTCGCCGACATTGGTGACCCAGTCGCGGAGCGCCTCGTTCATCGCATCCTTGAGCGTCGCCCGGCCCGAAATTACGGGACGCACTTCGGCGCCAAGGAGCTTCATCCGGAAGACGTTCGGACTTTGCCGCTCGACGTCGGTCGCGCCCATGTAAACGACGCAGGGAAGCCCGAAGCGCGCGCAGACGGTCGCGGTCGCAACGCCATGCTGGCCGGCGCCGGTCTCTGCGATGATCCGCGTCTTGCCCATTCGCCGCGCGAGCAGGATCTGCCCCATGCAGTTGTTGATCTTGTGGGCGCCGGTGTGGTTCAGCTCGTCGCGCTTGAAATAGATTTTCGCGCCTTTTAAGTCGCCCGATTTTTGACGGACATGCTCGGTCAGCCGCTCTGCGTAATAGAGGGGCGATGGCCGACCGACATAATGCTTGAGATAATAATCAAGCTCGTCCCGGAATGTCGGGTCCCTTCTGGCGCGGTCATACTCATCAGCGAGGTCGAGGACGAGCGGCGTCAGTGTCTCGGCGACAAAGCGCCCGCCATAGACGCCGAAGCGGCCTTCGTCGTCAGGACCGGTGCGGTAGGAATTGGGTTTGGGTGGGGTCATCGGGAACGAATTGCAGCTGATGTTATGGGTGGCGGGGTCCCAACTGATTTCCGCTTAATCGCGATGAATGCCGATCAATCGTGGTTTTTCAACTGAGCCTTTAACAGTCCGGCCAGATAGGCCTCCAATTCTGAAAAATCCAAGTTTCCTTCGTGCCAAGCCTGATCGGCGGCATGAAGAGTCTTTATAGTATGGCTGGCGATTCTCCCTTATTCGCTCTGGAATAATTTTCCGCCCGGGAAGCAACATTCCCGCTCGCGCGCACAGCAAATAGTAACAAACAGCGCGCGCCGTTCGACCGTTCCCTTCTATGAAGGGGTGAAGTCAAAAGCAGCCGCCAAAGCCCGATAAGCAGCAAGCTTTGTCGGATGCCAACTTATGCCAGTTTTCATAAATCGTCGAAATGAAGCGATCCATAAGTTCCGGCACGTCGTCAAAATGTGGCGGTTTATCAGCTGCCGACCATCAGACTCGGCTCCTCGCGAAATCGCCCGCCAAATTGGCAAATGTTCGCCACAGCAACATGATTGAGGTCCCACAGCACATATTTGTCGAAAGCCGCCGGACCCTGTCGCAGGCCCAATTCGACGCAATTGATCAGCAAAATCGTACTGACGCAAAAGGTTGCGCTCTTGCACCAACGCATAGAGTTCAGGATCGCCACCTTCCGTTACGATCATTGGCCTTCCAAACCCAGAGCGAATTCCGATTACGCTGGAATTAGCTTGTGCCTCGAAGAGGCGGTGCGCGCGGATTCTCTGGTTATGCGATCCGACCGCGCTGAAGCATTGCCATATGCAAAGCTAACGCGCTGCTCGCGCAGTTGATCATCAGTTACACCCGCAGCCTTAGCTTTTTTTCAGAAGAGCGTCGAGGGCTGGTCGCTCCGGGGCGGGATTCAACACGGATTTTCTCAGCTACCATTTTCTCCTCCCCTATCGCGGGCAAAATTCTTATCAACTACTAAACGCCAGACTCGGAATCGCATATTCATCACAATATCTGGTAATTTTTTTCGACTTCGGCGTGCGACATCTGTGCTAAATGATGCCTAATTCCCAAATTTGGCACGAAGGCGGCGCCGCCTGAGAGTTCGAGTTTGGCAACGATTCCCTAAAAAACGCTGCGGTTTGTCCTGAGACAAGGGACACGCCCGGGGCGGCAACCCTTGCCCACCAAAAACAACACCCGGAAAGTCAATTTGAGGAAATTACTCCGCCGTGATCGCCGGCGCGGCCGACACGATCGGATTGACGTCGATGCGGATCACATCCCCGTCGCTGACGATGTGGATTCGGCCCGAGGGCGTCTCCTCCTCGCCGTCGAGAGGTCCCGACCAATAGAGCGGCGCGACGTTCGAATGGTTCACCAGAAGGATGTTTGCGTTCGGCGCGGCGGCGAGTTCGCCAGCGAGTTCCGTCCTGAACGACGCCGCGACCGCCGGATCGTCGGATTTCATTTCCGCGCGCGGTATGACCGGGCCGTTCCCGGCCGCAGCGACAAGGCGCGCGGTGTCGTATGACCGGCACATGTCGCTCGTATAGGTCTTGTCGATCTTGACGCCGTTCTCCGCAAACCATTCGCCGATGAACCGCGCTTCATAGAACCCTTGCGCGCTGAGGCCCCGCCCGGGCGCAAGCTCGCAGCCTGCAGTCATACCGACCGCCGCCTTTTGGCCGCCGGGCGATGTTGCATGCCTCAGCACGATGATGTTGCCGCCGCTGCGGAGTTGATCGAGCGCCGCGTCGAGCGATGGTCGACCTCCTGCATGGGCGCAGGATGAAGCAGCCATACCAACTGTGAGCGCGGAAAGTATGCCGATGATTTTCAAGCGTTTGCCCGCCTCTTTCAGAACGCGGCCTTCGCCGCCTTGATGAACGCCTCGATCAGCGCTTCGTCCTTATCGCCGGGTCTGACTTCGACCCCGGAAGAAACATCGACACCGCCAAACGCCGTATGGCCCCTTGCCGCCTTGATCGCATCGCCGACCGACCGCGACGTGAGGCCCCCGGCGAGCAGGAATGGCGTTTCGCCCTTGTAGTGCTTCAGCAGCGACCAGTCGAAGGCGACGCCGTTGCCGCCGGCGCGATCAGATCCTTTTGGCGGGCGGGAATCGAAGACAAGGAGGTCCGCCGCAGCAGCGAGCGCATCGACGCCGCCAAAGTCCGGGGCTCCAGCGACGCCGACAGCCTTGATGATGTCTAGTCCGAACTCGGTCCGGATCTCGTTGATGCGATCGGCGTCTTCGTGCCCATGAAACTGAAAACAGGTGAGGAAAGGCGCCGCTTCCCCAAGCAGCTTTTCGCCGGCGTCGACAAAGAGGCCGCAGAATTTCGGGAGGGCGAAGCCCTCTTCGTATGAAATCTGTTTGATTTCCGTAACAATATCGCCAGCCAAATCGGGCGCGATCGCGCGCGGGCTTTTCCCGACGAAGACGAAGCCGACGAAATCGGCGCCGGCGCGTGCGGCGGCGAGCGCCTGATCGACCGTTTTCACGCCGCAAATCTTGATGAGGCCGCTCGCCATCAGCGCTGCTTCATGAGGGCTCGCCCGGCGCCGGGTCACCCGGTTCGATCGCAGAGGCTTTTTTGAGCGCCTTGAGTTCAAGCCGGTCCGCCTTGGCTCGAATCCTCAATTCGCGGTCGGACATCCACATTCCCGCGGCCCCGAGCAGGAACCCGACCAGCAGCGTGACAACCAGCCAAAGCCAGAGCGGAAGGGCGGGCGTCGCCACCGAAGGAGAGGTCGAAGAAAGGGGATCGAAACTGAGCGCGATCGGCGTACGGTTGGCGATGAGAAAAAGAACCAGCATTGCACCGACTGGAATCCAGACGATCCAACGCAAAAGCTTTTTCATGCGGCCTCAATCGCCATCGTTCGTCGCCGCCTTCAGGCCTTCCCGTTGTTCAAGCGATCACGCAATTCTTTGCCCGGCTTGAAAAAGGGCGAGAACTTTTCCTCAATCGGCACCGGATCGCCCGTACGGGGATTGCGCCCGACGCGCGATGGCCGATGCTTCACCGAAAAGGCGCCAAAGCCGCGAAGCTCGACCCGATCGCCGCGAACGAGCGCCGCTGCGATTTCTTCAAACAGGATCGACACCAGTTTCTCGATGTCCCGATGAAACAGGCTCGGGTTCTCATCTGCAAGTTTTTGCACCAGTTCAGACTTGATCATTTGGACTCTCGCCCCTCCGGCGTGAAACGAAAGGCTGGCGCCGCGCCTTCCCAATTCCGCATCTAGAAGTTTCCGCAGGCCTCCCGCCAAGCTTGGACCGCCTGCGCGCAAACGACGAAACGCGCCTGATATCAGGGGCTTGACCCTCTCAGACCAATCCTGCGGCGTCAAGGCGCTTCTCGCTCAAGCTCTGAGCCGATAAGCCGTTCCCATGCGCGACGACGGTCAAAATCGGGCGTCTTTCGGCTTTCGCGAGGTGCCAGCGGACGCCAAAGCCGGCCTTGTGCGGGATGTTTTCGACGCCGTCGCCCCGAAATACGACCTCATGAACGATTTGATGTCGGGCGGGCTGCACCGCATCTGGAAGACCGTGCTGATCGACCGGATCAATCCGCAACCGGGCGAAATCCTTCTCGATGTGGCGGGCGGCACCGGCGACATCGCTGCGGCGTTTCTCGCGCGGGCCGATGCGCGCCCGCGAGCCACCGAGAAACCTGAGGCGGCGGCGATCGTCGCGGACATCAATGCGCAAATGCTGTTTCACGGCCGAAGCCGCGCGCGACCGGACGGCGTCGCCGATCGCCTCGCTCTCCTTTGCGCGGACGCGGAAAACCTTCCGCTCCCGGACCAGTCGGTCGATGCCTATACGATCGCCTTCGGCATCCGCAACGTCACGCATATCGACAAGGCTCTGGAGGAGGCGCGGCGCGTGCTGAAGACCGGCGGGCGCTTCTTTTGTCTCGAATTTTCGCATCTCGCGACTGACGGATTGCAGAAACTCTACGATCTCTACTCGTTCAACGTCATCCCGTGGCTCGGCGAAAAGGTGGCCAACGACCGTGACAGCTATCAGTATCTCGTCGAGTTCGATCCGGCGGTTCCCCAATCAGCAATCCTTCGCGTCGATGATCCGCGCGGCGGGATTTGCGCGCGCCAGATACGAGAATCTCTCCGCCGGGATTGTCGCCATTCATTCCGGCTGGCGGATTTGAGGGGGCCGCGTGTTTGACGCGATCGCCGATTATGCGCGCCTTGCCGCCGCTGCGGCGCGCCTCACCCGTCACGACGCCCTTATCCCGGCGGAAGTCGCCCATCATCTTCCGGCGCCGGTGCGCTGGATCGGCGCCGCAACGCGCATCGGCGCGAAAACAAAAACACCGGACGGACGCGCGCTGAGAGCCGGCGAGCGTCTCGCAACCGCCTTCGAGGGCATGAGCCCGGCCTATGTCAAGCTCGGCCAGTTCATGGCGACGCGGCCCGACATCATCGGCTTTGACATGGCGAAGGATCTCGGGCGTCTCCAGGATCGCATGCCCCCCTTTCGGCGCGCCGAAGCCGTCGCGGAAATTGAACGCGCGTTCGCAAAGCCGCTAGGCGACCTGTTCGTCGAATTTTCCGAACCGATCGCCGCCGCTTCGATCGCGCAGGTGCACAAGGCGACATTGAAGGGCGGCCGCGTCGTTGCGGTCAAAGTGCTCCGCCCCCGAATCGAACCGCGGGTTGAGGCGGAGTTTCGCGCCTTTGCGCGCGCGGCGCGCCTCATCGAAGGGCTGTCGGCGGCGACCAAGCGGATGGAGCCGGTCAGGTTCATCGACACGTTGAAATCCGCAGCGGCGCTTGAACTCGACCTTCGCATGGAGGCGGCGGCCGCGTCGGCGCTGAAGGAAGATCTGAAGTCGACGCAGGGCGTTCGCGTCCCGGAGATCGTCTGGCCGCTGACGGCGCGCCGCGTTTTGACGCTCGAGTGGATCGACGCGACGCCGGTCAGCGATTTCGACGCTCTGGCCGCCAAAGGCATCGAACGAAGTCGCCTTGCGCAGACCATCATCGAGGTCTTCCTGACGCAGGCGCTGCTGAAGGGATTTTTCCACGCTGACATGCATCAGGGAAACCTGATGATCGACGACAAGGGGCGTCTTGCTCTCGTCGATTTCGGGATCATGGGGCGGCTCGACGAGGCGACGCGACGCACCTTCGCCGAGATCATTCACGGCTTCATCACGCGCGACTACCGGCGCACGGCGAAAGTGCATTTCGACGCCGGCTATGTGTCGAAGAGGCATTCGGTCGACGGATTCGCGCAGGCGCTCCGGGCCGTCGGCGAGCCGTTGTTCGGCCTTTCCGCCGACAAGGTCGACATGAGCCGCGTCTTGCAGCAGCTCTTCGACGTGACCGCACTCTTCGAGATGCATCTGCGCCCCGAGCTCGTTCTTCTCCAGCGCACCATGGTGACCGTCGAAGGCGTCGCGCGCGCGCTCGATCCCGAAATCAACATGTGGGAAGCGGCGACGCCGATCGTCAGGGTGGCGATCACGGAGGCGATCGGCCCTCGTCGCCAGATCGAGCGGCTTCGCGACGCAACGCAAAAGGCGCTCGATATCGCGCCGCACCTGCCCCGCTATGTCGAAATCATCGCGGCGGCGTCAGAAAGGGTGTCGGACGACCGGCTCGGCCTTTCGCACCAGACGACGCGAGACCTCGCGGAAGCGCTGTCGCGGCAAGGACGGTTAACGCGCGGCGCGCTCTGGTTCGCCGGTGCGGCGGCGCTGGTTCTCGCCGCGGCGATCATTTTGAGCTAGGCTGCGTCCATGACTGATCGACGCGTTCTCCTCATCATCGGCGGCGGAATTGCCGCCTACAAAAGTCTTGAGTTGATCCGCGATCTCGCAAAGCGCGGGATCACGGCGCGGGCCATCCTGACGAAGGCCGGCGCCGAATTCGTCACCGCCCTTTCCGTCGGCTCGCTCACCGGCGACAAGGTCTACTCTGATCTGTTCAACCTGACCGATGAAGCCGAGATGGGCCATATCGAGCTGTCGCGTTCCGCCGACCTCGTCGTCGTCGCGCCCGCGACGGCGGACATTATGGCGAAGGCGGCGAACGGCCTTGCGAACGATCTTGCCTCAACCGCGCTGCTCGCGACCGACAAACCGGTCCTCTACGCGCCGGCGATGAACGTCCGGATGTGGGAGCACAAGGCGACGAAGCGAAATCTCGGCACCCTGATCGACGACGGCGCGATGATCGTAGGACCGAACGATGGTGAGATGGCGTGCGGCGAATATGGGCCGGGGCGAATGGCTGAGCCCGCCGAGATCGCCGACGCTGTCGAGAATTATTTTGCGAAGATCGCCACGGGCCCTCTGAAAGGCCTACGCATTCTCGTCACCGCGGGGCCGACACATGAAGCGCTCGATCCCGTTCGGTACCTCGCCAATCGCTCGTCCGGAAAGCAGGGATACGCGATCGCGGAAGCGCTCGCACGTCTCGGCGCCGACGTAACGCTCGTCTCCGGCCCGACGGATTTGCGCGCGCCGGCCGGCCTTAAGACCGTGCGCGTCGAGAGTGCGCGCCAAATGCTCGCCGCCGTCGAAAAGTCGTTGCCCGCTGATTGCGCGATCATGTGCGCCGCCGTCGCCGATTATCGCCCCGAGATCGAGACCGATCACAAGATCAAGAAAGAACGCGGCGGGCTCACCAGCATTCTGCTTACCGAAAACCCGGACATTCTGAAGGCCGTTTCCGCACTCGAAGACCGGGCGCCCGCGACTGGTCGTCGGCTTCGCGGCGGAAACGGACGACGTCGTCAATCACGCGCGCGCAAAGCGCCTGCGCAAGGGCTGCGACTGGATCGTCGCCAATGACGTGTCGGCGGGCGCCCATTGCGCGATGGGCGGGGACGTCAATGCGGTGACGCTGATCACGCCCGAACGCGAAGAACGCTGGCCGGAACTCGACAAGCACGAGGTTGCGCGACGCCTCGCTGAGCGCGTCGCCGCCGCGCTGAAAGAGCCGCCGACAGCGCCGGCGCGCGCGGCGGAGTGAGCTGCAACACTGCTTTCGGCGGCCAGTCAAAGCGATAGTCATCGATCGGTTTTGATTTTGCGGCCTCGATCGCCGCCGATCGTGCGCGCTCAATCGACCTGCGCCGCGGCGAAAATCACCCACGCGCCGACCAGCGCGAACACCGCCGCCGCCGCCATCCGCACGTAGCGCAAGGGGATGATGCGCGTGACCGCTTCGCCGAAATAAACCGCCGGAACATTCGCCAGCATCATCCCGAGCGTCGTTCCGGCCGTCACAACGGCGATGTTCTGAAACCGGGCTGCGAGCAGCGAGGTCGCAATTTGCGTTTTGTCGCCGATCTCGACGAAGAAAAAGGCGATCGCGGTCGCCATGAAGACGCCGCCGCGAATCTTGCGTGCGAATTCGCCGTCCTCCTTGTCGGGAATCAGCGCCCAGGCCGCCATCAGCATGAACGCCAACCCGACTGAAATCTGGAAAAGCCGTCCCGTCAGAAAAGCGGAAATGTAATAGCCGGCGCTCGCCGCGACTGCGTGATTGAGCAGCGTCGCCGCGAGGATGCCGAGAATGATCGGAACCGGCTTTCTGAATTTCGCGGCGAGAACGATCGCGAGCAGCTGCGTCTTGTCGCCGATCTCCGCGAGCGCGACGATCCCGGTCGACGTCAGGAACGTGTCCATCGGCGATCTGGCTTTAACTGTTCGGCCTGGGGCTCAGGCGGATTTTCCGGCCCAGGCGCGGTGCTCGGTGTCGAGGTTGTAAGCCGCCATGGCGGCAAGCGTCACGATTTCGCCGACGCGCGCGCCGATCTGGGCGATCTGCACCGGCCTTGCGAGCCCGATGAGAAGGGGCCCTAGCACCGTCGCCCCGCCGACCTCCGCCAGAAGCTTCGTCGAAATCGCCGCGGAGTGGACGCCGGGCGTTACGAGCACGTTCGCTTCGCCTTTGAGCCGCGAAAACGGATAGGCTTCGCGAACGCGCTCATTCAGCGCCAATCGCGGCGTCATCTCGCCTTCATATTCAAAGTCGAGATCGGCGCGGGCGTCGAGGATTTTGACGGCGCCGGCGACGCGGCGCGAATGTTCGGTGTCCGGATTGCCGAAATTGGAGTGGGATATGAAGGCGAGTTTCGGCGCGTAGCCGAGGTCGCGCGCGGCGTGCGCGACCTGGACGCCGATTTCCGCCATGTCCTGCGACGTCGGCAGTTCGGTGATGTTGGTGTCGGCGACGAAAAGCGTCCGGTGTTTCGCAAGAATGATGCAAAGACCGATCAGCCGTTCGCCCGGCTTCGGGTCGAGCGCAAGGCGCACGTTTTCGAGCGCGACGTCATAATGGCGCGTCGTGCCCGTCACCATGCCGTCGGCGTGACCGTGCGCCAGCATGCACGCCGCATAGACGTTGCGATCGGTGTTCACGAGCCGCAAGACGTCGCGCTTCAGGAAGCCGCGCCGCTGCAGGCGCTTGTAAAGATAGTCCGTGTATTCCGCCGTGTGCGGCGCCGTTCTCGAATGATAGATTTCGAAATCGGCGTCGGACGGCAGACCGGCCGACTTCAGCGTCTCACGGATCATTTCCTCGCGGCCGATGAGGATAGGCTTGCCGAGCCCTTCCTGCTGGAACGCGTAGGCGGCGCGCAGCACGACTTCCTCTTCGCCCTCGGCGAAAACGATGCGCTTTTGCTGCTTCGCCGTTCTCAGCGCCGAATAGACTTTCTGAAGGAACGACGCCGACGGGTCGGTCCTGGCGGCGAGTTTCTCGGCATAGACGGTGAGGTCGTCGATCGGCTTTCGCGCGACGCCTGAATCCGCCGCGGCCTTGGCGACCGCCGGCGGAATGGTCGAGATGAGACGCGGATCGAACGGCGTCGGAATGATGTAGCCGGGTCCGTATTTGAGGCGCTTGCCGTAAGCTTCCGCGACTTCGTCGGGAACATCGACGCGGGCGAGTTTGGCCAGCGCGTTGGCGCAGGCGATTTTCATCTCTTCGTTGATCGTGCGGGCGCGCGCGTCGAGCGCGCCGCGGAAAATGTAGGGAAAGCCGAGGACGTTGTTCACCTGGTTTGGATAATCCGAGCGCCCCGTCGCGATGATGGCGTCGGTCCGGACCGCGAGGATTTCTTCAGGCGTTATTTCCGGCGTCGGGTTGGCCATGGCGAAGATGATCGGATTCTTCGCCATCGATTTGACCATCGCCTGCGTCGCTGCGCCAGCGACCGACAGGCCGATGAAGACGTCGGCGCCGTCCATCGCCTCTGCGAGCGTGCGCTTGTCGGTCTCGACCGCATGCGCCGAGCGCCACTGATCGAGCTGCCGGCCCTTGTAGAGGACGCCTTTCGAATCGCAGACGATGGCGTTTTCGTGCGGCAGGCCCATCGCCTTGATGAGCCCGATGACGGAGAGCGCCGCCGATCCGGCGCCCGATACGACGATCTTGATCTCGCGCATCGATTTTCCGGTGATGTCGAGCGCGTTCAAAAGCCCGGCCGCTGAAATGATCGCGGTCCCGTGCTGATCGTCATGGAACACCGGAATGTCCATGAGTTCCTTGAGGCGTTGTTCGATGATGAAGCTTTCGGGCGCGGCGATGTCTTCAAGGTTGATGCCGCCGAAAGCCGGTCCGAGATAGCGCACGCAATTGATGAATTCGTCGGGATCTTTCGTATCGACCTCGATGTCGATCGAGTTGATGTCCGCAAACCGCTTGAAGAGAACGGACTTGCCTTCCATCACCGGCTTTGACGCCAGCGCGCCGAGATCGCCGAGCCCGAGAATGGCGGTGCCGTTCGAGATGACGGCGACCATATTGCCCTTCGAAGTGTAGTCATAGGCGAGGTCTGGATCGCGCGCGATTTCGCGCACGGGGACCGCAACGCCCGGCGAATAGGCGAGCGACAGATCGCGCTGCGTCGCCATCGGCTTTGTCGGCGTCACCTCGAGCTTGCCGGGCTTGCCGCCGCGGTGGAAGGCAAGCGCCTCCTCGTCGGAGACTTTGGTCGAGGTGTCGTCCATGGCGGCCCCGCGCAATCAGGAAAATGTGATGGCGTCTGGCTTAGCCGCGCCGACAGGCGGGAGCAATCGCCGGCGACCACCATTGCGCGCGGGTGCTGCGGCGACTACCTCCAACCCGTAAAGACGGGAGCGCCCCATGTTCATTCAGACCGAAGACACGCCCAACCCGCAGTCGATGAAGTTCGTGCCGGGCGAGCCGATCCTCGGCTCCGGCGCGCTCGGCATGGATTTTCCGAATGCGGAGACCTCGAAAGTCTCCCCGCTCGCCGCATCGCTCTTTGAGGTCGATGGGGTCGCTGGCGTATTCCTCGGCGCGGACTTCGTGACCGTGACGAAATACGACTCCGTCGACTGGCGCCATGTGAAGCCGGCGATCCTCGGCGCGATCGCAGATTTCCTGACCGCCGCCTTGCCGATCCTCGCCGAAGGCGCTGCGGCGGCGCGCAAGCCGGCGACAAATCTCGACGACTATGAAGCAGAAGATCGCGAGATCGTCGAACAGATCATTGAGCTGATCGACACCCGCGTTCGTCCCGCCGTCGCCGCCGACGGCGGCGATATCGTGTTCCAGCATTACGAGCCGCGGACCGGCGTCGTCTTCCTGTCGCTGCACGGATCGTGTTCGGGATGCCCGTCTTCAACCATGACCCTGAAAGCCGGCATCGAGAATATGCTGAAGCACTACGTGCCCGAGGTGGTGAAAGTCGAAGCGGTCGCGTAAGACGCGGTCAGGATTCGAACCGGAGCGGCGGCGCTTATGTCCGACAAGATGATCAATGACCAAGCGATGGACCTCCTCTTTCGCGAGGCGAGGACCCGCAACGGCTGGCACGACCGCAAAGTCGCGCGGCCGCTGCTGCAGGCCGTTTACGATCTCATGAAATGGGGCGCGACGTCGGCGAACTGCTCGCCGGCGCGTTTCGTTTTCGTGACGTCAGACGAGGGAAAGCAGCGCCTTAAGCCTTTTCTTTCGGGCAATAACGCCGAGAAGACGATGAACGCGCCCTGCTGCGTCATCATCGCCCATGACGCCGAATTCTACGAAAAGCTCCCGGCGCTCTTTCCGCATACGGATGCGAGGAGCTGGTTTGTCGGCAACGAGAAGCTCGCCGCCGACACCGCTTTCCGGAACGGAACCTTGCAGGGCGCCTATTTCATGATCGCTGCGCGGGGATTGGGCCTTGATTGCGGGCCGATGTCCGGTTTCGACAACGCCGGCGTCGACAAGGAGTTTCTTGGCGGAACGACATGGAAGTCGAATTTCCTCTGCAATATCGGCTACGGCACCGACGAGAACCTGTTTCCCCGGAGCCCGCGTCTCGACTTCGACGAAGCGTGCCGCATCGTTTGACCCGGAATGCGCGTTCTTGCGATCGACACCTCGTTTGAAGCCTGCTCGGCGGCGATCATCGACGGCGATGCGGTCTTGTCGAGCGAACGGCAAGTCATCGGCAAAGGGCATGCCGAGATCCTTCCCGTCATGGTCGCCGAAGCTCTTTCCAGGACAAGGCTCACTGTCGCCAACCTCGAGCCGCATCGGCGTCGTCATCGGACCTGGCGCGTTCGCGGGCGTCAGAGTTGGGCTCGCCTTCGCGCGCGGCCTTTGCCTTGGAACGAGCGCGCGCGCGGTCGGGGTCACGAGCCTTCAGGCGCTCGCTGCAAGCGTCGGCGAACGCCGTCTGATCGCGCCGGTTTTCGACGCGCGCCGCGGCCAGGTTTACGCCGCGCTCTATGACGAAAATCTCCATGAGCTCGTCGCGCCGTTTGTCGCCGCGCCGCAGGATGCGGCGGCAAGGCTCGCGCACGATGGCGTCATGCTCGCGGGGTCGGGCGCGGCGATGGTGTCTTCCTTTTTGCAGGGCGACATGGCGATATCTGAAACGACGATGATCGATCCAATCGCCCTTGCCCGACTGGCCCGCGACGCCGCCGAACCCTCTTCGCCGCCGGCGCCTCTCTACCTCCGCCCGCCCGATGCTGCGCCGTCGGCGGCGGGGCTGTTCGCGGGGCTTGGCGCTTCATGAGCGTATGGCGCGTTCGTCCGGCGCAGGCGGCCGACACGCCGGCTGTCGTCGCCCTCGAAGCGCTCGCCTTCGGCCCGGCGAGCTGGGGCGAAAAAGGCGTCGCCGACGGATTTGCCGAGCGCAACGTCTTCGTCATCCTTGCGGAACCGGCGGACGATGCCGGCGCCGCCGGCTTTGCTTTCTGGCGGTGCGCCGGAGAGGAAGCCGAGATCTTGTCGATCGGCGTTGCCCCGGCGGAACGCCGCAAGGGGTGCGGAAAAGCGCTCCTTGACGTGATCGTCGCGACAGCGCGCGAGGCCGGTGTTCGCCGGCTTTTTCTCGAAGTCGACGTCGCCAATGCGTCGGCGGCCGCTCTCTATCGGGCGCAAGGTTTTGAACCGGTCGGCAAGCGAAAGCGCTACTACAGAAGCGGCGGCGACGCGCTCGTCATGCGGCTCGATCTATGATAGGCGCGCCGAAGGAGCACCACATGGAACGCCTCGAGAAAACTCTGCGTCGACAAGGGCATGCGCATGACCGATCAGCGCAAGCGTCATCGCGCGCGTGCTTTCTTCCGCCGAGCCGACCATCCGGACGTCGAGGAGATCCACCGGCGCGCCGTCGAAATCGATCCCGAAGATCTCGATCGCCACAGTCTACCGGACCATGCGGCTCTTCGAGGAGGCTGGCGTCGTCGAAAGGCACGAGTTCCAGGACGGGCGGTCGCGCTATGAGGAAGCGACCATGACGACCACCACGACCATCTGATCGATCTGAAATCAGGGAAGGTGATCGAGTTCGTGAACACCGATATCGAGGCCCTGCAGCGCCGATCGCCGAGAAGCTCGGGTATCGACTCGTCGCCCACAGGCTCGAACTTTACGGCGTGCCGGCGAAAAAATGCCTGACGGCCGCCGCCGTATTGACCTTCAAGTAAACTCGTTAGTTTACACGAGCTCTTAACCACCCGGCAGCTAGGGTCCGGCGGATTTTCGGCGCTTTTCGGCCCGGCTTGCCCGGCGCGGCCGGGCTTCCAAGGGAGCTCTCATGTCTCTTCGCGACCTCTACCCGATCCCGGACATCGATCCCGTCTGGACCGTCCCCCAGGACTTCGAGGCGGCATTCGATTGGCGCTACGACGACGGCCGCAGGCAGATGATGCACCTCTACCAGAAGGGCAAGGACATGCAGTGGGACGCGATCAGCCGCGTCGACTGGGAGGCACGAGCTCGACCCCGAAAATCCGATGCGTCTCGCCGGACGAATTTGCGGCCTCTACTACACGCCGATCTGGCAGAAGACGTCGGCGAAGGAAAAAGGCGCACATGCGCCGCCATTTCCAGGCGTGGACCATCTCGCAGTTCCTGCAGGGCGAACAGGCGGCGATGATCTGCGCGGCCAAGATCGTGCAGCAGGTTCCCGACCTCGACGCCAAATTCTACGCTTCGACGCAAGTGATGGACGAAGCGCGCCACGTCGAGGCCTACAAGAGGCTGCTCGAGAAATTCGGCGTCGCCTATCCGATGACCAAACCGCTGCAGACGCTCGTCGATCAGGCGCTGCGCGACTCGCGCTGGGACATGACCTATCTCGCCATGCAGGTCGTCATCGAGGGTCTTGCGCTCGCGGCGTTCAGCAACATCCGCGACACTGTCGAAAAATCCGCTCGCCCAGCAGGTCAACGCCTTTGTCATGCAGGATGAATCGCGCCACGTCGCCTTCGGCCGCCTGGCGCTTTACGCGACTACTACCCGCAACTGACCGACGCGGAGCGCAGCCGAGCGCGAAGAGTTCCTGGTCGAGGCCTGCCACCACATGCGCGACCGTTTCGAGGCGCGCGAGACTTATGAAATCCTCGGGCTCGCGTCGAGGAGTGCGTCAGCCGCAGAACGATTCCGGCTACATGCGACTCTTCCGCACCATGCTGTTCCAGCGCATCGTGCCGATCGTTCACGACATCGGCCTGTGGTCGGACGAAGATCCAGGCCGCCTATGGGAGATGGGCGTCCTCAACTTCGCCGACACCGACTATTCGGCGCTGATGGCGGACGACAACCGCCGCGCGGAAGAATTCGACGAAGAAGCGCGTCTGGCGCGCACCGCCTATGTGAAAAGCGTCGCCGATTTCGGCGCGGCGGGCGTCGCGGCGGAGTAGATTTCTAAATTCGGACGGCGTTGAAGGGTGTCGCCGCGAAGGCCGCGCCCCTTATTTCTTTTCGCCGCTCATCGGCGGGGGCGTGGCGCGCGTCAGTCGTCCGCGTCATCGCAATAGCGCGCGGCGACGATGCGGCCGTAGCCGCGTTCCTGCACCAGAACGGCGCAGTCGAGCCCCTTCGCCGGCAGGCGGAAGGTGAAGTCCGCGTCGCCGTCGTGATTGTTGAGAAGCGGGGTCACCGCGCGCACGACATTCGCCTCGCGGAAGACGACGCCGGCGTTGTCGCCGCCGGCGACATTGGTCACGGTCGACCGGCGGAACGAGACGACGACGGCGTCGTACGGCGCGCCGACGTCATAAATCTGTGTACGGATGATGCCGTCGTCGCGCCGGGCGAGTTCGAGGCGCGGCGGACGGGCGCGTGCGTGCTCGTCATAGACCTGCGCTTCGAGAATGCGGCGCTCGATCGCCTCGATCTTCGAGCCGCGCACCGAAATGACGCCGTCGATCACCGCCTGCGGCGTGATCTTCGCGGCGTGGCCCTGAAGGCGTTTGTTGTACGGCCATCTGGCGATCGCCGAAGGCGCCGCGCGCGAAAGGGTCCGGCCATGTTCCGAATTTTTGCGACGCGTACTGGTCCCAATAGTCGACATGCCAGGCGAGCGCGACGACGTCGCGCCGCACCGCGATTCGTCAGCACGTCCGCGGCCGGCGGGCTGGCGTTGCAGGCCTGCGAGAGAAACATTTCGACGACGACGGGACGCGCGTTTTGGGCCGGAATCATCGGCGGAGCGCCGTCCTCGTCGCCTTCTTTCGCGAAGGCGGCGCCGCACAACATCGCGCACGCGCCGCCCGCGGCGGCGAGGCCCTTTACAAACACAGGCGCGATCCTTGAACCATATTGCCGTAAGGACTGGCGGAAAATCGCGGGGCAATCAATGCGCTTGAAGTAAAATGCCCGCGAGCGGCGATCACATCGCGCGCCATAGTCGCCGTGAAGCCGCAGATCCCCGTCTCGCGCAAGCCGTGTTGCAAGCCGTGTCTGCGCCGACGCATAGAAGCGCCGATGAGCGAAACCCTGGAGCCCATGGTCAAGGCCGCCGCCCGGCGCGAGATCGCGGACAGACCGTCTTTGTCAAAACCTATGGCTGCCAGATGAACGTCTATGACAGCGAGCGGATGGTCGATCTCCTGCGTCCGCTCGGCTATCGCGCCGTCGCGGACGCCGCAGCCGCCGATCTCGTCATCCTCAACACCTGCCACATCCGGGAGAAGGCGGCGGAAAAGCTTTATTCCGATCTCGGCCGCCTTCGAGAAACGAAAGAAGAAAAAGGCGGCGCGATGACGGTCGCCGTCGCCGGCTGCGTCGCGCAGGCTGAAGGCGCCGAAGTGTCGGCGCGGTCCGACATTGTCGACATCGTCGTCGGTCCGCAGGCCTATCACCGGCTGCCCGAACTGATCGCCAAAGCGCGCGCGCGGACGAGGCGAAGTGCTCGATACGGATTTCGCCGTCGAAGAGAAATTCGACGCGCTCGCGCAAGATCGCGGACGCGCCGATGGCGTCAGCGCCTATGTCACGGTCCAGGAAGGATGCGACAAGTTCTGCACGTTTTGCGTCGTTCCCTATACGCGCGGCGAGGAAGTCTCGCGCGGCGCGCTCGCCATTCTTGCCGAAGTCGGCGCCCTCGCCGCTCAGGGCGTTCGCGAGGTGACCTTGCTCGGCCAGAATGTGAACGCCTGGAGCGCCGAAGGGCCGGACGGGCGGCGCTGGGGTCTTGGCGATCTTTGCCGGGCGATCGCCAGGATCGACGACATTTTGCGGATCCGGTTCACCACCTCCCACCCGCGCGATATGGACGGGGGCCTTGATCGCCGCGCTGGCCGAAGAGCCGAAACTGATGCCGTTTCTGCACCTTCCGGTGCAGGCCGGTTCCGACAAAATCCTCGCCGCCATGAACCGCGGCCATGCCGCCGCCGATTATTCGCCCTCATTGAAAAGATCCGGGCGGCGCGGCCCGACATCGCCGTCTCGGGCGACTTCATCGTTGGTTTCCCCGGCGAAACGGATGAGGATTTTGAAGCGACTTTGTCCCTCATCCGCGCCGTCGGTTACGCCTCGGCCTATTCCTTCAAATATTCCCGCCGGCCGGGGACGCCGGCCGCCATCATGCCAAAACAGGTCAGCGAAGCAGAAAAAGACCGCCGCCTTGAGGCGCTGCAGGCGCTCTTGAAGGACCAGCGGGACGCTTTTTGCGCCGGTCTTGTCGGGCGCGAGCTGCCGATCCTGTTCGAGCGGCCAGGGCGCATGCCCGGCCAGCTCATCGGCAAGACCCCCTATTTGCAAAGCCTTCATGCGTCGGCGCCACCATCCCTGATCGGGAAGATCGCGCCGGCGAGGGTTATAGGTGTGACGCCAAACGCTCTCGCAGGCGAATTGCCCGGCCCTGGCGGCCGTCAGGCGCCTCGTCCAGCAAAGGCGATGAATGCAGAAACGCCGCGTGACTGAAGCCCCGCCCCCCCTCATCGACCGTTCGGCGGTCGACCAGCTCGCTTTCGACGACAACCGTCTCGTCGCCGGGCTTTCCGGCGAGCATGACGCGCATCTCCAGATCGTCGAGAAGGCGTTCGGCGTCAGGATCGATCCAAGAGGCAACGTCCTCAACATCTCAGGCCCCGCTCGCCGCGCGCGCCGAGGCCGCCGCCGTGCTCCGCCGTCTTTATGAACGCCTTCGCGCCGGACAGGCGATCGCGAGCGACGACGTCAGGGCTGCGGCGAAACTGTCGGCATCGGTCGACGCCGACGTCGAATTCCGCCTTTTCGATCAAGACGCCGAAGCGATTGATCAGCCCACGGACGGGCGCGCAGCGCGCCTATATGGAAAAGCTCGGCAAGGCGGATCTCGTCTTCGGCGTCGGCCCCGCCGGCACCGGCAAGACCTATCTCGCCGTCGCGCACGCGGTCGGTCTTTATCTGTCCGGCAAGGTCGAACGCATCGTCTTGTCGCGTCCCGCGCTCGAGGCGGGCGAGCGCATCGGCTTTCTTCCCGGCGACGTCAAGGAGAAGGTCGATCCCTATCTTCGCCCGCTCTACGACGCGCTCCATGACATGCTGCACGCCGATTACGTCGAGCGGCGCATCGCCGGCGGCGAAATCGAAATCGCGCCGCTCGCCTTCATGCGCGGGCGGACGCTCGCGAGGGCCGCCGTCATCCTCGACGAAGCGCAGAATGCGACGATCGCGCAGACGAAAATGTTCCTGACGCGCCTCGGCGAGGGCGCGCACATGGCGATCACCGGCGATCCGACGCAAAGCGACCTGCCGAAGGGCGAGACCTTCGGGCCTTTCCGACGCGCTCTCGCTCATTGAGGGCGTCGAAGGCGTCGCCGTCGCGCGGTTCACCGCCGCCGACGTCGTCCGCCATCCGCTTGTCGCGCGCATCATCGACGCCTATGAAGCGCGCGATCAGGCGCACGGCAATAATGCGTCTTGACCTAAAAATCAGTTCTTCCGCGATTTCCGCCATTTTCATCGAGATGCAGCAACGATCCCGAGTTTCAAAGGCTGGTTTACATCGATGGGTCTCGAACAGGGCCGAGGACGATGCTGCCATCCTTGCCATAGCGGTATGTCGTCGCTCCACGCACCCGCAGCGAACGCCGAGCCCCGCGACCTTCGACGATGCGCGCCATCTCCTTGCCGAACAGACTTCACACAGCTATTTCCAGCACGCGATGCTTGCTGTCTTTCGTCGAGCAAAAATCTCGACAAGAGGCATCCTTCGATCGCTTCGCGCAAATTAACGAGCGATCTACTCGATCGTTTCGCCTTGCGTCGAGCAGCCCGCGAATGACAAAACATCGCCCAATCGCCGCCCTCCTCCGCCTCATGAACGATCGCCTTCGTTTCATCGCCTGCTCCGTTACGTGAAAGAAGTCAGGAATGCCTGCCAAATACAAGGTAGAGACGGCTTTGCCAGCAAGGCGGCACGTCTCGACCTCGTCCGCCATCCGCTTGTCGCGCGCATCATCGACGCCTATGACGCGCGGGATGCTGAAAAGAAGCGGTGACAGCGGGCGAACGAGCCGACTGCGCGTTGTTCGATCCTTCGCGACGCGCGCCTTTGGCGCGCTCCTCAGGATGAGGATCATCCTCCATGAAACGCCAATCTTCCTCATCCTGAAGAGCCCTGCGAAGCAAGGCGTCCCGAAGGATCGGCCGCGAGTGTTCGGTCCGGAACCGGTTCCGGCATGACGGCGAGGGATCAGACGTTCGACGTCGTCATCGAGGACGAGCGCTGGAGCGAAACGCTTGGCGACGCCGCGGCGCTCGCCGAGACGTGCCGGCGCGCGGTTCTCGCTTTTGAAAAACGCGCCGCGCGCGGCGCGGCGCTTCTTTTGGCCGATGACGCAACCTTGCGCGATCTCAACAAGCGGTTTCGCGGATTCGACAAGCCGACCAACGTCCTTTCCTTCCCGTCGGGCGGCGACGGCGGCTTTCTCGGCGATATCGCGATCGCCTTTGAGACCTGCCGGCGCGAGGCGGAAGAGCAGCAGATCGCCTTTCGCGACCACGCGGCGCACCTTATAGTGCACGGGCTTCTCCACCTCGCCGGCTTCGATCACGAAGGGGAGGATGAAGCGGAACGGATGGAATTGCTTGAGACGCGCATATTGGCGACGATCGCGATCGCCGATCCCCATGGGGATCGCTGAATGAGCGCGGCCGATCAGACGCGCAGCGGCGCGGACGACGAAGCGAGCGGCGGTTTCTTCGGCCGCCTCAAAGGCCTTTTCGGCAAACAGGAGAACGGCGAGCTTTCCGAGGCGCTCGATGAGACGAAGCGCGACGGGTCGATGCGTCTGCCGCGCGCGCGTCGCGAAATGATCGAGCGCGTCATCGCCTTCGATGAAAAGCGCGTCGCCGACGTCATGGCGCCGAGGGCCGACATCGTCGCCGTCGACATGGAGACTCCGCTCGACGGCCTCATCAAGGCGTTCGCTGAAGCCGGCCATTCGCGCCTTGCCGATCTATCGGGGCGATCTCGACGATCCTGTCGGCATGGTCCACATCAAGGATGTCGTGGCGCTGATCGCCAACCCGTGCCGGTCCGCGCCATCGAGCGACCCGACTCTGAAAAAAATCCGGCGCGACCGTCCTCTACGTGCCGCGCTCGATGCGCATCACCGATCTTCTTTTGAGGATGCAGGCGAGCCGCGTTCATATGGCGCTCGTCATCGACGAATTCGGCGGCACCGACGGCGCTCTCGACCATCGAAGACCTCGTTGAGGAAATCGTCGGCGACATCAATGACGAGCATGACGACGAGTTGACCGCCGACGATCGTCGCGCGCCAGGGCGGCGGCTGGGAGGCGGACGGCGCGCGTCGAATGCGCGGAGTTCGCAACGACGACCGGCATCACCCTGCAAAGCCTGCCAGGAAGACGTCGATACGATCAGCGGCTTGTCGTCGATTTTTGCAGGCCGCGTGCCCCAGCGCGGCGAAGTTCTCTCCCATCCGATGGGATATGATTTCGAAGTGCTCGAGGCCGACGCGCGCAAGGTCCGAAAGGTCCGTGTGCGAAGAACCCCGACGCCGCCGGAGCCGCAACCGCAGGCGGGCGAGTGACGAGGCGAATTCTCGAAAACCTGGCCGCCCTTACGGGCTGGCGGCGCAATCTCGCCGCCTTCGCCGCGGGTCTCGCCTGCCGCCTTCGCGCAGGCGCCCTTTTATCTCCTGCCCTTGATGGCGCTGGCGTTTTGCGCCCTCGCGCTCTTCATCGACGGCGCGCGCGCAGGCGGGCGCCGCCGGCCAGAGCCGGCTTCGCCATCGGCTGGTTTTTCGGCTTCGGCTATTTTCTCGTCAGCCTTTACTGGGTCGGCTTTGCCTTTCTGGTGCAGGCGGAGGAATTCGCCTGGATGGCGCCGTTCGCGGTCGCCGGCCTGCCGGCGTTCCTCGCGCTCTTCACCGGCGGCGCGATGGCGCTCGCGGCCCGCTTTGAGGCGACCGGCTGGCGACGCATTTTCGCGATCGCGTTCTTCTTCATGCTCGCCGAATATTCGCGCGGCCATTTGCTGACCGGACTCCCGTGGAATTTGCCGGGACAGGCGCTGGCGGGAACGGCGGCGGGCGCGCAAAGCGCGGCCTATTGGGGCGTCTACGGATTGTCGCTTGTCGCGCTGGTGATCGCCATGGCGCCCGTCGCGTTTCTTGGCGAGAAGCGCGGGCTTCTCAAAGGCGCCGCGTTGTCGATCGGCGCGACCGCGTTTTTGTTCGCTGCGGGCGCTGGCGCGCCTTTCCCTGACGCCCAGGGACGATCATGCCGATATTTTCGTGCGCATCGTGCAGCCGAACATTCCCCAGCGCGAGAAGATCGACGGCGATCTCTGGCAGAGGAATTACGAGCGCCACTCGCGATGTCCTCGGCGCCGGGGCCCGCCGCCGGACGCTTGCTTCATCCTGTGGCCGGAGAATGCGGCGCCCGTCATCGAGGAAGTATGAGGACGGGCTCGACTCGCCTGTCCGAGAAGCTGCCGAAGAATCGCCGTCCTTGTCACCGGCGCGGTCCGGCGCGAGACGCGGGAGGGCGGCGCGACGGATTATTTCAACTCGATTTCGGTGATCTCCGAGACCGTGAACGGGGCGCGTTCCTGTCGGCCATTACGACAAGCATCATCTCGCGCCCGTTCGGCGAGTATCTGCCGCTTTGAGGGCGCGCTTCGCGCGCGTCGGTCTCGCCCAGCTTGCTCCCTATGACGACGGTTTCCTATCGGGAAGCGGCCCCGCGATCGATCGAGCGACGGCGGGCCCGCCCTTCGCGCCGCTCGTCTGCTACGAGGCGATCTTTCCGGGCCGCATCTATCCGAGGGACCGCCGGCCCGACTGGATCGCGACCGTCACCAATGACGCTGGTTCGGCGATTCGGCCGGGCCCGCGCCAGCATTTCGACCAGGCGCGGCTGAGGACCATCGAGACCGGGCTGCCGATGGCGCGCTCGGCGAATTCGGGGGTTTCGGGCCTCATCGACGGCGCCGGGCGGGTGCGCGCCCGGATCCCCCTTTACGAGGCCGGGACCATCGACGCGCCCTGCCCAGGCCTTTGCCGCCGACGCTCTACACCCGCCTCGGCGACCTTCTCTTCTGGGTGATGATGGCGGGGCTGCGCCGCAACAGGATTTTTCGCCGCGCCGGACAAGGAGATAACTGTCCTGCAACCTTTGCGCGCGACACTGGTTGCCTTATAATTAATGTCCTGGGGAGACTTTGACGGAAAGAGGTCGTTGGGCTGAACGGCCGCCGTCAAAGCAGGAGGAAAGCATGGCGGATGAAAAAAAGCCGCACCCGGTCGACGTTCATGTCGGCGGGCGGGTGAGGCTGAGACGCACGATGCTGGGCATGAGCCAGGACAAGCTGGCGACTCGCTCGGGCTGACTTTCCAGCAAGTCCAGAAATACGAAAAAGGCGTCAACCGCATCGGCGCGAGCCGGGTGTTCGAGATTTCGCGGGTTCTGGGAGTTCCGATCCAGTTCTTCTTCGACGACTTCGACGTCAATACCGGGCGTCTTACGGCTTTGCTGAAGCCGGGCCCGACGACGGCGCAGCGATGATGGAACTGTTGAACACGCCGGAAGGCGTGCAGCTGTGCAAGCACTTCTCGTCGATTCGGGATCCGAAGATCCGCAAACGCGTCCTCGAACTCGTGAAATCGCTGTCCGACGGGGACGGCGCCGAAAGCTAGATCGCCGAACGGGAGAACCGTCTTGCGTTCTCCCGTTCGCCGCTCTGGCGGGCGCGCCATATCCTTCGGTGGACAGGGTGACGCCGCTTCGTTAAAAGCCGGCGCGCGAATAAACTTTTCCTTATATGAGGGGCGGCGGGAGCCATGGCGCGTCAGTCCTATCTGTTCACATCCGAAAGCGTTTCCGAGGGCCACCCCGACAAGGTTTGCGACCGGATTTCCGATGAGGTCGTCGATCTCGTCTATCGCGAAGCCGCGCTGACCGGGATGAACTCCTGGAACGTGCGGTGCGCCTGCGAGACGCTCGCGACGACGAACCGCGTCGTCATCGCCGGCGAAGTGCGCGTTCCCGAAACGCTGATGGCCGGCAGGCCATGTCCAGCCCGAACCCTTCATCGAGGTGGCGCGCAAGGCGATCAAGCGACATCGGCTACGAGCAGGACGGCTTCACCTGGCGCGACGCGACGAAAATCGAAGTCCTGCTTCATGGTCAGTCCGCGGACATTGCGCAGGGCGTCGACAAGGCGGCGGACGGCAATTCCGAAGGCGCCGGCGATCAGGGCATCATGTTCGGCTACGCCTGCCGCGAGACGCCGGCGCTGATGCCGGCGCCGATCTATTACAGCCACAAGATTCTCGAATTGCTGGCCGCCGCGCGCCACAAGGGCGACGGCGACGCCGGCCGCCTCGGTCCCGACGCGAAAAGCCAGGTCACGGTGAAATACGAGGGCGGCAAGCCGTCCGAAGCCGTCTCGATCGTTCTGTCGACGCAGCATCTCGACGAGAGCTGGACGTCGGCGAAAGTCCGTTCGGTCGTCGAACCCTATATCCGCAAGGCGCTTGGCGAGCTGAAGATCGCCGCCGACTGCAAATGGCACGTCAACCCGACCGGCAAGTTCGTCATCGGCGGGCCTGACGGCGACGCCGGCCTCACGGGCAGGAAGATCATCGTCGACACCTATGGCGGCGCGGCCCCGCATGGCGGCGGCGCCTTTTCCGGCAAGGACACGACGAAGGTCGACCGCTCGGCCGCTTACGCCGCGCGCTATCTTGCCAAGAATGTCGTCGCCGCCGAGATGGCCGAGCGCTGCACGATCCAGCTTTCCTACGCGATCGGCGTCGCCGAGCCCTTGTCCGTCTATGTCGATCTCCACGGCACGGGCCAGAGTCGATGAAGCAGAGCTCGAGCGCGCGCTCCGCGATGCGATGGACCTGACGCCGTCCGGCATCCGCCGCCATCTCGACCTCAACAAGCCGATCTATGCGAGGACGGCGTCCTACGGCCATTTCGGCCGGACGCCCGACGCCGACGGCGGCTTTTCCTGGGAGAAGACCGATCTCGTTGACGCGCTGAAGAAGGCCGTCCGTTAACGGAGCTTCTTCGTCGCATGACAACCGGAAGGGCGCCCGATCGGCGCCCTTTTCTTTTGGCGCGTTCGAAACGCCGGGCTTTTCGCCGGCGCGCTTGCCTGTATTTTCCGCTTCCTGCGCCGGCTGCAGAAGGAAAAGCCCTGCTTTTCCGGCCGCAAAGAGCCCGGCGGATTTTACGGCGCAGTCCGCGGCCGCGCCTTTCGCAAGCCGCAAGTGCGGTTTCGCCCTAGGATATTTGCAGCGACAGCATTTGCCGTTTCATCTCCATCATCGTCGTCATCCCGGACGCGCGGCGGCGCAGATCCGGAATGACGTTGGAGCGGAATTCTAAATCAGCCGGAGAGGTGTGGGATAAGTTGTAGGATAAGGTGGGGGATAAGTAGGGGGATAACCCGGGGATAAGTACGGGGATAAGTTTTTATTACCGCGCGGAATTAACGCGCTTCATGGTTAACGAAAAAAGTTTGGTTAATGAAAAATCGGCGCCGAAATTCGTAGCAGAAGATTCCATCTTTTACAGCCGCCGGCAGGCGTTCCGTAGACGGATCATCATCCGGCGGGAGAAATTCCTTCCCGATTCAAGGAAGGGTTTCTCGCGGCGGGCGCCGCCGTTGAAACTTGCGTCCGCGTCGGCGGCGAGAAACCCTCCCCGCCTTCCTTTTCAAGGGAGGGAGAAGGAAGAGGCGCGACGTCTTCCCTCCCTTGAAAAGGGAGGGCTTTCAGCCTGTTGCGCGCAGCGGAACCGGCCTTGCGTGATAGGGAGGGTTCGCCTTGGGGGCTTCAGCTTCAACGCCAGGAACTCGGGCGAGAAACCCTCCCTGCCCCCCTCCCCGTCCTGGGAGCGTCGCGTCTCGAAGGATAAGGGAGGGAGAAGGAGCCGCCGGCCGCTCCCTCCCTTGAAAAGGGAGGGCTTTCGAACCCGGCGTCGCAGACGCCGGTCTTGTTCGAAAGGGAGGGTTCCGAGGGATGAAAGTAAGCGCTCACTTGCATTCTGTCGGCGGCTGTTCTATATAAGTGAGCGCTCACTCATTTTGAGGGGCGGCGGGACGCAAGGCTTGCGCTTGGCCGGCGACTCTCCATCCTGTAATATGGCGCAACAAGCCGTGCCTCGGTCATGGGTTTTGGGGAACCGGGGGCGCGGGTTTGAGGCTGAGGGGAAGCCTCGCTTTAAAGGGGCGAAAGTTAGATGGACGATACCCTCAGCCGGATCGAGCGCCGGTCGCGCAAGTCGATATTTCATGCGTTGCTCGCCGCTTCCCACAAAAAGGGAGCGAACGCCGTCGCCCTCATCGACGGGGACGGGCGCGAGTTCACCTTCAAGGAAATCATCCGCGCGAGCTTCGCGCTTGGCGGGCCGCTCGCCCGGACGACCGCGGCGGGCGAAAAAGTCGGAATCATGCTGCCGACCGGCGCCGGGGCCGTCATCGCGCTGATGGCCGCCTTCAGCCAGGGCCGGACGCCGGCGATGTTCAACTTCACCGCGGGCGCGCGGAACCTCAAGGCGGCGGCGCGCGCAGCGGAAGTGAAAAAAGTCGTCACCGCGCATAAATTCATCGAGATCGCCAAGCTTGAAGGTCTCGTCGCGGATCTCAAAGGGTCCGTTGAATTTCTCTACCTTGAGGACATGAAGGCGGCGCTCAATCCCTTCGACAAGGCGCGCGCGGTGCTTGGCCCTTTCCTCCCCCGCCTCTTTTCGGCGAGCCCCGATCCCGACAGCCTCGGCATCATTCTCTTCACGTCAGGGACGGAGGGCGATCCCAAGGGCGTCGCGCTCAGTCACGCGAACATTCTGTCGAACATCTACCAGATCGCCGAGCATGTCGAAATTCTGCCCACGGACGTTTTCTTCAACCCGCTGCCGACCTTCCATTGCTACGGCCTCACGGCCGGAACGCTCTGGCCGATCCTGAACGGCTACAAGGTGGTCCTTCACCCGTCGCCCCTGCAGACGAAGATCGTTCCGCAACGGATTTTCGAGACGGGATCGACCGTCCTTTTCGCGACCGACACGTTCCTTCAGCAATATATGCGCGCGGCCGGCGAGGGGCAGATGTCCTCGCTCCGGATCGCTGTCTGCGGCGCCGAGCGCGTCAAGGACGAAACGCGCCAGATCGCCGAGCGGCGTTTCGGTTTTGAAGTGCTCGAAGGCTACGGCGTCACCGAAGCCTCGCCGGTTCTCGCCGCGAACCAGCCGGGCGACATCCGCGCCGGCACCGTCGGCAAGCTCCTCCCCGGCGTTCTCGCGCGGCTTGAGATGTCGACGGGCTTCCCGGCGGCAAGCGGCTCTTCGTCAAGGGCCCGAACATCATGCAGGGCTACATCACGCCGGACGCGCCGGGCGTCGTTATCCCCGCCTGACGGACGGCTGGCATGACACCGGCGACATCGTCCATTTCGACGATGACGGCTACATGGCGATCCGTGGACGGATGAAGCGCTTCGCCAAGATCGGCGGGGAGATGGTCTCGCTCGCGGTCGTCGAGAACTGCGCGACCGCCGTCTGGCCCGACAACATGCACGCGGCGACGATCCTTCCCGACGACAAGAAGGGCGAGCAGATCGTCCTCGTCACCGACCGAAAAGCTCGCCCGACCGGACGCTGCTTGGCTGGGCGCAAAACCACGGCGTCCCCGAGATCGCGGTGCCGAAGAAGATCGTCTCGGTCGCGGATGTGCCCGTCCTCGGCACCGGCAAGCTCGATTATGTCGCGATTGCGCGCCTCGCGGCGGATGGCACCGGCCTTACGGCCGAGGAAAAGCGGGCGCGGGAGATGCGCCTCGCCGAAATCGACGCCAAGCTGACGGGACGAGAGGCGCCGCCCGCAGAGCCGGCGCTGAAGCGCGCGGCGGAGTAGGTCAGTTCCGCCGCCATCGTCCGGGCGAGATAGGGAAGTCCCAAAGCCAGCGTAATGCTGATGACGAGACCAATTCCTGCTTTGGACGCGTCCTTCAAAATTATGACGAACGTGGCCCCGGGCGATCGCACCTTGTCGATTGTAGCAATTGCAAGTTCGCGCCCCGCGATGAGCCCGAGAAACGCCCATGTCGTCGACATAGGCGTACTGTTGAGGTTCGCGAAGAGCGCGAGAACGGATGCGTAGGTGAAATCCATGATCGTCGCCGAGCGAATGTCGGTGATGCTGGTTTTCGAGGTCAGGACCTTCTGAACGGGGCCGCCACGATCGAGGAAGGTGATGAGCAAGAACAGCAGGATGACGCCGATGCCGAAGATCGCCTGCGACGCGTCGAGGTGACGCGGCATGTAGATGAAAATATGCGAGAAATCCTGGATCAGCCACATCGCCCAGAGGTAGCCGGTCGCCACCCATTGCAGCAGAATCCAGAACGGTTTTTGCCCCTTCTCAGGAGTTTTCAGGAAGTACCGTTCGACGGTGGGAGCGAGAGCGATGTACATGCCGAGGCCGAGCAGAAAAGCGAAACCATAGGCGGTCAGCGACTTTTGAATCATCGCCGTAATGCCGGCGCTCGATGCGAAGATCGACAAGATCATGAAGCCCGTTGATACCGGGAGGCCGAAGCGGGTAACGACAACGAGCGCAACCGCCGGCAAGACGTGGTACCATTCGACTTCGAACACCGGGAACTTTTCAGTGTTAGACAGCCGCCCCCAAGAGGGGTCGCCGTCAAACTGCAGCCAGCCAATGTAGAAGACGACGCACAAGATCGTTCCCGCATAAAGAAAAAGCGCCCACCAGGGCAGCTTGCGGTTTGAGTTGATGAAGGCGCCAAGCGTCTGCAGCGCGTCGTTCGCGACGACGGAATAGGCGGCGAGCGCAAATCCGAGCAGAGCCCAGATGTTGGCACTGAGAAATTCCACGGCCATCCCCTTTCCGGCGCAACGATTGCGCCGCCTGAAAATGCGCGCGGAACCTCTCCGCTTTCTGTTTCCGTTTTGTGACGGTGATCTTTCAGCTATGTGACAAATGACCGGCCGAGCATCCGCCGGCGCCCTTCAGCCGTATCGACCCCGCATGACGCCCTCCGATCACCGCCCCGCCGGCCATCCGCCCCTCAAGACCGGCGGCGTCGGCGTCCTTCTCGTCAATCTCGGGACGCCCGACGCGCCGACGGCGCACGCCGTGCGCCGCTATCTCGCCGAGTTCCTGTCGGACCGGCGCGTCGTCGATTATCCGCGCTGGTTCTGGCTGCCGCTCCTGCACGGCGTCATCCTCAATGTCCGCCCGGCGCGGTCGGCGCGCGCTTACGCCAAAATCTGGACGGCGGAGGGATCGCCGCTGCGCCTTTACACGAAAAACGCGGCCGCGGCGCTCGCCGACCGCCTCGCGGACAAGGTCCGCGTCGACTTTGCGATGCGCTATGGCGAGCCGTCCGTCCGTTCACGGATCAGCGCGCTGACGGAGGCGGGGTGCGGCCGCATTCTGGTCCTTCCGATGTATCCGCAATATTCGCAGTCGACCTCGGCGAGCGTCGCCGACGCCGCGTTTGACGCGCTAAAGGGAATGAACCGGCAGCCGGCGCTTCGCATCGCCGCGCCTTTCCTCGACCTTCCCCTCTATATCGACGCGCTGAAGAAGGTCGCGGATGCGCATCTTGCCGCGCTCGGCTGGCCGCCCGAGCGCATCATCCTCTCGTTCCACGGAACGCCGAAGCGGCATCTGACCGAGGGCGATCCCTATTTTTGCCATTGCTCGAAGACGGCGCGCCTCATTCGCGAAGGGATGGGCTGGAGCGAGGACTTCGCGCCCCTCGCCTTCCAGTCGCGATTCGGTCGCGAGGAATGGCTTGAGCCTGCGACCGACGCGATGATCCGCGATCTCGCGGCCAAGGGCGTCAAACGGGTCGCGGTGATGACGCCCGGCTTCATGGCGGACTGCCTTGAAACGCTGGAGGAGATCGCGATCGGCGGCGCCGAAATCTTTCATCACGCGGGCGGCGAGAAATTCGCGGCGATTCCCTGCCTCAACGATTCGCCTTCGACGATCGATCTGCTAGAAGCCCTCGTCGCGCAGGAAGCCGCAGGCTGGATTTAGGGGAACGTCTCATGACCGAACTTTTCGCGTCGCCGGAATTCTGGGGCAGCCTCGTCACCCTGACCTTTCTCGAGATCGTTCTTGGCATCGACAATCTCCTTTTCGTGTCGATCGCCGTCGGCAATCTGAAAGGCAAGGAGCAAAAGCGCGCGCAGCGGATCGGCGTCTGGGGCGCCATGGTCCTCAGGATCGTCATGCTCGGCGGTGATTTTCTGGATCATCGGCCTCGACAAGGAGCCGCTGTTCACCCTGCCCGACTGGCTCGCGGCGTTCGTCGCGCATCGGCGACGAGCACGCGCAGCGCGCTTTCGCGGAAGTGACGGTGAAGGACCTCATCCTGCTCGCCGGCGGCCTCTTCCTCCTCTGGAAGGGGACGCAGGAAATTCACGCCTCGGTCGAGGGGACCGGCCATGAACAGGCGAACGCCCGGGCGTCGTTCAACGCCGTCGTCGTTCAGCTTCTCATCATCAACATCGTCTTCTCGCTCGACAGCGTCATCACCGCGATCGGCATGACCGACATGCTGCCCGTCATGTTCGCGGCGGTCATCCTTTCGACGCTCGTCATGGCGGTCGCGGCGACGCCGCTCGCCTCGTTCATCGAAAAGCACCCGACGACGAAGATGCTGGCGCTCGCCTTCATCCTTCTCGTCGGCGTCGCGCTCGTCGCGGACGGCGCTGGGTTCCACATCCCGCGCGGCTATCTTTATTTCGCGATCGCCTTTTCGCTGTTCGTCGAGCTTCTCAACATCCGCATGCGGCGGAAGATTGCGCGCCCGAAAAGCGCGCATTGAAGGTTTTCTGCTTCGACGCCTTTGACCTCACCCTTCCGCCCGTCACCGCTTCCCGGGCACGAAATACGGCATGCTCCGCCCGCGCCTTCTCGAAGACGAACGTCCTTGACAAGGCGCCGCGCTCACCTGAACCAGCAGAGCTGTTCGCTTGTCGCAAGAAGCGCGCCCGCGCGGCTCCAGAGGCGCATGGTAAGGCCGCAGGTCGAGCCTTCCGCGCCGGACGCCGGCAACCTCGCTCAGCACAAAATCGGTTCCGACCGCGGCAAGCTCGGCGTCCGTCGCATAAAAATAAACCGACATCGTGATCGTCGACGAGGGGCGCGGACCCTCGCTGATGAAGAAAACGCGCGGCGGCGTCGCGTCGGCGATATACGCAAGCTGAATCCAGTCCATCGCGCGGCCCGACATCTCGCGCACAAAGGCGAGCGAGCGCGTGTCAGGCCGGTTGAACGGCGGAAACCCGTGAACCGGGCGCATGTCGATCGTTTCGCCGAACCGCCCCGGCGGATGGGCCGTCGCGATCGTTTCGGGCGCCGCCGCCGCCGGCGCCGCGCCTTCGAGGAAGCGGTCGCTGTCGCGCCGGTTCGCGGTGACGATCGACGCTGTCGCGCAGAGGTCGCCTGCCGCATTGCGATCTCGGCGCGCCAGGCTTTCAGCGACTTGCCGCCGCCGAGCCGTGTCGCGCGGACGGTGACGTCCGCCCCCGGATCGACGCGCGCAATGAAATTGGCGGTGAAGGCGACCGGCGTTCCTTCCGCCTCCGAATGCGAGAGCGCCGCCTTCATCAGCACCGCCGCCGTCCAGCCGCCGAACATGCCGGTGTTGGCCTCGCGCTCGGGATGGGCGCGGATCGTCCATTCGTTCTCGGCTGTCTGTTTCAAGGCGAGATGATCGTCGAGCGTCGTCATCATCCCCTCGCCGTCGCCAGAAAAGCCGCGACGTCTTCATCGCGCGTCGCCCACGAACAGATGAGCCGGCGCATCGTCCCGCTCGCCGGATCGCCGGGCGTCACCCATGGATAGAACGCCGCGCCCGCCGCGATGAGCCCTTCTTCAACGCCCGGCGGGAATGAGACGAAAACCTCGTTCGCTTCGGTTGGATGCCAGATTTTCGCGCCGGATGCGGCAAGGCCCATCGAGAGTTTCTTCGCCATCGCATTCGCGTGCGCCGCCATGCGAAGCCACAGGCCGTCTTCTAGGTAGGCGTCGAACTGCGCCGCGATGAAGCGCATTTTTGAAACGAGCTGGGCGGCGCGCTTGCGGCGAAAGATGAAATCCTTCGCGTCGTCGGGATTGAAGAAGACGACGGCTTCGGCGATGAGGCAGCCGTTCTTCGTGCCGCCGAAAGAGAGAACGTCGACGCCCGCCTTCCAGGTGATGTCGGCAGGCGCGCAGGAGAGCGCCGCGACGGCGTTCGCAAAGCGCGCGCCGTCCATGTGGAGCTTCAGCCCGCGCTCGCGCGCGAGCCGTCCGATCGCCTTTACTTCGTCTACAGAATAAACGGCGCCGCATTCGCTCGCCTGCGTGATCGAGATCGCCGTCGCCGGCATCCCGTGCGGCGGGCGGTCGGGAAATCCCGCGAGCGCCGTCTTCGAGGATTTCCGGCGTCAGCTTTGCGGCTTTCCCCTCGAGCGGCAGGAGCTTCGCGCCGCCGGTGAAAAATTCCGGCGCGCCGCATTCGTCCATCTGGATGTGGCTTTCCTGATGGCAGAGGATCATGCCCCAGGGCGGCGTCATTTGCGCGAGCGCGAGCGAATTCGCCGCGCCCCCCGTCGCGACGAAAAAGACCGCGACGTCGCGCTCGAAAATCTCGCAGAATTTTTTCACGGCGCGCTTCGTCAGCGCGTCGCCGCCATAGGAGGGGACTGCGCCTTCGTTGGCGCGCACGAGCGCGGCCATGATCTCGGGATGGGCGCCCGCCCAATTGTCGGAGGCAAATTGCATGAGCGAGAGCCTAGCGCAAAATGCAGAAATCCTGAATTGGTATTTTGCGCTGGTTCTTTGATTTGTCGCGTGACGCCGCAAGAAACCGCTTCGCACTTTCTTGCGTCACGCTCTCGCCGGGACCGCGCATGAAAAAAGCCCGGCCGCGCGGGGCCGGGCTTTCGAGACGCGATTGCCAGCCTATTCCTCGACGGCGACGACGACGGTCGATCCCTTGGTCCCGTCCTCCGCCGTATAGGTCGACGTGTCGCCGACCGCGAGCGGCTCTTTCACCGTGTCGAAGACGAGGCAGCTTTTCTGCGGCTCGGCCTCGGGCATCTTGATCATGCCGCAAAGCGTTTTCGTTTCGGCGGTCCATTCATAGGTCGCGGTCGCGCCTTCCGGCCCTGCGGCGGTGCCGTCATCGTTGAACTTCCAGACCTGCTTTCGTCCGTCCGCTCCGGTGAACTCGACAGTCGATGACGCCGCGTAAGCGGGCGCGGCGACGAAGGCGGCGAGAGCCGCGACGAGGGCGATTTTCTGCATGATGGCCTCCCTGTTGAATGCGAGGCGACGCTATCGGCGCCGCGCGCCCGGATCAACACGGCTCGCCGCGCGAAGCGCGGCGTTGAACGCTTTGTAATCGGGAATGACGTGGTCGGCGCCCGCTTCCGCAAGGCGTTCTCCATAGCCTTCGAAGCAATGGCCGCCGCCGGTAAAGCCCCAGACGGCCATCCCGGCGGCGAGCCCCGCCCTAACGCCGTTGACGCTGTCTTCAACGACCAGACAATCATGCGGGCGGCATTCGAGCCGTGCGGCGGCGTAAAGAAAGAGTCCGGCGCCGGCTTTGCCGTCGGCAACGTCGTCGCCGGAATAGATATGCGGCGCGACAAGATCGAAGAGCCCCATCGCGCTTCAATTTTCCTTCAAGCACGATGCGCGCGCGAAGACGAGGCGACGGCGAGCGCGCCTTCGCCCCTTGAGACGCGCCGCAGCATTTCGCCCGCGCCCGCGACTTCCCTGAGGCGAGCGCCGCTTCTGCGGCGCGCTCCGGTCAGCACCCCTCGAAAAAATCCGCAGGCGGATCGCGGTCATTCGCGCCGCGATAGTCTGTCAGCGAGGCGGCTTCGAAACACATCGTCATGCAGTCCCGCGAAGCGGCGCACCAGTTCTGCGCCGGTACTGAAGCCCGTGGCTTCGGCAGAGTAAGCGGCGCTGTCCTCGAGTCGCCAGAACTTCAGCATCGACAAGCACGCCGTCACAGTCGAAAATGATGGCCTCAAACTGCATAGGCCGGTACTTTTCGCACGGCCCCGCCCAAAGCAAATGCGCCGGCCTTTCGGCCGGCGCATCTCGGTTTTTCGTGACGTTGATTTCTACGACTGGTCCGCGAGGACCGCGAGCAGAAGCAGCGCGACGATGTTTGTGATCTTGATCATGGGGTTCACGGCGGGCCCGGCCGTGTCCTTGTAGGGATCGCCGACGGTGTCGCCTGTGATCGCCGCTTTGTGCGCGTCCGAGCCCTTTTTGTGCACCTTGCCGGACGGGTCGGTGAAGCCCTCTTCGATCAGCTTCTTGGCGTTGTCCCAGGCGCCGCCGCCCGAGGTCATCGAGATGGCGACGAAAAGCCCGGTGACGATGACGCCGATCAGCATCGCGCCGACCGACGGACAAGGCCGCCGACTTGCCCGGCGACCATGCCGATCGCGAAGTAGACGAACGATCGGCGAGAGGATCGGCAAGAGCGAGGGGACGACCATTTCCTTGATCGCCGCCTTGTCAGCATGTTCGACCGCGCGCGCGTAATCCGGGCTTCGACGTTCCGGCCATGATGCCCGGATCTCTCGCGGAACTGTCTCGCACCTCCTCGACGACCGCTAGCGGCCGCCCGGCCGACCGCCTGCATCGCCATGCCGCCGAAGAGATAACGGAGAAGGCCGCCGAAGAGAAGCCCGACGATGACGTAGGGGTTCGACAGCGAGAAATTCGACGACGACATCGGCGAAGACGGATACTGGTCCGGGTTCGCGTGAAGTGCTTGATGTCTTCTGTATACGCCGCAAAGAGAACCAGCGCGCCGAGGCCCGCCGATCCGATGGCGTAGCCTTTGGTGACCGCTTTCGTCGTGTTGCCGACCGCGTCGAGCGCGTCGGTCGTCTCGCGGACGGAGCCTTCAAGGCCCGCCATCTCGGCGATGCCGCCCGCATTGTCCGTCACGGGCCAGAAGGCGTCGAGCGCGACGATCATGCCGGCGAGCGCGAGCATCGTCGTCACCGCGGTCGCGATGCCGTAAAGGCCGGCGAGATTGTAGGTGACGATGATGCCGACGATGATCGTCAGCGCCGGGAGGGCCGTCGCCTCCATCGAGACCGCAAGACCCTGGATGACATTGGTGCCGTGGCCCGAAACCGAGGCCGCCGCGACCGACTTCACCGGACGAAAGCCGGTGCCGGTGTAGTATTCGGTGATCCAGACGATGAGGCCGGTGACCGCGAGGCCGACGACGCCGCAAAGATAAAGGCTGAGGCCGGTGAAGCTGCCGTCGCCGACAGCTTCGCCGAAGCCGAACATCTGGTTCGTCACGAAGGCGATCGCGACGAGCGAGAGAACGCCGGTCGCGATGAGGCCCTGATAAAGCGCGCCCATGATGTTCTTCGAGCCTTTGCCGAGACGAACGGCGAAGGTGCCGAGGATCGAGGTCACGATGCAGACAGCGCCGATCGCGAGCGGATAGAACATGAAGTCCGACGCGTTCGCGGTGAAGAGGATCGAGCCCAAAACCATCGTCGCGGCGACCGAGACGACATAGGTTTCGAAAAGGTCCGCGGCCATGCCGGCGCAATCGCCGACATTGTCGCCGACATTGTCGGCGATCGTCGCGGGGTTTCTTGGATCATCTTCCGGAATGCCGGCTTCAACCTTGCCGACGATGTCGCCGCCGACATCGGCGCCTTTGGTGAAGATGCCGCCGCCGAGATCGCGCGAAGACCGAGATCAGCGACGCGCCGAGCGACAGGGCGACGAGGCCGTTCACAACCTGCGCGGCTCTCCGGCGCAAGACCCATCGGGCCCGTGAGGACCGCGTAATAGCCGACGAGACCAAGGAGCGCGAGACCGGCGACGAGCATCCCCGTCACGGCGCCCGCGCGGAACGCGACCGACAATCCCTTGCCGAGGCTTTCGGAGGACGCTTGCGTCGTCCTGACGTTCGCCCGGACGGAGACCAGCATGCCGATATAGCCGGCGGCGCCGGACAGGATCGCGCCGGCGGCGAAGCCGAGCGCGCGTTGTAAGCCGAAGCGCGAACAGCAGAATGCGCAAAGACGACGACGCCCGCGATGGTGATCGTCGTGTATTGGCGCTTGAGGTACGCTCGACGCGCCTTCCTGGATCGCGGCGGCGATTTCCTTCATCCGGTCATTGCCGGCCGACAGTGACATCACCTGCTGAATGGTGACGACGCCATAAAGAATGGCGAGCATGCCGGCCCCGACGACCAGCCATATGCCCGTGCTCATAGGTATCCTTCCCCGGCCCTGACGGCCAATTGCTGGAATTGATCGGGGAGAACCCTGAGATGGCCGCAGCGTCCGGGATCGCTCCCGCGCGCGCCTGCGCTTCAATCAGTCCCCGTTACAGATCGGCGCGATAACTGGCAAAGCCGCATTTGAAAATCAACTCTAAAGTCAGGCGCTTGCCGCCGGCATGCGGGCGCCGGGCCGTTTTTTCCGCAGCCGCCCTCTCGCCTCCGCGACGTTAACTTTTGACGGCGTCGAGCGGAGGGCCCGAAAGCCAAGGCGCGGCATCGATCGTTCCGCACCCGAAAACCAGCGTTGCCCGGATCGTGATGGTCAAAGGCCGCCGCGCCGCAATCTCGCAACCCGTTAGGGCGTCGAGGAAATTTCTCCCGGTGAAACAACGGTGAGCAATTCTTGAAACCCTGCGGAAACGCCTTTGCTTGCCCGTTGTTCTCCCGTCCGGTAATCGCCGAGGGTCGCGGAATTCGCCAGCCTTGCGCGGGCGGTCGCGGGCGTTCCTGGCCTTTCTTTCACCCGCAGGGGGCGGCGGCGGGAGAAGGGTCGATTGACTCCCCGGCTTTGGAGGCGGTCACATGTCTGACGGGCTGGGGAAAATCTTGAAGCGCGGCCGGGATATCGCCGGCGCAGGGCGGGGGCATTGATGTCGACCCTCAAGGATCGGATTGCGCCGACGCCGACGAAGAGCGCCACGCTCCCGTTGAAGCTCGATCTTTTTGCGACGCTCACCGACGCTCTCGACTATGCGGCGCAAGGCGAGACCGGCGGCAATTTCTTCAATTTGCGCGGCGAAGTCGCGTCGACGCTTTCCTACGCCGAACTCCGCCAGCAGGCGCGCGCGCTTGCGCGGCGCCTCGCCAGCCGTTTTGAGCGCGGCGCCCGCATCGCGCTTGTCGCCGAGACCAGCCCGGAATTTTTGATCACCTTCTTCGCCTGCCAGTATGCGGGCCTTGTCCCGGCGCCAATGCCGCTGCCCGTCAATCTCGGCGGCAAGGACGGATATTTGACGCAGGTCCGCCTGATGGTCGCCGGGCGCGAAAGCCGCCGCCGCCGTTGGCCCTGCGTCGCTGAAAGATTTCCTGACCGACGCGCTCGGCTGCAACAGCAACGTGCAGGTTCTCGATTTCGACGACATCAAGGCCGGCCCCGAAGCCGACGCGATCGCGTTCGGACCTGACGAGATGTGCTATATTCAGTACTCGTCGGGTTCGACGAGCGCGCCCAAAGGCGTCATCGGCACGCAGAAATCGGTCAACGCCAATCTTCACGGCATCACCAAATACGGGCTGAAGCTCGTCGAGGGCGACCGCGCCGCAAGCTGGCTGCCGCTTTATCACGACATGGGCCTCATCGGTTTTGCGCTGGCGCCGATGTACGGCCAGCGCTCGGTCGATTACATCGCGACCTCCGACTTCGTCCGCCGCCCGCTTTTATGGCTGCGCGTGATGTCGGACTTCGGCGCGACGATCACCTACAGCCCCTCTTTCGGTTACGAGCTGAGCGCGCGGCGCGTCGGCGAAAGCCGAAGACGGCGCGATCGATCTGTCGCGCGTGCGCGTCGCCGGCATCGGCGGCGACATGGTCCGCCCGGAAGCGTTGCGCGCTTTCGCCGAGGCGTTTGCGCCGGCGGGCTTCAGCCGCCGGCGCTTTCCTGCCGAGCTACGGCATGGCGGAAGCGACGCTCGCCCTTTCCTTCACCGAGATCGGATCGCGCGTCGATGTCGATTACGTCGACATGCGCCACTATAACCGGTCAGGCGTCGCGCAGCCGGCGTCCGCGATCACCTCGCCCGAGCACAAGCGCGGTTTCGTCCTTTGCGGACGCGCGCTTCCCGGACACGCGATCGAAGTCAGGGGCGAAGACGGCGCGCCGCTCAAAGACCGCGAAGTCGGCCGCATCTTCATCAAGGGGCCAAGCCTCACCCCCGGCTATTTCAGCGACGCCGACGCGACGCAGCGCCTCTACGACGGCGACTGGCTCGACACCGGCGACATGGGCTATTTCCTCAACGGCGAAATCGCGATCACCGGCCGCGCCAAGGACCTCATCATCATCAACGGCCGCAACATCTGGCCGCAGGACATCGAGTGGGCGGTCGAAAAAGTCGACGGCGTCCGCCAGGGCGGCGTCGCGGCGTTCTCGGTCGATGATGGGTCGGGCGAGCGCATCGTCGTTGTCGCCGAGCGTCGCGGCATGAGCGCTGAAGCGCTTGACGCCGTCGCGCCGCGAAGTCGCCAGGACGATCCAGAGCGCCGCCGGCGCGCCCGCGACCGTCATTCTCGCCAAGCCTCATTCGATGGTGCTGACCTCGTCGGGCAAACTGTCGCGCGCGAAGGTGAAGCAAAAGTACCTCGCGGGCGAATTCGACGAGCCGTTCTCCGGCGAAGAGGCGCACAAGGCGCTCGCTGAAGCGCGCGTGTGAAACGGATCGCCGTAACCGGCGGCACCGGGTTCATCGGCGCCGTATTGATCGATCAGCTCCTTCGCGAAGGCTTTGCGGTCCGCGCGCTCGCGCGCGATGCGCGCCGGATCAAACGCTCGGGCGACATTGAAATCGTCGAGGGCGATCTTGAAAATCTCGCAGCGCTCGCCGCGCTCGCGAAAGACGCCGACGCCTTCCTCCATCTCGCCGGCGAAACCCATGCGCGGACCGAGCAGGATTACGCGCGCATCAATGTCGTCGGCGCCGAACGCGCGGCGGCGGCCGCGGCGAAGGCCGGCGCGCGCTTCGTTCATGCATCGTCCCTCTCCGCGCGCAAACCGGAAACCTCTCCCTACGCCCGCAGCAAGTTCGACAGCGAACAGGCGGTTGCGCGCGCGTCCGAGGGGAAATTCGTCGCGCTCCGCTTGCCTGCGATCTACGGCCCCGGCGATCTCGTGACGCTTCCCTATTTCAAGCTTTTGAAATCGGGTTTCGCCTTCGAGCCCGCGACCGACACGCCCGCACGCGCATCGATCCTCTTCGTCGAGGACGCAGCGGGCGCGCTCCTCGCCGCTGCGACGCAAGGCGCGACGGGATCGGTCTATGAAGTCGAGGACGACGAGCCCGACGGGCGCTACTGGAGCGACATCGGCGAGGCGCTGAGCGAGGTCTACGGCAACACCGTCACCGCGTTCCGCATTCCAAAGCCCGCGGTCGCGCTGCTGCACGAAGGGGTCCGGGCGGCGGAGAGCATTTTCGGCAAGACGCCGTCGATCCGCCAGGGACAGGTGAACGAGCTCTTCCATCCCGACTGGGTCGCGCGCGAGAACCTCTTCGGGCGCGCAACCGGCTGGCGTCCCAAAACGCCGCTCAAGGAAGGATTTGCAAAAACCGTCCGCTGGTATCAAGAACAGGGCCTGTTATGACGGCCGCCCCAGAAACCGGAACACCCTAATGACCGCGCAACAATCAGGCATTCAGGCCGACGACGATCTCGTCTTTCGCCGCATCTGCACGCTTCTCGAACCCCTGAACCACAAGGGCGTGAAGCTCGGCCGCGACGTCGATCTCGTCGCCGATCTCGAAGTCGATAGCGTATCCGTGCTCGATCTCGTGATGGACATCGAGGACTATTACGACATCTCGATTCCGGTGAACACGATCTCGGAGACGAAGACGATCGGCCAGCTGGTCGACGCCATTCACGCCATCAAGGGACAGCAGGGCTGACGCGATGAGCCTCTTCGACAAGTTTGAAAAGACCGCCGCGCTGTACAACCAGCTCTCCGAAATGGGGAAGAACCCGTTCACGGTGGTGATGGAGGAGGTGCTCGGGCCGACGCGCGCGATGATCAAGGGCCGCGAAACCGTGCTCGCCGGCACGCATAATTATCTCGGGCAAACCTTCGAGCCCAAAGCGATCGCCGCGGCGAAGAAAGCGCTCGACGAGGAAGGGACCGGCACCACGGGCTCACGTTTCGCGAACGGCACCTTCGCCGGGCACAAGCGCCTTGAACGCGAGATCGCGGACTATCTCGGCATGAAGCACTGCGTCGTCTTTTCGACCGGCTATGTCGCCAATCTCGGCGCGATCGCCGGCGCTCGTCGACCCCGCGGAAGACGTCGTTCTTGTCGACGCCGACTGCCACGCCTGCATCTATGACGGCTGTTCGCTCGCGGGCGCGGAGACGATCCGCTTCCGCCACAATGATCCCGATAGCCTCGACAAGCGCCTTCGGCGCCTCGACCCCAAATTCAAAGGCAAGCTCGTCTGCATCGAGGGCATGTATTCGATGTACGGCGACACGGCGCCGGTGAAAGAATTCGTCGAGGTCGCGCACCGGCACGGCGCCATGCTGCTCGTCGACGAGGCGCATTCGTTCGGCGTTTACGGCGCGACCGGCAAAGGCGTCAGCGAGGCCGACGGCGTCATGGACAAGATCGACTTTTACACCGGCACCTTTTCGAAGGCGCTCGCCGCGATCGGCGGCTTCGTCGCCTCGAACCACCGCCAGGCAGAGTATCTTCGCTTCTCCTCGCGCCCCTACAAATTCACCGCCTCGCCCTCGCCCGCGACGATCGCCTCGGCGGGCGCCGCGCTTCAAAACATCAAGGAGACGCCGGCGCTGAAGGCGAAACTCTGGGCGAACGCCAATCGCCTCCATGCGGCGCTGACCCAGTACGGGCTGAAGCTCGCGTCGGGCCCGGCGCCGGTCATTTCGGTCCTCCTGCCGACGAAGGAAGAGGCCTTCGCGGCGTGGAATTTCCTGCTCGATGAGGGCGTTTACGTTAACATGGCGATCCCGCCCGGCACGCCGGGCAAGGAATCTCTTCTCCGGCTTGCGGTCTCCTCGGCCCACACCAATGACGACATCGACCGCCTCGTCGCCGCCTATGGCGCGATGGCGGAGAATTTTTCCTCGGCGCGCGTCCAGGGGTGAGCGCCATAATTCCGCTAATCGTTACCGCCAGACACAGTGCGGCCCGAATTGGGACGCGGACTTGGCAGAAGCTTCGCTAGGGTGAATGGTGGACGGACGATTTGAAAAGGGGCGATGCCCATGTTGCGTAAGCTAGTTGCGGCGACGTTCGCCTTCTCGCCAGCCTTTTTGGCGCCGGCCTTCGCCGAAGGAAACGACGCCGCGACGACGGATGGCGGCTTTGCCCATGTCAGCTGCAAGGGAAAGCCGAACGAAGTCCGCATCACGATCAAAAACGTCCAGAAGAGCGCGGGTCTCGTCACCGCCGAGCTTTACCGGAACGAACCGGAAAACTTCCTCAAAAAAACGGGCCGCGAATTCCGCGTCCGCTTCGCCGCCAATGCGCCGGTTACCCAGTTTTGCGTGACCGCGCCGGCGACCGGCAAGTTCGCGGTGGTCGCCTATCACGACCGCAACGCCAATCTGAAATTCGACAAGAACCCGTTCGGTCTTCCCGCCGAACCTTTCGGCGTTTCGCAAAACCCGTTGATCCGCCTCGCGCCGCCCCCGATCGCGGAAACGCTGTTCGAAGTCGGCGAGACCGGCGCCGCGGTCGAAATCAAGCTCAGGGATTAAGGCCGGCGGGGAGAGTTTCTTCCCGCGAGTCTCCCATCATCGAAATAGAGGCGCCCAAGGCGAACCCTCCCTTTGTCGCAAGGCCGGATTTGCCAATGCAAATCCGGGCGCCAAAGCCCCCCTTTTCAAGGGAGGGAAGGCGGTCCCGCTTCTTCCTTCTCCCTCCCTTGAAAAGGGAGGGCGGGGAGGGTTTCTCGCCGCGAGCCTTGAAATCATAGCTGAAACGCAAAAGGCGGCGCCTGACGCCCGGCGATCCTTGCCCTATACACACCGCCTGCTGACGAATTCCGCGAAAGGATCGCCCATGGCCGACGGCGCCGCCCCCTCGACCATCACCGTCGAACCCGTTTCCGGCCCGGCCGGAAGGAAGGCGTTTATCGCGGCGGGAAAAGTTCCCTATGCGGGCGATCCCAATTACGTCGCGCCGCTTGAATACGAGGTCGGCGCGCGCCTCGATCCCAAGGCCAATCCCGCGCTGACGGGGGCCGACGTCCAGCTTTTCATCGCGAAGAAGGACGGCAAGGTCGCGGGACGCATCTCCGCCTTCATCAACCCGCTGCACCTTCAGACCTACAATGACGCGACGGGGCATTTCGGCTTTCTCGACGCGATCGACGACGAGCGCGTTTTCGCGGCGCTGCTGAAGACCGCCGAAGACTTCATGCGCGCGCGCGGGATGAAGAAGATCGCGGGGCCGTTCTCGTTCTCGGTGAACGAGGAATGCGGGATGCTGATCTCCGGATTCGACACGCCGCCCTATGTGATGATGCCGCACGGACGCGACTGGTATCAGCGCCATGTCGAGGCCGCAGGCTACTCAAAAGCGATGGACATGTATGCGCTGCGCTATATTCCGCGCCGCCAGTTCATCCCCGAAAGGCGCATGAAGTTCATCGAGCGAGCACTCTCAAGCCCCAGGGTTTCGGTTCGCACGCTCGACATGAAGAATTTTGACCGCGAGATCGCGACCCTGGTCGATATTTTCCGCGACGCGTGGAGCGACAATTGGGGCTTCGTCCCGATGACCGAGGCGCAGATCGCCCACATGGCGAAGGAGCTTCGCCCGATCATCGAGAAATACAACATCATCTTCTGCGAGTATGACGGCGAGCCCGTCGCCTTCGGTCTCGTCCTGCCGAACATCATGGAGGCGATCCGCGATTTCGACGGCAAGCTCTTGCCGTTCAACTGGGCAAAACTCCTGTGGCGGCTGAAGGTGAAGAAACTCACCCAGGCGCGGATGCCGCTGATGGGCGTCCGCAAGAAACTCCACGGCAAACCGATCGGCGCCGCCTTCGCCTACAAGATCATCGAGATGGTGAATTCCGCGAACATGGACAACGGCATCACCTCGTCGGAGCTCTCGTGGATTCTCGAAAGCAACAAGGACATGCTCGGCATGCTGACCGACATCGGGGCGGAGATTTACAAGACGTACCGGATTTATGAGCGGGGGTTGTGACTTCAACCTGTCATAAGGGAGCGAACGCCGTGAACCTGACACGAAGAGCAATTCTCGCGCTGACGGCGCTTGTCTGCGCCGGATGCGGCACGATTAATGAAGGCGCGACCCGGAGCGACCTGGACGCAACAATTGCAGGGCATGTCCGCAGCGGTTTTTCAGGCGTCGTGCTGGTCGCACGAAGCGACGACGTCATCCTGCACGGCGCGTACGGCGCCCTGGCGGGACGGGCCGTCGAGCGTTCCGACAAATTCTGGATTGCGTCGACGGGCAAGCAGTTCGTAAGCGCCGCAATTTTGGTGCTTGCAGACGGCGGCAAGCTGGCGCTCGAAGACCCGTTGTCGAAATTCTTTCCGGATGCGCCGGCGGACAAGGCGGGCGTCACCGTGCGCCAGCTCCTGTCGCACACGTCCGGATTTGCGCAAAGCTACGTCGCCGAACAATTTTCGACGCGCGAGACAGCGACGCCCGCGATGCTGGCCGAGCCGCTCGCCGGCCCTCCGGGCGAGCAATTCCGGTACTCAAACATCAACTATCAACTGGCGGCGGCGATTGTAGAAATCGCATCCGGCGAGAATTACCGCTCCTTCGTGAAAGAGCGGCTTTGGCGACCCGCACGCCTGACCGGCGCCGGCTTTTCGACGCCGGAAACGGCGAAAGACGTCAGTCCGATCGCGACGCCGCTCCCCGAGCGGTTGAAACGCGCAACATGGGACGAACAAGGTGTCTATTCGACGGCGATGGATCTGTTCCGCTGGCGCCGCGCGCTCGGCAAGGGAGACATGCTGACGCCTCAATCGCTCACAACCTTGTTCGAGCCCGTCGCGCCGATCACCGAAGGCGAAGCGGCGCTCGGCTGGTTCGTCGACCGCTCGCCGCGCGGACAAAAACGCGTGTTCACGCGCGGCAACGAGGATTTCGGCGCGAACTCGCTCATCTATCTTTACCCGGAAACCGACGTGACGATCATTGTGCTGACGCACGCGGGCGAGGCGAACGACGACCTGTCATGGTCTCGTTTCATCCACCGCGAGCTTGAGGCGGCGCTGGAATTGTAGACGGGTGACGCCGTTCAACCCGGCGACGCCTTCGCCTGCAAGATCATCGAGATGGTGAATTCCGCGAACATGGACAACGGCGTCACCTCGTCGGAGCTCTCCTGGATTCTCGCGGACAATACCGACATGCTCGGCATGCTGACGGACATGGGCGCGGAGATTTACAAGACGTACTGGATTTATGAGCGGGCGCTCTAGTGCGACAATAGACGGACGCGCACTCTACGATCGGCGCGCTTGCCAGAAGCACAGGAAGTGGAGCGCGAAACAATCATAGAGCTATCGTTAGCGGTATCGGATATCGCCGGAAGAGCTCGCGAAAGCACGTAATTTCCACGTCGACGTGATTCGTAACTTCAATGTCCCAGCCGTCCTCGACTGCATGGTGTGCCGGCTCCTGAACCCGATTGTTTGGATAGCTCCTCGGAGCGAAACCCGGCGGCTCAACTATATTGCTATCTGCGCCGCCTGGATCGTAGCCAGAATCGAAACCGGGATCGATTTACTGCGATAAATCATGGGCGCGTTATCGATGAGTACAATTGCGTAAGCATCTGGATTGGACCCGAAAAAAGTGACTGGCGGCGCGAGATCATTGGTTCGAACCAATGCCTGCGGGCATTGAGCCATTGATCGAGATGAATTTTGGTCATATTCGTGCATACGCGCCTTGGTCGGTCGCTGAAAGCGCATCGAATGTGGATGCGCAACGAAGACGCCAGATCCAGCAATCCGCCCTCACTCGTCCAGCTTCCGTGCGACGAGCATCGAGTAGCGAATAGTGCCACGGTGCGAAGCGCTTCGAGATAGCTGTCGCGAACGATGCCGCGACCACGCAGCGGCTGAGGGACGCGGTACCCCCGCGAAAGGCGGGCGTAGCACGTTCTTGTCGATGCAGCGCACGCGACGCATCGGACATTGCCAATGACCTCGGCAGCGCTTTGAACGCTTCCCGTCCGCACGGTCGCGGATAGATCGACCATAGGTCTCGCAGGTGTACCCGCGCTCCGTTTCAATCGTTACGCCGTCACGAAAATGACATGAACGATCCGCTCGCCTATACCGTGCGGCGCATCCCGGGCCGACGCTTGACGCAGGTTCTAGTACGTCGCCCGCGACCGGGACAGATGAAGCTGCTCGATTGACGCATGCGCCTGACGACTTTTGCGCGCATGTCGCGTCGTCCTGCCTGCGCACGGCGGCGCAAGAGTTCGCATCCAGCGCGCCGCATCCTCCGCCGTCGGATTCAGCACGTAGACTATCGCCGATCAGGCCGCCGATCCTGAGAGGCGGCAGCGCCTGACGTCAAAATCCGCATAGCCGCGTCAGGAAGCTGTCGCGCGCTCGCGAATTTCGCTCCGACGACCCGCGGCGATGATCGCCGACCATCGAGATCGCTCTCATAGCTTGTGTCGCGGATGAAATTACCGGTGCCGCGCACGCCCAGCACAGTCGGCTCCGTCGATGCCGGCGGCAACGGCGCCGCACGTCCGATCGTCGCGCATACGCAGCCGCCGCAAGGCTGAGTGATGAGGCAAAGGCTGGCTGCATTCGACGGCCGCTGTAAGCGCGATCCTACCGAATATCGGTCGCGCAACGCCGCAATTTCCGCGAATGCACCGTCCCGCCTCCTTCACCCATGCGTCTATCAGTTCGATGGCGCGGACAATATCGTCAAAGGCAGCAATCAGCCGCTCAGAAGACATGCGCCGCGTCCCGTTCGATCGACCGGCGCAAAGCGGGCCTTCGCACCGGCGCCAGCACGATATCGACGCTGAGGCCGACGAAGGCCTCTTCGAGAATCGTCTGCAGCGCGCCGAGATCAAACAGGCTGAGTGCGGCGCCCGGCGCCGGGGTCAGCATGATGTCGATGTCGCTTGTCGATGTCGCTTGCCCGCGCGCGATCGAGCCGAACAACGCGGCATGTGCGACGCCGCGCGCTTCCAGCTGCGGCCGGACGCGGTTCAGGATCGCGGTTGCTGCTTGACGGTCCATGTCCTCTTTTAACGCTCCTTCGCCGTTAACGCAAAAATGGCTCGTCGAAACTCCGCAATTTCCGCGAATGCAGCGTCCCGCCTTCCGCTTCCGCGCGGAGGAGCTCGATCGCCCGCAATCCGATTGCGAGATGCTGCGCCACGCGCGCCTGATAGAAGGCGTCGGCCATGCCGGGGAGCTTGATCTCGCCGTGGAGCGGACGGTCGGAGACGCAAAGAAGCGTCCCATAAGGGACGCGGTAGCGAAAGCCGTTCGCCGCGATGGTCGCCGATTCCATGTCGATCGCGATCGCGCGGCTCTGATTGAGCGCGGACCGCGATCTTTTCAAAATCGAGCTCCCAGTTCCTGTCGCCGGTCGTGACGACCGTGCCGGTCCGGAGCTGCTCTTTCAGCTGGCCCTTCGGGATGCCGCCGACCTGTTCGACGGCGGCCGTCATCGCAAGCTGCACTTCGGCGATCGTCGGCAAGGGGATCGACGGCGGCAGCGCGTCGTCGAGCACATTGTCCTCGCGCAGATACGCGTGCGCGAGCACATAGTCGCCGAGCCGCTGCGTCCGCCGGAGGCCGCCGCAATGGCCGATCATCAGCCACACATGCGGGCGAAGAACCGCAAGGTGGTCGGTGATCGTCTTGGCGTTCGACGGGCCGACGCCGATATTGACCAGCGTCACGCCCTCGTGCTTGCCCTTTTGATAGTGATAGGCGGGCATTTGCGGCTGTTTTGGCGAGCGGCGGCTTTGACGGGGCGGCCCCCTTCCTGGTGATGCGGTCGCCAGGTTCGATCAGCGCCTCGATCTCGCCCGCCTCGACCTTTTGCCGGCCGAGCTCGACGAATTCATCGACATAGCGCTGATAGTTCGTGAACAGAATGAAATTCTGATAGTGTTCGGGCTTCGTCGCCGTGTAATGCTGGATGCGGTGGAGCGAATAATCCGTCCGTTCCGCCGTGAAGAGCGACAGGGGGAGCGCGCCGCCGCGCTCCAGGATCATGCCGCCGTCGACGATGACGTCGTTCGTCGCGATGAGGTTCGGCATGTAGAAATAATGCTGAAGCTCTTCGCGCTGCTGCGCCGTCAGGGCCGCCGTCGCCTGTTCGAGCGCGAAGGTCAAAGGGATCGGCGTTCGCGAGCGGCCGACGAAGAGCTTGGCCTCGAAACTCGCAGAGACGCGTCTTAGCTGGTCGAGCAGGTAGTTTGAAAAAAGCCGGGGCGCGGTGATCGAGGCGCCGTGAAGGCTGGTCGCGGCGATGCGCCCGAGCGCGAGGCTGCCGGTCTGGATCGAGCGTTCGGCGGGAACCTCCGCGCAGAGATAGGGATAGGTCGGCGCGTCGAAGGCGCCGATCTTCAGCCTGCCCGCCGCGTAATCGTGAAAGCGCTTTTCGACCGCGCCGACGGCTTCGTCGTAAAGCGCCGTCAGGCGCTCGACGGCCGCTTCCGGCGTCGCGCAGTATTTAAGATCGTCGGCGGGCGCTCCCGATGGAGGCTTTGGGCTCATGTCGCTTCCCCGTTCTTCTTGTTGGCGGGGACAATAGCGAAGTTCGGCGTCGCCGGAAGGCCGCGTCTACCCGAACGGATGCTGAAGCTTGTAGGCGACGCGCTGGGCGAAGGTGACGGCGGCGTCGCGGATCGGCGCCACGCCGGGCGACGGCGGCGCGCCGCCCCACGACCTGATCGCGTGATTGGCGATCCGGAGGCGCGCTTCGGAATCGGAGGCGCGGCTTCGCCAGGTGATCGAGAAGGAGACGCAAGGGTTCGGCCCCGTCTTCACCCAGTGCGGCGCCTTCACCGGCACATAGACGGCGTCGCCGGGGTTGAGATCGAAGGTTTCGGCGTGGGCGTCAAATTCCGCGCGATGGTGAAGGTTCCGGTGCGCCGTCCCCACATGATAGCGCTCGTGGTGCTCGTCGGAAATGATGCCCTTGTCGGTCCGGTAGATCGTGATCTTCTTCGAGCCTTTAAGGTGCACGAGAATGTTGTGCTCCGGGTCGAGATGCATCGGCGTCGTCGCATTCGCCGAGGAAACGAAGATGAAGCCGATTTTCTGGTGCATTCTGCCGGTCGATTTCCGGGCGTGCGGCGCGATCTCGGCGAGGCATTCCTCGAGCGCGGCCTTGTATTCGGCGTCCTGCTCGACGTGGCGGATCACCATCCAGGAATTGCACTCCTCGATCCGGCGGATCGTCTCCGCGATCGAGAGACCCGTCATCGGCGTCTTGTCCGGGTCCTGGTCGACCGGGATGTCGCCGGCGTTGTATTCGATCGAACTCCGGCGGGAGGCGCGTCGCGAGCTTCAGGAGAGCTTCGAGCGAAAAGCGCGGATCCTCGACGAAGCGATGCCTCAGGCGGAACGTCCGCTCCGGGTAGGCGCCGTCCATCGCGGCGGCGGGATTTTCAAAGATCGGCATCGTCGCCCTCCTCTTTCGTCGGCACGGCCGCGTTCCCGGCGCGGCGCGCGCGGGCCGCGTCGCCCGCTTTCTCAAGGTCGGTCAGAATACGGAACAACAGTTTCGACGGCGCGTCGCGGCGGCTGATATTGAGCGCGGCGATGACGCGCCGTTCGCGCCAGAGCGAATTGATCATCGGGTGGTCTTTCTTGGCGCAGGAATCGATGAAGGACAATGCCGGCTCGCATTCGAGCGCCTTCATCATCTCCATTTCGAGCATGACGCCCGGCGAATAGCGCGCGTAAGTCTCGTCATAGGCGATCTTGAACGAGTAGCCGGCGCCGTTCTCGACAAAATTGACGATCATGGCGATCGTTTTTCCACCATGCATGAGGCGATGAAAGCGGAGCGAGCCGTCTGCGAACGTCGCGAGCAGCGCATCGGCGAAGAACTTCGCGCCGGCGGCGTCGCTCGCGAGCGCGGTTCCTTCGCGGCCCTTCCAGCCGGCCGCTTCGAGCGCCAGAAAATCAAGCGTCCAGGCGCCGAGATCCGCGCCGTCGCTGAGCGTTTCAAAGCGGACTGCGCCGTCTTCTTCGAGACGATTGCGGAGACGGCGCAATTCCTTGCGTTTCTTGCCGCGGAGCGCCGTCTGTAAATAGGCCTCGGTTTCGAAGCCGCCCTTCAAGAGAGCGCGCTCGTAACGGCTCGACGTCGATGAGCGCCGTCCGCTCTTCCCGGCGATGTCGACGGCCGCTTTGAAGATCGGGCCGTCGGCGTCGAGATGGCGGAGGCGGAAGAACGCGCCCTCTTTTTCGACGAGATCGAAAAGCGCCGCGAGGGCCGGCGCTTCGCATCCTTTTCGGATGAGCGGGGCCGCAAAGAAACAATGCGGATGCATCCAGGTCGAAAAATAGCGCACCGGCAGACGCGAATAGCCGCGGAGCGGCGCGACAGGCGCAAGCGCGATGAGGCGGCCTTGTTCGTTGCGCACGACCGCGACGCGAAGATCGTCGGCGCCGAATGCGTCGATCGCTGGAAGGAGCAGCGCTGGCGTATAAAATGGATTGGGCTCGGCGGCGTTCGCAGCAAGATCGGCCCAGTCGCCCCGAAGCGCGCCAAGATCGCCGGGCGCGATGAACGCCGCGCCGCCCGCGAAAGGCATGGCGACGACAGCGCCTTGCCCCGACGCATCCGCTTCGCTTTTGTGCGCCCTATGCACCTGCATTAACCAAGCCGCCCCCTGCGACGCGCCATTATAGGACGCCGGTCCCTTGTCAGAACCGGTCGCGTACCCTGTTGATGCAGGCTTTAAGCCTTCTACGCCGCGTCTTCGCCGGCCAGAATGTCGCGCTTGCCGGCGTGGTTCGCCGTCCCGACGACGCCTTCCTGCTCCATCCGCTCGATAAGGCTTGCGGCGCGGTTATAGCCGATCTGCAGCCGGCGCTGGATGTAGGAGGTCGAGGCCTTGCGGTCTCTGAGGACGATCGCCACCGCCTTGTCGTAAAGCGCGTCGCCGGACGAGGTGTTGCCGCCGATATCGAGGCCGTCAAAGGCGCCGTCTTCGTCCTCGTCGCGGAGTTCGGTGACTTCCTGAACATAGGCGGGCGAGCCCTGGCTCTTCAGGAAATCGACGACCTTCTGGACTTCCTCGTCCGACACGAACGCGCCGTGGACGCGCCTGATGCGCCCGCCGCCCGCCATGTGCAGCATGTCGCCCATGCCGAGGAGCTGCTCGGCGCCCTGCTCGCCGAGGATCGTCCGGCTGTCGATTTTCGACGTCACCTGGAAAGAAACGCGCGTCGGAAAGTTCGCCTTGATCGTGCCGGTGATGACGTCGACCGAGGGGCGCTGCGTCGCCATGATGAGGTGGATGCCCGCCGCGCGCGCCATCTGCGCGAGGCGCTGCACCATGCCCTCGATGTCTTTCCCGGCGACCATCATGAGGTCCGCGACCTCGTCGATGACGACGACGATGAACGGCATCGGCTCGTATTTGAGCTCCTCCGTTTCGTAGATCGGCTCGCCCGTCTGGTCGTCATAGCCGGTGTGAACGCGGCGCGTCAGCGTTTCGCCGGCTTGCTGCGCTTCGGCGAGACGCTGGTTGAAGCCTTCGATATTCCTGACGCCGACTTTCGACATCCGGCGATAGCGCTCTTCCATCTCGCGCACGGTCCATTTCAAGGCGACGACGGCCTTCTTGGAATCGGTGACGACGGGGGCGAGAAGGTGCGGAATTCCTTCGTAGACGGAGAGTTCCAGCATCTTCGGATCGATCATGATCAGCTTCGCCTGGTCCGGCGACAGCCGGTAGAGGAGCGAGAGGATCATGGTGTTGATGCCGACGGATTTGCCCGAGCCCGTGGTGCCGGCGATCAGGAGATGCGGCATCCGCGCGAGATCGGCGTAGACCGGCTCGCCGCCGATCGACTTGCCGAGCGCGAGCGTTAAATCCCCGCGGCTGTTCTCGAATTCAGCAGCGCCCAGAAGCTCGCGGATGAAGACCGTCTCGCGATCGATGTTCGGGAGTTCGATGCCGATGACGTTGCGGCCCGGAACGACCGCGACGCGCGCGGCGACCGCGCTCATCGAGCGCGCGATGTCGTCGGAAAGGCCGATGACGCGCGAGGATTTGACGCCCGCCGCGGGCTCAAGTTCGTAGAGCGTCACGACAGGGCCCGGCCGCACGTTGATGATCTCGCCCTTGACGCCGAAATCGGCGAGGACGCTTTCGAGCATCCGCGCATTCTGTTCGAGCTGTTCGTCGGAGACGACTTTCGCTTTTTGCGCCGCGGGCTTGGCGAGAAGGCCGAGCGCCGGAAGCTCGTAGGAGCCGGGCTTGAAGACGGGAAGCTCCGGCTGCGCCTCGCGCGCTTCGCGCTTGCCGGCCTTCTTCTCGTCCGCCTTGCGGATGATGTTGCGCTTTTTCGGCGCGACGAGGCGCGGTTCGCCGTCCTCGTCTTCCTCGTCGTCTTCGGCGTGGTCTTCGTCGTCGTAATCCGCGTCGGTGTCTTCAAGATCGCCGGATCGGGCCGCCGCGTCCTGGCGCGAAATCGCGTCATAGCGCGCGGCGATGAAGTCTCGGATACGAAGCCCAAGCGCTTCGGCCTCGACGATCGCCGCCTCGATGCGCGTCAAGGTGAGGCCGCAGGCGAAGAGATAGGCGCCGGCGCCGAGCGTGAAGAGAAGAAGAAAGGCGAAAATCGACGACGCCGGAACGTGGCCTGCGGAAAACCCTGCGAGCGCGAGCCCGCCGAGCCCGTCGCCGACAAGGCCGCCGAGCCCTGCTGCGAAAGGCCAGCTCGCCGGCGTCGGCGCGAGCGAGAAGGCGCCCGCGAGAAAGGCGAAGGAAAGCGGTCCGATGACGAGACGAACGACGACATCGCGCGGCGTCGCGTCTTCCGGCATGTCGCCGGCGCCGCGCGCGAGCGCAACCGCGCCCCAGATGACCAGCGGGGGAATGGCGAGAAGGCTCGCGCCGCCAAAGACCTGCAGCAAGAGGTCGGCGAAGTCAGCGCCAAGTCCGCCCATCCAGTTTTCAGGATCGCGCGCCGTCGCGTTGTTGAGGCTCGGATCGCTGATCGAAAAGGTCGCGAGCGCCAAGGTCAGCCAGGCCCCGAGCGCGATCATCGCCGCGCCGCCCGACCGCGCCAGCGCCTCACGCCGCCAGTGCGCGATGCGTTCAAGGAACGTCGCCTGTCGAGTGCGGCGGGGCTTGAGGGATCGGGGCTTCAAGGCGTTGCTTCCGGGCTTGACGACAGGACGCCGCGATCATGCCATGGGGTCGAGGATAAAGGGTTAATGCGCCTTAACCATTTCGGCGCGCCCTCTCAGCGCGACGTCAGCGTGAACTCAGGGTACGCTTCGAGCCCGAGTTCCGCCTTGTCGAGACCCGCATATTCTTCTTCCGCGTTGACGCGCGCGCCGATCGAATAGCGGATGACGATCCAGACGAGCGCGCTCATCGAAAAGGCGAAGGCGCCGACCATGGAGACGCCGACGATCTGCCCGACGATCGATGCTTCTTCATTGGTCCACGGAACGACCAGCGTTCCCCAGACGCCGCAGAAAAGATGCGCCGGCACCGCGCCGACGACGTCGTCGATCTTCAGGCGGTCGAGCAACGGGACGCCCGCCGTGACGATGACGCCGCCGAAGGCGCCGATCAGCACCGCCTGCCAGATCGCCGGCGACAAGGGGTCGGCGGTGATCGACACTAGGCCGCCGATCGCGCCGGTGATGACGATTGTCAGATCGACACGCTTGTAGATGAGCGAGGTCATGATCAGCGCCGCCAAAACGCCGCCCGACGCCGCCATGTTGGTGTTGACGATGACGGTCGAAACGGCGATCGCGTCGCTGATCGAACCGAAGGCGAGCTGCGAGCCGCCGTTGAAGCCGAACCATCCCATCCAGAGGATGAAGGCGCCGAGCGCCGACAAAGGAAGGTTCGAGCCCGGCATCGGCGTCACGCGCTTTCCGTGATAGCGGCCGCGCCTTGCGCCGACGATGATCGCGCCGGCGAGCGCCGCCCATCCGCCAACGCTGTGAACGAGCGTCGCGCCGGCGAAGTCGTAGAATTTCCAGTCGGCTTCCAGATAGCCCTTGCCCCAGTCCCATGACGCCGCAATCGGATAGATGAACCCCGACATCGCGGCGGTGAAGAGGATAAACGCCTGAAGCTTCACGCGCTCGGCGAGCGCGCCGGAGACGATCGACGCCGCCGTCGCCACGAACACCAGCTGGAAGAAGAAGTCCGCGGACGAAGCGTACCCTTTGGCGACCGGATCGATGTCGCTCGCGCCCCAGAGCGCGAAGGAGCCGAGAAACCCGCCGGGCTCGACGCCGTAGAGAAGATTATAGCCGACGAGCCAGACCATGACGCCTGCGACCGCATAGGCGACAATGTTCTTCAGACAGATCGACGCGGCGTTGCGGGCGCGCACGAGCCCCGCCTCGAGCATGCAAAAGCCCGCCGACATGAACATCACGATCATGCCGCAAAAGAGGAAAAGCAGCGTGTTGAAGAGATAGACCGAGGTTTCGCTCGCGGGCGCCGCCTCCTGCGCGAGCGCGGCGGAAGGGCTCGTCAGGGCGACGCCGAGAATCAGAAATCGGTGAAGTTTCATGGCGCCGCGTCGTCCTCTCCCGCTGGAGGAGACAAGGGATACGCTGCTTCGCAGCATTGGGAATGCGGCACGGCCAATCGCCGCAGGACAAGCCGCTGGACGCGGCGACGCCGAGCGCCGAAAATCGCCGCCGTGACGGAATTCGCTTCATTCGACGCGATCATCGTGGGCGGCGGCCTTGCCGGCGGTCTCGCGGCGCTGGCGCTCGCGCGCGAAGGGTTTTCGGTCGCGCTCGTCGACGCCGAGGCGCCGGCCGCGATGCAAAGCGAGGCGTTCGACGGGCGAACGACGGCGCTCGCCTACGCCGCCGCGCGCGTCTTCCGGAGGCTTGGCGCCTGGGAGGCGTTCGCCGGCGAGGCCGAGCCGATCCGCGACATTCTCGTCACCGACGGGCGGCGCGACGCGCCCGGACGCAAGGGTTTCGTTTCCTCGTTCCATCTTCACTTCGACAGCAAGGAGCTCGGCAATGGCGAGCCGCTCGGCTTCATCGTCGAGAACCGCCTGCTCCGCCGCGCCATCTACGGCGCGCTCGACGGCGAGGATCGCGTCACCCTGTTCGCGCCGGCCCGCCGCATACGGACGGATTTTGGCAAGGCGGACGCCTCGGTGACGCTCGCCGACGGCCGCACGCTGTCGGCGCCGCTCGTCATCGCTGCGGACGGGCGCCATTCGCCCTCGCGCGCCGAAGCCTCGATCAAGGTCAACCAATGGTCCTATCCGCAAACCGGGATCGTCGCGACCGTCGTGCATGACCGCCCGCATGACGGCGTCGCGCAGGAATTCTTCATGCCCGCAGGTCCGTTCGCGATCCTGCCCATGGCCGCCGACCGCGACAGCAGTCAAAACCTCATGAACCGCTCGAACCTCGTCTGGACCGAAGCGAAGGACGCCGCGCCCGCCTATCTCGCGCTCGCGGACGATCAGTTCCTTTCGGCGATCAAGGCGCGCTTTGGCGATTATCTCGGCGAGATCCGCCTTGCGGGTCCGCGTTGGTCCTATCCCCTCGCCTTCCACCTCGCGCAATCTTACGTCGCCCCGCGCCTCGCGCTCATCGGCGACGCCGCGCACGCCATCCATCCGATCGCCGGGCAGGGGTACAATCTCGGGGTCAAGGACATCGCCGCGCTCGTCGAGGTCCTTGTCGACGCGCGCGATGTCGGCCTCGACATCGGCGCGCTCTCGACGCTCGAAACCTATCAGCGCTGGCGGCGGTTCGATTCAGCGATCCTCGCCTTCGGCGGCGACGCGCTCGTCAGGCTTTTCTCCAACGACATCGCCCCGCTTCGCTTCGCCCGCGATGTCGGCATGGGCGCCGTCAACGCGGTGGCGCCGCTACGGCGCATGTTCATGAAACAGGCGGGCGCGGATCTGGGAAGGCTGCCGGCGCTGATGGCGCCGATGGTTTAGCCCTTCAGCACCAGTTCCCCGCCGCGCTGTTCGACGCTTTCGAGCTTTGAGAGAAAGCTCATGCCGAGAAGGTTCATGGCGAGCTGTTCGTCGGGGAGAATGAACGCCTTGACGCCCTCGACGCGGATGCCGTCGATCTCGATCACGTCGATGTCGACGAGCGCGGCTTTGGTGTCGCCGTTCGCCGTGCGGACCGGATGCTTGTAGTCGGCGCGAGCGACGCGGATGTTCGCGGCGTAAGCGTCGGATTCGCGCAGCGCGACGTAGCTTGCGCCGGTGTCGACGAGAAACGAGGCCGGGCGGCGGTTGATCGCGGCGGTGACGAAATACTGGTGATTGTCGCCGGCGGGCAGGCGCACTTCACGCCCGTAGGAGACATGCGACGCGCCGTCCTGGTTTTGCGCCGGCGTCGCCGCGGCGATCATCTCCCCCGCTGGCGCGGCGTCTTCGGCCTTGGCGCGTTCCGCTTCGAAATGCTTCACCGCGACCACCGTCGCGCAGATGCAGATGACCGCGCCCAATAATTCAGACCGCATGGTTCGCCCCAGTTAACCGGGCGAAGTTGCCATGAAGAGGGTTAAGTTTTGGAAGGACGGTTTGGTGAACGCCGCGTAAAAGTCAGCGTGAAAATCCTAAAACGTCCGCCATCGAATAAAGGCGCGCCGGCTTGCCGGCGACCCATTTCGCCGCCGTCACCGCCCCTTTGGCGAAGAGCCCGCGATCGATCGCGCGGTGCGACAGCGCGATGACTTCCTCCGCGCCGGCGAACATCACCTCATGATCGCCGACGATGCCGCCGCCGCGGACGACCGCAAAGCCGATCGCGCCTTTCTGGCGCTCGCCGACAGCGCCGTCGCGCGCCTTGACGCTGTTCGCCGCAAGGTCGATCCCGCGACCCGACGCGGCGGCGCGCCCGAGCAACAAAGCCGTCCCCGAGGGCGCGTCGATCTTGGCGCGATGATGCGCTTCGACAATTTCGACGTCGTAGTCAGGCCCGAGACGCGAGGCCGCCTCACGCACCAGTTCAGCGAGGAGATTGACGCCGAGCGACATGTTGCCGGATTTGACGACGGGGGTTGTCGCCGCCAGCGCCGCGATCTCCGCTTCCTCGTCCGGCGAAAAGCCGGTGGTTCCGATGATGACCGGAACGCCCGCCGCCGCCGCGAGCCGGAGATTGGCGAGCGTCGCTTCGGGCGCGGTGAAATCGATCAGCGCGTCGGCGCGGCGAAGGGATTGTTCCGCGCCGGCGTCGACGACGAGGCCGAGGCTGTCGAGCCCCGCAAGGGGCCCGAGATCCTTTCCGATCGCCTCATGGCCAGGCCGTTCAAAGCCGCCGGCGAGCGCAAGGCCCGGCGTCGACAACGCCTCCCTGATCAGCGCGCGTCCCATTTTGCCGGCGGCGCCCGCGATCGACAGTCTGAGATTATCGCTTGTCGTTCTCAAGCAACGCCCCTCAATTCGCGCTTCTGGCCGCCGCGACGTCGCGGTCGAGGATTTCATCCGTGGAAAGATCATCGCTCACCGGCGTAGGCGGCGGCGGCGGCGGCGCCTCGATCATCAAAGGCGGCGGGGCGAGGCGCAGCAAATCATCCGCCGCAAGACCGGGCGGGGGCGCGGCGACGGGCGGCAGGCGCGCCTGATCCATATAATCGCGGACGAGCAAAGCCCAGGCGCTGTCGTCGAGCCGGAAATAATCCTCGGCGTGAAGGTCGTCGTCGCGCGGCGCCGACGCCGCCCGAACGAGCCATTGATGCGCCGCCGCTTCGCCGTGGCGCGCCGCTTCGACTTCCGCCATCAGCTTGAGCGCGCCGGCCGACGCGGATGATCTGAGGGCGTCGTCGAGCAAAATGGTCGCCGTCGCCGTCTCGCCGCGAAGGAGCGCCGCACGGGCGCGAAGCAGCGTCGCCGACCGGGCGGCCGGGTGAAGGTCTGCAAAGCGATCGAGACTGTCGGCGCGCGCGGTCGTTGGTTCGTCGGCGACAAACGCTTCGTAAGCGTCGGCAAGCGCTGCGCCGCCCGCCGCGGAAAAGGCGTTCTGCAGCGCCTTCGCGGCTTTCTTCCGGTCGCCGGACGCGGCGTGAAGACGCGCCGAAAGGATCGCCGCGGGCGCGAGCGCGGGCGACAATTTGAGCGCGGCGTCGGCGCTTTCGACCGCCGCCGCGTCAGCGCCGGCGCCGTGCGCCCTGAACGCAAGCGCCGTCATCGCCGCCGCAGCGCCGCGATCGGCGGCGCCCTCGTCGATTGTCTTTGCCCTGGCGGCGGCAAGAACGGCGTCACGCGCGCCAGCGAAGTCACGCCGGTCGAGAGCCAGCGAAAGGACCGCGTCGAACGCCCAGCGCGCGGCGGGGTGCGCGCTGAAAACGCGTTCGGCATGGCGCTGCGCCGCCTCGAGATCGCCCGTCGCCCTGGCGGTGAGATAAAGCCCCTGGAGCGCAAGAAATTCCGTCTCTGGCGCATCAACGAGCGCGGAGAGCGCCGCTTCCGCCGCGGCGTCATCGCCGGCGAGAAGCGCCGATCGGGCCGACAGCAGCTTCGCCGCTGGCGCGTCGCCAAGCGCTTTCAGCGCGGTCGCGGCGTATTTGCGGGTGCGCACGACATCGCCCGCCGCGATCGCGTTGAAGCCCCCTGTCAGCGCCGCGAGCCCGCGTTCGCGGCGCTTCACCTCCGCTCTGGCGCGCGCGCGTTTGGGCGCATTCGCCAAATCCTTGATGAAAGAGGCGAAAAGCGTGACGAGGGTCGTGAAAGCGGCGATCAGGAAGACGCCGACCCCCGTCGCGATCTCGAACCGCCAGCCGAACGCTTCGATCGACGAGACGCTGTCGGCCGCAAGCAGGATCGTCAGCGCCGACGCGGCGACGATCACCCAGAAGAAAAATGTCAGGACACGGACCATCAGCCGGCGCGTCCCGCATCGGCGAGCGCCGCCTCGGCGCCGACGCGCGCGCGCGCCTTGTCGGTCCATTGCGCGAAGGCGTTCGCGCGCGGCGCCGACGAGACCGCCAAGCTCGTCGACGCGCCCCTTTCAAATCGTCCTCGCCGATCTTTGCTTCGGCGCGGGAGAGAACCGCGGCGGGGCCGGCGCCGTCCACCGGTTTTGCGGGCCGCAAATGAATGAGGCCGGCGATTTCGGCGCCGAAGCGTGCGACGGGTCCCGTCGCCCGCTCGCGCCGCGCGGCGGCGAGCGCTTCATTTCTGACGGCCGGAAATTCGGCGGCGAGGGCTTTCGTGGTCGGCAGGCCGCTTGGCGCATAGGCGGCAAGGTCGGCGCCGAGCGCCGGTCCGCCGAGCGCATCGAGCGCGAGGAGTTCCGCCGCATAGGGCTCGCCCGACGCGCAGTTTCGCGTCGAGCGCACCGAACGCCAGCGCCCGTCGCGCCGCGTTCGCCTCCGCCTCTGATTTCAGTTGCCGGAAGTCGTCGTTGAACCCTTCGAGCGCCGAACGGCCGCTGGCGTCTTCGCTCGCGCCCGGCGTCGCGGCGAGGTTAGAGGCAAGCGCGTCTTTAAGACCCGCGAAGTCGTTCGAGACGTGCGCGCCGTGGATCGACGCGGCGACGGAGGGACTGACGAACTCGTTGGCGGCGTCGGCCTCAGCGGCGCGCTCAAGGCTTTCGAGCGCGGCTTCCGGCTCCGGCGCGGAAAGGTCGATCTTGTTCGTCCGGTCAGGGGCAAGGAGCTTTGCGGCGTCCTTCGCGGCGTCTTGAAGCGTATGGTTCGCGGCGCCGTCGGGCGCCGGCGGCAGCTCGCTGATCGTTCCGTCTACGGATTGTTCAGAGCGCTTGAACGCATCAAGACCGTCTTTCATGGAGCCGGTCGCCTGATTGAAAATCTTGTCGGCGGGAACGCTTTCCCCGGCGTGCGGCGGCGTCGCGACCGGAAGGTCAAGCGTCACTGCGGGCGCGGGCTCTTCCGCGGCTGTCGCTGCCGGCGCATCCTTGCGGAGCTGCTTTCGCGCGAGCACGACGCCGATCGAGACGAGCGCGATCAGGAGAAGCGCGCCGACGGAAATCGCCGTCGCTTTCGGCGGCAGGGCCAGTTTCCGCGCCAATTTCGGCGCTGCGGTCGGCTGCGCGTCATCGCTCGCCGTCGCGACGGGCGTGTCCGTGCGCCGGAACCGGCAGGGAGTTTTCGTCTCTCTCGCTCATGGAGAAAGTATAGGCGTCGATGCCGGCTGAAACGAGGCGCTCCCTTTACGCCTGGTTGCGGCGTATGCGCCCGGCGATCAGATCGAGGACGTCGTCCGAGGTCGGCATCCGCGCGGTTTCGACAGCGGCCCAATGCGCCGCCGACGCGGCCTTGGCGACATCAGGGCTGAGGCAGAGCGCCGCGACGTTTTCGAGATCCGGCGCCAGCCCGTCGAACGCCGCCTGATCGAGAAAGAGCCGCGCCGACCGCGGCGAGAACAGCGTGACGATGACCTTTTCGTCTTTCGACCGGATCGCTTCGACCGCTTCGGGCGCGAGGCGGTCGAATTTTTCGGCGTCGTAAATGACGGCGCGGCGCGCGCGGACGCCGCTTTCGGCAAGCAGCGAAACGAGATCGCCGGCGCGGTCCCGGCCGGCAAGATGCAGCACTGTTCCCTGCGGTTTCGAGGCCGCAATGAGATTAGCGAGGCTCAAAACGTCGCCCCGGCCGGTCGTGATGTCGTGAAATCCGGCTTCAGCCGCCGCATCCGCCGTCGCCGCCCCGACGGCGAAGACGGGAAGCCTTCGCTCGCGCGTCAGCAACGAAAACGCCCGGACGCCGTTCGCCGAGGAGAAGGCGAGCGCGCCGACGCCGGCAAGTTCGATCGCGTGCGGGCGCTGGCGTATGACCATCACGGGAGAGAGCACGGGCTCGGCGCCGAGGCGCGCGACCGAGGCCGCAAAAGTCTCCGCGTCGGGAGAAGGCCGGGTGACGATGACTTTCATAGGCGAGGCAGTAGGCAATAGGGCGGGCAATAGGCAAGCGCCCCCTTGTTGTTCTTTACTGCCGGCGGCCTGTTCCCTACTGCCTACCGCTTCATGGCAGACTCTCTCCTCGTCCTCGGCATTGAAACGAGCTGTGACGACACGGCGGCGGCGGTCCTTCGCGCGCTGGATGACGGGTCTTGCGAGATTTTGTCGAACGTCACCCTCGCGCAGTATGACCGGCACGCCGCGTTCGGCGGGGTCGTGCCGGAGATCGCGGCGCGCGCCCATGTCGAACTGATCGACGGCGTCATTGCGCAAGCGATTGAAATGTCAGGGCGTACCTACGCCGAGCTCGACGCCATCGCGGCGACGGCGGGGCCGGGCCTCATCGGCGGCGTCATGGTTGGTCTGACCGCCGGCAAGGCGGTCGCGCTCGCGCATCGAAAGCCGCTGGTTCCGGTCAACCATCTCGAGGCGCATGCGCTCTCGGCGCGGATGACCGAGGCGGCCGGGTTCCCCTATCTCCTCCTCCTCATTTCCGGCGGCCATACCCAGCTGGTCGAGGTCTCGGGCGTCGGGCGCTACCGCCGGCTCGGGACGACGATTGATGATGCGGCGGGCGAAGCGTTCGACAAATCGGCAAAGCTCCTGGGGCTCGGTCAGCCGGGAGGACCGAAGATCGAAGCGGCGGCGAAGCACGGCCGCGCCGACCGGTATGACTTTCCAAAACCGCTCGCCAAACGCGAGGGGTGCGACTTTTCGCTGTCAGGATTGAAGACCGCGCTGCGCCTTGAAGCCGAAGCGATCGATGGCCCTACCGGCGCCGACGTCGCCGATCTCGCCGCCTCGTTTCAAAAGGCGATCGCCGACCACCTCGCGAGCCGGACGGAACGGGCGATGGAGATGGTCGAAGCGGCGAATGCCGCTCAAACGCTGGTCGTCGCCGGCGGCGTCGCGGCGAATGCGGCGATCCGGGAGAAGCTTCGAAGACCTCGCGCGCCGTCGCGGCTGGCGCCTCGTCGTCCCGCCGGCGAAATATTGCACCGACAACGGCGCCATGGTCGCCTGGGCCGGGATCGAACGGATCAGGGCCGGCCTTGCGCCTTCTTTCGCGGAGGCGCTGGCCTTTGCGCCACGCGCCCGCTGGCCGCTCGCCGAACCGATCGCCGGCAGGGAGCATGGCGGCGGGAAAAAAGGGCCGAAGGCTTAATCGTCGCAAGCGCGAATAGCGCTCCATTTGGGTTCGCTGCGCCACGCCAGTGCGTTGAGGATGCTCGCTTTTGCGAATAATTCGATCGGTGCGTGGTCAAGGGAAACGAACATCCGCGAGAGTAGCGGTACCCAAGGGCTAACGCCGTCTCGAAGGATAAGATTATGGCTGGCAGTTCTGTCGTGCTGCAACTTCCACGCAAATATTGACGTGCCCTTTGCCCTGATACTTTTGGCATCGGCCATTGTCATTTGTACGCTGCTGATTCGTGTCAACGTGGGGCATTGGCGTGTAAAAGTCGAATTTGAGCTGAAAGGCGGGAATCGGCTTTCGCGACGGCGGACAAAGCCGCATCGCTCCATCGCGCCGTCGAAGCCCACAAAAAACCAAACGTAGGGCGATAAGATCAAATTGCTGCGCAGCATTTTTGCAGCATGCCCGCAGCAAAGCGCACAAAAAACGCGGAAGCCGGGAGGGGTGGCTTCCGCGTTCTTGCATCGTCGCCCTTGGGGGGGGGAGGGGATGTCCTGATCGAAGGGGCGTAAGATCAGGACGGGCGAACGAATAGGCGTGGGCGAATTCACAAATTTTGTTGCCAGCTGTCGCGCCGGCGGGCGGGCTTGGTCGATTAGGCGACGAAGCCGGGGTTCAGATATCCGATCGCGGTCAGATACCCGCCGGCGATGACGGCCGACAGGAAGATGGCGAGGGCGAAGCGGACGCCGAAGGAGCTTTCGTTGTTCGTGATCATGGCTGTTCTCATCGTTTCTTTTTTTGGCTTCGTCTGGCGGCGAGGGCTCTCTCTTCCTTCGCCGCGGAAGCGATGAGAGCTATCTAGAGAGCGACCCCCGAGCTGTCAATGAATAGTGCGGGAAATATTCATTCTTCAACATCAACTAATCGTGAGCATAATCAGCTAATTATAATCGTTAAAAATCAATGTGTTAACTTTGATTCGCGAGATTTCCGGCAGGCGAAGCCGTCGAGAACGAGGTCCATCAGCTCGTCGAGTTCGCTGAGAAGGACCTCGTATTCGCCTTCATAATAGACCGCCGAACTGGTGAACCGGAAGAAGGCGTCCTGGAGGATGCGGGCGGTGCGCCGGCGATTGCAAACGGCGAGTTCGCCCGTCATTTCCCCGCCCTCGAGGATTTCGATGAGGAGCGCCGCCTCCGCCGCCTCCCACTCGTCGGCAAAGGCCGGGCGCTCCCTCAAGATCTCCTGCGACAGCTCATAGGCCTTCGGGCGCCGGTGAAACCGCTCGAAGACGAGCCGCAGTTTCGTTTTGAAGAACACGCGCAGCTTGTCCTGCGTCGTCAGGCCGGGCTGGCCCACCGCCTCCCGCAGGCGGAAGATCTGCTCGGTCCGCAGCCGTCGGACGAAGGCTTCCGCGATGTCGAGCTTCGAAGGGAAATAGCGATAGAGGTTCCCGGTCGACATGTTGCAGTCGCCCGCGATCTCCGACATCGTGGTCTTGCCGTATCCATAATGGAGGAAGCGCTTGCTCGCCGCCTCAAGAATGGCGCGGGCGGTTTCATCAAGCGGCGGCAGAGCCTCGCCGGTTTGCGGCATCGGAAAGAGCCTCGAGATCAGGTCCAGGGGCTGGGACGGACGTGAATGCTTTCTGAAGCGTTCAATCATCATCTTCTCATATGACACCGCGCGCGTCACCCTTTCATTCGGCGGCGGTGATCGGCGGCGGCGCCTGGGGGACGGCGCTCGCCTCCCTGATCGCGGCCAACGGCGTCGACACCCTTCTCTGGGCGCTGGAGCCGGAGACGGCTGAGGCGATCAATCGTCATCAGGAGAACAGGGCGTTCCTGCCCGGCGTGCGCCTGTCAAAAGCGATCCGCGCGACGTCGGACCTTTCCGCGACCGCCGGGCGCGAGGCTTACGTCTTCGTCGCACCGGCGCAGCATGCGCGCGCGATGCTCGGCGCGCTGAAATCGGTAGGGCCGGCAGCGGCGCCGCTCGCCCTTTGCTCCAAGGGCATTGAACGCACGACCGGCAAGATGCTGACCGAGGTGCTCTCGGAAGTATGGCCGACAGCGAGCCCCGCGGTCCTTTCAGGACCGAGTTTCGCGCGCGACGTCGCCGAAGGCCTGCCGACCGCGGTGACGCTCGCCGCGGCGGACGCCGCGCTCGGCGCGCGCTGGATGGCGACGTTCAGCGCACCGCATTTCCGGCCCTACCTCTCCGACGACCTCATCGGCGCGGAGCTTGGCGGCGCGGTCAAGAACGTGCTCGCGATCGCAGCGGGCGCCGTTCAGGGCCGCGGCCTTGGCGACAGCGCCAGAGCCGCGCTGATCGCGCGCGGTTTTGCGGAGTTCACACGGCTTGGCGTCGCCATGGGCGCAAAAGCAGAGACGATGGCGGGCCTTTCAGGCCTTGGCGATCTCATCTTGACCGCGACCTCGCCGCAGTCGCGCAATATGTCGCTCGGGATCGAACTCGGCAAAGGGCGGAGCCTTGCCGCCGTGCTCGGCGAGCGCACGGCGGTGACCGAAGGCGTCGCGACTGCGCCCGCCGTCGTCGCCATGGCGAAACGCGCCGGCGTCGACATGCCGATCTGCGCGGCGGTCGCCGATCTCGTCTCCGGCGCGCGCGGACTGGATGAGATCATCGCCGCGCTGCTGGCGAGACCGCTCAAAACCGAAGGCCGATGATCTTTCAGACCTCGCCGCGGAGCCACGCGCGGCAGCTCGCCTGAAACGGTTTTGACGAGATGCGGGAATTCCAGCCGGCGGTCCAGGCGTCGCCGCCCCTCGCCCCGCCGACGGCGCGGCAGCTCTCGAAGCCGGTGCGGTATTGCGAGGACATGACGCCGACATCCTGGCCCGCGAGATCGCGCGCCTGATCGTAGCACTGGCAAAAAACGTCTTCGGCCGACGTCGGAACGGGTCCTGACGACGCGCCCGGAATGGTGATGACGGGCCCGGTCGGAGGCGGCACGTTCCCGCCGCCGTTAAAGCCGCCGCCGAAAATGAAGTAGATCGCGACGCCCAGGAGGACGAGCGCGAGAATTCCGACAAAGATCGCTTCGATGCCTTTGAGCATGGCGGCTCACCTCGTAAAAACGCCCCAACGCGCGAACTATAGCCGAAGGGGCAGCCTTGGGAAATCGGCGCCGCGTCGATCGAGGCCTGACAACCGGGGAGCGAAAGCAGGGGCGCGTTCTCTCGCCTAACGCATGTTCCGCCGCGCGAAGAGCTTCAACCGGAGCGCGTTCAGCTTGATGAAGCCTTCGGCGTCCTTCTGATCGTAAACGGCGTCCTCCTCGAAGGTCACATGCGCCATCGAGTAGAGCGATTTCGGCGAGGCGCGGCGCGATGACATTGGCGGAGCCCTTGTAGAGCTTCACGGTCACCGTTCCTTCGACATGCTCCTGGCTCTTGTCGATCAGCGCCTGCAGCATCTCGCGCTCGGGCGCGAACCAGAAGCCGTTGTAGATGAGCTCGGCGTAGCGCGGCATGATCTCGTCCTTCAAATGCCCGGCGCCGCGATCGAGGGTGATCTGCTCGATGCCGCGATGGGCGGCGAGAAGAATTGCGCCGCCCGGCGTTTCATAAACGCCGCGCGACTTCATGCCGACGAACCGGTTCTCGACGAAATCGAGGCGGCCGATCCCGTGCCTGCCGCCAAACTCGTTCAGCGCGGCGAGCAGGCATCGCCGGCGACAGCGCCTTGCCGTTCACGGAGACAGCGTCGCCGCGCTTGAAGCCGACTTCGATCATCTCGGCCTTGTCGGGCGCAGCTTCCGGATCGACCGTGCGCTGATAGACGTAATCGGGCGCGATCTCCGCCGGGATCTCCAGCACTTTTCCTTCTGACGACGTGTGCAAAAGATTGGCGTCGACCGAGAACGGCGCTTCGCCGCGCTTGTCCTTCGGGATTTCCACCTGATGGGCTTCCGCCCAGGCAATCAGTTTCGTTCGCGATTGTCAGATCCCATTCGCGCCACGGCGCGATCACCTTGATGTCCGGATTGAGGGCGTAGGCGGAAAGCTCGAAACGCACCTGATCATTGCCCTTGCCGGTCGCGCCGTGAGCGACCGCGTCAGCGCCGGTCTTCCGCGCGATCTCGACGAGGCGTTTGGCGATCAGCGGGCGCGCGATCGAGGTGCCGAGCTGGTACTGCCCTTCATAGAGCGCGTTCGCGCGCATCATCGGGAAGACGAAGTCGCGCACGAACTCCTCGCGCAGATCCTCGATGAAGATCTCCTTAACGCCCGCCCGCTCGGCCTTGCGGCGCACCGGTTCCAATTCGTCTCCCTGCCCCAAGATCGGCGGTGAAAGTCACGACCTCGCAGCGGTATTCGGCCTGCAGCCATTTCAAAATCACCGAGGTGTCGAGCCCGCCGGAATAAGCGAGCACGACTTTCTTCACGCCCTTCAATTTCGCCACCGCAGCCTCCTTCGCATTCGGCCGCGACGCATAGCGGAAAGAGCCGGCCCGGCGAAGAAGTTTTTTCGCGCGGCGTTTGGGGGCCGCCGGCGCGACGCCCTCACTTCCTTTCGTAGAAAAACGCCCAGTCCTTCTTCTGGCTGTCGCGGTCCCACGGCTCGACGACGCGGCGCGCCCATGCGTCGAGCGTCTCTTCGCCCGGCGCGTCGGCGAGCGCGGCCCCAAGCGCCGCATCGCGCCCGCTTGCGTAGTCGTCGAAGGACGCCAGCGCCGGAATATCGGGAAGGATCCACTCCCGTTCGTCGAAGGGCGGCGAATCCTGCCAGCGCAAGGTCGAGATGATGTAGGGGATTTGGGATTTCGGCGCGTGCGCGAATTTGGCGTCGCCGAAATGATTGGGCGCGCCGCCCGTAGGCTCGCCGACGAAAATCGCTTCGGTCTCGCGTTCAAGGCGCGTCGCGAAATTCTGCGCGGCGGAAAACGTCTGCGGAGACGTCAGCACGTAAAGCGCGCCGCGTTGGTTGAACCGGCTCTTGACGATCATGCGCCGCAGGGGCTCCGCCAGCATGTTGTTGCCGCCGCCATTGTCGCGAAGGTCGATGATCAGCCGATCGGCTTTCGTCGCGTTCATCGCCCCGATCGCAGCGACGGAAAAATCCTTCATGGACTTCTTTTCTTCGTCCTCCATCGCCCCGATGACGAGCGCGAGTGCGCGGCCGTCATCGATCTCGGCGACATAGTTTGCGGCGCCGTCGCTTTTCCCTTCGAGCGGCGATTTCACGCGGCCGATTTCGGTCAGGTCCTCTTTTCCATCCGCGCTCGCGGTCAGCGTTGCAGAAAGACGCCTGCCTTTTCTCATCGCCTCGAATTTCACCGGCGCATCGATCGACGCCGCAGCGTCAAGGCCGATCAGGAAGCCCGGAACCGTCATGCCCTTCGCCGTCCAGTTCGCGGGCCAGGCGCGATTACCGGACGCCTGCGCCGTCACGAAATCGCGCAGCAGCGCGTCGATCTTCCGCCCGCCGATCGCCGTGAGGCGCGCGCCGAGAAGTTTCGTCGCCTCGCCTTTCGCGCCGACGACGTAGAGCCCGTCGTCGAAGCGCTTGAGCTTTAAAGGATAGCGCTGTGTGAATTCAGGCGCCTCGCCATAAATCGGGATCGCCGCCGTGTGGCCGTCATTCGCAGCGTGGAAAAGGCGTCCGAGCGCGATCGTATAATGCGGAAGATCCGTGTCCGCCGCTTTTTCAACAAGCGCCGCCTTTGCAGCGATGAAGTCGGCCGATGCGGCGATCTCGCTCCCTCGCGGATGGATGCTGACGATTTCTTGCGCGATCTGTTCGGCCTCGGCGCGGTAGTTTTCGGCGAGCGCGGCGCCCGACAGGGCGAGTGCTGCAAGGCTTGCGGCGAGAATTGAGAATTTCATGGCTGGCCCCTTCGCAGTCCGCTCGACGATAGCGAGGCGGGAGCGGGCTTTCACCCATCTGTCGACAGGGCGCAGGCGGGGCGCGGCGAGTTGCTGAAATGTCATTGAGAACGCCTGATCTTCGGGGTCGCAGGCGTCTTGTCACGGCGAGGCTTCCGCTTCAGACTCCCGACAAGACCTTGAAGGGGGAAATCATGCGGAACTTTCTGGCGCCGGCGATCGGCGCGCTCTTGCTGATCGCTGCGGCGCCGGCGGCCGATGCCGCGTCTTATGAAACGGCGCGCCAGCTGGCCGAAGTGACCGCGCTGCGGACGGAAATCGACAAGGCCATCGGCGACGCGGTTGCAACGCTTCGCAATCAGTTCGCCCAGCAAGGCATGCCGCAGGAGAAAGCCGACCAGTTCCTCGCCGCTTTTCGCGACGCACTCGAAAACGACGCCCAAACGCTCGTTGACGACCTGACGCGCATTTACGCGGACCGGTTTTCGGACGCGGAGATCGAAGATCTCGTCCGCTTTTATCAAACGCCGACCGGCCAGAAGCTCGTGAAGCTTCAGCACGAAATTGCGCAGGAGCAGACGCTGGCGGTCGCGCGCTGGATCGTCGCGGCGGCGCAGAAGGCGGCGGAAAATCTCGCCGCGAAGACCGGCGCGTCGGTCTGACAGACGCGCCGCCCTTCGTCCGCCTACTCCTCGGCGCCGACCTTTGCTCGCCCGACCTTGACTTCGCTGCGCTTGCGTTTCCTCCGCCAGGCGCTTTCTCTTCTGCGATCGCGGGGTTTTGGTCGCGATGCGCGGCTTTGGCGGCGTCGCCGCTTTCTCGATGAGGGCGACGAGCCGCTCGCGGGCGTCGGCGCGGTTGCGCGCCTGATGCGATGGCGGGAGGCCTCGATGAGGATGGCGCCGTCCTTGGTGGCTTTCGAGCCGGCGAGCCTCATCGAGGCGGGCGCGAACGGCGTCGGAGAGCGCGGCCGAACGCGCAGCGTCAAAACGGAGCTGAACGGCGGTCGCCACCTTGTTGACGTTCTGCCCGCCAGGGCCCGACGCGCGAATGAACCGCTCTTCAAGCTCGCTTTTCGTCGATGAGGATGGGGCCGGCGCGCATAGCGAGTGCGTAGTGCGTCGTTCGTCGTGCGTAGGCAAGTATTCTCCGAGGCACGACGCACTACGAACTATGGCACTGCCTTCTCCTCGCTCGCTGGCGCGCTCCTTGACGCTTTCCGATTTCAGCTGGCCGCAGGCGGCGAGGATGTCGCGCCCGCGCGGCGTCCTTATCGGCGAGGCGTAGCCGGCGCGTTGACGATTGTCGGCGAAGGCCTCGATCCGCTCCCAGCTCGAGCACTCGTAAGACGCGCCGGGCCAGGGATTGAAAGGAATCAGATTGATCTTTGCCGGAATGTCCTTCAGCATACGCACGAGTGCGCGCGCTTCGGCGTTCGAATCGTTGACGCCCTTCAGCATCACATATTCGAACGTGATCTTGCTTGGACGTTGGTGACGCCCGGATAGTCGCGGCACGGCTTGAGAAGCTCCGCAATCGGATATTTGCGGTTGATCGGCACCAGCTCGTCGCGAAGCGCGTCATTGGTCGCGTGGAGCGAAATCGCCAGCATCGTTCGCCGGTCTCGCCGAGACGCGCGATTTCGGGCACGACGCCCGAGGTCGATACCGTGATCCGCCGTCGTGAGATCGAAATCGCCGTCGCCGTCAGACATGACGTCGATCGCGCGGCAACGTTGTCCAGATTATAGAGCGGCTCGCCCATGCCCATGAAGACGATGTTCGAAAGCTGCCGGTCGTCGCCGCCCGACGGCCATTCGCCGATGATCGTCCTTGACCGCCATCACCTGGCCGACGATTTCCGCGGCGGTCAGATTGCGCACCAGTTCCTGCGTCCCGGTATGGCAGAAGGTGCAGTAAAGCGTGCAGCCGACCTGGGACGAGACGCAGAGCGCTCCGGCGCTTCCCGACATCGGGGATGAAGACGCATTCGATCTCAGCGCCTTCCCGAGCCTCGATCAGATATTTGCGCGTGCCGTCGATCGACACCTGGCTGTCGATGATCGCGCGGCCGCGCCAAGCTGAAAAGCCCGCCGCGAGGCCTCGCGCATCTCCTTACCGATGTCGGTCATCGCCGCGAAATCGGTGACGCCGTAATGGTAGCCCAGCGCCAGAGCTGGTTCGCGCGCATCCGCGCCTTTTTGGCGTCCAATGATAAAGCGGCCGCGATCGCGCTCGGCGATCTCCGCCCGCGACAGGCCAACAGCGGGCGCGCGGCGACGCGGCGGCGAGATCAGGAGATGTCATGCGCGGGGGTATAGGCGGCAAGCGCCGGCGCGACAACGCCGCGAACCGAAGGGCGGGCTTCAGCCCGCCACGCCCATTTTCCGTAGGGACGATCGTCGCAGCAAAGGTCGGCGGGCTGAAGCCCGCCCTACGCCGCGACTATTTCATCCTGCAGCCAAACGAGAAGCGCTCATCCCCCGGAACGCCCGTCGCCTCCCCCCTGTTCCTACCCCGATGCCGGACCCTGCCCTCAACAACCCCCCGCGTATTTGGCGCGCCCGGTCTCCCTTCGACATTTCGTTGCGGGGCTGGCGGCAGATCGCGGCGCGCGCCGCGGCGCGCTGGGGGCCCTCGCACATCGTGCTGATCGCGGGGGGCGTTTCGTTCTTCGTCATTCTTTCGGCGGGGCCGGCGCTGGCGACGCTGGTGTCTTTCTACGCGCTGGTCACCTCGCCGGGCGCGGCCTCGCAGCACGCTCAAGTGCTGCGCGACGTGCTTCCCGCCGACGCGGCGCTGTTGTTCGAGGATTTTCTCGTCAGCCTTGTCAGCGCGCGCCCGGGTCCGGTCGCGCTCGGCCTTGCGGTGTCGCTCGCCGTCACCTTGTGGACCGCCAATAGCGGCATGCGCCAATATTGCGCGGCGCTGACGATCGTGCAGGCCGAGACGGTCAAGCGCCCCCTCGTCTCGCAGATCGGCGTCTCCTTCGCGCTGACTTTGGGCGCGATTTTCATTTTCGCCGCGGCGGGCCTTGTCGTCGCGGTGCTGCCGGCGGCGCTCGACACGCTGAGGCTTGGCGGGCGCGAGAACGCGATCTACGCCGCGCACTGGATCGTCTTGACGGCCCTCTCCGCCGCCTATGGCGCCGTCATCTATCGCTATGGGCCGGACCGGACGCCGGCCGCCTGGCGCTGGGTTCTGCCGGGCGCGGTTCTCGCCGCGCTTTCCTGGGCGGTGATGTCGAACGTCTTCGCGCTCATCCTGCGCGGCTTTGAGGGCTTCAGCCGGCTCTATGGGCCGCTCGCGGGCGTCGTCACCATGATGCTCTGGGTCTTCTTCTCGACGCTGATCTTTCTCCTCGGCGGCCTCGTCAACGCCGAGGCCGAGCGCCAGACGGTGCGCGACACCACCGCTCCGCCGGAAAAACCGATAAGCGAGAGGGGCGCCGTTCCTGCTGACGAGATCGGTCCGCATCCGGATATCAAGGCGCTGCGTCGGAGCAGGTTGTAGGTGGTGGGTTGTTCAGAGTACGGACCGACTGCAACCTAAAAGCTACTCGTCATGCCTGATCGGCCGCCCGTCATCCTCGAAGAACAGGATATCGCCGGGCTGGCAGCCGAGCTCCTTGCAGATCGCTTCGAGCGTTGAAAAGCGGATCGCTTTCGCTTTTCCGGTTTTCAAAATCGACAGGTTCGCGATGGTGACGCCGACGCGCTCGGAAAGCTCCGTCAGCGACATGCCGCGGTCGAGAAGCACCCTGTCGAGTTTGACGGAGATCGACATGTCAGACCGTCAGATCCTGTTCTTCCTTCATGCGCGCGCCCTCGCGGAAAACTTCCGAGAGCACGAACACGGCGGCGATGGAGACGAAAAGGGTGAAATCGAGATCGGCCTCGACATCGGCGCCGGTGATCGCGGCGAGGATCCAGATGACGATCTTCGAGAGCTCGCCGATCAAGAGCGCCCAACCGACAGTGCGGAAGCGCGCCGCGTTCTCCTTGACGAAGGGCGAGCCGAAGCGGAGCGTTTTCAAAAGCTCGAGCAGGCGCTCGACGACGTAAAGCGCGACGCCGAACGAGATGAAATAGCGCAGCACCTCGACGAAATCGCCGGCGTCGACGTCGATGTCGCCGTCGACCCTGGCGCCGTCGATATGGGCGACCCATTCCGCGACCGCCGGGATCAGCGGGAGGGCGACGATCGCCGCCGAGAGGCCGGCAAATCCGATCCACACGACGACGCGGACGATGTGCAGTCCGATTGCGAGAATGGAGGCGAGCGATCCTTTGCCGATGGCTCTGATCATGGGAGGGCTCCGTCGTCTGCGGCGTCCGGCGCCAGCCGGACCGCCGGCTCTTCGAACCTTGGCGGCGCGCTGTCTAGAAGAATACGACGCCGCACAAGCGCTCGGCGCAAAGGCGGGTCGACTTGCCCGCTTCGCCGCCGCCGAGGGTCGAAAGGTTCACCGCGGCGGCGAGCGCGGCGGCGAGAAGCGCCGCCGCGAAGAGAAGGTTGATCGCCTTGGACATGAGTTGATCCCCTGGGTTGATCCCCTGATTTCCCGCCCCTTAGGCGACGAACTGGCCGATGGCCGAGAAATAGGCCGCCCCGATGAGGACGACGGACACGAGGGTGACAAAGCCGTTGACAAACGGGCTGACTGACCCGATGTTGGAGGAAGCGTGATTGCGTAACATCTGAATTTCCTTTCGTTGGTGCGCGAACGCGTTTTGGCTGTTTTTCTTGAGCGGCGGGCTTTGGCCTTGCCGCTCTTTTTTTGTTTTGGCTTTTTTTCTTTTGGGCACTTCCGGCAGGCACGTCTGGCTGTTCTTGAGGTCTTCTTGTCTCGCGCCGTTCACCGGCGTCTTGTTGAATATCGATATACACTTATCGAGAAACGATGCAAGGGGTTTTCGTCGAAAAACGATAATTTTTTTCCGAAAACCGATATGGAGGTCGTTCTGAGCGCCCGACGCCTGGAGCCCGGCAGGCTGGTCATCGCCAGCCACAATGCCGGGAAAATCAAAGAAATCAATGCCTTGCTGACCCCTTTCAGGATTGAGGCGATCTCGGCGGGCGATCTCGGCCTGCCGGTGCCCGAGGAACATGAAAAAACGTTCATGGGGAACGCTGGCGTAAAGGCGCTGGCCGCCGCGACGGCTTCGGGGCTCCCCGCGCTCGCGGACGACAGCGGGATGGAGGTCACGGCGCTCGGCGGGCGGCCGGGGGTCCATACCGCCGATTGGGCGGAGACGCCGTCGGGGCGCGACTTCTATCTGGCGATGGACCGGGTGCGGCGGGAGCTTGAGGAAACCGGCTCTGTCGACCGCTCGGCGCGGTTTGTCTGCTGCCTCTGTCTCGCCTGGCCCGACGGGCACACAGAAGCGTTTCTCGGCAAGGTCGAGGGATCGCTCTCCTTTCCGCCGCGCGGGACGATGGGCTTCGGATTCGACCCGATTTTCGTGCCGGAGGGTTATGACAAGACCTTCGCCGAACTCGATCCGGAAACGAAACACGCGATATCCCACCGGGCGGACGCGTTCGCCAAGCTGGTCGAGGCGTGTCTTCGATGAAGGCCGGCCCGCAGAACGGCTTCGGCGTCTACGTTCACTGGCCCTATTGCAAGCGGATCTGCCCCTATTGCGATTTCAACGTCTACCGCGACCGGGGCGTCGATGCGGCGCGGTGGTCGGCGGCGCTGGCGCGCGATCTTGAAGGCTGGGCGGCGAAGACACCGGAGCGACACCTGACGAGCCTTTATTTCGGCGGCGGCACGCCGAGCCTCGCGCCGACCGCCGTCATCGAAGGCGTCATCGCCGATTGCGAGCGGCTTTGGGGGTTCGCGCCCGATCCGGAAATCACCATCGAGGCCAATCCGACGAGCGCCGATCTTGACCGCTTCGCCGCCTTTCGGACGGCGGGCGTCAACCGCCTCTCGCTCGGCGTCCAGTCCTTCGACGACGCTGCGCTGACCTTCCTCGGCCGCGATCATGACGCCGCCGCCGCGAGGCGGGCGATCGACGCCGCGCTCGCCAGATTCCCGCGCGTCACCGCCGATTTCATCTACGCCCGGCCCGGCCAGACGATCAATCAGTGGACGGACGAATTGCACGACGCGCTCGGAACCGGCCTTCGCCATCTCTCGCTCTATCAGTTGACGATCGAGCAAGGGACCGCGTTCGGCGTCCAGGTCGCCAAGGGCCGGTGGGCGGAGACCGACGAGGATGCTGTCCGCCGACCTTTTCGACCTGACGCAGGAGATGACGTCGGCGGCGGGCCTTCCCGCCTATGAGATTTCCAGCCACGCGGCGCCGGGGGAGGCGTCGCGCCACAATCTCATCTATTGGCGGCAGGGCGATTATGTCGGCGTCGGACCGGGCGCGCACGGACGCGTCACCATCGGCGACGTTCGCCAGGCGACGGCGGCCGAGCGCCAGCCGGCGGCTTATCTCTCGCTCGTCGAGCGCACGGGCTGCGGCGCCGTCGTCGAAAATCTCTCCGCCGGCGACATTCTCACGGAACGCCTCGCCATGGGCCTTCGGACGCTTGAAGGCGTCGCGATGGATGAGGCGGACTGGGCGCAGGTCGCAACGCCGTTCGCCGGTTTGTCCGCTGACGGATTACTGGAACGGCGCGGCGAGCGGCTCTATTCGACGGCGGACGGCCGGCGCATCCTCAATACGGTTCTGGCGAAGCTCTTGTAGGGCGGATGAAATCCGCTAGCGTTCTCGCGGCGGCGGCGGATCTCAGTCGCCAGACGATCCCGGCTTCGGCGCGCGCGGCGGCGCATCGACCGCCTCGAAATCCGAATAGGCCATGTCCGCCTTCTCGTCGAAGGCCTTGAACATCGCCTTGCCCTTCGCCTCCGAGACCGCCGAGACCAGCATCACCAGCCGGTCCGGTCCGACCGGCGCGAAGCGATGCAGTTGGCGCATCTTCTCGATCTTCGCGACGGGAGCGGGCTTGAACGGTTTCGTCGAGATTATCTCGATCGCCGTGACATGGCCCGCCGCGCGGTCGAGCGTCGCCGTCGCGGAAAGCGCCGCCTTCATCTCCGGCGCCATCTCAGGATCGTCGACGGCGATCCGGAACGCCGCCTCGCGCGCGTCGGCGCGAAGGACTTCGGCGTCGGCGGCGAAGTCGCTGAGCCCGTCGTAGACGAGACCGTCGTCGGCGTCGTCGTTGCGGCTGATGTTTTTCAGGACCTTGCGCTCCTCTTTCGACAGCGCGTCCGCCGCCGGCTCGATCGGCGTCCAGCGCTCGCCGGCCGGCAGGCGCGGATCGAACCGAACGCGATAGGTCTTGTTCTCTGGAAGGTCAGTATACGTCAGCGTGAAAGCCCATCGCTGATCGGCACGCGCCTTCGCCTGTTCGGCCGCCGCGACGAATTCCGCCTTCGCGGCTTCGGCGTCGCCGAACGCGACGCTCTCGGCCGCGGCCGCGGAGAAAAACGCCAGCGCCGAGACGGCGACGAACAACGCCTTGCCGGCGAACCCCGCCAACTCAGCTTCCCGCGATGAACGAGCGCGGCGCGGGATCGATGACGCGGATGCCGCCCGGCTGGATCTCGAGGATCGCAAGGCCGCGCTCGATCGTGCCGCCGGGGCCGAAGCGGAAAAGCCCCTCCGCGCCGAAATAGCCGCTGCGGTTTTCGATCATGCGCGGGTCGAAGCGGTCGCGGCGGCGCGGGCCCTGTCCAAGGCGCGCCGAGAGAAGCGTCGCGTCGTAAGCAAGCGAGGCGAGCCGTGGCGGCGCTTCGCCGAAGGCGGCGCGGAAGCGTTCTTCGAACGCCGCGGAGATCGCCGGGTCGGGCGCCGCGAACCAGCCGCCGGCGAGCGCCGGCTCGCGCGTCAGGCGCGGATTGTTCCACGCCGACACGCCAAGCAGCTTCACCTGCTGAATGTTGACGTTGTAATAGGGAAGGAGCGGCGCGAGCGCGCGCAGGAGCGTTCCCTGCTCGGGCATCAAGACCGCCTGGAACCCTTGCGAATTGCCGCCGGAAACGCCGGTCGAGCCGGGCTTTAACGGATCATAGCCATGACGGAGTTCCGGCGGGATCACGTCCTTCGAATAGGCGGCGAGGCGCTTTGCAGGCGCCAGCATTTTGTCCGGATCCTGCTCGTAGCGTTCTTCGTGGACGAGGACGCCGCCGCGCGTCGCGAGCTCCTGGCTGAACGCCGTCGAGACGCGCCGGCCGTATTCGTTCGCCGGCGCGATGAGGCCGAAGCGCTGCTTGCCCTGGCTCATCGCGTAGTCGGTGACGCGCGCGACTTCGATTTCCGGCGGAAAGCTGAGGAGATAGACGCCGTCGCCCGCCGACTGAACGTCGGATGAAAACGCGATCAGCGGGATATCGGCCTCGCGCGCGATCGGCGCGGTCGCGATGGCTTCCTCCGAGAACAAGGGTCCAAGGATGATTTCCGCGCCGTCGGCGATCGCCGCGCGCGCGGCGGCGGCGGCGCCGTCGGGCGTGCCGCGCGTATCTTTCGGGATCAGGAGGAAGCGATCATCCCCGGCCTCGAACGCCGCGAGCTGCGCCGCGTCAAACATCGAGGACGCGACTTTTTGAACCGCTTCGGAGGCGCCGGTGAACGGCAAGAGGAGCGCAACGCGGACGGGTTCCCCATTCTGCATGTGGAGGGGATTGGCGACGCGGCTGCGTTCAGCCCTCGTGCGCGCGTCGCCGTCAGGGACCGGGCCGACATCCTCGCCGCGTCCGCCGTCATCGACGACGACCGGGCCGCCGCCCGGACCGGAAGAACAGGCCGCGACGACGAGGAGCGAGGCCGCGACAAGCCCGCGCGCCAGCGACGCCGAAACGCCCGAAAACCGCTTACGCATCGATAGCCCCTCCAAGACCGCCGGAAATTGGCGCGCACCCTAGGGCGTTTTCCGATCAAGTGGAAACCGGTTGATCGCAGAAAACGCCCCAAACATTGAATCCTGAACGAATTTCACGCGCAAGCGCGCGGGAATTTGGTTCTGGCCGTCACCGGCGGCGGCGTAAACCAATCGGCCGGCGCCTCGCGCGGTCATTGACCCGCCCGCCCTTTCATCTGAACAAGAAATAATGAGCCTTGAGCCCGGCCTTTATGTGGCGGCGACGCCGATCGGCAATCTGAAGGACGTGACCTTCCGCGTCATTGAAACGCTGAAGGCCTGCGACCGCATCCTCTGCGAGGATACGCGTCAGACGGCGAAGCTCTGCAACGCCTATGGGATTGAAACGCCGCGCACCGCCTATCATGAGCACAACGCGGACAAGGTCGAAGCGGAGATCGTCAGGGCGCTTCAGGGCGGCGCGGCGATCTGCCTTGTCAGCGACGCGGGAACGCCGCTGATTTCAGACCCCGGCTTTCGCCTCGTCCGCGCGGCGCGCGAAGCGGGCGTCAGCGTGATCCCCTTGCCCGGTCCGTCGGCGGTCATCGCCGCGCTGTCGGCGTCGGGCGCGCCGACGGGCCAGTTCCATTTCGCGGGATTCCCGCCGCCCAAGGCGGAGGCGCGCGCGGCCTTCTTCAGATCGCTCGCCGCAATCGACGCAACGCTTGTCTTTTATGAAGGGCCGTCGCGGCTTGGCGACAGCCTTGCGGCGATGGCAGAGGGTTTCGGGCCGCGCCGCGCGATCGTCGCGCGCGAGCTGACCAAGATCTATGAAGAGTTCGACGAAGGGCCCCTCGACCAGCTCGCAGGCAAATACGCCGAGCGTCCGGTGAAAGGCGAAATCGTCGTCATCGTGCACCCGCCCGACGCCGCGCCCGATGCAAGTTCCGAGGAGATTGACGCATTTTTGCGCACGGCGCTCGCGCATATGTCCGTCAAGGACGCCGCCGCCGCCGCGTCCGACGCGCTGAACATCCCGCGCAAAGCCGCTTACGAACGCGCCATTGCGATCAAAGGTCGGCCATGAACGATCGTCGCAAGGCGGAAAGGGCCGGACGCCGCGCGGAGCTGCTGGTCCGCCTGACCTATGCGCTTCAGGGCTATCAGATGCTCGAAAGCCGTTTTCGCGCGCCCGGCGGGGAAATCGATCTCATCGTCCGCAAGGGCCGCCTTTTATCGTTCGTCGAAGTGAAGCTGCGCGCGAGCGCGGACGCCGCGATCCTTGCCGTCACCCCTAAAAACCGCTCGCGTCACGAGCGGGCCGCCGCGAGCTTTCTGGCGCTTCGCCCACAATTTGGCGAATTCGCGGTTCGATATGACATCGCGGCGGTTGCGGGCTGGCGCGTGACGCTCGTCAAGGACGCGTGGCGCGCGCGCCCTTGAACCCCAAGGCCGGCGCACGGCATCAACGATTGTCCAGGGAGCGTTTCGACCATGAAATCAGCATTGACCGCCCTTTTGTTCGCCCTCGCGGCCGCCGCGGCGGGATGCGCCGCGAGCCGCAATCTTGACGACGGCGTCACCGACATCGGCGCCAACGCCCAGTTGAAGGCGGTGCTGTTCGCCGACCGGAGCCATGATTACGGCGATGTCGACATCACCATTTTCGAAGGACGCCTGATGCTGACCGGCACCATGAAGTCGGAGGAAGGGCGGCGCAAACTGATCGAAAACGCTTGGAAGGCCGAGGGGATCGATCAGGTCATCGACGAGATTTTCGTCGGCGACGGGACCTCGCTCGGACAAGGCTTTGAAGACGCGCGCATCGACACCGCGCTCCGCGCGCGCCTCATCGCGGACGAGGACGTCAAGAGCGCCGATTTCAAGGCCTCGGTGTCGGGCGGCGTCGTCTATCTTCTCGGCGTGACGCGCAGCGACGCGCAGCTGAACGAGGCGCTCGACATCGCCCGCTCGATCGGCGGCGTTGAAAAAGTCGTCAGCCACGTTCTCGTGAAGCCGCTTTAGGCCGCGGCGCTCTGCTTGATCGGCGGCGACGGGCGTCCTAACGGCTCGATTGAAACGAAGGACGACGCGCCATGAAAATCGCCATCCAGATGGACCCGATCGAAGGGGTCAACGTCAACACCGACACCTCGTTCGACCTTGCGCTCGAAGCGCACGGGCGCGGCCACGAAATCTGGGTCTATCACCCGGCGAGCCTTGCGATGCGCGACGGCAAGGTCGCGGCGCGCGCCAGAAAAGCGACGGCGCTGAAACGCGAACAAGGCGCGCACGCGGTGATGGCGGGCGAGGAAATCCTCGATCTCCACGGCGTCGACGTCGTGCTCATCCGCCAGGATCCGCCGTTCAACATGGCCTACATCACCAGCTGCCACATTCTCGAACATCTGAAGCCGGACGTCCTCGTCGTCAACGATCCGCGATCGATCCGCGACGCGCCGGAAAAACTCTTCGTCACCGAATTTCCGGACCTCGCGCCGGCGACGCTGATCACGCGCGATGTCGCCGCGATCCGCGACTTTCGCGTCGAACATGGCGACATCATCTTGAAGCCGCTATACGGCAACGGCGGCGCCGGCATCTTTCGTCTGTCATCGGACGATTCAAATTTCAACGCGCTGATCGAACTTTTCATGCAGGCCTTCGCCGAGCCGGTTATCGCGCAACGATACCTGCCGGCCGTCCGCGAGGGCGACAAGAGGATCATCCTTCTTGACGGCGAAGCGGTCGGCGCCTTGAACCGCGTGCCGGCCAAAGGCGAGACGCGCTCGAACCTTCATGTCGGCGGGAAGGCGGAGCCGGCCCTGATGACCGGGCGCGACCAGGAAATCTGCGATCGCATCGGACCGGCCCTTTCCGAGCGCGGCCTCATCCTCGTCGGCATCGACGTCATCGGCGATTATCTAACCGAGATCAACGTGACCTCGCCGACGGGCCTGCAGGAAATCAGGCGTTTCGGCGGGCCGGACATTTCAGCGCTGTTTTGGGACTGGGCGGAAGGACGCCTTGAAGGCTGAACGCAAGCGAGGTTTTACCGGCGCCGTTTTTGGTCTATTCGAGACGGCCCTATGAGAGACGTGACCGCCTTAAAATCCGTCGACAGCAGACCGGTCCCTTTGGCGCCGCCGCTGCGCGTGGCGCTTTTTTCCGGCAATTACAATTACGTCGTCGACGGCCCGGTGAAGGCGCTCAACAGGCTTGTCGCGCGCCTTGAGGCCAGCGGCCACGGAGCGCTCGTTTTCGCGCCGACGGTCGATCGCCCCGCGTTCCGGCATTCCGGCGAGCTCGTCTCCATTCCGTCGGTCGCGCTTCCCGGATCGCGCAGCGAATATCGTCTCGGCCTCGGGCTTCCCGGCGCGGCGAAGCGACGGCTCGACGCATTTCGTCCGACGATCGTTCACATCTCGGCGCCGGACTGGCTTGGTCTTTCAGCGCTCAATTACGCGCGGCGGCGAAACATTCCGACGGTCGCTTCCTTTCACACGCGCTTCGACACCTATCCCCGCTATTACGGCATGGCGTGGATGGAGCGGCACGTCACCGACTACATGCGTTATTTTTACAGCCGCTGTGCGCGCGTTTACGCGCCGTCGCCGTCGATGGTCGACGAATTGAAGCGCGATCGCATCGGGACCGACGTTCGTCTTTGGGCCCGCGGCGTCGATCAGGAGCTGTTCCGTCCTGGTCGCCGCGATTTCGCCTGGCGCCGATCGCTCGGCGTCAGGGACGACGACGTCGCCGTCGCTTTCGTCGGGCGCATCGTGCTCGAAAAAGGGCTCGACGTTTTCGCCGAGGCGGTGAAGCGGGCGGCGTCCGCCGATCCTCGACTGCGCGCGCTCGTCGTCGGCGACGGGCCGGGGCGCGCGCGTTTCGCGGAGCTGCTGCCGGAGGCGGCGTTCACCGGCTATCTTGAGGGCGTCGATCTCGCGCGCGCCTATGCGAGCGCGGACATTTTCCTCAACCCGAGCGTCACCGAGACGTTTGGCAACGTCACGCTCGAAGCGATGGCCTCAGGCGTTCCGTCCGTCTGCGCCGCAGCGTCCGGAAGCCGCTCGCTGGTCGAGGACGGCGCGACCGGAATTCTCGTCGGCGACGCAGATGACGCCGGGGAATTCGCGGCGGCGCTCGCGACCCTCGCCGCCGATGCGCCGCTGCGCGCGCGCATGTCCGCCGCCGCGCGCGCCAAGAGCGCCTCTTTCGACTGGGACGCCATTCTCGACAGTCTCGTTACGGACTATCAGGCGCTCGCCGCGCGTGCGTGAGGCTCGGCCGCGACGCCAGGAGGAGCGGCGAGCTGAGCCGCCGGCCTGACGCTTCACCGGCGGCGGCGCCGCGCCATGGTTAATCCGAGCCTGAAGCCGCGCCCGCCCGCCGGCGAAACACCGCCAATTCGCTTTCTCCATGGCCCGGAATTCGCTACAGACGGCGCTCGACGCCGTTTCCGATACGGCCTTTCAAGCCCGAGAGCGCCATTCTTCGATGGGTCTACTTGACCGTTACATCCTCCGGTCGGTCGCAACGCCCTTGGCGCTGGCGCTTTGCGTGGCGGCGATGCTGCTCTTGGTCGAGCACATGCTGCGCCTTTTCGACTTCGTTCTCGCCGAACAGGGGCCCGTCGACGTCGTCTGGCGCATGCTGGCGAACCTCGTCCCTCATTATCTGAGTCTTGCGCTTCCGCTCGGCGCGTTTTTGGGGGTCCTGCTCGCTTTCAGAACGCTTTCGATGTCGAGCGAGCTTGACGCCATGAACTCGAGCGGCGCCTCGGTCACCCGGCTGATGCGGCCGGTTTTCGCGATGTTGCTCTTTCTTGCCGCCTTCGACTTCTTTCTCGTCGGCTACATCAAGCCCTACGCCCGCTACGAATACGACAAGATCCGGTTCGACGTGACCAGCGGCGCCTTCGGCATCAAGATCCCGCAAGGCGAGTTCATCGACATCACGGACGACGTGACGATCCGTCTCGGCACGGTCGACGCGATCGCCAAGGAAGCCAAGGACATCTTCCTCGAAATGCGCGAGCCGAACGGTCGGCGCACGGTCATCACCGCCGAGCGGGGCGGCATCGCGACGACGCCGGAGATCACGCGCCTTCTCCTGAGGCTGTCGAAAGGCCGGCAGCTGTTCATCGACAATGACGGCGCACGCGTCCGGACGCTCGACTTCGACTCCTTCGACCTTGAGATCGACTTGCCGGCGATCGCGGGTTTCAGGGCCCGCGGCGGCGACGCCGACGAGGCGACGTTCACCGAGATCGTCCGCCTGCTGGCGAGGCCGGACGCGAAAAGCTCGCCGCTCTACCAACCCTATCGCGCGCAGTTTCACTGGACGATCCTTCACCCGCTGACGTTTTTGATCCTGCCGATCCTCGGCGTGTCGATGGGCGTCACCGGAAGGCGCAAGGCGTCGAATTTGAAACCGGTCGCGGGCGTCGCGATCCTCATCGTCTATCATGAGACGCTCGAAGAATGGGGTCTTGTGAACGCGGCGCTCGGCAATCTGTCGCCTTACATTTCAATGTGGGGGCTCTTCGCGCTTTTCATCGCGGTCAGCGTCTTTCTCTATCGCGGATCGATCGACCGCGCTCGCGCCGTTCGCGTGATGGCGCGCCGCGACGAGGGGCCGATCCGCCTGCCCGGCGCGGTCGACAATTCCGGCGACGGCCTGTCGCGGGGCGCCGCGCAATGAACGGCGCGGGCGGCGTTTTCACGGGCTATGTCGGGCGGCTATTCGGGGTGCGATTCCTCGGGCTCCTCGCGTTTTTTGTGATCGTCCTTCAAATGCTCGACCTCCTCAACCGGTCGGAAGCGATCATGGCGGCCGAGGGCGCGACAACCGCCTCGACCTGGCGCTACATCGCGCTTCGGGCGCCGCTGATCGTCAGCCAGTTCGCGCCCTTCGCCGCGCTTCTCGCGATCGTCGCGACCCTTTCGATGCTCAATCTCCGCAACGAGATCGTGATCATGCGCGCCGCGGGGATGTCGGTTCACCGCGTGCTGGCGCCGATCGGCCTCGCCTGCCTTCTGATCGCTGGCGCGCATTTCCTTTTTCATGAACTCGTCGTCGTCAGGAACGCCGAACGCCTCGCTTATTGGGAAGCGAACGACTTTGCGGTCGGCCTGGTCCACGACGCGGCGACGAGGACCAACATCCGCGTCACCCATGAAGGCGAGATCGTCAGCGCAGCGAGCGCGGCGCGCACGCAAGGCGGCGTTCGCCTCAGCGGCGTCGTGATCTACGATCTTGACGAGACGGGCCTTGCGCGATCGGTCACGGAAGCGACATCCGCTCTTTTCGAGGACGACGCCTGGCGCCTTTACGGCGTCAGGTCGGCGACGGCGGGCGGGGTGGCGAAACCCGCGACCGCGACGCCGGAGCCGTGGCTGACCTCGCTCAACCCGGAGCTCCTGTTCGCGCTCACCTTGAACCCGGACCGGTCGAGCCTCGTCACCATCGTTCGCCAGATCGACCAGCTTCGCCGCGACGGCGCGGACGCGACGCCGGCGACGACCTCGCTCCTCAGCCGCTTTTCAAAGCCGATGGCGACCTTGCTGATGCCGCTCCTCGGCGCGATTGCGGGCTTCGGCGTCGGCCGCCAAGGGAACCAGCTTGCCCGCGCCTCCGGCGGCGCGGCGCTCGGCTTCGTCTATTTCGTCGCCGAGAACCTGATGCTCGCGGTCGGCAAGCTCGGCGTCGTGCCGCCGGTGCTCGGGGCGTTCTTCCCGTTCGCACTCTTCATCATCCTCGGCTTTGCGATCCTGCTCGCAATGGAGAGCTAGGTTTCCGGTTAGGGTTTTAGGTGTTAGGGGCAGGGTCCTCAAAACCGGACCTCGCGCCCACCGCCATGGAAACGCGCGTCATCTCTCTCGGCTGCCGGCTGAACCTAGCGGAGGGCGAGGCGATGCGCCGCCTTGCGGCCGGAGCCGGGCTCGACGGCGCGATCGTCGTCAACTCCTGCGCCGTCACCAACGAGGCCGTCCGCCAGACCCGGCAGGAAATCCGCCGCGCGCGGCGCAAGAACCCCGACGCGCGCATCGTCGTCACCGGCTGCGCCGCGCAGATCGACCCGGATCGCCTTCGCGGCGATGGCCGAAGTCGACGCCGTCATCGGCAACAGCGAAAAGCTCGACGCAGCCGCATGGTCGTCCCTCGCGCGGACGCGCGAGAAGGAAATCGCGGTCAACGACATCATGTCGGTTCGCGAGAACGCCGCGCACCTGATCGACGGCTATGGCGATCGCGCGCGCGCATTCCTGCAGGTCCAGAACGGCTGCGATCACCGCTGCACGTTTTGCATCATTCCCTTCGGACGCGGGCCCTCGCGCTCCGTCCCCATCGCCGACGCTGTCGCGAGCGTCCGCCGGCTTGTCGCGAGCGGGCACCGCGAAATCGTCCTGACCGGCGTCGACATGACGTCCTGGGGCGGCGATCTCGACGGCGCGCCGCGCCTTGGGCGCCTCGTCGCCGCGATCCTCGACGAGGTTCCCGACCTCTTCCGCCTTCGCCTGTCCTCGGTCGACTGCGCCGAGATCGATCCGGAACTCTTCGACCGGCTGACCGGCGATGCGCGGATGGCGCCCTATCTCCACCTCTCGCTGCAATCGGGGTCGACCCTCATCTTGAAGCGGATGAAGCGGCGCCATTCCCGCGAGGATGCGATCCGGCTCGCCGAAGCTTTGCGCGCGCGGCGCGCCGATTTCGCGATCGGCGCCGATCTGATCGCGGGATTTCCGACCGAAACCGAAGCGATGTTCGAGGAGAGCCGCGCGCTGATCGCCGACGCGGGCGTCAATTACGCCCATGTTTTTCCCTATTCGGCGCGGTCTGGGACGCCGGCGGCGCGGATGCCGCAATTGAACGGAGCGGTCATCGCCGACCGTGCAAAACGCCTTCGCGAAACAGCGTCGGCCGCGACCGAAGCGTTCCTCGAGCGTCATATCGGCCGCGTCGAGGACGCGATCGTCGAAAGCGGCGGGCGCGCGCGGCTTGCCGATTTCGCGGCGGTCAGGATCGAGGGCGGCGGACTTTCCGCCGGCGACGTCGCGCGTCTTCGCATCACGGCCCGCGAGGGCGATCTCCTTGTCGGAGCGGTCGATGCGGCGCGCTGAAGGCGGGATGAAAAAAAAGCCGCGCCCCAAAGGAAAATCCCGGGGCGCGGCTTTGATAGTCGACGAAGATCGCCTTAGGCGGCTTTCTTCTTGCGCTTTGTCTTCTTCGCGGTTTTCTTGGCGGTTTTCTTCGCCGCCTTCTTCGCTTTGCGCTTCGCAGCCGGTTTGGCGGCTTTTCTCGCTTTGGCCATGGCCATGCTCTTCTCCATCAAAAAGGCTGTCTTGATTCAGCCGTTGTGAAACAAGTTGCTGCTCCGCGCTTTCTGGCAAGAGAAAAATGACGGGACCTCGAAAATTTTTGGGCGGACTGTTCGGCCGCAACAGCGCCGAGACCGACGAAACGAACGCGAAAACGGGCGCCGAAATCGGCACGGCGCAGGCGCCGGAGCGCGCGCTTGAAAGCGTCACTGACACCGAAGAAAGGCCGGCGCCGCAAGGGTTTTTCGCGCGCCTTGCAAGCGGTCTTCAAAAGACCTCGCAGCGCATCTCAGACGGCGTCGTATCGATCGTTGCAAAGAAGAAACTCGACGACGAAACCCTCGACGCGCTCGAAGAGCTTTTGATCGGCGCCGACCTCGGGGTCGCGGCCGCAGCGCGCGTCCGCGCGGCGCTTGCGCGCGACCGGTTCAACAAGGAGGTCTCCGACGAGGAGGTGAAAGCGGCGCTGGCCGAGGTCGTCGCCGAGACCTTGAAGCCTCTCGAGAAAGCGCTCGTCATCGACGCGTCGCGCCGCCCGCATGTGATCCTCGCCGTCGGCGTCAACGGGGGCGGCAAGACGACGACGATCGGCAAGCTCGCCGACCGGTTCCGCAAGGACGGCCTTAAAGTCATGCTGGCCGCCGGCGACACGTTCCGCGCGGCGGCGGTCGAACAGCTGAGGATCTGGGGCGAGCGCACGGGCGCTGAAGTCGTCGCGAAAGAGGCGGGCGCCGACGCCGCCGGCCTTGCGTTCGAGGCGTTCGAGCGCGCGAAAAGGCAAGGCGTCGACGTCCTTCTGATCGACACCGCGGGGCGTCTCCAGAACAAGCGCGAGCTGATGGACGAGCTCGCCAAGATCGTTCGCGTCCTGAAGAAGCTCGACCCGTCGGCGCCGCATGACACGCTCTTGATCCTCGATGCGACGGTCGGCCAGAACGCGCTCGGCCAGGCCGACGCCTTCCGCGAGATCGCCGGCGTCACCGGCCTCGTCATGACCAAGCTCGACGGCACGGCCCGCGGCGGCGTTCTGGTCGCGCTCGCCGAGCGCCATCCCCTCCCCATTCATTTCGTCGGCGTCGGCGAGCGGGTCGAAGACCTCCAGCCTTTCGACGCGCTTGAATTCGCGCGCGCGCTTGCCGGACTTTCCTCGCACGGCGGACACGGCTAGAGGCGAGCCATGAGCGGGGTTCCTCAAAGACGCCTTTCCGGCCGCGCGAAGTTTCTGGTTGATTTCGGCCCGTTGCTCGTCTTCTTCGTCGCCTATTTTTTCGGCCGCCGGCTCGCGCCCGTCTTCGGGCAGTCGGTCGAGCCGGGCGGCGAACTGTTCCTCGCGGTCTCGGCGTTCCTTCCCGCTTACGCCGTCGCCTTCGCGTACAGCGTCTTCAAGGAGCGCCGCGTCGCGCCGATGCTGCTCGTCAGCGGCGTCGCGATCGGCGTTCTTGGCGCGCTCACCCTCATTTTCCACGACAAGACGTTCTTCTACATGAAGCCGACAATCGTCTACGCGATGTTCGCGATGACGCTTGCGGGCGGGCTTGCGACGGGCCGGAACTTCCTGCGCTCCTTGTTCGACGGCGCGCTGCACCTGCCGGAGGACGCCTGGCGCATTCTCACCAAGCGCTATGTCGTCTTTTTCGCCGTCCTCGGGCTCGCGAACGAGATCGCCTGGCGCTGGCTGACGCGCGACTGCGATCTGACCGGCGGCGGCGCTTGCGCCGGAGAAGCGCAATGGGTCAATCTGAAGATCTGGGGCTTTACCGCGGTGAATGTCCTCTTCGCCATCTCGCAAGCCCCCTTCCTCGCGCACCACACGCAAGGGCAAGCCGGGGAAGAGGGAAAAGGGAAAAGGGACTAGGACTTCTTCCCTTTCCCTCTTCCCTTTCCCTCTTCCCTTTTCCCTCTCCCCTACTCGGCGTTTCCAAAGACGGGGAAATCCGTCCGACCTTGCGTCTCCTTCCAGTGGCGGAGCGCCCAGGCGACCGTCGGAAAGGCGAGATCGGCCCACGGCACGTCGTCCCAGCCGAAGAGGCGCGCCTCGAGGCTTTCAACGCCGGGCGCGACCTCGGCTGAGGAAAGGCGCCCGCGGAACATGATCTGCACCTGCGAGATGCGCGGCACGCTGTAGACGGCGAGCACCCGCTCGAGCGTCGGCGTGACCAGAGCCTCCTCGAAGGCCTCGCGGCGCGCGCCGTCCTCGACCGACTCCCCGAGTTCGAGATAGCCCGCCGGCAGCGTCCAAAAGCCCCGGCGCGGCTCGATCGCGCGCCGGCACAAGAGCACTTTGTCTTCGAAGGTCAGCACCGATCCGACGACGATCTTCGGATTCTTGTAGTCGATGAAGCCGCACCGGCCGCAAACGTCGCGGACGCGATCCTCGCCTTCCGGCGTCTCCTTGCGGAAATGCGGTCCCGCCGGGGTTTTTTCATCCATCGTCAGCCTCCGTCGCCTGCGCTCAAGAAAAAGCCCGTCCGCTGATCATCAGCCCAAGGCGCATTTCATTTTGTGATCGACGCGGTCATTGAAAAGTCCGGATTCAGGGACGATATTCCTTGACCAGCCGCATGATCCAGTCAAAACCATCGGCGTCGGCGTCGAACCCTGATCCTAGCGCGTTCGGTCGCCGCCAAGATAACCGGCGCCGACCCCCTCGAGCGGCGCAAAACGCAAACGGGAGACCTCCTCATGGCTTATGATCTCAGAAAATCGCCCGGCCACCTGCTGCGCCGCGCCCAGCAATTCGCGCACGACCTTTACGCCGACGGCGTCGGCGCCGACGGTCCGACGCCGCGCCAGTTCGAGGTCCTGCACGTCGTCTCGAAAAACGAAGGCCTCAGCCAGACCGATCTCGTCCGGGCGACCGGCATCGACCGCTCGACGCTCGCGGACATGATCGCGCGGATGCTCGATCGCGGGCTTCTCTCGCGCTCGCGCACCAAGGAAGATGCGCGCGCCAACGCGGTCTCGATCACCGCGACCGGCCGGCGCGTTCTCAACGCCGCGATGTCGGGCGTCGGTCGGGCGGAAACGGCGGCGCTGAACGTCCTGCCGAAAGCCCAGCAAGCCGGCTTCATGAAATCGCTCTCCGCCTACGCCGACGCGCTCGACAAGCTTGGAGAGCCGGCGCCGAAGAAAAAAGCCAAGAAGGCGAAGAAGGCCCCGGCCAAAAAGAAGGCCCGTCGCGGCCGCCGCTAGGTCAGAACCTGTCAGACAGAAAAACAAGCCGCCCGGTTCCGCCGGGCGGCTTTTTTTAGTCGCGCCGTTTTGCGGCAAGCCCGGCGAGCGACAGCCGCCGCTCGTAATTCCCGAGCGTCAGCATGCGGTCATACAGGACGATCGCCGCCGCCACCGAAAGATTGACGCAAAAGCGCGTCGGGATTTTGACGATCGCCGCGCAGCGCGCCTTCGCGGCGTCCGATAGATCGCCCTTTTCCGGCCCGAGGAGATAGGCGGCGTTGAGCGGATGGGGGAAGGTCGGCAGATCGACCGCGCGCTCGTCAAGTTCGACGCCGATGAGCGCGCATTTCTGCGGCAAAACCATTTCCTCGACGCTCGCCCATTCATAGAGCGGCACGTGCCCCGCGCTTTTCGAGGTGTCGGCGAGCGCCGCCTCCCGCGCTTTCAGGCGCGAGCCGATGGTGAAGATGAAGCTCGCGCCGAAGGCGTTGGCGGTCCGCATGACCGCCCCGAGATTCATCTGTTTCGAGATTTTCTCCGATCCGACGCCGAAATAGCCGCGCATGTTGTCTCTCAGCCAATCCCGGCGACCCTTCTATCAGCACAAGCTTCCATGCGTCATCGCCGGCCCTGTTCGGGCGCGGCTTTCGCCCGAACAGGCCCCCTGATAGGAGGGGAGCCGCATGCTGTCGTCCGCCTTCAACAAGCCCCCCGGGCCCTATTTCCTGTCGCATTCGGTCGGCCTCCTGCCGCTTGCGGCGCGCGCGTGCGCTCGAAAGCGCCTATTTCGCGCCATGGGCCGCCGGGACCGCGGCGGTCTGGGACCAGTGGCTCGCCGGGACCGACCGCTACCGCACGGCCCTCGCCCGCATCATCGGCGCCAGCGCCGACGACATTTGTCCGCAGACCAACATATCGAGCGCGCTCACCAAGATTTTGTTTTCGCTCGCCGTTCCGAAAGGCCGCACGAAAATCGTCCTTTGTGAGGAGGATTTTCCAACCGTCGGGTTCGTCCTGTCGCAGGCTGAAAAGCTGGGTCTGAAACCGGTCTTCCTCAAGAGCGGTCCCCATCTCGCTGATCCCGACGCCTGGGCGGAAGCCTTCCGCGACGACGTCCACATGGTTCATGTGACGCATGTGTTCTCCAATCTCGGCCTCAAGACGCCGGTCGCCGAGATCGTTCGCCGCGCCAGGGAAAAGGGCGTCGTCGCCATCGTTGACGCCGCGCAGTCGGCGGGCGCGGTCGAAATCTTCGCGGACGAATGGGACGCCGATTTCATCACCGGCACGTCGGTCAAATATCTCTGCGGGGGCAACGGCGCCGGCTGGCTCTGGGTCAATCCGGGCGTCGCCCCGAAATGCGCGCCGCACGATGTCGGCTGGTTCAGCCACGAAAACCCGTTCGAATTCGACATCAGGCGCTTCACCTATGCGCCGGCGGCCAAACGCTTCTGGGGCGGCACGCCCTCGGTCGCGCCTTATGCGATCGCGCGGGCGGGGCTTGACCTCCTTGCGCAAGCGACGCCAGCCGCGGTCGCCGCCCATAACCAGAAATTACTGGGCCGCCTCGTCGGCGCGCTGCCAGCGTCCGCTTTTCTGTCGCATACGAAAGCCGGAGAGCGCGGCTGCTCGTTCATTCTCCGGCCGCGCGATCTCGAGGGGGCGAGCGCCGCGCTCGCCGAGGAAAAAATCACGCATGACCGGCGCCAGGGCGGTTTGCGATTTTCGGTTCATCTGTATAATGACGAAGCGGATGTCGAGCGGCTGATCGGCGTCTTGAAGCGATTCTCGTAGGGCGGGCTTCAGCCCGCCGTTTCATCCTCGCCGCGGTCGCGCATGGCGGGCTGAAGCGCCGCCCTACATATCCAGCGTCAACATCACCGGCGCATGGTCGGACGGGCGCTCCCAGCCGCGCGCGTTCTCGAGGATCGAGAAGGCGCCGCGCCCCTGCGACAGCGCCGCCTTTTCGAGCGCCGGCGTCACCCAGATATGATCGAGGCGCCGCCCGCGATTGGAGGCTCGCCAATCGGCCGCGCGATAGGACCACCAAGTGTAGAGTTTTTCAGGCTCGGGGACGATCTCGCGCGCGACGTCGATCCAGCGCCCCGCCTTGATCGCGGCGTTCAGGAGACCGACCTCGACCGGCGTGTGCGAGACGACGCCCAAAAGCTGTTTGTGCGACCAGACGTCATGCTCGCGCGGCGCGACGTTGAGATCGCCGACGAGAATTTCCTTCCTCTTCGCGCCGCCGCCAGAAAAAGCGCCGGCTAGGTCCTTCAGGAATTGAAGCTTGTGCGCGAATTTGTCGTTTTGATCCGGGTCCGGAACATCGCCGCCCGCGGGAATGTAGAAATTGTGGATGCGGACGCCCGAAAGCGTCGCCGCGATGTGGCGGCAGTCGTCCTTGCCGCAAAAGCTTTGCGCCTCGACGTCCTTCAGCGGCGCCTTCGAGACGATGGCGACGCCGTGATAGCCGGCCTGTCCCGACACCGCCTGATGCTTGTAGCCGGCGGCGGCGAGCGCCTTGGCCGGAAACTGGTCGTTCACGCACTTGATTTCCTGAAGACACAGGACGTCCGGCGCCTCCTCCTCCAGAAACCGGCGGACGAGGTCGATCCTCAAGCGGACGGAATTGATGTTCCAGGTGGCGATTTTCATGCGGCAACGGATTTGGGATCAGGGATTTGGGATCGCCCCGATAGCAGCCGGGCGCGACGTTCGCTATCCTGCACTTCCCAAATCCCTGATCTCACATCCCTATGAACGCCCTCCTCCCCGACGGATTGTCCGCAACCGCCGCGGCGATCATCGTCCTGTCGAGCTTTTTCACGTCGGCGCTGACCGCCTCGTTCGGGCTCGGCGGCGGCCTTGCGCTGCTGGCGATCATGGGCGCCTTGATGCCGCCCGCCGCAGTCATTCCGGTGCACGGCGTCGCGCAGCTCGGGTCGAATGCGAGCCGCGCTCTTCCTGCAATGGAAAACCGTCGTCTGGCCGATCGTTCTCTGGTTCGCTCTCGGATCGCTCGCCGGCGTGATCGCCGGCGCGCGGCTTTACGTCGAAATTCCCGAACGCCTGCTCAAGGCGCTGATCGGCGCGTTCGTCCTGCTGACGATCTACGGGCCGAAGCCCAAAGGCTTTTCGCCCGGCAAGAAGACCTATTTCGCGACGGGCGCCGCAAGCGCGGTGTTGTCGATGTTTGTCGGCGCGACCGGGCCGATCGCCGCCGCAATGGTTTCCGTCGCAAGGCTCGACAAGCTGAAGACCGTCGCGACCCACGCCGGCGCGATGACCGCGCAGCATGCATTGAAGTCCGTCGCCTTCGGCTTCGTCGGCTTTGCCTACGCCGATTGGGCGGCGATCATCCTCGCCGTCGTCGTCGCGGGATTTCTCGGCGCCGCGGCGGGAACGCAGCTTCTGCGCGACATGCCGGAAGAAAAATTCCGCAAGGGGTTCGTCGCGGTCCTGACGTTTTTCGGATGCTATCTGATCGGCGAGGCGGCGTTAGGGCGGTAGTCGCCGGCGCCAAGGGGACGGCGAAGAAAGAGGCTTGACGATGTGTACACAAAAGTGTACCTTTCGAAGGTAGGGATGAGGATCGACCTCATCCCTTCATTTTAGAGGATGGGCGCATTTTCATAAACGCCCTAATAATTGATAGCCGCGGCGGCGACAGTGATTAGGACAACCAGGACACATGAATTTCGAGTGGGATGAGAACAAGCGCGAAGACGTTTTGGAAAAACACGGGATCGATATCCTCGACGCAGCCCTTATTTTCGAGAACGAGGGCGCGCTTGAGATTTACGAGGACCCGCGACACGCGGGGGAGAAAAGGTTTACGGCGATCGGAGTGAATGACGGGGTTTGGTACTGCGTCATTTACGTCGATCGCGACGATGTTCGACGACTTGTAACAGCATGGAAGCTCAATGACCGAAGCAAAAGAAAAGCCAAGGCGCGCCTCGCTCGCAGAGTTGCGCGCCATGAAGAAGCGGGGTGAGGTTCGCGCGCCGCGAAACGGCGCGACGACCTTTGACGTGCCCGCCGAGTTCTGGGAGAACGCGCGGCCCTATTCGGCCGCGAAGAAATCGGTGCATCTTCGCGTTGATGAAGACGTGTTTGATTTCTTTCAGGCGCAAGGCAAGGGGCATCTGACCCGCATGAACGCGGTGTTGCGCTCCTATGTCGAGGCGCAGCGGCATTCGACCCCTCGCAAGCAGTCGCGTCCAAAGTCCTAGCCGCAGGATGACTGACTGACCTGCCAGCGGCGCACCCAAGCCGGACCGGCCCCAAGTCGAATCTGATTGTCGGCCCGGCAGACATGGCGCGCAGGTCGCCATTCAGCGCCAGCCCGTCGCCTCTAAAACAGATTGAACGAATTCCCGATGATCCCGACCGGCCAGCGGCCGAACTCGAACAGGCGGAATTTCGCCGTGAACGGATGATCGTCGGCGTCGAACGAGGGATCGGCCGCCGCGATGAGGACGAGCGCCGCCTGATGCGCGGCCTGGACCGCGGCGCCGACCGCGAGCTGCTTTTGCGCCTCGTCCTCGACATCCCAGATGAAGCTTGCCTGCTCCATCGCCTCTATCGCCGGGTCCGAGACACGGTCGGCGATCAAGGTCATCGCGATCGAAAGCGCCTCCTCAGAGAGGGTTTCGAGCGCGCGCCCGGTCAGATCGGAGCGCCGGAGTTCTTCGGCCTCCCAGGCGGGGCTGTTCCAGTCGAGATGCTCGGCGGCCGCGGCCGCGTCGTCCCAGTCGATCAGGATGCCGACATCGGCGTCGGGAAACCCAAGACCGTCCGCATACTGACGGGCGGCGGCGCGCGCGCCCGGCGTCAGCGGTTCGCCAAGATTGGCGAACCAGGGGATCGCCTCCAGCGTGTGGGCGAAGCGCCGGATGCGCGAGAGCGCCGGCAGTTCGCGCGTCAGCGCCTCGAAATCGGGGTCGGTCATGGCGTTTACATAAGCGCGGGCGCGGTCCGCAACAATGCTGCGCCGATCGCTCCTTTGAGCCGCCGCTACGCGTCGACCGCGTCGGTCAAAACCTTCGCCGGGTCGATCACGATCTCATCGCCGACAATCTCGCAGGCGAGCCGCTTCAGCGCGGGCAGGCTTGAACAGGGCGAGCGCCCCGTTTCGGCGTCGAACGGGAGGTTGTGCCAGGGACATACGACCCGGTTTCCATCGACCCAGCCGTTCGCGAGATCGCCGCCGGAATGCGGACAGCGCCGCGTGACGGCGATCGCCTTTCGCTCCGACAGCCGCGCGACGCAGATCGCTTCGGAAGCGCCGCGCACTTCGCCGACTGCGACATCGCCGAGAGCGACCACGATTTTTCCGCCACGGGCGACGCCGATGATTTCGGGCGCGCGCGCGGGAAGGTCGGCGGACGCCGGCGAGAGTTTCTCCTTGATCCGCTGCGCAAGGCTCCTTGGATAGCTCGCCTGCGCCATCGCTGGCGCGTGCGCGAGGAAGCGCAGCGGCGATTCCGCAAGACCCGAATGAACGTAACGATGGAAATGCCGGTTCGGAAACGCTGGTTTGCCGAACGTCATCCGGAAGGAAATGACGAAACGTGTTTCATCGGTGCGATTGAGCTCCGAGCCGTGGATCTGGTCGGTGTGGAACATGATGCAGTCGCCGGGCGCGAGATCGAAGGTCTGCGGCTTGTGGAGCTTTTCGCCATCCGCGATGTCGCCGCTGCGCTTGTACCGGAAGTCCCGCCCGTAATCGTCGACATAGACGGTGAGGCCGTTGCCGGATTTGACGCGGCCGATCGCGAACCACAGATTGACGCCGTTCGACGGGCAATCGAGCCAGGAATCGCGATGCGGGCCGTGCGCGACGATCTTGCCTTGCCCGTAATCCTTCGCGAATTCGTTGAAGGTCGATTTGTGCTCGCGCGCGAGATCGTAGGGAATGTGAAAGCGGACGTTCGGCGTTTCTTCGTAGTAGAGCGTCTCGGCGTCCGGAAACGCTTCGCCTACGAACTTTCGGAGGAACGCCGGCGCGAGCGGGCGCACCTCGTCATAGACCGCTTCGGTGAGCGCCGGGATCTGCGTCGGCGACACCCATTCATGGATGCGATGGAAACCGTCTTTCTCGGCGCGCCGCGCCGCGTCCTCGCCGGCGCTTTTCCGGACGCCTTCAAGGCTCGTGTCGATGAGCGTTTTCATCAGATCGAAATGCTGGAGCGCGCGGCGAATGACGAAAACCTCGCCCTCGAGCGCGCGATCGACGAGCCCTGACGGCGCCTCACGCGCTGATTCAAATGAGAATTCGACCATCGACTCCACCTTCGCGGCGCATCAACAGCCGCCCTTACCATCGACGGCGTTAATGCACCCTAGCAGCCAGCGGCGAACGCCGGATATGCGGCAAAAAAAGCGCCCGATCCTGGGACAGGATCGGGCGCTAAGCTGCGCTGTTGCGCCTACGCCGGGAGGGGATAATCCGGCGACGGTGGGCGACGGTCGGACCTGCTAGCGGGGGGGCAACGCCGGTCCGAAAGAAAGTCACCCAACGCACTGTTACTCTAACGCCGCACCCGGTAACTTTTCAATAGGGTGTTTGAAAAAAAGCTTGCCTGTGACGTGGCGACCAACGGATTCGTGATCGTCTCTCTATTTGTTAATGAACGCGCCACCCGCTTCGGGGGCCGCAAACAGGCGGTTGTGGATCGTTCCGCCCGCCGAAACGCCCTGCAGCGCGACAATTGTGACGCCCCCTTGAGGATCGGTGATCGCCCACTGTTCGATCGCGAGCCTCGGCGCGGCGAGGACGAGCGTGATCTCGCCTTCGGTCTCCTCACCGGTCGACGCGTAGGTGACCGCGACCGAATCCGCCCCGCGCTCGACCGACTTCAGCGCGGCGTCGCCGATGTCGATCTTCTTGCTGAGAAGAAAGCGCAACGGCGTCTTCTTCAGCGGATAGGAATCGGTCGTCTCAAGCTCGCTGTTCTCGACATAGACCATGCCTTGCGTCGCGACGATCGTGATCGGCGAGGGATCGTCATAATCGAACCGGATCTGGCCCGGCCGGCGCAGATGGAATTTTCCGGTGGCGACAGCGCCCGACGGCGCCGATTGCACGAAAGTCCCGGAGAGGGTCGTCAGATTTTCGAGATAGGTGAGGACTTCGCCGGCGACGGCCTCATCGCTCATCGTCTCGAAGACGGGCTTCGGCGCGGCGATCGCGCTCGTTTTTGTCGGCGCGGCGGCGGCGGTTTTGACCGGCGCTTTCGTCGGCGGCGCTTCAGCCGCCTGGCGTGAAGGCGCGCTGACAGGGGAGCCGCTGGCACGGCGCGCGCCGGAGGCGGATTGCGCCAGGGCGAAGGCGACAGTCGTCAACAGAACCGCAAGCATGAAATCCTCGCTTCAATCAGGACGATCGCGCGTCCGACGCTACAGGCATAGAGGGCGAAAGGCGTCCTCTGCTGGGCCCAATTGTGGCGACGCCGTCCGCCGCCCTCACAACCGCGCGACTCTTCAGGGCAAGGCGCTCGCCTCCGCATCGGTCAGCGCGCGCGCCTCCTCGGCCAACATGATCGGGATGCCGTCCCGGACAGGATAGGCGAGGCGCGCCTTTTTGCTGACAAGCTCGCCCTTTTCCTTCGTAGACGAGCGGGCCCCTCGTCGGCGGACAGACGAGAATTTCGAGAAGCTTCGGGTCGATGTCATTGTGGGGCGTCGTCAACATCTATCCTCCTTATTGCACGATCTGGCTGTCGCCGGCATCGGAGCCGCTCATTCGCATCAGCGCGATGAGGCATTCCGCGCGATCGGCGACGTTTTCCGCTTCCAGCAGTGCCTGTTTTTCGTTCGGCGCGAAAGGACAGCCCATCGCCAGCGAATCGACCAGCGCATCGACGGCGCCTCGCCGCCGCTTTCCAGTCGCGCTTCAGCTTTTCATAGTCGAGATAGCCGCGCATCGCGGCGAAAAGCCGCTCGCGGTCGACCAGCGCCGCCGACGGATCGGCGATCGTCGCGCGTATAAAACGCGTCAATCGATGAGGGCCTGGCGATAGGGCGTATCGACGGCGAGCTCTCGCGCGATGCGAAGCGAAACGTGCCGCTCAAGGTGATGAGATAGCGCCCGTCGCCGGTTTCGAGAAACGACGGATGCGGCCCGCGCAGCCGACGGCGTAAAGGCCGGCGGCGTGCCTCCTTCCGCCTCGTCGCGCGGCTGAACCATGCCGATCATGCCGACGCCGCCGAGCGCGTCGTCGATCATCTGCAGATAGCGCGGCTCGAAAATGTTGAGCGGCAGCTGGCCGCCCGGAAGCAGCATGCGCCCGGCAAGCGGAAAGAGCGGGATGCGGGCCGGCTGCGCGCGTCCGTGCACGCCACGGGCTTTTTGCGGCGCGCGCCGCGGCCGTCATGAGAAAAGCAGCGACGAGAGGCGCCGCCGGCCGTTCTGGGTCTGCGCATTTGTCGCTCCGAGCGCCTCGAACATCGTGAGCGAGCTTCTTGCGCGCCGCGTCCTCGTTCCAGGCCCGGTCCGCCGCGAACATCGCCAGCAGTTCGTCGACGCCGCGCTCCATGTCGCCGCCGCCGACGAGCGCTCCGGCGAGTTCGAAGCTCAGCGCGAAATCCTTCGGATCGGCGCCGGCCTCAGCGCTTCAGATCCCGCGCTGTCGCCGCCGTCTTTCTTCCGGCAAGTTCGATCTGCGCACGGACGGAGCTGAACGCGGCGTCGGTCTGCTTGCTTCGGGCGGGAGCGTCGAGGACTTAGCGCGCGCCGGCGAAATCGCCCGGGCGCGTGACAGCATTTGCGCGAGGCCAGCGACGCGCGCGGAAATTGAGTGGCGCCCGCCTCTTCCGCGATTTGCGCGACATCGGCTAAGCTCGCGCCGCGGCGGCGGCGTCGCCCTTGGCGAGCGCTTTGTCGGCGGCGGCGAGATGCAGCGGCGAGATCGACCTCGCCGGCGGCAGGCCCGCCATCCCGGTCAGGCGCTCGATGAACGCCTTGATCTGGCTTTCCGGCACCGCGCCCTGAAAGCCGTCGACGGGCCGCCCCTGAAAGAACGCGTAGACGGTCGGCATCGACTGGATGCGCAGCTGCGAGGCCAGCATCTTGTTCTTGTCGATGTCGACCTTGACGAGCCGGACCTCGCCCTTCGCGCCGTCGACCGCCTTTTCAAGACAGCGGGGTCAGCTGGCGGCAGGGCCGCACCACTCGGCCCAGAAATCGACGATCACCGGCGACCGTCATCGAGGCGCTTCAAGCACATCGCGTCTCGAACGTCTCGATCGCGCCGTCCTTGATCAGATCTGTTTGAGCGGGCCCTTTCGCGACTGGCTCGATAATGTCGTGTCATTGAGAACTCCGGATTTCGCGCCACACTAGATGATGTCGCGCGCCCCGGAACGCAACCGCCAGAAATCGCCGCGCATCAACCGCTTCGATGCGGCTTGCGAGGTCGATCAGGCGCGGTTCGAAGCCGCAGGCAGCGAGGAATTTCAAGAATCCTGCGGCCGAGACCGCGGTCGAGGCCGTGTTTTCGAGCGGATGGAACCAGACGGCGTCGCAGTCGATGAGCGCCGCTGTCGACAATCGACCTCTCGATCGCTTTTGCCGTTTCGTTGATCAGCGCAAAAGGCGTCACCGCGCCCGGAATGACGCCAAGCGTCGCCGTCATCAGCTCAGGCTGTGCCGAACGAGAGCCGCCCCTTCGACTTCCGCCGCGCTTGCCGAGCCGACAATATCGACGCGCGTCTCGCAATGCGCGACCGCGAGAAACAGCCGGTCCTTCTTGTCCTTGAGGAAGAGGTTTTTCGAATGCCCGCCCGGCCATTGCTCTCTTCAGCCCCCGGCCTTCCTCGACGGTGAAGATCGGCGGGTGATCGACGGTCCGTGGGCGACGCCCGTGCGGTCGAGAAGGGCGAAAAGATCGGCGCGGGCGGCGGGATTTCGGGCTTCGCATTTTCGCCGTGTCCGGCTTTGCTCCCGCGGAAACGCGGGTGACCGCTAGAACCTTATGCCAAGGCCGCAACCCTCGCCGGCGAGGCCCGCGCAAGCGCTCAAACCGCCTTGCAAAGCGGCCGCCCGTGGCATAGACCGCCCAACCCGCCGCGGCGCCTTCTTGCCAGCGACCGACACGCCGAGCGGGCGTAGCTCAGGGGTAGAGCACAACCTTGCCAAGGTTGAGGGTCGGGCGTTCGAATCGCCTCGCCCGCTCCATTTTTCCCGATGATTTTCCCGCGATCCGCGTACGCCGCTTTCCTTTGCGTTCGGCAAAACTCGCCTTAACGGTTCCCGCTTGTCGCGTTCTTCCGTGTCAGCGTCCGTGTTCCCTTGCAGCGCAGCCGGAGATCGAAATGCCTTCTCATGAAAGAAAAACCGCGTCGGCGGGCGCCGGGCCGCGCAAGCGGGCGGCGAGCCAGCCTCAGTTCGCGCTGATGTGCGGCGGGTTCGTTGATTCCTATCACGCCTCGAACCGCGACGCCCTCGCGGCGGCGTGCCAGAAATACCTCGACACCCAATTCTCGATCCTGAGGGTCGGGGGTCGCCGCAGAAAGGCGCAGCCCGCCTCTCCTTGATCCACGCCCGGACCTGCACGCCGGACGTCGCGGATCGCAAGCTTCCGGCGGCGCCAGCCGAGCGGGCGACGCTCGGGCATGGGGTGTCACCTTGCCAAGAGTGAGGTCCGGGTGGCGGAATCGCTTCGGCGCCCTTCGGATTCCAATTTCCTGCGCGGCTCGGCCGGCGGATGCCGCGCCGGCATGGAATTTGCGCGCAACGGCGCGTAGTAAATCGGCAAAGGCCGGCGCGCGAACGGATTTCGCCCGCATCGGCGGATAACCTTGGAACGGGACGGTGTGTGCGATGGAGCAGTTGCGGCGAATGATGTCCGGCCGGGCGGTTTGGATTGGTTCGGTTGTTGTCGGCCTCGCCTTCGCAGCCACGCCGGCGTCCGCCTATGTCGGGCCCGGATTGGGGCTTGGCGTCATCGCCGCCGCGCTTGGCGGGGTCGCCGCCTTCTTCATGATGCTGGCGGGCCTCGTCTGGTATCCGGTGAAGATCATGCTGCGCAAACGGCGCGAAAAGAAACAGGCGTCGGCTGCAGCGACGGTTCAACCGGCAGCGCCGCCGTCGACGACTGACGCCGCCGGCGAATGATGCTCGCCGCGGTCATCGCCGCAGCCATTGCGTTTTACGAAGCGTTTGTCGCGGCGAAGACGCCGGCGAGCGTCGCCGCATTGCAAGCGCACGTCGCCCGTTCGATCGGCATCTTCCGTTCGACGACGCTGTCCGACGAAGACAAGGCGTCGGGATTGCAGAGCCTGAGCGGCGCGACCTTCAAGGCCGTCGCCGCCATCGTCGCCAAGATAGGCGCGGCCGGCGTCGCAGCGCTCGCTGTCCTTTACGCCGCGTCGTTCGCCGCAGGCCCGTTCGAGACGCTCGCCGCCTATGCGGTCCGGCCGACGCCTTTGATCGTCTCGGCGGCTGTCCTGCTTCTCTATGCGTGGATCCGGCATGGCCGGAAGCGGTAAATCGCCGGCGTCCGCCTATTCCCGGACGGACCGGCTCCTGCATCGGCTCGCCTTCGCGCATCCCGTCCTGCAAAAAGCGCTCGGCGAACTCGAAAGCGATCTCATGGCGCCGCGCTTTGCTCAGGTCGAAGCGCGACGACCGGTGTTCGTGACCGGACTGCCGCGCGCCGGCTCGACGCTTTTGCTGGAGACGCTGTACGCGACGGGGGAATTCGCAACCTTCACCTATCGCGAGATGCCCTTCGTTCTTGCGCCGATCCTGTGGTCCGACTTGACCAAGGGGATCCCGCAAATCCGGCGCAAAGCGCGAGCGCGCGCATGGCGACGGCGTCGAGATTTCATTCGACAGCCCGGAGGCGTTCGAAGAGATCGCCTGGCTCGCCTATATGCGCGACAAGATTGTCGGCGCCGCCAGCCTGTCGCCGGTCGGCGCCGCGGATCTCTCGACCGAGTTTCGGGAGGCTTTAGTCAACCTCGTCCGCAAGCTGATCGCTGCTCAATCGGAGGGCGGCGAACCCAGGCGCTATTTGTCGAAGAACAACGCGAATATCAGCCGCATCGACGCGCTGAAGGCCATGTTTGCGGACGCGACGGTCCTCGATTTGCCTGCGCGAGCCGGCGTCGCATGTCCGGTCGCTGATGACGCAGCATCGGCGCTTCCTCGCGATGCACGACGAGGACCCTTTCGCGGCGGATTACATGCGCTGGATCGGCCATTTCGACTTCGGCGCGAATTTCCGCCCGATCGATTTCTTCGCGCGCGGCCTTTCGCCGGCGGGCGCCGGCAGCGTCGACTTCTGGCTCCGCTACTGGATCGACGCTTACCGCTACGCGGAGGCGCGCCGAGCCGACGGCGTCGCCTTTTTCGATTACGAGCGGCTGCTCAGCGATCCGTCAGGCGCGCTTTCAGGGCTCGCACAGAGCGTCGGGATCGCGAACGAAGGCGCCCTTTTTGCCGCCGCGGCGCGCCTTCGCGCGCCGACGACGCGGCCGGGCGGGCTTGAGGGGGCCGATGAAGCGCTCATCGCCGAGGCGGCCGATCTCTACAGGAAGCTCTCCGGCTGACGCGCCCGCCGCTAATCGGCAGCGGCGCATTGCGCCTTTTCCAGCCCTTCTTCGAGGCTTGCGGCGCGCGCGGCCTGGAGCACGCGCGACCAGCCGAGTTGATAGATCCGTCCGTCCGCGCCGCGGTTGACGTAGCTCCAGCGAACCGCGCCGGCGGCGTCGAAGGCGACGATGCGCCCGTAATTCTGCTCCTCGACCATCAGCGATCCGTCTTCGAGCGGTTCGGCGAGGCCGTTGTTGTTGGTGCGGATTTCCTGCGCCTCGAAGCCGGCGCGATAGGGCGAGCTGACGCGGTCCGTTTCAAAATCATAGATCACATAGTCGTTGACGCCGTCGACCCGTTCGCCCGACGGCACGACCATGGTGTTGTTGTCGAACACCGCGATTTCACGCTCGCTCCGGATGTCGACGTCGTGCTGCATCAGCCACGGCCCCTGCTTCGTCCAGAGCAGTTCATCCGTTGACGGACGATAGAGCGCGATCATCGACGGATTGCGGAGGCTGAGGAACAAATCGCCCTTCCGCCAGCGCGGCCCGTCGGTCAGCACAGGTTCGACGTCGTTGAGGTGGATGGGGTCTGGATCATAGGCGTCGCGCGAATAGACGATGTGGGCGAACCCTGCGTCGATCAAAATCTGCGAGACGGATTTCCGGAAGAGGACCTTGCCCTCTGGCGACACTTTGACGACGGCGTCGTCCTGGAAATCCTTGCCGACGCGCTTCACTGTCGGGGGAGCCAGCTGTTCGGTGACCCAGTAATCGCCGTCGGCGTCGCGTTCGATCGCATGATGGAAGAGACCGTCGAGCGTCCAGACGGGATTCCCGCAGGCGTCGATTTTCACGAGCGGGCTGTGCATGCCGTGAAAGACCAGCGATCCGTCATCCTCCGGGACCGGATGATAGAGGATGTAGCGACCGGTGTGAAAGTCGCGGGCGAGTTTCGCGACCTTCGGCGACAGGCGCGAAAGCTTGTTGATGCGCGTCATGTCGGGGCGCCAAGCGTGCCGGACCTCTCCCGAGGCGATATCGATGAGTTCGACGACGCCGCGTCGCCCGTCGAACCGCGAGAGCAGGAGCATCGCGCCGGCGGGAGCAGCGCCCGGTCCGCTCGACGCAAAGCCGCTCTGGCCCGTGAAGCGCTGTTCCGCGACGAGCCGCACATGGTGACGGGACGCGGTTTGGCGCACGAGCGTCCATGCCGTCGCCGGCGCGTCGGCGATCGCGCGCGCGATCGCTGCGGGACCGCCGCGGGCGGTGTCGCCTTTGACAGCGAGGGTGGCGAACAGAATGATTGCGGCGAGCGCAAGAAGGCCTGCCAGCAGGGCTTGCCAAAGCTGGTATCGCGCCGTGCGGTCGCGCGTCAGAAGGTGCTCCAGCCGCTCGTCGATCGACGGCGGTTTTGGATCAACCGGATCGGGTTGCATCAAGAGGGCCCTCTATCGTCGTCGTTGAACGCGGCCAGCACGGCGCTGACTGTTTCTTTCGGTGGCCGCTTCTATTTGATCCGTGCGCGGAACTGCAGGCTGAACGTCGGGTCCGGCGTTCCCGCGAGCATCTTTCCCTTCGGGTTGAGGCATAAATACCTGACATTCGGGTCGTAGCCGGCGCTTGGGCTGTAGACGCAGGCGGCGAAGGTCGCCGGCGCTGAACCGGCATTGGAATAGCGAACGTCGGTTCCAAGCGTAAAGGTCAGCCCGGCCCCCGTTTGCGTGAAATAGACAGCGCCCGTCGCCGGCCCGCCGCCGTCGATGTCGGCGTTGTAGAATTCGACGTCGGCCGGGATCGGGTCGGCGAGGAAAAGCGTGTCGGTATCGACGGTTCCGTCCCCGGAATTCGTCACCGTCAGCGTGTAATAGACGTCGCTTCCCGGAATGGCGAAGCTGGCGTTGCCGCTCGACGCGACCATCGAGACTGATTTCATCGCGGTCAGCAGCGGCATGATCTTGTCATAGGTGACGTCGCTGATCCCGAGCTGCTGGCCTGACGGATTGAACCCGCCGCCGCCGGCGTCGTTGCCGGAAAAATAGACGATGCGGACCGCCGTCACCTGCAGCGTTCCAAAATCGAACGCGAGATTGCCGTCGGACGAGGAGGACGCGGCGCTCGCCGTCCCTTCCCAGCCGTCGCCGAAGCTTTCGTCGTCGCGGGCGACCGCCGGCCCCATGGTCTCAAAGGTCCCCGTCTTGGCGTTCACGAAGCCCGAGCCCGTATTGTAAAAGACTTCGACGAAGTCGTCCCAGCCCGAACTCATCAACGTCGGTGATCGTGAACTCAAGATTGGTGACCGCTTCCGAGAAGGTCAGATTGACGGTGATCTTGTCGTCCGCGTCCTGCCGCTCGTTGTCGAAGCCGATCTGGGCGTAGCCGGCGAACCCGCCTTGCGTGTTCGATTCATAGCTGACGAAGTTCGCGCCTTCATAGGCGATGAACGAGCCGCCGTCGGTGGCGCTCGACCACGTCATCGTCGTTGTAACGCCGGCCGAGGTCGCGGTCGTACCGGAGGTAAGGGCCGCTTCATCGGCGAAGCCGAGCGTCGACCAGTCGACGGTTCCGGAAACCTGCGCGCGGGCGGGACTTGAGAACACCGCCGCCGCGGTGATCAGCATGAGGAGCAGCGCGCGCGGCCCGAGTCCCGTCCCGCCTCTCCCTTGGGAGAGGCCAGCGCGCGCAGCGCGCGGGTGAGGGGACCGATCATCAAAGGAGAGGGCGGACCCCTCACCCGAAACCGCTTCGCGGTTTCGACCTCTCCCGAGGGAGAGGTGAAGGCCGAAGGAGGTGCTCCGACCGCTCATTGCGCACGCTCCGGCGAGATCGCGTCGAGGAGGCCCTTGGCGGTCGACTGGTCGAACTTGATGCGGAGTTTCAGGTATGGCCCAACGCGCGAATATTCCGCGGCCGCGAAGTCTTCATCGACGAAGCCTGCGAAATTCCAGCCGAAGGTGAACCAGACATTGTCGGCCGGCGTGAAGCCGATCGAGGGGCCATACGCGTAATCGAGGGTCTTTGCGTTGAACGAGTAGATCGCCTCGCCATGAACGCCGATGTCGATCCGGTCCGAGAGGTCATACCGTGCTTCTGCGCCCGAACAGCTCGGTGACGCCGTCATAGGTGACGCCGTCCGTCGTCAGCACGGCGTATTTGAAGCCATGGTTCAAGGCGATCTGGAGGCTGTCCGTCGCCATCGCGTTGACCGTCAGATTGTGCACGGCTTTCCAGCTTTCGGACTGAAGGTCCGTCTCGCGCTGTTTGACGTCAAAACGGTTAAGAATGATCAACCCGTCGTCGTGCGGGCGCCAGGCCGAGCCGACGCGAAGGTCAAAGCGGCGCTCGTCGGGGAGAAGTTCGTTGTTGTCGGCCTGGTAGCGCCCGGCGGCGGCGAGCGAGAATTGTTCGGAAAGCTCGCGCGCGGCGCCGGCGGCGATCAGTGTAGCGCTCGCCCGTCTCCGACTTCTTCATTTCAAAACGGCTCGAGCCGGACGTCGCTTCACCGCGATATCCGGCCCCAACGTAGAGGGATGTGTAAGCGCCGCCCGTCACTTCGAACGGCGATTTCGGTATGTCCGGCACGATGTCGTCCGGCGCGTCGACGGCGCCCCGCTCCCGCAGATCTTCGCGCCGCGCCATTCCGAGCGATCCGGTCCAGTTTTTCGATGAGTCTGAACCTGCTGGTCGAGCCCAAGCGTCGCGCCGATCCGCTCGGCGGAATCCTGGGTCAGCCGGTCGCCGGCGAGCGTCAGTTTGCCGCCGGACCAGGGTTCGGCCGTCAGCCCTACTGTCGTGTTCGATTGCGAGATTGCGTCGCCATCGAGAATTTCATGGGTCGCGCTCAAGGTCACGCTCTTGAACAGTTTCTGGTCAAAGCCGAGCGAGGTGCGCGTCGGGAAGAGCGCCGAGCGCGTCATCGCCGGTGATCGGGCGTTCATGCGCGGCGCGCAGCGACAGCCCCAGTTTTTCAAACCGCTGCTTCAGCGCCGTGATGGCGAAAAGCCCCTCGCGCTTTGGCCCCGTTTGCGGCTCCTCGCGCACGGCCCTGACGCCGACCAGCCCTGAGGTCGACGCCGACTCCTGGCGCAGCGCGATTTCGGCAAGATTCGCGCGCGGCGCCGGTTTCGAGATTTTCTTCGCGGTAGGCCTTGGCGTCGATAAAGCGCATGCCGCGCGCGGCGGCGCCTTTGGTTTCGAACTCGTCGATCTTGAGGCTTGCTTCCGCGCCAAACCGCAGGACGCCGACCGTCGCCGAGGTCTGCTGCGCGAGACCGAACGTCGGTTCGACGCGGCTGTAATAGGCCTTCGCCGCCAGGCTCCCGCCGGTGTGGCTCGCTTCGGCGAGGATCGCGTCGCGGCGATCATTCCCCGCCGGGCCGTCGCGAAGGCTCGTCGCATATTCGACGCGAAGCTGAGTCCTTGTCGGTCAGATCGAGGCGAAGATCGGCGCCGGCGAGATCGACGTTTTCGCCGGAAACGCCCGGCGCTTCCTCATGGACATAGGTCGCGCCAAGCTCGCCGCGGCCGGCGAGGAACCTGACCGCGCCGCGTCCGCCTGCCGTCAGATTGCGGTCGGTCGGCGCCGCGGTTTCATAGTCGACGACGATGACGGTCGGGTTGAACGCCGCGTCCGCCGCCGGAACCGGCAGGCGGAAGATGATCTCTCCGGTCTCGAAATCGATGTCGTAGTCGGCATAGCGGACGAGCGGAACCGATCCGAGGATGATGTCGGGACGGAAGCGGTCGCGCGTTTCGACGACGATCTTCTCGGAATTCCTGACCAGCGGCGCCGACGCAAGCGTGAACGGGCCCGACGTGCCGTCGGCCGCGATCTCGTCGCTTGACGAAGGCCTGGTTGGTCTCGGCGGCAAAGCCGGTGAAGGCGAAGCGCTCGCTCTCATAGACGGTCTGCAGGCCGGAAAGGCGGCGGTCATACCGCGCGAGTTTCGATTGGGTCATGCCGGTCGCGTAGTCGCCGAACTGCGCCTTGAAGCCGTTCTTTTCGGCCTTGAGATAAACCGGATACCGGCTCTGCGCTTCGAATGTTTGCGTCGAGCGGTCGCCGTAAAGCGGATAGCGGTCGTCGGGATCGACGACGTCGAAAAGCTCGTCGTCGGCCGAGCCCCGCTCGTTCTTGCTGTCGCCCGCGAGCGTGACGAGCCAGTCGCCCTTGACCGTGCCCTTCGCAAAGCCGGCGATGCGACCATCGCCGATGAGCGCGCTGCCCGTCGGATTCTTCAGGGCGCCGCCGCCTTTTTCGAGACCGCCCTCGCCCTCGGCCAATCCGACGACGATCCAGTCGCGCAAGCGCCGGTTTCACATAGGTGGTGAACGCCTTGCGCTCGCCATTCGCGAGCTTCACTTCGATCCGCGCAAGGCCCGTTTCAACGGTCGGCTCAAGCTCGATGAGCGCGACGCCGCCTTGTCCGACCGGAATCCCCGAAAGCGCGGAAAGCGGCGCGTCGAGCGGGCGGCTCCGTTCGATCGCTTCGCGCGACGCGGTGCGGTAGGGCGGCGCGACTTCGACATTGAGGATATGGCCGGCGCGCACGGCGCGCCCGGCGCCGTCGGTCACCCTGATCGCGATGACGGGCCGCGTCTTGCCGTCGGCGAAGGCGATTGTCCGCTCGGGAACGAGGGTCGCGCGGTCGGCGTGGTCGATATAGTCGATTGACCGCGTGAGGCGGGCGACTTCCGCGCCGTCCGGCGATTTCAGGATCGCCTCAACCTTGTTGACGCCGTCCTTGAGATCGACGCCTTTCCAGCGCGAGAGCGCGATCGTCCGCATGATCCCGACGTCGCGGCCCGCGAAGTTCTCGAGCGGCGCCTCCGCGCCGTTGATCAGCAGCGTCGGGCGGAGTTTCGCGTCGTGCTTGATCCCGATATTGACCGACGGCGACGACGGCGTGACGCCGTCCGCCGGATAAGCGAAGGCGTTGCCCGGCTGCTGCTGATTGAGCCATACCTTGTCGTAAGCGAGGTATTCCTTGTCGGCGTTGAAGGCCGCCTTTTGCAGCGGGGTCGACGCGGCGGGCGCGGCGTCGCGGACCTTCTTCACGTAGAAATTCGCACGCCAGATCTTGCCGCCCTTCGCATCGACGAATTGCGACCGCGCGCTTCCGGCGAAGCGGGTGTTGTTCACGCACTGGGCGAGCTCATAGCCGGCTGGAAGGCTCGCCTCGTCGACCTGAACGACATGCGTACGGGGCGTCACGTCCTCGAAATGATAAAGTCCGTTCTCGTCCGAAACGACCGTCGCGCCGGTTTCGAGATAGAGCCGGACGCCTTCGACGCCCTTGCCCGGACGAAGCGCCTTGCCGGGGCCGTCGCAGCCGTCTTCGACGATCCGGCCGAGGATCTGAAGGCTCGACCGGAAGAAGTCGTCGGAGACCTCGACCATCGCTTCCGCGCGGTTCGAGATCGCAAGGCCGCTCTGGCTGATCGCCTGCGCGCGGTTGACGGCGGCGCCGTTGGTCGCGCCCGCGGCGACTTCGGCGACGTAGGAAAGCTCGCTGACCGCCGACGGCGCGAGAAGGCCGAGGGTGAAGATCAAGGTCCGGCCATCCGGCGAGACCAGCGGATCGGCGATCAGCGATGAGCCGACCCGTGCCGACCCGCGCTGATAGCGGAAGCCTTGCGGCAGCGTGTCGCGAAATTCTGACCGACGCCGCCGCGGTCGCGCGGTTCTCGATCGAAATCTTGTAACGGACGAAATCGCCGATCGAGGCGCTGTCGACGTCGGCCGCCTTCTGCACGACAAGGTCCGTGATCGGATCGACGGGGAAGTCGAACTCGACGTCGCCGGTGCCGGAAAGGACGAAACTGTTCGCGTAGGACGCCGGTATGATCGTGAACGGCGCGTTCGCAAGGCCGGCGAACGAGGGCGCGGCGACCGCCGAGGGCGCGGTATAGCCGGCGGGCGGCGTCACGACGAGCCGGTATGACCCGGGAAGCATGATCGGGAAGCGGAATTCGCCCGGCCCGAGCGCGTAGACCATGCCGCCGGCGTCGGTGACGGTCTGACCGGTGACGATTGTCGAAGGGTAGGCCGAAACGCCGTCGATGCCGAAGACCTGTGCGGGCAGACCCGGTCGCATCATCGATGATCGCGACCGTCGCGCCGTCGATGAGCGCGCCGGTCAGACTGTCGAAAACGCGCCCGAACGGGTCGACGCCGGCCGTATCGGTCGAAACCTCGGTCAAGTCGAACGGATCCTGGTAGCGCGCGGTGAGGTTTGCGCCATGCGCGATCGTCAGCCGCGCGTCGTTCTGGACCGGCGTACCCGACGCGCTCGGGATCCACGCGTAGAACTGTCCCGTATCGGGACCGCTCTCGTAGAGCCGCAGCGTGACGAAATCGCCGTTCGCCGTCCGGATCGTCGCGACCAGCGTTTCGATCGCCGCCGGATCGCCGTTCTGTCCGGCGTCGGTGACGCGGATGATGATCGGTTCGCCCGCGTAGAACATGCCCGCCGGCGCGAGGTTGACCGGCGCGCCTGTGTTGACCGCCGCGCCGCCCGCGGCGCGGAGCGGCCCTACCGGCTGGAAGGGTCCCGTCGCGGAGGATTGGTGGTCCGATCCGTTGAGCCGTACCGCCGTCGCGTCCGGGGCGTTCGGGGCGTAGCGGAAGAATTCGATGGTCGAGGGCGTTCGCGCCGCCTCGATGATGAAGCTCGCGGGCGGCGTCGTCACCGAAAGACTGGCGGCGCCCATCGTGTAGGAAACTTGCGCGACATTATCGACTTGCGCCCCCAATTGGGCGGCGTCGGCGCGTCCGGAGGCGGCCGCCAGCACGCCAAGCGTGAGTGCGGCGAGGGCGGAAAATGCTCGCCCGAAAACCCCTATGACGCCCCTTTTATCCACTCAACCCGGAGCTTTCAGCTCGTTAATTCCACCGCCCCTTAGTGCGCCCCTTAGTGCGACGATGCCGCCGCACCGGTTTTCCCGATGCGGCGGCCCGTCAGTCGAAAAGCGATCGTCCGTTAGCGGACGAGCGCCCTGATCGTGACCGTCCCCGTGACGCTCGCGTTCAAGGTCGCGCCCGTCAAAGCGACGGTGCAGCCCGTCGTGCAGCCGCCGCCCGGCGTCGTCAGAACGCCGGCGACCGAAAAGCCGCTCTGCGCCGCCGAGACGAACTGGACCTCGTCCGGAAGCACGTCGTTGATGTCGATGTTGGTCGCCGCGGCGCCGCCGGCGGCGTTCGCGGCCGAGATGACATATTCGACGCAGGCGCCCGGGACCGCAAAGCCGCCCGTGATCGCGTCGGTCGCGCAGGCGACCGGGTTGGTGGCGACGACGCCGACGGTTTTCGACGCCGTGAGCGTGGCCGCCGAGACGGTGTAGGTCGCGGTCGAGGAATGAGCGCCGTCATTGGCGACGTCTTCCGGCGCGCCGGCGGTGCCGGTTCCGTCGGCGAGAACGCTTTCGGACTCGCCGGTCATCGAGTTCGCGGCGTCCTGCGTGATTTCCGTGCCGGCGACGTTCGTGTTGGCGGCGTCGACCGACGCGGTCGGGTAGAAGGAGTTCGCGATCAGGATGACGTCGTCGTCATCGCCGTTCACAACCGTGCCCGGAACGTCGCCCGAGACGATCACCCAGATCGTCGCGTCCGGCGCGACGTCGGCGGTGACGCCGGCGCCGAGCGTGTAGGCCGTGCCGGCGCCTGAATCATCGACGCCCGGCGTGAAGATGCCGTCCGCGCCGGCGTCGACATAATAGCGCGCCGTATAGGTTCCGATGTCGAAGGCGTCGGTGCCGACGTCTTTCAGCGACAGACGGAACGCCAGATTGTCGTTGCCGTTGTTGGTGACGCCGTAGACGAGTTCAGCGCCCGTCTCGCCCGGCGCGACGGTTGCGCCCGCCGCCGTGGCGACGGTCAGATCGACCTTGCGGTCGACCGTGAAATTCGTCGGCGTTCCCGACGTGTCGATCTGCGTTTGCCCGACGCCGCCGACCGAATAGTCGAGGGTGAAGCTGTTCGAGACCGTCGTGCCGGCGTCGGTGCCGGCCGCAAGGGCTGGACCTGCGGCGGCGATCGTGGCGACCAAGGCCGCAGAAGAAATCGCCGTGTTGCGCAACCGGCGTAGAAGGGCGTTCATGCTCAATTCCCCGTGACACTAGCTCAGCGGAAAATGGCGCAGCTGCGTAAAGATTCTAATAAAGTTGACCGCAGATTCATTTCATCAATAAGCAATTTCTGGTTGATTTTACTTACCCTATACTTAACGCCCGATTAACCCTGGTTTCCGGGACGTCAACGCCCGCCGCCGCATCGGCGCCGCGCCGTTAAGACGGCGTTTACCGACACGGCGCTAGGAAACGACGTCGTCGCCATGAGGCCGCTTTCCATGAAGAAATTATCGCTTCTCGCCCTTCTTCCGCTCGCCTTCGCGTCCGCCGAAGCGGCGATGACGGCAAAACAGGTGGTCGAAAAAGAAATCGTCACCCGCGACAAGAACGGCGCCGAGACGGTGAAGCGCGCGCCCGCCGACAAGGTCGCGCCGGGCGAGACCGTCGTTTATGCGATCAAGTACAAGAACGACGCGGCCGAGCCAGCATCGAACATCGTCCTCGTGATGCCGGTGCCGAAAGAAGTCGCCTATGTCGAGGGATCGGTGTCGGGCGGCGACACGAGCGTTTCTTTCTCCGCAGACGGAGGAAAGACCTATGTCGCGCGCGGACGCCTCACCGTCGTCGAGGGCGGCGCGAGCCGGCCGGCGCGCGGCGACGAGATCACCCATGTCCGCTGGACGCTCGCGGGGCCTGTGCCGCCGAAGGCCGAGGGCGAGGTTTCCTACAAGGGCGTCCTTCGCTAATCTGAGGACCGGTCAGCTTGAGCGCTGTTTGACTGCTGGATTGTTCATCCGGCGGCGTGCAAACGTCTTTTTCTCAATCGGTCTTTATTCGGAGGTCCCGCGATGTCGCTCGCGCTCTACGGCCATCCCTTTTCCTCCTACACGCAAAAAGCGCTGATCGCGCTTTACGAGAACGCGACGCCGTTCGAGTTCCGCCTGATCGGGCCGGATACGCCGCAGCACGGCGCCGAGTGGCTGCGCCGCTGGCCGATCGCCAAGTTCCCGATGCTGCTCGACGGCGCGCGCTGCCTCGTCGAGACCAGCATCATCATCGAATATCTGGAAATCGCGCATCCGGGCCCCGTCCGCCTCATCCCCGCGGACCCGATGGCGGCGCTCGACGTGCGTTTCCTCGACCGCTTCTTCGATCTTTATGTAATGGATGCGATGCAGGTCGCGGTCGCCGCTGCGCTGAAGGTCGTACCGATCTCGCCAGAGGAGGGTCTTGCCCTCGCGCGCCAAAGGCTCGAGCGCGCCTACGCCTTTCTCGAGACGCATCTTGAAGGGCGCACATGGGCGGCGGGCGAAAACTTCACGCTCGCGGACTGCGCGGCGGCGCCGTCCCTGTTCTACGCCGACTGGACGCACCGGATTTCGCAAAGCTTTCCGGCGCTGCGGGCTTACCGCGCCCGGCTGCTCGCGCGGCCATCCTTCGCGCGGGCGGTCGAGGAGGCGCGGCCCTACCGGCCGCTTTTCCCGCTCGGCGCGCCGGATCGGGATTAAGGCCTCCGGCGCCCGCGAGGATTACAGCGCCAGTCGATAGCCGCCCGCTTCCGTCAGCAAAATGGACACTGCGCCGGGATCGGGCTCGATCTTCTGGCGCAGGCGATAGACATGCGTTTCGAGCGTGTGCGTCGTGACGCCGGAATTATAGCCCCAGACCTCGTCGAGGAGGACGTCGCGCGTCACCGCCTTGCCGCCGGCGCGGTAGAGGAACTTCAGGATCGAGGCTTCCTTCTCCGTGAGACGGATTTTCTTGTCGGCGTCGGTGACGAGCATTTTAACCGACGGACGGAATTCATAAGGTCCGATGCGGAAGACCGCGTCTTCGTTCTGTTCGTGGCTTCGAAGATGCGCGCGGATGCGCGCGAGAAGGACGGCGAATTTGAACGGCTTCGTCACATAGTCGTTGGCGCCGGAATTGAGGCCCAAAACCTCGTCAGCGTCGGTGTCGGCGCCGGTGAGCATCAGGATCGGCGATTTAAAGCCGTTCTTCCTCATGACGCGGCAGGCCTCGCGCCCGTCCATGTCGGGAAGGCCGACGTCGAGAAGGACGAGGTCGATATGAGCCTCGTCCTTCACCTTGGCGATCGCGGTTTGCGCGTTCGGCAGCGCCTCCAGGGCGAACTCGTCATGATGGCCGAACTGATCGAGCAAGGTGTCCCGGAGGAGGTCGTCGTCATCGACCAGAAGAATGCGTTTCGCGCGCGCCATGGCTGTTCCTTGTCATTCTTGTTGTCGCGGCCTTTACCCCTATCGCGCAGGCGAACGGAAATCAAAACCGCCTCACGGCCGCGTGAGCGGTCGCTAGCGCCTCATGCCGCTTCAACAGCGCGGGCCCCGAAAAGCGCCGATCCGATCCGCACATGGGTCGCGCCCAGCTGCGCCGCGATATCGTAATCCCCGCTCATCCCCATCGACAGGACGGGAAGACCGTTTCGCGCGGCGAGCTTTGCAAGCAGCGCGAAATGGGGCGCGGGCGGCTCGTCCGCGGGCGGAATGCACATGAGGCCGTCGATCGAAAGCCCGAACTCTTCCCGGCACTGTCGAACGAAAGCGTCCGCGTCTTCCGGCAGGACGCCGGCCTTTTGCGGCTCGGCGCCGGTATTCACCTGAACGAGCAGGCGGGGGGTGCGAGACTGGCGTTTCATTTCGTCGGCGAGCGCCTTGGCGATTTTCGGCCGGTCGACGGTCTCGATGACGTCGAACAGGCCGACCGCTTCCGCCGCCTTGTTGGACTGGAGAGGACCGATCAGGCGAAGGTCGATATCGGGAAAGTCGCGCTTCAACGCCGGCCACTTCGCCATCGCTTCCTGAACGCGGTTCTCGGCAAAGACGCGCTGGCCGGCGGCGAGCGCGTCGCGAATTTTCTCAGGTCCTTGCGTCTTCGAGACCGCGACGACCTCGACAGGCGCCGTCCGTCCTGCTTCCTTCAGCGCGGCGTCGATCTTCGCCCTGACGGCGGCGAGGCTGGTTTTGAAATCGGATGGCGGATGAGCGTCGGTCATGAGGGGTTGAGGCTGCGGGCTGTGAGGCTAGCAGCGGCCGCCGCCGCGCTCAAACAAGCGAGCCTGACGACGGGCCGGGCCGAGGCGCCCTTTTCGCTCGCTTTCCTCACCGACCGGCGGCGCATCGCGAACCCCGAACCCATCTTGCGCGCGCTCCCCGCCGGGGCGGCCGTCATCTATCGCGACTATGACGACCCGAAACGAGCGGCGATCGCGCGCGCGCTATCTCTCGATCTGCAAGGCGCGCGGCGTTTTGTTCCTTGTCGCGGGAGACGCGGACCTTGCGCGCGCGATCGGGGCGGACGGGCTGCATGTGCCGGCGCGACTAATCGGGAATCGGGAATCGGCAATCGGGAATCGGATTGGGCCTCGCTCCTCGATTCCCGATTCCCGATTGCCCGATTCCCGGACTTCTCACCGCCGCCTGCCATAACGCCGAAGACTTGCGGCGCGCCGCCGCTGTCGGCGCCGATCTCGCGCTTTTGTCGCCGGCCTTCGCGACGAAGAGCCATCCCGATACGGATCATCTGGGCGCGGCGCGGTTCAAGGCGCTCGCCGCCGCATCGCCCCTGCCCGTACTCGCGCTCGGCGGGGTTGATGAGGGGAATGCGCGGCTGCTGGCGGGCCGCAATGTCGCCGGGCTCGCCGCGATCGGGGCGTTCCTTAACCAGGCCGTCGAGCGGCGATATCACGCCGCTTCCCCGCCTCTCCCTCGGGAGAGGCCAGCGAGGCGTCAGCCGAGCGGGTGAGGGGTCGGCCTTCGCATTGATGGCGCGGACCCCTCACCCGAAAATCCGTCTACGGATTTTCGGCCTCTCCCGAGGGAGAGGCGAAGGTCCGCCTCATCGCCGGGATTCGGGACCCTCATTCTCCCGCCTTCGTCCACACCGCGAGCTCGTTGCCGGTCGTGTCCTTGAAGTGAAAGCGCCGGCCGCCCGGAAATTCGTGGCGCGCGCCGATGACGCCGCCGGCCGCGACGACCTTTTTTTCCGTCGCGTCAAGATCGTCCGCATAGAGAATGACGGTGGTCGAGCCCGGCTTCGGCGCCTCGCCGCCGCGAACGCCGCCGTCGATCCCCGCCCCTTCGAAACTGACGTAGTCAGGCCCCCAGTCCTGAAACGTCCAGCCGAACGCCTCGCCATAGAATTTCTTGAAGACGCCAAGGTCATTCGCGGCGAATTCGACGTAGTCGATGCGGTTGTTCTGCTGACCGGACATAGGGCCTCTGGAAGGCGAATCGGGAATTCGGAAATCGGGAACGAAGAATAGCGCGACCTCTCTTATTCCCGAACACGATCTCCCGCGCAAAAAAAACGGGCGGCCTCATCGCTGAGACCGCCCATTTTCGCTATCCCCTCTAAGCCGCAGGCGCTTTGAGACCCTTTGCCTAGAACTTTATTGAGCTCTCTATGACGACAGTGGCGGCTTCTTCGAGACCGCCCGCCGTCGCCGGCTTTCTGGATTCGACATATTGCGCGGCGGCGCCGACGGTGATGCCGCGGCCGACGAAATAGGTGACGCCGGCCTGCGCCGTTTGGGTGTCGCGGAAGACGGTCGGCGAGACCGGGCTCGGCGGCGCGGCGACGTTCGCCTCGGCCTGGCCGTAACCGAGCATCAAGCCCCAGTCGCCCTTGTCCTCGCCGGTCTTGAAGGTGATGCCCGCGTCGAAGGCGAGATAGCCGTCCTCGTCGAGATCGGCGAGGCCCGAATTCGTCGTCTTCACCGAGCCGCCGACGGTGAGGCCGCGGAAGCCGAGATTGAGGCCGACCGCATAGGCCTTGTAGTCGTCGAAGGCGGCGGAGGTCGACAGCGCGTCTTCATCGGCGCTGACATAGCTCGCGCCGACGCCGAGCAGGAGCCCGTTCCGGCCGCCGACCTGTTTCTGGTAGTACATCGCCGCTTCGACGACGTCGTCCCAGCGCGAGGTGTCGCCGAGAAGCTGGCCGTTCGGCGCGATCATCAGCCGGTCTTCCGGCGAGCACAAATCCTCGCCGCAATGGGCGAGCGACGGGCTGTAGGAGACGCCGAGCTGAAGCCCGCCGAGCGCGCCGCCGAGAAAGTTCGCAGGCGGAAGATAGGTGAACTTCGTCGAATAGCCGGAGAAATCGTTGACGGTGTGGACGTCGTTGAGGCCGGAAAGATCCGTACGCCAATCATTGACGTTGACCGAGCGGAAGATCGTCGGCGCCGTCACCGCGAAGGTCCGCCCGACGCCGTGGTCGCGCCCGACGATCACCTGCCCGAAGGCGCCGCGCGCGTAGCCGTAGGCGCCCTGGAGATAGGCGTCGCTCGTCAACGGCGCGATGCCGCGCGGGCCCCCGATCAATATCGAGGAATAGCGCCCGCCGGCGTAAAGCTGGTTTGGCTGCTGGCCGTCGAGGCGGCCTTCGACGACCGCGCCGACCTCAAGGCCGTTGCCGAGAACGGTCGAGCCTTTGACGGCGATTTCAGCGTCGGCGTCGGCCTTCGCTTCGCCGTCTGAAACGCCGACGGCGACGGACGCCTTGCCGGTCACTTCGAGCTTGACGGGATCGGCCGCGAACGACGGCGTCGTCGCAAGCGCCGAGGCGCCCGCCATCAACCCTCCAATGATCGTCCGCCTGTTCATCGCGCGCTTCAGCCTTGCGGCTGCAAATCCTTGTTTCGGCGGCAAAATCAGCGCCTTGCGGCAACCGCTTCGCCCGGCCCGGGTTGTTCTGGCTCGCCGATCAGAGCCTTATCATGAAACGCGTCGGCGGACGAGACTCCGTCGCCCCTTCCATGCGGAAAGGGCGCGGCGCACACAACGCTTGGAGTTAAGGCCCCATGGCGGCGATGGTCAAGGAAACGGATCGCCCCAGAGTTGTCACGGCGGCGGTTTGTGGTAGGAAAGCCACGTTCGCGGCGCCGCCGCTCCCAGAATGGAACAGTACCCCTCATGAGTCTCGAAAAAGCGCGCCTCTTCAAAGTATTAGCGGCGGCCCTGGCGGCCGGCCTCCTCGTCGCCTGCGGCGGCGGCGACAAAGACGCCATCACCCGCGACGCCGGGCTCGTCGGGTCGAACGGCTCGACCACGGTCAACCGCTATTTGTGGTCCGCCTCGCTCGAGACGCTCGACTTCCTCCCCGTCTTCAAGGCCGATCCGATCGCCGGCCTCATCATCACCGACTGGTATTCGAACCCGGAGACCCCGACCGAGCAGTTCAAGGTCTCGGTCTACATTCTCGATCAGGCGCTCCGGGCCGACGCGCTGCGCGTTTCGGTCTTCCGCCAGACGAAGGACGCGGCGGGGGCATGGGTCGAATTCGAGCGTCAACCCGGCGACCGCGCGCGAGATCGAAAACGCGATCCTGACCCGCGCAAGACAGCTGCGGCTCAATCAGATCGAGGATTGACGGCGGGTTTCGCAGTCGCTTGGCGACTGTCGCCTACGGAATGACGTCGGACGGCGCCACAAGGGCGGGCACGCGGATTTCCATGTCAACCGTTCCATCGCCATTGTCATCGATCTTGACGATGCGCGAGCCGCCGCTTTGGACGATTGTGAATTCCGGCGCGCCACCGGCGGTGAACGCCGCGATGGCCGTGTAGACGCCGGCGTTAACGGCCGACAGGTCGATTTTGTCCACGCCCGACTCGAACAAATTGATCACGTCGCGGGTGAGATTGCCCACAGGGCTGTCGATGATCGCGTTGTAAGCGAAAACATCGGGGCCTGCGCCGCCCTTAAGGAAGTCCCGACCGGCGGCGCCTGTCAGCGTGTCAGCGCCCCCAAGTCCGTTGAGAGTGTTATTCGCGGAATTGCCGAGGATGACGTTGCCGAGGGCGTTGCCGCTGCCGGACAGGCTGGCCGTTCCCGTCAGCGTCAGGTTCTCGATGTTGGCGGGCAGCGTGGTTTGAACCGACGCATAGACGATGTCGACGCCGCCGCCCGCCGCGTCGCTCGCCTGATCGCCCGTGCTGTCCCGATAGAAGGCGTCGTTGCCAAGCCCGCCGACGAGCGTATCCGGCCCCGCCGCGCCGTCGAGCGCGTCGTCGCCGTCTTCGCCGAACAACTGGTCGCCGCCGTCGCCGCCGCTCAGCGTATCGGCGTACGCCGTGCCGTGGACGCGCTCGACATTGAGGATTTGACCCTGCACGCCCCATCCGTCGATCGCGGTCCCGGCCGCGAGATCGACTTTGACGCCGATCGTCGTCGCATCCTGTTCGGGAACGCCGTCGCCGTTCTTGTCGTGGAGGCGCTGCGACTGAAAATAGATGCGGTCGAAGCCGGCGCCGCCGTCGGCGATCGCGAGCGCCCCGCCCGCGCCGAGCGTATCGTCGCCGTCGCGACCTTCGAGCGTGTCGCCGCTCATTCCCCAAAGCGCGTTAGCGCCGGCGTCGCCGATGAAAACGTCAGGATACTGGGTGCCGCCGCCGAGTTCCTCAATCCCCGTCATCGTTTCGGCGTTGCCAAAGCCATCGTTCGAGATCGTCATCAGCGTGAGGTCGGCCGCAGCGGCCTGCGTCGCGTTGCGGTCGTAAAAACTGACGCGATCGACGCCCGCGCCGCCGTCATAGCCGTCCGCACCGTCCGCGCCGCCGTAGGCGCTGCCGTGAAGGAGATCGTTTCCGTTCCCTCCGTTCAAAACGTCCGCGCCGGGCCCGCCTCGCAAATCATCGTCCTGGTCGCCGCCGTTAAGCGTGTCGGCGCCGCCATTACCTGGCATGAAATCATCGCCGAGCAAATAATCGGGGCCGCCCCCGCCGTTCAGCACGTCGTCGTCATTGCCGCCGATGAGGGCATCGTCGCCGCCGTCGCCGTTCAGCGTATCGTTGTGGGCCTCGCCGTAAAGCTCGTCATAAAGGGCGCCGCCGCTCAAAAGATCGGCGCCGTCGCGCCCGTAAATGGTGTCGCTGCCGCCGATGCCGTTGATCACGTCGGCGCCGGGGCCGCCCGTCAGCGAGTCATTGCCAGTGGTTCCTTGCGCGGCGGCCCGGTCGCTCGCCGACAGCGCCAGGATCGAGGCGGCGGCGAGAAAGATCGCGCGCCGAGCCGTCAACGTTGCCATTCGTTTCATGGTCACCCCCCGGTTCCCCGAGAGGCAGCTTACTCCTTGCAAGCCAAACCGCAAGGATGGCCGCCGTTCCGCCGAAAAAAAGCGATCAACTCGATCATTCCCCTTTCGCTAGCCAGCAACAGAAAGAGCGAGTCCTCGTGACGCCGTTTGAGATCCTTTCCTCTTTCGCCGCTGGGGGGCCTTCGCCATCGCTCAAGCCGAAGTCCCCTTGAAATTCCTGCCGATCCGGATGCGGACGATCCAGAACGCCATCAAGGCGAGGGGCGCCAGCGCGAGGACGATGAGGACGGGCGAGCCGCGCATCCAGTCCGGCATCACCTGCTGCTGGCCGAGGAAGAACGATCCCGACGCGATGAAGAGGGAAAAGCACATGCGCCAGAGATGGCGCGCGATGCGCGCGTTTTCGGGCAGCAGGCCGCGCAGCAGCACGTGGAGTTCGCCCGCCGCTGCGACCCCGGCCGCGACGATGAAAATGACCAGCGCCTCGGTCGGCGAGCCGTCGATCGAGCCTTCGGGCGTCAGCGAGCCGAGATAGTTGAAATAAAGGCACGCGCCGACGATCGACAACGCGGTCAGAAGGCCGGCGACGTGCCACGGACTTCCGACGATCGCGCGGCTGCGCGCCGTCGAAACGCCGCTGATCAAAAGATAGAGCGCCGACGCCCCGGCGATCGAATTGGTGACTTGTCCGTCCGAAAGAAACGGCGCGACGACGAGGGCGATCCCGTAGCAGACGAACATCACGGCGAAGAAGAACGCCCCCGCCGCGCGGTGGACGCGCGCGCCCTTGCGCGAGGCGAGCGCAACGGCGCCCGCCAGAATGCCGAGCGCGCCGCCGCCGATATGGCCGACGAGGAGCGCCGTCGCGCCCCAATGCGCCCAGTCGGGCGCGTCGGGTGGAATTTCGAGTTGCGTCGCCAGGGCGTCGGCCGGTATGACCGCGAGGATCGACGCGGCGGCGAGGATTCGCGCGGCGGCCCGGGTTCTCGTGGCTGTCATTTGATCACGGTGGCGCATTCGCCGATTGGTAGCAGCGGCGACCGGCAGCCGGAATGACCGGGGCGCTCGGTCGCATGATTTTCGGGACCAGGCGTGACACCGCGCCCCTTAAAGCCGTTCGCCGCGCCTGATGACGCAGCGCACAATGCGGGTTAAAGCTCGCCTCTCCGCAACGAACCCGACGGTCATGGCCCGCTATAATCCGAAAGAAATCGAGCCGAAATGGCGCAAGCGCTGGGACGACGACAAGGCGTTCCTGACCGCGACCGACCGTTCCCGCCCGAAATACTACGTCCTCGAGATGTTCCCCTATCCGTCGGGGCGCATCCATATCGGGCACGTCCGGAACTACGCGATGGGCGACGTGATCGCGCGCTTCAAGCGCGCGCGGGGGTTCAACGTCCTTCACACCATGGGCTGGGACGCCTTCGGATTACCGGCCGAAAACGCCGCGATGCAGACCGGGCGCGCATCCTCGCGACTGGACCTACTCGAATATCGACCACATGCGCCGCGAGATGAAGGAGATCGGTCTTGCGATCGACTGGAGCCGCGAATTCGCGACGTCGGACCTCGGGTATTACCGCTGGCAGCAGAAACTCTTCCTCGATTTCTGGAAGGCCGGCTTCGTCGAGCGGCGCGAATCCTATGTGAACTGGGACCCGGTCGACATGACAGTCCTCGCGAATGAGCAGGTGATCGACGGCAAGGGCTGGCGCTCGGGCGCCGCCGTCGAGAAGAAAAAGCTCTCGCAATGGTTCCTGAAGATCACCGACAAGGCCGAAGACCTTCTCGCCGCGCTCGACGACGGGCGATTGAAAGGCTGGCCGGACAATGTCCGGTTGATGCAGCGGAACTGGATCGGCAAGTCGAAAGGCGCGTTCGTTAAGTTCCGTTTCGCGGGTGGAACGTCTGAATCCCGGGCCCGTCCTTCGAGACGCGCGGCTTGCGCCGCGCTCCTCAGGATGAGGGATCGGTGAATCCTCATCCTGAGGAGCCTTCGATGCGCAGCAGCGAAGGCGTCTCGAAGGATCAGGGGACGTCGAGATCTACACGACGCGGCCCGACACCTTGTTCGGCGCGTCGTTCATCGCCGTCGCCCCCGACCATCCGCTCGCGCAAAGCTTCGCCGCGAAGGACAAGGCGGTCGCCGCCTTCATCGCCGAGTGCCAGAAGACCGGCACGTCGCAGGAAGCGATCGACAAGGCCGAGAAAAAGGGCTTGCCGCTGCCGCTTGAGGCGGAGCATCCGTTCATCAAGGGCCGCAAACTCCCGGTCTACGTCGCGAATTTCATTCTCATGGGCTATGGCACGGGCGCGATCTTCGGCTGCCCGGCGCATGACGCAGCGCGACCACGAGTTCGCGACAAAGTATCGACTCGATATCAACCCGGTCGTCCTACCCGCCGGCGAGGATGCCAAGACATTCTCGGTCGCCGAGGCGCCCTATGTCGGGCCGGGGACGCTCTATAATTCCGGCTTCCTCGACGGATTGTCCGTGGACGACGCAATCGACGCGGCGATCCGTAAAATTGAAAGCTTGGGCGCCGGAAAGGCGACGACGCAATTTCGCCTCCGCGATTGGGGCGTCTCGCGCCAGCGCTATTGGGGCTGCCCGATCCCGGCGATCCATTGCGACACATGCGGCGTCGTGCCGGTTCCCGAAGAGGACCTCCCGGTCAAACTCCCCGACGTTCCGGCCGAAGCCTTCAAGACGCCCGGCAACCCGATGGACCGGATGCCGGAATGGCGCAATGTTCCGTGCCCGGAATGCAAAGGCCCCGCGCGGCGCGAGACCGACACTTTCGACACGTTCGTCGATTCAAGCTGGTATTTCGCACGCTTCGCCGGCGCGCGGGACGACAAGCCGGTCGACAAGGGCGACTGCGATTACTGGCTCCCGGTCGATCAATATATCGGCGGCGTCGAGCACGCGATCCTGCACCTTCTCTACGCGCGCTACGTCACCCGCGCGATGAAGGAAACCGGGCATTTGTCGCTCGACGAGCCCTTCGCCAACCTCTTCACGCAGGGGATGGTGACGCATGCGACGTATCAGGACGATCGACGGGCAATGGGTATTGCCGGAGGAAACTGAGCATTTCCGACGCCGATCGGACAGCCTGGCGCTGAGACCGGCGGTTTTACGGATGCAGCAGTACGAATACTTGATGGCCGAGGTGAACAACCTGCGCAGGGTGAATTCGGGCAGAGGTATCTGGCGCACAATGATCAGGCATTGTCGACCAGCCGTTGACTCAGATTTCTGACGTTCAACCTCGTCGCCGATACGGTGCTGACTATACGCTGATACTCACGTTGCTCGTCGGCCCCATCGAAAAAATGTCGAAGTCGAAGAAGAACGTCGTCTCGGGGGCCCACATTATCGCGACATACGGCGCGGACGCGGCGCGCTGGTTCATCCTCTCGGACTCGCCCCCCGAGCGCGACGTCGAATGGACGGACGCCGGGGCCGCGCGGCGCCTGGAAACTCGTCGCGCGCATCTGGGAGACGGTCGAGCCGCATGCCGGCCTGTTGGGATGCTTTCCTCCCGCCTGCGGGGGAGGTGGCGGCGAAGCCGACGGAGGGGGGGCGTCATGCGGACGCCGCAGCCATCGCGGAGGAGCGCGCCCCCTCAGTCACGCTTCGCGTGCCAGCTCCCCCGCAAGCGGGGGAGCGGAGGAAAGGGCGAACGACCTTCGCCGCGCGACGCATGGAACGATCGCCGGCGTCACCGACGACATCGAGCATTTCCGTTTCAACAAGGCGATCGCGCGCGTCTATGAGTTCCTGACGACGGTGAGGAAGGCCGACAGCGCCGATCCTCGGTCGCGGGCCGAAGCCCTTTCCGCCCTCGTCCGCCTGATCGCGCCGTTCACCCCGCACCTCGCCGAGGAATGCTGGGAGCATCTCGGCGGGAAGGGTCTCGTCTTCAACGCGCCCTGGCCGGAGGCGGACGAAGCCCTGCTCGTCAAGGACACCATCGTCCTTCCCGTTCAGGTCAACGGCAAGCGCCGCGCGGAGAATCGCCGTCGCCGCGAACGCCGATGCGAAGGCGATCGAGCGCCAAGCCCTCGCCGACGCCGACGTCAAGCGCTACACCGAGGGCATGACCGTCCGCAAAGTCGTTGTCGTGCCGGGGCGGATCGTGAATATCGTGGCGAACTGAACAGAGCGGATATTTGATGAGACCCTTCCGGCGGCGTCCCTTTTCCTTCCCCCGCTTGCGGGGGAAGTGTCGGCGAAGCCGACGAAGGGGGCTTTCGCCGCGCCTCCCGCTCTCGCGGATGGAGCGCGCCCCCTCAGTCAGGCTGCGCCTGACAGCTCCCCCGTAAACGGGGGAGCGATTGCGCCGGGGCTCGCGGCATTGCTGCTTCTCGCCGGCTGCGGTTTCCAGCCTCTTTACGCGACCGATGACGGGTCCGCGCCGGGGCTCCGGAACGTCGCGCTGACGAGCGTCGAGGCGCCCGAGGACATCGAGAGCGTCGTCACCCGCGCGATCAGCCGGCGGGCCGCGGACGAGCCTTCGGCGGCGCAATACGACCTCCTCGTCACCGCGACCGAACAGGCCGAGCGCCTCGCCGTCCAGATCGACGCGTCGGTGACGCGCTACAATTACCGCCTTGTCGGAAACTACACGCTGGTCAGCCGGCAAACCGGCAAGCGCACCAAGGGGCAAGTTGTCTCGATCTCGTCCTTCAACGTCGTCAACTCGCAATATTCAACGCTCTACGCCGAGCAGGCGGCGCGCGAGAAAGCCGCGAACCAGCTCGCCGAAGACATGGAGCGCGACATCCTCCTTGAACTCGCGGCGGCGGAGGACACGGCCGCCGGCAAGAAATGACCGCGCTTTTTGGTTTGCGCGTTTTCCATCGGAAAACCGCTCACACTTTTCCGGGAAAACGCGCGCGATGACATCGCTAAAGGGAAAGGCGATCGACGGTTTCGTCGGCAGGCGCGACCCGAAGATCGCCGCCGTTCTCGTCTACGGCCCCGATCTCGGCCTCGTGCCGCGAGCGGGCGGACAAGATCGCCCGCCAGATCTGCCCGGATTTCAAGGATCCCTTCAATTATCTGGAGCTCTCCGAGAGCGACCTTAAAGGCGATCCCGCGCGCCTTTCTGATGAGGCGGCCGCCCTTTCCATGATGGGCGGCGAGCGCATCGTCCGTATAAGGACGAGCGGCGAAGGCGCGACGCCGGCCGCAAAACTCGTCGTCGAGGGGATTGAAGGCGGGCATCTGAAGCCGACCGGACTGGTTTTGATCGAGGCCGGCGACCTTGCGAAATCCTCGGGGCTCCGAAAGCTCTTTGAAGGGTCGAAAGCGGCGGTCGCCCTTCCCTGCTATTCGGACGCGCCGGCCGACATCCGCGCGATCGCGGTCGAGGTCGCGAGAGCCGAAGATCTCCGCTTCGACGAAGACGGCCTCGATCTTCTCGTGACGCTGCTTGGCGAGGACCGGGGCGTTTCGAGAGCCGAAATCGACAAGCTGATCCTCTATAAGGGGCCGAAATCGGTCCGGCAGGGTCCGGCGACGATCAGCGTCGAGGACGTCCGGACGATGCTCGTCGACACCGTCTCCGACGCCGCCGGCGAAGCGGCCGGCGCCGCCGCCGACGGCGCGCAGGCCCGCCTCGCCCTCGCCCTCCACCGCTCGGCGGAGGCCGGCGCGTCGCCGATCGGCACGGTCCGCGCGCTGCAGCGCGAATTCGCAAGGCTCAGGACCGCGCGCGGCTTCATGGCGGAGGGCTCCAGCGCCGAGACCGCGATGGCGCGGCTCCGCCCGCCGGTCTTTTTCATGGAGCAGCGCGCCTTCGCCTCGCGCCTCAATCGCTGGACCGTGCCGAAGATCGACGCCGCGCTCGACATCCTCCTTGAAGCCGAGCTTGGCGCGAAATCGACCGGCCTTCCCGACGACGCGATCGTCGAACGCGCCGCGTTCAGGATCGCCTCGATGGCGGGGCGGTAGGGCGAGGCGTGTCACCGCCGCTCATCCCGGCTTTCGCCGGGATGAGCGGGGATTGGTCTGGTCGGGCCTTCATTTGCGCCTGACGACGGTCGATGCTGTAACTTGCGGCACGCGAGGGGCTGCCATGTCCGAAGTCTTCATTTCCTACAGCCGGCAGGACCAGCCGCTCGCCGAAGCGATTGCAGCGCAGCTTGCCGCGCTTGGCGTCGACGTCTGGTGGGACCGCGACCTTCTCGGCGGCGGAGGATTACCGCAAGAAGACCGCCGGCATCATTGCGAGGGCGGCCGTCGCGATCGTCCTCTGGTCGCGCCGCTCCGTCGAGAGCGAGTGGGTGATCGGCGAGGCCTCGGCGGCGCGCGAGCGGAAAATCCTCATCCCGGTCAATTGCGACGGCGCGCAGCCGCCGCTCGATTTCCGGAGCCTCAATACGATCGATCTCTCCGCCTGGGCGCCGCCCGACCGCCTGCCGGACATGCTGCTCAAGGCGGTTTGCGAAAAGACCGGCCGTCCCTTCACGACCGGCGTTCCGCAGGCGGCCGGCGAGCCGGGCATCGGGCGCTTGTCGAAAATCGTCGCCCGGTCCTGGTACGCCGACTTCGAATGTCTCCTGTTCTCGCTGATCGCTCAGGGTTTTGCGTCGGTGCTGACGAACATTCCGCTGGCGATCCATCAGCAGAAAATCGACCTCGTCGTTTCCTTCGCGATCGCCGCCGTCAATTCGACCGTGACCGCCGCGGTCATCATGCGCCCGGCGCTCTCCGGCAAGCGGCTCGGCGTCGCGGCCCCATGGTTCGGCTTGGCCGTCGCGACGGGCCTTGCCGGCTATTTCCTGACCGCCCTTTTCTGGAAGACGCTCGCCATCAACGAGTATCTGACCTTCGTCGGATTCTGGTCGCTCGGCCTCGTGCTGGTCCTCGACGTCGCGCGACGGTCCGCGCCGCCGCAATAAAGGCGCGCGTCGCGATTGCCGGACGCTTCAATCCTGCGGCATCATTCCGTATGCGGATTAATGCCGAATGCGCCGTTTCAGCGAGCCGCGAACGGCGTTTTCCCGCGACCGGCGAAACACGTCGCAAGTCATTGATCCAAAACGAAAATAAAAATCCGTCCTACACCTTGCCAGTGGCTTTACGGTGTCCGTGCGCGATGGAAAGGACGCGCGGGCGATGGCGGATGCAGGAACAATCGGAGAGCGGCGCGCAAGGGGGCTAAAAGGCCCGGCGTTCGCGGGGGCGGAAAAGGCGCCTTTCGCGGCTGAAAACCGCATAGACGGCGGAAAACGCACGCGATCGCGCGGGCCAAACGCCGGGCTTTCCGGTCCCCTAGAGCATGTTCCCCGATCCTCAAGTCGAGGAACATGCTCTAGTCATTTGTTTTGTCGCGCGTTTGATTCGAAAACCGCTCACACTTTTCGAAAACGCGCTCTAGACCGCCGTCCCCATCAGCCTTTTGCAGACGTCGTCGAGCTGGTCGAGCGAGCGGTAGGAGATCGAGATGACGCCCGAGCCCTTCGGCTTGTGGTCGATCGCGACTTCGAGGCCGAGCGCGGCGGAAAGATCGGCTTCAAGCGCTCTTGTGTCGGCGTCCTTCTTTCCGGGTACGGAGGATTTGCCGGGCTCGCGCTGCGTCGCCGGCGCCTTGTCCGCCGGCGCCTCGTTCAGCTTTTTGACGAAGGCCTCGGTGTCGCGGACGGTGAGGCCCTGTTTCAGGACGGCCGCGAGCGCCGCATCGGGGCTTTTGGCCCCAAGCAGCGCTCTTGCGTGGCCCATGGTGAGCAAGCCTTCCTCGAGCGCCTTGCGGCAGCGCGGGGGCAAGGCCGTCAGGCGCATCATGTTCGCGACATGGCTGCGCGATTTGCCGACGGCGCGGGCGATTTCTTCCTGCGTGCGGCCATGGATCTCGGCAAGGCGCTGAAAGGCCTGCGCCTCCTCCATCGGGTTCAGATCGACCCGCTGGAGGTTTTCGATGAGCGCGATCTCCGCCGCCGCCGCGTCGTCAAGCTCGCGGATGACGACCGGCACGTCGGGAATGCCGGCGCGCTGCGCCGCCCGCCAGCGTCGTTCGCCGGCGACGATCTCGTAGGATTCAAAGGCGCGCGGACGCACCAGGATCGGCTGCAACAGGCCCCGCGCGCGGATCGAGTTCGGCAAGCTCCTCGATCGCGTCGTCGTTGAAATGGCGGCGCGGCTGGGTCGGGTTGGGTTTGAGGAATTCGATCGGCAAGGTCATCAGCCGCCGGCCCATCGCGCCGAGCGGCGCATCCGCCGCGATCGGAACGCCGGTCGCCTCGCTCGTATCGCGGCGCGGCGCGGGCACGTCGCCGAGGAGCGCGTCGAGGCCGCGGCCAAGGCCTCTGGTGGGTTTAGGCGACATGGGGCCTCCCGGCGGTTCGGGAATCGGGAATCGGGAATCGGGAATCGGACGCCGCTCGCGAACGGTGTCGGCGTCGCCGAATCAGCGCGCGAGGGCCAGGACGGGCCTGCCTGGATTCCCGATTGCCGATTCCCGATTCCCGAAACATCACGCCGCCTTCCTCTTCTCGCGCTCGCGCTGGATGACCTCGCTGGCGAGGCGGATATAGGCTTGGCTTCCGGCGCATTTCAGATCGTAGAGAAGCGCGGGCTTGCCATGGCTCGGCGCTTCGGAAATCCGGACGTTCCGCGGAATGACCGTCTCGTAGACCTTCTCGCCCATATGGGCCCTGACGTCCGCCTCGACCGCCGTCGCGAGGTTGTTGCGCGCGTCCGCCATGGTGAGGACGATCCCCTGCAGCTCGAGGCGCGGGTTGATCCGTCCACGGACGGTCTCGATCGTGCGCATGATCTGCGAGAGGCCTTCGAGCGCGAAGAACTCGGCCTGCAGCGGGATGATGACGGCGTCCGCGGCCGCCAGCGCGTTGATCGTCAGGAGCGAGAGCGACGGCGGGCAGTCGATGAGCACGTAACTCGTCTCGGGCGCGCCGTTCAGATAATCGCCGAGCGCGTCGGCGAGGCGGTAATGGCGCCGGTCGGCGTCGATCAGCTCAACCTCGGCGCCCGCAAGGTCGACGCCGGCGGGCGCGAGCTTCAATCCCGGAATGCCGCTGTCGACGACCGCCGCTTCGAGCCGGTATTCGCCCATCAGCGCGTCATAGGTCGTCACCGCCCGCATTGCCGCTTCGGAGCCAAGACCCGTCGACGCGTTTCCCTGAGGGTCGAGATCGATCAGCAGGACCTTTTCGCCGACTGCGGCGAGCGCCGTCGACAGATTGATCGCCGTCGTCGTCTTGCCGACGCCGCCCTTCTGGTTCGCGATGGCGAGAATACGGGTCTTCACGGCTTCCTTCGGCGCTCCGCGCCTTTTATCGGCGCCTTCGGTCGCAAACGGCGGATCACGAGGATGGTAGAGCCGGGGCTCGTCACGCTCGGCCGCTTTTCGAGGTCCATATGCCAAGATTTAGCGGCTGCGGTCAATTCAGCCTCAACATCTTGTCCCTTCGGCAAAATAAGGACTGTTTTTTCGGTCGCAAATTCAGAAGCGTATTGGAGGAGCTTATCAAGTTGGGCGAGGGCGCGCGCCGTCACCACATCTGGCGGAGAAAGGGTAATACTTTCAATACGTTGTGGTATGACCCGGACATTGTCGAGGAGCCATTGCCTCGATCGCGGCGGCGAGAAACGCCGCTTTCTTGCCCGTCGATTCGACGAGGCTGACGGAGAGCCCACGCTCGGCGCCCATCGCCGCCAGGACAAGACCCGGAAACCCCGCGCCGCTGCCGATATCGACGAGGGTCTTTGCGGCGGGAGGGATCAATGCGTAAAGCTGGCCTGAGTCCCGGTAATGCCGCTCCCAGCGATCCTCGATCGTCGAGCGCGCAATCAGATTTTGCCGGGATGACCAGTCCACGCAGCAGCGCATCGAACGCCGTCAGCCTGCGGAACGTTTCACGTGAAACGTCATACTCGCGCGCGAAATCTTCGGGGGAATAGGTCATGGCCGTCATTCAATCTCGATTCTGGGCGCCGTTGCTCTTCCCCGCTTGCGGGGGAAGTATCGGCGAAGCCGACGAAGGGGGCCCTCCGCGCGAGGCCGGGCCGCGCGGTCAGGACGCGCCCCCTCAGTCACGCTCCGCGTGACAGCTCGCCCGTTTACGGGGGAGCGGAAAAGTCACCCCGCCGCGCGCTCGTTCTTCTTCAGCCAGGCGAGAAGCACCGCGAGCGCGGCCGGCGTCACGCCCTCGACGCGCCCGGCCTGACCGAGGGTCGCGGGGCGCGTCTGCGAAAGCCTGGCGCGCACCTCGTTGCTGAGACCCTTTATCTCGCCATAAGGAAGGTCGGCCGGGAGGCGCAGCGACTCGTCCTTCTTGAAGGCGACGATGTCCGCCTCCTGGCGGCCCAGATAGCCGGAATAGAGCGCTTCGATCTCGAGCTGTTCGGTGACGTCCTTGCGGAAATCTCGCCGCCTCCGGGCCAGATCCGCGCGATGTCCTTCAAGGTGACGCCCGGCAGCGCGAGAAGGTCGAAGACATTCCGTCGACGGCCGTCCTGATTGATCTCGATTCCTGCTTTCGCGGCCTCGTTCGGCGTCAGGCCATGCGAGAGAGCCCAGCCCCTCGCCTCGTCGAGCAGGCGCTGTTTCACGTGAAACGCCCTACCGCGTTCGGACCCGACGAGACCGAGCGTCTCGCCGCGCGCAGTGAGGCGGAGATCCGCGTTATCCGCGCGCAAGGTCAGCCGGTACTCGGCACGGCTTGTGAACATGCGGTACGGCTCGGTGACGCCCTTTGTCACGAGATCGTCGATCATGACGCCGATATAGGCTTCCGCCCGATCGATCAGGATAGCGGCCGCGCCGCCGACTTTCGCGGCGGCGTTCGCGCCGGCGACAAGGCCCTGCGCCGCCGCCTCTTCATAGCCGGTCGTGCCGTTGATCTGCCCGGCGAGGAAGAGCCCCTCAAGGCGCTTCGTCTCCAGCGTCGGATAAAGCTCGCGCGGATCGACGTAGTCGTACTCGATCGCATAGGCGTGGCGGATCACCAGAGCCCTTTCGAGACCGGGATGGTCGCGAGGAATTCGTCCTGGACCTCTTCGGGAAGCGAGGTCGAAATCCCGTTCGGGTAGACCGTATCGTCGTCGAGGCCTTCCGGTTCGAGGAAGATCTGATGGCTCGCCTTCTCGGCGAAGCGGACGATCTTGTCCTCGATCGACGGGCAATAGCGCGGGCCCCGTCCGGAAATCGCCCCCGAATAGACGGCGGACTTTTCGAGGTTCCGCTCGATGACGGCGTGGGTCGCCCTGGTCGTGTGGGTGATGCCGCACTCGATCTGCGGGACCCTTATGCGGTCGGTCAGGAACGAGAACGGGATCGGGTCGGTCTCGCCGGCTGCCTGTCGAGCGAGGCCCAGTCGATCGTCCGCCCGTCAAGGCGCGCCGGGGTTCCGGTCTTGAGACGTCCCATCGAAAGCCGAGACCGTAGAGCCGGTCCGAAAGACCGATCGCCGGCGCCTCGCCCGCTCTCCCTGCCGGGATGCGCCTGTCGCCGATATGGATGACGCCCTTGAGGAACGTGCCGGTCGTCAGCACGACCGCCCCGGCGCGGAACTCGGGCCGTCGGCCGTGCGGATGCCGAGGACTTTTCCGGCAACCGGCAACCGGCAATCGGCAATCGGACTGGTTTCACGTGGAACGGAAAAATCTTCCCAGTTGCCGGTTGCCGATTGCCCGTTGCCGACGATCAGATCCTCGACCGCCGCTTCCAGCACTTCCAGCCCCGGCGTCTCCGCGATCGCCGCCTGCATGTGCTGACGGTAGAGCTTGCGGTCGGCCTGGCTGCGCGGTCCCCGACGGCAGGGCCTTTGGAGCGGTTCAGCATCCGGAACTGGATGCCGGCCCGGTCGATGACCCGGCCCATCAACCCGTCGAGCGCGTCGATCTCGCGGA
>CAVXVQ010000013.1:0-8793 GCA_963765165.1 uncultured Alphaproteobacteria bacterium | reverse complement strand
GGCCATTGAGCATGCGCCCCAGCGCCTCGGCTTCTTCAACCGCTGGCGACAATGTTTCGTCAGGAACATACCCCAATCCTTGCGCCAGCAGCAGCAACGTTTCCAGTTCCGCCGCCGACCCGCGTGCGATGCTGATGAAATGGGCATAGTCCTTCCGGGTGCCGCGCGCGTTCCCTTCCGCGATATTGGCGGGAATAGAAATCGCGGCACGGATGATTTGCGACGTCAGTCGGTATTCTTCTTTTTTTGGAAAGGCGTCGGTCATCTGATACATGCTCCGCGCCAAGGTCATCCCCCTTCGCCACACATCCAAATCTTTGTGCGACCTTATCCGCGCGTCGCCGTCCTCCATTTTCCCTTTTCCCTTTTCCCGCTTCCCTCTTTCCTACTTCAGCCCGCCCATCTTCCGCACGAGCTTCCATTCCGCTTCGGTCACCGGCTGAACGGATAGGCGCGTGTTCTTCACAAGCGCCATGTTGGCGAGCTTCGGCTCCTTCTTGACATCGGCGAGCGTCACCGGTTTTGCGAACGGTTCGACCGCCGCGACGTCGACCATCACCCACTCGCCCTTTTCCGCCGACGGATCGGGATAGGCCTCGCGGATGACCCTCACGATGCCCACTGACCGCCTTCTCATCGCCTGTGTGATAGAAAAAAGCGAGATCGCCCTTCTTCATGGCGCGCAGATTGATTCGCGCCTGCGCGTTCCTGACGCCGGACCACGGCTCGCCCTTGGCGCCGCGCTTTCACCTGCTGCGACCAGTTGAAGACATCGGGTTCGGTTTTCAAAAGCCAGCAGGCCATCAGCGCTCCATCAAACGGGGCGGCGGCCGAACAGCGCGCCGACATAAGAGAAAAAGGTGAACGGCACTTGCCGGCCGCAATTCCGGCATTTGCCGCCGGGGAAATTGCAGTTGGTGCAGCCGTTGTTGGCGCATCCGTCCGACGCGCAGTTGGCGCAGGTCAATACCGGCTTTCGGCATGGCGCTCCGCCCTTCTTGCCTTTGCACGCCGACATCTCGTCCCTCCTCGCCTCACCCACCCGGCTCGTGCAACGACTATGCGGCGCGGGCGGCGGCGTCTCAATCAGTGATCATTCGACCGGTCTTGTCTCGGCGACGCTTCGGCGCTCCATCGCCTCGTCGTAAAGCGCGGATAGGCGCGGGCGAGCCTTCAGCCAGCCTGTTTCTGGAAACCTGAAGCCGCCATAGCCGACAAGACAGACGAGCCCGATCGTTCCGATGTCGAAGGAACGCTCGAAATCGCCGGCGCGCGCCTCCGCCCAGTCGAGCGCCGCATGCGCCTTGTCGATCTGGTCGGCGCGCCATTCCGGCCAGCGCTTTTCCTCCGGCCGCACCTTTGAATTCATACATGGCGGAGACGAGGCTCTCGGTCGCGCCCGCCGTCACGGCGTGGCGATTGAAGGCGTCGATGCGCGCCTTCGGTTCGGCGGGGATGACGACGCCCCTCGTCAGCGTGTCGAAATAATCGATGATGACTCTGCTGTCGATGATGACGGCGCCGTCATTCATTTCAAGCGCCGGCACGCGGCGAAGCGGATTGACCTCGGCGCCGTAATTCCGGTTCGGCTGCGTCGGCCGCACGACCGTCGGCGCGAACTCGATCTCCGCGTCGAGGCCGAGCTCGATCGCCGCGATCCTGACCGCGCGCACGAAGGGGGATGTCAGGGAGCCGATAGAGTCTTCATGGCAGCGTCAGCTCGTCCGCGAGCGGCTCAAAATATTTCGCGATCACCGCGTCGCTGACGCCTTCGACGCTTGCCGGCGACCAGCGCGGATTTTTGTCCTTGTCGACGATGAGCGCGCGGACGCCTTCGTAGAAATCATGGCCCTCCATGACGCGGCGGACGATGCGGAACTCCATTTTCATGCTGTCGTCAAAATCGAGCGCGTCGCCGCGCTTCATCTGCTCGAAGGTCAGTTTCAGCGCCGTCGGCGACATCCGCGACAAGAATGCGAAGCATGTCGTTCGCGACGTCGTGGCCGTCGGCTTTCAGCGATGCGTAGAAAAGCATCGAACGTCGCATGGCCGGAGAAAAGCCGCTTCAGCGCCGGGCGTATGTCGTTGACATGCGCCTCCCCCGGATCGCCCGCATAGCCGTCGAGAACCGCTTCGATATCCGCATGCGGATGACCGCCGAAGGAAAGGCCCGTCAGTTCGCGGAGCATCGCCGGCATCTGGTCGCTCGGCACGTAATGCGTCGCGATCGCCGGCCGCCATGCAGTCGGCGGCCTTCGCGCGCGCGCCGGTCAGCGCGTAATAGAGCCCGAGCCCGTCATGGAGGCGCGGCAGGAAATGCCCGCCGCCGACATCAGGGAACATGCCGATCCCGGTTTCCGGCATCGCGAACAGCGTCCGGTCGCCGACAATCCGGAAATCGCCGTGCACGGAAATGCCGACGCCGCCGCCCATGACGATGCCGTCGATCAGTGCGACATAGGGCTTGGCGTAGTGATGGATGAGCGCGTTGAGGCGATATTCCTCGCGGAAGAATTCGCAGGCGTGCGCGACATCTTTTTTGGTGTTATCATAGAGCCAGCGGATGTCGCCGCCGGCGCAAAACGCCTTTTCGCCGGCGCCTTTGACGAGAACGGCCTTGACGGCTGGCGAACGCTCCCACTCGATCAGTTTCGCGCGCATCGCCGTCACCATGTCCCAGGTCAGCGCGTTCAGCGCGTCGGGGCGATTGAGCGTGATGACGCCCCATTCGTTGGATTGGGTGAAGTGGATGTCAGAGGTCATAGCTTAACGCCAGAATTGCTAATATTGATCTTGTCTTCCTTTCGTAGAAACAGTGACCAAAGCGCAAATTTCTCGAGCTTTTTGTCCGCATGCCCCAGGTCTTTGCGTATTGCTCGCAGCAGGTTTTCCATCAGTTCAACAATTTTTGTTGGGTCGCTTTGAGTTCCATGTTTGGTTTCGTACTCGTTCCAAAAATTGATCAACTCGTCGCCGCCCAGACGAGAAGCTTTTTCTTGAACTGCAACATCCGTTCAACCAATTCGGGTTCTGAAACGATTTTCTTGGTTCTCGTCTGAGAAATCAAATCGGTAATGATGGTGATGATTATATCGTATGCGGCGCTCTTCTCGGGAAAGAGCCGCGCTTCAATCTCGCGCCGCTTCGTGCTGCTCTGCACATAGAGGGTTGCCCAAACCGTTCCTATGAACGTAATTAGAGCAGCTGTAAAACGCGCATCAAAACCAAAGATACGGCGAAAGCTTTCAATGACAATATATCCAAATTCGACAAAAATTATCATGCATAAGATTGCGACGGCGAATGAATGCAGCACGCTCCCTTGCAAACCTGCTTCAAGCTCACGCCTGATACTCTTTCAGCAAATCCCGCGCGACGATCACCCGCATGATCTCGTTCGTGCCTTCGAGGATCTGGTTGACGCGCACGTCGCGGAGCATGCGCTCCAACGGGTAATCCCTGAGATACCCATAGCCGCCGTGGAGCTGCAGCGCGTCGTTGACGATGTCGAATCCTTTGTCGGTGACGAGGCGCTTGGCCATGGCGCAGAATTTCGTCGCGTCCGGGGTCTTGTTGTCGAGTTTCCACGCCGCCTGATAGAGAAAAATGCGCGCGGCCTCCAATTCCGTCGCCATGTCGGCGAGCTTGAATTGCAGCGCCTGCTGTTCGTTGAGGCGCTTGCCGAAGGCGCGGCGTTCGTTGGCGTAGTCGAGCGCGGCCTTCATCGCCGCACTCGCGGTGCCGAGCGAGCATCCCGCGATACTGAGGCGCCCGCCGTCGAGGCCCATCATCGCGAATTTGAAGCCGTCGCCTTCTTCGCCGACGCGGTTCGACACCGGGATGCGGCAATCCTCGAAAGCGACGATCGCCGTCGGCTGCGAGTTCCAGCCCATCTTTTTCTCATTGGCGCCGAAGGAGAGACCCTTCGTTCCCTTTTCGACAATGACCGTCGAAATCCCCTTCGGCCCCTCGGCGCCGGTTCTGACCATCACGACATAAAGATCGGTGACGCCGGCGCCGGAAATGAACGCCTTCGATCCGTTGAGAACATAGTGATCGCCGTCGTGGACAGCTTTCGTTTTCAGCGCCGCCGCGTCGGACCCGGAGCCGGGCTCGGTGAGGCAGTAGCTCGACAATAGCTCCATCGACGTGAGCCGCGGGCACCACTTGCGACGGACGTCATCCGTCGAGAAGCGGTCGATCATCCACGTGCACATATTGTGGATCGAGATGTAGGCGGCGGTCGACGTGCACCCCGCCGACAGCGCCTCGAAGATCAGCGCGGCGTCGAGCCGGCCAAGGCCAGAGCCGCCGACATCCTCGCGCGTGTAAATCCCGGCGAGGCCGAGCGACGCGGCTTTTTTGATGACGTCGACGGGAAAGTGCTTTTTCTCGTCCCATTCAGCGGCGTAGGGCGCAAGCTCTTCCGCCGCGAATTGCGCGCCATCTCCTGGATGGCGAGTTGGTCGTCGGTTAGGGAGAAGTCCATGGGTCGGTCAGGCTCCCATCGTTCGGAAATCGGGAATTGGGAATCGGCAATTGGCAGGTCGCGTCATTTGCCCTTCCTTCGCTCGATAGCTTGAATGAGTTGACGATGCATCATGGCGACACGAGTGACCGTCGCGATGACCGGATCGCGTTCGGCCGCGTTCAAATAACCCAGCTGTCCTGCAAGCTCGATCAGCGTTTCCAGTTTTCGCGCAGAACCCTGTGAAATTCGCAGAAACTGCAAATACGAGCCGCTTGTCTTCGTCCATAGCCCTCGGCGATGTTGGCCGGGATTGAGACCGCCGCTCGCCGCATTTGAGAGATCAGGCCAAAACGCTCATCTGAAGGAAGGCTTTTGGTCAGACGGTAAACGTCGCCGGCGAGCGACATTGAGGTCTTCCAGATATCAAGATCACGATGGTCGACAATCGTCTTTCCGCGCTCGTCCTCAGCAAATCCAGGCGCAGCGCCATCTGTCAATCTCAAATTCCCGATTTCCGATTTCCGGTTTCCGATTCACGCTTTCTCCTCCGCCTTCTCTCCCTCATGCCCCTCAAGCGGCGTGCCGTCGAAACCCGGCATTCCCGGCAGCGGGTGATCGCGTTCTTCGGTCAAAGGCGTCATCGGGCCGTGCTGGCCTTGCCGGTGCGTCGCCCAGCGAACCGCGACATAGATGACGAGAAGGGTGACCGCGATCGCCGGCAGCCAGAGTTTTGCTTTTTCGCCGGCGACGGCGCCGCCGACATGAAAGAGCGTGAACATGATCGCGACATCTATCGACGCGGTCATAAAAAGCACGACGAGATACTTGCCGTAATGCGCCTTGAAGAAGCCGCAGGCGACGTAGGTCGGGATGCGCGTTCCCGGCACGAAGCGCGCGGTCAGCATGGTCTGGATGAATTCCTTGCGGACGAGATCGCCGGCGACGGAAACGCCGGGCTTTTCCGCGAATTTGTGCGCCCATTCGTAGGGCGTGCGAGGCGGCCGATCCAGTATTTCCAGGCGTCCGACGCCATCAACCCGCAGACGATCGCGGTGATGAGATAAGGCGTCGGCGCAAGACCGAGGATTGACGCGGTCGCCGCGCCGATCACGGCGGCGTCCTCCTGAAGGAAGGCAGCGCGAAGATCGCGAAATAAAGCGCAATGCCGGTCAGCTGCGTGAAATCGTCGGTGATGCCGAACAAGCGATCAAACTCCTAATAGGTCGGCTTTTGCGGCAAGCCGTCCTTGATGTCGTAATAGTCGCCCTTGTCGCGAACGAAAATGTGTTCGGTGATCCTGACGCCCGTCGGCTCGTCGAGCGCACCGACGCCGATCGCGATGCGGCGGGCGTAATCCTTGTGCTGGTCGGCGTGCCAGAACAGCGCCGAACCGCATTCCTTGCAGAAACCCCGGCGCACGAGTTCCGACGACCGGTGCCAGCTGAGCTTTTTCTCGCCCTTCGTGATCTTCAGCGACGCGAAATCGACATTGACCGACGCCCAGTAATTGCCGCTCCAGCGCCGGCACTGGCCGCAATGGCAGGCGTCAGCGTGATCGCGGTCGCGCGCCGCCTCGAAGGCGACCGCGCCGCAAAGACAGCGGCCGGTGAAATTTCCGGAATTCTTGTTCGTCATTGCGTCTACTTTCTTCACAGCGCGTTGAACCGGCCAAGAAGCCAGGTCAGCCAGGCGCGATACCCCTCCTGGTCGAATTCGGCGTCGGACGCCGCCGTCAAGATTGCGCGAACTTCCTTTCCGTCTCGTTCTCCGCAAGAAGTTTCGTGATCTCGCGCATCGCTTCGTCCCGGCGCGGCGCGAAGTCGGCGATCATTTCCTTGACCGCCCCCTCAAGACCGCCATGCTCCGCGATCGTGTGACGGTTGAGATAGCCGCCCAGCATCGCAAAGGTCGCGGGGTATCGCGCTTTGAGCTCCGCGCGGACGTTCTCGAATTCGCGCATCAGCAAGGCAGCGCGCGCAGCGGGCGATTTCACTTCTTCCGCTCGCCCGTCGATGATGGGGCCGCCCCGCTCGCGCGCGACCGGCGCGCCGCCGCGCTGGAACGATTTCCAGAGATTGACGGCGACAAGCGCGAAAATGCCGAGTGCGATGAGTTCGAGGATGACGATCATGGACGCCTACGCCATCGTCGGGATCACAAACTCGCTTCCCTGCACGTCTTCCGGCCAGCGCTCGGTGATCGTCTTTATCTTGGTCCAGAATTTTACGCCTTCCGGCCCGTGCTGGTTGGTGTCGCCAAAACCCGAGCGCTTCCAGCCGCCGAAGGTGTGATAGGCGACCGGCACCGGGATCGGCACGTTGACGCCGACCATGCCGACATTGACGCGCGCCGCGAATTCGCGCGCCGCGGCGCCGTTTCGCGTGAAGATCGCGACGCCGTTGCCGTATTGGTGCTTTGAGGGAAGCTCGACCGCTTCGTCGAAGTTCTTTGCCCGGACGATCTGTAGCACCGGGCCGAAGATTTCCTCATTGTATGATCGCTGGCCGGGCTTGGCGTTATCGAGCAAGGTGCCGCCGAGGAAGAAGCCGTTCTCATAGCCCTGGAGCTTGAAGCCGCGCCCGTCGACGACGAGCTTTTGTCCTTCATCGACCGCCATCTGGATATAGCCCTCGACGCGCTTTTTATGCGCTGCCGTGACGAGCGGGCCGAGATTGAATCTCCGACATCGAGGGGCCGATGCGCAGGGATTCAACGCGTGGTTTCAGCATCTCGATCAGCGTGTTCGCTGTCGCCTCGCCGACCGGCACCGCGACCGGCGTCGCCATGCAGCGCTCGCCTGCCGATCCGTAGCCCGAGCCGATCAACTGATTGACGACGCTTTCCATGTCGGCGTCGGGGAGGATCACCATGTGGTTCTTGGCGCCGCCGAAGGCCTGCACGCGCTTGTTGTGCCTGGCGCCGTTCTCATAAATGTAGTGCGCGATGTCGGATGAGCCGACGAACGAGATCGCCTTGACCCTCGGGTCCTCGATGATCGCGTCGACCGCTTCCTTGTCGCCGTTGACGACGTTGAGGACGCCCTCCGGCAATCCCGCCTCCATCATCAGCTCGGCGAGGCGGAACGGGACGGACGGGTCCTTCTCCGACGGCTTGTTGATGAAGGTGTTGCCGCAGGCGATCGAAACGCCGAACATCCACATCGGGATCATCGCCGGGAAGTTGAACGGCGTGATCCCCGGCGCAAACGCCGAGCGCCTGACGCATCGAATAGACGTCGATGCCGGGGCCGGCCTGTTCGGTGTATTCGCCTTTGGAGAGGTGCGGGATGCCGCAGGCGAATTCGATCACATCAAGGCCGCGAATGATGTCGCCGCGCGCGTCCGGCAATATCTTTCCGTGCTCTGACGAGAGCATCCTCGCAAGGTTCTCATGTCCTTCTCGACAAGGTCCTTGAACTTGAACATCACCCGCGCGCGCTTTTGCGGGTTCGTCGCCGACCAGGCGGGAAAGGCATTCTGCGCGGCGTCGATCGCCTTCGTTACCTCCGCCCGCGTCGCGAGGGAGACCCGAGCCTGCGTCTCTCCCGTCGTCGGGTTGAAGACGTCGCCGATACCGGCCGGAGCCGCCCGCAACGCGCTTGCCCGATACGAAATGCCCGATTTCCTTCGTCATGCTGGTCTCCGCCGCTGGCCCTGAATTTCGGCGCGGACCCTAGGCGCGAGGGCCGCGGCGGGCAAGGCGGGTTTCCTGCCGCCGCTCCGCATGGATGGCCGGGACGAGCCCGCTTCGCAAACGCATTGACTTGTGTGACAACGCAAGCAGAGTGCGCGCGGCGTCGTTCGATGGGGGTCGTTATCCGCACTTTCGCATTTCTCTTCGCAAGCGCGTTGGCGCTCGCCGCTTGCACTACCACGCCGCCCGCCGACGCCGACACGCCGGCCGCCGGCATCCGTCGCGAGCCCTGCGGCGGCGGGCCGGTGTTTCCGCCGGAGGAAAGCGGTGCACAGCGGACGGACAGCAACGACGACGCTCCGGCCATTCAGGAATAAAGGTTCGTCCGATGGGGTATCTGATTTTCAAGGCGCTTCTTTCCGGCGCGATCATCGCGATCGTCTCTGATGTCGCAAAGCGCAACGCCGGATTCGGCGCGCTCATTGTGTCGCTGCCGCTGATCTCCCTCATGGGAATGATGTGGCTGTGGCGCGATACGCGCGATCTTGAGCGGATCGCTGCGCACGCGGAGGCGACCTTCTGGTATGTGCTGCCGTCGCTGCCGATGTTTCTCTTGTTGCCGGCGCTCGTCCGACGCGGCGTCGCGTTCTGGCCGGCGCTCGCCAGCGGCTGCGCCGTCACGATCGCGC
>CAVXVQ010000012.1:0-233559 GCA_963765165.1 uncultured Alphaproteobacteria bacterium | reverse complement strand
CCCTGATCAGTTGTCTTATTTCAGCGATACCGGCAGGATCAAGTCCATTGGTCGGTTCGTCAAAAACTAAAATATCAGGATTGCCCAGCAAGGTGGAAGCGATGGCAAGCCGTTGTTTCATGCCCAAAGAATAGGTACTGAATTTTGAATCTTTGCGCTGGTAAAGATTGACCAGGTGCAATACCTTTTCTATTTCATCCCGGCCTTTTTGTTTTACTTCCGCGGCAATGCGCAGATTTTTTTCGCCACTTAAATAGTGATAGAAATTAGGGGTTTCCAGCAAGGTGCCGATCTGTTGTCTCATGGATGCAGAACCCGGTTGACCCCGCCATAAATAATTCCCGGAACTGGCTTTCAAAATATCCATAACGATACCCAGCATGGTGGTCTTACCGCTTCCATTGGGGCCCAGTATACCAAATACACTTCCTTCTTTTACGTCAAACGAAACCCCGTCCAGGGCACGGATCGGGCCATAGTTCTTCCTCATGTTATCGATGGAAAGCACAGCACTCATATGAGTAATTTAGGTTTTGAAGATAAACTTTTAAACTACTGATAGTTCGTAATTATAGAAGTCCTCCCTTATGAATCCAAGTTTTTCGTACAATTTTTGGGCATACAAATTATCATATGCCGTTGATAACACCACTTTCTTTTTGCCCGATGTTTTGCTGTACCCGATTAAGGTGGTTAATCAATGCTTTTGCAATCCCCTTCCGCCGGTGTCCGGCAGCAACAAAAAGATCATTGAGTATCCAGATCTCTTTTCATCCCCACCGACGAAAAAGAGGGATAAAGTTGTGTGAAGCCTGCGTAGTTCGTCTTTATCCAATGCAACAAAAATGACACTTTCTTCTTTTTATCAAGTCGTTCTTCCAGAAATTTACTGCATGCAGCTGGTTCAAACGGCTGCCTATAAAATACCCTGTATTTCCGCAAATAGTATCAGATCACTTATCCAGGTCATTGATGGTAGGCTTGCCTGATGATCATAAAATATAGTTTAGCAATCTTAGTTTACTTTTTTTGCCGGTACCTCCATCCCTTCTTGGTTTAGTTCCGGTGCCTCTAAAGATCCCGGGAAGCCCCAAAAAATTTCATCCAATTTCTACCTGATAGGATTTTTCTCTACCCCCCTTCGTTGGTATTACTACGGGTTTGATCAATCCCTTCTCATCAAAATACATTTTGTCAATACAGGTTTCGCTGGAATTGCCATCTGTTTCTGTCAGTGGTCTGCGATGATAAATAATATACCATTCATCTTTACCGGAACTTGTATTATAGAATGATGCCCAGCACCAGTTGCGATTTTTGGATCCTGCTGTAGATATCTTGTTAACTCGTTTGAAAGGACCGAAAGGAGAATCGGCTATAGCATATGCAACGCTATAATCGGGACCGGTCCATCCACCTTCTGACCACATAAAATAATATTTGCCATTTCGTATAAACATGAACGGCCCTTCTACATAACCTTCAGGTGTTATTTCTTTGAAAGTAGTTCCGTCTTCAAAGGGAATAAAGCCGGTGAAATCGTCGTTCAGTTTGGCGATATTACAATGCCGCCATCCACCATATATTAAATAATGCTGGCCATTGGCATCTTTAAAAACAAACTGGTCGATGGGTTGTGCACCATTATGAAATTTATCAATCAGGGGCTTACCCAAATGATCTTTAAACGGACCGCCGGGTTTGTCGGCTACGGCAACGCCAATGCCTCCTTTCTCCTGATCATTTTGTATATCATTGGCGCCAAAGAACAAATAATATTTTCCTTTCTTTTCAATAACCGAAGGCGCCCACATCGCACGCCTCGCCCATTTAATACTGGCCGTATCGAGCACCCTGCTATGTTTGGTCCAGGTAATAAGATCAGGAGAGGAGAATGCATCAAGAAAGACCTGCTTGTCATAGGGAGCGAATAGGTTGGATAGATCCAATACTGACCATTAAAAATTATTCCTTCCGGATCGGCATACCATCCGGGAAATACGGGATTGCCGGATTTAGTTTTTTGAGCATGTAAACTGCTAGTAAAGGCAAAGACTAAAAGAAAGGGAAATAGTTTTTGGGCTAATTTATTTTGCCAGGCTTTCATGATGTTTTATGGTATTTCTTTTATTAATACTGAAGATACGGAATAGAACATTTTAACCTTGTAATTCTATGACCGATAGTGGTAGTTTAGGATAAACGGCTTTCTTTTTCGTAAGTTGCATTGTGAGAAAAAATGTATTTATTATTTATTCTTTTGATTATGGAAACAGGTATCCATGCGCAAGCAACTATTCCCGGAGAGTATTACTTAAGGGGTGTTACGGAAGTTGGTTCCGGTTTTTTGATAAAACCTGATTCTACCTTTGAATTCTTCTTTTCGTATGGGGCTCTTGACAGAATGGGATCGGGGAAATGGACAGCAAAAGGAAACGAGATCATCCTGGATAGCAAGCTCAGGCCGGCACATGATTTTGCGCTGATCAACAGTAAGAAAGTAACCGGGTGATTTTAGTATTATTAAAATATCTGATAATAATGAATTGCTGCCAGCGATATGTGTATGCAAAGCTGAAATTCGCTGATACGGTCATGGAGGACATGGCTCATCAAAAAGGAGTAATTAGATTCCCCCGGAAAAACATGGAGAGTCTTTCCCTGCAATTCCAGTTTTGTCCGGAGAAAACCTCGGTTTTTGTGGTTAATAAAGATCACAATTATTTTGAATTCAGGTTTGAACCCTGGATCGTAGAATATTTCTTTAATGATTTTCATTTAACCCTTGATGGAAAAGATTAGAAAGGTAAACACCCGCTTTTGGATGAAAAGGAATACCGTTTCATTAAGAGTAAATAAGAATAATATATTTTAATTACCCCGATAGTCTTCCCAAACAATAACCAGGCCAGCTTTGTTATGACTGTTACATTTGAATAATCAATGGCAACTATACTTATAACCGGCGGTACCGGGCTTGATCGGCAAAGCACTTACTAAGGCACTGCTGGAAAAAAACTATAAAGTCATTATTCTTTCAGACCTGCCGCCAGCTGGCTGATACCGCTGACAGAGCCGAGGACGGCGACTTCACCAGTTGCTGTAAGCTCTGTTTTTCTACGGAAGGAATCGACAAAGGATTCGTCGTACGATTCGAAATGGGAATTATGAAAGATGAATGCTCGAAAGAGCGATACGAACGTGACGACCAATTGCAACCCACGTTCTCGCGACGAAACAAAATCGAGTGGCAAGAGATCGCAGTTCAAACTAAACAGGGCGAGAAGAAGATCATTGTTCCAGGCAAGTTCTTAAAAAGTATGCTTAATACCAGACTTGGGCGTGACAGGGTTACCGAAACTATCACATTCAATTGGAAAGAGACGGACTTAATCGATGAAGAAATTTTTTCTGCGGAAAGTAACGTAGAATTGGCGAAACGTTATGCAAAGGAAATTGATCGCACGTTTCGGCGTTGAATTCGTCCGCAGCGCTTAGTTGGATTAAGTAGGACGTGATTATAGGAGATCGCAATGTTCGGCGACAACTAGATTTCCACTTCGTGTTGCCTCATCGATAGGCGCTACCGAGCGGCGTCTCATAGCATTCTGGACAATTGTGTACGAGAACTCGTCAAGCTGGCGTTTTCAAAGGCATTATTCGGTTCGCTTAGTGTTGGAGCGACTTTTGACCAGGCTGCCAAGCCGTTTTCACGCTGAGGGCTTCGAATTTCGAGCGGGTTTTGGTCTGAAATGGCCCGAATTTGGTGATCAGTTGTTCGGCGACAGTTAGAACTCCACTTCGTACACGCGCCTTACTAAAAGCGCGTTGAAATCGGCCGATATATTTTATTCGCTAGTTAAAAAATCCCAAAGTCAGAAGCAAAACGATGATTGCTGCAACTGCGGCCAGCAAAAAAAGAACTGCGGTTGCGATCAATCCCAACCAAGCGTGTAGAAGATCCCAAGTCGTGAACCCATCGCGTTTTATTCCAGCGCGGTATTCAGCTACCGCCATCGCGAACGCTCTTCGAATACGTTTGAAAAAGGACGAGTTGCGCAGTTCCCCATTAGGTGGTTCATATGGATTTATAATGATTGGCACCTGCAAAGGGAAACTGGATCGAGCGAGCTCTAGTCCAAATCCGATTATCCGCCGCTACCGCCTCAGTCTATCCGACGCATCAGTCGCCCAGCAAGCAGCCTGCGACAGCGTCCACAGTTGTTAAGAACCGACTTGTGGAAAGCGGCTGGATCCCGGCTACGGCAACGTATACATAGGGAATCAAGGACTAATCAAAAAGACTACAGTGGCGTCATGTTCGTAATGTGTTAGAACTCTGACCTTATCTGTCCTTGGGGCTGATAGGACCCACGCCGTAGTTCATAAACAACTTTCGCTGGTCGAGCTGACGCTCAAGTGCTTTTAGTGATCCCTCGGTTTGTGTACCTACGCCGCTCGTGAGTTGTGTTCGCAGTTCGTCAAGCTGTCGTTTCATGATATGCCGCATCTCATCTGCAGTGGAAGTCGGCGGACTCCAGCGAACATAAACTGCGTATGGACCGCCTTGCAATTCGTTGGCGGGTACGCCGTTTCTCACACGTTGAATTTGAAGGCTCTTGCCATCGTGATGAATGGTAATGCTTCCATTGTGCAGTTGTCCTTGTTCGCTGGCGCCCATAAACGGGATAAGCGAGAACTCAACCTTTCCGACAGACGCTATGTCCAAGTGAACAAGTTCTCCAGAAAACATGCTCATCGTTCCCAGATACTCCTGGTCGTCGAGGATCACCGTAGATTCGTCAAAGCTGAACTGCTCCAGCCGGAGATCCTTGTGATCAAAGCGCTTAGCAGTTGATGACTCGATCACCTTTGGGACGAGCCTCGCAACATATAGCCGGCCATCAGCATCCTTCGCCAGCTCGATCGTCTTTGGTTCTAAATCGGTAAGGTCCAGGTTGCTGGATAGTTCAGGCAATTCGATCATCCTTCCACCTACTGTTTTAGACACAGTCAGTTTGCTAATAAATTTGCCATCCTTAAGTTGGCCTTGAAAACGCAACTCAATTTCGCTCCTACCCTGCATGATACTCGTGCCGAAGGTTCCACCTGGGCCAAATCCACCTCCAGAGAATTGTCCATTGATCAATTCGATCCCTTTACCCGGCATGAGCGAATAGACGCTCACTTCGGCAAAATACTTCTTGACGGTGCGTGTTGAGTTTGTCTCAGCCATTGAAAGCTGCGAGCCAACTGTAAACAGGATGGCTGTCCATAGGAGGACGTTGCATTGAAGGACAATTCGTTTTGTCATTTGGAAGATTCCTCAAAAGAGTAAATTATTGTATTTTGAATTTGGCCAACGCCACATAAATAGGTCGCTTGAAATGAGTAGGAAGTTGCTTCCGCCATCGCATAGTTCTCTTTTTCCTTAGTCGAGGGAATCGTGAAGTCCGACGGCTTGATCGTCGAATTATCCGTGAACTCAGAAGCAAGTTTGCCGATTGATTTCCAAGGAATTAGCCAGACAAACGGCATTAGCCAAAATACACACGCAACCAACGCCAGCGGGTTTGGAATCGCGACCCGTCGCTGTCGCCAAGGTACCATCGATGTGCCGGGAGATAGTCTGGTCGCAACGCAAAGTTCTTCCGCTATCAGAAAACGCAATCGACTCGTTGAGTCCTCCGATGGCTCTAGCTGATTAAGTAGTTTGAGCTGTTCAAGCGTTGGATCTAGATGAGCCCTGTCATCAGTCGGAAATGGTTCATTCATGATGGCAATCTGTTGGCGATAGTAGTTGTCTTAATTTGGAAACACCCCGATGAAGAATGGACTTCACGCTACCTAACGGCATGTCAAGCAGTCCTGAAATCTGTTGGAGACTGTATCCTTCGACGAATCGAAAGAGAGCGCATCTCGCACTGGATTTTCGAACTGACCAATTATCCCCAGCACTAGTTCAATCTGATCGCGAGCTTCCAAGTGACTCGCTGCGGATATTTTCGAATCGACAACCAACTCCGCCTCGCCCCGCTCCTGTTGGGTGGCTCGATCGGTGCCCTTTCGACGCCAGTACCGTAGTCGAACATTTCTGGCTATGCCGAAAATGAATCCTGGCAGCTGCTCTACGGTGCCTCGCATTTGGTGAACGGAACGGGTGAACTCAAGTAAGGTTTCCGCTAGTTGTTCTTCTGCCACATGGAAGTTTCGATGATCACAATAGAAGAACCGAAATAGTTGCCCTTCATATAGATCGATTAGTCGTTCGAACGCTTCTGGCTTCTTGGCTTTCAGTCCGATTAACAGCGTTTCGTCATGGGTCATGTAACTGGGGTGTACATAAAAGCGAAAAGCAAAGTGCCGACATAAATCATGCGGCCATGATAATAAGTCACGCCGCGCGATAGGAAGGTTGCAGCAAAAAAACACTTTTTTAGAAAAACCCTCATCGCTGAATGCCACCATTTGGCTCCGAAGGACTTACCGCTACTCGGCTAAGTCCACATGATGATGTGGAGATTGCCGCGTAGGAAGCGTCTAGCTGCGATTGGTCCGATCCAGCTGGCGAATCCTAATTGACCAGCGCCAACGTCCACAGTTGTCATGCACCAACTTGTGGAAAAGCGGCCGATGACTGGATTGAGATACGTCCACATGGGGATGGTAGGCTGACGCTTACCTATGTCCACAGTGTTTGGGCTACGTTGTGGAAATGCGGCAGATGGCTGTATCGAGGTATGGCCACATGGGGGTGGGAAGCTGGGGCGATTCGAAATTCAAAGTCATCAAACCTCAATAGCCTAAGGTTGTTTAGCCGAGTCGCGATGAAGTTCGGCAGGAGCGACCGCCTGTAACGCTACGGCACGCTCTTGTTCAGCCTGCACTTGCATCGCCCGCCCCCGGCCCATTGAAGCAACTGCGAACAAGCATACGCAGGCACATAAGCCGAGCGCAAGCATTTTCCATCGTCGGTTGGCACGTGTCAGCTGTGCGATTCGCGATTCGAATTCATTCATGTGTCGCTCCTTTTCAAATAGTAATAGGGTCTAATGAGACCATCCCGTATCCCAGTTTGGAATCGTAATCCCTGATGTGTCAAATCAGTAAACGCTTCCCCGCCGATATCCACTTCAGTCTATCCGACGCATCCATCCCTCATCAAGCAGCCAGCGCCGTAGCCCACGTAGCTTTCAGCCAACCTGTGGAAATCGCTGTTGCTTGCTGCGTCCACCTCCACATTGTTGCCCGCATAGCTCAATCGGACTATTTCCCAATTGCGTATACATTTCTTCGCGTCACGAAGAACAGAGTATCGTCCGCATAGATCGGAGAGGATTCGATCGGATTTTGATGGTTCATGCTGGCAATGAACTCATACTCTTCGCTCGCTTTCAGCACTTCGATATCGCCGTCTTCGTCAGCCACATAGAGGGAGTCACCCACAACCAAAGGCGTAGCTATTACAGCCGATTGAGTATCGTGCTTCCAATGCAACTGACCGGTTCGCTTGTCAAAGCACTTGACGAATCCGTCGATATCGGCAGAAAAAAGAAGTGTCGATGTAACGCAAAGTCCAGCCGTACTGATATGTATTTTCTCGCCCTCCAATTCGGTATGTTCCCAAATCAACCGTGAATTGCGATTTTCGGATACGACCCCATCGACGTCGTTATCGCGGCTAACATCTCCATCTCCGAAAGGATCAATACAATAGATGCCACCACGCTCGTAACTTGCCTCTCGATTATCGCCAATGACGAAATAGAAGCGTTCACCATCGAACACGGGCGACTCAGTTGGCGGATGTTTGTTCCGGCGCGAGAAGCTGGACGAAATGGTCCGCGCGGTCCGGCTGCGGCGCGCCCGTGTAGAGCGCTGCAGCGTAGGGATCCGTCGTCGTCGCCCGCCGCTCGACGCTCGTCGCGCAAGCCGCGAGCAATAGGGCTGAACCGCATGCTAGCAAAATTGAAGTCGATGATTTCATGACGCTCCCCTGAACCTGACTTGGGCGTTGCCTTCGATCATATTAACCATTTTCTTCTCCCGGCGCATCCTCGGCGCAGCCTTTAGTATTACTAAATTGTAATATTCTTTTCTTCGCTTCTGGCGGCAAAGCGGGCCCGGTTCAGGGCGACCGCCTGGAGGACGCCATGAAAATACTTCCAATCCTAGCCGCCTTCTCGACTGCATCCGGTCCCGCCTTCGCTGCCGGCGACTTCACCCTGGTGATCGAGGAAAAGGACGGCATCCAAACGCTGGCGGTTTCGGAGGTCAAATCCGGGGCGCTCGCCGTCGCCATCGGCTCCGACGATCTCAAGATTGTCGATGGCGCGGCGGCTCAAACGATCGTCGCTCGTCTCTTGCTGGCCGACGCCTGCGACGCCGGGTTCGCAGGAGGTGAAAATCCAGACGTGAAGCCGCGGGTCGTCATTCACAAAATGGACTATGATGAGGACCCGACGCATGTCGGGGCCGAGCGCGAGACGCGCATCGCGCCTCGCGATCGGTTCGAAACGGATGGCGAGATTTCCGGGTTGAACCGCAGCGGAAAAAACGTCGCCGGCGAGACAGAAGATGCAGCCCTGATCTCCGGTCGCGGAACGAACCGCATGCGGATCACCCGGATCACCGGCGCCAACGACGCCGAAGCCTCACGCTTCATCGACGATGCTGCCGGTCTCGACGCGGATGAAAAAGCGGCCCTGAAAGAAGCGCTCGGCCTTTGACGGTCAGCAGCGCTTGCGCGGCCGCGCCGACATAGAGCAGGAATGAGCGATGGAATTGGTCTTTTCGACATTCGTTCCAGCGTTCGTGACGCTGTTCATCGTCATCGATCCGATTCTGGTCACCCCGATTTTCGCGTCGCTGACGAAGGACGAGACGCCGCGCGCGCGCCTCCGGATCGCGTTCATGGCGGCGGTCTATTCGATTGTGATCCTTACGCTGTTCGGATTCGCCGGAAACGCCGTGTTGCATCACATGGGCGTCACCTTGCCCGCCTTCCGCGCGGCGATGGGCATCATTCTCTTCATCATGGGCTTCCGGATGTTCTTCAATCCGGACGGCGAAACGCAGGCGAAGACGCCGGGGCCGAAAGCCTCGGCACGCGAAAACATCGCCTTCTTCCCGCTCGCCATCCCGATGCTCGCCGGCCCCGGCGCGATCGCGACCGTCATGTTGCTGATGGGGCCGGGCGCAAGCCCGCTTGGAAAGGGAGCGGCGCTCGGGGCGTCGGTGGTCGTACTGGCGATCGGCGTCCTGATGATGGCGTTCGCGAGCCGCATCGGCGACGTTCTCGGCCGGACCGGCATGAACGCGATCACGCGCATCCTCGGCATGCTTTTGATGGCGATGTCGACGCAGTATGTCTTTGATGGAATCCGCGTCGGGATTCTCGAACGCGTCAGCGCCTGATTACTCGAACGCCATCATGGCGAGGATGTCGTCGACCGTCGTCACCGCAAATCCGGTCATAAAGTCGGAAATTCCGTAAGGAATGAGAAGGTCGCGGCCGAGCGTAAGACAGCCGCATGTGTAGAGCACGTTCGGAACATAGCCCTCACGTTCGTCATCCGACGGCTGCATGATCGGCGCCGGGGTCCGAGCAAGAAGGCGCGAAGGGTCGTCACGATCGAGAAGGCAGGCGCCGAGCGCGTATTGGCGCATGGCGCCCACCGCATGCGTCAGCACAAGCCAGCCTTCCGCAATCTCGATCGGCGCCCCGCAATTGCCCATCTGAACAAATTCCCAGGGAAATTTCGGGCCTATGATGCGCTCGGCGTCCGCCCAACTGGCGAGATCGTCGGAACGCGCGAGGTAGATGTGCTCATTGTCGACGCGCGCAAGCATTGCATATTTGCCGCCGATCCGTCGGGGAAAGAGCGCCATGCCCTTATTGACGGCTGCGGCGCCGCGCAATGGCAGCATACGGAATGATTGGAAATCCGGAGTGACCAGAAGTTCAGAGCTGATCGCATTGCCGCTGTAGGCGGTATAGGTGCCGTAATAGGTCTGCGTTCCGTCGTCGTCCGTGAATAAGGTCAAACGGAGATCTTCAACGCCATTGCGCTGCGCTGGCGTCATTGGAAAGATCACGAGTTCGTTCAGCGGCAGATCAGGCGGCCGCGTCAGCAGAACGGCGCCGTGCTCGTCATAGAGCGCGCGCGGATCGGCTTCCGCGACTTGCGCCGCCGCCGGCGCTGGCTCGATCTCCAGCCCGTCGCCCGGCGTCCAGACGCCGGTGCGGAAATTGACGGAAGAAATATGGCCTTCTCCCACCGACCGCAACGACAAGATGAATCGCACGCCTCCCATCGGAACGTCTTGCTGGCGATAGTGCGGCACGATGCTCGGATTGAACAGCGCGGAGGACTGGAACGAGTACTCATGGCAAAAATGCGCCGCAACAAGCCGTTTTGCCGTAAGGTCGAGCGCGCCGCAGCAATCGATAATGGCGTCAAGCTGTTCAATTCGCCGGTCGAGAATGCGCAAAAGAAAACGATGGCGCGGATGAAAGGATCGCCACAAGGCGTCATACGCGTCAGCGATCTCTGCGGCGCCGAGGCGAGCGACGCGATCGACAATGCGGCTGGCGCGAGGCAAGTCCGTCGCCGTCAGGTCGCGCGGTTCGGCGGCAATATTAAAGGGCCGCACCACAACGCGTCCAGGGTCTGGCTTCAAACGCAGCGGCAGGCGTCTAAGAGTCACGGCGTCTCCTTCCGTGTCAGCCGGCGGCGAAGCGTTGGCCGTGCGCAACAAACGTGGCGTTTGCAGCCGGCCGCGCGGCTTCCTGCGCCATGGTGATCGCCATCAGCGCCGAGAGACATGCCTCCGCCCCCCTGTTCTGGTTCGCGCGATCGGAATGAAGCCCGTCAAAGCAGGCGCCGGTTTCGACGTCGCTGACGACGACGCCAAGGTCGTTCAGCCCGAAAAACCACTGGGCAACGGTCGCCGCGCGCGCCGTCCACGCGCCGTCTCCGACCGCCTTTGAGGCGACACGGCAGGCGGCGACTGTCGCATAGGCCTCCAGCGGCTGTTGATCGAAATGCGACGGAAGCGATTTCGGACAGCCGAAGCTCTCCGTGCCGACCGGCCGGAACCATCCGTCTTCCGCCGTCTGCAAGCTGTCGATCCAGCGGAGCGCGGCGACGCCGTCCTCACGCATCGCGTCATCCCCAAGGGCGACGCCCGCCGCGATCAATGCGCCAGGGAGCAGGGCGTTTTCATAGGCGAGGGCCGGCTCGAACCAGAACCAGTCGCGCGTTGCGTTGGCATGAAGCAGCGAGTGCAGCCATTGCGCGCGCTCGACGAGGAGTTGTCGAATCTGCGGGCGGTCCGGCGCCGCCGCATCGACCTCGACCAGGGCGTTTAGCGCGTGCGCGACCGCGCGCGGCGAGCCGAACGACGCCGCCATCGGCAGAGATTCGTAAAAGAGCCAGTCAGCCCACGCACGTCGTCCGGGCGTCGCGCCATAGCGGCTGGCGCGCGCGAGCGCATGGAGCGTGCGTCCTTGCGCGTCCTGCGACCCCTCCTCATCCAGCCAGCGCCGATCGTAGCTCATAAAGTTGCGGAAACGGCGCCGCTCGCCGTTCCATGCCGCATTGACGAACGAAGCGTAGATCGGCTCGAGCCGGACGACATTAGGTGCTTCGAGACCAAACTCTTCGAAATAGGTGAGCGCCAGCAGCGCGCGCGCGTTGTCGTCGATGCAATAGCCTTCCTCACGATGGGCGACGTCATGGCGCGCATGCTGAATGAGGCCGACATCGTCGGTCATTTGCTCAAGGTAGGCGAGCGACGGCGCCTTAAGCATGCGCATTGCGGCTCCTGCCGTTCGAAGAGGGCGTTTCAAGAGCGCCCCCATGGATGGCCTTGAAAATTTCGAAGTAGCGGGCGCCGACCGCTGGCCAGCGCATTGCTTCCGAATCGGAGATGGCGCGCTTTGAGAGGCGTCGCCGCAATTGCGGGTCGGCCAATAGCCGGTTAGCCGCTTCCGACAGCGCGGCGCTGTCGCCGAAGGGAACAAGCGCGCCGCGATCGTCGCGCAGCAACTCCGCCGCATGCCAGTAACGCGTCGAAATCACGGGCACGCCGAGCGAAAAGGCGTAGGAGAGCGTGCCCGACGTGATCTGCGCTTCATTGAGATAGGGCGTGACGTAGACATCGGCGGCCGACAGATATTCGATCAGTTCGTCTGCGCCGACATACTGATTGATGAATAAGACATGCCGCTCAACCCCAAGGTCGCGCGCCAGCGAGGTCAGCATCTCGCGATAGCGCTCGCCCTCCTGCTTCAGGATCGCTGGATGGGTGGCGCCGAGGATCACGTAAATCGCTTCCGGATGGCTTGCGGCGATCGCCGGCATTGCGCGAATGGCGGTTTCAAGACCTTTGCCCCGACTGATCAGGCCGAACGTCATCAGGACGTCACGTCCGGCAAAGCCGAGACGCTCCTTCATGGCGTCCCGAGGCAGCGGGGCCCGCGAAGGAACGCCGTGCGGAATGACGACGATCTTCGCCGGATCGACGCCGAAGGCGTCGACAAGGATGTTGCGGCCTTTTTGCGCCATGGTGACGATGCGGTCAGACCGGTCGGCGATTGCCGTCAGCACGCGGGACTGCGCAGCGTTGAGATTGGGCGAAATCGTATGCAGCGTGGAAACGACGCTCGCGTCGGCCCGATCGAGCAGGCGGAGCAGGTAGTCGCCCGCCTCGCCGCCAAAGATCCCGAATTCATGCTGCAAGGAAAGGCCGTCGACGCCCGCAGCGTTCAGCCGCATCGCCGCGCGCTCGTAATCAGACGCAATGTCGCGTCTGACGACGATCGAAACTTCATCAGGAAAATCCGTGGCGGCGCCTGGAGGGCTGATGGCGCAGACCGTGGTGCGCAGCCGCGGTTCCGCGAACCCCATCGCGTTGCGGAGATTTTCGGTGAATGAAGCGATGCCGCAGCGCTGCGGCGGATAGGTGCCTATCAGCGCAACCTTGGGCGTAAAGGGTAAAGCGGCGGCGGCGATGTCCGGCCGTCCAATGGCTGTGTGCATGCCTACTAGACAGGCGCGGCCAGGAATGGTTCCCCGGGCGACATCGAAGTTTCAGGACGCCCGCGACGCCCGCCGCAACGCCTGTCGTCAGCGCGGGCCCTTCCTCGGATCGCCGCCTTCGACCGCGCGACCGATCGAGTGATACTGGAAGCCGTGTTCGTGCATGTGCGCGGGACGGTAGACGTTGCGCAAATCGACGAAGATCGGCGATTTCAGAAGTTCCTTGACGCGCCGGAAGTCCAGCGCACGGAATTCATCCCACTCCGTCACCAGCGCGACGGCGTCTGCGCCGTCCATCGCATGATAGGGCCCGTCGCAATAGACGACGTCCTTGAGGTGCTTCTTCGCCTCATCGATGCCGGCGGGATCGAAGGCGCGGATTTTCGCGCCGTCCGCCTGGAGCGCTGGAATGATGTCAAGCGACGGGCTGTCGCGCATGTCGTCGGTGTTCGGCTTGAAAGTGAGCCCGAGGATCGCGATCGTCTTTCCTTTCACCGATCCGCCGCAGGCAGCGACGATGCGCTCCGCCATCTGGCGCTTTCGCCGCGCATTGATCTCGACGACCGCCTCGACGATTTTCGTCGGCGCGCCGACTTGCTGCGCGGTCCGGACCAGGGCGAGCGTGTCTTTCGGAAAGCAGGAGCCGCCGTAGCCGGGCCCCGCATGCAGGAATTTCGAGCCGATGCGGCCGTCAAGGCCGATGCCGCGAGCGACCTCCTGGACGTTCGCCCCGACCTTTTCGCAAAGATCCGCCATCTCGTTGATGAACGTTATTTTCGTCGCAAGAAAGGCGTTCGCCGCGTATTTGATCAGCTCCGACGTCGCCCGATTGGTGAAGACGATCGGCGTCTCGTTGATGAAGAGCGGGCGATAAAGCTCGCGCATCACTTCGCGCGCGCGCTCGTCCTCGGCGCCGACGACGATGCGGTCGGGGCGTTTGAAGTCTTCGATCGCCGCGCCCTCGCGCAGGAATTCCGGATTGGACACCACAGAAAAGTCAGCATCCGGACGAACGCGCCGGATGATAGCCTCGACCTCGGCGCCGGTGCCGACGGGCACCGTCGATTTCGTGACGATGACGGTGTAGCCGTTCATCGCGGCGGCGATCTCCTCGGCGGCCGCGTAAACATAGGTGAGATCGGCGAACCCGTCGCCCCGGCGCGACGGCGTCCCGACCGCGATGAACACCGCCTCCGCGTCGGGCGTCGCGGCCCCCAAATCGGTCGTGAAAGAGAGGCGTTTTGCCGCAACATTCTCGGCGACGAGGGCGTCGAGGCCCGGTTCGAAGATCGGAATCTCCCCGCCTTCGAGCCGTTTGATCTTCGTCGCGTCCTTGTCGATGCAAACGACGTCGTGCCCGAAATGCGCAAAGCACGCGCCTGAGACAAGGCCGACATAGCCGGTTCCGACGATGGCGACGCGCATGGATTAGGCCCTTGTGTTAACGGCGAGCGTCCGGAAGCGCAGGCGATGCAACCCCCGCGCCGCGCCGAACGCGACCTTCATACTCAATATGCGTTCTTTGGGAAGAGCACGGCGGAGAAAGTCAGCACCATGATCTTGAAGTCGAACCAGAGCGACCAGTTGTCGATGTATTCAAGATCGTACTGCACGCGCTTCGCCATGAGCTCCCGCTCGGAGGTCTCCCCCCGGCAGCCGTTGACCTGCGCCCAGCCGGTCATGCCCGGCTTCACCTTGTGGCGTCCGGAATAGTTTTCGATCGTCAGGGCGTACTGGTGGTTATGGGCGAGCGCGTGCGGTCTCGGCCCGACGAGCGACATGTCGCCCCTTAGCACGTTCAAAATCTGCGGCAGCTCATCGAGACTGTAACGGCGCAGGAATGCGCCGAGAGGGGTGACGCGCGGATCCTTCTCACGCACCTGCTCGACCGTGTCGCCGTCTTCAAGAACCGTCATCGTCCGGAATTTATAGATCCGGAAAACCTTATGGTTAAAGCCGTGACGCTGCTGCTTGAAGAAGACCGGTCCCCTGCCTTCCAGTTTTATGGCGATCGCAATCGTCAGCATGAACGGCAGGAGGATAAGGAACGCAGGAACGCCGACGGCGTAATCCTCGATCGTCTTGAGGACGCCGCCCCAGCCTTCGAGCGGTCGCCGGTACAAGGTCAAGAGCGGCGCGCCGCCAATGCGGATGACGTCCCCGCCGGTGTGGTCGAGCCAATGGGCGTTCGGGCAGATCGCCAACGAAACGGGCAACGTCGACAGGCGGTTGATCAGCGACGTCATCGCTTCCTTGGAGAGCTTGGGCATGGCGATAATGACGTCGTCGATTTCGCCGGCGCGCGCCGCCCGCTCAAGCGTTCGCAGGTCACCCGCGATCGCGCGTCCGATCGTGGCGGCCGCATCCTCCGGGCCCGCCGAAAAGACGCCGACGATGGAAATCGCCTTTTCGGGATTGGCGGCGTGCTCCGCGAAGCGGTTAGCGACGTCATTCACGCCTACAATCGCGATGCGTCGCGAGAACACCCCGCCCTCGCGGATAGCGCGCCGCAACAGCGCTGCGGCGAAGATCCGGGCGGCGATGAGCAGGACCGCAACAAGGCCAGTCCATCCAAAAAGCCAGGCCCGCGAAAAATGCTCGGAAACTTTCAGCGCATAACCGAAGGCGATCAATCCGAGAACGATCAGCGCCCAGCGCGCGATGACCGCGCGCATGGAGCGGCTCGACGACAAAAGCGCCTCGAACTCGTAATAGCCGTCCCGCCGCAAAAGCGCGGTGAGACCCGTCGCGCCGACGATGCCGGCGGCGCCGTAACGCTGGGCGTCCGTCGGAATGGCGAGGAAATACTGATGATAAAAATAGGCGACGACGACCGACGCCGCCGTCACCAATACGAAATCGGTGAATTGGACGAGATCCCCGTAAACCGCCCTTGAAAAGGGCTGCCTCCGGCTGACCTCCGTCGTCGTCAACTCATCGACGAGACCCGGAGCTTCACTCAACCCCATTACCGGCGTCCTCTCGGAAGCCGCTCCTCTTACCGCGGGCCTTGCAACCGCGCCGGTCCTATCACGGGCCCCTCAAACAATCAGTACCTCTGAATGGTTGCCGGGTTATAATTTCGCAATGCAGCATGGTAGGCAATCCCGGCGCCTCAAGATATGGCGTAAACATTGCCGCAGGCGTTGCAATTCAAGGAATCGCCCCGGGCGGCCTCAACGCCGCCCCGAACAGGTGTGCCATGTCGAAACAGTATGCGGCGTTCCATGTGTCATGGCGCGACTCCAAGAAAAGGCCGGTGCTTTTTGGCGGCGACGAAGCGGTTGGCCGGGCGGCGGCGGACGCGCTCGAGGCCAAGCTGAACGTTCTCGCCGAGGAAGGCTGGATCATCGACAAGGTGATTCCGGTCGCCGGGCTGACGCCGCAGCAGAGCGCAGCTTTCACCATCATCGCCTTCAAATAGCCCACGGAGCCGCCATGAACGCCCTGACGCCGGACGACCGGACCCTGCTTGACGCCATGAGCGACCTTGCTCTCGAAGCAGGGAAGGCCGCGATGGATGTCTACGCCCTCGACTTTGACGTCGACACCAAGGGCGACGCGTCGCCGGTGACGGAAGCAGACCGTCGCGGCGAAGAGATCATCCTTGCGGGACTTCAACGGCTCGCGCCAAAAATACCGGCGCTCGCCGAGGAAGCCGCCTCCGCCGGGAATATCCCGTCGCTGGGGCGCGAATTCTTTCTGGTCGATCCCCTCGACGGCACGAAGGAGTTCGTCAACAAGACCGGGGAGTTCACCGTCAATATTGCTCTCGTCCGCGATGGAGCGCCCGCACTCGGCGTCGTCTACGCCCCGGCGATCGGCAAGCTTTATTGTGGACAGCGCGACGTCGGCGCGACGCTTCGCGCTGTTCACGAGGGCGCTGCCGGAAGGCCCCATCTGATCCGCGCGCGGCCGACGCCTGAGCGCGGTCTCGTCGCCGTCGCGAGCCGAAGCCATCGGGGACCTGAAACCGACGCCTTTCTTGCAACCCTCGATGTCGCCGATTTCGCCGCCGCAGGCTCTTCGCTGAAATTCTGCCTGATCGCTGAGGGCCTCGCCGACGTTTATCCGCGCCTTGGCCGGACGATGGAATGGGATACCGGCGCTGGACAGGCGGTGCTCGAAGCGGCGGGCGGCCGGGTCGTCGTGTTCGGCGGCGAAGAACCGCTGCGCTACGGAAAGAAAGAGCGCGGCTTCGACAATCCGCATTTCATCGCCTGGGGTGCACCGCGCGCTTGACCTCTCCGTCGCGCGGAGTGAAGGAGCGCGCTCGCCGCGACTTAAAGCGCCTTCGACATCACCGTCAGCGGTACGCCGACGCCCGCTTTCGTCATCTCGGTGAACTCGCGCACGACACGATAGCCGCACGCTTCATAGAGCGGACGGCCCTGACGCCGTCGCGACGAGTTCCGCCCTTCGAAAGCCGGCCTCGCGCGCCGCGCTTTCGCAAAGTTCCATGATGCGCCGGCCGAGCCCTTGTCGCGGGCGCGTCGCGGCGACATACATCGCACGAATTCGCGCCGCATCCTTCGCCGGGTCGAGCCTTTGCGGCGATCGGCCGGACGTGTGATCGCCGCCGAACATCGTGGCGCGATAGGACCAGCCGCCCGAGGCGACGATTCCCTCCCCGTCCAGAATGACGAAATAGGTTCCGTCGTCGATGAGCTGGGTGTCGAGCCCCATCACCTCGTGCGAGGCGGCGACCTGCTCCGGCGACAGGAACGCTTTCAAATGCGTTTCGATCGCCTCGCGCATGAGGCGCGTCAGCGCCGGCATGTCGGCGCGCGTCGCGAGGCGGTGATGGAGGCGGGAGGGCATTGCCGGAAAAACTCCCAAAAAGAAATCGGCGGCCCGTTTCCGGGCCGCCGACAAAATCAGACAAGCCTGCTCGATCTAGAAGTGGAACCGAGCGGTGACGCCGATTGTGCGCGGCTGGTTGGTGTAAAACCCGAGCCGCGCACGGCCGCCACGTTCGCGATCGAAGCCGAGCAGCGCGTTTTCATCGAACAGATTGTTCGCATAGACGAGCAACTCCCACGCCTCAAAGTCGATCCCCGCCGTCAGATTGAATATCTGATAGCTCGGCAATTCGAGATCAAGCGTCGTCGTCTCGGCGCCCGTCATGCCGCCAAAAGGAAGGCCGTGCGAGAAGGTGCGGGGATTGTCTTCCTGGTCGCCCGGCTGGGTGAACCGGCTGCCGACGTGCTGGAAGGTCGCCGCGAAGTAACCCTCGTTGCTTCCAAGCGGGAACGAATAGGACGCCGTCGCCGCAATCTGGAATTCGGGCACCGATGCGAGGCGATTGCCGTCACGAATGCCGGCGAGCACGACGCCCGGAGCGCCGCCGACCGGAACACGGGTCTCGTCGAACTCCGCTTCGACCCAATTGCCGGCGACGGTGAACGCCAATCCTTCCGCCGGCTCCCATCCGAGTTCGGCCTCGAGGCCCATCGTGTGGGCGTCGGCGGTGAACACCACGCGCGACGAACAGGAACCCGCATCCGCTGTGATCTGCAGATTGTTGATGTCGGTGTAATAGCCGGCGAGATTTGCGGTGAACGCGCCGGATTTCGCCTTGAGGCCGCCTTCGTAGTTCCACAGCGTCTCGTCGTCATAGGTCGGGAACCCGCCATAGGTCATGGCGTCCGGACCGCCCGGGACGCCGCCGTCGCAGAGGCCGAGGTTCAGCGGATCGTTGACGCCGCCGAGGCGGAAGCCTTTTGAGGCCTGCGCGTTGATCTGGACGGCGTCGCTGAGGTCATAGGCGAGGATGAAGCGCGGCGAGAAACCGTCCGATTCCGTCGTGTCCACCTGATCGTCGCCATTCGAGAAGAGGCCGCCCGAGGTGAACCGGCGCTCTTCCTTGAAGTCGAAATAGCGAACGCCAGCGGTCGCATGGAACTGGGGCGTCAGATGCAGCGTGCCTTCCGCAAAGACCGCGAGCTGCTTGAAGTCGTAGGGAAGGTCGGCGTTATACGGCGAATCAAGCGGGAAAGAGCCCGACGTCGCCGCACCGGTGCCTGCGCCGAAACGGATATCGGTGAAGACGTCGTATCCCGGCGTCGGCAAGCGCTGTGAATAATCGCGATCGATGTTCGAATAGAAGACGCCGACAAGCCAATCGAGCTTGCTGTCATCGTAGTCAGACGCGATCCGCGCCTCCTGCGAGAACGTTGAGAGGCGGGTGCGGTCATTGAGGCGCGACGGGATCAGAAGGGCGCCCGGCAGATAGCCGAGGTCGATTGAAACCGAATGCGTCAGCGCGCTTGCGTCACGGCCGACGAGAATGTCGCGCTCCGTCCAGCTCGTCACTGACGTGAAATCGACGGCGCCCCAGTCCCATTCGGCCGTGACGTCGCCGATCGAGGTCTGATCGCGAAATTCTTCGCGGGCTAGAAGGTGCTGCTGGCGCTCGGCGAACGTATAGGGCGTGCGCGTCGTCGTGTAGGGATTGGCATAGAGGTTGAAGACTTCCTGACGGTTGAAGCCCTCGACATCGACGTCCTGGTAAACGAAGCGCGGCGTGATCGTCAGCGATTCGGTCGGCTCAAGACGCAACGCCGCACGGAAACCGTAGCGCTGGCCGCTATTCACATCCTTGTCGACTACGCCGCCTTCGCGGATGGCATCGATGAATCCGGCATATTCGGTCCAATAGCCGACGAGGCGGAACGCCGCCTTGTCGCCAAGCGGCGCGTTGACCATGAATTTGCCATGATAGCCTGTATCGCCATCGGTGACGAAATTGACGTTGCCTTCGACCGTGGCTTCGAACTCATCCATGTTCGGCTGGTTCGTGATGTAGCGGATCGTGCCGCCGACCGAACCCGAACCAAAGAGCGTGCCTTGCGGTCCGCGCAGCGTTTCGACGCGGCTCAGGTCAAACAAATCGAGGTCCGGCGTGAACAGCGACAGCGAGATCACGGATTCGTCGAGATAGACGCCGACCTGCTCCTTGACGCCTGGCTGGTCTCTGACGATCTGACCGGCGGAGACGCCGCGCAGGCCAACCTGGCTCTGGCCCGGTCCCAAATTCTGGATCGCGAGGCCGGCGACGTTGCGCGAAATATCTTCAAGGTTCTGCGAACCCGTTTTCTTGATGTCGTCTTCCGTCTGCGCATTGACGGAGAACGGAACGTCCTGAATCGACTGCGCCCGCTTGGTCGCAGTCACGAGGATCTCGTCGCTCGCGACGTCTTGCGCGAAGGCTGCGCCGGACATGATCGCGGCGGAAGCCGCGGACCCCAGCAAGGCAAGTGCAATTCTTTTCATAAAAGTCTCCCTGACAGTCCCGATTGCATTAACCATCAGGAGACCACGGATTCGAGGGGGCGAGCCAGCCAATGCGGCCGGATTGCGAAGAAAAACCGCGACTTGTGGAGTTGTGACCACACCGGCGGGGCTGGCCCAAGAGGCCGGCAGAGGCCGAAAGCGCCCTGAACCTGGCAGGAACCGCTACGACGGGAAGACCAGTTCAGCCGGCAGGGTCACCCCCCGACGCACCCAAACATCCCACAGCGCCGACCGTTCGACCATCTTGAACTCGGTATAAAGGAGGGCCTCGGAACGCCCTTTCGCCTTGGCTGTCGCATCATCAAGATCAAAGCGCGGAACGAATACCACTTTCGCCGCCTTCGCTGCGGAGACGCCGTCGGCCCTGCAGGAGCGCTCTCCAGCAATAACGCAGGCGGTATCGGCCCCGGTCAAGAAGGCGACTTCGAACCCTTCGCGCGACAGCAAGCGCGCGCGATCGGCGGCCTTGAGCAGGATCGCAGACTGATCCACCGGCCCGAGCGCAAAGAGCTCGCGCGCTTCAGGCGTCGAGAAGCGTCCCTCCTCAACCCAGCGCGCGACCGTCGGTCCGCCGGGCTGGACGAGACCGAACGCGGCGCGAACATCCGCCGGCCCTTCGGCGGCGGTCCGGTGCTGGAGCGAGAACTGCGCCGCCGATTGAATGATGATCGCGGCCGTCCAGAAAAGGGTCAGCGCGGCGACTGACGCTGCGATCGCGATTGATGCGCGATCGTGCTGCCGGAAGACGCCGTCATAGAAAGGCGAGGCGACTGAAAAGGCGGCGATCGAGGCGGCGACCGCGAAGATGGGCGCTGTCTGCGCGCCGACCATTCGCGCCGCGACAACCGACGTCACTAGGAAGATCGCCGCCGTCAACCATCCCTTGCGATGATCGGGTCCGCCGAAAACCGCCGTCGCGAGCAGGACGATCCCGGCGGAAACGGCGAACCCCGCCAATCCCCAAACGCCGGCGCCGCTCGAAAGCGCGTCGACGCTATTGAATAGACCGGAAGCGGCGCCGGCGCGCGCGAGCGTGAGGCCGGGGGCCAGAATTTCGGCGACGCCGGCAAGCAGGATCGCCGACGCAAGCGCCGTGAAATAGCGCTCGAGGCCGCGCCGTCCCGTCAGGAACGGGCAAGCGGAAAGCGCGAGAAATCCGAGCAGCGCGAACACGGCGCTTGACGTCCAGAGCGCAAAAAGGATGACGCCGGCCATCAATCCTTCAATTCTTGCGCGGCCGGCGCTTTCGTCGGCTGGAGCGCACAAGAGCGCAAGTGCGAGCGCGATGAACAGGGCAAGGCTGATTTCAAGCGGGCCGGCGAACGGTGCGGCGACGAACGCCGCGACCGCGCAGACAAGCAGCGCCGCAATCGTCGCTGGAAAACGCGCTGCGACGAAATAGGCGAGCGGCGACGCCACAAGGATCGCGGCAAAAGCCTTCGCCGCGAGGTGAATTTTCCCCGGCGCGTCAAAGAATAGATCGCCCGCCATCAGCAGCGCGAGATAAAAAGGAGAGGAGGCCTTGGCCAAGGAGGCTGCGCCGCCGGCCGCCGCGCGGGCATCTGCGATCGGCGCGATGACTTCGAGAGTCGGCGCAAGACTCAGCAATGCCGGAGCAAAAAGCGCGGCAAGCACGAACGGCGCCGCCGCGAGCATCGCAAGGCCGAAGACAAGCCCCGGCTCCTGCCACGAATAGAGCGCTATCGTCGCGGCACGCGCCCTCGGCGCCGGTCGCCGCCACGCAGGGTGGTCGGAATCGAAAGCGTTATCCCCGTATTCGCTCGCCATCGCGGCAGCTCCAGCGTTCGATCTGCGCCATTCCGGGACGGACATCGCCGCCCGGCACAACTATCGGGCGTAAGATCGCAAGAGCCTTGCCGCTGAATTGGGATAAGTAGCGCTTAACCTTTGCGCGGTCGCTGCTATGGTCCCGCGCCATGCGCTCGCTACTCCACATGCCGCTCGATCCGGGTTGCCGCTTCGTTCGGCTGCTGCTCGCCGAGAAAGGCCTCGCGGCGCGTTTTGTCGAAACGCCGCCCTGGGCGCCGGATAGCGAGCTTGCGCAAGCCAATCCCGCGATGACGGTGCCGGTGCTGATCGACGAGCCGCCGACAGGGGGCGAAATTGCAGTCGCGCCCGCAGCCGTGATCGCCGAATATCTGGAGGAAGCCTACCGCGATCCGCCGCTCCTCCCGGCGACGTCGGCGGGGCGCGCCGAGGCGCGGCGGCTTTTTCACTGGTTCGATCTAAAATTTGAAGCCGAAGTGAACGCGCTGATCGTCCGGCGGCGGATCGACGGCGGACTTCAAGGACGCCGCTGGGGCGATCCTGAGCCCTTGAAAGCGGCCGCCGACGCGCTTTCCTGGCATCTCGATTATCTAAGCTATCTACTGGAGCGGCGGACGTTTCTTGCTGGCGATCGGCTCACCATCGCCGATCTCGCCGCGGCGGCGCATTTGTCGGTCAACGACTATTTCGGCTTTGTCCAATGGGCGAATTTTTCCGAAGTCAAAACCTGGTACCAGCGCATGAAATCGCGGCCTGCGATGCGCCCGCTGCTCGCGGACCGCTTCGACGGCGCGCCGCCCGCCGCCCATTACGCCGACCTCGATTTCTGAATGACGCCCGCGGCGCCGTCCAACATCGCCGATCAAATCAAGGCTCGCGCGACCTTCCTTGGCTTTGACGCCGTCGGCGTCGCGCGCGCGGATGCTATTCCGGAGGCCCTTGAGCGGCTCCAGCATTTCCTCGAACTCCGGCGGCACGGTGAAATGGATTGGATGGCGGCGCGCGTGGAAGAGCGAAGCGATCCGCGCGTGCTTTGGCCCGATGCGCGCTCCGTCGTCATGCTCGGCCTCAGCTACGGGCCGGACGAGGACCCGCTCGCTGCGCTCGGACGGCGCGACTGCGGCGCGATATCAGTTTACGCGCGCGGGCGCGATTACCACGACGTCGTCAAGAAGAAGCTGAAGTCGCTCGGTCGCTGGATGGCGGAATCGTTCGACTGCGGCGTCAAAGTCTTTGTCGACACCGCGCCGGTCATGGAAAAACCGCTGGCCGCCGCGGCGGGGATTGGCTGGCAGGGCAAACACACAAACCTCGTCAGCCGCGCGCGCGGCTCCTGGCTGTTCCTCGGCTCGGTGTTCACGACGCTTGATCTCGATCCGGACGCGCCCGAACGCGATCATTGCGGCGCGTGCCGGCGCTGCCTCGACATTTGCCCAACGAACGCTTTTCCGCAGCCCTATCAACTCGACGCGCGGCGCTGCATTTCCTACCTGACGATTGAGCACAAGGGTCCGATTCCACGCGAATTCAGGCCGGCGATCGGCAATCGGATCTACGGGTGCGACGACTGCCTCGCTGTCTGTCCGTGGAACAAGTTCGCAGCGACGGCGCACGAAGCGCAGCTTGTCGCGCGCGATGACCTGAAGTCGCCGACGCTCGGGTCCCTCGTCCGGCTTTCAGACGCTGAATTCCGAATCAAATTCTCCGGCTCGCCAATCAAACGCATCGGGCGCGATCGATTTGTCCGCAATGTGCTGATCGCGATCGGCAATTCCGAAGACGCCCGGCTCACGCCCGCTCTCGTTCCGCTGACGCGTGATCCCTCGCCGATCGTCCGCGGCGCTGCGGTCTGGGCGCTTCAGCCGGCTTGCGGCCGCGGATGAATTCGCACGCCTGAAACGCAAAAACGCCGGGAGCGAAACCGATCCCGGCGTTTTGGAAGAATGGAATTTCAGGCTTTAGACGTCGACGGTCACCGTCACTTGCGCCTTGGTGATGTCGCCGTTTGAAATCCTGCACCCAGTAATAGAACGTGTCATCGCCGGAGAAATTCTTGTCGGCGAAATAGGTCACCGTGCCGTCGGTATTTACGACGACATGTCCATGCTGCGAGAAGACCCCGTCCAGGTGAATCTTGTCGCCGTCAGGATCGCTGTCGTTCGCCAAAAGGTCGAGGACGACCGATTTGCCGGCCGTAACCGCAGCATGATCGTCGACGGCGGTCGGCGATTTGCTGTTGAGGTCGAGGAGGCCGTTGTTCGATCCAGTAAGGTTGATCTTTGCCGGAAGCTCTACGAACACGCCTACCTTGATCAGGTCGCCGGTCGCGCGGTCCGACACATAGTCCTCGATCAGCGTGACGCGGCGGCCGTCCGCAAGCGTCCAATAGCCATTATAAGCGATAGCGCCTTTAAGCTCGACGGTCGTCACATAATCGGGGTCCCACACTTTGTAGGCGGCTGTCGTTCCAATCGAGTCGGTCTTTGTACCCGCAAGATCGTAAACGCCATTCGTCTGCTTCAAGATCCCGCTGAAGGTCGGGTTGTAGAACAAGGCCCCGTCGTGGAGGTCGGCGGCGGTCAGGAATCTGTCTCCCGTCGTCTTGTTCGTGAAGCCGACTGTCGCGCCTTTGATCGTCACGTCGATGTAAACGTATTCCCACGCGTCCTTGCCGATGAGGGAATCGAACCCCGTCGCAAGAACTTTCTGTTGCCGGACGCCGGTGTAGAATCCTTCGATGTTTGCGCCGTTGACGACGACGTCAAGGACGTTGGTGCCGAGTTCTATGCCGGCGGTATATTTATTCTTGATGGCGGCGCTGTCCGTCGCGACGGCGTCAAGATCGCGGATCGTGTAGTGGCCCGTGTAGGCGAGATCGACGCCCTTGATGACTTCCCAAGCGAGGAAGTTGTCGATCACCGATCGCAGATCGTGATCCTGACGCGGATTTTCCTTGATGATTTCAAGGCCGGTTTGGACGGCGAACAATTCATTGTTGAGGAAGATTGAAAGGTTCGGCGTGTTCGGCGTGACGCCTGGAAGGTACCGGAATGCATCGCCAAGCGGCGACGCATCAGGGTCGACGTTGATCATGCTCGAATCGGGACCGCGGTGGAAATAGGTAAAGCCGGCCCCGCTCGGCACGCCGACGGCGACGTTGCCGACCGCTTCGACGAGACGACCCTGGAACCAGAACCCGGTGCCGGTGCGGCCGAGATCGAAAGACCCGACATCGCCGCCGTCCTTGGTCATATGATCGACGCCGAGCGACTTGATCGAGATGTTGTGGTCCCAGCGTCCTGTTTCATTGCCGGTCTCGGCGACGAAAGCGGCGCCGAAAACGTCATAAGCGGCGTTGTTCGAGAAGATCGCGTTTGAATCGTGGTGGACAAACCCCCAACCCGGGGATCCCCACACGGCGTTGCCTTCGACGATCGCGGGGTGCTCTTGATCGCCGACGCCGGCGCGATGGATGTGCAGCGAGTAGCGTCCCCGGATGTTTGAAATCGGAATCGACATCCGTCAATTGGCCGATGTCAAACGAACGCTGCGATTTGTCGGTTCGTCCGAGCTCTTCGAATTGAGCGTATTTCACCGTGATGTTATCGGAATGCATGAGCATCACGTGACCGCGCTCATGGACCGGCGTCGATGCGCCGCCTTCGCTTTCGAACACCACATTGCGCGAATAATTCGCGACATAGGTCTTGAGATCGGCCCGCGCGCCCTCGTGATCGTATTGCAGGGGCTTGTCGAAGGTGATGACGTTGCCGTTGATCGCCGTGATGACGAGTTCCTCGTCCTGCGTCTGCGAGGTGACCGGCGTATCCTTGCCGCCGCTTTGGGAGGCAACGAGATGCGTGCCGGCGAGTACGATCTTATCGCCGACTTGCCAGCCGTCGGGCGGCCCTTCGAGAGTCATTTTCGTGTCGCCCTTCATCGGGTCGACAGCGACTTTCAGGAAAGCGTCCTTTTCAGCGCCGTGGATATCGACGGTTCCGTGCGAAATGAGGCCGCGCGAGAGCAGCATCGGGTCCCAGGCGACGTTTATCGGACCGTTGTCGGCAAATGAGATCGTTGCGGTCACATTGGGATCGACCGGGCGGCTTTCAGTGCCGATGGTGAGCGTTCCCGTTGGCGCGACGACGAACGTGTCGACTTCCATGAAGGTATCGACGTCTGTCGCAAAGTCGAGTTCGCCATCGACCCGCACCGTAAAGACCGACGCCGCGCTTTTGCCGTCATAGTCGACCGTGACGCCTTGCGGAATCAGCACTTTCGCGCCGTCGCCGGGCACCTGGCCGTTCGCCCAGGTTTTCGGATCGAACCACGAGCCGTCATTGACGGCGACGTGCGTCGCCGCCGACGCCGGGACAAGGTTCATCAGCGCGAGATGCTCTTTCTGCTTTGCGGGATCGTCAGTATGAGGAACGCCGCCGGAAGTCGCGCCTGTCGGGCCGTCCGTATGCGTGTGGCCGTCTGTCGTGCCGGACGTCGACCCATCGGTTGCTCCGGATGTCGCGCCGTCCGTCGTTCCGCCTGTCGAAGGTTCTTCATGCGTATGGCCGCCAAGGTCTGAATCGATGACGCCGTCGTCGTTGGCGTCGTCCGCCCCTCGGCGCCCGCCGACCGGGCGTTGATGCCCTTCCGCATGACGCTCGTCGGCGAAGCGCTCCGTCCGACGGGTCTCAATATCAGCAAAACTTGCCCGGGTTCCTGAGACGTCCGCCGACAAACTGTCCGCCGAAAAATGCGCGCCGTGGTTCGAGAACAACGCCGACGAACCTAGTTCTTGGTTTGCGCTGTGGTCCGCGTGAGAGGTAGCGGCCGCTTCATTAACGACGAGATGACCGCCGCAAATCCGGACATTTCTGAGCCAGTAAAGGTCCTCGCCTTCACGTCGCTGGTCAGCCGCAACCGCTTCTTCTGCGAATTGGGCGCCGATCATCGCGGCGACGAGCGCGGACCCCGCGACGCCTGATTTCGCGGCGCGCGACGTGCGTTTTCGGGCGGCGACAGTTTTAGCCGCCGCGATAAAGGAGCCAAGATCGAAGTCGTGATTTAAAGAGGAAGACGCGTCAGCTTTCGGCTGATTGATGCTCATGTGCGCCACAAGTCCCTGATGCTACGAACTGGGCGGCGAGGGACGTTTTTGAGCTTCTACCCCTAAGCCTGAAGCGTTTCGCCGTTGGACTTGAAGATGCGCATGCATCCGCTAATTCGGGGCTGAAAGCTCCCTAAAAAGCTGATCAAACTGGTTAGCAGTTTTTAAAAGACAATTGCGCGGCCGTAATACGCGCGCCTCGAAACCACGGCGCGCCAAGCCTGCAATCGTTAATTCGGCTTGCCGCCGCCGCCGGATTTTTTCTTCAGCTTTTTTGTCGCCCGCAGCACGCGTCTCGCCAAAACTGGCGGCAGGTATTCACGGATCAGCTCATCGCGCTTAATGTCCCAATCGGCTTGATCTTTGGTGCCTCGTCGCGCGCGAAATTGCGTCGTCTTGGCCGGTCGATCTTCATCCCAGGTCGCCGTGTAATAATAGAGCGCAATCGACCGACGCGGACGGCCTTCAGGATGGTTAACCGGAGACGGGTGTCCGTGCCAGCTTGTGTCATTCGTGGAAAATACGACGCAGCGTCCGAATTCGGGAGCGATCGCCTCGACGCAGTTTTCCATTTTTTCATCCCAGAGCTCGAGGCCGCCGCCGTAGTCGAGCTTCCAGTTCTTGTTGAGGTAAATAAGAATGTTAAGCCGGCGCTCGAGATGCATCGGCTTGTGAAGATTGAAGTCCGCATGCATGTCGAGGTGGCCGCCGGTTCGAAGTTCTCGTGGAAGCCGCCGCCCATGAAATGCGGGTCCGGAACAAGCCCCTTGACGCCCGACAGGTTCTCGAGGAACTGCACGAAAGGGCGCGAATTCAGCGAATAGAAAAATGAGCGGATATCCGGCGCCAAATAGTCGGGATTGTAGCTCGTTTTGTACCGTTCTTGTTCGCGATCGAAGGAACGGCTGTCAGGGTCCGGCGATTTGGGGAACCGCGCGAGGCAACGCTCCAGCATCGGCGCCGGGATGAAGTCGTCAATGGCGATATGCGGAAACGGCTTCGCGGACCGGTATCTTTCCTGAAGCTCCAGGCCCTTCGTCTTCATCGCTGCAGCGTCGAAGAGGCCATGGTCCAGATCGACAATTTCAAGATAGGACACGCTGGTATGCTCCTGAGGTCCGATGCTGGCGAACGATACGACTGAATGCGCTCGCGCGCGATGCGTGCAATTGCGGCGCCCTATTTATACTCGATCAGCGCGGCGGGACGTCGCATGACCGCCGACAGGCGATAGGTCAACGCGCCCTGCGCCTCCGCGAACTTGCCGGCGACGGTCGCCAGCGCCCAGGGCAGGGCGTCATCGCCCAGCTTCGCGCGCGAAGCCCTCCAGAGTCGATACGCCTGCGCGGGATAAGCGAGAAAAGCCGCCAGAAACCAGGGACTCAGCGCCGCGCCGAGCAGCAATGCGACCGGCGCAATCGACGCCCAAATGAGCGAACGTAACGCTTCCCGCTTCCAAATCCCGATCTCTGATCGACGATGCAGCGCGGATATTTCGGCGAAGGCGTGGCCGGCGCGCGTTGACCTTTTCCACCACTGGCTGAACCGGACGATCGCCGCATCGTGCGTCGTCATTTCAGCGTCGAGGCGCCAGATCTTCCAACCTCGCTGCCGAAGCCTCAGGCAAAGTTCGGGCTCTTCGCCAGCGACAAGGGTCTCGCGATAGCCGCCATCGTCGAACAGGGCCGTCGCACGGATCAATGCGTCGCCGCCGCAAGAGAGCCCCTCGCCGACGGGCGTATCCCACTCGATGTCGCACAGGCGGTTGTAAATGCTTGCTTCAGGGCGGCGCTCGCGGCGGCGTCCACAAGCGACAGCAACCTCGGGATGCGCCTCGAGGAACGCCGTCGCCTTGGTGAGCCAGTCCGGCGCGAGGGTGCAGTCCCCGTCGATGAACTGAATGAAGGCGATGTCGGCTCGCGTGCGCAGACGCGCCGCGCCTGCGTTCCGCGCCCGTGCCGCAGTGAACGCCGTCGACATGTCGAGGCGCACGACGTCGGCGCCGAGCTGCGCCGCCGCGTCGACGCTGCCGTCGGTCGACCCTGAATCGACGTAAACAATCCCCGCGCGGAGCGCCGCGCGCACGGACTTGATGCATTCAATAAGGCGCTCGCCTTCATTGCGCCCGATAATGACGCATCCGACCGCTGCACTCATTGATCGTCGCCCCGATCCGTGCGCGTCCAGCGTTTCGCCGATTTTCTTCCCTCTGCGCCATAGACGCGCCGTTTGCCCAACAAATAGGGAATGATGCCGGCGAGGCTCCGCAGCGGGAGAATCTCCCGGCCGTAAACGAGCCAGGCCGCTGAGACGCTCGCCGCAAAAATCGCGGCGCTCCAAATCATGACGGTGAGCGCGAAGGCGCCGCCGCCGACCGCCGTCGCGAACGAAATGGCGACCATCGCAGCAATCGCGGCGGCCAGAACGGTCAGCGGCGGAATGGCGAGGTCGAACGCCATCGCCAGCGACCGGTAGTCGCCGCCAAGGCCCCGTGCGAAAAGTCGCGGCGCGGCGCGAAACGCCATCATCAGCGACCCATGCTCCCATCTCGCGCGTTGTGTCGTCGCGCCCGCGTCGGTCGTCGCAAGCTCGCTGCGAACGACGGCGCCAAGTTCAAGATAGGGCGGCGCGCCGGCGTCGATCATCGCCAACGTCAGCGCCAGATCTTCGACAATCTCGCCGCTGCCGAGTTTGAATTTGCTGATGATGTCCCAAGGAAACGCCATGCCGGCGCCGGTGAGCCGCGTGACGCCGGCGATTCGCTGAAGGCCGCTCATCCGAACCCGGTTGATCAGGGTCCATGCGAACGCAGAGACAGCGGATTTCGGTCCGGCGGCGCCAGGCGCGCTCATCAGATAGAGCGCTTGCACCGGGCGATTGAGGTAGGCGGCGCGCGCCGCGATTGTAGCGACGGCGCCCGCCTCCGGGCGACAATCCGCGTCAATGAAGACGATCGTTTCTGGCGGATCGGCGCGGAAATGATCGACGCCGAACTGCAAGGCGTAGCCTTTGCCGCAACGGGCCGGGTCATTGCGTTCAATCACGGAAGCTCCCGCAGGCCGCGCATTTTCCGCCGTGTCATCGCTGCAATTGTCGGCGACGACGACGATTCGGTCGGTCTCGCGAAGCTGCATTCGTACGGCCGCGACAGTCGCCGCGACGCCCGACCCCTCATTATGGGCAGGTATGATAACGCCGATCCGCCCGCGCAGTGAAGCATTCTGGGCGGCGGCGGGACGCGTTCCGAAGGATGCCGCGATTTCCAGCGCGAGAAAAATCACGACCGCAAGGATCGCAAGGGCCGGCGCCGCAAAAACGAACTCGGTCAGCGTCATCGCGCGCGCTCGTCCTCGAGGTGCGCCGCGAAAATCGCCGCCAGATCGCCGGCGATCCGGTCGATGTCGTGCCGCTCGGTCGCACGCGCCTTGGCGGCTTTTCCCATTTCGGCGATACGTTCCGGCGACGCGGCGATCGCGGACATGATTGCGTCGGCAAGCGTTAGCGCATCGCCCGCCGGCGCCAACCAACCGTTCTCGCCGGGAATGACCAGTTCAGGTATTCCTGCGACGAACGTGCTGATTACCGGGCGTCCAAGCGTCATCGCCTCCATGATCGACACCGGGAGGCCCTCCGCATAGCTCGGCAAAATAAGGGCGCGCGCCGCTTCGATCTCGCGGCGAACTTCTGCGGGCGCCTTCCAGCCCGTCAAAGTAACCTCGTTTGACAGGCCAAGCCTTTCAATCGCCGCTTCAATGTCGCCGCGCATTTCGCCATCCCCGACAAGTACGAGGTGGAATTTGGCGCCGCGCCGCTTTACTTCAGCGGCCGCTTCGAGAAGCGTCAGCTGTCCCTTTTGCTCGCAAAGGCGGCCGACGCACACGAAACGCGCCGCCGAAGGCGGCTTTACAGGCGCGCCGTCGTAAAACGCTTTCTCGACGCCGCAGGGAACGATTCGAATCCGTGTCCAGTATTGAGGTTCGACCAGCCGTCGAAGCTGGCTCGCTCCGAAACTCGACACCGCGGCGACAAATGTCGCCGACTTTATTTTTTCAGATAGCGCGATCAACCCGGCTTTGTCGAACTCCTCCGGGCCGTGCACCGTCATGCTGAACGTGCCGCCGTTCACGATCGACGCCAGCATCGCGACCGTCGCCGAGTTGGTGCCGAAATGGGCGTGAATGTGCGACAGCCGCTCGTCCCGCAGCCAGCTCGCCAGCGCGAGCGCTTCTCCTGCGTAAAATGCGTGCCGCATCAAGCCCGCCTCCGATCTTTGTCCGAGCGCGACAGCTTTCGTCAGGGCTGACGCGCCGCCGAGCGGGCGCAACACCAGACTCTTCGCCATCGCCAGGATGAGCGACATGGCGCCAACGCCGATGATCGTCCGCGTTTTTGCTGCTTCGCGTCGATCCTCCCCGGAAATCTCAGCATGCGGGGACCTTCGAACCGAATAACGCGTCACTTCGACGCCGCGCCGTTCGAGCGCTTCGATTTCCCGGCGAATGAAGCTGTGGCTGATCGACGGATACTGATTGATTAAATAGGCCAGCCTCATTGCGGCGCTCGCCCATCAGTCCGCGTCACGCGGCGGCTTTGCGCGCATTGGCGCCCTTGCGATCGCCGAACCAGTATTTCGCGACGCCCCGGCATTCATAAAAATGCGCCAGCGTTCCCATCGCCGCAGAGGTCCACGAATTCCGCCTTCATCGCCCCGCGACCGATCGCCGTCGACGCTATCTTCAGCGAATACAGGAGAACGCCGACAGCAAGGACGCTGACGCCCGCCGCCAGCGCGTTGCCGCCAAAGCTGAACATTCCGGCCCCGATAGCGGCGAGAATGGCGCTGATCGCAACGAGAACCGGAATGACGCCGCCCCACATGACCGCTCGGGCTTGCTCAGTCGGCACGAAACCGTTCGGGAGGTCCGCCGTGCAGCGCCGCGCCGGCGGCGTAGCCATACCCGTCTACGCGCGTCTTGCGGCGCCATTCGGCGAACGACAAAACTTGGGGTTCGACGAGGATCATCGCGGCGTCGCTGCGCCAAACATGGGCGCCGCGCCGCCGCAAGCGAATGCAAAGGTCGGCCGTTTCATCGGCGACGATGTCGCCGCGAAAGCCGCCCGCCGCTTCAAAGGCGTCGGCGCGAAAGAGCGCGTTCGCGCCCGTCGTCTGAAGCTCGCCTTCGGTATTTTCTTGCGCCGCGCTGACGATACGCTGCAACGCGGTCGCAGGCGGCGCGGAATGAAGCGTTCTCCCCTCCAGCGCCGCAACCTCCGGACGTCGCGCCATGAAGCGGGCGGCGTATTCAAGCCAATCGGGGTCGATCAGCGCGCCGGCATCGACAAACATCACGTATTTCAAATGCGGCGAAATTTTCTTTAGCCGCCGATAGCCTGCATTGCGGGCTCGCCCGCCATTCGCCGCATCGACGTCGAGCTCGACATACTCGATCGCCGCTTCTTTCGCCGCCGTGCTTCGACTCCGAGCCCGACACCGTAACCGCCACGACACCCGTTCGTTCAGGCGCCGACAGCGCGGTCTCGACCAGCTGCTCGGCGCCGCCGACGATAACGACGCCGATCTCCTCTGCGGCCGGCGCGGCGGCAAACGGCGCCGGCGCTTTGACTTCGATCGCCGGCTCTCGCCGCAGGGGAGGCGTCGACGACGCAAAACCGCGCGTCGCGGCATCCTCCGCCTTCGGCGCCGGCAACGGATTTTTCCGCGCGACGGCGGCGTTCGTCTCGTAATGCTGGGATCCGCCGATGGCGTGCGGCTGTTCGTAGTCGACCAACTCCGGCGCCGCGATCTTGACGCCAAGATTGGCGACAATGCGCGGCGGCTCCCTGCTCTCATTGGCCGCGCGAACAGCGATCGGTTCAGCGTGTTGCGGGCGCGGCGCTTCGCGCAGGAACCCGGAGGAGCGGGCGTCGCGAGACTCGGCAAGCTTCAGGTCAGGGCTGCTCGCAAGACCGAAGACCCCGTAATCGAGCTTATCGCGGATGACCGTGCGCACGACATCCTCGCTGACGGTCGCGTCATGCGCCGAGAACGCATAAACCAGCGCCGTATCCGCGATGATGTTGATGACGCGCGGAACGCCGCGCGATTGCTCGGCGATGGCGTCCATCGCCTTTGGCGAAAAAATGTCCCGGCGCGCGCCAGCGATCGTCAGCCGCGTCTCGATATAGCCGTGCACCTCTTCGCGCGAGAGGGGCGTCAGGTGAAAATCCGATCCGATGCGCTGCGCCAACTGCAACATGTCCGGGCGCGAGAGAAGATCTTTGAGCTGAGGCTGTCCAACAAGGATGAGCTGCAGCAGTTGATCTTTTCCGGCGTTGATATTCGACAACATGCGGAGTTCCTCCAGCATGTCGACAGAAAGGTTCTGCGCTTCGTCGATGATGAGAACGACGCGCTTTCCCTTCGCATACTCGCGAATGAAGAACGACTGGAGTTGCGCGAACATTTCGACGTGGGTCTTGCCGGCGTAGGGTTCGCCGAACCCCATCAGAACCCAGCTCAAAAGTTCGCCGCGTCCCGATTGAATGTTCGACAGGAGCGCGACGGTGTGCGTATCGGACAGCTGATCGAGGAGACGGTGGATCAGCGTCGTTTTCCCGCAGCCGACTTCGCCGGTGATGACGGAAATGCCGGCCTGATTGACGACGCCGTATTCAAGCATCGCATAGGCGAGGCGATGCCCGCGACCCCAGTACAAAAACGACGGGTCGGGCTGTATCGAGAATGGCTTCTCCGACAGACCGTAGAATTCTTCGTACATGGCGTCCTTCAGCCGCGGCGCACCTGACGCCGCTTTTGGTCCTATCGTTCGGCGAGTCGGCTGCGCGCGTCCGCAATCATTTCCTGCGAGGCGCCAGCGGCGCTAATGACCGCCTTCAGTTCCTCGCCGCCGCGCGCCGTTTGCCCCGTCTCCATCAACGCAACGCCAAGGTGGTATCGCGCGTCGACGAGCGTCGGCGCCAGCTGCGCCGATTTCTCCAGCGCGGCGATGCCTTCATTTGCTTGACCTGCGCGATAAAGCGCCCAACCGTAAGTATCCAGAAAATAAGGATTTTCCGTGTCCTTCAGCGCCTTCGCCGCATCCGCGGCGCGCGTGGTGCTTGCCGGATCGTTTCGGTCCATGAGCAGGCTCGCGAGATTGTTGGCGACAATTTGGTCGTTGGGACGGCGGGTCAAAATCGTCTCGTAAATCGCGATCGCCGCATCGGGTTGCTGCGTCGCAATTAAATGGTCTGCTTTGAGGATCTGCAGGCCGTCATTGTCCGGAATAGCGGAGACGGCCTGTTCGATAAGCGTTCCGGCGTCGCTGCGTCGACCGCCGAGCACGAGGACGCCGTACATCGCCTCATAAGCTTCCGATCGCAGCGGATCGACCTTTATCGCTTCGTTAAGCGTTTCGATCGCCGCGGCGTCTTTTTTCGCGGCCCTTTGAACCTGCCCCAGCAACACGCGCGCTTCATATTGGTTCGGATTGCGCGCTACGCTGTCCGCGAGGAATTTCTCCGCATCCCCAATTCTTCCAGCGTCGACATAGGCCTGAACCAGCGTTGCGAGCGGCCTTGCCGTTAACGGCGCGCGTTCGTGCTCTTTGGTCAGAACGTCGATGGCGCCGGCGTAATCCTTGAGGCCTGCATAGGCCGTCGCAAGAATTCTGCTGACGTCCTGGTCGGCGGCGCCCGCGGCGCGAAGCGCATTGGCGGCCTCTTCCGCGCCGCGCCAGTTCTGATTTTGCAGGCGGATCGCGGCAAGCAGGTTCAGATTGTCTGACGACGACGGATCGGCGGCGATTGACTCGGCCAACACCTTTTCGGCGCGTGCGGGATCGCCCTTTCTCAGCAGAAAGCGCGCGAGAAGCAACGAGGGCTGCGCGGCGGCGTTGCTGACCTTCACCGCCTGCACAAGCTCGCTTTCCGCGAGATTGAGGTCGCCGCCATGCTCGAACGCCGCGGAAAGAAGAAGGCGGGCTGGGATGTCTTCAGGGTGCTCATTGACGACGACGCGCAGATCGCCGATCGCGTCGTCGATCTTGCCGTCGTCGATCTTCAGGCCGGCGCGTTTGATTAGCGCGTCGGGGTTCTTGCCGTCCGCCGCGAGAATCTCGCCGATCAGTTTTTCGGCTTCGGCGCGCTTGCCTTCGATCATCCTGATGGCCGCGATCTCGTTCTTGGCTTCCAGGATATGGTCGATTTCAGCGTCCTTGGCGGCGATGATTTTCTGGTACACCGCCTCCGCGGCTGGGTAGTCGCGCTGTTCGCGAAGGAACGCGCCAAGCGCAAACTCCAAGTCTGCGCCCTCTTCATAATCGTCGACGTATTGGCGCAGCGTCGCTTCGGCCCTCTCCTTGCCGCCGATGCGAATGTCAATGCGTACGACGTCGAGCTTGGCTTCCTGCTGGCGGGGCAGGATGCGAACGACCTCTACGAGTTGCTCGCGCGCTTCGGTCAGTTTTCCCTGCGAAATGAGCGTGCTCGCAAAGAGACGGCGGTAATTCGCGTCTTCCGGATTGGCGGCGATGAGGTCCGCGTAAGCAGCGTTGGTGTCGCCTGTCCGACCAAGGTCGCTTAGAACCTGCACTCTTAAAAGCTGGAGCACCGGAGCTTTGGAATTGCGTTCGACCGCGGCGTCTAGAATCTTCAATGCGCCTTCCAAATCCTTGTCGCCGACGCGTTCGCTTGCAAGGACCGCGGCCGCTTCCTCCGAAAGCGGATTGATGGCGAGCGCCTTGTTGGCGAGATCGATCGCTTCGGCGTTATTCTGCAGCCGGAACATGATCGCCGCCTTGACGGCGATGGCGTCGGCGTTTTCAGGGGTTTCCGCCAAAATCTTGTCGACAAACTCCAGCGACTTTGCGGCGTCGTTCGCGAGCAAATGGAGCTTTGCGAGCGTGAGACGGGCGTCGAGATTCGCAGGATCAATGCGATTGATCTTTTGCAGAATGCCGAACATCTGTTGATAATCGGCCTTGCGCTCGGCGATCTTGGAAAGACCCTCCAATGCCCGGACGTTCTCTTCGTCGATTTTCAGCGCGTTCAGAAACTGGACGTTGGCGAGGCCGAGCTTCCCCTGTTCCAGGAATTCTTCGCCGCTCGACATGTATTTTTCGAGCTTGGCCTCCGGCGACGCGCAGGCGGCCGATCCGAGGAGGAGGGCGCCAAGCGCCGCCCGACGCCAACGCTTGGCGATTGGACGCTTCGGTCCAATTATTGGCTCGGCGTTCGACATCTTGGATCCGGTCCCCATTTTCCTGCTGATTTCACTAGCGATCTAGTCTGATTAAACCGCCTCGGCAATTCCGTGATCCGACGATTCCGCGTCGATTGTCTCCAGCGTGGCCAGCGGGTAATGCATCGCATGCGCCTTGAACAGACGGCGATGCGCCCGTCCGGCGTTAGCCAGCATTAACGAAGAATTCGTCGCTCGAAGATTCTTTTCGAGCATCAGAACGAGCCCCAGAAACGCGGCGTCGAGCGGTCCGGCGGCATCTAGGTCAAGGACGACGTTCTGGCCCGCGCGAGCCGCCTTTCGGAAAGCCGCCCTGACGCCGGCGAGTTCGCCAGCGACCAGATCGCCGGTCAGGGCGACCCGGGTCTGGCCGTTAATGGATGAGGCCGCCGCCGTGGTGGCGATCCCTGAAGCCTGTCCGCCTTTGGCGACCAGCGCGGGCATCAGGCGAAAAAGGATCGCCGCCATCGACAGCGCATCGCTCCCGTAACGCCGCCAAAGCGAGGGCTGTTCTTTGATGCGCCAAGCCCATTCCAGCCCGACTGACCTTGTCCACCGCGGCGCTCGGCGGATCGATCCGGCAGTAAAGTCTACGACGGCGCCAAGATGCGCGATGACCGGCGCCTCCAGCCGTCTCTGGTTTGCGTCGATCCATGCCTGGCCTTTTGCTGCGCCAAGGGCGACCAGCACGAAATCGGCGCGAGACGCATTGATCGCGTTGATGATTTCTGGGGTCGACATGGCGTCGATGTCGCCAATGCCTGGGTTGAAAAATCCGGCGGCCTCGACGCCGCGGCTTTCCTTGTTGACGGCGGCGGCGGCGGCTTCAGCGGCGCCGTCACGACCACCAAAGAAGAAGACGCGGAGGCGACGGCCCGGAAAGCCCGGTCGCAGACGCAACGCCTCAAACACGTCGGATCCCGCGCAGCGTTCCTTCAAGGGGGCGCCGACAAGCCTTGCAAGCGCGACAAGCGGCGCGCCGTCGACGAGACTGAGGTCGGTATCGATGATTTGCCGGCGCTGTTCGGGATCCTGCAGCGCTCGCACCAGGAAATTGACGTTCGGGGTGACAAAGGAAAGCCGCCGCCCGTTCCGCACCGCCGCCTCGATCGCGGTCACAGCTTCCGGGGCCGTCGCCATATCGACCGGAAGCCCGAGCAGCGACCAGACATTGCGATCGAAATCATCCTGCTCAAGCGGGCGCACAGCCGCCGAGACATCGGCGGTCGAAGGGTCGGCCTTGGATGTTCCGGCGGTCGTCATTCCCGGTCCTTCGCGGTCGCAGCAGACCCCGCTTGCATCCTTCGCGCCAATTAATTGTTCACCTTAAAGATTGCACAACCTGCGGCAAACGCGACGCCATCGGCATCTGGCCCGCTAGCGGTCGCGCATCCGTTGAGGCCGCAGCTAAAATTCCCGTCTTTGGGGAATGGTTAACGCACGTCAGCAACGGCCATCAAGGCATCGCGCTCACTTGGGAACCACTCGGCTCTCATTGCGTTGATAGTCCGATCAATAGGAGCAGCTGTCTGTGTATCGAGGAATTTCAAAAATGAAGATCTTCGCCAGCGCTTTGGCGGCTGCGTTAACCACCCTGCTCGCCAGCGGCGTCGCGTCTGCGACGGTCATCGATTTTGCCGGCGAAGCCCGCGGCGCAGAACGAGGCGTCGCGGACAGATCGGTGCTGAACACATCGGCGCTTGGAGGCCTTAACCTTCAATTTTCGGCGGGTCCGGGCGGATCGAACCAGAACTACGCTTATTTCAACGATCTCGGTAACAACCATGAGCCGGGGCTCGGCGTTTGCACCCTTCTCGGAACCGGCGGCCAGTGCGCGTCAGCCCGGGATGACAGCATCGCCGGCGGCGAGTGGGTGCGCATTGCATTTAACGATGCGCCGTTCGACGTGAAACGGCTTTCATTCAATAGCGAAACCGGCCGCCTCGTCAGCTCTCTCGGCCAACTTCGCATTTCGACGGCGGTCGGCGGCGTTGTTTCGACCGCCCTGATGACCTTCGCGCAGGCGCGCGCCTTTGACTTTGGCCTCGTCGACTGGATCGAATTCGGGCATCAGGACATCGAGTTTTACGTCGCCACTATTTCTGACGTTCCAATTCCTGGCTCGCTGGCGCTGCTCCTGTCGGGCATCGGCGGCCTCGCCTTCGCCACAAGCCGCCGCCGAGCTAGATCCTAACAGACCCAATGAATCGGAATGTTTCAGGCCGGACCCGCCAGGGCCCGGCCTTTCGCTTTTGCGGCAAGGGGGCTATCGCTGGCGCCGGCGCCTTAATTGCAGTTAAAAAGTGTTGGAGACGGCGCAGACGGCGATTCGCGGCGCTCGGCATTTTCGGCCGACGTACTCGGAACGCTCTTTAAACGCCCGCCTGCGCCGGGATGTCGAGGACTGGATGAACGACGAATTCTCGCTCGAAGACGTGATGATCATTTTGCGTCGGCGTCTGCCAATTTTTGTGGCGGCGCTCTTCATCATCATTCCAGTCGGCCTCACCTTCATCATGCTGCTGCCGCGGCTGTACGTCGCGCAGGGCAAAATCCTCGTCGAATCCCAGCAAATTCCGGAAGCGCTCATCAAATCAAGCGTCAACGCTTACGCCGAAGAACGGATCCAGACGATCAGCCAGCGCGTGATGACGAGAAACCGCCTGCTCGAAGTCGCCGACAAGTACGCCCTATTCCCCAAGGAACTTGATCTTAGCGAGAGCGAGCGGGTCGAACGGATGAAACGGTCGGTCGACATCGATCTCATCTCGACCAAGTCGAAGGATCGCCGGCGCATCGACAACACAATCGCCTTCACCGTCGCCTACATGGATCCCTCTCCTGAGAAAGCGTTTCAGGTGGCGAACGAATTCATGACTTTGATCCTCAGCGAGGACGTGCGCTCCAGAACCGAAGGCGCTGCAACGGCGACGGAATTCTTCAAGCAGGAGTTGAGGCGCCTTGGCGAGGCGATTGATGAGGTTGAAAACAAGATTGCGGACTTCAAGGCGAAGAACGCGGACGCATTGCCTGAAAATCTCGATCTTTACCGCCAGACCGTCATCCGCTCGCAAGAAGACCTCGCGCGCGTCCAGGGGTCTATCACCCTTGCGGAGGAAGAACTCGGATCGCTTCAAGCCCAGATCGGAACCTATCTCGCGGGCTCTGGCGGCGCCGAAGGTCCGGCCCAGGAGCTCCTCCGGCTTCGCACCCAGCTTGCGGCGCTCCGGGCCGACAAGACCGAATCTCATCCCGACGTGAGGGCGATGCGCCAGCAAATCGCATCGCTCGAACGACAACTCGCGCCGAGCGGCGCGGTGCAGCGACTGCGCAAGGAACTCGCCGCCGCGGACCAGGCGCTGCGGGACGCACGCGCGATCACGCCGCCGGACGAGGCGCTCGTCGAACAGCGACGCAAGGAATCCGCGGACGCCCGCCAGCGCATGAGCGCCCAGATTTCAAGAGAGGCCTCGGCGGGATCTGCGGATCTCATGATGACGCAGCTTCAAGGAAGAATGGATATGGCGGGCAGCCGTCTTGCCGCGCTGGAAGATCAGGCCGCCGCGCTGAAGAAGACCGTTGCGGAAATGCAGGACCGGATCGCGCGGACGCCGCTCGTCGAGCGGGGCCTCGCGACGCTGACGCGGGACCAGCTTAACCTGACGGCCGAATATCAAAACCTCCGCGATAAGCAGGGCACGGCCCAGCTTTCTGAAAATCTCGAAGGCGACCAGAAATCCGAAAAATTCAGCATTCTCGAATCGGCGCAGAGACCGGATTCGCCTTCAAGCCCGGAACGCGGCAAGCTTTTGCTGCTGGTTATCTTCGGCGCCATTGGCGCGGGCCTCTTCGCCGCCGTCGGGGCGGAGATTCTTTTTGCGACAATGCGCGGTCGCCGCCATGTAACCAATCTTGCCGGTGAGCCGCCTATTGCGGTTATTCCTTATATCCGTACGGAAAATGAGCCGCGGTTCTCGCTTCCGCGATTCAACCGCACGAAATTAGCCGCATAGGCTGCAACGGACGACGCACCATGGATCGGATTAGAGACGCAGTCACCCGCGCCCGGCATGAACGAAGCGGACTCGTTTCGCCGGCGATGCCGAGCGCCGCGCCAGCCTCGCGATTCCATTCCGCGAGCGCTCGCGGCGCCGAATCGTTTCAGGAAGCAGCCTGCGATTTCGCCGGGTTCGCCGAGCGCCGCATTATTTCAAATGAGCAAGACCCAGTCTTGAACGCGTACAGGGTTCTGCGAACGCGCGTCTTGCAGAAAATGGAAGAAAACAACTGGAAGACGCTGGCGGTCGTATCGCCGTCTTCCGGCGCCGGAAAGTCCGTGACGTCGATCAATCTTTCGATCGCCATCGGCTCAAAGTCCGGATCGCGCTCGACGCTGGTCGATCTCGATTTCTATCGGCCGCGGATCGCGCAGTATCTCGGCATCAAGGAGCCGCCGTCGATTCTTGATTATTTCGAGGGAACACGGTCGCTGCAGGAGGTGACCCTCAAACCGGACCTCCCCGACGTTTTGGTGATGGCGAACGAGCGCGTTTCGCGGCGCGGCGCCGAATTCCTGACATCGCCGAAAGCGGATGAACTCATCTCGACCGCGGTCAACGAATACGGATCCCGCGTCGTTATCTTCGACATGCCGCCGCTGCTCGGCTGCGACGACGGCATGGCGTTTCTGCCGAGGGTTGACTGCGTGCTGCTCGTCGTTTCAAGCGGGCAGACACGCGTGCCGGAATATAAGGAGGCGCGGCGCATCATAGCCGGCGCCAATCTCCTTGGAACCGTATTGAACAAGGCGCCGCCTGCGTCCTTTGTCGGCGCCCAGCAATATTATTGACCTTCGGTCGCGCCTTCTGCGGGAGCCGGCGGCACCTCAAATATCTGTCCCGGATAAATAAGATCAGGGTCGCGTATCTGATCGGCGTTCGCTTCATAGATGACCGTATACTGAACGCCTCGCCCATAGGCGCGGCGGGCGATGCGCCAGAGGCTGTTGCCGGGCTGCACGATGACCTTGCCGTCGCGAAGGTCGACATCGCTCATGCTGGCGCGCTCGAACGGCAGCTCGATCGCGTAGGCGGGGCGGCCGTCTTCATCGAGCTGAATAACGTGGAGCGTGTAGACGCCGGGCGGCATCGTCGCCGTCAAGCGCCAGCGCCCGTCATCGCCAGCGTTTGTTTGTCCGACAAATTGCCCGTTCGCAAATAGCTGGACAACGCGGCCTATTTCGGCCTTTCCGGAAAAGATGACGGCGCCCTGTTCATCATAATCGATCGTATCAAGGGATAAGGGCCCAAGGCCGACGCCGTCGTCGCGCGCTTCCTGCAGAACTTCTGTCGCGCCGCCAGGCGTCGTCCGCAACACAAGCGGGCGATCGCCTTCGCGTTGCGGAACATAAATGATGATCGTCTGATCGGATTTGATGGTGACCCCGTCGGGCGTCGTCATTTCGAGCGTCAGTTCGACGGCGCCGGACTGAAGTGGCGTATCGGTCGAGATCGCCCATGAACCGTCGCCTTCGGCGATTGTTTCGGCGAGCGGCGCATCGTTCGCGTAGATTTTCACCGTCGAGCCGGGCGTCGCTCGGCCGGCGATGACGGCGTAACCGGTCCGATCGACGCGCACGATGTCAAAGCTCGGGAGCGACGGCGCGGGCGCCTCGGCCTCAGGTGAGTCTCCGGGCGTTTTCGGCGCGACATCCTCTTTCGGCGCGCTTTCAATGATCTTGAACCGTTCCGCCGCTTTCCAGGCGATGAAGCCGAGGACGACCAGAAGAACAAAGACGATGACGACGCGCATAGAAAGCTCCCGCAGGGTCAGCCGTCGCCTTGACGGTCCCCATTAACTTTACCAAGAGGGGTATCGAGCTACAATGCCACGAAAAGATCAAAAGAAGCTAAGTCGATGAAATCATTGTGCATTTACTGCGGATCGCGCTCTGGCGATGATCCGGCTTTCACCAATGCGGCCCAATTTATCGGTCGCGAAGCGGCGCGTCGCGAATGGCGCATTGTCTACGGCGGCGGAAAGCTTGGCCTGATGGGGATTACTGCGGGCGCGGCGCGCGACGCAGGCGGCAAAGTCTTCGGCATCATTCCGGATTTCCTCGTCGATCTTGAAGGCGTTCTCGACGGCGTGAACCATACGATCGTCAAAACGATGCACGAACGCAAGATGATGATGTTCGAGGAATCGGACGCAATCCTGACGCTTCCAGGCGGCATCGGCACGCTTGAAGAAGTGATCGAAACGCTTTCCTGGGCGCGCCTCGCGCTTCATCGCAAGCCGATCGTCGTCCTCAATATCGACGATTTCTGGACGCCGCTGAAAACGCTTCTCGAACACGTCGTCGAGCGCGGGTTCGCCGCGCCGGAATTGCTGACCGACTTGATCTTTGTCGATCGTCCGGAGGACGTTTTCCCGCTGCTGGCAAAACGCACGCTTGAAGAAGTGATCTAGGCTGTCTCGCCTTTTAGGCGCGCGCGCGCCCTCTGTGCGCCGATCAGCGGAAAGATCGCCGCCATCTCCGGCCCTTTCTCGCGGCCGGTCAACGCGACCCGCAACGGGTGGAAGAGCGCTTTGCCTTTCGCGCCGGTCTTCGTTTTCACCGCTTCAACAAACAAGCCCCAGCTTTGCTCGGTGAGGGGTTCATCAGGAACGAGCGCCGACGCCGCTTCGCAAAAGGCTCGGTCTTCGATGATGGGTTCTATCGCGCCTTCAATGACGGTTTTCCAGTCGGCTGCGTCATGGAGCTTCGTCACGTTCCCTTTGACCGCCTCCCACAGCTTTTCCGAAACGCCGACGGCGGAGAGACGGGCGGCCAGCGCCGCGTAAGGCTGTTCGTGCAGGATCTTCGCGTTCAACTGAAGGAGGTCGGCTTCGTCAAAGCGCGCCGGCGCGCGGCCGATCTTTTCAAAATCGAACGTCGCCGCGAGGGCGGACAAATCGCTCTGCGGCGTCACTGGTTCCGAAGTTCCAAGCTTCGCGAGGAGGGCCGTGATCGACGACGGTTCAAGCCCGCTTTCGCGCATGGATTCAATTGAAAGCGAGCCAAGCCGCTTGGAAAGACCCTGCCCGTCGGCCCCGATCAGCAGCGAATGGTGGGCGAACTCGGGAACAGCGCCTTTCCCGCTGACCGCGACGACGGCGCGCATGATTTCGATCTGCACGCCGGCGTTCGTGACATGATCTTCGCCGCGAACGACATGCGTGATGTCGCAGTCGATATCGTCGATGCAGGACGGCAGCGTGTAAAGATACATGCCGTCCTCTCGAATAAGGACGGGATCGGAAACGCTCGACGTATCGACGATCGTCTCGCCGCGAATGAGATCGTTCCAGGCGACAGGCTGTTGCGACAGCTTGAAGCGCCAGTGCGGCTTGCGGCCTTCGGCTTCGAGGGCGGCGCGCTGCGCGTCCGTCAGCGCGAGCGCGGCGCGATCATAGACCGGCGGCAGCCCGCGGGTCCGTTGCAGGCGACGCTTTCGCTCAAGCTCTTCCGCGGATTCGTAACAGGGATAGAGAAGCCCTTTCGCACGCAGCGCCTCCGAAACGACCTCATAGTCGGCAAAGCGCGCGGACTGGCTGAACGTCTCGTCCCAATTGAGGCCGAGCCAGGTCAGGTCCGCCCGGATGCGATCTTCGTTTTCCCTGGTCGAGCGCTCGACGTCCGTATCGTCGATCCGCAAGATGAACTTGCCGCCGCGCGAGCGGGCGAACAGCCAGTTCCAGAGCGCGGCGCGGACGTTTCCGACATGGAGCTTGCCGGTCGGAGACGGGGCGAAACGGACGGTTACGGTCATGAACGGCGAGCCTTGACGAGGGAGGCGGCTAGCTACGACAGGCCCTCAAGGAGGTCAAACCGGCCTTTAAAGTTCGGACGGACGCGCGCGCCGCTCCGCTGGACGCAGGGTGCTTGAGGCCGCCTCTGGAAGCCATGTCTTTTCGCATTGGAATAGAAGGCGGGGCTAACATCATGAGTTTGAATCGGTCTTCCCTCGGCGTCTTCGCCACGCTTCTATTATTTTCTCTGGTTCATGCTCGTGCCGCCGACCCGCTGGAGTTTGAATGGCGCGAACTCGACAAGGGCGTCTGGGCGGGGGTGAGGCCCATTTCCTACAACTCGCCGCCGACCGGCACGACGGTGATCGTCATCGGCAAGAAAGGCGTCCTGTTGTTCGATCCGGCCGGCACGCCGCTCGTCGGCGAGCGCGTCGCAGCCAAGGTCGCGGACCTGACCGATCTTCCCGTAACCCACATGGCGGTCAGCCATTGGCACGGCGACCATTCGATGGGCGCCTACAAAATCCTCGAAAAATATCCGGGCGCCGAGATCATCACGCATGAATTCACCGCGCGGGCGATCAAGAGCCCTTTGAACGCGTTCACGCCGCCGGACGATGAAGCGAACAGAGCGACAAAAGAGCGTATCGAGACGGCGCTCCGCACAGGAAAGCGGTCGAACGGGGATCAGGTCGTTCCCGAAATGCGCCCCTATTACGAAAGCGTTCTTGAACATTTCGACCTGATCAATACGGAAGTTCGAGGGCTTAAGGCGATCGAGCCGACCAGGACGTTCACGGATGCGATGTCCATCGACCTCGGCGGCCGAAAGGTCGAGCTTCGTCACATGGGGCCCGGAAACACCAACGGCGACATCATTATGTATTTGCCGAAGGAAAAGATCCTCGCGACCGGCGATGTCGTCGTTCGTCCGACGCCGTATGGTTTTTACAGCCACCCGCGCAGCTGGGTTGAGGTGCTGAAGCAGCTAAAGACGATACCCGCGAAATACATCGTGCCCGGACATGGCGACATCATGACCGACACGGCCTACCTTGATCTCCTGGTCGACGCGCTGACCTTCGTCGCTGACCGCGTCGATGCGCTTGTCGCCGAAGGAAAAACGCTTGAAGACGTACGCGAGGCGCTTGACTGGAAGCCGATCGAAGATCGATTCACCAACGGAAGCCCCCTCCTCGCCGTCTTCTTCGATGGCTGGTTCAAGACCCCGATCGTCGAGGCCGAGTACAAGATCGCAAAGGGCGAGGACAGCGAGAACCTGAACCCGCCGCCAGCGCCCGACGAGGGAAATTAGGGAACCATCGCGCGCCGGTTCACCTTTCCTCGCAAACGCCCTATGTCGGCGTAATGGAAGGAATTTTGTCTGATCGCGCCGTGCTGCGCATCGTCGGCGAAGACACGCAGCCGTTTCTGCAGGGGCTGGTCACGCAGGATGTGGCGTCGCTCGACCGCGCAATGTTTGCTGCGTTGCTTACTCCCCAAGGAAAAATCCTCTTTGATTTCTTGCTCGTCCCGGCGCCAGGCGGCTTTTTCATCGACTGCTGTGCGGATGCAGCGCCAGCGCTCTTGAAGCGCTTTTCAATGTACAAGCTTCGCGCCAAAGTCGCGATTTCCGAAGAGCGCGATCTCGCTGTTGCGGTCGGCGGCGGCGGGGCGGCTTTGGCCGACCCGCGACATGAAGGCCTGCCTTCTCGCGTCGTCGTGAAGCGCGAGAACGCGCCAGTCGTCAATGATGAATATGATGACGCGCGGCTTGCGCTCGGCGTTTCCGAATTCGGAAAGGATTTCGGGAGCGACGAGGTCTTCCTCCTCGACGTTAATTTCGACGCGCTGAACGCCGTCAATTACAAGAAGGGTTGCTTTGTCGGGCAGGAGGTGACGAGCCGCATGAAGCGCAAAGGGGAGATTCGCAAACGCACGCTGATCGCGCGCTTTGAGGGCTCTGCCCCAGCAAAAGGCGCTGATGTCGTCGCCGGCGAGAATTCGATCGGCCAAATCCTTTCGGGACGCGATGGCGTCGCGCTCGCCCTCGTCCGGCTCGACCGGCTGAAAGCGGCCGAGCAAGAGGGGCGGTTGCTGACCGCCGACGGCTGCGCGCTGCAAATCTCGTTTCCCGACTATCTCGAACGCGTCTAGGCTCGCTGAAGAGTCGGTCAACAGGGAGCTGATATGACCCCCACCGCTGTCGCGCTTTTGGGCTTCGCCGCATGGACGATCTTGCTTGTGATGCTGCTCGGCATCTACCGCACAGGCCTCGTTTTTGGCGGGAAAAAGAAGGCGAATGAGTTCAGGGCGTCGGGAGATGACCTTCAAGGGTTTCGGCCAACGCATCACGCGGGCGCACGCCAATTGCTATGAAAACCTGCCGGTCGCGGGCGCGATCCTTTTGTACGCGATCGCAACCAGTCAAACGGCGATCACCGACGAACTCGCTTTCGCCTTTCTCGGCGCGCGCGTCCTGCAGTCGCTGATCCATATCGTCTCAGTCAAGCAGACCGGCGGTGCTCATTCGCTTCGCGTTCTACATCGTCCAGAACGTCATTCTCGTGATCTGGATCCTCAAGCTCGCGCACATGATCTGAGGCGAAGTGTCGAACAAGCATCTCCATTGCCCATGGGCGCCGGCGGGCGACGCCCTTTATCGTCAGTATCATGACGAAGAATGGGGCGTGCCAGAGTATGACGACCGCGCGCTTTTTGAAAAACTGATCCTCGACGGGTTTCAGGCGGGATTGTCCTGGCGGACCATTCTCTACAAGCGCGATAATTTCCGCCGCGCCTTCGACGGCTTTAACGTCGAGAAGATCGCGCGATACGCGCCGAAAAAGATAGACCGACTTCTGCAGGACGAAGGAATAATCAGGTCTCGCTCAAAGATCGAAGCGACCATCGGAAACGCACGGGCCTATCTCGACATCATGGCGACGCGGAAGGATGGTTTTTCCGGCTTCCTTTGGGATTTCGTGGACGGCGAACCGGTCGTCAATCGTTGGGGCCATTTTCGCGAGGCGCCGACGAAAACGCCCGAAGCCGAAGCGATGTCGAAGGAGCTGAAGCGCCTTGGTTTCAAATTCTGCGGCCCGACGATCCTTTACGCATTCATGCAGGCGACGGGGATGGTAAACGATCACGAAGCGGCGTGCCCGCGGTGGAAAGCGGTGCAGAAGAGGCGATAGCGCTCGCCCGCAGTTGCGCGCGACACGCAAGCGGCGCAAATTGCGTCTCGATCGCCTCAAAAGAGTTGACGCATGACCGCCCCCGACGTCCGCATCATCGCCACCGGGCTTTATACGCCGGCGCAGTCGATCTCGAACGCCGAACTAGTCGAGGCGTTCAACGCGTATGTCGCACTCTTTAACGAGGATAACGCGCGCGCGATCGCGGCGGGCGAGATTGAGCCGCTCCAACCCTCGTCTTCGGAATTCGTCGAAAAGGCGTCAGGCATCAAGTCGCGATTTGTCATCGACAAGGCCGGCGTTCTCGACCCGCGACGCATGGCGCCCATGATCGCCGAACGGCCGAATGAGGACCTTTCCGTTCTTGCGGAAATCGGCGTCGCTGCGGCGAAGGATGCGTTGAAAGCGGCCGATCTCGGCGCGCCCGACATCGACGGCGTCATTTGCGCGGCGTCGAACATGCAGCGCGCTTATCCCGCGATGGCCGTGGAGATTCAGGCCGCGCTTGGAATTGAAGGCTTCGCTTTCGACATGAACGTCGCCTGCGCGTCGGCGGCGTTCGGCATCGAGACCGCGCTTGGCCTCATTCGAGCGGGTTCGAGGCGCATTCTTATGGTGAACCCGGAAATCTGCACCGCACATTTGAATTTCCGCAACCGCGACTGCCATTTCATTTTTGGCGACGTCGCCACGGCAGTCATCATGGAACGCGTCGACGGCAAGCCTGCCGGCGAAGCGTGGGATATCGTCTCAACGAAACTGAAGACGGTCTACTCCAACAACATCCGCAACAATCTTGGCTTCATCAATCATTGCGAGCGCGCGACCGGCGCGCTCGCGGATCCTCAAAATACCTGGAACACTGACAAGCTCTTCGTTCAACAGGGCCGCAAGGTATTCAAGGATGTCGTGCCGATGGTCGGCGACATGATCTCCGCCCATCTTTCCGACAACGGCTTCGACCCGTCTCGCATCAAACGGCTTTGGCTGCATCAGGCCAATCTGGCGATGAACGAGCTGATCGCCAAGCGCGTCATGGGCCGCGAAGCGACGCGAGAGGAAGCGCCGATCATTCTCGACGAATACGCGAACACGTCCTCAGCGGGCTCGATCATCGCCTTCCATAAACATCGCGGCGATCTTTCGGTCGGCGAAGTCGGCGTCATATCGGGCTTCGGCGCGGGCTATTCTGCGGGCTCGGTGATCGTCCGCCGATCGAACTAGGCCTATTTTTTCCGAACGACCGTCAGATTGATCGCCGCGGCCATCGCATCCGGTCCGCCCGGCGCGGCGGCGGTGATGACGCTCAAAGGGAACGGGCGTTGCGGGCTGCGCCTTGATTTCCAGCGTGCCGCCGTTTTCCAGAAAGTCGGCGGCCGCGTCAATATAACTCGCAAGGCGGGGGCTCTCGCGTTCGATCTCCATTTTTCCAAGCCGCATCAAGGTCGGCATCGCCGCTCGAATTTCCTTCTCGGATTGGCCGGCTTCCAGCGCCGACAGCGCGTAGAATGCGTCAAGCATCTGCTCGTCGGCGAGGATCATCGAGAATGATTTCAGCCGGGCGAGTTCGGGCACCGGCTTTGCCGCGCCGGCGGCGCGCGCCGCTTCGATCTTTTTGAGGTCGAGCCCTTCGAGCGCGAGGTCGAGGTCGAAGTCGGCGAACCCGGCGCTGTCGAACCCCGTTGAGACGACGGCCGCGCCCTTGTCGGCGCTCCAGTCAAACGCGAAATCGCTGTCGCCTTTGACCTTGTCGAGCTTCCTCGACTTCAGCGCCGCGATCGCCTCCTTCTCCGTATCGGGAACATAGGCGGTGAAATCGTAAAGCCCGCCGCGCGTCACCGCGCGCACCTTTGATGGCGCGAGCCAGGTAAATTCCATCGCGGAAATTTCGGTTGCCGGCACGATCGAAAGCCGTTTCTCGCCGATGAAGGTTTCAGCGTCGACGATCCGGGCGGTTCCGAGGTTGATGAGATTTCGCGCCGAAGCAGGGGGACGCTCGCCCTTGAGCCCGAAAGCCATCAATCCGGCAAACGAAATGTCGCGCCATTCCAGCGCCCCGAACTTCGTTCGCTGATTTTCCGGCGCAATGAAATTGCGCAATGGCCCGTTGACCAGGATGTCGCCCATCGGCCCCATGCCGCGCCCCGCGGCGGCGATCGCGTCGGGTGATTGGCGGATGACGTAGTCTAGATCACGCGCCAGTAACGCCTTGAGCTTTCCTCCGCCGATCCCCACGAAGCGCAAATCCGCCGCGGAAAAATCTGCGCCGGCGGTTTGCTCCCCGGTTGCGGTCGTTTTCACGTCTTTGAAATAGAGGCCGGCGACATCGAAGGCGTTGAAGAAGAACGCAAGGCCGGAGCCCGGCGGCTCTTCGGGAATGCCGCCTTCTCGAATACGCAAGGAATTGATCTCTGCGGCGCCGATCGTCGTCCGCGCACCATTCTCGCCTGCGCTCTCGATGTCGAACATCCGCAGCTTGCCTAGAACCAGCGCGAGCGGCGCGTCGACGGGCGCATCCTTCGCCGCGCCGATGCGCTCGATTTTCTCAAGATCGGCGCCGTAGAATTCCGCGCGCTTTGCCGTAAATCCTTTTGACGCCGCTATGTCTCCAAATTTCAGATTGGTGACGACTGTCGCGCCGAGGCCCTTGTCGAAAGCCGCCGTTTCGTAGGTTGGCCGCAAGTAAAGCGGAAAAACCTCAAACAGCCGCTCAACATCGACGTCCTTGCCGCTCTTCAGCCGGTAGGATTTATCGAGCGGCGACGCCGCCCCGATATCCGCCGCCGCGAGGGCAGCGGGCGAGTTCGGCGCGTCGGTTTTCTTTCCGCAAGAGGGCAGCGCCAATAGCGCGGCGAGCGCGAATATGATCGATCGGCGCATCATTGCGTCCCCCGTATGATCAGCGCCGCGATCATCGCCCGTTGCACCGGGCATGGCAAGCGACGCGGCCTAGCTCACCCGAATTCCGGGCGCATTTCCGTTTATTTCGCCGATGACGGCGGCGTCTGAATGGCCGTGCCGGAGGAACAGCGCCAGCACGTCGCCCGCTGCGCCTCGAGAGCAGGAGACGAGGAGACCGCCGCTTGTCTGCGGGTCGCACAAAAGATCGCGGTCGGCGTCGGCAAAATCCGATGGCGGATCAATATGGGCGCATACGCTCGCCCAGTTGCGCGCCGAAGCGCCAGTTCTGACGCCCTCGCTCGCCAGTCGCCGCGCCCCTTCAAAGATCGGGATTGCGGAACGACTGATGACGGCGCCGACGCCCGACCCCCGGCACACTTCCGCGAGGTGCCCGAGGAGGCCGAAGCCGGTGACGTCGGTTACAGCGTGGACGCCCGGTATCGATCCAAGCTCGGTCCCCGGCGTGTTGAGCTGCGTCGTCGAGGCGAGCATCGTCGCGTAATCTTCCGGCGGCAGCACGCCTTTCTTCAGCGCGGCGCTGAAGATTCCGATCCCAAGCGGCTTGCCAAGGATGAGCACGTCGCCCTCGCGCGCGTCGCAGTTTCGCAAGATGCGCTTGGGGTGAACCAGGCCGAGCGCGACCAGCCCATAGATCGGCTCGACGGAATCGATCGAATGCCCGCCGGCGATCGGCGCGCCGGCGGCTTCAGCGACGACGCGCCCGCCATCGAGAATTTTTCTGATCGTGCCGGCGCTGATCTTGCCGATCGGCATGCCGACGACCGCAAGCGAGAATATCGGCCGCGCGCCCATCGCATAGATGTCGGAAATCGCGTTCGTCGCGGCGATCCGCCCGAAATCATAAGGATCGTCCACGACCGGCATGAAGAAATCCGTCGTCGCCACTATCGCCACGTCCTCGTTGATGCGCCAGACGGCCGCGTCATCGCTCGTCGCCGCATCAACGAGAAGGTCCTTTGGAATAAGGCCCGGCGGCGCACCGGACAGGATGTCGCTGAGAACGTTGGGCGCGAGCTTGCAGCCGCAACCGCCCCCATGCGCGAGCGACGTCAGTTTGGGTTCTTCGGTCATGCGCGGGACCTAGCTGAGGCGAAGGGCGGGCGCAATCTTGCCGGCGGCGGCGGCAAGCCGCTAGATCGGACCCATGATCGAAGAGGTCGACGACATCAGCCCGAATTCGCTGACGCTGCACAGCGCCATCATCGACGTGCGCTCGCCCGCGGAATTCGCGGAGGACCACATTCCAGGCGCCTTGAACCTTCCGGTCCTCAGCAATGAACAACGCGCGGAGGTCGGCGCGATTTACGTTCAGGATTCGCGCTTTCGCGCACGGCGCATCGGCGCCGCTTATGTCGCAAGGAATGTGGCCGCTCACCTCGATGCGGCGCTCGCAGACCGGGACGCGAAATTTCGTCCGCTTATCTATTGCTGGCGCGGCGGGATGCGGTCGAACGCCATGGCGACAATCCTTTCGCAGATCGGTTGGCGGGTTGGCGTCCTTACAGGCGGCTACAAGACCTGGCGGCGCGCTGTCGTCTCGGCCTTGTCCGATGACCCGTCGCCGATCAACCTCGTGCTTATCGACGGTCAGACGGGGTCGGCCAAAACCGAGATCCTGCGCCGTCTCTCGACAATTGGCGTACAGACGATCGACCTTGAGGGGCTTGCCGCCCACAAGGGCTCGGTCTTCGGAGAACAATCGGCGCGAGATCAGCCCGCGCAGAAACTTTTTGAGTCGCATCTCTTCGAGCGATGGCGCTCCCTTGACCCGCATCGCCCGATCGTCGTCGAAGCGGAATCAAACCGCATCGGGCGCATCGGCGTTCCAAAACGCTTCTGGACGGCGATGCGCGCGGCGCCGCGGATCGCCGTCGAAGCCAGCGCCGAAACGCGGGCGGATTACCTGACGCGCGCCTACGCCGACTTCATCGCGACGCCTGGCGCTCTTGCAAGCTCTGTCGACCGTCTCAGGCCGTTTCATTCAAAAGAGGCGATTGAGGCGTGGCAAGCGCTGGCGGCGCTTGGGCGCTACGCCGCTCTCGCGCTGGCGCTAATGCACGATCATTACGATCCATTATACGAGCGAAGCCGGAAGCGCGACGACAGGAAGCCGATCGGCGCCGTTCGCGCGGAGAATCTCTCGGACGAGGGGATTGAATCCGCCGCGATCCGCGTCGCTGAGATGATCAATCGCCTGTCGACGTGATAGCGGCGCGGACGAGAGCCTTGGCCTCCGCGGAGGTCCAATCGGCTTCGCCGACGAGACGGCCGATCTCCCGCCCTCTCGCATCATAAAGGATCGACACTGGCAGCACACCGGAACCCCCGGTCGCGATCGTCAGCGAAAGCTTCGGATCGGCGTAGAGTTTCAAGTTCTTGAGGTTCAGTTTTTCAAGAAACGCGCCTGCCGCTTCCGGCCCTTTGGGATCGGCGGCGACCGCAATGACGGAGAATTTGGCGCCGCCTAGTTCGGCCTCCATGGCGTCGAGCGAAGGAAGCTCCTTCAGGCAAGGCGCGCACCAGGTCGCCCAGAAATTGACGAGCACCGTTTTGCCGCGAAACGCCGACAGCGTAATCGGCCGCCCGTCGTGCAGGAACGGCTCTACCGGCGCAGTCCGCGCGCTCGCTGCAAAAACGAAGTCCGCCATTTCGCCGACGAGCAGCGACTGATCGTGGAGAATGGCGGTCCCTGCGGGCGATTTTCTGTCCGCGCCGCTTAACGCCGCCGACAGGATCACGTAGAGGAGGCCGGCCGCGCCAAGCCCGAGCCAGATGAAAAGCCAGAGGCGGGAACTGAGAAGGACGCGCAAGAGCTGCTCCAGATGACGAAGAAGCCACCAGATAAATCGGGCGGACCGAAAAGCCAAATGTGGGGCGGGCGCTTCGAGCGCGGACCCGCTGCGATCATGGAAGAGATCAACGCTTCGATCGACGTCGACAGGCGGCTCTGGCGCGAGGACATCGAAGGCTCGAAAGCGCATTGCGCCATGCTGGCGGCGGCGAAGATCATTTCGGACGCGGATGCGCGCGCTATCGGAGGCGGGCTCGACGCGATCGCCGGGGAAATCGAGTCCGGCGACTTCGTCTTTTCGAAGCGCCTTGAAGACATCCACATGAATATCGAGGCGCGACTGAAGGACATGATCGGCGAGCCGGCCGCGCGCCTTCATACGGCCCGGTCGCGCAATGACCAGGTGGCGACTGATTTTCGCCTGTTTGTGCGTCGCGCCTGCGACGACATGGCCGCCGCCATCGAACAGCTTCAGCGCGTGCTTGTCGCCAAGGCGGACAAGCACGCCGCGACGATCATGCCCGGCTACACCCATCTCCAGACTGCGCAGCCGGTGACCTTCGGACATCATTGCCTCGCCTATGTCGAGATGCTGGAGCGAGACCGGACGCGTTTTGCGGACGCGCGCAAACGCATGAACGAATGCCCGCTTGGCGCCGCCGCGCTCGCGGGCGTTCCCTATCCGATCGACCGCGAGATGACCGCGAAAGCGCTCGGCTTCGAGCGCCCGACCGCGAATTCGCTCGACAGCGTATCGGCGCGCGACTTCGCGCTTGAAACGCTCGCCGCCGCCTCGATCTGCGCGAGCCACCTTTCGCGGCTCGCCGAGGAAATCGTGCTCTGGACGTCGCCCCATTTCGGCTTCGTCAGATTGACGGACGCCTTCTCGACCGGCTCCTCGATCATGCCGCAGAAAAGAAATCCCGACGCGGCCGAACTGTGCCGCGCAAAAATCGGGCGCATCGCGGGGGCGTTCCAAGCCCTGTTGATGGTGATGAAGGGCCTTCCCCTCGCCTATTCGAAGGACATGCAGGAAGACAAGGCGGCGACTTTCCAGGCGATCGACGACACCGCGCTCGCCCTCGCCGCGATGACCGGCATGATCGGCGACATGACCGTCGATGAAAAGGCGATGCGCGAGGCGGCCGAGCGCGGATATTCGACGGCGACCGATCTCGCCGACTACCTCGTGATGAAGCTCGGTCTGCCGTTTCGCGAGGCGCACCATGCGACAGGCGCAATCGTCGTGGCCGCCGAGAAACAATCAAAACGCCTCGATGAGCTGTCGATCGCCGAGTTCCGCGCCGTTCACCCGATGATCGACGAGGATGTGTTCGAGCGCCTGACCGTTGACGCCTCCGTTACGGCGCGGGCATCCTATGGCGGAACGGCGCCGGACAATGTGAAGGCGCAGGTCCGACGCTGGCAGGAGAAATTGACATGAGGGTCTTGATGGCGGCGTTCGCCGCGCTGCTCTTTCTCTCCGCCTGCGGCAAGAAAGCACCGCTCCGGCCGCCCTCGTCGGAGCGCCCGCCGGCGGAGGAATGGGATCCGGCGGAAGAACCGGAACCCGATTCGTGATCGCCCGAGAGGCGTCATGCAGCTGCGGGCGCGTCAGATTGCGCTGCCTTGGCGAGCCGGTGCGGATTTCCGTCTGTCACTGCCTCGATTGCCAGAAACGCAGCGGCAGCGCCTTCGCGGCGCAGGCCCGGTTTCTGAAAGAGAATGTCGAATTTCTGGCAGGCGCGCCGTCCGTTTATGTTCGGGTGGCGGACAGCGGCGGCAGGGCTTCCTTTCGGTTCTGCCCCGATTGCGGCTCGACCGTCTGGTACGCGCTGGAGAGCGAGCCTGACCGCGTCGCCGTGGCGCTCGGCGCCTTCGCCGACCCGTCCTTTCCGCCGCCGCGTTTTTCCGTCTACGAGGAGCGCAAGCACGCTTGGGTCGAGATCAACGACCTCGTCCCTGTCGAACGCATCTGGTAGACGCCGGCCATGCACCATTTCGCCTATAGGGACGGCGTCCTTCACGCCGAGGACGTCAATCTCGATGCGCTCGCCGATGCAGTCGGCACGCCATTTTACTGCTATTCAGACGCGACTTTGCGCCGGCACGTCCGCGTGTTTCAAAGCGCATTTGCGGACCTGAAGCCGCTCGTCGCCTATTCCGTGAAAGCGAATTCAAACCTCGCCGTCCTCAGCATCATGCGCGAGGAAGGGGCCGGCGCCGACGTCGTATCCGGCGGCGAGCTTGCGCGCGCGCTCGAAGCGGGGATCGCGCCAGCCAAGATCGTCTTTTCCGGCGTCGGCAAGAGCCGCGCCGAGATGGCCGCCGCAGTCGATGCCGGCATCCATCAATTCAATGTCGAATTTGAATCCGAACTTTACGCTCTCAGCGAGATCGCGCATTCGAAAGGCGTGCGCGCGCCGATCGCCTTTCGTGTCAATCCAGACATTTCTGCGGGCGGCCATGACAAGATTTCCACCGGAAGGGCGGACGACAAGTTCGGCGTTCCATGGACGCGCGCACGCGATCTCTATCGGGCTGCGTCGAACCTGCCTGGCATCTCAATCAAGGGAGTGGATGTCCATATCGGATCGCAGATTTCGGAACTCGCGCCGTTTGAGCGCGCCTTCGGGCGCGTCGCCGCGTTGGTGCGCGAATTGCGCGCGGACGGCCATTCGATCGAGCGGCTCGACCTCGGCGGCGGGCTTGGCATATCCTACGGCGGCCCCGTGGAGAACGGCGCTGATCCGCCGCATCCGGATGATTACGCGCGAATGATCGCCAGGATCGCGCGGCCTCTCGGCGTCGACCTCATTTTCGAACCCGGCCGGATGATCGTCGGCAATGCGGGCATCCTCGTCTCGCGCGTCCTTTATGTGAAGGATGGCGACACCTGCAAATTCCTTATCGTGGACGCCGGCATGAACGATCTCATTCGACCAGCGCTGTATGATGCGCACCATGCGATCGAGCCGGTGCGGCCGCGAGCCGGCGCCAAAATCTCTTATGACGTCGTCGGGCCTGTGTGCGAAACGGGAGATCGCTTTGCGAAAGCGCGGATGCTTCCGCCGTTGAAAGAGGGCGATCTCGTCGCTTTCATGTCGGCGGGCGCCTATGGCGCGGTTCAAGCGTCGCAGTATAACTCGCGAGCGCTTGTTCCCGAAGTTCTCGTAAAAGGCGGCGCTTACGCCATCATCCGTCGCCGACCGGACTTCGACGCCATGGTCGCGCCGGAGAGAAATCCAGTTTGGCGCCTGGTTAAAGCCCGAGCGCAATCCTGAAATTGTTGAGGACGATGAAGCCGTTCGTCCAAACGGCGAAGATGAAGATCGTCAGCACGATGCGATGGGGAAACCACAGCACCATCGCCGAGATAAGGAGTTGCAGAAACGCTTTCGCGGCGATCCAGGCGACCCCGTAGTGGTCCATGATCGCCCGCATCAGCGGGTTCGCCTCTTCGGCGACGCCCAGCTCGATTGCGGCGATCGTCGAGATGATGTCGAAGAGCCCCACGAAATTGTAGACGACGACCGCCGCATAGGCGATCGCCATATTGCGCCGTCCTGCGCGCGCGACCGCAGCGTCCTCAGCCAGAAGCGACCGGCGATTTTTCGACAGGATGAACCAGACCAAGCGGCCGCCCCTCGCATTAACCAGAATTTGATCCGCCGAAGCGACGAAAGGCGTCGAAACTCCGTCGTTCCGCCCCCTTCTTTCATCGACGACGGCGGCAGCGAGCGCTAATCTGCAAGAAGCATGACGGCCAAAATGTCGCAAGACGCTTCGGAACACGCGCGCAACCGGGAGGGGGCGGCGGTCACGCTCGCGCGGCTCACAATATTTGTCGAGCGCGCGGCGCCGATCGTCGTCCTTGGCGGCGCGCCGATCGCCGCCCTGACCATCGCGAGCCTTTTTGATGCGTGGACGCATACGCCGCAATGGGCCCATGCGGTCGCAATCCTCTCCGCCATCGCATTGTCGATGCGATTGACGTTCACCATGCGCCGCGGGGATCTGTGGCCGACGCGCGCCGAAGCGCTCGCCCGATTGGAGAAAGACGGCGGGGTCCGGCACGACGCGCTGCAGGCGCTCGAAGACGCGCCAATCGGCGGCGGCGGCCCGCTTTGGGACGCACATGTCGCAGAAATGAAAGAAAAGGCGCGCGCCGCGCGACTGAACGCGCCCATCGCGACCGCCAATCGCGTCGATCCCTTTGGCGCGCGCTATGCGGCTCTCGCCGTATTCGTCGTCGCCTGGATCGCCGCGGGCGAAGAGGCGGGATCGCGCCTTTTCGCCGGGTTCATTCCGTCCGACCCGCGTGCGGGCGCCGCGGGCTATGCCGACGTCTGGATCGAGCCGCCCTCTTACACAGGCAAGGCGCCGATTTACCTCATCCGCGCGACTGACGCGCTGCCCGGCCTTCGTAAGCAAATCGAGGCGCCGGAAGGATCGATCGTCTACGCGCAGGTGAACGCCCGCAACCGTTTCAGGCTCGCTTTGAAGACCGGCAAAGGCGTCATCATCGGCGACCGCGAGGGTTCCGAAAAATCCGCGCGCGCCAAGCTCACGCTCCTTGAGTCAGGCGTCATGTCGTTAAGAGCCGGCGGACGCGTCGGGCGCTGGCCGATCGAGGTGATCGACGACCGCCCGCCGGTTGTCGACTTCGTCGAAGGTCCCGCCGCCGACCGCGACGGACGGCTCGCGCTCGTCGCGCGGATCGACGACGATTACGGCGCCGCAAGCGCTTCGCTTCGCTTGAGCCTCGACCCGGAACAAGAACGTCCGCTTGACGCGCCAGAGTTCAGCGACGTCGCCAGATCGGAAAGCCGGCTTATCGCCATCGAGGGCCTTGCCGGAAACGGCGCGCGCGCCGCGGCTGTCGATCTTCAGTCTGATCCGTGGGCCGGACTCGCGGTGATCGCTGCGATGGTGGTCACCGACGCCGCCGGGCAGTCGGGCGAAAGCGCGCCCGTGAAACTTACATTGCCGGCCAAACCGTTCTTCAATCCGCTGGCGAAGGCGGTCATCGAACAGCGCCAGTCGCTCGCCGTCTCGCCGGAAGAATGGCGCCGCGCCGAATGGGCGTTTAACGGCCTGACGCTCGGACCTGAATATTTCTTCGATAGGCCGACCGAATATCTCCTTCTGCGGACAGCGATGTGGCGGATCAACAAGACGGCGGGCGGCGACTACAAGCAAACCGTCGAGGAGTTCTGGCCGCTCGCGCTCCAGCTCGAAGACGAAGCGCTTGAACTCGCACGCCGGCGCCTGGACGCCGCCAGGCAAGCGCTCCGCGACGCGCTCGAAAACGGCGCGTCGGATTCCGAAATCGAGCGCCTCACGGAAGAAATGCGCGCAGCGCTCCAGCAATATCTTCAGGCGCTGGCGCAGTCGGGCGAACAGCAGGCGGGCGACGGTCCGCCCGCCGATCGGGTGATCAGCTCCTCCGATCTCGAGGCGATGCTAGACTCTATCCGCGACCTCGCAAAATCTGGCGCGGACGGCGCCGCGCGTCAGGCGCTTTCCGATCTCGAAAACCTGCTCAGCAATTTGCGCATGTCTGGTCGACAGGGCGGCGGCGAAGGACAGAGCGGCAAAGGCGGGCAAGGCGGACCGGCGGGCGCTGCCGGCGATCTGATCGGCCGACAGCGCGAACTCGCGGACAAATCATTCGAGCGCGGACAAAAGCGCGGCGCCGTCGGAGACGACCTTGCCGACGAACAAGGCGGGATCGCCAGCGAGCTGTCCGAGCTCGTGAAATCGCTCGAAGGCGCGAACCCGCAGTCAGGTGGGGAGGCCGCGGAAGCGTCGCAATCGCTCGGTGACGCTATGAGCGCGATGCGCCAGTCGCAAGAGGCGCTGAAAGGCGAGGATTTCGACGCCGCCAACGACGCGATGGAGCGCGCAATCGCCAGTCTGCGCGACGGCGCCGAAAAACTTGCGCGCGGCCAGAGTGCGGAGGCGCGCGCTGCGGCGAGCCAGAACGGCGCCGCGCAGCCGATGCGCGATCCTCTCGGCCGACCGATCGGCCAGTATGGCGAAGGGGTCGAGGTCCCGGAGAAATCCGACGCGCAGCGCACGCGCGAGCTTTTGCAGGAGCTGCGCCGGCGCCTTTCGGACGGCGAGCGCACGGAAGAAGAGATCAAATATCTCGAAAGGCTGCTGGAGCGGTTTTAGCGGAAATTCGCCGGTCGCTATTCCTCATCGCATGAATTCGGCTAAGGTCGCGCGCCCTCCTTGACGGAATCACCCATGGCGAAGCGGCTTTTTCAGATCATCCTGATCGCAATGGTCCTCGGCATTATTGCCGGCGCGATTATTCATCGGTCCGTCTCGCCTGAGGAAGCGGCGACCATCGCCGGCTATTTCAAGATCGTCACCGACATCTTCCTTCGGCTGATCAAAATGGTCATCGCGCCGCTGGTGTTGACGACCTTGATCGTCGGCATCGCTCATATGGGGGATTCAAAATCGCTCGGCCGCATCGGCCTCAGGACGCTGCTATGGTTCATCGGCGCGTCGCTCGTGTCGCTCGCGCTCGGCCTTTTGATGGTCAACCTCATTCAACCGGGGGCAGGTTTTGAAGCGGCGCTTCCGGCCGACGCCTCGGGAGCGCCGGATGCGTCGAAACTGACGCTTGCCGAGTTCATCACCCATCTTGTTCCCCGGTCGATCATCGAGGCGATGGCGACGAACGAAATCCTGCAGATCGTCATCTTCTCGGTTTTCGCGGGCGTCGCGCTTGCAAAGCTTGGGGACAAAACCGCGAAAGTCGTCGAGATCACCGAGCAGGTCGCCTATGTGATGCTGAAAGTCACTGAATATGTGATGCTTCTCGCCCCGTTCGCAGTCTTCGCGGCGCTCGCCGGCGTCGTCGCCACGAAGGGCCTCGGCGTCATCGCAACCTACGGAAAATTCGTCGGCGGCTTCTACTTCTCGCTGCTGCTGCTCTGGGTCGTTCTCGCCATCGCGGGCCGCCTCGTGATCGGCAAGCGCACCGGCGAACTCCTCACGGAAATCAGAGAGCCGGTCGTCATCGCCTTTTCAACGGCGAGTTCCGAAGCCGCCTATCCAAAGCTCCTCGAAAAGCTCGAGCGCTTCGGCGTCGCCAATCGCATCGCGAGCTTCGTCCTGCCGCTCGGATACTCGTTCAATCTCGACGGCTCGATGATGTACTGCACGTTTGCGACGCTCTTCATCGCGCAAGCCTACGGCATCGAGATGTCGGCGATGCAGCAGATCACCATGCTGCTGTTCTTGATGATCACGTCGAAGGGAATGGCGGCGGTTCCGCGCGCGTCGCTGGTGGTCATCGCGGCGACGCTGACCGCCTTCGGGCTGCCCGAGGAAGGGTTGCTCTTGCTGCTCGCCGTCGATCAGTTCCTCGATATGGGTCGCAGCGGCACCAACGTCGTCGGCAATTCAATCGCCACCGCCGTCGTCGCAAAATGGGAAGGCCTGCTGCGCGATCCCGCGCTCACGCCGCCGCTCGCCGAACGCGCCAGAGACGATGCGGATGCGGTCATCGTTGCATCGCGGCGCGGGTGATCAGTCGACGACGCCGATATAGGGCAGTCCGCGCGCCCGTCCGTCATCATCCATGCCGTAGCCGACGATGAAGTCTTCAGCGGCCGCTTCAAACCCGACAAAGTCGGCGGCGATGTCGGCGCTCCGCCCCGTCGCTTTCCTGACAAGAACGCAGATCTTCGCTTCTTTCGCGCCGCGGTCGAGCACCATGTTCCTGGCGAAGTGAAGACTGCGCCCGGTATCAAGCACGTCGTCGATCAAAAGCACCGATCGCCCTTCGAGCGGGACTGAAAAATCCTTGAGGAGCGTGACGACGCCGGATGAGGCCCTGGCGCCGCCGTAGCTTGAGAGCTGCACGAAATCGACGGCGGGATCGCAACCGAGGCGATGGAGGGCGCGCAGAAGGTCGGCCGCGAAAATAAAGGCGCCGGTCAGGACCGGCGCCATCAGGAAATCGGCGGGCATCGCGCGCGCAACATCCGCAGCGAGCGCGTCGATCCGGCGGCGGACGTCTTGTTCCGAATGAAGAGTTCTCATGCGCGGGAGTTACCGTTTTCCCCGCGAAATTCAACCGCGGCTCAGTTTGGGGTCGCCTTCAGCAGATCGCCGACCGAAACCTTGACGCCGTCCGCGGGCGCAAAAGCGAGAATGACCTCGCTGACCCCGTCCGGCGCCGGCGCGCGGGTTGAAAAATCCGCCGTTTCGCCCGCGCGGACCTTTTCGGCGCGCGCCGCAAACGTCCAGCGGGAAAGGACTTCGCCGTCTCGCCCGAGCGCTTCGGCCTGCATCATCGGCGGCGTGACGTCGCCCCCTTCTTCGTTCCGGAGGCGCCCCAGAATTTCAATGACGGGCCCCGCGGGCGACATCGCGACGCGATGCGTGACGCCCTCGATCTTCAGGCCGTAGGGATTGGCTTCGATCCCGACCGCCTTATAAGCGCCTTGCGCATTCGGGAACATCGCGACGATGTTGTTGCGGTATGAATAGCCGACGAAGGCGCAAGCCGCGATGACGCCAATCCAGGCTGACCATCCAAGCGCGCGCCACGGCGTCAGCCGGTTCTTCTCGCGCGCCTCGGCGCGGCGACGCGCCTTGCGGATTGCGCGTTCGAGTTCCTTCGGCTGAACGCGCAGCGCCGTGAAGAATTCTTCGTTGAAAACCCGTTCGGCGATCGGCTCGAGATCTTCAAGCCGGGCGAGCGCCGTTTCGCGGTCGCGCATCTTGCGTCCAAAGCCGCGCCCAAGAACGTCCTCATGGAATTCGTCGCGCGGGCGGCCGACGTCTTCAAAATCCGCATCGACGACCTTGGCGTCCTTGCGCTCGCGGACGGCGCGAAGATCTGCTTCGCGCTCGACCTCCTCATCGCGCGCGAAATCGCGTTCCTGCTCTTGACGGCGCGCGCTCCTGGCGTCGCGGGCCGTCTCGCGGGGTTTCGCCTCGTCCTGATCGCGATACTCCGACTTGCGGCCGGAACGATCGTCTTTCGACGAGCGGCGGCGGTCCTCCTCGCGATCGTCTTCCATCCTGAATCGGGAAGATTTGGTGGGGGTTTCGAAAAGGGGTTCGTCGACGCCTTCTTCATAGGCATCGTCGCGCCGGTAGGATCGTTCTTTCCGGGCCTCGGGCCGAGCCTCGTTCCGCGCCTCCGGGCGTGCCTCGGGCCGGGCGTCGTGACGGGCCTCGGGCCGCGCCTCTTCGGCGGCTTCCGCCTTGCGACCCTTCGTCTTTAGGGGCATCAGGTTTTCGATCGGCTGGGGCGCGGGAACGAACCAGCTTTCATTGCACTCCGCGCAACGGACGGAACGCCCGTCCGGCGAGAACCGGTCGTCATCGACATCGTATCGGGTGGCGCAGCTTGGGCAGGTGATTATCATTGGCGGTGCGAATCGTGGATTGGTTTTTCCGCGGCCGAAGCCGCCGACGTTGAAGGAACGGAAAGTTCGTCGTGATCCTCAGATTCGACCAGGTGGGCCTCGCCTACGAAGGCGGCCCCGAAAGCCTCAAGGACGTGACGTTCACCCTCAATCAGGGCGAGTTCCGTTTCCTGACGGGACCGTCCGGCGCCGGAAAGACGTCCTTCCTGAAGCTGATCTATCTGGCGCTGAAGCCGACCCGCGGAAAGATCACCTTGTTCGGCGAGGACGTGACGAATGCGCCGCGAGAGACGCTGCCGCCGCTGCGGCGACGCATCGGCGTCGTCTTTCAGGAATTTCGCCTGCTCGACCATCTAACCGCTTTCGAAAACGTCGCGCTGCCCATGAAAGTCGCGGGTGTTAACCAACAGCAGTATCGGGAAGACGTAAGAGAACTCTTAAATTGGGTCGGTCTCGGCTCGAGGATCGACGCCCTGCCGCAGACCCTCTCCGGCGGCGAGAAGCAACGGGTCGCGCTGGCGAGGGCGCTCGTTTCGAAGCCGGACCTCATTTTGGCGGACGAGCCGACAGGCAATGTCGATCCGCAAATGGGTGAAAAAATCATGAAGCTTTTCGCCGAACTCAACAAGCTTGGCGCCGCGGTGATCGTGGCGACGCACGATCTTCACCTCGTCGAGGCGCTCGGAAAGTCAACGATGCGTCTCGAAGCGGGAAAGCTCCACGAAGAAACGCCGGCGCCGAAGAGAACGGGGAGGCTCCGATAAGCAGCGTATCGGGCATTGAGGGCGCCATCGGCGAGCCGCAGACGGACGCGCCCGTCGCCGAACGGCGCGGCGGCTCGTTCATGCGGCGGTTCAGCCGCTCGCCGCTGCTTCCTGAAGCGGGCGCGGACGGCGCGCCGCTGACGGCGGTCATCGCCGTCATTTCATCGCTGGCGAGCCTTGCGCTCGCGGCCTTTCTCGTCATCGCGTCCGCCGCCAGCAACTGGACGACGGAACTGAAATCCTCCGTCACCGTGCAGGTGAAGGGCGTCGATGCGGCCGAGATCGAAGCTCGAACGGCGGCCGCGACCTCGATCCTCGCCGGGGATCCGGGCGTTCTCGAATTTGAAATCATCTCGTCGCAAGACGCCGGCAAGCTGCTCGAACCCTGGCTCGGCAAGGGAAATGCGGCGGCGCTGAACGTGCCGGCGCTCATCGAACTTCGTTTGAGCGAAGAGGGCCGGCGGTCGATCGACGCCATCGCTGAACGCCTTGAAGCGATCGCGCCCGGCGTCGTTCTCGACGACCATGGCGGCTGGAACGATCGTCTCGCCTCGGCGGCGCGGTCGGGCCAAGCGCTCGCCTTCATCGTCTTTGCGCTGATCATGGGGGCGGCCTGCGCGATTTCGATCTTCGCTGCGCGCGCGGGATTGTCGGCGAATGCAGACGTCGTTTCCCTGCTGCATCTTGTCGGCGCGACGGACGGCTTCATCGCCAACGAAGTGCAGCGGCGCTTTACGATCATCGGGCTTCGCGGATCCTTCATCGGACTTGCGACCGCGCTTTTCCTGCTCCTGCTGTTTTCGCTCGCAACGCGAGCGCGCGGCGCCGACAGCCTTTTCATGCCGGGCCTTGCCGTCGGACCAGGGCTCGCGATCCCGCTCCTCGGCGTCCCGCTGGCGATTTGCCTCGTCACGGCGGTGTCGGCCCGGATGACGGTCCTCAGAACGCTTCGCGAGACCTATTAGACCCGCTGGCTGGACCCGCCCCGCGCATTAAGGCTATCGTCGCGGCTTCGGGGTCGAAGGGAGTGAAAAGTGCAGCGCCTGCTGTTCGCCGTTCTTTTCGTCGCGCTCGCCTGGGGCGCGGGATTGCTCGTCTTCATCGCGGAAATGCCCCGGCCGCCGGAACGATTGCCGGCGCCGGCCGACGGCGTCGTCGTTTTCACGGGCGGCGAGGACCGCGTGGCGTCGGCGATGGCCCTGTTGAACGAGGGCGTCGGCAAGCGGCTCTTGATCTCTGGCGTCAATCCAAGCGTGACGAGGCCCGATCTCGCCGCCATGTGGCCGGGCGACGCCCAGCTTTTCGATTGCTGCGTCGATCTCGGCGTCGAGGCGCAAACGACGCAAGGCAACGCCAGCGAGCTCGACAACTGGACGCGCGAGCACGGCTTTCGATCGCTCATTCTCGTCACTTCGGAATTTCACATGCCGCGCGCGCTGCTTGAAGCGCGCGAGCGCTTGCCGGACGTCACGATCACGCCCTATCCCGTTTCCTCGCGCCTTCTCGGGCCGGACGGACGCCCGCAATCGCCGGTAAGCTGGAAACGCATCGGCGGCGAATACACCAAATATCTCGCGGCGCGCGCCAAGTCGATCGTCACCTGATCCCTTTTCACACCATCGACGGAGGCTTCGGACGATGACCGCGGCGCGGGCTCATCTGTTCACTGCAGTCATGGTTCTGACGACGATCGTCATGGGGATCGTGTTTCTGCCCGCGCTCGCCGACCGCCGCGCCGCGCGCGTCGTCACGCGGCTCTGGGCGCAAATCATCCTCGCGGCGCTCGCTGTTGTTTGCGGCATCCGCTACCGCGTCATCGGCGCCGAATACGCGCCGTCGGGACCCGCGATCGTCGCCGGCAATCACCAGTCGCAGTGGGAGACGATCGCGCTGCTCGCCCTTCTTCCCCGGCCCGCCATGGTCCTGAAGAAGGAGCTTTTGAGGATTCCCCTCTATGGCTGGTGGGCGGGGCGCACCGGCGTCTCGGTCGATCGACGCGCCGGCGTCAAGGCCATGCGACGCCTTCGGCGGGAAACCGAACGCCATATTCGGCGCGGCGATCAGATCGTCGTGTTTCCTGAAGGAACGCGCGGTCCGCCAGGCGGCCTTGGGCCTTTGCAGCCTGGCGTCGCCGGCATGTACCTGACCGCAAAGGCTCCCGTGACGCCGTTCGTTCATAATTCCGGCGAGCACTGGCGCTATCCGGGATGGGAGAAGGCGCCCGGACTCATCACGCTGCGATTCCTGCCCGCCATTCCGCCCGATCTGACGAAACGCACTTTCCTGCCAACGCTTGAAGCGGCGCTGCGCAAAAGCGTCGTCGAAAGCGCGTCATGACGAAGGCCCATCGCTGGCTCCTCTACGGACCCTTTTCCGTATTCGGGATTTTTCTCATCGTCTGGGCGTTCATCTGGCGCGCGGGCGGCGACGCCATGCGCGCAAGTCTGGCGGAATTTGCCGCGACCCAATCCGCCCGGGGGATCGCTGTCGAATACCTGCCGCTGACGACGCGCGGCTTTCCGTTTTTCCTTCGCGGAGGCGTCGCCGATTTCTCCATCGCCCAAGGCGATGATCGCTATGAATGCGCGAAGCTTTTCATCGATGCGCTGCCTTACGCGCCTGACCGCATCATTTTTTCCTGCGGTGTTGCGCAACGCATCGTCTGGCGCGGCGCTTCGTGGATCGTCCGCGCAGAAAACGCGCGCGCGAGCGTCGAACGCGATGAGGCGCGCGGCTGGATGCTGAAAGCCGAAACGGGCGCATTGAAAGCAGACAACGGCGTCGATGCGGTGTCATTGACGCGCGCGGTCATCAATATCGCGCCGGCGGCGAAGAAGTCCGACCAGCTTCAGGCGAGCGTCCGCGCCGTCGGATTTTCAAGCGCAATCGCGGAGATCGAGCGGTTCGACGCTGCTGTCAGCCTGTCGCCTGCGGATGCGGCGGGCGGGCGAACGCTCGCTGTCAACGGCGTTGAAATCCTGGCGAATGGATCGACGATGCGCGGCGCCGGTTCGCTCTTCCTGCACAAAGGCGCGCCCGCGACCGGCCGCATTGACGCCGAAATAGAAAAACCTGCCGGGCTCGCCCGTGCGTTCGAAAAGGCCCGCCTGCTGGAAAAGGACGAGGCGATCGCCGCCGAAGCCGGGCTCGGCATGCTGGCGGTCGCCTCCGGCGGCGTCATTCGCGCGCCGATCGACATCGCAAACGGTGAAATTCGTCTCGCCGGCGTCAAACTCGCCGAAATGCCAAGGAAAGATCAGCCGTAGAGAGCGGCGCTCATCTGCGGTCCGCGCGCGCGCTCGTCGACGATCTTTGCGAACTCATCGACATATTTGGCGCCGTCCGTCGTCCGCTGCACGAGAACGATGCGCCGGTCGGCTTCATCGCGAACGCGGCGGACAAAACCGAGGATCGACAGCGCGTCGAGCGCGCGGCTTATCGCGGGCTTCGGGACGTTGAGATCGCGGCTGAGGCCGCGCACGGTATGCGGACCGGAATTGAGATAGACCGTCAGAAGAATGACCCACTGACGCATGGAGAGATCAGGCCCGTCGCCTCTGACGGCGTCCGCAAGGACGTCGCGCCATGTATTCAAGATGCCCGCTTGAGCCATAGTCCATCCGGTGTCGTGCGCGTCGCAGAGCCGCGATTGGTCGCCCGACCAGCCGCAGGCCGACCCTGCAACCGTTCGGCGCGGGCGCGCAAGTTCCGCCGGCGTTCAGGCGAATCGATATGAGGCGAGCGCGTGGAACAAGGCTCGAATCGATTGCGCTTCGCCGCCGACCGGGCGGCCGGGCGCGGCCTTGGCGCGCCAGGCGTAAATGTCGAAATGCGCAAACACGCCTGTTTCCGGCGCAAAGCGTTTCAGGAACAGCGCGGCGGTGACCGAACCGGCAAAGCCGCCGCTCGGCGAATTGTTAAGATCGGCGATCGGGGAGGACAGCATCGAGGCGTATGGCTTCCAGAGCGGCATCCGCCAGACGGGATCGTGAACAGCCGCCGCCGATGTCAGCACCGCCGCCGCGAATTTTTCATCGTCGGTGTAAAAGGGCGGAAGCTCGGGCCCGAGCGCAACGCGCGCCGCGCCCGTCAACGTCGCCAGCGTCACCATGCAGTGCGGATTGTCCTCGGCGCCGAGCGCCATCGCATCGGCGAGCACGAGGCGCCCTTCGGCGTCCGTGTTGCCGATCTCGACGGTCAGCCCTTTGCGGCTGGTCAAAATGTCTCCCGGACGAAAGGCGCTGCCTGAAATCGCGTTCTCCACCGCCGGAATGAGCACGCGCAATCTGAGATCGAGCCTTGATTCCATGATGAGGCGCGCAAGACCGAGCGCGTTCGCCGCGCCGCCCATGTCTTTCTTCATCAGCGACATGCCGTCCGCGCCCTTGATGTCGAGACCGCCGGAATCGAAGCAGACGCCCTTGCCGACTAGGGTCACCTTGGGCGCGTCGGCGCGCCCCCATGAAATGTCGATCAACCGCGGCGGCGTCGTCGACGCGCGCCCGACCGCGTGAATCATGGCGAGTTGCTGATCGAGCAGCGCGTCGCCGGCGATGACGGTGACGCTCGCCGAAAATTCGGCCGCGAGCTTGCGCGCCTCCGCCTCGAGCGTATCGGGAAGCATGTCGCTCGCCGGCGTATTGACGAGGTCGCGAACGAAAAAGACCGCTTCTGCGATCCGGCGTGCGCTCGCGGCGTCCGCCCCCTTGGGCGCGATCAGCCGCGCTGAGGCTCGCTTTCCCTTCTTGTAGCGGTCGAAGCGATAGGCGCCGAGCGCCCAGCCGAGAAGCCCAGCCGCAGCGACCGCGCCCGCAAAGCGATAATCGCCCTCGCCGAGCCTTTCCGAGGCCGCCGCCGTGAAGAACGCGTCGCTTGCGTCGCCGACGCCGAGGAGCGCGCCTTCCGCGCCGACGAGCACCGCGCCCGCGTCGCCTGAAAATCCGTTGAGTTTCGCGAGCGCGGCGAGCGCGGCGGGAACCGCGGCGAGATCGTCGGATTTCTCTTTGACCGCAAATATCGGGGCCGCTTTTTCAAAGCGCGCAGCATCGTGGTCGATCAAAAGATCAGCGATCATGAAATGCTCCGTTAACCGATCGTTCAGGTCCGTTACGAAAGGCTTTGGCCGCAGAGTTAAGTCTTTCTTGAAGAGATTTGGCAATGATCGCCGCGAAATTCCGCAACACTCGAGGGATCGTCCATGGCCGTCCGTTTCTCTGCGACCGTAACGCGAGGCTCCAGCGCCCTGCTCTGCGCCGTTCTTATGTCCGCCTGCGCGTCTAGCGGCAAGAGCCTCAGCGCCGACGGAAAATCCGTCGACTACAAGAAAGAGATCGGCGTCTTCACCGACCCGGGCGCGCCCGGCGCCAACATGGATCCGGTCGCCGCGGCCGCCTATTGGGGCTCGCGCTACGACCGCAATCCGGAAGACATCGACGCGGCGGTCTCGTACTCTTCTGCGCTCCGCAAGATCCGTTCGAACGAAGAAGCCGTTAAAGTGATGACGCGCGCGGCGAACACGCACCAAGATCACGCCGAAGCGAATCTCGAAGCCGGCAAGACGCTGGTCGAAGCCGGACGCGCGTTCGAGGCCGTCCGCTTTCTCGAAAAGGCGGTCGAACTCAGCCCGCAGGACTGGCGCGCATTCTCGTCTTACGGCGTCGCGCTCGACCAGATCGGCGAGCACAAGCTCGCGCGGTCGAAATACGACATGGCGCTCGTCTTCGCGCCGGAGAGCCCGATGATCATGAACAACAAGGGGCTTTCCTTCGCGCTCGACGGCGATCTCGATCAGGCGAAGGCGGTCCTGCGCCGCGCCGCGACGGCGCGCGGCTCTGACGCCCGCATTCGCCAGAACCTCGCGCTCGTCCTCGCGATGAAGGGTGAGATGGCGGAAGCCGAGCGCCTCGCGCGCTCGGACCTGCCGCCGCAGATCGCGGACCAGAACATCGACTATTTCCGGGCGCTGTTGAATCAACCCGCCTATTGGCAGGAATACGCCGCGGACAACGTCGAGACGCCCTCGTTCGACGCCAAGCCTGTCGCCCAATCGCCGAAAGCGGCCGCAAAGGCCGAACCGGCGTCAACGCTGAAAGTCGAGCCCAAGGCGCAGAAAGAAAGCGCCAAAGCCGGTCGCGCAGAAGGAAGGAGCGACGGCGCCGACCAACGCGTCCGCGACCGCGCCGACGCCGCTCGTCAAGGATGCGGCGCCGCTCAAAGACTGAGCCGTCGAAGTCTCCTGAAAAAGGCCGCCCTAGAGGCGGCCTTTTTTTGCGTCAGGCGTAGGCGTAAGGCCCGCCCTTTTCGAGCGCGCGCTTATAGGCGGGACGTGCGTGGAGGCGGTCCACATAAGACTTCAGGTTCTTCGCGGATTTTGCGGCGTCCACCCGCTGGAGCGAGGCTTCGGCCGGGAAGCTCATGATGATGTCCGCCGCCGAGAAGTCCTTTCCCGCGAGAAAGTCGCCCTTCGCAAGCTCGCCGTCCAGATAATCGAACAACGCCTTCGTCGTGTGCGTCAGGTATCCGTCGCGCACCGCCTGCGTCAGTTTCTTCGCGACGGGTTTTGCAAAGAACGGCATCGGCGCCGTTTCCATCCGATTGAGAAATAGCGCCATCACCAGCGGCGGCATGTAGGAGCCTTCCGCCGCGTGCATCCAGTATTTGAAGCGGCGATAGTCCGGCGTTCCCTTCGCCGGAACGAGGCGCCCCGCCCCATGCGTCTCGACGATGTGCTCGATGATCGCGCCGGTTTCGGCGATGACGGCGCCGTCCTCGTCAATCACCGGAGACTTGCCGAGCGGATGGACCTTCAAGAGCGCCGGCGGCGCGAGATTGGTTTTCTTGTCCCGCTCGTAGCGCTTGACCTCGTAGGGAACGCCCAATTCCTCCAGCAGCCACAAGATCCGCTGCGAGCGTGAATTCTCAAGATGGTGGACGGTGATCATGAAAGGCCCTTCCCTTGTTCAATAAAGCGTCGCGAGCGCCTCGCGCGAAAACTCTTTCAACTCGCTCATACGTCCGTCCCTGACCTTTTGGACCCATTCCGGGTCCTGGAGCAGCGCGCGGCCGACGGCGATCAAATCGAAATCGCCGCGCTCCATCATCTCTATGAGACGGTCGAGCGAGGCGGGCTTGGAGACCTCGCCGCCATACGTCGCCGTGAACTCGCCCGAAAGGCCGACCGAGCCGACCGAGATCGTCGGCTTGCCGGTTATCTTTTTCGCCCAGCCCGCGACGTTGAGGTCGGAGCCGTCGAAGGCGGGCTCCCAGAAGCGGCGCTGCGAGCAGTGGATGGCGTCGATCCCCGCCGCGACGAGAGGGGTCAGCCACTTCTCGAACTCCGCGGGGCTCGCCGCCGCCTTCGCCGCGAAATCCTGCTGCTTCCACTGCGAGAGGCGGATGATGAGGGGGAAATCCGGACCCACCTCCTTCCGTGTACGGCTGATGATCTCGCAGGCAAGGCGCGTCCGCCCGCTCCAGTCGCCGCCCCATTTGTCCGTCCGAAGATTCGTCTGGTCCCAGAAGAAGCTGTCGATCAGATAGGAATGCGCGCCGTGAAATTCGGCGCAGTCGAAACCAAGCTCTTTCGCCGCGACGGCGGCGGCGACGAACTCCAGGGTCGCGGTCTCGATCTCGGCCTCCGTCATCGGCGGCCAGAACGCCTTGCCCGGCACCTTGAAGCCGGAGGCGGACCAGGACGGAACGTCGGGATATTCGCTCTTCGCCGGATTGCGATAAGGCCCCTCATGCCAGATCTGGAGGCCCATGACGCCGCCCGCTTCCTTCACCCCGGCCGCGACTTTCTTCCAGCCGGCCTTGGCGTCGGGCGTTGAAATGTTCGGAACGTCCGGCGTTCCGGTCGCGGTGACGGCGTTCGGCGAAACGCCTTCGGAGAGGATGAGGCCGACGCCGCCTTCAGCGCGTCGGCGATAATAGGCGGCGACATCGGCGCCTGGAGCATGGCCGGGCGAAAAGGACCGCGTCATCGGCGCCATGACGATGCGGTTGGCGAGCGCCAGTTTTCCGATCTTGAACGGCGTGAAGAGGAAATCGACGGACTTCGGCATCGGGACTCCGCGGTCAGCGAGGGCGGGCGGACGCTAGCGGCTTTGGCGGTTCTTGGCACCTGCGCCGCGCAGCATGGCGCGGACCCTAAAAGCCTCTATATACGCCCCATGAAATTCCTCGACCGCACCAAGATCTATGTCGAAAGCGGCGCCGGCGGCGCCGGGTGCCTGTCGTTCCGGCGCGAGAAATTCATCGAGTTCGGCGGCCCGAATGGCGGCGACGGCGGGCGCGGCGGGCATGTCTTCGCGGAGGCGGTCGAGAACCTCAACACGCTGATCGATTTTCGCTACCAGCAGCATTACACGGCGAAGAACGGCCGGCCCGGAGAGGGTTCGAACCGCACCGGCGCCGATGGCGAGGATCTCATCGTCAAGGTGCCGGTCGGCACCGAAATCTACGAGCAGGACGAGGAGACGCTGGTCGCCGATCTGAAAACGCCGGGCGAGCGGGTCCTCCTCGCCAAGGGCGGCAATGGCGGTTTCGGCAACGCGCATTTCAAAACATCGACGAACCGCGCCCCGACCAGAGCCAATCCCGGCCAGCCCGTCGAAGAGCGCACGCTCTGGCTCCGATTGAAGCTGATCGCGGATGTCGGGCTCGTCGGCCTGCCGAACGCCGGCAAATCGACCTTGCTCGCCGCCGTCACGGCGGCGAGGCCCAAGATCGCCGATTATCCGTTCACGACGCTTCATCCGGGCCTTGGCGTCGTTCGCCTCAACGAGGGCGAGAGTTTCGTTCTCGCCGACATTCCGGGCCTCATCGAAGGCGCGCATGACGGCGCCGGCATCGGCGACCGCTTTCTCGGCCATATCGAACGCTGCGCGGCGATCGTCCATCTCGTCGACGGCACGTCGGAGACGGTCGCCGACGATTACCGGACCATCCGAGGCGAGCTTGCGGCTTATGGCGCAGCGCTCGCGGAAAAGCTGGAGATCGTCTGCCTCAACAAGATCGACGCGCTTGACGAGGCGACGAAGAAGAAACGCCTTGCCGCGCTATCGAGAGCGGCAGGGAGACCCGCCCGCGCGATTTCCGGCGTTGCAGGCGCGGGCCTTCCGGCGCTGATGCGCGATCTGATGAACATCAAGCTCGGCCGGACGGCGCCGGCGGAAGAGAGAGCAGACGCCGGCGGCGAGTGGACGCCGTAGCGGGCGCCCTTCAACAGCGGAAGCCGGACCGCGGCCCATCCTTCGCGACGCGCATCTTCGATGCGCTCCTCAGGATGAGGCATTTCTCTTTGGCAACGATCACCCTCCTCATCCTGAGGAGCCTAGCGCAGCAAGGCGTCGCGAAGGATGGGCCGCGTGACCATAAACGGGTGTTCGCCGCTCTGAACGCCGGGCTTTTCCAGCCTGCGCCTCCGCGTTTTTCGGCGTTCTTCGCGGTTTGCAGGGCTTAAAGGCGCCGTTCCGCCATCTCAATTCGCCCGGCGAATTTTCGACGCGCATAGGTTCGCTGCGCCAGGCGTGGCGTTGTCGGGACTTGCATCGACCGCGCAGCGTGGCGCCGCAGCGACGACAAAGGATTCACTTGTCAAAGAGCCGCCGCGCGGTTTCGCCTCATCGGCGGGCGCGCGGCAAAATCATTCAACGCCGGAGATCGGAAATTCTGTCGAGCTTTCAAGTATCGGGTTGATTGTATTTTGAGGCGCAATTTCTCGCGCGAGGCGAACCGCTACATCAAATAATGCGCGGCGACGAGCGCGCCGATGATGGCCACGGCGACGCCGGCGAGGACGAGGCCCATCCGCTTTTCCATGATCGGCGCGATCTGGGGCCCGAATTTCTGAAAGATCCACGCGACCGCGAAAAAGCGGATGCCGCGCGTGACGATCGCGGCGGCGACGAATATCGGCAGCGAGAATTGCATGGCGCCCGAGACGATGGTCACGAGCTTGAACGGGATCGGCGTCAGGCCTTTGAGGAAAATGAACCACGCGCCCCACTTCGCGTAGAAGTCGCGAAGCGCCGCTTCCTTGCCGCCATAACCGAAGAGATTGATGATCTGCTGGCCGACGGATTCGAACAGGAAATAGCCGATCGCATAGCCGGCGAGCCCGCCGAGCACCGACGCGATGGTGCAGTTCAGGGCGTAACGCGCCCATTTCGAGGGCTCGGCCGCCGCCATCGGCCCCAGCATCAAATCCGGCGGCAACGGAAAAAACGAGCTTTCGGCGAACGAAATGGCGAAAAGCGAGCGCTCGGCATACGGGCTGCGGACGAGCGAGAGCATGCGGTTTTTCTGGGCGTCGAGCATGGGTCTCTTCAGGAACGAAAAACGGCGGCTTCGAGAGATTTCATAACGCGGGGGCCCTTCTCAATGCGTTAACCCGCCCTGAAAGAAAAGTCGCCCCATGGGTAATCCGCCTCCCGAGAGCTTGTCTTGAAGGGCTCAGCGCCGCATGACAGGCGCTCGAAAGAGCGCAAAATCCCGCATGATCCCGCACCGTCACAATACGTCCCGCATCGGCCTCCTCGGCGGCTCGTTCAATCCCGCGCATGAGGGCCATCGAGAGATTTCGCTTGAGGCGCTGAAGCTCCTCCGTCTCGACGCCGTCTGGTGGCTGGTGTCGCCGGCCAATCCCCTGAAAGAGAGCGGCGACTACGAATACGCGCCCTACGCCGAGAGGCTTGCGACCGCGCGCCGGGTCGCGGGAAGCCCGCGCATCATCGTGTCGAATTTCGAGGACCGCAAAGGTCTTCAGTACACGGTCGATACGCTCGAGGCCCTCAACGAACTCTGGCCGCAGATCGACTTCGTCTGGCTGATGGGCGCCGACAGCCTTGCTGGATTTCACCGCTGGAGGAACTGGCGGCGGATCGCGAGCCTTGCGCCGATCGCCGTCTTCAACCGGCCAGGCCATGAAGAAGCGGCGATCGCGAGCGAGGCCGCCCGCGACCTCGCCCTGTTTCGCGTTCCCTCTGGCCGAGCGGCCGAGATCGTCGGCGCCGAGCCGCCCGCCTGGACGTTCATTGAAGCGACCAACAATCCGGCGTCGGCGAGCGCCATTCGAGCGCAGCGCGGCGGCGCGAAGGCCGAATGATTCCTCAAGCTGTTGTTTCTGATCGACCTTTTGATTCGTTAATCAGGTATGAAGCGGTTGGCGAAGCCTTCGATCGCGATTACATTGATGGTGCGGGTTCCGTGCCCGCGGAAAAAGGGAGATACGACCTGAGTTCCGATCACAGCCCGGCGGCGCGCAACAAGGCCGCCTTGAATCCGGCGTCCGGCGCGGACGCGCCTCAAAAGCTTTCGATCGATGAGCTTTCGCCCGAGGAGCGTAGCGGCGCAATCCTCTCCCTGATCCTTTCCGGCCTCGATGACGACAAGGCGGAAGACGTCGTGACGATCGACCTTGGCGGCAAGACCGACTTCGCGGATGCGATGGTCGTCGCCTCGGGCCGTTCGGCGCGCCATGTCGGCGCGATGGCGGACAAGGTGGTCAAACGCCTCAAAGAAGCGGGCATGGGCCGCGCCAAGATTGAAGGCGCTCCCGCCTGCGACTGGGTGCTGATCGACGCCGAGGACGTGATCGTCCATCTCTTCCGCCCCGAAGTGCGCAAATTCTACAATCTCGAACGCATCTGGTCCGAGACCGCGCGCGCGCCGGTCAGAACCGACAACTGAAATTAGCTGCATGCGCATCACGCTCGCCGCGATCGGGCGCTTGCGCGGCGGTCCTGAAGCCGATCTCGTTAACGATTATGCGGCGCGCATTCGCGCTGTCGGTCGCTCGCTTGGCGTTTCGCAGTTCGACGTCAGGGAATTCGAAGCGCCAAAAGGCCTTTCCGGCGAAAAGCGCCAGCAGCGCGAATCCGACTTGCTGAAGGAAGTCGCCGGCGCGGCGCGGATCGTTGTTCTCGACGAACGCGGCGACACCATCAGCAGCGAAGCGCTCGCCGCGCGGATCGCCAAATGGCGCGATGGCGGCGCCGGCGAAATCGCCTTCCTGATCGGCGGCGCTGACGGCCATCACCCGTCGCTCGTTGATAGCGCCGATCTGGTCGTCGCGTTCGGCAAGGCGACTTTCCCTCATCTCCTTGTCAGGGTTATGCTTGCAGAGCAGATTTACCGCGCCATGACGATTCTCTCCGGCCACCCCTATCACCGCGCATGAAAAGGGTTCTCCCCCTTGCGGTATTGTGCTGCCTGTCGCTGGCGGCGGGCGAGGCGGCCGCACAGGCGGCCAAGCCGGAGCGCGAACTCGCGGACATCGAGAAAAAGCTGAAAGAGCGCCGCAACGAAGAGGCGCGCCTTCGCGACGAAGCAAGGGAGCGCGAAAAAGAACTCGCCGCCCTTCGTCGGCGGATGATCGAAACGGCCGACGCGCTGCAGGGGGCCGAGCTGCCGCATTTCCGAGATCAACCGCGAGACGACGAAGCTCGAAACGCGCGAGGCTGAACTCGAAGCGTCGCTGAAGACGCAGCAGGAGTTGCTCGGCGACGTGCTCGCCGCGCTGCAGTCGATTGAACGCGCGCGCCCGCCCGCTCTGCTCGTGTCGCCGGGCGATGCTGCAAAAGCGGCGCGCACCGCCATGCTGCTCGCCGACGTGACGCCGCAGATCGAAGCGCGCGCGGCGACGCTGAAACAGTCGCTGACGGAACTTGGCGCCGTCCGCCAGTCGCTCGAATCGGAGCGGGCGAATTTTGAAAAGACCAACGAGGAAATCAGCGCGCGGCGCTCGATGCTCGCCGAGCTTCTCGACAAGAAGCAGGGCGAGCGGCGGGTCGCGCAGCGCCTCGCCGCAGCGGCGCAAAGCGAAACCGCCGCGCTTGCGGCGCGGGCGACGTCGCTGCGCGACATTCTCGGCAGGCTGGAGCGCCTCGCGCGCGTCGTCGCGCCGCGGTTAAAGCCGCCGCCGCCGACGCGCATCGCCGATGCGCTTCCTCCCGCCCCTCGCCCGATCGCAAGGCCCGAGGCGTTCCGGCCCGCGCGCGCCTTCGCACAAGCGAAAGGCGCCTTGAGGCCGCCGGTTGTCGGAAACGTGATCGGCAGGTTCGGCGCCGCCCGGCCGGAAGGCGGGCGTTTCGAAGGGTTAAGATTTTCTTCGTCCGATCAGGCGATCGTGACGGCGCCCTATGAGGGGCAGATCGCGTTCGCGCGCTCGTGGAACCCGATCGGCAATTTGATCGTTCTGGACGTCGGCGGAGGCTATCATATACTCTTGATGGGCGTCGGCGCCTTTCTTGTGGAGGAAGGTCAAAGCGTCAAGGCGGGCGAACCGGTCGCGGCGATGACCGGAGCGGGCGCCGAACTGGACCTTGAGATTCGCAAGAACGGCGATCCTGTTAACCCGTCATTGTGGCTCTCTGAGAATGCTAGAGGCGACCCGGCTTCCTAGGTCGATGTTGGATAAGTGAAAACGGCAAGGTGTATCGGATGACCAAATTCAAAAAGCCGGCGAAAGCCAAAAGACTGCTGTTCAAGAACGCCGCCTCCGTCGGCGCCCTGACCGCCGCCGCCCTTGGCGGCGCGATGGTGACCGCCGCGTTTCTGTCAGCGGGCTTTGCCCGTTCGACGATTTCCGCCGACACCTTCCGCCAGCTCGATCTCTTCGGCGAGGTCTTCGAGCAGGTGCATGAGAATTATGTCGAGGACGCCGAGGACGCCAAGCTCATCAAGGGCGCGATCGACGGCATGCTGTCGGAACTTGATCCGCACTCGTCCTATCTGACGGCGGAAGATTTCGGCCGCATGCAAGAGCAGACGCGCGGCAGCTTCGCAGGGCTCGGCATCCAGGTCGTCATGGACAATGAGGGGCCGGACAAAGGCTTCGTCAAAGTCATCGCGCCGATCGACGACACGCCGGCGCAGAAAGCCGGCATCCAGACCAACGATCTGATCACCGAAATCGACGGCGCAGCCGTGCAGGGCCTTTCCATCGACGACGCGATCGGAAAGCTCAAAGGCGCCAAAGGAACGCCGGTCGAGATCACCGTCGTGCGTGATCGCGAAAAGCCCGCATTCAAAGTGAAACTCGTCCGCGACATCGTGCGCGTTCCCGCCGTGACGCACCGCGCCGAAGGCAATTTCGGGTATGTCCGCATCACCAATTTCAGCGAGCAGACCGAAGACGGGCTTCTCAAAGCGATCAAGGATCTCGACAAGAAAGTCGCTGGCGGGCCGAAGGGCTACATCGTCGATCTCCGCTCTAATCCGGGCGGGCTTCTCGATCAGGCGGTGGCGGTTTCGGACGCCTTTCTCGACGGCGGCGAAATCGTTTCAACGCGTGGCCGCCATCCGAAGGACACGCTGAAGGAAATGGGAACGCCCGGCGATCTCCTGAAAGGAAAGCCGATCGTCGTCCTCATCAACGGCGGCTCGGCGTCGGCGTCGGAGATCGTCGCCGGCGCCTTGCAGGACCGCAATCGCGCCCTGCTCCTCGGCACGCGGTCCTTCGGCAAAGGCAGCGTGCAAACCGTCATCCCGCTGCAGAACGGCCTTCAGGGCGCGCTTCGCCTGACGACCGCGCGCTATTATACGCCGTCCGGCCGGTCCATTCAGGCGCACGGCATCGATCCCGACATCGCGATGCCGGTGATCTATCCGGGCCAGGAAGAAGACGCCGAGCGTCCGAGCGAAGCGGCGCTTCCCGGCGCGCTCGACGTCAAAAAGGACGCCAAGGCCGACAAGCCCGCCGTCGAGCCGTTCAAGTGCTTTTTCGAGAAGGACGCGGCCGGCAAGGAGAACCTCAACGACGCGCATGACTGTCAGCTCGACCGCGCGCTCGAAATTCTCGCCGATACAACCGTCTATCGCTCCGCGCTCGCCGACGCCTCCGCCGGCCGGTCAAAGCCGCAATAAGGCGCGCGATCCTGCTGAAAACGCCCCGCTTCGGCGGGGCGTTTTCGCGTTTTCGGCCTTCCGTTTCCCTTCCATTAACCCTGACCTTTCTAGGGTGCGTTCGGATCGAGAGCCGCCCCCTCCGGGGCGCAACCGTTAAAGCGTTGAACGATGCGGGCCCGCCGCTTCAAATTGCCAGTTTTCAGCCGCCTCGCCTGGGCGTGGCTCGGCTTTGGCGTTCTTGGCGCCGGCGCGCTCGTTTACGTCGCCAATGACGGCGGCAAGACAAAAGCCGCTGTCGCGATGGCGGTTGAAGGGATTGAGCGCCTCGCCCCGCCGGCCCGTCAGGCCGCGTCATCCGAGATCAGGCCCGAGCGCCTCGCCGCTGGCGAGCCGGCGATCGACGCCATGCCGGCCGGCGACGTCTTCGATCCGTCCTATTCGGGCGACGCCCAAGATGCGCTCGCGGCGATCAGCGACGCCTCGGCGCCGCCCGAAGACCCCGCGGCCGACATCTTCATCACCGTCGACGGCGTCCCGGCGCGCGCCATTGGCGCGGAGCGCGCCAGGCCCGTGATCGCTCTGACGCCGATCGCGGCGCCCGACGCTTCCCTGCTTCGTCGATCAGCCTACGGACAAATTCCGCGAATCGGCGCCGACGGGCGCCGCCCTTCGAAGGTTTATGCTCAGAAATTCGCGCCCGGAAAGGACCCGAGCGTCGCCCTGATCGTCGGCGGGCTCGGCCTCAACCGCGCGCTCACCGAACGGGCGATCGACGACCTGCCGGCCTATGTGACGCTCGCCTTCGCGCCCTACGCCAAAGACCTCGCCTTCTGGACGAAGCGCGCCCGCGACGCCGGGCACGAGGTGATGATCGAAATTCCGATGGAGAACCGCGAAAGCGACGCCGCCGCGCTTGGCCCCGCCGCCCTGCTGACATCGCGCACGGCGGAAGAAAACCAGCAGCGGCTCGAATGGATCTTGTCGCGCTTCCAGGGTTATTTCGGCGCGACCAACTATCTTGGCGCGAAGTACTCGGGCGACCGGGCCGCGATGGACGCTCTCCTTGCGCGCTTCGACGACGCCGGGATCGCCTATGTCGACGATACGGGCTCGCTCGCCCGCAGCGCCGGCGAAGCGGACGTCGAGATCGTCGACCGCCTCATCGATCCTGGATATGGCGAAGACAAGGACCAGACGCGGCGCGACCTTGAGGCGCTCGAAAAAATCGCGACGCGCAACGGCGATGCGCTCGGCAAGACCTATCTCAACGACGCGACGCTCGACGACATCGTCGGCTGGGCGAAAGGGCTCGAAGCGAAAAGCATGGCGCTCGCGCCCGCCTCCGCGGTGCTGGCGCTCAGAGCCGGCGACCGGTAAGGATCGGCGCGACGTCGCACGAACGAGCGCCATGACATTCGAGTCAATCCTGAAGCATTATCGTCCGAATGTCGGCGTCGTGCTGTTCAATCGGCGCGGCGAAGTGTTTCTTGGGCGCCGCATCGGCGATTTCGCCGACCTTGGCGAAGACAAGGACGCGCATCGCTGGCAGTTTCCGCAGGGCGGCGTCGACCAGCGCGAAGACATCGTCGACGCCGCCTTTCGCGAGCTGAAGGAAGAAACGGGCGTATCCTCCGCGCGCCTTCTCGCGCTGACGCCCGGCTGGCTCGTCTATGATTTTCCGCGGGGATACAAAAAGAAAAACTGGCGAGGGCAGCGGCAAAAATGGGCGGCGATGCTGTTCGAGGGCGACGAGCGGGAAATCAATCTTGAAGCTGACGATCACCAGGAATTCGACGGCTGGCGCTGGGGAGCGCTCGAAGAGACGCCGTCGCTGATCGTGCCGTTCAAGCGCAAAGTCTACGAAGAGCTGACGACGGCGTTCCTGCCGTTAAGGGACTTCCTGCGGCGCGTCGCTTGAGGAGGCGGACCGCCGCCTCAAGCGCCGCCCTCGCGCCTTGGTCAGGAATTGAGCGTCACCGACCGAACCGCGCCGCCCTTAATCTTGCACTCTCCGGTAAGGGGCGCCCCTTCGGGAAAGGTCACCTTGACGGTGACGCGGAGCGTGCCCCCGTCGCGCGCCTTGACGAGCTTCGTCTTGGCGCCGTTGAGGGATCTTCCCGCCTCCGACGCGATGGCGTCCGCGCAGACCGCCTTGGCGGCGTTGAAATCGGCGGCCGACGCGGCGGTTGAAAGCGCGACGAACAAGGACGCGATAATGGCTGTTCTGGTCATTTTTTTCTCCGTTGATTGAATCACGCCCGGTACAGCGGCAATTCGGTTGCGAGCGCCCGGGCGACGCTCGGCCGTTCGCCGATCGCTTTGTAATAGCGATAGGCGTTGTCCCAGGTTTTGAGTGTGATCGGCGTCGCCTGCGTCCAGTTTAGAATGGTGAACAGATAGGCGTCGATGATCGAAAAGGCGGCGAGCGCCGTCGAACGGCCGGCGAGAAGGCGGTCGAGGACATCAAAACGCGCGGGCGCCTTTTTCAGCGCAAAGGCTTTGACTGCTTCATCCGCATCCGGACTGAATAACGGCGCGAACACCGCCGTGTGCAGTTCCGTTGAAATGAAACTGAGCCACTGTTGCATGTCGGCGAGAGCCGGTTCCGCCGTTGGCGCAAGGCCGGCTTTCGGAAACAGTCTTGCAAGATATTGGAGGACCGCGGCGTTCTCGGTGATGACGGCTCCGCTGTCCGTCCTGAGGGCGGGAACTTGTCCCATCGGATTGATCGCTAGGTAGTCGGCGCCGTCAACCGTCTTCGCTTTCAGATCGACCAGGCGGAAGTCGCATTCCGCGCCGACTTCGTTCAGGATGATCCGGCTGGCCATCGAACACGCCAAGGGCGAGAAATAGAGTTCCATAAGGGTCTCCGGAGCTGTTTACTTTTGTACTGTATGGTACAAAATCGTAACGGTCAAGGATTTTGTGCGAAATGGTACAAAAAGAGAAACCAAAACGCGGCCGGCCGCGCGCCTATGATCAGGAAGCGGCGCTCGACAGCATTCTCGAGGTCTTCTGGCGGGCCGGATATTCGGCGTCCTCGCTTGAGGACATCTGCGAAGCGGCCGGCATGAATCGGCCGAGCGTCTACGCGGCGTTCGGCGACAAGCGCGCGCTATTCCTGCGCGCCATCGATCGCTACCGCGACATGTCGCGGGTCCAGATGCGCGAGGCATTCGCCCATGACGCCCCGGTGAGGGAAGTCTTGATGGAAATCTATGGGCGCGCGCTCGACATGTATTATTCCGGCCACGACACGCCCCTCGGCTGTTTCATGGTCGGCGCGGTCATCAATGACGCGGTCGGTGACGTCGAAATTCGCAATGCGCTCGCAGCCGGTCTCAAGCAGTTCGACGGCGCCTTCACAAGGCGAATTATGAAGGCGCAGGACGACGGCGAGATCAGCAAGGCGCGCGACGCGGCCCTCCTGGGAAAAATGGCGTCATCAACGCTCTATTATCTGGCGACACGATCGCGGGCCGGCGAAGAGCGCGCCGTTCTTGAAGCGTTTGCGCACGGCGCCGTCGACCTTATCTGCAGTGCATGAGTCCTTCATCGATGCGCCATTGCAGCGATTTTCTGGTCGGCCGCGTTCTTTATCGCGACGGGCTGATGCTGGTGATCGACAAGCCCGCAGGCCTTCCCGTTCACGCAAAGCCCGGAACGAAAAAAGGCGAAGGCGGAGAAAGCCTCGAAGATCATTTCGACGCGCTCCGCTTTGGTCTTCCGCGCCCGCCCGCGCTCGCCCACCGGCTCGATCGCGACACGACGGGCTGTCTCGTGCTCGGACGGCATCCAAAGGCGCTGAGAAAACTGCACAAGCTCTTTTTCGACGGCGCAATCGACAAGACCTATTGGGCGATCTGCCGCGGCGTTCCCGAAAAGCTTTCAGGAACGATCAGCGCCTCGTTGAAAAAGGGGACGCAGAAAGCCGGCTGGAAGATGTCGCTTGCGCAGGCGGACGATCCGGACGCGCAAGCCGCCGTCACCACCTATCGCACGCTGACTGTGAAGGACGGCTGTTCCTTCATTGAAGCAAAGCCCAAGACCGGACGCACGCACCAGATCCGCGTTCATCTCGCCTCAATCGGCGCGCCGATCATCGGCGATCCGCTCTATGGCGAACTGTCGAACGAAGACCGCGCGCAGCCGATGATGCTGCATGCGCGGCGCGTCATCATCCCGATTTCGAAAAACAAGGAGCCGGTCGTCGTCGAAGCGCCGCCGCCGGAATGGATGGCGGCCGCGCTCCAGCGCCTCGGCGTCACGGGCTGATTGAGCTTCCCGCCCGCCTATCGGGCAGGATATCCTGAACGGGACATCGCGCGATCCGCTCGCGCCCGATCCGAGCGGAACTTCGCCCTGCGCCCGCTTGTTATCGACTGCGCCAAATGGAGGCTTTGATTGATGGATGGACCGGCTGACGAGGCTGTTGCGGGCGCGGCGGCGCCGCTGCGGACCGGCACGTTTCCGTCCCGCTGGACGCTTGAAAAGCTCCTTGGCTCCCAGAACGAAGCGACGCGCTCGGAACGCTGGCTCGCCGCCATCGCGGTTTCTGCGACGATCATCGCCGTCGTCGCGATCGGCTTCGTCATGCACGTCGCGCGCCCGATCATGCTGCCGCTTGCCGCCGCCTTCATCATCGCGACGTTGCTGGCGCCGATCGCCGACCGTCTCGCACGGCTTGGGTTCTCGGAAGGCGCGAATGCGGCGGTGACGGTGTTCGCCGCGCTGGCCGCGCTCGGCGCCGTCATCTTCGTCATCGACAAGCCCGTGATCGCCTGGACGCAAAGACTCCCCGAAGTCATGGACGAAGCGCGTGAAAAGCTTGACGGCGTCACCGCCGTCATGGGCCGGATGCGGCGGGCGACGGAGGAAGTCGAAGAAAAGATGACCGAGATCGGCGAGCAATCGGCGCCGGTTCAGGAAGTGGTCGTTCGCGAGGCGACCCTCGCCGAGTTGATCGCGACATCGGCGCGCGCCGTCGGGGTGCAAGTCCTGTTCACCTTCGTACTGGTCTACTTCCTGCTCGCGACGCGCACCAGCTTTCGCATCAAGGCGATGGCGGCGCAGCCGACCTTGCGCGGCAAGCTGCAGGTCGCGCGCATCTTTCGCGACATCAACCGAAAGGTCGGCACGTACATGCTGACCATGACGATCATCAACATCGGCCTTGGCGCGGCGATGACGGCGGCCATGGCGGCGATCGGCATGCCCTCGCCCGTCGTCTGGGGCGTTCTCGCGGGCGTCCTCAATTTCGTCCCCTATCTCGGGCCGGTCATCGTCACCGCGCTGCTGGCGATGACGGGCGTCGTCACGTTCGAGACGCTCCCCGGAGCGCTGCTCGCCCCTGGCCTCTACATCCTGCTGAACTTCATTGAATCGAATGTGGTGACGCCGGCGATCATCGGCGTCCGGATGCTGATCTCGCCACTGTCGATCATCGTTTTTATCGCGTTCCTCGCATGGTTGTGGGGGCCCGTCGGCGCGGTCCTCGCAATCCCGCTTCTCGTCGTCGCGAAAACCGTCTGCGATTCGGTCCGCTTTCTTCAGCCGGTCGGCGTCTTCATCGGCGACATTGAGGTCGTGAAGGGACGAAAGGTCGGCTTTTGCCGAAATCGATACGATCGCCGCGCCGCGCCGCGCCAAAGTCGATAGCCTGGAAGAACACATTGCGCAGTCGCGGCGGCGCGCCCGCTCCCGGCCGGCGCGCGTCAAGGCGCGCTATCCGGCCGCGCCCGCGCGGGCGACAGAGCTGCCCTGAGCGCGAAGACCGTCGGCGCGATTACAGCGAAGCCTGAAGCTCTTTCATGCGCGCGAGCGTCGTTTCCGCGGCGAGCCGCGTTTCCGCCGTCGCGTCGGCGTCGGCGAGATCTTCTTCGGCGTGCTTGATGCGCTCGGCGATCATGTCGCGCGAGAGGTCGGCGACCGGGATCGCCTCTTCGGCGAGGATCGTCAGGCCGACGGGCGTCACTTCGGCAAAGCCGCCGCGCACAAAGATGCGGCGCTCGTCGCCGCCGTTCCTGACTTTGACGACGCCCGGGGCGAGCACCGACATGAACGGCGCGTGGTTCGGCAGGACGCCGAAAATCCCCTCGACGCCCGGCGCCTCGACCATGTCGACGTCCTCGGAGATCAGTTCCTTCTCCGGCGAGACGAGATTGAAGTGGAGTTTGTCAGCCATATGTCGTGAGGGATTGGGGATTAGGGACTAGGGATTTGAGGTACCTCAACTTGCCCTAGTCCCCAATCCCCAATCCCTATTCCCTTCCTAAGCCGCTTCCGCCGCAAGACGCTGCGCTTTTTCAATCGCCTGTTCGATGGTGCCGACCATGTAGAAGGCGGCTTCCGGCAGATGATCATACTCGCCGGCGACGAGGCCCTTGAATGAGCGAACGGTGTCGGCGATCGGCACCTGCACGCCCGGGCTATCCGGTGAAGACCTGCGCGACGTCGAAGGGTTGCGACAGGAAGCGTTCGATTTTCCGCGCGCGCGCGACGACGAGTTTGTCGTCTTCGGAGAGTTCGTCCATGCCGAGAATGGCGATGATGTCCTGCAGCGACTTGTAGCGCTGAAGGATGTTCTGAACCGAGCGCGCGACCTGATAATGCTCCTCGCCGACGACGCGCGGGTCCATGATGCGCGAGGTCGAGTCGAGCGGATCGACGGCCGGATAGATGCCCTTTTCGGCGATCGAGCGGTTCAAGACCGTCGTTGCGTCAAGGTGCGAGAACGAGGTCGCCGGCGCCGGGTCGGTCAAATCGTCGGCGGGCACGTAAATCGCCTGCACCGAGGTGATCGAACCCTTGGTGGTCGTGGTGATGCGCTCCTGCAGCTGACCCATGTCGGTTGCGAGCGTCGGCTGATAGCCGACCGCCGACGGGATGCGCCCCAGAAGCGCCGACACTTCAGAGCCGGCTTGCGTGAAGCGGAAGATGTTGTCGATGAAGAACAGCACGTCCTGGCCCTGATCGCGGAAATGCTCGGCGACGGTCAGACCCGACAGGGCGACGCGCGCGCGCGCGCCCGGCGGCTCGTTCATCTGGCCGAAAATCAGCGCGCATTTGGAGCCGGCGGCGGAGCCCGTTTTTTCGGGTCCTTGTTGACGCCCGACTCGATCATCTCGTGATAGAGGTCGTTGCCTTCGCGGGTCCTCTCGCCGACGCCGGCGAACACCGAATAGCCGCCATGCACTTTCGCGATGTTGTTGATCAGTTCCTGAATGAGCACGGTCTTGCCGACGCCGGCGCCGCCGAAGAGGCCGATCTTGCCGCCCTTCGCGTAGGGGCAGAGAAGATCGACGACCTTGATGCCGGTGACGAGGATTTCGGATTCCGTCGACTGCTCGACGAAGGGCGGCGCTTCCTGGTGGATCGCGCGGCGCGTCTTGAATTGACGGACCCGCTTCATCGACCGGCTCGCCGATGACGTTCATGATGCGCCCAGCGTGCCCTCGCCGACCGGCACCGCGATCGGCGCGCCCGTGTCGGTCACCTTCTGGCCGCGAACGAGACCTTCGTCGAGTCCATCGCGATCGTGCGGACAGTGTTTTGCCCCAGATGCTGGGCGACTTCGAGAACGAGGCGGTTTCCGCCGTTCATCGTTTCCAGCGCGTTCAGAATGGCCGGCAGGTTTTCGTCGAACACAACGTCGACGACAGCGCCGATGACCTGGGAAATTCGGCCTTCTTTAGTCATGGTCGTTCCTCGTTCGGATGCGGGCGTAGGGTGCATTAAGCGAAGCGCAATGCACCTTGTGGCGGCGGCGGTTGGTGCATTGCGCTTCGCTTAATGCACCCTGCAAATGGATCTTCATCACAGCGCTTCCGCGCCTGAAATGATTTCGATGAGTTCCTTGGTGATCTGGGCCTGACGCGCGCGGTTGTATTGCATTGTCAGCTTGTCGATCATGTCGCCGGCGTTGCGCGTCGCGTTGTCCATCGCGGACATCGACGCCGCCTGTTCGGACGCGACGTTTTCGAGAAGCGCGCGGAAGACCTGCACCGAGACGTAACGCGGCAGCAGCGCCTTGAGGATCTCCTCTTCTTCCGGCTCGTATTCGTAGACGGCGCCTTTCAAATCCGGCCGCGCCTCACCCTGAGGAGCCCTGTCGCCTCGTCCTTCGTGACGCGCTTCGCGCCCTCAGGATGAGGCGACAGGCGTCTCGAAGGCGGCGCGGCCGCCGGAATGATTTGCTGGGCCGTCGGGATTTGGGAGACGACGTTCTTGAACTTGCCGAAAAACAGCGTCGCCTCGTCGAACTCGCCGGCCTCGAACATCGCGAGCACCTTCTCGGCGATCTCTTGAGCATTGGCGAAAGCCGATCTGCCTCACCGCGACGAAATCCGTGCTTGCAGACGATCTGATCGCCATAAAGGCGCTTTAGCTGATCGTTGCCCTTCTTGCCGACGGTGATGATCTTGACCGTCTTGCCCTCGCCCTGGAGCTTGACGATGCGCTCGCGCGCAAGGCGCACGATCGAGGAGTTGAATGCGCCGCAAAGGCCCTTGTCGGCGGTCGCGACGATCAAAAGATGCGTCTTGTCGGCGCCCGTCCCGCGAAAGCAGCGCCGGCGCGTTCGGATTGTCCTTCGCCGAGGCGGCGAGATTGGCGAGAACCGCCCTCCATCCGCTCCGTATAGGGACGAGCAGCCTTCGCCGCCTCCTCCGCGCGGCGCAGTTTCGCCGCGGCGACCATTTGTTTCGCCTTGGTGATCTTCTTCGTCGACTTGACGGAAGCGATCCGGTTTTTGAGGGCTTTAAGGGAGGGCATTTACAAGTTCCTCCGCGTGATTCAAGCTACATCGCAGACCACGACGGCCAATTCTTGGTCAAATGCTTCACTATTGTGCACTCAACCAGCTTGGTCATTCGCTTGTCGAACACTGTTCCGAATCCTGGAAGTCTGAGTCATCGGCGCATTGAGCCATATCCGCAGGGCAGGCGCTCTGACCCTTGGAAATTTCAATTGAACTTCGCCGATCAGAGATCTGTCGCAATGCAAGTATCGCGACATTGTCCATGAAATCGGCATATCCTCCCGCTTCGTGCTTCTCCAAAGTTCGCACTTCCGGGATGAGCATTACGTGAATAGAGCTCACGGTGAAGTCGGATCCGCATGAAGCTTATAGCGCACTTGCCAGCGCCGAAAGCTGCTGCAATTACGCCGACAGCCATCCAGACGATCAAAGCGCGAAATCCTGCGTTACGCAGGATCCGCGGTTGCTGCACCGATGCAGCGACGCGTGCGCATTGCTTAAGCGAACTTCTTCACAAACGCGTCGAGAACCCCGGCGAGCTTGTCTTCCTCGGCCTTGTCGAGTTTGCCGGTCTCGCGGATCGTTTTCAGCAGCGCGCCGTGGTCGGCGTGAAGATGGCGCAGGAACTCCTTCTCGAAATCCTGCACGCGCTTTTTCGCCATCTTGTCGAGGTAGCCCCTGACGCCCGCGAAAATCACGCAGACCTGCTCCTCGACCTGCAGGGGCGAGAATTGCGGCTGCTTCATCAGTTCGGTGAGGCGGTCGCCGCGGTTCAAGATCCGCTGCGTCGTCGCGTCGAGGTCGGAGCCGAACTGCGCGAAGGCGGCAAGCTCCCGGTACTGAGCAAGCTCGCCTTTGATCTTGCCGGCGACCTGTTTCATCGCCTTGATCTGCGCCGAGGAGCCGACGCGCGACACCGAGAGGCCGACGTTCACCGCCGGGCGGATGCCCTGATAGAAGAGGTCGGTTTCAAGAAAGATCTGCCCGTCGGTGATCGAGATGACGTTGGTCGGGATGTAGGCCGAGACGTCGTTCGCCTGCGTCTCGATGATCGGGAGCGCGGTCAGCGAGCCGCCGCCATGCTTTTCGTTCAGTTTCGCCGCGCGCTCGAGGAGGCGCGAGTGGAGATAGAAGACGTCGCCCGGATAGGCTTCGCGGCCCGGCGGACGGCGCAGCAGCAGCGACATCTGGCGATAGGCGACGGCCTGTTTCGAAAGATCGTCATAGATCATCAGCGCGTGCATGCCGTTGTCGCGGAAATATTCGCCCATGGCGCAGCCTGAGAACGGCGCGAGGAATTGCAGCGGCGCCGGCTCCGACGCGGTCGCGGCGACGACGATCGTGTATTCAAGCGCGCCGTTGTCTTCGAGCGTCTTCACGATCTGCGCGACGGTCGAGCGCTTCTGGCCGATCGCGACATAGACGCAATAGAGCTTCTTCTTCTCGTCGCCCGACGCGTTGATCGCCTTCTGGTTCAAGATGGTGTCGATGCAGATCGCGGTCTTGCCGGTCTGGCGGTCGCCGATGACAAGCTCGCGCTGGCCGCGGCCGATCGGGATCATCGCGTCGATCGCCTTGATGCCGGTCTGAACCGGTTCGTGCACGGATTTGCGCGGCAGAATGCCCGGCGCCTTGACGTCGACGACGCGGCGCTCGGCGGCCTGGATCGGGCCCTTGCCGTCGATCGGATTGCCGAGGCCGTCGACGACGCGGCCCAAGAAGACCCTTGCCGACCGGCACGTCGACGATCGACTTCGTGCGCTTGACGGTGTCGCCTTCCTTGATGTTCGCGGTCTTCGCCGAAAATGACGACGCCGACATTGTCGCTCTCAAGGTTCAGCGCCATGCCTTTGACGCCATTCGCGAACTCGACCATCTCGCCGGCCTGCACGTTGTCGAGGCCGTAGATGCGCGCGATGCCGTCGCCGACCGACAAGCACCTGGCCGATCTCGGAGACTTCGGCGTCCTTGCCGAAATCCTTGATCTGGCTGCTTCAGGATCGATAGAAATTTCCGCCGCATTGAGTTCCATGGAGTTCAAGCCTCTTTCATCACGGATTTCAATCGGGTGAGTTTGGTCTTCAGCGAGCTAGTCGATCATCTTCGAACCGACCTTCACGATCAATGCCGCCAAGAAGTTCGGGATCGACGCGTCACGCTCAACTTGACCGCCTTGCCGACGACGGCGTTCGATTTCGCCGCGAAGGCGCCTCGTCTGATCGTCATTCAAGGGCGCCGCCGAGACCGCTTCCGCCGTCACCTCGCCGCGATGTTCGGCGAGACGCTTCCTGAACGCCGTCAAAATGTCCTGAAGCGCGAAAAGGCGCCGATTTTTCGCGATGACGCCGAGAAAATTCTTCGTCAACGCCGAAACGCCGGCCTTGTCGGCGATCGCCGCGATCGCACGCGCCTTTTCCCCGGAATCGTAAACCGGGCTGATCAGGAAGGCGCGAAAATCGGGGGACCCGTCGATGGCCGCTCTCAGCGATTTCAGATCCGCTTCGACCCGGTCGAGCGCACTCTCGTCACGCGCGAGGTCAAAGAGCGCGGCGGCGTAGCGGAGCGCCGGGCCGGAGACGACCGGCGAGGTTGCAGCTTCGGAAGACATGAGGGCGTTTAAGCTCCCGTCCGGTGAGGCGGCGGACGCCGCCCAAGAGTTTGAATTTACAGCGAATTTCGGAGCCGGACTTGCGCGCGCAAACAGCCCCTCGACGCGATCGCGCGTGGGGGTAGCATGGGCCTCGCGGCGACGCAACAATCCGCGCCCTGCGACGGATTGGCGAGACGCAACAAGCCGTGTGCCGGGCGAGCCGACAACGCCGAATTCTCCGGTTGGCGCCCGACTCTTTTTCGTCAACGGCGACGCTCGCAAACTCGCGCGAGGCAATCGACCGGCGGCGGCATCCCGGTCGCGGCGAATGCCGGAGAATCATTCCGCCATAACGGAGCTGCCCCGGTCCGGCTTTACGATCCGGCGACCTTAAAAAAGGCGGCGGCTATAACGCGTCAGGGATTATCTGGTTCCGCGCCGATTGAAATATATTTTAACTTTTCGCTCAAAGCGCGTGACTCTGCTGATAGGTTATAACATTATAGTCCTCAGGTGGGGCCCAACGACTTTGTTCTCCGGGCGGCCAGTTTGGGTAAATCTGAGGTGTGTGTAACGGCGCTTTCGCGGATCGCGGGCGCCGATAAGAGAAACTTTGTCGCGGCGTTGCTCGTGCTCGCCGCTGGATGCAGCGTCGGCGGGGCGCCCTCGCCTGGGGCTCAGGGCCCGGCAGTCGTCACGCCGACCGGCGCGGCGCTTGTCAGTTGCGCGACGCCGGCCGCCGACTTCGCGCCGACGGACCCGCACAACGACGCCGAAGATCGCCGCGCTCGACGCGCTGGCGCCGGCCGCGGGGGGCGTTCGCCCGGTCCGTTCCGGCGCCTGGTCGGACGCTGGCGCCTGGGGCGGGTCAGTGCCGACTTCCGGCGCTGTCGTCATCCCCAAGGGGATTGGCCTCATCATCGATTCCCGGCTTTCTGGCGCGTATTCGAGCGTCAGGGTCGACGGCTGCCTTGAGTTTGCGCGCACCGTCGATACGCGGCTGCGAACCGATCTCCTTTACGTCGCCAAGGGGGGCGAACTCTGGATCGGTTCGCAGACCCAGCCGATCGCCGCCGGCGCCCTCGCCGAAGTGACGTTTCCCTCGACCGGCGCGATCGACGTCGCGCGGGATCCAAAGCTTCTCGGCAAGGGGCTGGTCTCCGCTTCGAAGACGACAATCGTCGGCGCGAAGAAAACGTCCAGACTGCGCGCCGTCGTCGCACCGCTGAAAGGCGCGACCACGATCGCGCTCGACACGGCGCCGGAAGGCTGGTCCGTCGGCGACCGGGTGCTTCTTACCGGCACCTATTGGGTGCAATTTCAGGCGGCCCCGGGCGCGATCAAACGCGCCGACGGCGCGCAGGACGAGGAACTGACGCTCACCGCGATCAACGGCGCCTCGGTCACGGTGTCGCCGGCGCTCCGCTTCAATCATGACGGCCCGCGCGCAGACCTTCTTCCCTTCCTCATCAACTTTTCGCGCAATGTCCGCCTCGCCACCGAAAACGCCGCTTCGCTGCCGCCGTCGCAGCGCGCGCACGCAATGTTCATGTCGCCGCAGACGACAATCCGCAGCGCCGAATTCGATGAGATGGGGCGAACCGATAAATCCCGCCGCGCCGTTGCTGTCGGATCGCTGTCTTCCGTCGCGCCGACTTCCAATATCAAGGGCCGCTATCCGCTGCATCTCCACAAGGCGGAGAGCCCGTCGCATCACACCGACATCCGCAATGTGACGGTGTGGGGATCGCCAGGCTGGGGGATCGCGCAGCACTCGGGCCGCGCGCTCCTGGACGACAACGCCGTCTACAATGCATTCGGCGCGGCGTTCGTCGCGGAAAGCGGCGACGAGACCGGCGCCTGGGTCTCCAACATCGCGATCAAGAGCGAGGGCGTCGCCGAAATCGCGAAGGACCCCGCATCCGTCGCGGCGTTCGATCTCGGGCGCACCGGCGACGGCTATTGGCTTCAGGGCCGCCTCCTCCATCTGCACCGCAATGTCGCCGCCGGCATGGGCGGGGGCGTCGGGTTCATCTTCATGCATCGCGGCACCGATCTGCATGCCGACCCGATCGACGGATCGATGACCTTGCAGCCGGCGTCGTTGCGATTCATCCCGAGAGGCATCGAAGATCCGCCGATCCAGCAATTCACCGACAATGAAGTCTTCGCGTCGGAGGCCGGATTTCACGTCGTCAAGAACGAGCCGCGCCAGCCTCACGATTCGCGCACGGTGATCGACAATTTCCGCGCGTGGGAGGTCGGGACCGGCGTCCATTTGAGCTATGTCGCGGGCTATACGGTCAAGGGCGCCGATCTCGTCGGCTCGCGGCTGCGGCCCGCCGGCGACGGCGTCTTGTTCGGGCAGAACACCTTTGACCTCGCGGTCGTTCATTCGCGCATCGCCGACTTCACCACCGGCGTCTCGTTCGCGCATGACTGGACCACGCCCTTCGCCGCAGCCGCCCGTTACGCTTCGGCGAACAATGTCTTCGTCAACATCCGCGGCGTTTGGCATTTCAACGCCGATGCGAACGACATCGTGATGAATTCTGCGCCCCCCGCGACGACGCCGCGACTGACATACGATTGGGGTGCAACGCCGCCAAAATGGGACGGGTCCGCGGGCGATCACCCGCTCATCATATCGGGAACGAAGACCGATTTATTCGGCGCGTCGCCGTTTCCTCTCTCGCCCGGCGCCTTCAAATTCGGCGACGCGAGCATCGTCGCGCTGTTGTCGTCATTTGGCTATTACACGCTCGCGGACGGGCGGCGTGTCGCTGTCGCCCCCGAACATTTTACAGATCGCGCGACGGGCGAGATCGAGCTCTCGGATTTCATGTTCGAGATCGATCCCGCATTTTCGCTCGCGCGTTTCACCAACAACGGCGCGCTTGATCTTGCGGCGTCGCCGCCGGCCGCGCGCGCCGATTCAGCGTTCGTCGCCGGCAATTCCGCGGTGTCGATCGATGTTCTCGGCAATGACGGCGCCGGCCGGCCCTTCACTTTGATGGGGCTGACGCCGGCGCGCGAAGGGTTCGCGCAAATCGAACCGGACGGCCGCATCCGCTACGAGCCTTATCCGGATTCCTCCGGCGAGGATTCGTTCTCCTATTGGGTCAGAGGCGCCAACGGACGCATCGCCAAAGCCGCGGTCACAATCACGGTCCGCTAAATCCCCCTGCGTTCTGACGAGCCGATGGTCAGCGGACGCAAGCGGCCGTGTGACGGGCGGAAAATCGACTTTGCTCGATAACGCCGCGTTCGCGCGAAGCGCGCACATTACTCCGTATACTAACTGTCAAGTTAGTAATGAGAATCATTACCATCCAGATATTTTACGAATGGTAAGGTGAGCGTCGTTTTCGCGGTGCCTACACCTCTGCGCCGGTAACCGGATCAGCATGGAGGGTTATAAGTGCGTCATCATCCATTTGGGGGATCCACGAAATTCACCGCCGCGGCGGCGTTTTCAATTTCTGTCATACTGAATGCATCGGCCGCCTTCGCGGCGGCGGGGCCTGTCGTCTGCGCAGGCGCGCGTCCGCCGGTGACGCCGATTTCATCGCATCATTTGACGATGCTTCCAAAATACGACGCGCTCGCGCCGATTTCCGGCGCGACGAAGGCGGTGCGCTCCGGCGCATGGTCCGATACGGCGACATGGGGCGGCGCCAAGCCGACCGCGCGCGCCTTTATTCCGAACGGGATCAGCGTCGTCGCCGACGAGGCGAACACGGCCAATTTGAAATCGGTGCGCGTCGAAGGCTGCCTCGAGCTGTCCAATAGCGTCAGCAACCGCCTCAACGCCGAGTTCGTCTACATCGCGCCCAAGGGCGAACTTCTCGCCGGAACCGCAAGCTCGCCGGTGCCGGCAAGCGTCACCGCGGAGATCGTTTTCCCCGATCTCGGTCCGCTTAACGCCAGCGTCGATCCGCAACTCTTCGGCAAGGGCGTCCTCGCCGCTTCGCGGACGCGCCTTTACGGCGCGCCAAAATCATCGCGCATGAAAGTCGGCGCTGCGCCAAAAGCCGCCAGCGCGATCATCCAACTCGCGCAGGCGCCGTCAGGATGGCGCGCCGGCGACCGCGTCGTCATCACCGGAACCCGCTTCATTCCGCAACAATTCAAGAACGGCGCCCTCGTCTCGAGCGCGACCGAAGACGAGGTCCGCTTCATCAAGTCGATCAGCGGCGCGACGCTGACGCTCGATGCGCCGCTCGCCTTCAATCACAATTCGCCCGATCCCCAGGTCGCGGCCTATGTCGTCAATTATACGCGCAATATCCGCATGGCGACGGCGAACGGCGCGACCATCGCCAAGACGCAGCGCGGCCATTCGATGTACATGTCGACGGAGACGACGCTTCAAAGCGTCGAATTCTTCGAAATGGGCCGCACGGACAAGTCGATCCGCGCGGTCGACGCGTCGAAGGTGTCGAGCCCGACGCCGACGACAAACGTCAAGGGGCGCTATCCCGTTCACCTGCATCAGGGCGGATTTCCGGCGGATGACGTGGCGCCGACCGTCAAGGGCGTCGCCATCTGGGGCTCGCCGGGCTGGGGCTTCACGCAGCACGCCGGCAACGCCTTCGTTCTCCAGAACAACAGCTGGAACACGTTTGGGGCTGGTTTCGTTGCAGAGAGCGGCAATGAAATCGGCGCCTGGGTCGAGAACACCGCGATCAAGGGGACCGGCGTCAATCACATCGTGAAGGACGCTGGCGACATCACAGCGTTCGATCTCGGCCGCACCGGCGACGGCTTCTGGCTGCAAAGCCGTTCCGTCCGCCTGCACAAGAACCTCGCCGCCGGCATGACAGGCGGCATGGGCTATGTCTTTTTCCACCGCAACAACGATCTTGGATCGTCGCTGCCGCTGGCGCCTGACTTCGTGCTGAAGGCGCTTTGTCAGTCGCCGACCATGCGCTTCAAGCCGCAGTCGATCGAATTTCCGCAGATCGCGCAGTTCACCGACAATGAAGCCGTGGCGACCGAAGTCGGCTTCCATGTCGTCAAGTCGACGCCGAAGGAGCCGCACGACATCCGTTCGGTGATCGACGGCTTCAAGGCGTGGGAAGTGAAGGACGGCGTCGAACTCACCTACACCGCGCGATACACGGTGACGAACGCGCTTCTGATCGGCGCGCCGCTCGGCTATGGCGGCACGGGCGTCGATTTCGGCATGAACGCCTACGACCTCGTCGTGTCGAATTCGAAGATCTCGAATTTCGACATGGGCGTCAATCTCTCGAAGACGCTGACGCAGGCCTTCACCAACCACATGCGCCACACGATCGCCGGCGTGACGTTCAGCGGCGTCAAGCAGTCCTATGTCAATCAGGATGCGACGGATCAAATTCTCGCCAGCATGCCGGCGAAGAAGCCTGCGAGCGTCGCGTTCTCGTGGGGAACGGGCCCCGCGAGCATGAGCGGCCGGGGGCTTTATCTCTACATCGCCGGGACGAAGTCCGACATGTCGGGATCGATCCCCTATCCCGTCGTCACCAACGAGTTCCTGTTCAACTGGACGAACCTCCTTGGCCTGACGGAGGAACGCGGCTGGCTGACCTTGACGACCGGCGGACGCGCCGCAATCGTGCCGGAATTCTATTCCGACCGCCTCAGCGGCGAGATCTTCCAGACGACCTTCATCGCAAAACCCGCGGGATCGTTCATCTGGCCGTCGAAGCTGAACGACGGATCGATCGCCGACCAGGGCCTGCTCGATCCCAAAGCCGGCCCGCCAACCGCCGCCAATGACTCGGCGAGCGTCGCCGCGAACGGCGCCGTCACCATCGCCGTCTTCTCGAACGACAAGACGACCGACGGCAAGCTGCTCCGCGCCGGCCACACTCATGCGCGCAACGGCAATGCCTTCCAGCTCGCGAATGGCGACTTCCGCTACACGCCGTACCCGGACTTTCGAGGGACCGACGCGTTCACCTACTGGATCCGCAACCGCCAGGGCGTCGTCGCCCGCGCGACGGTGACCGTCAACGTCAACTAGGTCGACGTCGTTGAGATAAGATTGAAAACGCCGCCTTCGGGCGGCGTTTTCTTTTAGACGAACCCATAAGGATCGATGTCGATCGTACGCCGGACGCCGCCGGGGAGTTTCGTCTTTGAAAGCCATGCCGACACGAACGCCTGCACGTTGACGTCGCGCCGCGCCTTCACCAGAAACCGGAGGCGCGCCTCGCCCCTGAGGCGATAGATCGGCGCCGGCGCCGGCCCCCAGACGGTGACGCCGTCCGCTTGGAAAAGCGCGGCGCGATGCGCCTCGCCCGCAGCGCTCAGTTTTTTTTCATCGCTCGCGCGAAGCATGATCGCCGCGAGCCGTCCGTAGGGCGGAAATCCAAGCTCGGCGCGGCCGGCCGCTTCCGCTTCGAGAAAGGCGTCGCGGTCGCCGCCTTTGAGCGCCGCAAAAACCGGCGCTTCGGGGAGATAGGTCTGCAGCATCGCCTCGCCCGGACGATCCTCGCGGCCGGCGCGTCCCGAGACCTGGCTCAACAGCTGATAGGTTCGCTCGGCCGCGCGCAGATCGCCGCCGGCAAGGCCCATATCGGCATCGACGACGCCGACCAGCGTCAGTTTCGGGAAATGGTGGCCCTTCGCGACGATTTGCGTTGCGATGAGAATGTCGATCTCGCCGGCCGCCATCGCATCGAGCGCCGTGCGCATCTGCGTCGGCGATGCGGCCGTATCGGACGAAAGAACGGCGCGCCGGGCCGACGGCCAGCGCGCGGCGGCTTCTTCCGCGACGCGCTCGACGCCAGGACCGCAGGGCGCGAGCGCATTGACCGCCTTGCAGGCGGGGCAGGCTGACGGCTTCGGCATTGAAAAGCCGGTGTGATGGCAGACGAGGCGGTTCTCGAACCGGTGCTCGACGAGCCACGCATCGGCGTGCGGCGATTTCATCCGGTGGCCGCAGCGCCGGCAGAGCGTCAACGGCGCATAGCCGCGCCGGTTGATGAAGAGGAGGGATTGTTCGCCTGCGGACAATCGCTGATCGACGGCCGAGGCGAGCGTCGGCGACAGCCAGCGTCCGTCCTCGGGCCCCTCGCGGCGCATGTCGATCAGCGAGACTTTGGGAAGGCCGGCCGCGCCGAAGCGCGAGGCGAGCCTGACGAGGCCGTAGCGGCCCTGATCGACATTGACGACCGTTTCGAGTGAAGGCGTCGCGGAGGCGAGGATGACCGGAAAACCGCCTCTTGAGCCGCGCGCGACCGCCATGTCGCGCGCCTGGTAGATGACGCCGTCCTCCTGCTTGTAGGCGCCCTCATGCTCTTCATCGACGATGATCAGCGAGAGCTTCCTGTAGGGAAGAAAAAGCGCGGACCGCGCGCCGACGACGAGACGCGCATTCCCTTCATTGACCCGCCGCCAGACGCGCCGCCGCGCCGCGGAGGTCAGGTCGGAATGCCACGCCGCCGGCGCCGCGCCGAAGCGTCGTTCGACCCGCTTCAGGAAAGGCAGGGTCAGCGCGATCTCGGGCAGCATGATGAGGATCTGCGCTTGCGGGTCGCGGCGCAGAATCTTCGCCGCCGCTTCGAAATAGACTTCGGTCTTGCCGGACCCGGTGACGCCGTCGAGGAGCGTCGCCCCCGCTTTTTCCATCGCATCGCAGAGCGCCGACGCGGCGGCGCGCTGATCGTCCGACAGCGCGAGATGCGGCCGACCGGGATCTGGAGGATCGAAAGGCGGATCGGGATCGATGAGGACCGGCGCCAGCGCACCCGCTTTGACGAGACCGCGCACCACCGCCTCGCTCGCCCCGGATTTTTCCGCGATTTCCTTCGCCGTCAGCGGCGCACGGCCGGGTTCGACGGCGGCGAGCGCAGAGGCGCGCGCCTCGGTCATCCGGTCAGGCGTTGCGCCCGTCGCAAAATAGCCGGTCGAGCCGGACGGCGGATCGAGCGCGTCGCCCGAGCGCATGACAAGGCGGAGCGCGGCGCCCAAAGGGACCATGGTGTAGGCGGCGACCCAGCCGATGAAGTCGATGATTTCCGGCGCGAGCGGCGCCGCCGGAAGCGTTCGCGTCACCGTTTTCAGCTTTCCCGCCGGCACATCCTCCGGCGCGCCCGGCCAGACGACGCCGACCGCAGACTGCCCGCCGAGCGGCGCTTCGACCCAGGCGCCCGCCTTGACCCCGCCATCAATGAGGTAGTCATAGGCCTTCCCGAGCGGCATCGGGAAAAGCACTTTGACCCGTGCCGGCGCTGTGGCCGCCGCTTCCCGGTCGATTTGCGCTTCCCTGTCGATCGTTGCGGTCAAGCTTGATCCTTCGGCCAGTTTCGGGTGAATTACGTCGCCGTCGGTCGTGCAGGGCGGGTTAGTCAAACAGGGCGTTACGGCGCGATGCGTTCACTCTTTCTGTTTCTTCTTTCAGCCGTCGGCGCAACCCTCGCGATGACGGCGGCGGCGGACGCCAAATACAGCCTTTGCAACAAGACGAGCTACGCGCTTTCCGCTTCGATCGGCTATGTCGATGGCGATCGCCTCGCGACGCGCGGCTGGTGGCGCCTTCGCCCCGGCCAGTGCAAGGTCGTCCTGACCGAACCGACCGATCCCGGCCGCTATTTCGTCTACGCCGAAGCGATCCCCGGCCATAAGGGTCCGTTGCGCGCCTGGTCCGGCGACACCCCGCTTTGCGTCGAGAACACCGGTTTCTTCAATCTCAGGAATCAGGAAGTCTGCCGCGACGACCCGACGAAGCAGCGCGCCTTTTTCGACGTCGAAGTGACGCCGGCCGCCGGCGGCAACTGGCAGTCCGACTTCGCGGAAGCGGCTAACTACACCGTCTACAGCGCCGAGGTCGCCGGCGTGCAGCGGCTTCTCAACGATCTCAGTCTCTCGACCGCGCGCATCGACGGCTCGCTCGGCCGCGAAACGCAGCGCCTTCTCGCCACCTACCGCAAGGAAAAGAACATCGGCGAGGGACCGACCATCGACGACGTGACGATCGACGCGATGATCGAGGAGACAAACGCTCGCGACGCCAAGCTCGGCCTTTTCTACTGCAACAAGGCCGAACAGACCGTCTGGTCGTCGCTCGCCGAGCCGAAAGGCGAGAACCGCTATGAATTGCGCGGCTGGTGGAAGCTTGAGCCCGGCGACTGCGCGAAAGTGATCAAGGGCGCGCTCGCGACGGATCATTTCTACGTCTACGGCGTCATGGAAGGCGCGGGCGACGAGCGGCGGATCGCCGGCGGCGACAAGGCCTTCTGCATCAATGCGGTTCGCTTCAGCGCCTCGACTGACACCAGCTGCGCCGATCAGGACCTCGACGAGGCGATCTACCGGCGCGTCGAAATCGGCGGCGCCACGACATCGACCTTCGACTTCACTGCCGAAAGTTTCGTCGCGCCGCCGAGCGAAGCGCCAAAGCAATAGCGTGGCCGATCTAAAACACGTCGAAAGCTGGGTGTTCGATCTCGACAACACCCTTTATCCCGCCGAGTGCCATCTCTTCAGCCAGATCGACGCGCGCATGACGGAGTTCATCCGCATGACCGTCGGCGCGGATCACGACGACGCGCGCCGGATGCAGAAGGATTATTACGTCCGCTACGGAACGACGCTCGCCGGCCTGATGGCGGAGCATCAAACCTCGCCGGACGACTTTCTCGACTATGTGCATGACATCGACCATTCGGTCGTGCCGGAAAATACGGCGCTGCGACAGGCGCTCGCCGCCCTCCCCGGGCGCCGTTACATCTTCACCAACGGATCGACCGCGCATGCGGAAAAAGTGCTCGGCCGCATCGGCCTTCAGGGGCTTTTCGACGACGTCTTCGACATCAGGGCCGCCGACTGGACGCCAAAGCCCCATCGCAAGACCTATGAGAAATTTCTGGCGGCGACCGCCATCCGCCCGCGGCAATCGGCGATGTTCGAAGACCTCGCGCAAAATCTCGAAGCCGCGCACGCGCTCGGCATGACGACGGTGCTGGTCGCGCAGGACGCCTGCATGGTTCGCGGACGAGCCCGCCGACAAGCGCCCGGCCCGGCCCGGCGACGCACGCGGCGCGCATGTGCATCACGTGACGGATGATCTTGCCGGATTTCTCGGCATGGTCGAGACGCAGGCGCGTGGCGCCGCCTGAGCGGAAGGAATCGCGATGACGAATGGCGCAGACCTCGAACAGCGCATCAATGACGGATGGGAACGCCGCGCCGATTTGACGCCGTCGACCAAGGGCGACATCCGCAGCGCCGTCGACGCCGCGCTCTCGCTGCTCGACAGCGGCAAGGCGCGCGTCGCGGAGCGCGGGCCCGACGGCGCGTGGATCACGCATCAATGGCTGAAGAAGGCGGTGCTCCTCTCCTTCCGCCTCAACGACAATCGCGTCATCGGCGCGTCGCCGCACGCAATGGTGGGACAAGGTCCCGCTGAAATTTGCCGACTGGTCGGAAGAGGATTTCCGCCGCGCCGGCTTTCGCGCGGTCCCCGGCGCCGTCGCGCGCAAGGGCGCCTATATCGCGCCCTCCGTCGTCCTGATGCCGTCCTTCGTCAATATCGGCGCCTGGGTCGGCGAAGGGACGATGGTCGATGCGTGGGCGACGGTCGGATCGTGCGCGCAGATCGGCAAGCATTGCCACATCTCCGGCGGCGCCGGCATCGGCGGCGTTTTGGAGCCGCTGCAAGCCAATCCCGTCATCATCGAGGACAATTGCTTCATCGGCGCGCGCGCGGAAGTCGCCGAAGGCGTCATCGTGCGCGAGGGATCGGTCCTTTCGATGGGCGTCTATCTCGGCCAGTCGACAAAGATCGTCGATCGCGAGACGGGCGAGATCCGCACCGGCGAAGTGCCGCCTTTTTCCGTCGTCGTCTCCGGCGCCATGCCGTCGGCGAAAGGCGGGCCGTCGCTCTATTGCGCCGTCATCGTCAAGCGCGTCGATGAAAAAACGCGCGCGAAGACGAGCGTCAATGAGTTGTTGCGGGATTAAACCCCGCGACGATGCGCGCTACGGATGATCTGCAAGATATTCTGCGCTTTGAGCATACCGCCATTCAGTCGCGATCCGGTCCTCATTTGGCGCCGATGCTATGTGAAAAACATATGTAGCTTCGAATTCAATGTCCGGATGGTAGGCGCAATTTTGCGCAAACCAAAACACTTCAGCCAGAGGTTCATCTTCATGCCAAGTCGTCATGACGTAATGGTCTACCGGAAACAGGCCCTCGTCTCGAACCTCGATTTCGGCCAAATCAAGATCAAGGTGCCATTGCGCACAGTCAGCTCCCCAACACATGGCGTAACAGCATTCATTGCGAATGAGCCAACGGCAAACTTCAGTACGCCACGCGGATGAAGTGCCACTTTCAATCAATACCAGCGCGCCAAACGGCTTGTGAAACCTGCGCGCACCGATCGGTTCGTCTCCAACCAAGTGGAAATATTTGTACGCCGCTTGGTGCGACGGCATCACCCTTTCTCCACCCACTTCGTCCGCATCAGCACCAATTCCTCCGCGCTCGTCGGGTGCAGCGCCATCGTCTCGTCGAAGTCTTTTTTCTTGAGGCCCGCCTTCACCGCGACCGCGAGGCACTGGATCATTTCCGGGCGCGCCCTCACCGACGATGTGAACGCCGAGGACGCGGTCCGTCTTCGCCTCGACGACGAGCTTCATATAGGTGCGCGATTCAGCGCCCGAGAGCGTGTTCTTCATCGGCCGGAAGTCGGTCTTGTAGACGTCGACGGCGCCGAATTTCTTGCGCGCGTCGCCCTCCGAATAGCCGACCGTGCCGACCGGCGGCTGCGAGAAGACCGCTTTCGGAATGAAGTCGTAATCGACCTTCACCGGTTGGTTGTTGAATTCGGTTTCAGCAAAGGCGGCGCCCTCGCGGATCGCGACCGGCGTCAGGGCGACGCGGTCCGTCACGTCGCCGACCGCGAAAATATTGGCGACGCTGGTGCGATTCCATTCATCGACGATGATCGCGCCGTCCTTGCCCAACGCGACGCCCGCCGCCTCAAGGCCCATCCCTCCCGTCGCCGGCTTCCGCCCGACCGCCCAGAAGACGAGATCGGCGTCCAAGGGCGCGCCCGCCGACAGATGCACGCGCTTTTCCTCGCCCGTGCGCTTTTCGATCTTCGTGAAGACGGTCCTGGTGAGGACGCGGATCCCCATCCGCTGCATTTCGCGATGGACGGCGACGGAGATGTCGCGGTCGAAATTCCTCAAGACGTCGTCGCCGCGATAGACGAGCGTCACCTCGGCGCCGAGCCCCCGGAAGATGCAGGCGAACTCGATCGCGATATAGCCGCCGCCGGCGATGACGACGCGGCGCGGAAACTCTTCGAGGTGAAACGCTTCGTTCGAGGTGACGGCGAGATCGTGCCCCTCGATCGACGCATCCGTCCACGGCGCGCCGCCCGTCGCGATCAGGATCTTTTCCGCCGTGACGTCGCGGTTTTCGGCGACGAGATGAATCGTGTGCGCATCCTTCAGGACGGCGCGCGTGTCGAAAATCTCGGCGCCGGCGTTTTTCAGATTGCGGATGTAGACGCCGTTAAGCCGGTCGATCTCCGCATCCTTGTTGGCGATGAGCGTCTTCCAGTCGAAATGCGGCGCCTGGCTCGTCCAGCCATAGCCTTTCGCCTCCTCGAACATGTGCGCAAATTCCGAGGCGTAGACGAAAAGCTTTTTCGGGATGCAGCCCCTGACGACGCAGGTGCCGCCGACGCGGTATTCCTCCGCGACCGCGGCGCGCGCACCATAATCGCGGCGAGCCTTGTCGCGCGGACGCCGCCCGAGCCCGCGCCGATGGTGAAAAGATCGTAGTCGTATGGGGTCATGCGATTCCCGTCAGCCGCGCTCGATCTGGAAAAAGTTTCCCGTCAGGAACCTTGCTCCAGATTCTTGTGTCGTCGCGCGTTCCTCGCGAAAACCGGTGTCCACTTTTCGGGAACGCGCTCTTGGCTTCTCATGCTAACGGCGTCCGGCGCCGCGCGCTATTCGTCTTCAGCGGGCTCTGACGCGATCGTGTCCGATGCATCGGCGGCGGGCGACGTCCCCTTATCCGCGGGTGACGGGGCTTCCGGCGCGTCCGTCCCGGGCGGCGCCGTGCGCGCGAGCGCTTCCATATCGACGAAGGGCGCGGTGGGAATCTCGTACGCGTAGGCGTATGAGCCGAAGCAGTCGGACGTGAAGCCGTTCGTCCACTCCGCCGCCTTCACTTTTTCGGCAAGCGGGGGATTGGCGGCCAAAATCTCTTTCGCGACAGCGATGTCGGCGCCAAGCGGATAGCCGCCCGTTTCGGCAATCGTCATGACACCGAGAAACACCACCTCGCCCGGCGCGACCACGAAAGACGGAGCGCCGAAGCAAAGATCGACGGCGAAATTCCGTTTCGATATCGCCGCGACCTTCCAAAGTCCCGGCGGGACTTCAATGACATGGTCTGTCCGTTTGATCGAACCGGAGGTCTGCTTCGCCGTTTCCGCGTCGCCGATTTCGGCGGCGACCATCATGCCGTCATAGACGATTTCGATTCCATCCGCGCCAAGACGCTCGACCGTCACCGCCGTCGATCGAAAATCCGCTGAATCCCCAACGAGGCGCATCACCACATACGCCCGCGCCGGGGCCGCCGCGGCGAGCGCGCTTCCTTTCATCGATTTGCCGCGCTTTGGCGCCTTGACGCCTTTCGGCAGTTTGGGCGGCTTGGGAAATTCGAGCTCGCCGGCGGCGTCAAGCGCCGCGTCACGGCGATCGCTGACGGCGCGCACGCTCATCGAAACCTTGTCGAGATCTTTCGCACTATCGACCGTGAAGTTGCCGGTGGCGAGTTCATTGGCGAAAGGGCCCCGCAGCGCCGGCGCTGGCGCCGTCGGCGCCGTGACGAACGGCGAGAGTTTCGCGCGAACCGATTCAGAATCCTCCGGAGTCTCCATGGCCTCGCCCTCGCTCTCGCTTAATCTGAGGACGCTCCAGCCATTATAAGCCATGCAGTTTTCCATGTTGGCGGCGGCGCCTTGGCGGTTTTCAGCGCTGTCGATCGCGCCGCCGATCATTGCGCCGAGGAATCCGCCGGCGAACCCGCCCGCGACGCCTGCGGCGAGGCCGATGCCGGAAGCCGCCCCGCCGCCATTGGCCAGCGCGCGCATGCGGACGGCGCAATCGATCACAGCCTCATCATGCTGTTCCATCGTCGCGCCCTGTTTGTAGAAATAATGATAGCCTGGGCTGGACGCCGTCAGCGACGCCGCTTCCGCGACGCTGAACGAACTGAGCAAGACCGCCGCGCAGCATAGCGCCGCTCGAAACCGTGACATTTTCCCCTCCGCTGACAATTGAAGGAGAGATTAGCTGAAATTCCTGCACTCACCAAATAAAACTGAATATTGCCTCAGCAAGGCCTCAACTCCGGATGAACCCGATGCCCGTCTTGAACCTTGTGTCGTTGAATTCGTTCACTTCGAGCGTGAAGGTGTCGAGAAATTCCGCATGGATGGCGTCGAAGACGGGATTGAGTTCTCCTTCGAAGTCGAAGGGAATGCGGATGACCGGCTGCGAGGCGACGAAGATTTCGAAAGTCGCCCCGACGATCTCGGCGGCGATGACGGTCCGGAGCCAAAGAGATCCGCTGTCTTCCGCGTTGCCGACGATGAGGCAAAGGCCGAAGCGAACCGGCTCCAGTATGATCACCTCGCGCCCTGCGAACGAGAACGCCTCGTCGCCATAGTCCTTGTGCGGATCAATGACGCCCTGCGCCGGCACGGCGACGACGTTTTCCGCAGGGCATCCCTCATAGTCATGAAAGCCGGCGACGATCGCATCGCCGAGCGCCCGGCATTTGAGGAGGTTCTGGAACGCCGCGTCGCCATAGGCGCGGATCGCCGATCTCAGCTCCTCGAATTTCGCGCCGTCAGTCACGCTGCGCCGATCCGTTCGACGCCGGCGGGCCCCGCGAGAACGACTTCGTCAGCGAGGCCGAGAAAAAGACCCGTCTCGATGACGCCCGGAATGGCTTTCAGCGCGCGATCGACCGCCGGCGCGTCGCCGATGCGTTTCAGGCGGCAGTCGAGGATGAAATTGCCGCCGTCGCTGATGAAGGCGGGGCCGACGCTCGACGCGCGAAGGCCGACATCCGCGCCCTTGTAGCCGAGTGCGATCAAGGCTTCCCGCACCGCGCGCACCGTCAGGCCGAAGGAGAAGCGGTCAATCTCGACCGGCAACGGGAAGGCGCCAAGCTCAGCGACCTTTTTTGAGGCGTCTGCAATAACGACGAACCGCCTCGCCGCGCTGGCGATGATCTTTTCACGCAGCAGCGCGCCGCCGCCGCCCTTGATCAGCTGCCGTCGTCCATCGACTTCGTCCGTGCCGTCGACGGCGAGATCGATGATCGTCGTCTCGTCCGGCTCGATCAATTCGATGCCGGCGAGCGAGGCCTTCCTGGCGGTGTCTTCAGAAGTCGGCACGCAGGCGACGTACAGACCGTCGCGGACGCGCGCGCCGAGGAGCGAAATGAAATGCGCGGCCGTCGAGCCGGTGCCAAGGCCGATGATCATGTCCGGCTTTACCAGCTCGACCGCCGCCGCCGCGGCCTGGCGTTTGAAATCGTCGGCGCTCATGGCTTGTCCTTTTTCTTCGACGCATGCACGGCGCGGAACTTCGCGGCCCAGCCCTTGATCTCCGACTGGCGTCCGCGCGCGACGGCGAGCGCGTCGTCCTCGACAGTCTTGGTGATGACCGAGCCCGAGCCGACATAGGCGCCCTTGCCGATCTTCACCGGCGCGACCAGCGCCGAGTTCGAGCCGATGAAGGCGCCCTCGCCGATTTCCGTCCGGTGCTTGGAAAAGCCGTCGTAATTGCAGGTGATGACGCCGGCGCCGATATTGGCCTCGGCCCCGACGCTCGCGTCGCCGATATAGGAGAGATGAGAAATCTTGGCGCCGGCGCCGATGTCGGCGCTCTTCACCTCGACGAAATTGCCGATTTTCGCGTCGGCGCCGAGACGCGCGCCCGGACGAAGCCGCGCGAACGGCCCGACCGAGGCGCCTTCGCCGACGACGGCTCCCTCAAGATGCGAATAGGCCTTGATCGCCGCACCGCTCGCAATCTTCACGCCCCTGCCGAAAAAGACGTTCGGCTCGACGACGACGTCGCTCGCGATGTCGGTGTCGTAGGAGAAAAAGACGGTCGAGGGGTCGATGAGCGTCACCCCGGCCTCCATCGCGGCAAGCCTTCGGCGGTCCTGGAAAATTTCCTCGGCGACCGCAAGTTCGACGCGCGAATTGACGCCGACGACTTCATCTTCATCGCCATGGACGACATCGCAGCGTAGACCCGCCGCCCGCGCGATCGCGACAATATCGGTCAGGTAGAATTCCCGCTTGGCGTTGGCGTCGGAAAGCTGCGGCAAGGCGCGCGCGAGAAAATCCGACGCGATCGCCATCACGCCGGCATTGACGAAGTCGATTTCAAGCTCTTCGGGGCTCGCGTCCTTCGCCTCGACAATCGCTTCAAGCGACCCGTCTGGCGAGAGCTTCAGGCGGCCATAGGCGCCCGGATCATCCGGCGTGAAGCCGAGGACGGCGACCGCTGCGCCCGCCGAAACCTTGTCGATCAGGGCGCGAAGCGTCTCTTCGCTGACCAGCGGCGTGTCGGCGTAGAGCACAACGACGACGCCCGAGAAGCCGTCGAGCGCCGGCGTCGCCTTCCTGACGGCGTCGCCAGTGCCGCGCGGGGGCGCCTGCACGACGACCGCGACGTCGGCGCGCTCGGCGCGCGCGGCGTCGCCGACGGCGGGCGAATGATCGCCGATGACGACCGCCATGCGTTCAGGCGCCAACGCCGACGCCGTCGCCATCACATGCGCGAGCATCGAACGCCCGCCGACCGCGTGCAGCACTTTCGGGGTTGACGATTTCATGCGCGTGCCGTGTCCGGCGGCGAGAATGACGGCGGCGACCGCCTGCTTGTTCATTGATCCTCGCTTGTCTGGTAGGAAGCGGCGTCAAGGGGTCACCGTCTTTTGGCGACCGCCGCAGGAGTTGTAAATGCGAGGACCGCTCGCTGGCGTCACCGTGCTGTTCGATCTCGACGGCACGCTCATCGACACCGCAGGCGATCTTGCGGCGGCGATAAATCACGCCTTGAAAGCCGCGGGAAAGCGCGCGGTTCCGCTCGACCGCGTGCGTTATCTGGTCGGCCACGGCGCGCGCGCGATGCTGACGAAGGCGTTGGCGGAGGGTGGCGAGCGCGAGCCAGCGCCGGCGGGCGATCTCGATGCGCTCGTCGCCGACTTTCTCGACTATTACGGGGCGCACATCGCCGAAACGTCGCGGCCTTTTCCGGGTGCGATCGAGGCGATCGACGCGATGCGGGCCGACGGCGCCCTGATCGCCATCTGCACGAACAAGCGAGAATCCCTGGCGCGGGCGCTGATCGAAGCGCTCGGCCTGACGCATTATTTTTCAGCGATCGTCGGGGCCGATACGACGGGAGCGGCAAAACCCGATCCGCGCCCGGTTCGGCGCTGCCTGCAGGAAACGGGGGCGATCGAAGGGCGTCTTTATCGGCGATAGCGACACCGACATCCGGGCGGCCGCAGCGGCTAACCTGCCTTGCCTCGCCGCGCTGTTTGGCTACGGCCCGCTCGATCTTTGCGACCAGGCCTTTGCGTTGTTCTCGACCTATGACGAGGCGCCGGCGCTGGTCCGCTGGGCGGCCGCCTAACTCGCCGAGAGCCCGATCCGGCGGGGCATCCCGTTGACCATGTCGGTGCGGACGTCCGTTCGCGCCGAGCGCATGGTCGCCACGAAGCCCTCGGCTTTCAAATCGACATCGACCTCAAACCCTCTCTTGCGCCAGAAATCCTGGATTTTCGCCGCCAGCCGCGCCGCGCCGTCATCCGTGCAGTGATCCGACATGCCGCCACCTCAAAGATTTTGGTCTGAAGCATAATATAAGCGAGACTGATTTTTTCAAGCGCCCGTGAAAAAATTTGATCATATTGCTTTGGCAGAAAATCGCTAGAAACAGGCCGTTTATTGCTGCAGTGCAGCATGCTTGGCGGATGCGGTGTTTCGCAGTAAATAAGAAAAACTTATATTTTGAGGCGATTATGTCGAGCGCTGGCCCCCTGCTTGAAGCGGTTGAGCCCTTATCGATCGGCGACCGCATCAAGGCGGCGCGCAAGCAAAGCGCCATCAGCCAGACCGATCTCGCCGAACGGGTCGGCGTCACCCAGCCGGCCGTCGCAAACTGGGAAAGCGGCGTCCATGATCCAAGGCGCCTGATGCTCGCCAAGATCGCCGAGGCCTTGCAGGTATCGACGGAATGGCTCGCGCGCGGCGCACGGTCCGCCGTCGAGGCCGACAAGCATCCCGCCGCCGCCTACATCCGGCGCCCGCTGCGCCATACGCCGGTGATCAGTTACGCGGACGCCGCCCGGCTTCTCGACGACGAAGACGCCGATCCGCATGTCGCCGCGCAGGACTACATCCCGGTGACGACCGGGGCTGAAAAGATCTTCGCGGTCTTTGTCGACGACGATGCGATCGATCTTGCCTTTCCGAAGAATACGATCGTCGTCATCGACTATGCGGATCGGCGCCCGGCCGACGGCGCGTTCGGTTTGTTCATGCTGGAGGGCGGACCGCTCATCCGCCGCTATCGCGAAAATCCGCTGCGGCTCGAACCCCAATCCTCGACGCCCTCATACGGACCGATCTATCTCGCCGGGCCGCCAAAAGTGATCGGCTGCGTCAGGGTCTCAATCCGGATTCACTGATTACGCGGCGGCGCGGGCGTAGCGGCCGCGGACGGCCGGAATTTCGTCGATGGTCGCGGAATATTCACGCCTGACCGCCCGCAAAAGCCCCGGCAGCGCCGCCACTTCCGTTGACTGACGTTCGACGGCGGCGCAGGCCTCGCCGAGCGTGCGGGCGCCGACATTGAATGACATCGACTTCAACGCATGAGCGGCGCTGGCGAGCTCTTTTGGATCGCGGTCCTTGGCGGCGCGCGCGATCCTCAGCATCGCATCCTTTGAATGCGTGACAAAGAGATCGAGGGCGCGGCCGACAAGATCGCCCGATCCCGACTGCATCGCCGTCAATTCCACGAACACCCTGGCGTCAAACCGCGTGTCGGCGGCGGCTTCCGGCGGCGCGGGCGCGACCGCCTTCGGCGGCGCTTGCTGTTCGACTGGCGACGCCGTGATCGCCGTCGGGCGAATATGGCGCGAGATGGCCGTCGAAATCTGCGAGAGCGTGAACGGCTTCGTCACATAGTCGTCCATGCCCGCGGCGCGCCAATCGTCGGCGGCGCCCTCGACATGCGCGGTCAGCGCGATGATCGGCGTCCGCTTTGCGCGTCCTTCCTCGAACTGGCGGATCTGGCGCGTCGCCTCGAAGCCGTCCATCACCGGCATCGAGCAATCCATCAGCACGAGATCGAACGAGTGCCGCTTGAACGCCGCGAGCGCTTCGGCGCCGTCGGCGACGAGGGTCGGCGCGACGCCGAGGCGCGTCAGCGCTTCCTTGACGACTTCGCGATTGACCGGACTGTCGTCGGCCGCGAGAATTTTCGCGCCGGCGAACAACGGCACGTCGCGCCGCTGCGGCGTCACGATCTTCAAAGCGTCGCGGCCGCGCAGGCGCCCCTCGAGGATGCGCTCGATCTGGTCGAAAATGTCGCGCCGGCTGAGCGGGCGGATCAGGAGGTCCTCGGCGACGCCCTCTTTCAGCAGCCGATCGGGCGCGTCGTCGCCAAGCTCGCTGATGCAGATGCGCGCCGGCACCCAATGTTGGGGATCGCCGGCGAGAATGGAGTTGAGGGCGTCGAGATATTCGGGCGCCGCGAAAATGATGTTCGCATAGCTGATATGCGATTCGATCGGGCTGTCGCTCGTCACGATCTGCGCGGCGATGCCGGCTTCTTCGAGATATTTCGAGATCATCACCGGCGTCGCGCTGCCGCCAACGGCGATCACGGCGCGCATGTCGCGGCGCGCTTCGATCGCCGGGCGGGCGGGCTCCAGCACTTTCGTCGGCACGGTGAAGAAGAAACGCGAGCCTTTGCCGTCGCGGCTGGTGACGCCGATCTCGCCGCCCATCGCCGAGACGAGCCGCTTGCAGATCGCAAGCCCAAGGCCGGTGCCGCCGAATTTCCGCGTCGTCGACTGGTCGGCCTGCGAGAAGGCGTCGAATATCTTCGACTGCTTTTCGGCGGCGATCCCGATTCCGGTGTCGGTGACCGCGAATTCGATGATGAAGGCGGCGCCGTCCGTCCGCACACGGCGCGCCGTCACGACGACGCTGCCGCGCTCGGTGAATTTGAGCGCGTTGTTGACGAGGTTCGAGAGCACCTGGCTGATGCGGACGGGATCGCCTTCGATCGCTTCGGGAACGCCCGGCCCGATATAGGAAGTGAGATCGACGCCGGCTTTCGCGGCGCGCTCCCAGAACAGGCTGATGACGTCGGAAATCGCGTCGGCGGGCTTTACCGGAATTTTTTCGAGTTCGAGCCTTCCCGCCTCGATTTTGGAGAAGTCGAGAATGTCGTTGATGATGGTCAAAAGGCTCTGGCCGGAGCGCACGATGACTTCGGAATAGCGCTTCTGGCGCGGCGGAAGATCCGAATTGTTGATGAGTTCCGCCATCACCAGCATGCCGTTCATCGGCGTCCGGATTTCATGGCTCATCGCGGCGAGGAATTCCGACTTCGCGCTGTTCGCCGCCTCGGCCGCCTCTTTCGCGAGTTTCAATTCACGCGTCCGCAAGGTCACGATCTTCTGGAGGTTTTCCTGCTGCGCGAGGAGCCGCGCGTCGCGGTCCTGAATCTTGTCGAGCATGTCGTTGAACGCCTCGACCAGATCGCCGCCCTCGTTGGCGCCGGAGGATGTTGCGCGGACCCCGAAATCGTCGCGCTCGCGGACGTCGCGCATCACGCGGGCGAGATCGATGATCGGATTGGTGATGCTGCGCTGCATCCGCAAAGCGAGAAGGAGGCCGACGGTCGCGGAAAACGCCGCCGCTGAAACGGCGTCCCACAAGATGCCCCAGATATGCCGGCCGAGATCGGACGTATCCGCGGTGATCGTCAGGGCGCCAACGGTTTTGCCGTCATGAACGAGACTCGACGTCGCCGACAGCGATTTCGACCGCAGGAGCGCGATGACTTCGGTAGACGCCCTGCCCGCCGACAGTCGCGAAGAGGTCGCGCCGGCGTCGCCGAGCTCGACGAAGGGCGAGCCGTCGACCCTGGCGACGCGCACATGACGAATATGCGGCATGAAGCTGATGGTGCGAAGCGCTTCGAGCGCTTCCGCTTCGTCGCTATTGGCGACGGCGTTCGAGATCGTCGCCGCGAACACGGATGCGCTCGACTGCAGTTCGCGCGAGCGCTCCGCGCCGTATTGCGCGATCTCGCGCCATACGAACGACGCCGTCGCGAGCGCGACGGCGCCGAATACGGCGGTCACGACCAGCGACGTGAGCTGGCTTCTGAGCGATGTCCTGCGGTGGGCCAAAGCCGCGCGATCTCCAACCTGTGGGATCGACCGTAGGCTGAAATTCTTTGAGATTTGCTTTCGGAGCCCTGCTTGCGCGAAGACGTTAACGCATTCTTCGCAAAAATGTTCGATTGATCGACATTCGGCAAGGCGCGCCGAACGGCCGGGGGGACGGCGCGGCGCGAGGGTGGAGCGGCCTGACATGGGCAAAGCGCGCGTATTGGTCATCGATGACGACCCGATCATGCGGGAACTCGCCGCGACGAAACTTGCGGAAGCCGGGTACGAGCCGGCGGTCGCCGCGGACGGCGCTGAGGGCCTCGATCTCCTGAAGGCGCGAGCCGGCGCCGATCTCGTCATCTCCGACGTCGACATGCCGAACATGACGGGCTACGACCTGACGCGGATCATCCGGTCGGAAGAGTCGATCGCCGCCATTCCGGTGATCGTCGTCACCGGCAGCGAGCGTTCGGACGCGGTCGAAGAGGCGTTCGCCGCAGGCGCGACGTCGTTTCTCGCAAAGCCGATCAACTGGACGCTTTTCACCCATTCCGTGCGCTTCGTCCTCAAGGCGAGCGAAGACCAGAAGGAGCTCCGAGCACGCGCGCGACGCGGCTGAAGCCGGTCGCGCTTCAAGGACAGCTCTGCTCTCCGTCATGAGCCATGAGCTCAGAACGCCGCTGAACGCGATCATCGGTTTTGGCCAGATTCTCTGTCGAGCAATTCGCCCGCGACAACGATCATCTGCACAAGGAATACGCCGATTACATCGTCGACGGCGGCAAGCGGCTGCTGAATTCGGTGTCCGACATGCTCCTCGCCTCGGACGCGCGGTCGGGCCCGATCGCGCTCAACGAATTCGACTGCACGCTCGACGAACTTGTCGATCTGGCGCTGGCGCCGATTGAAAAATCGCTGGTCTCGGCGAAGGCGGACATTAGGCGCGTTAGCAGGATCCGGCGGGCGCGAACTTTGCTGCGACCGCTCGCTGGTCGCCCGCTCTCATCGGCAAACTCGTCGACAATGCGGTCAAGTTCTCGGCGCCCGGCGTCGAAGATCACGGTCGGCGCCGCGCTGACCAAAACCGGCGATCTCGCCATCCTCGTCAAGGACAACGGCTCCGGCGATCGCGCCGAAAGGCTCGACGCTCTCACGCACCCCTTCAGCCAGACCGACCTGTCGCTCCGCCGATCGAGGGAAGGGCTCGGTCTCGGCCTGCCGCTCGTCAACGCAGTGATGCAGTCCCATGGCGGGAAATTCCGCCTGGTCTCGGAGGTCGGGCAAGGCGCGAGCGCTTTCCTGATCATTCCTGCAAGCCGGGTCCGCGCGGTCGCCTCCGATCGGTCGGCCGCCGCCTGATCCGGCTTGACCCGCCGCCGCCGCCGGGTAAGAGGTCGCCCATCCTGAAGGGCGCGTAGCTCAGCGGTAGAGCACTACGTTCACACCGTAGGGGTCGCAGGTTCGAACCCTGCCGCGCCCACCATCTGATCAATCCAGCATCATGACGAGGAGTACGACCGTTCGGCCTTCTTTGCTGCGTTGCAGCATTCCTTACGATTGCGCCGCCTCGGCCGGGTAAACCGCTTGTTGCAATTTTGGCACGGTAAGCGCCGCGGCGCATTAATCGTCCTCACGTTTACTTTACGGCGACGCATTAGCAGGCAAATACTGCGCCATCCGCGCTTCCCGCTCGTTTAGCGGGCGACCGCCAATCTGCCCCGTCAGGGAGGGGCGCAATTAGGGGTTTACCAAATGAAAGTGTCCAAGGGTCTCGCTTCCGTGTCGGGACGTCTTCTTTGCGGCGCCGCGATCGGCGCGATCGCGGCGACTTCCGCATCCGCGCAGTCGATCAGCGATGAAATCGTCGTCACCGCGCAGCGTCAGGAACAATCGGTCCAGGACGTTCCGATCGCGGTCTCGGCGTTCGGCGGCGAAGACCTCGCGTCGCGCCAGCTGGAAACCTTCCAGGACATCCAGTTCAACATTCCGAACTTCGCTTTCTCGAAGTCGCAGTTCACGACGTCCTCGATCTCGATCCGCGGCATCGGCGCTCTCGCCGTCGGCGCGTCGACCGAACCCTCGACCTCGATCCACATGAACGACATCTACATCCAGGCGCCGCGCCTTTTTGAAACGGAATTCTTCGACGTCGAGCGGCTCGAAATCCTGCGCGGTCCGCAAGGCACGCTGTTCGGCCGCAACGCCACCGGCGGCGTCGTCAACGTCATCACCAAGAAAGCCTCGACCGACGGCGTCAGCGGCTATGCCGACGCCGAATACGGCAACTACAAGCTCGGTGAAGGTGCAAGGCGCCTTGAACCTTCCGCTCTCGGAGAATTTCGCCGTCCGCCTCGCCGGCACGACGATCCAGCGCGACGGCTACACGCAGAACATCTTAGACGGCTCGCGACATCGACGACCGCAACATCTACGCGCTGCGCGGCTCGGCGCGCTGGACTGCCCTCGGATTCAATACGACGATCGACTTGACCGGCGAGCTACATGCGGGAAGACGACAGCCGCATGCGCTCGCAAAAACAGGCCTGCGAAGAAGGCCCGCTTTCGCCGCTCCTCGGCTGCGACCCGAACGGCCCGCGTTCGTTCGGCCGCCATGGATCTTCGCGCGACTTCTTCGCCAACACCTCGGCGCAGACCTTCGCGCTCGCCGGCGACGCTCGGCAACCCGGCGGCGGCGGCTTACGGCCTCCCCTCAGCTGGCGCCCGGCCCGGTCAACGGCGCGACGCAGCCGACCGATCTTCGCCAGGTCAACCAGGACACACGTCCCGAATATGCCGCCGAAGAATCGATCTTCATGCTGAACTTCAAGCACGACTTCGAAACCTGGTCCGTTCAAGATGAACGGCGGCTGGGGCAATTCGAAAGTCGCCTCGCGCATGGACTTCGACGCCGGGCGTCGGCCCGACGCTGATGCGCCCGCCCGTTATCTGCGCGCCGGTCGGCCCTTCGGCGGCTTCCGCGGCGTCTGCACCGTGACGGGCGGCCCGCGGCGGGTCCCGGCCACCTTCCCGCTCTCTGAATTCGACGTCGGCATCACCGGCCCGAACGGCCTCGTCGGCGTCATCGGCGGCAATGTTCAGGACCGCTCGTCCAACTATCGCGCGGTCGACATGTCGATCGGCGAGACCGACTACTGGTCGGCCGAAGGCATCGTCAACACCGACTTCGACGGCGGCTTCAACTTCCTGCTCGGCGTCAGCCATGCGGAATCGAACGGCTTCGCCGACTACGCGGTCGCGACCACGGGCCTCGATTATTTCGCCTACGGCTTCGGCACCACCGTCGCCGGCGGCGCTCGGCGCGCCGGGCGCTCCGGGCTTCGGCCTATTCGTTCTACACGCCGTATTTCTGGAACGACACGGACAATTCGTTCCTCAATTCGACCTCGGTCTTCGGCGAAGTCTATTTCGACATCACCGACACGCTTGAAACTGACCGGCGGCATCCGCCACAACTGGGATACGAAGGGCGTTCGCGACCGCGGCAACCTGCTCGATCGCCGGTTCGGCCGTCGCCGGCGTGCCGGGCGCAATCCCCGCGGTCGTGCCGTTCGGCACGCCGTCGGTCAGGGGCCTCCTCGACGCCAACGAACTCGTTCAGTGTCCCTCGCTTGAAATCTATTGCGCGAGCGGCGGCCGCAACGACTTCCGCGTCGTCGAAGGCGACTTCGACGCGACGACCGGCCGCGCGGTCCTGCAGTGGACGCCGAACGACAACGTGCAGCTCTATGCGTCGTGGACGCGCGGCTACAAGCCGGGCGGCTTCAACCCGCGCACGCTGACGGCCCTGAACATTCCGCTCACCTTCGACTCGGAGGTCATCAAGGCCTACGAAGTCGGCGTGAAGTCGAACATTTTCGACGGCGTGCTCCAGGCGAACCTGACCGGCTTCTACTACGACTATTCGGGCCTGCAGGTGTTCGCGCATCTTCGCCAACACCTCGATCAACGAGAATATCGACGCGAAGGTGTGGGGCATCGAGGGCGAATTCGTGCTGCGCCCGACCGACCGCCTCATCGTCAACATGAACGCCGCCTACCTCAACACCTCGGCCGGCGACTTCTCGACGATCGACAGCCGCGACCCGACGGCAAGGGGCGGCGAACGCCGAACTCTTCTCGGACGTGACCAACGGTTAGGACTGCGTCGTCACTCGGACCGCGGGCCCGCCGCTCATCGGCACCAGTCTTCGGCGGCGTTCCGGCGATCAACCGCATCATCGCCTCGCCATTCTCGGTGTGCTCGGCGCTGCGGGCGAACATCGGGACGATCAACGCCCTCGATCCGGCGGCGCCGCGGCTTCGCCGTCGTCGACGGCATCGCGGTCAACGTGCAGGGCAACGAACTTCCGGGCTCGCCCGAGTTCAAGGTCTCCGGCGGCATCCAGTACGACCTTCCCGATGCCGAGGGCCGTTACGAGTTCATCCCGCGGGTCGACGCCTTCTGTCAGACGAGCCTCAAACCAACATCTTCAACGACATCCAGGACACCATCGACAGCTACGGCTACATGAACGCGCAAGTGCGTTTCCGGCCCGTCGGAAGGCAACTGGTACGATGCGCTTCTTCATGCAGAACGTGACCAACGAAGACGCCTTCACCGGCGCCTTCGACGTCGGCCAGAGCGCCGGCAACTTCCAGAACCTCTTCCTTCTGGAACCGCGCCGCTGGGGCTTCGGCCTCAACATGACGTTCTAGGAACGTCGGCGACAAGGATCGCGGAAAAGGCGGCCTTCGGGCCGCCTTTTTTGTTGTGACTTTTCGCCGTCGGCCGCGCCGTTAACGATGCTGGATCACGAAGGGTTAAGCGCTTTCATGCAAATTGCGCCTATCCGGGATGGGCGTCGGCGGCGCGACCCTTGCTTGAAGAATTCCCGAGATGGTTGCGCGGGCGAGCGGCCCGGGAGTTGTGCGGGAATGAGAAAATCCGGTTTCGGACTTTTGCGGTCGGGATTTCTTCGGCGCCAGGACGGTTCCTCGGCGGTCGAGTTCGCGCTCATCGCGCCGATGTTTCTCGCCCTGACGTTTTCGATCCTCGAGGGCGGCTATTTCTTCTTCGTCGAATCCGCGGTCGAAGCGGCGAACTCGAAGGCGGCGCGCCTCATCCGCACGGGCCAGGCGCAATCCGGCTCGATTTCGCGCGATGCGTTCTTCGACGAGATTTGCGATACGGTCAGCATCTTTGGCGACTGCGATGAGCGCCTCACGGTCGACGTGACGCGGTTTGCAAGTTTTGCAGCGCTCGCGGCCGACGTCGCAGCGCCCGTTTGCCGCGACGCCGACGCCGACGCTGTCGACGCCATTCCCTATGACGCAGGCGCCTCACGCGAAATCGTCAGGGTGCGCGTCTGCTATCTGCACAAGAGCTTCAATCCGGGGCTCGGCATGAATCTTCAGCGCGCCGCCGACGGGCGCGTGAAAATGTTCTCGACGTCGATTTTCAGGAATGAGCCGTATGACTCTTGAGAAGAACGACAAACCGGGAATTCGGGAATCGGGAATCGGGAATCGAAGCATCTCCGCCTGCCGATTCCCGATTCCCGATTCCCGATTGCCCGCAGCTTCCTTCACTCCCGCTCGGGCATCGCGGCCGTCGAATTCGCGTTCGTCGCGCCGATCATGCTCCTTCTCTTCTTCGGCATGATTGAAGCCTCCGCCGCCTATTCGACCAACCGGCGCGTTCTCCTCGCCGCGAACACGCTCGCCGACCTCGTCGCGCAGGAGACATCGATCACCAAGGCGAACCTCGAAGATCTTTTCACCGGCATGGAAGACGTCATCGATACGGGGGGCGTCGACGTCACCTTTCGCGTCGTCAGCGTCGTGCTCGATGCGGACACCGACGAAGTCAAAGTGCACTGGAGCCTCGATTCAACCGGCGCGGCGCCCTATGCGGCGGGGTCTGTCTACGCCGGCGCGGTCGATGGAACGCTGCTCGACGACGCCTCGTCGCTGATCGTCGCCGAAACCTCTTATGATTATTCCTCGCCGATTTCGCAGAAAGTCATCGGCGCGATCACCATGAAAAAGACCGCGACGCGCTGGCCCCGCATGTCGGCGAAGGTCCAGTACTGCGTCGTCGCCGGCTCCTGCACGAGCTGACCGTCACTCCGCGCCGCAACGAAAAACCCCGCCGTTTCCGGCGGGGTTTTCCTGTGGAGAACGACCGTTCGTTATTCGGTGACGTTCGTGATCTTGTTCCTCGGCGCGTTATCCGACTTGATAAGCTTGCGGATAAGTTCCGGCGACGCGTTCATGCTCGCTTGATGGAGCGCGGCTGTCGTGCCGTCGCCTTTGACAGCGGCGTCGATGCCGATCGCTTCCGCCGCGCGCACATTGAGGATCGACGCCGACATATCATCGACATAGCCATCAGCGCTCACTGTCTTTGCGGCGATTTCATCCTGAAACCGTTGCGCGAGCGAGAGATAGTTCGCAGGTCTCGATGCGACATTGCCGCGCGGAATGCCGTAATCCGCGATATCGTACCGTGCGAGATAGGCGCCGCTGTTGTCGGAAATAATCCCGGCGCTGGTGAACGACGTATTTCTGGTCGAACGCCGACACCGACTGCGGATTGGCGTATCCGCCGGTGAACAAGGTGACGTGCTCGCGCCGACGACAGCCCGAGCGTCTGCCGCCCGAGGCAGGCGAGCGGCACGATGTTGAAATTCATCGAGCCGCCGATCGAGGCGGCGATAAAGGCCGCGTGCCGTCCGCGAGTCTGGCGCTCCTGCCACACGATGCCGAGTTCGGTCAGCACCTGCCCCAAATTCATCGCGTCGAAATTCGCGACCATGCCGCGCGGATTTGAAATGATTTCCTGCGTCTGGGCGTTCGCCGCTCCGCCGATCGTCGCGAGCGCGACAAAACCCGCCGAGAGGCGCATCAAGGTCTTGGACATTAAAATCCCCACCGTTCGTGCGAATACCAAAAGATCGAAAGCTGGGCGCCCCAACGCCCGGATCTCTTCTGATCCTATCCCGAAACCGCGTTTGCGCAAATGCCGCGTGACTTTGCGGGCCCTCATGGTTAAGCCGCCGCCATGATCGAACAACGCCCCAAATTCGCGAAAAAAACGCCGTCCGGCAAACCGCGAGGGGATCGACCGGCAAAGGCGCCGCCGCCCAAGCCCGACATTCCGGGCCTCGCGCCGCGCCGGGCCGCGCTCGATATCCTGACCCTCGTCGCCGCCGGCCGGACCCTCGATCAGGCGCTGGAGGACTGCCGCTCGTTCAACGCGCTTGAAGGTCCTGACCGGGGCCTCGCCCACGCCCTCGCCGCCGGCGTCCTTCGGCGCCGCGGAACGATCGATCAGGTGATCGGGCAGTATATCGACAAGCCGATCCCCAAGCGCTCGGCGCGGGCGACCGACGTTCTCCGCCTTGCCGCCGTCCAGAGCCTTTTCCTCAAAACGCCCGACCATGCGGTCGTCTCGACCGCCGTCGCCCTCGCGCAGGAATTCCGCGAAACCGCCGGCTATGCCGGTCTCATCAACGCCGTCGCCCGGAAAATCGCCGCCAGCGGGCCCGCCGCCATCGCCGCCTTGCCCGAACGGACCGACACGCCGGGCTGGATGTGGCGGGGCTGGGAGCGGAGCTTCGGGCCCGACCTTGCCCGCGCCATCGCCCGCGCGAACCAGGCCGAAGCGTCGATCGATCTGACCCCGCGCGATCCGGCGGAGGCTAGCCGTATCGCGGAAGAAACGAATGGCGTCCTGCTGGCGACCGGCTCCGTCCGGATCCCCGGCGGCTCGCAAAATCACAAGCCTCGCGGGCTTTAACGAAGGGCGCTGGTGGGTGCAGGACGCCGCCGCCGCCCTTCCGGCCCGCCTGCTCGGCGACGTCCGGGGCAAGCTCGTTTTCGACCTCTGCGCCGCCCCCGGCGGCAAGACCATGCAGCTCGCGGCAGCCGGGGCCGAAGTCGTCGCCGTCGATAGCGAGGGATCGCGCCTCAAAACCATCGCCGAGAACCTCGCCCGAACCAAACTCGCTGCCGAAACGATCAAGGAAAACATACTCGATTGGGCGCCGCCGCGGCTTGCGGATGCGATCCTCCTCGATGCGCCCTGCACCGCGACCGGCACCATCCGCCGCCACCCCGACATCTTGTGGTCGAAGACCGAGAACGACTTGAAATCGCTTACCGCCGTGCAGGCGCGGATGATCGACAAGGCGCTCGCCCTCCTCAAACCGGGCGGCCTCCTCGTCTATTGCACCTGCTCGCTGCAGGCCGAGGAAGGGGAAAAGCAGATCGCCGCGGCGCTGGAGCGCCACAAGGAAATCGAGCGCGTTCCAGTGACGCCGGGCGAGATTGGCGGCCTTCCCGCGATCAGCCGCGACGGGGATCTGAGAACCCTCCCCTCAATGCTCGCCGCGGAAGGCGGCATGGACGGCTTTTTCGCGAGCCGGCTAAAACGGCGTTAACCGCCGATTCCGCATAGCAAAACGGCTCGCGCACCCTTGTAAAGACAGGTCGAAATCCTGATATTGACGCTTGGCTTTAAACAACCTTGAGAAAGGCTGATCCACCCATGAACGAACCCCGCAGGAATTACGGCGCGACGACCGCCCGCACCGATGGTCTCGCCATTGACCAGGGCCTGCGCCAGTACATGCTCGGCGTCTACAATTACATGATGATGGCGGTCGCCGGCACCGGCCTCGTCTCGCTCGCCGTCGCCTCGAACCCCGCCATGGTGCAAACGATCGCCGGCACGCCCCTCAAATGGGTCTTGTTCGCCGCGATCCTCGGCATCGGCTTCTTCGCGCCGAAGGTCATTTTCTCCGGATCGAAGACGGCCGCACACGGACTTTTCTGGATCTATGCGGCCGCTTGGGGCGCGATGATTGCGCCGATGCTGTTCGCGTTCAATCAGGCGGGCGCGGCTTCCGAAATCTACAAGGCGTTCTTCATCACCGCGGCGACCTTTGGCGCGGTCAGCCTGTACGGCTACACGACGAAGAAAAATCTTTCGGGCATGGCGACGTTCCTGTTCATGGCCTCGATCGGCCTTTTGATCGCGATCGTCCTCAACGCGATCTTCTTCCAGTCGACGATCATGAGCCTCGTCACCTCAGGCGCCGTCGTCCTCGTCTTCTCGGCGGTCACCGCCTACGAGACGCAGATGATCAAGGAAATGTACCGCGAGGGCGGCGAAGCGAACGACCGCGCCGCGATCTTCGGCGCCTTCGCGCTCTACGGCTCCTTCGTCACGCTCTTCGTGCACATCCTGAATATCCTCGGGATCATGCGCAGCGACTAACGGCCCGTATCGCTGAACGGATCGAACCCCCGCCGAAAGGCGGGGGTTTTTCTTTTGGGGCTTGATCCAAACCCCGCTCATCCTGGCGAAAGCCGGAATCCAACTTTTAACGCTCATGAAAACTCTTTGATTGCGCGCCCGAGGCGCGCGCTGGATCCCGGCTTTCGCCGGGATGAGCGGGATGTCTTGTTCCCTATTCCCTATTCCCTATTCCCTATCCCTATTCCCTATTCCCTATTCCCTATTCCCTGTTCCCTGTTCCCTGTTCCCTGTTCCCTTTTGTGACCGCCTGTGACCACGCGGCGTCTGGCGCGGCGCGGCGCTTCATGGTCAACCGGCCCGATGCGAAACGCCGATCAGTCCGGATTGCCGATTTCGAACGCCTGCGCCGCCGGCGGCGGCGGGCTATGATTGCTATGTCCGCGAGTTCCTCTCCTACGGATCGCGCCTGCGCGACCTCTTCGCCGTCGCCGACGCCGCGCCCGACGCCGCGCTCTTGAACGCGCACGCCGCCGCGCTTCACCTCGCCTTTGAGGGCGCCGAAGGCTGGACGCACGCCGAGCCCTATCTTTCCCGCATGCGCGCGGCGTCAAGCCTTGCGAGCGACCGCGAGCGGCTCTTCATCGCGGCGGTCGAGGCCTGGGCGCGGCGCGACTATATCCGCGCGCTCGGCGCGCTCGACGAGCTGACCGTTCGCTGGCCGGCTGATCTTTGCGCGATCAAATGGGGCCAGTACCACGCTTTCAATCTCGGCGACCGCGAGGCGCTTTTGCGCTTTGGAGAGCGCGCGCGCATCGTTTTTGAAGATCATCCGTATGCGCATGGCATGGTCGCTTTCGCGCTTGAGCAGAACCATCGCCTCGAAGAAGCGGAAGAAGAAGGGCTCCGCGCGGCTGAAATCGCAATCGACGACGCCTGGGCCCATCATGCGGTCGCGCATGTGATGGAGACAGAAGGGCGCGCGAAGGACGGCGCGCGCTGGCTCGATCATTGCTCGCACACCTGGGAGAAGAAGGGCGTCTTCATCCGCGACCATAATTGGTGGCACGCGGCGCTTTTCCGCCTCGCGCTCGGCCGCCCCGACGAAGCGCTGTCGATCTACGACAAGAAACTCTGGGGCGCGTGGCCGGAATTCCCGCAAGAGCAGATCGGCGCCGTCTCGATGCTCTGGCGGTTTGAAATGCGCGGGCTCGACGTCGGCGCGCGCTGGGCGCCGGTTCTCGAACAGGTGCGGCGGCGGGCGGGCGAGCACATCCTCCCCTTCCATGATATCCATTATCTCTACGCGCTCGCGCGCGCCGGCGACGCGGGCGAAGCGGACGCGTTTCTCGCCTCGCTGACGCGACACGCTGAAAGCGCCGAAGGTCCTTACAAGGATTTCTGGCGCGAGACCGGCCTTCCCGCCGCCAACGCCGTGCGCGCCTTCGCCGCCGAGGACTACGCAGGCGCAGCCGAGGCGTTTTCGCGCGCATTGCCGACGCTTGAGCGCATCGGCGGCAGCCACGCGCAGCGCCATCTCTTCGTCGAAGCCTATGAGCGCGCCGCGACGAGCGCGGCCGGCAAGCTCGGCGCCCGCTCCTGAAAATTCCTTCTTCCTTTTCCCTCCCTTGATCCTTCGAGACGCGACGCTCCTCGGGATGAGGAGGGAGGGGAGGGTTTCTCGGCGCGAGTTCCGGACGTCAACTTGAAAAGCGCCCAAAGCAAACCCTCCCTTTCACGCAAGGCCGGTTCCGCTTCGCGCAACCGGGCGTGAAAGCCCTCCCTTTTCAAGGGAGGGAAGACAGTCCGCGCCTCTTCCTTCTCCCTCCCTTGAAAAGGGAGGGCGGGGAGGGTTTCTCGCCGCCGACGCGGTCGCAAGTTTCAACGGCGGCGCTCGCCGCGAGAAACCCTTCCTTGAATTGGGAAGGAATTTCTCCCGCCGGTTGATGATCCGTCTACGGAACGCCTGCCGGCGGCTGTAAAAAATGGAATCTTCTGCTACGAATTTCGGCGCCGATTTTTCATTAACCAAATTTTTTTCGTTAACCATGAAGCGCGTTGATTCCGCGCGGTAATAAAAACTTATCCCCGTACTTATCCCCCGGGTTATCCCCGTACTTATCCCCCACCTTATCCTACAACTTATCCCACACCTCTCCGGCTGATTTAGAATTCGCTCCAACGTCATCCCGGATCTGCGCCGCAGCGCGTCCGTGATGACGACGCTGATGGAGATGAAACGGCAAATGCTGTCGCTGCAAATATCCTTGGGCGAAACCGCATTGCGGCTTGCGAAAGACGCAGGCTGCGGACTGCGCCGTAAAATCCGCCGGGCTCTTTGCGGCCGGAGGAGCGGGGCTTTTCCTTCTGCAGCCGGCGCGCAACCTCGAAAAAAGACGAGACCGCAACGCTGAATCGCCCGGCTTTTTGTCGCCGTCGGGCGCCTTACCGAAACACGCGCTCTTCGAATCTCTGTTTCGAGGCGAGCGAAAAGCGCGGTTCTGCCGCGCCGGCGCCCGTGATGCGGTCGGCGACGTAGCGTCCGACGGCGGGCGCGAGCTTGAAGCCATGGCCGGAACCGCCGCCGACGAGCCATACGTCGTCGAAATCGGGGTGGCGGTCGATCAGGAGATCGCTGTTCGACGAGTTCTCGTACTGGCAGACGCGGCTGTGAACGACGGGCGCTTCCGCGAGATCGGGGAACCGGCGCTTCAGATACTCGCGCGCGCGCGCGACGACATCGGCGCCGACCAGGCGTTCCTGATCGTCGGGGCTGATTTCAGGGCCGGCGGCGCCGAAACAGAATTTGAAGCCTTGCCCCTCAATGTCAGGGAGCCCGTAGGTGAGATCGCCAGCGTTGAAATCCGCCCAGACGGGCAGCTTGCCCGGACGGAAGCGGTCATCGCCCGCGGGCGCGCCGAAATGGACGACCTCCTGCCGCGTCGCGACGATGCGCCGGCCCAAAATCTTCGGGAAGACTTTTGGCAGCCACGGTCCGCAGGCGTAGACGAGGCGCGCCGCCCTGACGCCGGGCGCCGGCGCAAAGACGCCGCGTTTTTTCTTCGGCTCGCCGGCGCGCGCGATGAAAAACGGAAAGCCGCCGAGCGCGGCGACCGTTTGAACGCCGCGACCGGCGACGAGCGCGCCAGTTTCTTCCTCAAGAAATCCCGCTTCGCCGTCGAAGAAGCGCATCTGGGGATAGGCGCCTTCAAGCGCCTTGCGATCCAGTTTGCGGAAGGGCGTTTTCGTCGCTTCAAGATAGGCGAGGCTCTTCGCCATATAGTCGTCGTTCTCCGGCGAGAACCAGAGAACGCCGGTGTTGTGAAAGAGCGGCGTCGCGGCGCGCGCCGAGACCTCTTTCCACGCAACGAGCGACTCCCGCGCCATCTCGGCGTAGAGCGCGTCGCCGCCATAGGAATAGCGCGTGACCCGCGTCTCGCCGCCCGAGGAGGCGCGGCCATGGCCGACGCCGTAAGCGTCGATCAGCGCGACGGAAAGCCCCGCGCGTTTCAGACGATCGGCGACCCAGACGCCGAAGACGCCGGCGCCGATCACCGCCGCGTCGAAGACCTTCGGCGTCGCCGCCAGGGCCTTCGGCGCGACCGCCGCCGCCGCCATCAACCCGAGACTTGCTCTCCGCGTGATTTTCATTGCTCAGCTCCTGTCCCGCCAGCCATTGGTGATCGGATAGCGCCGGTCGCGGCCGAAATTGACCTTCGTGACTTTGGGGCCCGGCGGCGCCTGCCGGCGCTTGTATTCGGCGACGTAAAGCATGTGCTCGACCTTCGCGACCGTCGCCTCGTCATAGCCGTCGGCGACGATGTCGCGGACCGCCATTTCGCGCTCGACGAGGCGCTCAAGGATGCCGTCGAGAATGTCGTAGGGCGGCAGGCTGTCCTGGTCCGTCTGGTTCGGCGCGAAGCTCCGCCGACGGCGCCTTCGCGATGATCCGTTCCGGGATGATTGCGCCTTTCGGCCCTTTGAGGTCCGCCGCGCTGTTCGCATTGCGCCAGCGGCAGAGGCGCCAGACGTCGGTCTTGTAGAGGTCTTTCAGCGGATTGTAGCCGCCGTTCATGTCGCCATAGAGCGTCGCGTAGCCGACCGACATTTCGGATTTGTTCCCCGTCGTCAGCACCATCGGCCCGAACTTGTTCGAGAGCGCCATGAGGACGGCGCCCCTGACGCGCGACTGGATGTTTTCTTCCGCGACATCGGGCGGGCGCCCTGCGAAAGCGGGAGCGAGCATCTTGCCGAACGCCTCGACGGCGGGCTCGATGGCGATCTCTTCATAAGAAACGCCAAGACGCTTCGCGCACTCCTCGGCGTCCTCGATCGAATGGCGCGCCGTATAGCGCGAGGGCATCATCACGCAGCGCACGCGGCTTGGCCCCAGCGCATCGACGGCGATGCACGCGGTGAGCGCCGAATCAACGCCCCCGGAAAGACCGATGACGACGCTGGGGAAGCGGTTCTTTTCAATATAATCGCGGACGCCGAGAACGACGGCGCGGTAGATCATTTCCTCGCCCTTGACCCACTCGGCGTTCGGACCCGCGACGCATTCCCAGCCATTGCCCCGCTCCTCCCATTCGGAGAGAAAAACGCCCGGCTCGAACTGCGGCGCGCGATGAACGATCTCGCCGGCGCGGTCCATGATGAAGGCGGCGCCCTCGAAGACGACCTCGTCCTGCCCGGCGAGCTGATTGACGAACATCAACGGCTTGCCGGTCGCCTTGACGCGCGTCCGGGCCGCCGCCTCGCGCTCCTCAAGCGCGGTCACGCGGAACGGCGAGCCGTGCGGGACGATGAAAAAATCGGCGCCGGCCTCGGCGAGCGCCTCGCCCGCGCCGGGGAGCCACATGTCCTCGCAGACCATGAGGCCGAGCTTTGCTCCCTTGAACTCCGTAGGCTGAGGGAACTCCGGTCCCGGCGTAAAGCGGCGCGGCTCGTCGAAGACGCCGTAATTCGGCAGCTTGACCTTGTAGCGGACGGCGGCGATCTGGCCGCCCGAGAGGAGCAGCGCGGCGTTGTAGAGCGCTGCGCCTTCCTTCCAGGGGCGAGCCGACGATCATGGCGGGACCGCCGTCGGCGGTCGTGAGCGCAAGCTCTTCGACCGCCGCGCGGCAGGCGCGCTGGAAGGCGGGCTTGGCGACGAGGTCTTCGGGCGGATAGCCGCAGACGACGAGTTCGCAGAAGACGGCGAGATCGGCGCCTTGCGTCGCCGCTTGCGCGCGCGCGGCGAGAATTTTCGCCTTGTTGCCGGCGATGTCGCCGACGACCGGCGCGATCTGGCAGATGGCGATCTTGAGGCGGCGGGTCATGGCGACAGCCTAAACCGGCAACCGGCAACCGGGAACCGGCAACCGCGCTTCGCACATCACGATTGCCGGTTCCCGGTTGCCGATTGCCGGAAATTCCTACTGCGCCCCGCGATAAGCGTGGGGGAGATCGCCGCGCGAGAGGTCCTTGTAGCGGTCGCGCAGCATCGTCTGGCGGTTTTTCAGCGATGTGACGCGCCCGTCGATCAGCACCGCGATCGGCCGCGTCGAGATTTCGAGCGGATCGCCGTCCCAGATCACGACGTCGGCGGCCTTGCCGATCTCGAGCGTGCCGAGGCGGTCGGAAACGCCGAAGATGCGCGCAGGGTTGACCGTCAGCGCTTTCAGCGCCGCGCCGTAGGGAAGCCCGTTCGCGACCGCGTTGCCGGCGAGTTGCGGCAGGAGCCGCAGATTATGCGTGCCGGACGGCGGATCGTAAAACGCGATGGTGACGCCGGCCGCGTTCAGCTTCGCGGCGTTCGCCTGCGTCGCGCCGAGATCTTCGAACTGAGAGGGGAGGTTCAGCCACGGATTGAGAATGACCGGAATGTTCGCCGCCGCGATTTCCGTTGCGATGAGATGAGCTTCCGTCCCGCCGAGAATGATCGCATTGACGCCGTATTGCGCTTTCAGCTTGATCAGTGTGCGGATGTCCGTGACGCTGCTCACCGAGACGACCAGCGGCTGGCGCCCTTGCGCCACCGGGCCGAGCGCTTCGAGATCGCCGAGAGAGAGGCCGCCCTGACGCGGACGCATGGCGTAAGCGCCGGGATTGGCGGCGTAAGCCCGCGCCTCGTCGAGCGCCTCGCGAAGCGCCGCCCAGTTTCCAAGGCGCGTGCCGCCATTATAGCCGATGCCGGCCGAGCCCATCGCGACCGACTGAAGCGCGTTGGCGCGCATGACGGAAGCGGGACGCCCCGAAAGATCGACGATCGCCCCTTGTCCGCCGAACATCTTGTTCCCGGGCTCGGGCGCCGAGACGGCTCTCGTCACGCCGCCCGCGCGGTTGACCGCGATCTGCGCCACCCCCGGATTGAACGCGTCCGTCGCGTCGAGCGCGGCGGAAAGCGGAAAATCGGAGTCGGTCGAGCTGTCGTTCGCCTCGGCGTCGAGGTCGAGATCCATGAGGCCGATCTGCGACCATGGCGCGAAGAGGCCGGGCGTCACGACGCGCCCTTGCGCGTTGATGACGCGCGCGCCCTCGGGAACGGGGAGGTCCTGTCCAACGCCCGCAATGACGCCGTCGCGAATGATGACGTCGCCATTGTTGAAGCCGCCGCCGGTCTGATCCGCTTCGGGACCCGATTGCGCCATCGTGTAGACGCGCGCGTTCTGGATCGCGATTGTTTGCGCGCCGGCGAAAGCGATCGAGACCGCGACCGCGGCGAGCGACGCCGACAGAAGTTTCAGCGATGAATATCTCTTTGTCATTGTCCCGCTCCGCCGGTGAAGCCTTCGCCGCGTTGTCCGAGTTCGAAATCCATCCGCGGCGAGCGCGCGGGATCGCTGGCGTCGTAAAGGAGCGCGCCGTCGACGAAGACTTTCTCCGTCTTTGCGTAAACCGAGAACGGATTGCCGTTCCAGACGACGACATCCGCCATCTTGCCCGCTTCGAGCGATCCGGTCCGGTCGTCGATCCGAAGCGCCTTCGCCGGATTAGACGTCAGCCATCTGATCGCATGCTCGGGCGCGATCTTGAGGCCCATCTTGTTGCCGTCGGCCATCGCCTTGCCCGCTTCCTGGTTGAGGCGCTGGATGCCGTATTCGTCGTCGGAGTGAATGATCGCGCAGCCGTTCACTTGCGCATCAACGAGCGCCGCATTCTCGCGGATCGCGTCATAGGCCTCGAGCTTGAAGCCCCACCAGTCCGCCCAGACCGCGGCGCAAATGCCGTTTTCAGCAAGAAGATCGGCGACCTTGTAGGCCTCGACGGCGTGATGGAACGTCGTCACCTTGTAGCCGAATTCCTTCGCCATATCGATGACCTGCGCCATCTCGTCGCCGCGATAGCAGTGCATGTTGACGACGACGTCGCCGGCGAGCGCGGCGGCGAGCGTTTCAAGTTTCAGATCGCGCGTCGGCGCTTCGGGCTCCTTTGCGCCCTCCTCGCCCTTTTTCTTCGCTTTCTTCTTCTTGTCGCCGTTCTTCTTGTCCCATTCGGACTTTTCGTCCCAGTATTTCTCAAACTTCCTCTTGTACTCGGCGGCCTCGATCCAGGCCGTGCGATAGCCGGAGAAGTTCGCCATGCGGGTCGACGGGCCGCCCTTTTCGCCATAGACGCGCTTGGGGTTTTCGCCGCACGCCATCTTGACGCCGTAAGGCGCGCCCGGAAACTTCATCCCCTGAACCGTCCGCGCCGGGACGTTTTTCAGGATCGCCGACCGGCCGCCGAAAAGGTTCGCAGAGCCCGGAAGGATCTGCAGCGCCGTGATCCCGCCGGCGAGCGCTCTGGTAAAGCCCGCATCCTGCGGCCAGACCGAATGTTCGGCCCAGACCTGCGCGGTGTTCGGCGCTGTCGCCTCGTTGCCGTCGGACGTCGAATCCGTCTGCGGCGAGGGGTAATCGCCAAGATGCGAGTGGACGTCGATGATCCCCGGCGTCACCCATTTGCCTTTGCCGTCGATGACGACGGCGCCCGCTGGAACCGCGACATCGGCGCCGCCGATGCTCGCGATCTTGCCGCCTTCGAGCACCACGGTTCCGTTGTCGATGCGCGTCCCCAGGCCAGTGAGGATCGTCACGCCACGAATGACGGTCGTTTGCGACGTGTAGGGCAGATAGGTCGACGGAAAAGCGTCGGAAGCCCAGCGGCTCGCCGGCTTTGCCGCGTCAGCCTCTTGTTTTTCTTTGGCTTTTTCGGTCGATGCCGCGGCCTTGCCGTCGGCGCCGGGCTCAGCCGGCGTCTTCGCCTTGTCGCTCTTGCCGCCGCAGGCGGTAGCCGCAAGCACGGCCGCGAGCGCGCTCGCCGCCATGAGGGTCCTGTTTCGCATGTCGCTTTTCACCCCGGATTGCATGAAACTGTCGCCAACCTAGAGCAATTCGGGCGAGAGAGAAGACTGGCGCGCAGGCGACTTTGCGCCGGAGCGACCGATCCACGCGATGAAAGGAATTCCATGACCAAACTGACGCGCCGCGCCGCCCTTGGGACCGCCATTCTGGGCGCCGCCGCCTGCGCGGGACCCGCGCCCAGAAAATCCTACGAGGCCGTCGTCGGCGCCGGCGAGGACTTGTTCGCGCACGGCGTCGCCAGCGGCGATCCGGCGCCCGACAGCGTCGTCCTGTGGACCCGCGTCTCGCCGTCCGGCGTCGACGTCATGCCGGTCCGCTGGGAAATCGCTCAGGATACGGACTTTTCCGCGCTCGCCGCGTCAGGGGACGCGGAGGCGCGGTTCGAGGGAGACTTCACGGTCAAGGTTCTGGCGACGGGCCTCTCGCCCGGAACGCGCTATTTCTACCGATTCAGCGTCGGCGACGCGCGCTCGCCCGTCGGCCGCACGAAGACACTGCCCGCCGGCGCGCTCGCCGCGGCCCGCTTCGCCGTCGTTTCCTGCACCAATTATCCGTTCGGTCATTTCAACGTCTACGATTTGATCGCGCGCCGCGACGATCTCGACGCCGTCATCCATCTTGGCGACTACATCTACGAATACGGCCGCGACGGGTATGGCGGCGAGGAAGGCGCGGCGCTCGGGCGCAATCACGAACCGGCGCACGAAATCGTCACGCTTGCCGACTACCGCGCGCGCCACGCGCAGTACAAAGCCGATCCGGCGAGCCGCGCGATGCACGCCGCCCATCCGCTGATTTCGATCTGGGACGATCACGAGACCGCCGACAACGCGTGGTCGACCGGCGCCAATAATCACGATCCGGCGACGGAAGGAACCTATGACGACCGCCGGCGGAACGCCTTGCAGGCCTATTACGAATGGATGCCGATCCGCGATCCCGGCATGGGCCGCACGCGCGAAGCGATTTTCCGCGCCTTCACCTTCGGCGATCTGCTGACGCTGACAGCGCTTGAAACGCGGCTGATGGCCCGCACGGCGCCGATCGAATATAACGACGTCGTGCCGGCGCTGATGGCGGGCGGCGCCGAAGCGGTGGCGAAATTCCGCGACGAGACGCTCTGGTCGAAGGACCGGGAAATGCTCGGAGAGGCGCAGCTCGATTTCATCGCCGACACGCTGAAAGCGTCGGCGGCGCGCGGCGAGCCGTGGCGGTTGATCGCCAACCAGGTGATCATGGCGAAGGTGACGGCGCCGAATCTTGAGCCGCACGTCACCGAGGAAGACGTCGTCGAACTTGAACGCCAGTGGGATCAGGCCCGTGCGTTCATCAAGTTTTCAACGCTCGGCCTGCCGACCAATCTCGACGCCTGGGACGGCTATCCGGCGGCGCGCGAGCGCTTCTACGAGACGGCGCGCGCGGCGCAGGCGGACGGCCTCGTCGTCGTCACCGGCGACACGCACACCTGGTGGGCGAACGACCTTGTCGCGAAGGGCGGCGGCCATATGGGCGTCGAGCTCGGCGTTCATTCCGTCTCATCGCCCTCTCCCTATCGAAAGTCGTTCCTCGGCGGCAAAGGCGCCGAATACGCGCTGCTGACCGGTCAGGTGAATGAGGACGTCCGCTACATTTCGGGCGAAGATCACGGCTATATCGCGCTGACCGTCACCCGCGATCAGATCGACGCGCGTTTCATCGCGGTCGATACGATCGAGGCCCCCGCCTATCAGTCATTTGAAAAGGCGGCGTTCACGATCAGGAAATCCGGCGGCGACGCGCAATATGTCGATGTCGGGGGCTTAAGCCTCGCCGAGAGGGCCGTCTTCTGATCATGGAACGATGGCTGCAGCGGCAGATGAGACGAGCGAGCCTGAAACGCCTGCTCGCCGCGCTCGTCCTCCTTGCAGCCTATGGCTGGTGGACGTTCGTGTCAGAAAGCCCGTGGACGAAACCATTCCGCGTTCTCGGCAATGAAATGCCGGAGCTGATCGCCGGATTTCCGGACGGCGAACCGGCGGCCGCGATCGCGAGCCTCTCTGGAGCGCGCGGCGATTATCTCTGGTTTCAGGCGTTCGATCTTCCCTTCGTCGCGCTTGCTGGAATCGCCGGCCTCACCGCGATCGCGCTCGGGCTGAAGCGGCTCGATCTTGCGCGCGGCGACGGGCGGTTCCTGCTGCTGGCGCCGGCGCTCTATGTGGCGTTCGAACTTTCAGAGAACGCGCTGCTGGCGCTGTTCGCCGTCGGCGCCGCCGAACCGACCGGCGTTCTCGCCCTCGCGCAGCAGATCGCGACCGTCGGAAAGTTCGCTTCCGGCGTCCTGTCGACGATCTTCGCCGCGGCCTGTCTCGGCGCGTGGGGCGCGTTCGCGCTCGCCCGTTCCGTCAGGAGAGCGACATGAATAAATGGATCGAAACCCGCATCCGGACCGCAAGCTGGCGCGGCTTTGCGATCTGGTTCGCGGCGTGGTTCGCCTACAATTGGTGGGCGTTCAACATGGAAAGCCCGTGGACGCGGGCGCTCGCCGGCGGCGGCGGCAAACTCCCCGAATCGCAGACAGGCTTTCCGCCGATCGAGCCGCAACGCTCGCTCGATGCGCTCGCCGCCTCAAACGCGACAGGCGATTACCTTCTCTGGCAGGCGCTCGATTTCCCATACGCCATCGGCAATCTTTTCGTCACGTCGATTGCGATGGCGCTGGCGCTCAGGGCCGTGCGGCTCGAAAAATCAATCCTCAAATACCTGCTGATCCTGCCGCCGCTCTACGTCTTTTGCGAAGTGATCGAAAATTCGCTCGTCGCGGCGTTCGCGGCAAAGTGGGTTGCGCCCGCCGAAAGCGTGGTGCTCGTTCAGCAAGCGGCGACGACGGTGAAAATGGTCAGCGGTTATGGATCGATGGTCCTCGGCACAGCGGCGCTCGCAATCGCCATCATCGCTGCTCTCATCGGCCTCGTCAGGCGGAAGCGATGACAACTTCCGCGCTGATCGACTTTGCAAAGCGCCTCCCGAAGGCGGAGCTGCACCTTCATATCGAGGGAAGCCTTGAGCCTGAAATGCTCGTCGCGCTGGCGACGCGTAATTCGATCGAGATCCCGTTCGGCTCCGTCGAGGAGGTCCGCGCCGCCTATCGGTTCTCGAACCTTCAGGATTTTCTCGACATCTATTATCAGGGAATGAACGTCTTAAGGACCGAAGAGGATTTCTTCGATCTCACCATGGCGTATCTGAACCGCGCGCGCGCGGACAATGTCCGCCACGCCGAAATCTTCTTCGATCCGCAGGGACACACCGCGCGGGGGGTCGCCTTCGACGTCGCCATCAGCGGAATCCTGACCGCGCTCAAGATGAGCCGCGCGAAGTTCGGGATGACGTCGAAGCTCATCATGTGCTTCCTCCGCCATCTTTCCGAAGAGGACGCCTTCGCGACCTTGAAAGACGCTGAACCCTGGCTCGGCGAGATCGTCGGCGTCGGTCTTGATTCGACGGAAGTCGGCCATCCGCCGGAAAAGTTCGCGCGCGTCTTTGCCGCGGCGAAGGAGCGCGGCTTGAAGCTCTGCGCGCATGCCGGCGAGGAAGGGCCGCCCGATTACATTCGGGACTCGCTCGATTTGCTGAGGATCGACCGCCTCGATCACGGCAACCGCGCGCTTGAGGACGAGGGCCTCGTCACGCGGCTCCGCGACGCGCAGATGACCTTGACCCTCTGCCCGCTGTCGAATTTGAAGCTCCGCGTCGTCAAGGACATGCGCGACCATCCCTTGAAACGGATGCTGGATCTCGGGCTTCGCGCGACGGTCAATTCGGACGATCCCGCCTATTTCGGCGGCTACATGAACGCCAATTTCGCGGCCGTCATCGAGGCGCTCGGCCTTTCCGCCGAAAACATCCGTACACTGACAAAAAACAGCTTTGCGGGATCGTTTCTCTCCGACGGCGAAAAGCGCGCGCATCTCGCCGCCGTCGACAAGATCCCGTTCTAGTCGCTTGTGGATGCGGGTGATCTTCGAGCCTTCGAGCGAGAGATTGTACATCAATCCCTTGTTGTCGAAGATGAAGGCGACGATCGGCTGATCCAATGTCGTTGTGTCAATCGCGCCGCCGGCGCCGAGCGTTATGACCGCAACCGAGGCGTCGACGCCGATCTCCCAACCGTCGCTGGCGCGGAATTTCTCGAGCGCCTTCTGGTCGAGGAACACGATGATCTGCCGGCGCGCCTGCGCGCCCAATTGAAATCCTATCGACGCCGCAGACGTATTGTAATAGGCGACGCTTCTTCCGCCGATCCGGAGCGCGCCGTTGCCGCTCTCGCCCCCGATGCCGATGCCGGCCTTCACGATTGACGGAAACACAAGCACGCCGACCGCCTTCGCCAACACGGCGTCGGCGCCGCCGATGTCATCGCGAAATTCCGCGAGCGCGTTGTCAACCTTGCGGTCGATCTTGGCTTTCGACGCGGCTTCGGCCGCGCCGCCGAGCGCCGCGAGCGACGCGATCAGCACAAGGATTATCCGATTGAACGCCGTGATCTGCATCGTTTCCTCCATTGATTATCGCGGACAGCCTAATCGCGACGGCGCCGACAGTGAGGCGTTTTTGGGCCGAATTGCGGCCCCCGGCAATATCTGTCCGATTATCAATATCCGGCGCGCGACAGCGCCTTGTGAAACGCTTCGATGCGTCCGGCGTAGCGCGCCGTCATCGCCGCCAGCGCCGCGGGTTCGGCTTTTTCGGGCGAACCGCCGTCGAAGGGCGGCGCCGGATCATATTCAAGGCCGAGCTGGATCGCCTTCGCGACATGCGTCGCCCGCAATCTCCGCCGCGAGCGTGAAGGCGAAATCGATGCCGGCGGTGACGCCGCCGCCGGTGAAAATGTTTCCGTCACGAACGACGCGGCGCTTCACCGGGATCGCGCCGACTTTCGCCAGCTCGTCATGATAGGCCCAGTGCGTCGTCGCGCGCTTGCCGTTCAGCAAGCCGGCGGCGCCGAGGATGAACGCGCCGGTGCAAACGCTCGTCACGTATTTCGCGCGCGCGCCTTCGCGTCTCACGAACGCCATCAACTCGGAATCGTTCATCGCGTCGTCGACGCCAAAGCCGCCCGGAACGACGAGAACGTCGACCGGCGGACAAGTTGCTGAACGTCGTCGTCGGATTGAGCGTCAGCGCCGCATCGGTCGAAACGGGCGCAAGAGACTTCGCAACGATATGAATTGTCGCCCCGGGCAATCGCGACAGCACTTGCAGCGGCCCGGTGAAATCGAGCTGCGTGACGTTCGGAAAAAGCACGAAGGCGATGTTGATTTCGCTGGTCATTTCCTGCTCCACCCCGCGATCGTCTCCATCACGTCATGAATGTCAGCGCCGCTTTTATCAATCCACTTCTGCGAAGGCCCCTTCCAGCGATGCGCTGACCAGTCGACGGCGCCGTTCTTCCGGAATGCGACGCCTTCCTTTTTCAGCATACGCCGCTGCCGCTCGGCGGCCGAATGATCGGCCGGCGCGCCGGACGCGGTGACGATGCGATACCACGCGAGATCCTTTGGCGCGCTCCGCATCGCGCGCGCGACCTGGCGCGGCCCGACGCCGGCAATGAGGCTCGCGATCATGCCGTAGCTCGCGACTTCGCCCATCGGCACTTCGCGGATGAGCGCGTGGATTGGCGCGTAGTCCGTTGTCACCTAAGCAACTTCAAACAATCCCGCAGCCCCCATGCCGCCGCCGACGCACATCGTGCAGACGACGTATTTCGCCTTGCGGCGCTTTCCTTCGATGAGCGCGTGACCGACCATGCGCGCGCCCGACATGCCGTAAGGATGGCCGATCGAAATGGCGCCGCCATTGACGTTCAACAACTCATCCGGAATGCCGAGCTTGTCGCGGCAATAGAGCACCTGCACCGCGAAGGCTTCGTTCAATTCCCAAAGGCCGATGTCGCTCATTTTAAGGCCGAATTTCTGGAGGAGTTTCGGCACCGCATAGACGGGTCCGATTCCCATTTCGTCAGGGTGCGTGCCGGCGACCGCCATGCCGCGATAGAGCCCGAGCGGTTTCAAGCCGCGCTTTGCCGCTTCCTTCGCTTCCATCACGACCGACGCCGAGGCGCCGTCCGACAATTGCGAGGCGTTGCCGGCGGTCACATGCTTGCCGACCTGCAGTTTCTGGCCGCCCTTGAAGACGGGCTGCAGGCCTTTCAGCCCCTCAAGCGTCGTCTCCGGGCGATTGCCTTCATCCTTATCAATCGTCACGGCGTGTTCAGTGACGGCGCCGGTTTCCTTGTTCGTCATCGTCATGACGGAAGGCAGCGCCACGATCTCGTCATTGAATTTGCCGGCCATCTGCGCGGCGTGGGTCCGCTGCTGCGATTGCAGCGCATATTCGTCCTGCGCGTCGCGGCTTACATGATAGCGCTCGGCGACGATCTCCGCCGTTTCGATCATCTGCATGTAGGTCGCGGGCATGTGTTCGAGCAGCCATTTGTCGGGGCGGACGAACATGTCCTTCGTCTGGTTTGTCGAAATCGATTTGACGCCGCCGCCGATCGCGATTTGCATATTATCGACGATAACTTGCTTGGCCGCTGTCGCGATCGCCATCATGCCCGACGCGCATTGCCGGTCGAGCGACATGCCGGAAACGCCGATCGGAAAACCGGCGCGCAAGGCGCTCTGGCGCGCGACATTCTGGAACGCCGTTCCCTGCTGGATCGCGCAGCCCATCACGACGTCTTCGATCTCTTCGAGCTCGACCCTGGCGCGTTCCGCCGCGTTCCTTATCGCATGGGCGCCGAGCGCCGGCGCCGTCGTCGCATTGAAGGCGCCGCGATAGGCCTTGCCGATCGGCGTTCTGGCGGTTGAAACGATGACGGCTTCACGCATGGATGCTTTCCTTATTTGCCCGCAAAGGCTTTCGCCTTCGCCATGAAGTTCATGTTCGGTCCTGCGCTGTTGTCGTAATAGCGGACCGTGTTGACGTCCGAGATCTTGTCCCAGTTCGCCGCGATGTTCTCCGGCGTCTGCTCGGCGGCGCGGCAGATAGACGCCCTCTGTCTCGGCGACATAGGCGCGCGCATAGCCGCCGGCGGCGCAAGAGAGGATCGCGCGAGACGGCGCATCCTCGCTGACAAGATAGAGGCACGCCGCCGTGATCGCTTCCGGCGTCATCATCGCAAGGAGATTTTCCGGAATGCCGATGTCGTCGGTCATGCGCGTTTTCGCCGACGGCGAGAGGAGGTTGACGCGGATGTTGTACTTGCCGCCCTCAAGATGCAGCGCGTTCATGAAGCCGATCATGCCGGCCTTCGCCGCGCCGTAATTCGCCTGGCCGAAAATGCCGTAAAGACCCGACGGCGAAGACGTGCAGACGATGCGGCCATATTGCTGCTGGCGCATGATCTCCCACACCGCCTTGGTGCAAGCCGCCGTGCCGACGAGATGCACGTCGATGACGAGGCGGAAATCGTCCATCTCCATCTTGGCGAAGGTCTTGTCGCGCAGGATGCCGGCGTTGTTGACGAGTATGTCGACGCGTCCCCATTTTTTCATCGCGGCCTCGACCATGGCGGCGACGTCGGCGTCCTTCGTGACGTTGGCGCCGTTGGCGATCGCCTCGCCGCCCTTGTCGACGATTTCCTTCACCACCGTTTCCGCCGCCGAGAGCGATGATCCCGTTCCGTCGCGCGCGCCGCCGAGATCGTTGACGACGATTTTCGCGCCGCGCGCCGCCAGCGCCAACGCATGGCTGCGGCCAAGACCGTTGCCGGCGCCCGTTACGATCGCGACTTTTCCGTCGAACCTGATGGCCAAGTCGAAACTCCTTACTTTGAATGAACGATGACGAGCGTCTTCACCGAATTGGCGATGAAGCAATTCTCGTGGGCGTCGTGATGCAGCTTCTTGAGGGTTGCGGCATCGACTTCGACGCCCGGCGCGAAAGTGACATGGGGATGGAGATCGACGCTGGTGACCGCGAGCTTTCCCTGCGCGTTCTTGTCCATGCGGCCGACGGCGCGATCCTCGTAGGCGTCCACGGTAAGTTTCTTTTTCGCGGCAATCGCGAGAAACGTCAGCAGATGGCAACTGGAGAGCGCGGCGACAAACGCCTCCTCCGGATCGACCCTGTCCGCATCTCCCTTGTAGGCGGGCGCCGCAGAGCCGGGCACCGTCACCCCGGCGTCGAATTTCCAGTCATGCCCGCGATTGTACAGATCGTAGGCGAAATTTTCCGTCTGGCGCTTCCAGCTGATTTCAGCGACGTGTTCGGACATTGGTCACCTCAGACAAATTGCATCGAAATCCATTCAGCCATCAGCGCCGGCTTCTCTTCGCCTTCGATTTCGACCTTCACGGCGTATTTGAATTGCCATTGGCCGGGAATTTTCTGGTCGGCGCTCATCAACGTGAAATGGCCGCGAATGCGCTTGCCGGTTTTGACCGGCGCCATGAACCGAACTTTATCGAAGCCGTAATTGACGCCCATCTTGACGCCCTCGAGCACGAGAAGCGAGTTCTTCGCGAGATGCGAGAGCATCGACAGCGTCAAGAACCCGTGCGCGACCGTGCCGCCGAACGGCGTCTTGGCGGCGGCTTTGGGATCGACGTGGATGAACTGATGATCTTCTGTCACGTCGGCGAAGATGTTGATCCGGTTCTGGTCGATCATCGACCAGTCGGAAACGCCGGTCAGCTTGCCGATATGGTCTTTCAGATCTTCCGGTTTGACGACTTTCATCCTTGTCTCCCTCAATAGCCGCGCAGCCGCGCGATGCGGTCGGCGTGATAGGCGCTGTCGCCGAACATCTCCTGCGCGACGCGGATTCGCTTCATGAACAGGCCGATGTCGTATTCGTCGGTCATGCCGATGCCGCCATGCATCTGCACCGCTTCCTGCGAGGCGAGCTTGGCGACTTCGCCCGCCTTCGCCTTGGCGAGCGAGCAGGTGACGGAGGCCATGCCGAAGGCGTTGTCGAGATCCTGGAGCGCCTTCAACGTCGCCGACTTCACGAGTTCAATCTCGCAATAAAGATGCGCGGCGCGATGCTGCAGCGCCTGGAAGGAGCCGATCACCTTGCCGAATTGCGTCCGCTCCTTGAGATAATGCGTCGTCATTTCGAACGCTTGCTGGGCCGAGCCCGAAAGCTCCGCAGCGAGCCCCGCGCGGCCGGCGGACAAAACGCCCTCGAGCGCCATGTAGCCATTGTCGATATCGCCGATCAGGTCCTCGCCGGTCACGGCGACGTTGTCGAAATTGACGCGTGCGGCGTTGCGGCTGTCGACCATGACGGTCCGTTCGCGCGCGACGCCCTTCGCCTTGGCGTCGACGAGAAAAAGCGAAATCCCCGCCTCTTCGCCGGGGGCGCCGCCGGTGCGTGCGGCGACGATGATCTTGTCGGCGACATGGCCGTCGGCGACGAACGTCTTCGACCCCGAGAGCTTGAAGCCGTTGCCGGATTTCTCGGCCTTCATCGCGATGGTCGCCGGACCATGCTTGCGGCCTTCATCGACAGCGAGCGCCATCACGATGTCGGCGGCGGCGATTTTCGGCAGATATTCCGACTTCGCGGCCTCGCTCGCGAATTTGTTGAGCGCCGTCGCCGCAAGGATCGACGTTGAAAGAAACGGCGAGGCGGTCAGCGTGCGGCCCATTTCCTCGGCGAGAACGCCCGCGCCGACGAACCCAAAGCCCGATCCGCCATGCGCCTCGTCGACGAGGATGCCGGCCCAGCCCATCTCCGCCATCTCCTTCCAGAGAGCGCGGGAGAACCCCTCTTCCGAGCGCTCGTCGCGGAGTTTACGAAGCGCGGACACCGGCGCTTTCTCGGCAAGGAATCCGCGCGCGGATTCCTGCAGCATTTCCTGTTCTTCGGTGAGGATGAGCGGCATGACTGGTCCTATGCGTCCGGCAATTCGAGAATGCGTTTTGAGATGATATTGAGCTGCACTTCGGACGTGCCGCCTTCGATCGAGTTCGCTTTTGTGCGGAGCCAGCCTTTTGCGAGCTTGCCGTCTTCGGAGCGCTCGCCCTCCCATTCGAGGCCGTCAGACCCCGATGCGTCCATGAAGAGTTCGAAGCGGCGCTTGTTGAACTCGGTGCCGTAATATTTGAGCATCGACGATTTCGCGCCCATGCCCTGTCCGGCTTTGGCTTCGTCTTTCAGGCGCTCCATCGTCAGCAGGAACGCCCAGCCGTCGACTTCGGCCTGCGCGACTTTCGCCCGCAACATCGGATCGGCGAGGCGCCCGCGATCGTCGAGACCGACCTGCTGCGCCGCCATTTCGCCAAGCCCTCGTCCGCCCATCAGGCCGCCGCCGCCGGCGCCGATCATCTCGCGCTCATGCGTCAGCAGATATTTAGCAACGTCCCAGCCGCGATTGATCGTGCCGACGATGGCGTTGATTCCGGGACCGTGTTCCTTCGGGACTTTGACGTCGTCGAAAAAGGTTTCGCAGAAGGGAGACTTGCCGGAGATCAGCTTGATCGGCTTCGTCGTAACGCCCTTCGCCGTCATGTCGATGAGAATGAAGGAAATGCCGTCGTGCTTGGCCGCTTTCGGGTCGGTCCTGACAAGAACGAAGATCCAGTCGGATTCGTCGGCGTAGGAGGTCCAGACTTTCTGCCCGTTGACGAGCCAGTGATCGCCCTTGTCTTCGCATTTGCATTGCAGCGAGGCGAGGTCGGAGCCGGCGTTCGGTTCGGAATAGCCCTGGCACCAGCGGATCTCGCCGCGCGCGATCGGCGGCAGGAATTTCGCCTTCTGTTCGTGCGTTCCATATTTGAGGAGCGCCGGCCCGAGCATCCAGATGCCGAAGCTTTCTAGCGGCGAGCGCATCTTCATCTTGCGCATCTCGTCCTTGAGGATTTTCATCTCGTCCTTGGAGAGCCCGCCGCCGCCATATTCTTTCGGCCAGGCGGGAACGGTCCAACCCTTCGAACCCATCCGCTCAAGCCAGACCTTTTGCGCGTCCGACTTGAATTTCCAGGTCCGGCCGCCCCAGCAGATGTTTTCTTCGCCGCCGGCGCCATCGCGCATTTCTTTGGGGCAATTGGCGTCGAGCCAGCCCCTTGTTTCTTTCTGGAAGGCTTCAAGATCGCTCATCAAAGGCTCCTCACTCATTCCGATGGATCAAACGCCGGGGCGCGCCGCAGCGCAACATCAATAGGCAGTAAAAGCCGTCAGGCGCTCCATTGAGGCGGATGCTGGAGCGCGACGCGGCGAATGGTCTGCTTGTCGAACTTCTCGGTACCAAGTTTCGGCAAGGGCTGCGGCGAGAGCCAGATGCGTTCCGGCAGTTTGAACGTCGCGAGCTCCCTCGCCATGAAGTCGCGCAATTCCTTGGGATCGAACCGCTCGCCGGCTTTGGAATAAACGACAAGACCCACGCGCTCGCCGAGCGCTTCATCCGGCACCGAAAACGCGATCGTCTGCGCGACGGCCGGATGCTGGTAGGCGCGCGCTTCGACTTCAAGGCATGAAATGTTCTCGCCGCCGCGAATGATGAGATCCTTGATGCGGTCGACAATGTAGAGAAAGCCTTCGTCATCGAGCTTGCCGAGATCCCCTGATCGGAACCAGCCGTCCGGCGTCAGGGCGCGAACGGTGTCTTCAGGCAGATTGAGATAGCCGCGGAAATTCGCCGCGCTCCTGATCCAGACCTCGCCGACCTCGCCCGGTTTGCACTCGCCGTTTTCGCCCATGATCTTGATGTCGGTGAGCGGCGGCAGCGCGCGGCCCGTCGAGTCCGGGCGCTTTTGATAGTCAATGAGCGAGATCACGCACCCGGCGGCGTTGGTCTCAGTGAGGCCGTACCCCGAAGACGGGTTCGCGTTGGCGAATTTGTCCTTGAGCTTCTTCACATGCTCGGGCGGGCGCTTCGCGCCTCCGGAGCCGATATCGATCAGCGTCGGCATCGTCGTGTCGCCTGCCGCTTCGATCAGTTCGTAGGACTGGCTTGGAACGCCGACGAAATTCGTCAGGCGGTGTCGGTTGATCAGTTCGACCGCCAGCGCGGGATCCCAGCGATACATGACAGCCATGCGCCGCGCGACGATCCACGACATCAGGAAAATCGCGTGGCTGCCGGTGACATGAAACAAAGGAATCCCGAGCAAGACGCCCGGATTGTCGCCGAACAGTGAGACGCCGCCGCGGGCGTCCTTTACGGCGGACGCGACGAAGCCCCAGGACATCAAGGTCGAAATCGCGCCACGATGGGTCAAGATGACGCCTTTGGGATTCCCGGTTGAGCCCGATGTGTAATAGATCGCGTAATCGTCGTCGGGTTCGATTGCGACCGCAGGCAGGTCGCCGGCGCCGCTCTTGGCGACAAGGTCGGAATAGAGCCAGTCGGCGCCGTCTCCCCTCGCTCGAACGAGAACGGTCCTGAGGCCAAGTTCATCCTTGAACTGACGGATGAAATCGAGCCGCTTGTCGTCGACCACGGCGACCTTCGCGCCGCAATCCTTGAGGGCGTATTTGAGCTCTTCAGTCTTCCACCAGGCATTCAGCGGCACCACGACCGCGCCGAGCGATATGACCGCCATGTAAACGGCGCACCACTCCGGGTAGTTGCGCATGGCGAGGGCGACGCGGTCTCCTTTTTTCACGCCGACGCCGTTTGAAAGGGCGTCAGCGCAGCGGATCGTTTCGGCCCACATGCGCGAATAGGTCCACGTCTCGCCTTCGTAATAGAGGAACTCCTTGTCGCCGTGGCCGGCCCCCAGTCTGAAAATGCCGACGAGGTTTGCCGGCGCGTTCTCGAAAATCCGATAGTCGTTGCCGCGAATCGTCGCCGTCCCGACTTTGTAAAGCGGGTTCTCCACCAGAAGCCTGTAGGCGCTGGCGACGATCTGTTCGCTCGTAGGCAAGAGGGAAGGCGGCATCCGTGGGCGGCTCCATGTTGGCGCGAACCCCTCTCTTAGCCGAGCGAACCCTTCGTCGAAACCGACAGCCGCAGTAAAAACGCCGCTTACGCCGGCCGCCGCAACCGCTTCAACGCGGGCGCCGCAAGATCAAGGATCGTTCGCTCGACCCCGTCGGGAGCGCCCTCGATCCGCCACAGCAACGCATGACCGGCGACATAAAAGGTCCCGCCGAGCAGGCTTTCGACGATGATCCGGACGACGGGCTGCCATTCGTCGATCAGGCCCGCCGCCCTCAGTCCGAGGAGAGCAAGAGACATCAAGACAGCCGCGCCGATCGACCGGCGCGTCCGTAATAACGGACGCCAGAGAAGATCGCCGCTGGTCCGTCCATAAAGCGCGAGATTGAGCGCGATATGCACGAATCCGCAGGCCCCGACCGCCCAGGCGGCGCCGATGAGGCCGTAGCTCATCGCCGCCCAGATGAAGACCGGCGTGCGAATGAAGAAGAAAAGAAGTTCGCGAATGAAAACGAGGCGGGTAGAGCCGACCGCCATCGCATAATACTGGGTCGCAAGCAGCGGCATCTGAAGGCCCATCACAGGCGTGATGATTTCGACCACCTCGACGGCGTCGAGCCATTTGTCGCCAAGGAGCAGCGGGACGAGGTCGCGCGCCACCAGCGCAAACCCGATCGCAGCCGGCGTTGCGATCGCCGCCATCGCCTCGACGCCTTTTAGAAACGCCTGTTTTGCGCGCTCGGGCGTCCCTTGTAGTTCCGAAAGCCCCGGATAGATGGCGCGCGTCGCGGGAAAGGCGATCTCGCGCGTCGGCAGCTCCGCGAGCTGGAGGCCCATGAAGTAATGGCCGGCGCCCGAGACGCCGACTGCGCGCGCAAGAATGAGCGGGTCGAGCTTGTTGTTGAGCGCGCTCATCAGGCCGACGCCCGTCAGCCAGCCGGAAAATCCGATGATGCGCCGAAACGAAGCAAGCGAGAGGCGCGGGCGATAGGGCCGCATGGCGTAGGAAAGCGCAAGCTGCACAAGTCCGTTTGTCGCAAGGCCGAGTATAATCGCCCAATAACTGCGGAACGCGAAAGCGATCGCGATCGACACGACGACGCCCGCGAGCTTGTTGACGACCGAAACGAAAAAATCCTTCGAATAATCGAGGAGGCGTTCGAATTCGTAGAATCGCGGATTCATCAAACCGGTGAAAAACGGATAGGCGCCGACGCCGACGAAGACCCAGAATACGCGCGGGTCGTCGTAAAATGATGCGGCGAAGGGGGCGGCAAGGAATAGTCCCAGCGCAATCAGCAATCCGCGAATCGCCGACAAGGTGAAAAGCGTATCGAGGTCGTCGCGGTCGGCGTCGCGGAAGCGGATCACCGCCTGACTGACGCCGATGTCGGAAAGATTGGTCAGGATCTGCATCGTCGTGAGACCGATGGCGACGATTCCGAAATCCTCAGGGGCGAGCAGCCTCGCGACGATGATGGTGTTGAGGAAACCGAATAAGCCCATCACGAACCGTCCGCCGACGATCCATCCCGCGCTGCGGGCGACCCGCGACGCAAGCGACGGTTTTGGCGCGCTGGCTGGCGATTCTGGCGAAGGTTGGGTCAAATCCGCCGGCTTTCCTTTATGCGCATTCTCACTTAGCCCGATCCCGACGCCCGCCGCAAAGCCCGCATTGAACCGCTTCTCCAGCCCTTGCGATTCGACCTGTCGCCGCTATGGTGCGCCGCCCTCACGCCGCCCCCGGACAATTCGATGCCGAATGCTTCAGCCCTAGTCACTGTGATGATCAACGCCGCCCGCAAGGCGGCGCGCGGCCTCTCGCGCGATTTCGGCGAGCTTGATGGGCTTCAGACCTCAAAAAAGGGTGCGGCGGATTTCGTCTCGGCGGCCGACCTCAAGGCCGAGCAGATTCTCTTTGAGGAGCTGAGCAAGGGCCGGCCGAAATACGGCTTCGTCATGGAAGAGCGCGGCGAGATCGAGGGCGTCGACAATTCCAACCGCTGGGTCGTCGATCCGCTCGACGGAACGACGAATTTTCTTCACGGACTTGGGCAATTTGCTGTTTCAATCTGCCTTGAGCGCGATCGCCAACCCTATGCGGGCGTGATCTACAATCCTGCCACCAACGAACTCTATTGGGCCGAAAAGGGCGAAGGCGCGTGGCTGAACGACCGGCGCTTGCGCGTTTCGGCGAGGACGCAATTGGACGAATGTCTGTTTGCGACTGGCCTTCCGTTCAAGGGCCGACCGGGCCGCGAGCGCTCGCTCAAAGAAACGGACGCGGTCCTCTCCGAAACCGCAGGCGTCAGGCGTTATGGATCGGCCGCGCTTGACCTCGCCTTCGTCGCCGCCGGCAGGTTTGACGCCTATTGGGAGCGCGACCTCAACCCTTGGGACGTCGGCGCGGGCATCGTGCTGGTGCGGGAGGCGGGCGGCATCGTCGCAGAAATCGAAGGCGGAAACCGGCCGATGCATGAGGGCTCGATCCTCGCCGCCAATGCGGAAATTTTCGACAAGGCGAAGAAACTGATCGCCGGCTGATTGGGGCTGATCGAATGGAGAACGCCCGCCCGGGAGGGGATGGGCGGGCGCTTCCTGTCACATCGTCAGGGGCGGACGATGTCTTGAAATTTACGCGGCGTTAGACGCTTTCAGCACTTCGATCTTGGCGCCGCTGGAATTGATTTCGATCTTTCGCGGCTTCTTCGATTCAGGAATTTCGCGCCGAAGTTCGACGTTCAACAGGCCGTTAAGAAGGCTCGCGCCGTCGATCTTCACATGATCGGCGAGCTGGAAGCGGCGCTCGAAAGAGCGGCCGGCGATGCCTTGATGAAGATAGGTTTTTCCGTCGTCGCCTTCAGAGCGCGATCCGACGACTTTCAGCGTGTTCTCGTGCAATTCGATGTCGATGTCGCGATCTGAAAAACCAGCGACCGCGAGCGTGATCCGATAACGATCCTCGTCGACGCGCTCGATATTGTACGGCGGATAGCCCGTCGCTTCGGATTTCCCGAGCGTGTCGAGCAGATCGAACATGCGGTCGAAGCCGACCGTCGTCCGGTACAAGGGGGTCAAATCATAGCTGCGCATTCCATCCTCCTTAAAAAAGCAAGGTTCTCCAACGTCGTCGCCCTGCGGGGACCGACGCGGTCGGAGCCGCTGTGGCCTCCGACGCTGGTTAGGTAGGATCGCGCTGGCCGGTATCAAGGGGTCTGCAACCTGCGGCGAATATGGTAGGCGGAGCGATCAATGGACGACGCATGACCCTTTCAAGAACAGTCCTGGCGGCGGTTTTTTCCGCAGCGATGATGGCCGGATGCGGCGACCGCGCCCGTGAGGCCACAAACCCCGTTCCGGACAAGGCCCCGGTCGACGCCCGCGCGCTCCTTGAGGCGGCGATCGAAAGCGACATCAGACCTGAAACGGATCGCACCCGGGACCGCTGGCGTCATCCCCGGGAGACCCTCGAATTTTTCGCAATCGAGCCAACGATGACGGTCATCGAAGTCTGGCCGGGCGCCGGGTGGTATACGAGGATCCTTGGACCCTATCTCAGCGAAGGAGGCGGCGTTTACCGGGCGGCGCTGGTTGACCCGTCCGCAAACGCGCGCGCGGCGGAGGCGATCGATCGGTTCAAATCGGCGTTTTCGGATCAGGACCGCTTTGGCGAGGTTGAGGTCATTACGATCGAAAGCGCTGAACCCGGCGCCGCGGACGTCGTGCTGACGTTCCGGAACGTTCATAACTGGATCGTCGCCGGCGTCGCCGAGAGGAATTTCAAGGCGTTTTACGCCGCACTGAAGCCCGGCGGCGTCCTCGGCGTCGTCGAACATCGCGCCAATGAAAATGCGGCCGACGAAATCGCATCGGGTTACGTCAAGGAATCGACCGTCAGGGCGCTCGCGGCCGACGCCGGATTCGAATCCGTCGCGTCTTCTGAAATCAACGCCAATCCCGCCGATACGAAGGATCATCCTTTCGGCGTCTGGACCTTGCCGCCGACACGGCGATCGTCGGCGTCGCCGGGCCAGGAGAATCCGATGTTCGATCGCGCTAAATACGATGCGATCGGCGAGAGCGACCGCATGACGCTGAAATTTGCAAAGCCGCGTTCATGACCGAGTCCGCCGCGCTCAGAGCCGCCGCGTCCGCCGCTTTCAGGCGAGGCTTCGGCGCCGTGTTGCGGATCGATCCCGACGACAGCGCGCCATTTGATATAGACGGCCGAGGCGAGTCTTGCGCGATCACGGCGCCGGCGGACGCGGCGCCGGCCTGCGTCTGGCGCGCCGACAGCGAAACGCTGATGCGCATTTTCAGCGGCGGTCGCGCGCTCGAAAGCGCCTACCTTTCCGGGCGGCTCAGCATCGCTGGCGACATGAGCGTCATGGCGCGCCTCGTTCTGGAGAGCCCGCGATAGCCGAGTTCATCCGCATCCCGTCGAACCCGGTTCCCGAAGGGGGCGAGGCGATGGATTTTCACGGCGCGGATGGCGGATATCTCCGCGCCGCGGTGTTTCCGGCGAAGAATGCGCGCGCGACGATCGTGCTGACGGCTGGTCGATCTGAGTTCATCGAGAAATATTTCGAGGTGATCGGCGACCTCCAGAAGAGAGGTTTTTCGGTCGCCACGATGGACTGGCGCGGTCAGGGACTGTCGGAGCGCCTGCTGCCGGTGCGTGAGAAAGGTCATATCCAGGATTTCGGCGTTTACCGGGCGGACCTTCGGCTCTTCGGCGAGGCGATCGTCCGTAAGCGCCTCCCAAGCCCTCTTGTCTTGATGACGCACTCGATGGGCGGAACGCCGGCGCTACAAATGCTCGCCGACGGTGACGACACATACTGCGCCGCCGTTCTAAGCGCGCCGATGACCCGACTCTTCGACGGCCTCCTTCGCCGGATCGGCGTTCGTCTCATCGCGCAGGCGGCGACCCGGATCGGCCTTTCCCGTTACGCGATCGCCGGCGTCAAGGAGCACTCGATGGCGTTCGAGGGAAACATCCTGACCAGCGACAAGGTTCGCCATGCGCGCTTTCGCGACCTTCAATCAGCGGCGCCGAACGCCACGATCCGCGAGCCGACCTATGGTTGGATCAGAGCCGCGACCGAGGCGATGGACGATCTTCACCGGCCCGGCCGTTTCGCCAATCTGAAGACGCCGACGCTCATCGTGTCCGCCGGCAACGATCATCTTGTGCGCTCAAGCGACCACCAGCAGCTCGCCAAGCAGTCGCGGCTCATCGAATGCGTGACGATCGACGGCGCGCTCCACGAAATGCTGATGGAGCGCGATGAAATCCGAAATCAATTCTGGCGCGCCTTTGACAGGTTTGTCGCTCCGCACCTCCAATGTGCTGCGCAAATGACGCAGGCGTGAAAAACGCAAGGCGAGACGCCACATCATCGTCGCATCCCCGCCGCAAACGGGTTACACAAACATCACCACTCGAAGCGGCGCGCTTTTCCCGCGAAAGCGGCTTTCCTTAAAAGGAAAATTAAGCACCGCCGCGTTAACCTTCTTGGCGCGTCGGCAAGCCGGAGCCTGACGCGCGGATCGGTTTTCGGGGATGGCGGGGCCGGCGACGCGCGCGAGCGCGCCAAGTGACGGAGCGAAAAACGCAAAGAATTCAAGGCTGAAGTTCGAGTTGTCCCAGGTTGCTCAATGGCAAGCGCGTTAGACCAATCGTCGGATCTTCCTTGTGAGGCCCCGGCTTGTTCTGAAAGCTCCAGGTCCCACATTGGAAATGTGAGGAACGCGGATCTGGATCGCGCGGCGCGGCGCGGCGGGAGAACGAGGCGACAGGCCGGACGAGCGGGCGCTGGACGCGAGGCTCGATCGAAACGGGTTGGGGGCGAGGATCAGGACGATCCGCGCCTTTTTTATTTCCGGGCGCTCCTCGACGGCGACCGGTTTTTTAGCGGCGGCAAGCGCCTTTGAGCGGGTGCGAACAAGGAAGTGAGCGTGGACGACATGACTGAGAAACTCGACGTCTTTGACCTCTTCTCCGAAAGCTATTCACGGGTGAAGCAGGAAGCGATGTCGCTGCGAGATTACCTTCTCGCGGCCCGCGACGACGAACTGCTTTACGCCTCGCCGGCCGAGCGCATGGTGAGGGCGATCGGCGAGCCAGAGCTCGTCGATACGTCGCGCGACCCCCGCCTGTCGCGGATTTTCTTCAATCGGACGATCCGCCGCTACAAGGCGTTCGAGGGTTTCTTCGGAATGGAAGACACGATCGAACGGATCGTTTCCTATTTCCGCTACGCCGGTCAGGGCCTCGAGGAGAAGCGTCAGATCATCTATCTCCTAGGGCCGGTCGGCGGCGGCAAATCATCCCTCGCCGAGCGCCTCAAGGACCTCATGGAGGTCAATCCGATCTACGTCCTCAAGGCGGGCAAGGAAATCTCGCCGGTCTTCGAAAGCCCGCTCGGCCTCTTCCAGTCAGAAGACCTGAAATCGCTGCTGGCCGACAAATACGGGATCGAAAATCGTCGCCTGACGAGCGTCATGAGCCCTTGGGCGGTCAAACGCCTCGACGAATTCGGCGGCGACATCTCGAAGTTCGAGGTCGTTCGCCTCTATCCCTCGAAGCTTCGCCAGATCGGCATCGCCAAGACCGAGCCGGGAGATGAAAACAACCAGGACATTTCCGCGCTGACCGGCAAGGTCGATATCCGCAAGCTCGAACATTTCAGCCAGTCGGACACCGACGCCTATTCCTATTCCGGCGGACTTTGCCGCGCGAACCAGGGGCTTCTTGAATTCGTCGAGATGTTCAAGGCGCCTATCAAGGTCTTGCACCCGCTCCTCACCGCGACGCAGGAAGGCAACTACATCGGCACCGAATCGCTCGGACCGATCCCGTTCAACGGGGTCATCCTCGCCCACTCCAACGAGAGCGAGTGGATCCAGTTCCGCAACAACAAGAACAACGAGGCGTTCCTCGACCGCATCAGCGTCATCAAGGTGCCCTATTGCCTGCGCGTCACCGAAGAGCGGCAGATCTATCAAAAGCTGTTGACGAGTTCTGAACTCGCCAGAGCCGCCTGCGCGCCGGAAACGCTCGATCTTCTCGCGCGTTTCTCGGTGCTGACGCGCCTTAAAGAGCATGAGAACTCGAACCTTTATTCGAAGCTGCGCGTCTATGACGGCGAGAAGCTGAAGGATTCAGATCCCAAGGCGAAAACAATGCAGGAATATCGCGACGCTGGCGGCATCGACGAGGGGATGGACGGCGTCTCGACGAGATTCGCCTACAAGGTTTTGTCGGAGACCTTTAACTTCGACACGGATGAGGTCGCCGCCGATCCCGTGCACCTGATGTATGTCCTCGAAAACGCCATCAAGCGCGAACAGCACGCCGATGAGACCGAGAAGAAATATCTCGAGTTCATCAAGGAGGATCTCTCCAAGCGCTACGCAGACTTCATCGGCAAGGAGATCCAGAAGGCCTATCTCGAGAGCTATTCGGAATACGGCCAGAATCTCTTCGATCGCTATATCTGTTACGCCGACGCATGGATCGAGGATCAGGATTTCAAGGACGCCGACACCGGCCAATTGCTCGACCGGCAGACGCTCGACGCCGAACTCTCAAAGATCGAAAAGCCGGCCGGCATCGCGAACCCGAAGGATTTCCGCAACGAAGTCGTCAAATTCACGCTGCGTGCGAGGGCCGCGAACGCCGGCAAGAATCCGGCATGGACGTCCTACGAGAAACTCCGCAACGTCATCGAAAAGCGGATGTTCAGCCAGGTCGAAGACCTTCTCCCGGTCATCTCCTTCGATTCCAAAAAGGACGGCGGAGACCGAGAAGAAGCACGAAAACTTCGTCGACCGCATGACCGAGCGCGGCTACACGCGCGCGTCAGGTCCGGCGGTTGGTCGAGTGGTATATGCGGGTCAACAAGGCGGGTTAAGCGCGTGAAGCGGGAATCGGCAATCGGGAATCGGGAAAGTCGTTGCGTGCTCCCGTCTAGTGCGCCCTATTACGATTCGCCGATTCCCGATTCCCGATTCCGCGAAAATGAACCACTTCAACTTCATCGACCGCCGCAAGAACCCGAAGGGCAAGTCGCTCGGCAACCGCCAGCGTTTCCTCCGGCGCGCGCGCGTGCAGATCAAGGACGCGGTGAACAAGTCGATCCGCGACCGGTCGGTCGAAGGATCTCGACAGCGGCGAGAAGATCACGATCCCGTCGAAATCGACCGCCGAGCCGCGCTTTCGGCTCAACCCCGAGAGCGGCGAGCGCGAATGGGTCGCGCCGGGCAACAAGGAATTCGGCGCCGGCGACAAGATCAAGAAGCCGCCGAAACAGGGCGGCAAAGGCGGCGGCAAAGACGCGTCTGATTCGGGCGAGAGCGAGGACCAGTTCCAGTTCACGCTGACGCAGGAAGAGTTCCTCGACATTTTCTTCGAGGACCTCGAACTGCCGAACCTCGTCAAGCGCTCGCTGAAATGATGAAATCGACCGCGTATCGCCGCGCCGGGATCACCATCGCGGGTTCGCCGACCAATCTCAATTTCATCCGCACCATGCGCAACGCTCACGGCCGTCGTCTCGCGCTCAAGCGGCCGTCGAACCGCGCGATGAACGAGCTGAAAGCGCGCCTCTTTGAACTCGAGAGCGCATCCCGAGCCGAGCGCATCCGAGATCGCCGAAAAGATCGACGCTCCTCGCAAGCTCGCAGGAGATGGAGGAGCGCCGCCGCTGGGCGCCGTTCATCGACCCTCTCGATGTTCGCTACAACGCCTTCGCGCCGACGCCCGGTGCGACGACGGCGGCGGTCATGTTCTGCCTGATGGACGTCTCTGGCTCGATGGGCGAGCGCGAGAAGGACCTCGCCAAGCGCTTCTACATGCTGCTTCATCTGTTCCTGAAGCGGCGGTATGAGCGCGTCGATGTCGTCTTCATCCGCCACACGCATCACGCCGAAGAAGTCGACGAGGAGACATTCTTTTATTCGCGCCAGTCAGGCGGCACGGTCGTCTCGACCGCGCTTGAAAAAATGCTCGAAGATCCAGCGCGAGCGCTATTCGGCGGCCGACTGGAACATCTATGTGGCGCAAGCGTCCGACGGGTACACCCAGTCGGGCGATGCGCAGCGCTGCGTCGAGATGCTCGACGAAGACGTGATGCCGATCTAGCCAGTACTACGCCTATATCGAAATCCTCGACGAGCGCGAACTTGAAGTCTTTTCGGACAAGGACAGCGGCGCCGAGCTTTGGCGCGCCTATCGCGACGTTCGCGCCGAGATGGAAGACCTTCGCGCAAACGCGCATCGCCAAGCCGTCAGGACATCTTCCCTGTCTTCAGAGAGCTGTTCGCCAAGAACGCGCGGGAGGCGGCGTGAGCGCCCTCCTCTTCAGCCGACAGCGAGTGGTCGTTCGATCGCCTGAAGGCGACCTACAACGCGATCGAAGACATCGCGCTCAATGATCTGAAGCTCGACGTCTTATCCCAATCAGATCGAGATCATTTCGACCGAACAGATGCTCGACGCCTATTCCTCGCACGGCATGCCCCTGATGTATCGCCACTGGTCGTTCGGCAAGCATTTCGCGCGCGACCAGATGATGTACCAGAAGGGGTATCAGGGTCTCGCCTATGAGATCGTGATCAATTCCGACCCCTGCATCGCGTATCTGATGGAAGAGAACACGATGACGATGCAGGCGCTCGTCATGGCGCACGCGGCGTTCGGGCATAATCACTTCTTCAAGAACAATTATTTGTTTCGTCAGTGGACGGACGCCGAGGGCATTCTCCCCTATCTCGACTTCGCCAAGAAATACATCGCCAAATGCGAGGACGAATACGGCCTTGAAGAGGTCGAGCGCATTCTCGATTCAGCGCACGCGCTGATGGATCAGGGCGTCTTTCGCTATTCGCGGCCGCCGCGGCTTTCCGAAGCCGACCAGCTGGCGAAGGCGGCCCGGCGCGCCGAACACGAACAAACGACGTTCAACGACATCTGGCGGACGCTGCCCAATGTGGAGGAGCCGGACGACGACGCCGAAGAACGTCAGCTTGAGGTCAGGAACATCAAGCTTCCAGAAGAAAACCTTCTCTATTTCATCGAGAAGGCTTCGCCCGTCCTGAAGCCGTGGCAGCGCGAGCTGGTCCGCATCGCCCGCAACGTCTCGCAATATTTCTATCCGCAAAAGCAGACCAAGGTGATGAACGAGGGCTGCGCGACCTTCGTCCACCATTACATCATGCACGCGCTTTACGATAAGGGCCTCATCAACGAAGGCGCGATCATGGAGTTTCTCCACTCGCATTCCTCCGTCATCTTCCAGCCGGAATTCGACGATCCGCGCTATTCAGGGATCAACCCCTACGCGCTCGGCTTTGCGATGATGGGGACATCAAGCGCATTTCGACGGAACCGACCAAAGAGGACCGCGAGTGGTTCCCGGAATTCGCCGGCAAGGGCGACTGGCGCGACGTCCTGAAAGACGCATGGAGGAATTACCGCGATGAGAGTTTCATCCTTCAATATCTCTCGCCGAAAGTGATGCGCGATTTCCGCCTGTTCGCGATCGAGGACGACGCCGCCGAGGCGCATTACGAGGTTGGAGCGATCCACGACGAGCGCGGCTTCCGACGGGTGCGCGAAACGCTGGCGCATCAATATGATCTCGGCATGCACGAACCGAACATTCAGGTGGTTTCAGCCGACCTTGAAGGCGACCGCATGATCACCTTGCGGCACGACGTTCACGCCGGCCGCACGCTCGACCCGAAGACGAAAGAAGACGTGCTTTGGCACGTCCATCGTCTATGGGGGCATCAAGTGAAACTCGAAAAAGAGATCGATTAGGATTTCTCGTCCCGCCCGAAATTGGGGACATCCTTTTCCTGACCCGCCGCGACGATCGCGCGCCGCAGCGCTCTCCCGCGCGCAAACGCTTTTTCAAGCGTTTCGGCGTCGCCCCAGCGGATCGCGCGCTGCAAAAGCGCGAGCTCTTCGGTGAAGCGGCCGAGCACTTCCAGAACCGCCGCCTTGTTGTTGAGGAACACGTCGCGCCACATCACGGGATCGGAGGCGGCGATGCGGGTGAAGTCGCGAAACCCGCCGGCGGAATATTTGACGATCTCGGCCTCCGCGACGGATTCAAGATCGTCCGCCGCGCCGACCAGCGTGAAGGCGATCAGATGCGGCAAATGGCTGGTGATCGCCAGCGCAAGATCATGGTGCTGATGATCCATGATCTCGACCTCGGCGCCGATCGCGCGCCAGAGCGCCGCCGCCTTTTTCACCGCGCCGAGATAGGCCTCGTCGCGGCGCGCGAGCGGGGTGATGATCGACCAGCGATGCTGGAAGAGCGTCGCGAAGCCCGCTTCCGGGCCTGACTGTTCGGTGCCGGCGACGGGATGGCAGGGGACGATGCAGATGCGCTCGCCAAGCCTTGAGGCGACATCGACGATCGCGCCCTTCACCGAACCGACGTCGATGACGAGCGCGCCCGGATCGGCGTTGGCGGCGACATCGGCGAGGACCGCCGCCATCGCGCCGACCGGCGTCGAGACGACAATGATTTCCGCGCCGGCGATCGCCTTCAAGAGCGTCGCGGGCGCGTCATCGACAGCGCCGCAGGCGACGGCGCGCGCACGAACGTCGGAAGACGATCATAGCCGACGATTTCGCGAGCGAGCGCCGCTTCGCGGATCGCCCGCGCCATTGACGCGCCGATCAGGCCGACGCCGATGATGGCGATTTTCTGAAATTTCGGCTCAGCGGTCATATGGGTCGCCTGCCTTCCGCGACGACATCGCCCCGCCGAGCGCCGGGCGGGCGACGACCGGCGCGCCGGCGCGCGCCGTCACCGCGCGGGCGATCGGCTGGGCCATGTCCTTCGCCGCCTCGACCATCAATACGCCGCCAAAACCCGACCACATCTGCGAACCCGCCCTTTCCCATGCGCGCGCCGCCCGAAGCAGGAATCGCGCGCCGAGCGGCGGAAAGTAAAGGGCGCCGCTCCACGCAAGCGGGCGCAGCATCGATTGTTGCAACAGCCGTTCGAGCTGGCGCTTCAGATACGGCCGGCCGGCGGCGAAGGGCGTCGTGTCAACGACGGACCACAGGCCCCGCCGGTGCGCGACGACAAGGATCACCCGCCCGTCGCTCGTCATGACGCGCCAGATTTCCCGCATCAGCCGCTTCGGGTCTTCCGATTCCTCAAGCCCGTGCACGACCAGCATCCGGTCGATCGAGGCGTCCGGCAGCGGCCATTGATGTTCGCCGGCGAGCGCCGCGGCGTTCTTCGCGCCGGAGGGCCAGTGAATGACGCCCTGCCCCGCGGGAGCGATGGCGATCGTCCGCTCGGCGCCCGTGAAAAGCGTCAGAAAGGGTTCCGCGTGTCCAAAGCCGCCAATTCGCAGGCGCGCATGATCCCGCCAGGCTTCTTCGATCCGCGACGCGATGAAGTCGCGCGCGATTTGCCCAAGGGGGCTCTCGTAAAAGTCATGGAGGTCGAGGATGTCGGTGCGCATGCCGGCGCCGTTCTCACCTGTTCGCCCAAGCGGCACAACCGCACGGACGAAGGCGGCCCCAAATCAGGCGCCCGCACGCGGCGTGTAATCGCGGCCCGCTTCGATCTCGCGCCATTGCCGGACATGGGGCGGCTCTTCGTCGAGCCAGCGCGCGCGGCCGTCTTCGATCACCATGATTTCCTCCCATTTGGCGCCGACATCGCCTGCGCCGGCGTGCGGCTCGACCAGCCACAATCCGTCATGGGGCGGATGATCGGATGTCTTGCGCGCGTTCCATGTCGGATCTTCTCGCCCGACGCCGATTGACGCCGCGCGGCCCTTGACGATGAACCAGCCGAGCGACAGACCGTCGAAGCCCTTGATGCGCCATGTAAAGGGCAGCACCGCCGTCTTCAGCGCGCGATGACCGAGCACCGCACCGGGGTGCTTGGTGTGGACCGGCTCATATCCGGCGGACCGCATCGACGCCTCGACGTCCGCCGCAATCGCTGCGAAACGACGACCCGCATTGACCGCGTCGAGAACCGATCGCCGATATCCCGCAAGGCCCAGCATCATCTGGCGGTGCGCTGCATTTTCGCCGAAACAGAACGAATAGGACGTGTCCACCATATAGCCGTCAAACAGCGGCGAGGCGTCGAGAATGACGCTGTCGGCGCGCTGAAGCTCGATGTCCCTTGGATAGAAATTGCCGATCGTCCAATCGCCGGGAAGCGCGGTGCGGCCGCCAAAAAGCGCGACCGGCAGGTGAAAGAAGGCTCCAGCGCCCGCCGCACGATATTTGAGGACGAGCGCGCGGGCGACCTCGCGCTCGGTCGCGCCTTCCTTCAAGTCGGCGCCCGTCTCTTCAAGGATCGCAAACGACCGGCGCTGCAGCTCGAGAAATCGATCAAGCTCGGCGGCGTTGAACCTGCGGGATTTGACGATCATATCGCGCAATCTTTCAACTGCTGGGTCAACGCGTCAAGTCGCGCGCCTCGGCGTTAGACGCATGAGCGAGGATGCGTTAGCGTCGCCCTATGACCATCGACATCCGCCAGTTTCCCTGCCTCTCCGACAATTACGGCTATCTTGTTCGCGACCGGGAGACAGGCGCCGTCGCAACGATCGACACGCCTGACGCGGCGGCGATCAATGCGGCGCTGGACCGCGAGGGCTGGTCGTTGACGCACATTCTCAACACGCACTGGCACCCTGATCACGCTGGCGGCAATCTTTCGTTGAAGGAACGCTGGGGCTGCCGCATCATCGGCCCCAGGGGCGAAGCCGAGAAAATCCCTGGCATCGACGAGACCGTCGGCGAGGGTGACGTCGTCGCCCTCGGCGACACGCGCGCAAAAGTCCATGACACGCCCGGCCACACGCTCGGCCATATCGTCTATCATTTCGCCGATGACGACGCCGCCTTTGTCGGCGATACGATCTTCGCGCTCGGCTGCGGGCGCCTGTTCGAAGGAACGCCGCAGCAGATGTGGTCGTCGCTGTCGAAGGTCGCCGCGATGCCGCGATCGACGAAGCTCTATTGCGCGCATGAATATACGCAGGCGAACGCGCGTTTCGCGCTGACAGTCGATCCGGAAAACACAGCGCTCGTGGCGCGGGCGGCTGATATCGCCCGCAAGCGGGCTCGCGGCGAGCCGACGGTTCCTTCGACAGTCGCGGACGAGCTGGCGACAAACCCTTTCCTGCGCGCTCGCGACGCCGGCGTTCAGCGCGCCGTCGATCTCGCGGGCGCCGATCCCGTTTCGGTCTTCGCCGAAGTCCGCAGGCGCAAGGATCAGTTCCGCTGAACGAGCGCGCCGAGTTTTTTCGGCGCGATCGCGACATAACTCTGGTCGATCCAGTCTTTCAGTAGCGCGACATCCGCCCTGTCTTTCGCTCCGAACGTCGCCGTCACCCAGCCGGATTTGCCGAGGCCGTAACCGGCGGCGTCGACATTCGCCATCGTCGCCTTGGCGATTTCTCCGGAAACCGGAAGTTTGACCGTCATTGAAAACCTGCCGTCGTGGAATTCCTCGCCGCTCATGAAGACGAACGCCTTTTTCTTCACTTTGAGAGCGATGTGTCCCCATGGGTGATCTTCGCTCGCTTCGGGCAGCGTGAGGCCGTGACGGCGAAGTTTTTCCTGAAGCTCTGCGAGGCGCTTTGACATGGTGCAACCTGATCCAATCCGGTCAGCGGCCGATCTACCCGATTTCGCCGGGCTTTTCGCCGCTGCGCTTTGGTCTTTTTCCGGCGTTTTCCGCAGGCTGCAGCCTGAAAAGACTGCTTTCGGCCGCCGGATTCGCCCCGCGAATTTTTCAGCTGGAATCCTGCCTTTCATCCTGCGCAGGGGAAAAATTCGCGCAGCGCGAGATCGGCGGCGGCGCCGCCTTCCGTTAAATCCTGACTTGTCAAAGAGCCGATGCGCGTCCTTGCGAAGCGCGCACCATACAATGACTGCAACTGGGAAATTTCATCGCGCGTTCAAGCCGCTGAAAAATTGTATTCAGATTGTCAAATACACGAGTTTGGAGAATCGCCGCCAAAAAGCATGCGGACGGTCGCTCATTCCCTGGCGCTCGGCGCCACGACGTTCTGCCCATAAAGCGAAATCGTCGAGATCGACATTTTTGCCGAGCCCTCCACAGGCTTTCGCGTGAAGGCGACATAGATCAGCGTGTTGTTGGCAGGGTCGTAAATGCGGCGCACCGCGAGCTGCTTGAAGATCAGGCTCTGCTGCTGCGAAAAGACTTCCTCGCCGCTTTTATCAAGATCGATGTCGCCGATCGTGATCGCGCCGGTCTGGCGGCAGGCGATCGAGGAATTGGACGGGTTTTCGAACCAGTTTCCCTTGGCGATCCGATCCCAGACCGCACGGTCGAAATAACTCAGATGGCAGGTGACGCCGTCGACCTTGGGGTCCTTCAGCGCTTCGAGCTTGATCTCGTTGCCGATGAGATCGTTCTTGAATTCGCCAACCTCCTCATGCTGCCCTTGAGGGGCGCAGGCGGAAAGCGAGATGACGGCGGCGGCGATGATCAAAGGGCGCATCGCCGTCACATGGCGCCTCTGCGCCGGGGTTTCAATGGCGGAAGGCGGAACGTCCGGATGAGGCCGGCTCCGGAATGCTCCGCATGCGGCTAATCGGCCGCGTCGAGAAGCGCCTTGGTCTCCGCAAATCCGTTCGAACCGGGCGATGCGCCGTAACGCAAGGTCGAGCCCGAAAGCTCGGCGCCCGAGCCATCGCCCGCGCACACAAAGCTCGCGACAACGGACTTCCGCCCCGCGCGGCACGTCGCCTCGACGGCGCCAAGCGCGCCGTCGCAGGCCGCAGCGAGACTTTCGCCTTCGGGCCAGGATCTCGAACTTGCCCAATCGATCCTTGATGAAATCCGCCGTCCGCAGACTTCGCCAGTATAGGCGGCCTCACGCGCGAGAGCGGCGTCATCCGCCTCGTGCGCTCGCAGATCCCGCAGCGACTGGCTCGAAACAGGCGATGACGCCAGCATTCCGGCAAGCACCGCTATGACCGCTTTCCACCGTGACATGAATGAATACTCGGCTGGCAATGCGGCGCATTTTTGACGCCAGACGTGAACAATTCGATGAAAATTATAGTGAATCTTCAAGGAATTTCGCGACACGGGCCGACGAGGGGCGGCCTTCGACGTCCATTTCCGGGTTGTAGCCGACGAGGAGCGCACCCTTTTCGATGCCGAGCCTTGCAGCGTCGGTGCGGCGGAATTCGACCCTTCGGATGCGGGCGGCGAGGACGCGCGCGCCGGTCGGGTCGCGCGCCACTTTGCCGACGCCTTTTGCGGCGCGGACAATCGCATCAGCGAGCACCGACGCGCCGCCTGCCGCGTCCGGCTCGATCTGGCCGATCTCAAAAACGATGGGCGCGCCGATCTCGGCGCTGATGATGGCGGTCGCTCGCTGCGCGCGGGCCTGCGCCGCCTCGATCGTCGCAAAACCAAGCGTCAGCGGGGGATCTTCACCGAAGGACTTGGCGGCGGGCTGTCCCCGCGCGTCGCCCGGAAAAAAGATGGTGACGCCGCCATAGGCAGCGACGCGGAGCAGCGTTTGCCCTTCGCCATCCCGCCACACGACGTCGCCGCGCGACACGCGCATCGGCGTCAGCAGGTGGATTTCCTCGGCGGGATTGGCCTCGTCAATCGCGCAGTCGATCCGCTGGTCGCGGTCGCCGCAAAGATATTTCAGCCTGCCGTGATCGTCGTCGGCCTGGAAGAGAAAGACGCGCTCGTCAGTCGCGACGACAAAACGCTCGACCTTCGCCGTCGCGGCCTCTCGCTGCTCGACGGACTGTCGTTTGCCGACGAGGGCGGAAAACGGGTCCGAGCGCAGCGAATTCGGGGCGACCTGCGCCGAGGCCGCGCCCGTCAGCGCCGCCGCTGCAATCAGCGCTATGAAGGCTCGAGCGATCATCTTTTCTCGCCGGGCGGCAAGCCGCATGCCGCCGCCCGATTATCTTCGCGCCCTTTTTGGGCGAAATCCGGGCCGGCTCAAGGTTTCATGGCGCCCGGCCGCATAATCGGCTTTTGAGGCGCCCCGCCGTTCGCCTAGGACGCGATATATTGGCCGCCATTCGCCGTGATGACCGACCCGGTGATGAATCCGGCCTTGTCGTCGGCGAGGAAGGCGACGCAGCGGGCGATTTCTTCCGCCTTCCCAAGACGTCCGACGGGGATTTGGGCGATGATTTTCTGGAGTACCGCCTCGTCGACCGCCGCGACCATTTCCGTCGCGATATAACCAGGGGCGATCGCGTTGACGGTGACGCCCTTGAAGGCGCCTTCCTGGGCGAGCGCGCGGGTAAAGCCGATCATACCCGCCTTGGCGGCGGAGTAATTCGTCTGGCCCGCCTGGCCCTTCTGGCCGTTGATCGAGGTGATGTTGACGATGCGCCCGAAGCCGCGATCGCGCATGCCTGGAAACACCTGATGGGACATGTTGAAGACACTGTCCAAGTCAGCGCGCATCACCTCGCGCCACTGTTCCGGCCGCATTTTGTGAAAGAAGCCGTCGCGCGTGATCCCGGCGTTGTTGACCAGAATGTCCGTCGGACCCTGCGCCTTTTCGATTTCGGCGACGCCTGCCTTGCAGGCTTCATAGTCGCCGACATCCCATTTGAAGACGCTGATGCCGGTTTCGTCGCGAAATTTCTTCGCCGCATCGTCATTGCCGGCATAGGTCGCGGCGACCGTGCATCCCGCCTCCTTCAGCGCCAGCGAAATCGCCTGACCAATGCCGCGGGTGCCGCCGGTGACGATCGCTTTTCTAGTCGACATTTGGAACCTCCCACTATTCGCGATGCGCGGCGTTCGCCGCTTTCTTTAAATGACGTCAGGCGCTCTCGACGCACATGGCGATGCCCATGCCGCCGCCGATGCACAGCGTCGCAAGGCCTTTCTTCGCACCGGTCCGGCCCATTTCATAGATGAGGGTCGTCAGGATGCGCGCGCCGGACGCGCCGATCGGATGGCCGATCGCGATCGCGCCGCCGTTGACATTGACCTTCGCGGGGTCCCAGCCGAGCTCCTTGCCGACGGCCAGCGCCTGCGCGGCGAAGGCTTCATTGGCTTCGATGAGATCGAGATCGGCGAGCTTCCAGCCCGCCTTTTCGAGCGCCATGCGCGAGGCCGGCGCCGGTCCGATGCCCATGATCGAAGGATCGACGCCGCAATGAGCGGCGGACGCGATGCGGACAAGCGGCTTTATCCCGCGGCGCGCAGCTTCCTCTTCCGACATGATGACGAGCGCTGCGGCGCCGTCATTGATGCCCGAGGCGTTCGCCGCCGTCACCGTGCCGTCTTTCGCAAACGCGGCCTTCAATCCGGCGACCTGATCCCTGGTCGCGCCGTCGCGAATATATTCATCGACGTCAAAAACGACGTCGCCCTTTTTCGACTTGATCGTGACCGGCGCGATCTCATCCTTGAACTTGCCGGATTTCTTTGCCGCTTCGGCCTTGTTCTGGCTCGCGACCGCGAAGGCGTCCTGCTCCTCGCGGCTGATCTGGTATTTCTGAGCGAGATTTTCGGCCGTCTGGCCCATGTGATAATTGTTGAAGACGTCCCAAAGCCCGTCCCTGATCATGGTGTCGACCTGGGAGACGTCGCCCATCTTGGTCCCGGTGCGCAGGAACGTCGCGTGCGGGCTAAGCGACATGTTCTCCTGTCCGCCGGCGACGACGATCGACGCGTCGCCCGTCTTCACTTGTTGCGCCGCGAGCGCAACCGCGCGAAGTCCGGAGCCGCAGACCTGATTGATCGTCATCGCGGGGCGTTCCTGCGGAACGCCTGCGCCCATCGACGCCTGGCGGGCTGTGTTTTGCCCTTGCCCCGCCGAAAGCACATGACCCATCACGACCTCGCTCACATCCTCGGCGGCGACGCCTGCGCGCGCGAGCGCCGCCTTGATGGCGATCGTTCCAAGCGACGATGCCGCAACCGTCGACAACCCCCCGCCGAATGAGCCGACGGCAGTTCTCGCCGCTGATGCGATGACGACGCTTTTCATGGAACCTCCTTGAAAATAAAGCGGGATCGGAGCCCGTTCACGAAACCCGTGGGATAGGCGGCTTCTGATTTCATGCTATTAGGGGATTAGCAAGCGCACAAAATTGCTGCGGTGCAGCACGACATTTCATGCTGCGCAAAAACGGGAGAAAATGGATGACCGAGACGGAGGAAGCCGCCAAACCGGCAGGCAAGAAATCGCGAAACAGCGATGAGCCGATCGTCATCAAGAAATACGCGAACCGCCGTCTCTACAACACTGCGACAAGCTCCTATGTGACGCTCGACTACCTCTCGGAAATGGTCAAAGGCGGCCAGGATTTTGTCGTTTTCGACGCCAAGACGAACGACGACATTACGCACTCCGTGCTCACGCAGATCATTTTCGAAGAGGAGAACAAGGGGCAAAATCTCCTGCCGATCCAGTTCCTCCGCCAGCTCATCAAGTTCTACGGCGACAACCTTCAGGCCTTCGTGCCGTCCTATCTCGAAATGAGCATGGACGCCTTTTCGAACAATCAGGAAAAAATGCGCGCGCGCATACGCGACACGTTCGGCGCCGCGCCCGGCTATCAGGTGTTCGAGGAAATGGCGCGCCAGAACATGGCGCTCTTCGACCAGGCGATGAAAATGTTCTCGCCGATGGGCGGTTTCTACCAGCAGGCGCAGCGGGCGGGGACCGCCGAAGACGGCGGCGAACTGCAAAAGCTCAGGGAAGAACTCGCCGAGTTGAAGCGCCAGCTCGCCAAACTCGACAAGAGTTGAGGATCAGACCGCGACGCGCGCTTGAAGCATCGGTCCGACGTCCGGCGCGCCGTTCGGCAGCCAGGCGGGGTTCGTCTCCGGCTTGCCGAGAAGGTAGCCCTGCAGGAAATCGACGCCGAGGCCTTTCAAGAGCATCGCATCCGCCTCGTTATCGACCCATTCCGCGACCGTCTTCATGCCGAAATTGCGGGCGAGGTCGAGGAGCGTCCTGACGAAAAGCTGATTCTCGCGGGACGAGGCGACGCCGGTCACGAAGGAGCCGTCGATCTTCAAGATGTCGATGTCGAGCGCCTTCAGATTGCGGAATGACGTATAGCCCGCGCCAAAATCGTCGATGCCGAAGGAGGCGCCGAGTTTTTTGATTTCGGACACGAACTCGATCGAGGCGTCGATGGCGTCGATCACTTGCGTCTCTGTCAGCTCGACCGTGATGCGCCGCGCGAGATTTTCATTCGCGCGCATGACGGAGAGATAGCTCTCCGCCCACAGCGGGTCCTTCACCGTCTCCATCGAGATGTTGACGTTGAGTTTGACATTAGGAATCTCGGCCAGCGTGTTAAGCGCGAGCTCGAGCACCCGGCGGTCGAGAAGATGGACGAGGCCGAGGCGCTCGGCGGCAGGGATGAATTCCGGCGCCTGCACTTCGCGTCCGTCTTCAGCGCGCATCCGGATCAGGCATTCGAATTTCGACGCCGCCTCGCCGATATCGGAGACGATCGGCTGGAAAGCGAGCCGCACGCGCCGCTCGTTGAGCGCCGTCAAAATGACGTCGGACATATGCGTGTTGCGGCGGCGCATGGTGACGATGTCGGTATTCTCGCTGAAGGAAGCCCAGCTCGAGCGGCCGAGGCGTTTGGCGGAATCGAGCGCCGCTTCAGCGCTCGCCATCGCCTTGTGCGCGCTGTCAGCGTCGCGGGGCGTTTCAACGGCGCCGATCGAGACCGACGCCGCGACGGATCCCTTCTGGGTCTCGACGACATTTTCGCGGATGACATTCAGGAGGCGTACGCAGATCTCACGGACGCGCTCCGGGCCGGCGTCGGGGAGGTAGACGCCGAACTTCGTCCCGGCGACGCGCCCGACGACATCGTCGGTTCCGACCGCAGAGACGATGCGGCGCGAGCATTCGACGATCACCTCGTCAGCGACGTCGAACCCGAAATCCGCATTGATCGCGCCGACATCGTCGATGCCGATGAGAAGATAGGCGCCGGGGTGAGCGTCATGTTTGGCGCCGACAAGCGCCTGATCGAGCCGCGCGCGAATCTGAGCGCGGTTCATGACGCCGGTCAGTTCATCGTTTTCGGCAAGCCAGGCGAGATGTGCATCGCGCCGCTTTTGCGATTCAATCGAACGGATGACGCCGATGAGGCGGCGGTCGGCGCCGACGCCGACCCACCCGCCACGCTCCTCAAACCAGTGGGCGTCGCCCGGACGGCGCGACAGCTGATACTGGCAGGCGTAATTTTGAGCCTCGCCCGCAAACGCCGCCGTGCGAGAGTGCAGATCGCCGGCGACGATGCGCTGGTCATAATCGCCGCGGCGAATGGCGCTCAGCGAAACGTCGGAACCGATAAGGCGTGCCGCAGCCGCCGGATCCGACCAAGCAAGCGTGCCGGCGCCCGGATCGAACTCAAACAAGGTTTGCGGCAATTGCTCCGCGCGGTGATCGGATGCTTCAGCCCCCGACAGCCCGCCAAACGGTTCTACTCGCCCCGACATTTCCAACTCGTCCTTGCCGCGGTCGCCCCCGAACCGCGCATTCCCGCGATCGACCATCGCGCTGCTCAAGACTGTGTAACATCCGGTTCTACGGGCGAAGCTGTAAATAAACTTAAAACGCGACGCATCGCGGCAGGCGATTTGCCTTGCCCCTGCCCATGAATTCGTCGAACCGCCTGCCCGTGGCGTTAACGCCGTCTAAATCGCTGGTTCTTCGCGAGCCGGCGATGAAGCGCGGAGCGTCTTTGCAGCTCCGCACGTCGGGGCTGCGCCGTTCGGGAACGCCGCTGTCCCGTTATGAGGCGGCTGCCGCCTATGCGCGCGCAAAGCGTATTGCCGAAATATCGCCTTCGGTGCAGATCGCCCTCGAAGCATAAGGCGCCCACGCTGACGCGCAAACAAGAGCAGCCCTGTTAAAGGGCCGCTCCTGCATTCGAACAATGCGCTTTAGTGCTTCGTCCCGACGTCGGTCACCGCGAGATCGCGGCGCGCCGTCACTGTCGTCACGACGAGGCCCGCCATCGGATCGAGGAAAGTCATCGTGAGGAAAATGAAATAGACGGTGTTGCCGTAGCCCTTCGCGAGAATGAAGAGCAGCAAGGCGACGACAAAGAGCAGGAACGAGAGAAGGTGATTGGTGATCGACGCGGTGCCGGCTTTGGTCGCGCGGATCAGCTCGACAAAGAGAAGCCCCATGCTGCCAAGCAGGAAGAGCGTCCCCCAAGTGACGCGCCAAATGTCGCCTGAGTACATGGGCAGGTTGAGGACGACGATGTCATGCCATGCGGCGCCGTTGGCGCCGCCCATGCCGGTCACCGTCAGCACCGTATAGATGATGAGACTGATGGTGAGCAGCGGAAAAACTTGAAGTAACATTGCCAGTCGAACTCCCTCTCAGCGGCCCCCCGGGCCGATCCGTTCAATTCATCGTATCATAGTCGGGGTGCGGCTCTAGCTCTGAAATGGATACGGGGTTTCTGGCGCGCGCTTTCAGCCACACCACCCCCAAAAGGTCGCGGAAGGCGACCTGAAGTCTTTGAAAATTGGTGTATTTCGACCGCCCATGTTCCCTTGGCCGATGATTGACCGGCAGGAACTCAACCAAAAATCCCTCCCGCTTCATCAAGGCCGGCAAATAGCGATGGCTATGGTCGAAATAGGGAAGCCGCAAATAGGCGTCACGATAGAATACTTTTAGCCCGCAGCCGGTGTCGGTCGCGCCATCGTCAAGAATGCGCCGCCGAATGGCGTTGGCGAGCCGTGAAGCGGTCTTTTTCGACGCCGCATCCATCCTCGCCTTGCGTTCGCCGGCGACCATCGCGAGGCCCGGCGACGCGTCTTCGCGCGCCAACGCCCGATAGAGCGCCGCGATGTCGGCGGGATCGTTTTGCCCGTCGCCGTCGAGCGTTGCGATGACCGGCGCCAAGGCCGCGAGCACGCCCGTTCTGACCGCCCGGCTTTGTCCGGCGTTCGCCCCGTGGCGAAGGACGCGGAGGCGATTTAGGCCATCCTTTACCGCCGCAAGTTCGATCAGCGTATGATCCGTGCTGCAATCGTCGACGGCGATGATCTCGTGGTCGATCCCTGAAAGCGCGCCCGCGATCTCGCGAACAAGCGCGGCAGCGCCGCCTTCCTCGTCCTTCATCGGAATGACGACGCTGAGCGCGGGACCGCCGTCGCCATAGCGACGACGGACGCGAAATGCCGGTGCGGCGCCCCCTGATGCTTGTCCCTGCGGCATGAAATTCCTTGGCCGAACAGTCCCGTAGGTCGCAGAAAACGCCCAAAATTGAAAGTCGGCCAAAGACAGGGGCCGCGTCCGCCATTAAGGTCCGGCAGAGGGGTTCCGATGCGACTGCTGACAGCCCAAACGCCATTTGCGTGCGCCGCGCGGATTTGCCTCGTCGCGGCCTTCGCGGCGCTCGTCGCTTTCGCCGGCGTCTTTTCCTTGCCGCCGCTCGACCGGGACGAAGCGCGGTTTGCTCAGGCGACGACGCAGATGCTGGAAACCGGCGACTTCGTCACCATCCGGTTCCAAGAGAGACGAACGCAACAAAAAGCCCGCGGGCATTTACTGGATGCAGGCGGCGTCGGTCACCGCTTTTTCGTCGGTCGAGGCGCGCGAGATCTGGGCTTACCGCATACCGTCCGTTATCGGCGCGGTCCTCGCGGCGATCTTCACCTACGCGGCTGGCGCGCGGCTATTCGGCCCGGGACCCGCGATGCTCGGCGCGATCCTTCTCGCCAGCGCGCCGGCGGTCGCCGGCGAGGCGACGATCGCCAAAACCGACGCAATGCTGCTTGCGACCGTGACAGCGGCGCAGGCGGCTTTCATTCATGTTTTCGGCGCCGTCGCCGACGGCAGAAAATCATCGCCATCGTGGCCGTTTTTGTTCTGGATTGCGATCGGCGCCGGCGTGCTGATCAAGGGACCGATTATCCTGATGATCGTGGCGCTGACCGGAGCGGCGATGGCGGTTCATCGGCCGAAGGTGGACTGGGTGTTCGCCCTTCGACCGATTGTCGGCATCGCCATCCTGGCGATCATGATTGCGCCATGGGCCTACGCGATCGATCGCGCGACGGAAGGAAGATTTTTCGCTGAAGCAGTCGGCGGCGACATGCTGGCGAAACTCGCCGACGCGCAGGAAAGCCATAGCGGCCCGCCCGGATACTACGCGCTTCTCGTCTTCGCCTTGCTGTGGCCAGCCTCGGCGCTCATCGCGCCGGCGATCCGCCAGGCGTTCGCCACGCGACGATCCTGGACTTCATGGGTCCTGCTCGGCTGGATCATTCCAAGCTGGATCATTTTTGAAGCGACAGCGACGAAGCTGCCCCACTACACGCTGCCGCTTTACCCGGCTATCGCGCTCCTTGCGGCTCGTGCGGCGACGCAAGATTCCGGCGCGCGATGGGTCGTGATGCGGCGGCTCGGCGCGGCGACGTACGTTCTCATTGGTCTCCTGCTTGCAGGATTGATCGCGTTTCTCCCGGTCTTCTATCGCGAAGCGCCGCTTGAGACCTATTGCTTGGTGCTCGCCGGCTCGATTGCGATCGCCTCGATCGCGATCGGCGTCCTGTTTTTGCAGCGTCGGGCGCGCGACGGCGCTGTCGCCGCTTCGCTGTTGTCCGCGAGCGTCGCATGGACCTTGATGACCGGCGTGCTGCCGAATCTCGACCGGCTCGCGATTTCCCCGCGCATTATGGCCGCCGTCGACGCGGCGGGGCTGCATCCGCTGAGGGACGGGGCGCCGCCCGCGATCCTCTCCGGTTACTATGAACCGTCAGCGATTTTTCTTCTCGGCACGCAGACGGTCCTCGCCGACGGACGCGGCGCCGCCGATAAATTGATGGCGACGGGCGGGGCGGCGATCGTGGAGCGGCGGTTCGAATCAGCGTTTCTGGGCCGTGTTGCGGAGATGCAGGCGCATGTTGATCGGTATGCGGAAATTGAAGGCGTCAACTATTCAAACGGCGACGATGTCGTCATCTCCGTCTGGCGCCTGAACGAGGCCGGATCGAAAACGCCGTGAGCATGCTTGGAAAAATGATGGCGACGCCGGAGCGTCAATTCGCGGCCGCGCTGCTTGCGCTCACTCTAGCGCGCGTGGTCGCGCTCGCCGTCGGTCACCCGGATCTCGGGCCGGATGAGGGGCAATACTGGTTCTGGAGCAAGACGCCGGCGTTCGGGTATTTTTCAAAACCGCCGATGGTCGCCTGGTCGATTGCTGCGACGACCGCATTATTCGGCGACGCCGAATGGGCGGTTCGCTTGTCTGCGCCCTTATATCAGGCGGGCGCCGCGGCTTTCATCTTCCTTCTCGCGAGGCGGCTCGCGAATTCGGGGGTCGCCTTTTGGGCCGGCGTTTCATGGCTCACCTTGCCCGGCGTCTTTTTGTCATCGGCGCTGATCACGACGGATGCGCCATTGATCTTTTTCTGGTGCGCGGCGCTTTATTTTTTCTTTTTGTTGAGCGCCGCCGAGAGCGGCGGCGACAAGAGAACGACCGCCGTTCTTTTCGGCGCGGCGATCGGCCTCGGCATGATGTCGAAATACGCAATGACCTATTTCGTTATTGGATTGGCTCTGGCCCTCGTCTTTTCACCGGCTCGTCGGCGGGCGATCGGCCTCTTGAACGCGGGCATCGCAGCGCTCGTCGCGCTGATTATTTTGGCGCCAAACCTCGCCTGGAACGCCGCCAACGATTTTCAGACAATCTCCCACACTGCGGCGAATGCCGACTGGAGCGGAGATTTCGGCCATCCTGATCGGCTCTTCAAATTCCTTGTCGACCAATTCGGCGTCGCCGGACCGATCATGCTGGTGCTGATCGTGCTCGCCGCGCTGTTCGGGCGCCGCCACGCGGGCGAACGCGACAACGATGCAATGCGCACATTGCTCGCTTTTGCATTGCCGGCGATCGCCGTCGTCAGCATGCAGGCGTTCATCTCCCGCGCGCACGGAAACTGGGCGGCCGTCTCGTACCCGTCGGCGATCATCATGGCGACGATCTGGGCGGCGACGCGCGCACGCGCCATGGCCGCAGCGAAAGCAAGCGTCATCCTGCATTCGGTCGTCGGGATCGGCTTTCTCTTGGCGTTTTCAAGCTGGACCCTTGCCGAGGCCGTCGGCGCCGGCGGGTTTTTCAAGCGCCTTCGCGGCTGGCAGGAGCAAGGCGCCGCGATCGCGGAAGCGAGCCCTCCCTTTGACGCGATCATGAGCGACGATCGCGAAGAGACTGGCGAACTCGTCTATTACGCGCGGCGCGGAAAGCCGGTCGTGGCGTGGAACTCGAATAACCGTACCGACAGTCATTTCGAAGCGTTTCACGCCTTCGATCCGCTGCGCCATCGGCGCGTGCTTTACGTGACGTCGAACGCTGACGCGCTGTATATCCAGGGACGTTTCGCCGCGATCACGCCGATCGGCGCCGTCGACGCCGATATCGGGCGCGGCCGCACGCGGCGGCTCTTCCTGTTTGACGTTTCGGAATACGTCGGCGCTAACTTCTAGCTGCGGCGCGTTTGACCGTCGCCGGCCGGAATTGCCGAAGGCGCGATTTGAATGGTCGTGCCAAATAAACGAGGCACGCCTTCACGCCGAACTGCGCCCACAAGAGCGCGCCGACGAAGGATAAAAACAGCGGCGGGTACGGGTCCGAAAAATGCGCCTTGAAATAGCGCAACATGCTCGATGTTTTTCGCATTTCGACGAGCACCGGGTCGACATCGCTGGAACTCTTGAAATGAAGGACAGAAACGTTCGGGTCGAAATAGACCGTCCCGCCAGCGTCCGCGAACCGGAGGCAGAAGTCGACATCCTCGACATGGAGAAAATAGCGTTCGTCCATGCCGCCGATCGACCAGTAATCGGCGCGCGGGAGCATGAAGCAGGCGCCAGAGATGACCGGCACCGGCGTCAGTTCCACCGGACACGGATCGCCGTGAAGATTGAACCGGCGAAAGTAAGGATGACGCGGCGCGAGGTGATAGAGACTGGTCGCCTCGACGAATGCGCGCCATGGCGTAAGGGTCGCCCGGCGCGATCCCCGCTGTTCGGCGCCGTCCGGATCGATGATCTTGGCGCCGATAAGCCAGGGCCGCTCGCGCGACGCCCCGTCCGCCGCAAGTTTCGCCGCGCCGCCCGGCGGCAGGATCGCATCGGGATTGACGAAAAGGAGATTGTCGCCGGACGCCGCGCGCGCGCCGATATTGCAGGCTGCCGCAAAGCCAACATTGCCGTGCCCGCGTATGAGGCGGACAGGCGGCCCATCCGCCTCGGGACCGATCGCCGCTTCGATCGCGCCGTCTGGATTGCCGTTGTCGACCAGGATGATCTCGCGCACGCCCGCCTGGAGCCGCAGCGAATCGAGGCAGCGCGCGAGGACGCCGCCGGTGAAGTAGCTCACGACAACCGCCGAAATGGCGACGTCTTTCTGATCGCTCAATTTACGCCCCCTTCACAAACCTCAGCGCCTCCCCCTCAGAAGGCGCTCTCTAATTGCTTCGCTTTATTTATGGAGTATGACACCGCAATTCCAAAAGCTGCAAGAGCGAAGACGCCGAGACGCCATGCCTGCCAAAGGCTGGCCTCAAACATTACGGAAATGAAAGTAGCGGCGAGCACCCCGGCCACCGCCGCGATCGCCGTTCGATCGAATGAAAGCCGCAACAGCCCAAGCGCCGACGCGGCGAACGCCACCGCCAACGCCGCGACGCCGAAAACACCAAGCTCAAGCCAAATCTGAATGAAAACATTGTGCGGATGGGTCGGCATGACCGACACCGGGATCGGCCAGTTCGGCAATGCGACGCTCCCAGCGTTTTCCGACCACGCGCGCGCGTAATCTGCGCCGCACCCAAGCGGAAAGCAGCCCCCGAGCGCTTCGCCGCCCGCTTCTTTCCAGACGATGAGCCGCTGCGCCCAGGAGGGCGGCGCCGACACGCCGCCATCAATGATCGCGTCAATCGGCATCGAAGCAAAGGCGAATGGCGCGACAAGCAGAGCGACGATAAAAAGAAGTGAAAGCCCGCCAACCGTGGCGCGCGGCATTGCAAGGGCGGCGACGAAGGCGAACGAGCCGGCGACGATCGCAACGACATTCGCAAACACGGAAAATTGAGCGGCGGCAAGAAGCGCCATTGCAGCGGGCGCAACTGCGATGACCCACGATCCTGTCGTCTGTCGAAGGAGGATGATCGCTGGAAACACCAGCGGCGCAACCGCTGTGACCCCGCGCCCGAGCGCGGTCATGTCCTTGAAACGCAAAGGCGACGCGTCAACCGGGGGAACGATGCTGCGCAAATATCCCCCGCTCAATCCTTCGAACATCAGCACCGAAACCGCGACAACGACCGCAGCGAGATACATCCATGAAAAGCGGGCGGCGCGCTTTGCCGACGCCGTCAATGCTTCTCGAACCAGCGCGCCGCCGCAAAGGGCGCCCGCAAGGACGGTGACCGCCAGCCATGGTGCGCCCGGCGTCGGCGACCAGAGCCCGGAGACCCCAACCCATGCGCAGAACAAAACGGTTGCAAGCGCAGCGGCGGATAGGGGTTCAGTGAAAATTCGCGTCGGCTTTAAAAGCGCGAACCCATTGCGCCAAACGGACGGACGCAATGCGACGCCAAGCGCCATGAAGCCGACGCAAGGCGCGACGCCGCGATGGCCGAACACCACGAGCAGAGAGACGCAAAAGAGCGCGACCGCAAACATCGCGTCGATCACCCGGTCGAGCGGCGCAGGCGCGCGGTCCAATGTCAGCGTCCGCGGAGGTCGGGAGGCGTCGCTTCCTCCTGGAGGCGCGCGATCGCGTCAGCAAGCGCGGCGACTTCCTGCCTTTCAGAGCCGAGCCTCCGCAACGACACTTTTTGCTCCTCCGCCTCGCGCACGCCGACGACGGCAATCACCGGAACCTTGGCGAGGGAGTGCTCGCGCACCTTGTAATTGATCTTCTCGTTGCGAAGATCGAGATCGACGCGGAGCCCGGCCGCACCCAATTCGTCAGCGACCTTACGCGCGTAATCGTCAGCGTCAGAGACGATCGTCGCAACGACGATCTGCACCGGCGCAAGCCACAGCGGAAACTTGCCCGCATAATGCTCAATCAAAACGCCGGTGAAGCGTTCGAGCGAGCCTAAAATCGCGCGATGAAGCATGACCGGCGTATGGCGGGCGCCGTCTTCCCCGACATATTCCGCCCCAAGGCGTTTCGGCAGGTTAAAGTCGCACTGGAATGTGCCGGTCTGCCAATCGCGGCCGATCGCATCCTTCACGACGAAATCGAGTTTCGGTCCGTAAAAGGCGCCGTCGCCGGGGTTGAGCTCCGCCGCGATGCCAAGGCGTTCGCAGGCGCCGGCGAGCGCCGCTTCCGCCTTGTCCCAAACCTCGTCCGCGCCGATGCGCTTTTCCGGGCGCGTCGAAAATTTCACGCGCGGCTCGTCGAAGCCAAGTTCGCGATACATTTCGAAAGAGCAGCGTCACAAAGCTCGCCGCCTCGTCTTCGATCTGGCTTTCCATCAGGAAGATGTGGCCGTCGTCCTGCACGAATCCGCGAACGCGCATCAATCCGTGGAGCGCGCCCGACGGTTCATACCGATGGCAGCAGCCGAATTCGGCGAGCCGCATCGGCAGTTCGCGGTATGATCTCAATCCCTGCCGGAAAATCTGAACATGCGCGGGGCAGTTCATCGGCTTTAGAGACATCACGCGCTTTTCTTCGCCGCCCTCGTCGACCTCGGCGATGAACATGTTCTCGCGGTAATTCTCCCAATGGCCCGACGCCTCCCAGAATTTTCGATCCATCAGCTGAGGCGTTCTGACCTCGACATAGTCCTTCGCGGCGATCTTGCGGCGAACGTAATTCTCAAGCGTTCGATAGAGCGTCCAGCCATGCGGATGCCAGAACACCTGGCCCGCAGCTTCTTCCTGGAAATGAAAAAGATGCATCTCCTTGCCGAGGCGGCGATGGTCGCGCTTTTCCGCTTCTTCAAGGCGCGTCAGATACGCCTTCAGATCCTTCTCGTCCTTCCACGCCGTTCCGTAGATGCGCTGCAGCATGGCGTTGCTGATGATCGCCGCGCCAATAGGCGCCGGCGACCTTCGTCAGCTTGAACGCCTTGCCGATATGCTTCGTGGACGGAAGATGCGGGCCGCGGCAAAGGTCGTGCCAGTCGCCATGCCAATAGATCTTGATATTGTCGCCGGCGGGTAGGTCTGAAATGATCTCGGCCTTGTAGGTCTCGCCGATAGACTTGAAATGCTCGATCGCTTTCTCACGCTCCCAGACTTCCCGGCGGGTCGGACGATCCTCATCGACGATATCGGCCATGCGTTTTTCAATGCGCGCGAGATCGTCCGTGGAAAACGGCTCCGGCCTTGCGAAATCATAGAAGAACCCGTCCTCAATGTTCGGGCCGATCGTCACTTGCGTCCCCGGAAAGAGCTCCTGCACCGCCTGAGCAAGGAGGTGCGCCGTATCGTGCCGGATAATGTCGAGCGCGTCTGCGTCCTCTCGCGTCACGATTTCGATCTTCGCGTCGCGCTCGACCGACTGGAAGAGATCAGAAAGGACGCCGTCGACCCGCATCGCGATCGCCTTCTTGGCGAGCGATTTTGAAATGTCTCCCGCGATGTCGGTCCCGGTCACCGCGCGGTCATAGTTTCGCACGGAGCCGTCCGGGAGTGTGATCGCAACCATTTCCGTCATCCAATCATGCGCGCGTAGGGCTTCCCTTAGCCCAAGGGAAACGTCAAGGGCGCCAAGACCTTGTGCGCTATTTCGCGCCGCGCTTTGTCCACGCCCAGTCGCCGTAACGCCAGAGGCGCCAGCCATGATCGGGCAGCGTTTCGGGGATCGGGTCAAAGCCGTGCGAGCCAAACGGATGGCAGCGCGAAACGCGCGAGAGGGCGAGCAAAAATCCTTTCGCGGCGCCATGGCGACGAAAAGCTTGCGCCGCATAGTCGGAGCAGGTCGGCGCATGGCGGCACCGCGCGCCTGCGACGTAGAACAAGGGCGACAGCGTGCGCTTATAGACCCAGAGCGCGCCAAGCGCTGCGCCCGCGACAGGTCCAGTACCGCGATCAGTCATTCAGATTGGCGCCGCCATCTTCCATTTTCTGCGGCCGCCGCCAGTAGTGGAATTGCGGCGTCCAATCCGCTTCGCCAAGACCGCCCAGCGCGAGCAGATGCCAGATCGGCGAATAAAGATCGCCGGGTCCAAAGGCTGCGCGACCGCGCCGATGGATTTTCCCGTCGCGCCGTTCGTAGACGGCCGCGCCCGGACAATTGTCGTATCCCGCCATCTTGCATTGCTCAACCATGTAAGCGCCGCCGCCATGGCTTGCCATGCGGAAGCGCCAGCCGCGATCCTGCGCGAGGCGGCGCTGCGTTTCGGGCGGGTCTTTGGAGACGAGCGCGACCGCCATGGCGTCCTCGAGATGCAATACGACGCCATTTAGCCCATCCGCCCACAAGGTGCAGTAGCGACAGCCCTGGCCCATATTGTGAATGACGAGAAGCCGGTCGCGACCCGCGAACAGCGCCGACAGGGTCGTGTCGCCGCCAAGCGTTTGAAAGACGTAATCGCCGACCTCAGTCGGCGTTTCCGCCTTGCGCAACGCCGCAAGCGTCAGCGCTTTCTCCATGATCTCCTGTTCGAGACGGTCGGCTTCGGATTGCGGTTGCGACATCGTTTTCTCCAGGATCGATCGGCGCAGCATCCTACGCCTCGACAAGGATCGGGCAACCCATAATGATGCGCGAGGCCGCGAGAGGGCAAAGATGAGATTGGCGATCATTGGCGCGTTGCTGGCGGTCAGCGCGTGCGCGCAAGGGACGGAGACGCTGGCGATGTGGGCGACGCTTGATGGAAGACCGCCGCTCATCATCGCGCATCGCGGCGCAAGCGGCTACCTCCCCGAGCACACGCTTGAAGCCTACGCACTGGCGATTGACCAGGGCGCCGATGTCGTCGAGCCTGATCTCGTCTTCACGAAGGACGGCGTTCTGGTCGCACGGCATGACAGGTATCTGTCGGGATCGACGGATGTCGCCGATCATCCCGAGTTCGCCGCGCGCAAGCGCGCCAACAATGATCCCAATGATTTCGAGAACCGGGAACGCATCGACTGGTGGGTCGAAGATTTCACGCTCGCGGAAGTGAGGACTTTGCGCGCGCGCCAGCCTTTTCCTGGGCGATCGAAGGAATTCGACGGGCTTTATGACATCCCGACCTTTGATGAAATTCTGGCGCTTGTTGCTCGCAAAGCGAAGGAAGCAGGCCGGCCCGTCGGCGTTTATCCCGAAACCAAGCATCCCGCATTCTTCGCCTCGATCGGTCGTGATTTTGAGAGGCCATTGCTCGCCGCACTAAAGAGCTTCGATGCTGGCCCCGTGTTCATCCAGTCGTTTGAGCCGGAGCTATTGAAGCGGCTGAAAGGAAAGACGAATGCACAGCTTGTGCAGCTTGTTTTCGAGGCGAGCCCCGGCGCCGGGCCGAATATTCCGCTGGCAGAGATTGCAACCTTTGCGGATGGAGTTGGCGCCGACAAGCAGTTAGCGTTGGACATCCAAGGCATTCGTTCATCGATAACGCGCAATTCTCATGCTCTTGGGATGTTTCTTCATATCTGGACCCTTCGCGATGATGCGCCCAATCCAGGCGTCATATTCGCAATTGAGGGCGGGAATGCGCCAACAATCTTGAAATCGCGCGACCTTCGGTCGATTGACGAAAATTCGAGCGCGGACCCGGTGGCTATCGAATTATTCTCGTTCTTTGGCGACAGCGTCGATGGCCTTTTTACCGACTTTCCGGATACAGCCGCCCGCTGGCGGAAGGAATTTTTTGAGCAATCATTGTTGGAATAGCGCCGCGGATGATGGGGGGTCATCATCCGCGGCGCTTCGGGTTTCGCGGCCAGCCCAGAGGGGATAACAAAAGGCCCCGCGAAGGCGTCCCGCGCGAGGTTCAGGGAGATCAGCCCTCGCCCGGGACAGACCTTTAACGGCCGCCTGTCGCAATTCCGCCGCAGTTTTTATAAAATTTTTCGCGACGGAATCCGGCGCATCGTGCGTTAAGGTTTCTCAGGGTGGGCGTTGATAGTCGGGTTGGAGAGATCATTGAAAAATATGTCAGCCGCCGCACTCGCCGGGGCTCTTTGCTTTTCGCTTGCCTACGCCGCGGCGCCCCCCGCCCCGCCGATCAATCCGGACTCGCCGGAAACGCTTGAAGGAAAGCAGCCAAAGGACGACGCCGCGCCGCATCAGGACGATTCCGGGCGCCTCGTCATGTTCGCGCGCGGCGTTCGCGATGAGAAAGGCTGCGCTGAAGCAACGCCCGCTTTCCGCGTCGTCGCGGCGATGGGCGAAGGTGAAGAGGCCGCGCAGCATGAGCTTGGCGAATGCCTTCTTGAACTCAAAGGCAAGACTGACGTCGAGACCGCGCTCTTCCGGCAGGAAGGCGAATTCTGGCTGACGCGCGCCGCCTTTGCCGGCAACGCGCGCGCCCAACGAAAGCTCGCCATGGACATGGCCTCGCCGGCGAGCCCGCTTCACAATCCCAAGGGATCTTTGATGTGGGCGCTGATCTACGGAAAAAATCCGACGGCCGATCTTTACGGCTACAAAGCGCTGCCGGCGACGCTGATTCCGGGACTTCGATCATCGCTCGACGAAACCGACACCACCGAGGCGGAAGCTTTCGCCACGGACTTCGCGCCGATCATGCTCGCGAAATTCGAAGGCCCGAAGCGCGAAGGCAAGAAGCGCGACGCCTTCGGCGCGCACCCGCAAGCAGGCAAACCGCCGGGTGGGCGCAGGCGCCCCGGCTGATTGCAACGAAAGCGCCGCCGCGCTTTCGCGCGGCGGCTTTCGGGCTGCTTCCTCCCGGAAACGTCGCCCCTTATTCCGCTGCCTTGAACTGATGCGATTCCGTCAACTCGCTCATCGCAGTCGTCGATGATTGTCCGCCCGAAAGCGTCGTCGCAACGAGGTCGAAATAGCCGGTGCCGACTTCGCGCTGATGGCGCGTCGCTTCATAGCCGATCTTTTCGGCGGAAAACTCCGCCTGCTGAAGCTCGGAATAGGCAGCCATGCCGCGGTCCTTGTAACCATGGGCGAGCGTGTACATGCCGTAATTCAGCGCGTGGAAGCCGGCAAGCGTCACGAATTGGTACTTGTAGCCCATCGCCCCGATTTCGCGCTGAAACTTGGCGATCGTCGACTTGTCGAGATGGGCCTCCCAGTTGAACGACGGCGAGCAGTTATACGCCATCATCTTGCCGGGATGCGCCTTCTGGATCGCCTCGGCGAATCGCTTGGCGTCCGCGAGATCGGGGTGCGACGTCTCCCACCAGATAAGATCCGCATATCGGCGCATAGGAAAGGCCGCGCGCGATGCAGTGATCGACGCCGGTCCTGTCTTTCAGGCGATAGAAGCCTTCGGGCGTCCGTCCCTGGTCGAAGTCGATGAACTGGTGGTCGCGCTCGTCGACATCCGAGGTGATGAGCTTCGCCGATTCAGCGTCCGTCCGCGCAACCACAAGCGTCGGCACGCCGCAAACGTCGGCCGCAAGGCGCGCCGCATTCAGGTTGCGCTCATGCGCTTTGGTCGGGATCAGAACTTTGCCGCCGAAGTGGCCGCATTTCTTTTCGGACGCGAGCTGGTCCTCGAAGTGAACGCCGGCGGCGCCCGCTTCGATATAGGCCTTCATGATCTCAAAGCAGTTGAGCGGCCCGCCGAAGCCCGCTTCCGCGTCAGCGACGATGGGGAGGAAATAGTCGCGCTTGACCTTGCCTTCCGACCATTCGATCTGGTCGGCGCGGCGCAGCGCGTTGTTGATGCGCTTGGCGAGTTCCGGACCCGCGTTCGCGGGATAAAGCGACTGGTCGGGATAGACCTGGCCCGCGGTGTTGGCGTCGCCAGCGACCTGCCAGCCTGAAAGATAGATCGCCTTCAGTCCCGCCTTCGCCATCTGCACGGCCTGATTGCCGGAGAGGGCGCCCAGCGCGTTGATGTAGGGTTCGGTTTTGAGGAGCTCCCAGAGCTTGTTCGCGCTCCGCTCGGCGAGCGTATAGGCGATGTCGATCGAGCCCCTGAGACGCAGCGCTTCGGCCGCCGTGTAATTGCGCTTGATCCCGGCAAAGCGGCCCTTTGCGGCCGACGGAATAAGCTCTTCGAAAGTCGTCATGTTCGGTTTCTCCAAAGTGGCAACCGATTACGGATCGCTGGCGAGCATCCGCTCGTCGCCGCCATCCCGCAGAATTGCGGGTTCATTGGACGAGATCATTTTTGCGACCGCGAAGCGAGAAATGGCGCGTCGCAATGTAATGTCTAATACTTCCTGTTTTGTGTTTTTGTGTCTTTTGTCATTTTTATGTGGTAAACGGTTTCTGGGCGTCATTCGTTTGAAGTACGGAATGGTTAACAGAAAACGCAAGCTCTTCCTTGGCCCGCAGATCCGGCGACTGCGGCGGGAGCGCGGCCTGACCCAAGCGGAAATGGCGGGGGAGCTCGGCATATCGCCCTCCTACGTCAATCTGATCGAACGCAATCAGCGGCCGGTGTCAGCCGACATCCTCGTCGTTCTCGCAAAATCCTACGGCTTCGACCTCTCCCGCATGGCCGGGGCGGAAACCGACGAACTCTTCACCGACCTCGCCCGCGTCTTTGCCGACCCGATCTTTCAGGAGGCGGGCGTTTCCCGCGAGGACGCATTCGACCTCGCCGCGGGCAATCCTGTGCTCGGATCGGCGGTCGCATCCCTGTTTCGCGCGTGGCGGACGGCGGAAGAAGAACTGAATGAGGCGCGCATCGCCGGCAATCGCGCGACCGAAGATCCGCTCGAAGAAGCGCGTACGTTCCTTCACGCACACCGAAATCATTTTCCGGCGCTCGATGAGGTCGGCGAGCGCGTGGCGGCCGATCGCGGGCCGGGATCGCTTTTCGACGCACTATGCGAGCGCTTCAGTCGCGACCACCGATTGCGTGTGCGCGTGCTCCCGGCCGACGTGATGGCTGGCGCGTGGCGCCGATTGAACCGCCATTCCGGCGAGATCGCGATCTCGGAAGCGCTTGATCAGGCGAGCCGAACCTTCAATCTGGCGCTGCAGCTTGCGATGATCGAGCAAGGCGGCGCGATCGACCGCATCGTCAACGCCTCGAAATTCGAAACCGATGCGGGCCGCCGGCTCGCGCGGGTGACGCTCGTCAACTATGCGGCGGCGGCGATCATGCTGCCCTACGGCCCGTTTCTCGCAGCTGCAACGGAGCTCGCCTACGACATCGAGGCGCTCGGACGCCGCTTCGGCGCAAGCTTCGAGCAGGTCGCGCACCGCCTGACGACCCTGCGGCGCGCGGGAGCGGAAGGCGTTTCCTTCTTCTTTCTGCGCGTCGATGCGGCGGGAAACGTCTCAAAGCGGTTCTCAGGCGATATTTTTCCATTCGCGAGTTACGGCGGCTCGTGCCCGCTTTGGACTGTACACGAAGCATTCAGGACGCCGCGGCGGATCATCACCCAGATCATCGAGCTTCCCGATCAGAGCCGCTATTTCTCGATCGCGCGCACTGTCACAAGCGGCGCAGGAGGCTATGACGCGCCGCATATCGAGCGCGTCGTCGTCGTCGGTTGCGCCCTGAAAGACGCGGACAGGCTCGTTTACGCGCGTGGATTAGATCCGGTCTCGGCCGCGGCTTCGCTCGTCGGCGTCACCTGCCGCCTCTGCGAGCGGCCGGACTGCGCGGCTCGCGCCCATCCGCCGCTGCGGCGCCGGCTCATTGTGGACGAACACCGGCGACTGGCGGCGCCGTTCAGCTTCGCATTCGATTAGGCTGATGAACGATGCCGGCGTCGTCATCGATGCGTCCGCGTCGATTGGCGGCGCGCAGGGGCGATTAGGCGTTTCCCCGCCGGCGCACGAAAGCAAGCCGCGCCGCAAGATAGAGCAAGGAACCGACCATCAACAGCAACGCCAGCATTCGCCAGGCCGCGAATGTCGACTGGCCGATCGCCCAAAGGCAGAAGATGACGCCGCAGATCCAGACTGCGTCACGAGCGATGCGGATAGTCGCGCTCTTCGCCGGCAAGCCCGCTCGCTTGCGGAGGATGGGGAGCGCCGCAAGGCTTGCGAGGTAGACGATGAGGCGCGCCAGCGTCGAGACGACGGCGAGTTCGACAAAGGATCCGGAAAGAGCGAGCGCCGCGGCGGCGACGCCCATGAAGGCGATCGAATTGGCCGGCGTCGCATATCGCGCGCTCACCTTGGCGAACCATGACGGCAAAGAGCCCGATTGCGCGAGCGCGAAGGTTACACGCGGCGTCGAGAGCAAATTCGAAAGCAGATTCCCGGCGATCGAGAAAAGCGCGACAACTAATATGACGATCGCGCCCGCAGGCCCGAACAGAATCCCTGCGAGCGCTGCGAGCGGCGCGTCCGGCCTTGGATGATCGCCGATCGCCGCGACGTACCCTGCGACGATCAGGAAGTAGAACAATGCGCCGCCGCCGATAACGACGAGCAAGGCGCGGGGAATGACGACCTCCGCGCGCTTTGTTTCGCCAGCCGGCATCAAGATCGCTTCAAATCCGACAAATGCATAAAGGATGAGCAGGGCCGCAGGACCATATTTCTCCACTGGCGGCGCCGCCGCGGGCGAAAATCCTCCGGACGCCGCAAGCGCGGCGATCGCCAGCGCTAGCAAGGGAAGAACCTTGAGCGCGCTGATGACGTTCAGCGTCACGGCGGCCCGGCGCACGCCGAGGATGTTCGGCGCCGCCGCCGCGCCGACGATCAGGATGATCAGCGCCGCGCGCCCGAACGGCGTTTCTGCGGCAGGAGCTATTCGCGCCGCATAGTCGGCGAAAATGACGGCGTTCGCGGCGAGCGCCGTCACCCGCGCCACGTAGTATGTCCAACCGATCTCGTAAGAAGCGAACCGACCGAACGCGCGTTCAACCGCGGCGATCGGGCCGCCGGTTTCTGGCGTTAAAGCGGAAAGCTCCGCCAACGGCACGGCGATCAGGAAAACGAGTGATCCGAAAAGAAGAAACAGCCACGGACTGAACGAACCGAAATCGGCGTTTAACGCCGCCGGCAGCGCGAAGATTCCGGCGCCGACCATGCCGTTGAGCGCCAGCATCGCGGCCCCGATCGGCCCGATGTCGCGTTTCAACGCCGCAGGATGCGAATCATTCTGAACTAGCAAGGCTGCTCTCCTGATGTTCACCCTAGAGCGCTTTCCCTCGATCGCAATCATTCGGCCTTCCAAGAAATCCCCGCGACACGACAAATTTGACTAGCTCCGCTATTGCGCGGCATGAAAGCCCGATGAACACCGCGCCGAAAATTTCCGCCTATGTCCGCACAAAGAACGAAGCGCGGATGATCGACGCCGTCGTCAGAGCGGCGCTTCTCGCGGCCGACGAAATCGTCGTCGTTGATTCCGGATCGACTGACGAGACAGCGGAAATTGCAGCAACGGCCGGCGCGCGCGTCGTGCATCAGGCTTGGCTCGGCAATGGAAAGCAGAAACGCTTCGCGGAAGAGCAGTGCCGGCATGACTGGCTGCTCGATCTTGACGCGGATGAAATCCTGTCGCCGGCGCTTGCCGCCGAAATTCGCAGCGTCTTTTCAAACGGAGACCCGGCGTTCCGGATATACAGGACGCCTGTCGCGATTGCGCCGCCCTTTGGAAAACCCTGGGTCGGGTTCGGCGGCGTCGTCCGCCACAAGCTCTATGATCGCCGCCATGTCCGCGCGCCAGATCACGGCGCCTGGGACCAGTTTGAAATTCCAAAAGACGAAAAAGTCGGCGCGCTCAAGGCGCCGATTCTCCATTATGCGTTCACCGATGCAGCGCACTTGTTCGACAAGCTTAATCGCAATTCCTCGACTCGCGCACGAGAGCTGCTGCCTAAACCGGCGCCGGCGTTGATCTTGCGCATATTTTTCGGGCTGCCCTTCTATGTCGCAAAGCGATATTTCCTTGGCGGGCTTTTTCGTGGCGGCGTCGATGGTTTCACTTTTTCCATGATGTCGGGGATCGGCCGCTGGATGCGGGATGTGAAGATGTACGAGCGACGCCAGAAGGAGCGGCGGAGGTGACGGCGGTGTTCGGCGCGCTGGCGCCTTCTTTCTTGCAGAAACGCATGCGCGCGATCGGTCACAAGCTCCCGCCCAACTATTTTGGACGCAAGGCGGCGTCGATCCTCCTCGGCCCGGCGGGAGGCCGCTCAAGGCGCGCGCTCGATGTAACCGTGTTCGCGTCGCAGAGAGCGCGCCTCCATCCCTCCGACAATATTTGCGAGAAGCGCGTTTATCTGACGCCACAGCTCTGGGATCGCGCTGAGCGGGCGCTGCTTGGCGATATCATATCCAACTTTGGCGGCCGGACATTCCGGTTCGCCGACATTGGCGCGAATGTCGGGCTCTACACGCTGTTCGCCCGCGCCGAGGCGCTGCGCGCCGACGCGACGTTCAAAGCGGCCGTGCATCGAGGCCGATCCTGAGATGGCGGCGCGCCTTCGTTTCAATCTGGAGGCGTCAGGCGCCGTGGACGAAGTCGCCGTCTTCGAGTGTGCGGCGTCCGACGCAGATAAGGTGCTAAATTTCAGCATTAATCGCGACAGTCGCGGGTTGAGCCGCATCGACGAGGCTGGCGAAACGCGCGTCACGGCGCGACCTCTGCTTTCCATGCTTCGCGAAGCCGGCTTTGAGCGCATCGATGCGATGAAGATCGACATCGAGGGTCATGAATTTCCCGCACTCAGCGCTTTCATGCGCGACGCGCCTAAAGCGCTTTGGCCGTCGCTCGTCATCCTGGAAGTCTCGCATGCCGACGCCGAGCGTTCGGCCGAAGGTCTTTTGAGCGGTGTCGGCTACGGCGTGCGCCTGCGGACGAAGCGGAATGCGGTTCTCGTTCGAGGCGATCAGTCGCCCGGATAATAGTCCGTGACGAGCAGCTTGTCCTCGATGCCGGATCTTGCGTAGCCGCCTTCCGCCGCCGTCTGGCGCGGCGGCAGGTCGATCGGCGCGAAAGCCTCTTCATTATATTCAAAGGGAATGATGTCGAGAACCGAGCGGATGCAGTTCAACCGCGCTTTTTCCTTGTCGTCGCCGTCGATCGTCCGCCACGGCGCAAGGTCCGTATGGGTCATTTCAAGCATCTTGTTGCGGTATTTCGAGAATTCCGCCCAGCGTCGGCGCGCTTCGAGATCGATCGGCGACAGCTTCCACCGCTTCCTCGGGTCCGAGGCGCGATCCTGAAATCTCTTCTCCTGCTCTCCCGCCGAAACGTGGATCCAGTATTTGATCAGGATAACGCCGGAATCGACGAGCATCTTCTCGAAGAGCGGAACCTCGCGCATGAACGCTTCATGCTGCTCGCTCGTGCAAAACCCCATCACCGGCTCGACGACCGCGCGATTGTACCAGGAGCGATCGAACAGGACGATCTCGCCAGCCGCGGGAAGGTGCGCAACATAGCGCTGGAAATACCATTCGCTGCGCTCGCGATCGGAAGGTTTTGGAAGCGCGACGACGCGCCAGACGCGCGGGTTCATCCGGTTCATGATGGTCTTGATGACGCCGCCCTTGCCGGCAGCGTCGCGTCCCTCGAAAACGATCGCGACCTTCATTCCTTTGCGCAGAACGGTTTCTTGCAGCTTTGCGAGTTCGAATTCGACATCTCCGATCGCCTTATTGAATTCCTGCTCCTTCACGGTGTCGCCTCCCGCCCTGCTGTGTCAAAAAAATAGTCGCGGCGGCAGAATTCGCAGCTGACTTTGATCGATCCCTGCTCCGCAAGATCGGCAAGGTCGTCGGGGGAGTATCGCGAGAGAACAGCGGCTATCTTGCTCGAATTGCAGGAACAGGCCGCGTGGAGCCCCTTGGCGTCGAACACTCGTGCGCCGTCTTCGTGATAGAGACGAAAGAGCAGTTCCTCCGGCGACAGCAGCGGATCGAGTAGTTCGTCCGCTTGCGTTGTATTGAGGAACGCTGCCGCGCGGTCCCAGATTTCCCGGTCCGCCGCCGAATTAAGCGCGGATTCGCCGCGCTCGCGCGACCCGCCTTCGCCCGGCATGAATTGCACCATGACCCCGCCGGCGCGCCACGCCTCGCCGGCGCCGGGGCGCGTGACTTTGCCGACCGCAAGCTGCACCGCGGTCGGAATTTGCTCTGACTGGTCGAAATAGGCGACCGCCGCCGCCGCCAGCGTTTTCCCTTCAAGCGGGGTCACGCCCTGATATCGTTCCATATCCGGGCCCTGGTCGATCGTCAGCGCGAGATGTCCTTTGCCCATCAACGCGGCGAGGCCCCGCGATTGGGGTTCGCCTGAAAGGCGCGCCGTCGCGCGTAGAGCGCCGCTGGAGACGTAATCGGCGACGAGCAACCGGACATCGCCCTCTCCCTGCGCCTGAAAAATCAGCTTGCCGTCGAATTTCAGCGACGAGCCCATAAGCGCGGTTAGCACGGTCGCCTCGCCGAGAAGTTCAGAAACGGCGTCAGAAAAACGGTGCGGACCGAGAATGTCGTCGATCGCCTTTCCCAAGCGGACGAGGCGGCCGCGCACCGCGCCGTCGCCAACCTGAAAGGGGATGATGACGTCGTCGCGCACGACCTCGACCTCAGCTCTTCAGCTTGTAGCCGCTCTTCAGAAGGAAATAGCACCACGCCAACAACGCCGCGTTGATCGACAATGTCGCAAGCACGCCCGTCATCAGCGGCGCTTCGGCGATCCCGATAAACCCGTATCGAAATCCGTCGATCAAGTAAAAGACCGGATTGAAGTGGCTCAAAGTGAGGAACGGTTCAGGGAGCTTCGTGATCGCGTAGAAAGTGCCCGATAGAAAGGTCAGCGGCGTGATGACGAAATTCGTGACGGCGGCGAGCTGATCGAATTTGTCCGCCCACACGCCGCCGATCACGCCGATCATGCCGAACATCATCGCGGCGGCTGCTGAAAAATAGAGCGCCGCCCACGGATGATAGAGATGCATCGGCGCCGACGAAAGCGCCATGAAGACGGCGCAGGTGAGCGCGGTGACGACGCCGACAAGAAGACCCCTGCTCGCTGCGCCGATGACGAATGCGGCCGTCAATTCGGATGCCGACAATGGCGGCATCAGGACGTCGACGATCGATCCTTGCACCTTGCCGATGATGATCGACGAAGAGGAATTCGCAAACGCATTGGTCAGGATCGCCATCATGACGAGGCCGGGCGCCAGAAATTCGACATAGGGCACGTTTCCGACGTCGGCGCGACCGGATCCGACCGCCTGTATGAACACGACAAGAAAAAGTACGGTCGAAATCAGTGGCGCGAAGATCGTCTGAAAGGAGACTTTGAGGTAACGCCGGACTTCTTTCACGAACAGCGTTTGAAGCCCGAGCCAGTTAACAGCGCCGAAGCGGCGCTCGCCGAAAGCCGGAATGTCGCTTTCGCCTGGCGATGTCGGGCGGGCCGAGGTGTTTGTCATCGCTGCGGTGTCGGGCGCCTATCCAACAGGGTCAAGCGATGGCGCCGAAAAGGCGGCATTGAAATCCACAACATCTAGTGTGCAAAAAAGAGGCGCGGCGCCATGTTGTATTTCTACGCCTGTCAGCTACAATATCTTGATCGCGCTGACGGGAGTTTTCTAGGCGCCCCAACATATTGTGATCTTAGCGAGCAACTGCGGTGAGAGTCACCTCAACCGCCTTTCGCACTGCACAAGGGAGAAGCAAGAATGGCTTGGAACGATGAACGCGTTGAATTGTTGAAGAAATTCTGGTCGGAGGGGCTTTCGGCCAGTCAGATCGCCTCGAAAATGGGCGGCGTCACCCGAAACGCTGTCATCGGCAAGGTCCACCGTCTTGGCCTCTCCGGCCGGGCGACGCCGGCCAAGCCCCAGCGTGGTTGCGCCGATATGGACCGCCATGTCGAAGTAGCCCCTGCAGCGCCTTACGTTCGCCACGAGATCGAGGCGATGGAGGTCGAACCGGAATTCGTCGCGCCGGTCATTCTGGCGAGCGGCGACATGACCACCGTCGCCACCTTGAAGGGCAACATGTGCAAATGGCCGATCGGCGATCCGGCCAAGGACGACTTTCATTTCTGCGGTCAGTCGGCGCCGACCGGCAAACCCTATTGCGGTTATCACGCCCAGATGGCGTTTCAGCCGGCGCAACGCCGCCCCGAACGGCCGCAGCATCCGTCCCGAATTCTGGCCGACGCCAAAAGGCGCGCCGCGAGCTAAAAATTATTGTCGGCGTTATTCAGGCCGCCGGCGAAGGCCGGCGGTTTTTTCATGAAAGATCGAGCGAATAGCCCGCCGCGCGCACCGTGCGGATCGGATCCTCGTGACCAAATTTGACGAGCGCCTTGCGGAGCCTTCCGACATGGACGTCGACCGTTCTGACCTCGACAAAGACATCCGATCCCCAGACGGCGTTTAAAAGCTGCTCGCGCGAGAAAACGCGCCCTGGATGCTGAATGAGGTGGTCGATGAGCCGGAACTCCGTCGGGCCGAGATGAATTTCCTGTTCGCCGCGCCACACGCGATGCGCGGTCCGATCGACTTTGAGATCGCCATAAGCAACGACATCCTCAACGAGCGCCGGGCGGATGCGGCGAAGCACGGCTTTCACCCGCGCGACCAGCTCCGCCGTCGAAAAGGGCTTTGTCAGATAGTCATCTGCGCCGGTTTCGAGGCCGCGAATGCGATCGGCTTCCTCTGATCGCGCCGTCAGCATGATGATCGGAAGGTTGCGCGTCTCCGGATCTTGCCGGATGCGCCGGCACACCTCGATCCCGGAAATTTTCGGCAGCATCCAGTCGAGAATGACGAGATCCGGCTGGAACTCTTGCAGCTTGGACAGAGCGTCTTCGCCATCGGCGGCGATCCGCGTTTCGAAATCCTCTCGCGACAGATTGTAGTCGAGCAGGGTCGAAATCGACTCTTCGTCCTCGACGATCAGCACTTTGGTCTTCGCCATGCGCGTCCGCTCCCTTAGCCGCCGCGAGAGGTCACGGTCATCGCCGCGGTGTCGTCGCCCTTGGGACGGCTTTCCGAAAACAGCGTTCCCGTTTCGACGAAGTGGATCGTTTCAGCGATATTGGTCGCATGATCGCCGATGCGTTCGAAATTCTTCGCAATAAAAAGCAGGTGCGCGCCGGCCGTGACCTTCCTTGAAGTCTTCGGTCATCGACTGCATGAGGTCGCGATACAGCGAATTGTAAAGCTCATCGAGATCGGTGTCGCCGCCCCAGATCGCGGCGGCGGCGGTCAGGTTCGATGTCTGAAAAGCGCTGAGGATATCCGACAATTGGCGTAGGCTCGCGCGCCCCATGCGGACAATGCCGGCGATCGACGATTGCGGCGGCTGTTCGCGGCTGACGACCAACGTGCGTTTGGCGACGTTTTTCGCAAGATCGCCGACACGTTCAAGTTCGCCGGCGAGCTTCATGTAGCTGACGATCTGGCGCAAGCGGCGATCCGGCAGCGGCCCCGTCTTCAAGATGGCCAGCACCTTTTCGTCGATCTGCCGGTTCAGGCCGTCGACCTTTGCGTCCGCCGCAATAATGCGTTCCGCCGCCGCGATGTCGCGACGCTCAAACGCGTTGATCGCTTCGCCGAGCTGCATTTCGACCAGCGCGGCGATTTGCGAAAAATCAACGGCGAGCGCCCGCAAGGCGGCGGGCTCGTTGGCCGGGGCGGCGATCGCCATGGCGTTATTGCTCCAAGGGATGTCTGTCGTGACGCTTCAATCCCTGAAATGTGTGACAGATTCTTGTCGGAAACGAAAATGAAGCGGCATTTTGTGCGCCGCTCAGGCGGGCGCGGGTGACGCTGGAAGATAACAGGTGAAAGCCGTTCCGCCCGCAAGCCGGGTTTCGACCTGAAGCCCCCCTTTATGGCGGTTGACGATGTGCTTGACGATAGCGAGGCCGAGGCCGGTGCCGCCCGATTTCTTGCTGCGCTCGATGTTGACCCGATAAAACCGCTCGGTGAGGCGTGGAAGGTCGCCTCGCTCAATGCCCGGGCCAAAATCGCGAACCTGGACATAAGCGAGGTCTTCGACATCTCGTCCAAGACGTCCGGCGACCTGCGCCGCCGTGTCGCCAATCCGGTGCGAAACCTCTCCGTCCTGCGCGAGGGAAGGCGCATGTCCTCGTCCCGTCTTGACCTTGATCATTGCCGGGTCGCCGCCGTATTTTCCCGCGTTGTCGAGGAGGTTCTGAATCGACTGAAAAAGTTCGTCCCGGTCGCCGATAACATTAATCGGGCCGCCGGCGAGGTTCTCGAAGTCGATGATCGCGGAGTTCTGCTCGAACATCGGCCGCAGACTTTCGATCACGTCTTCGGCGATGCCGGCGACATCGACCTCCTGCTTTGGCGGCACGTGCTCGTGAAGCTCGATGCGGGAGAGCGACATCAAATCGGCGACAAGGCGTTGCATCCGCTCGGCCTGCGCCTGCATGATCGAGAGAAATTTCTCCCGCGCCTCCGGATCATCCTTTGCGTGCCCGCGCAGCGTCTCGATAAATCCAAGCAGCGACGCGAGCGGCGTTCGAAGTTCATGACTGGCGGAGGCGACGAAGTCGGCGCGCATCTGCTCCACCCGCCGCTCGCTGGTCAGATCGCGCACATAGACAAGAATTCGCTCGCGTTCGCCGGCGCCGTGAAGCGGCGCGACGAAGGCCCGGCAGTGGCGTTCGACCGAGCCCATGGTCGAAAAGTCGACGACGCGAGACCCCTCGCCCTGCGCCACCGCCTCAACCGCTTCATAGACGTTTGGCGCCCGGAGCGTCGCTGCGAAATGACGCCCTTCGACGCCCTTCGCGTTCAAAAACTCTTCGGCGGCCGGGTTTGCGTGCTCGACGACGCCTGACGCATCGAGGATGAAAAGCGGTTCCGGGAGCGCCTCGGCGACGCCTTCCGCGAGCCGCAACGTCGCGAGTTCGGATTGCTGGGCGCTGATCTGGCTTGCGATCACGCGCTCGACGGGAAGCGCCCATTCGCGACCTGACGACAGCCGGTATCGGATCGCGAGCGACGCCAGAAAAACGGTCCAGGCCAAGCAGGACGAGCCGGTAATCGGCGCCCGGCGCCATCGCGACGATGCCGACCCCGATGCCCGCCGAGATCATCGCCGACCAGAGGAAATCGCGCGCGCGCACTTGCGCGGCGGTTCTTCGGATGAGAGCGGCGAGATCGTCCTGCATTTCAGTCATCGACTAGTGCGAGCGCTCGTCCGCGATCCAGCGATCGATACTCTTCTCAAGCATCGAAAGCGGCAGCGCGCCGTTCTCAAGGACGGCGTCGTGGAACCGGCGGAGGTCGAATTTGGAACCGAGCGCTTTTTCCGCCCGCGCGCGCAATTCGCGGATTTTCAATTGGCCTATCTTGTAGGCGAGCGCCTGACCGGGCCAGGCGATGTAGCGATCGACCTCCGCCGTGATGTTGTGCTCCGACAACGCCGTATTCTCTTTCATGAAGTCGATCGCCTGCTCGCGCGTCCAGCCTTTGGCGTGCATGCCGGTGTCGACGACGAGGCGACAGGCGCGCCACATTTCATAGGAGAGCCGACCGAAGTTCGAATAAGGATCCTGGTAAAAGCCGACGTCGAGACCGAGACTCTCGGCGTAAAGTCCCCAGCCTTCGACAAACGCGGTGAAGCCCCCGAACTTGCGGAAATCGGGGAGATCGAGTTCCTGCGCCAGAGCAATCTGGAAGTGATGGCCAGGGACGGCTTCGTGCAAGGTGAGCGCTTCGACCTCGTAGAGCGGGCGCGTCTCAAGCTTCGACGTATTCACCCGATAGACGCCGGCGCGGCTGCCGTCGCCCGCGGGCTGTTCGTAATAGGCGGTCGTCGTTCCTTCCGCGATGTCGGCCGGAATCTCCTTCAAGGTGTAAGGCATGCGCGGAATGCGCGTGAATAATTTCGGAAGTTCGCCGTCGATCTTCTTGGCGACGAGCGAATTCTTTTCCATCAGCTCCTGCGGGGTCTTCGCATAAAACCGCGGATCGGTGCGCAGGAATTCCTGAAACGCCTTGAAATCGCCCGCGAATTTCGCGGCTCTGATGGTCTTATCCATTTCCTTGCGGATGCGCTTTACTTCTGAAAGGCCGAGCGCGTGGATCTCATCCGGCGTCATTTCGGTCGTCGTGTAGAGCCGCGCGCGAAAAGCGTAGAAAGCTTCGCCATCCGGGAAGGTTGAAGCGCCGATTTCCTTGCGGCAGGCAGGCTTGTAGGCCTGCTCATAGAAGTCAGCGAACCTTGCGAACGCGGGAACGCACGTCGCTGGCGATTACGCTCTCCGCGGTCGCCTTCATCTTCTTCCAGTCCTTGTCCGCAATCGTCGCCGGCTTCGACGCGAAGGGTCTCATGAGCGCGCTGTCGCCGGCTTTTTCAACGATGTGGAATTCGGATCGTCTTTTCATAACCGTCCATCGGCGCGCAGGGCTGCGTCCAGCCGGCATCGACGCCCGCTTGAAGCCGTGCGATCACCGCGTCCAGGTAGGCGGGCGCGGCGGCGAGCCGTTTCACATAGCTCTCAAAATCCGCCTTCGTGAAAAACGGGAGATCGTCGGCGAGCCCCGTAATAAAGGTGTGCGGGCCGGCTCGGTTGGTGATCGCCAGGTATTTGCCGCCGAACGCCGCGCCATCGATGTCATTCTTGAGGTCGAGAACGAGCAGGTCGAAATTGAGCTTTTCCTCGTCCGTCAGCGCGCCCCGGTCGAGCGCTTCGAGGCGGCGAAGGAATTCCTTCTCGCTTTCGATCGCCGCATCCATGGCGGCGATCGAGGGATCGCCGAGGCGATCGTCATAGTCGCGCACGCCGAGAGACGTCGCGAAGGTCGGGCTCTGTTCGAGCGTCCAAGACCAATGATCGCGGATGATTTGGTCGAGGCTGTCGCGCTCGTCATCGCCCGCGACGGCGACGCCGACGCAAAGGAGGTACGCTACGGCGGCCATCCGCAGAATGTTTCATCATTGCACTTCTCCCGCTCTCGCTCGCGCCGGAAGGCGCTCGCCCCAAAGATCGTATTCGTCGGAACCGGTGACAGTCACCCGAACCATGTCGCCCGGTTTTAGTTTCGTCTCGCCTTCGAGAATGACCGCGCCGTCGATTTCGGGCGCGTCCGCATAAGAGCGGCCGATCGCGCCCTCGTCGTCGACCTCGTCGATCAGCACATCAAGCTCGCGGCCGATCCAGCCCCGCAGGATATTCTCGGAAATCGCCTGTTGCGCCGCCATGAAGCGGTGATAGCGCTCTTCCTTCACTTCCTTCGGAACGGCGCCGGGAAGGTCATTCGCGCTCGCGCCCTTCACGGGCTCGAATTTGAAGCAGCCGACACGATTGAATCGCGCCTCCTTCAGCCAGTCGAGCAGGAATTCGAAATCCGCCTCCGTCTCGCCGGGAAAACCGACGATAAAGGTCGAGCGCAGGACGAGGTTCGGAGCAATCGTCCGCCAGCGACGGATCTGGTCAAGCGTCTTTTCCTGATGCGCCGGGCGACGCATCGCTTTCAACACGGTCGGGCTCGCATGCTGAAACGGAATGTCGAGATAGGGAAGGACGCGGCCCTCCGCCATCAGCGGAATCACCTCGTCGACATGCGGATAGGGATAGACATAGTGAAGGCGCGTCCATGCGCCGAGCGAGCCGAGGCCGCGTGCGAGATCCAGAAAGCGGGTCTTGTATTCGTCGCCGCGCCAGGAATACGGCGCATATTTGAGATCAAGTCCGTAAGCGGACGTATCCTGCGAAATGACGAGAAGCTCCTTGACGCCCGCGTCGACGAGCTTTTCCGCTTCCTTCAGGACCGCATCGATCCGCCGGCTTGCGAGCCGTCCGCGCATTGATGGAATGATGCAGAAGGAACAGGTGTTGTTGCAGCCTTCGGAAATCTTCAGATAGGCGTAATGGCGCGGCGTCAGCTTGACGCCCTGAGGCGGAACGAGATCGAAGAGGGGATCGTGCGGCGCTGGCGCGGCCTCATGCACCGCCGCCATCACCGCTTCATACTGATGAGGCCCCGTGACGGCGAGCACCTTGGGATGGTTTTCCCGAATGACGTCTTCCTCGGCGCCGAGACAACCGGTGACGATCACGCGCCCGTTCTTCGAAATCGCCTCGCCGATCGCGTCGAGCGACTTGGCTCTGGCGGAATTGAGGAAGCCGCATGTGTTGACGAGGACCGCGTCCGCGCCCTTGTAGTCGGACGCAATCTCATAGCCTTCCGCACGCAGCCGCGTGATGATGCGCTCTGAATTGACGAGCGCCTTCGGACAGCCAAGGCTGACGATTCCGATCTTCGGGCCGGCCTTCGGCGATTTTTGGGCGGGACTGACCATTGGCGCCGCCTTTAGCCCAGAAGGCGCCATGGCGAAAGCTCAGGCCCTTTTGCGACCAGCGAAGAAGCTGAAGACGAGGCCGCCGACAGCGCCTGCAAGACATTGGAGGCCAAAACCAATCGTCGTTCTCGCGCCGGCGATCGGCGTGATGCCGTCGAAGGCCATGCCCATGACGGTCAGCGCGACGCCGACGGCAACGGCGCCCGCGAGCGGATAGGCGATCGGCGCAAGCGGCTTCAAGACCCGCTTCAAAACTGCGGCGATCAGAAACCCGCCCAGCAGGCCGAGCGCCATGACCAAGCCGAACTGAGGCGCGAGACCAACGATGTCGCCGCCGGTCATTGCGAGGCGCTCGGCTGGCGCGACCGTCGCGCCCGACTGTTCAAGCGCGCGGATCACCATCTGGGTGTGAAAAGCCGCGCCGAGGGCGGTCGTGATTACGACCGCCAGCACATATCCCAACGCCATCCGGATCGCCGCCACTGGTCGCTCCCGTTTGCCCGCTTCACGTTAGGGCGATACTACTCTTCCAAGCCTTCAACGCCAATCTCGGTCGGCAGACCCAGGAACGGAGAATTTATGAGGCAGATGTCGCGCGTTTCCCTGATCGCCCTTGTCGCTTTCGCCGCCGCCTGCAGCGGCCCCGCGAGCGAAGCGCGAAAGGCGCAAACGAGCCTTGCCGAGGCCGCGCCGCAGGGACCGGCGGCTCTCAAGGTCGAGACGCTCGCCGAGGGTCTCGTCAATCCGTGGAGCCTCGCTTTCCTTCCTGACGGATCGATCCTCGTCACCGAGCGCGACGGGAAACTGCGCATCATTCGCGACGGCGCGCTGGTGAAGGAGCCCGTCTCCGGCGTTCCGGCGCCTTATGTGAAAAGCCAGGGCGGGCTCTTCGACGTGATGCTCCATCCCGACTTTGCAACGAACCGCACGATCTTCCTCTCCTATGCGGCGGGAACGCCCGACAGCAACGCGACCCGCGTCGTCTCCGCAACCTTCGACGGCGCCGCGCTTTCAGGCGTCAAGACGATTTTCGAGACGAAGACGCTTAAAAACACGCCCGTTCACTATGGCGGCCGCCTGGCGCTTCTGCCGGACCGCACGCTCCTGATCACCGTCGGCGACGGATTCAATTTCCGCGAGAAGGCGCAGGATTTGTCGAACGGGCTCGGAAAAATCGTGCGCGTCAATCTCGACGGCTCGATCCCGGTCGATAATCCTTACGCCTCAAGAGAGGGAACGCTTCCTGAGATCTACAGCTACGGCCACCGCAATCAGCAGGGGATCGCCGTCGATCCGGCGACAGGGACGATCTACGAAACAGAGCACGGTCCGATGGGCGGCGATGAGCTTAACATCATCGAGGCCGGCGCCAATTACGGCTGGCCGATCGCAACTTACGGCCTTGATTATTCGGGCGCGCAGGTTTCTCCGTTTACGGAATACGAAGGAACGAAGCAGCCGGAAAAATACTGGATCCCGTCAATCGGCCCGTCGGGCCTTGCGCTCTATCAGGGTGATCTTTTCTCCGGCTGGAAGGGCGATCTCCTCATCGGCGCGCTCGCCAAGCCCGCGCTCCACCGCCTCGACATGGAAGGCGGAAAAGCCGTCGGCGAAGAACGATACCTTGAGGGCGAGCGCGTCCGCGACGTGCGCGAGGGGCCTGACGGGGCGATCTATGTCACCACCGAAGATCATGACGGCGCGCCGATCGGAAAGGTCCTGCGCCTGACCCCGGCGTCGTAGCCTTCAGTTCTTTCCGTCCTCGACGTCCCTGACGTCCTCGAGCGGATCGAACTTCCCGTCGTTTTCCGTCGCTTCGTCATGAATGAGATAACCGGCGCCAGCGGCGGCGACGAGAACGCAGCCGTTGGTCGCGAGCAGCGCGACCGCCAGCGCGAGCGCATTTGACGGATTGATCATGGATGACCCCGCTCAAACTGGAACGCCCATCCCCTGGCCCGTGACGGTTAGGGAATGGGCGCCGCATTCATTCAAGTTTTAGCGGACTTTTACGCCTTGCGACGACGGCCCATCCACCACACGCGCAAGATCGCGAGAACAACAAGGCCGAGGATGAAGAACGGCCAGGTGCGGGCGACGAAATTCACCGCTTCCGCGAGCGATTGCATCGACGTGCGGCCAAAGGATTTGAACGCCTCCGTCAGCGGCTTCCACATGCTGGTCGAGGTTTCCGGGTCGGAAGAATAAGAAATCGACAGCGCCGACATGGCGACGCGCGCCTTAGCGGCGTCGAGCGAGGCGGTCATCGAGTTGATCTCGCCTTGCACTTCGGCGAGCGCCCGCTCGGCGGCGAGCACGTCGTTCAGCGATCCCTCGCGCGTCTCAAGGAGCGTTCTGATCCGCTCGCGCAGCGTTTTCTTCGCTTCAAGCCGCGCGCCCGTATCGATGATGTATTGCGTCAGGTCTTCGGTCGACACCGTGTTCGCAGTGAGTTCGCCGCCGGCCTTTTCCGCATCCGTCGCAACACCGCTGCGGAAGGCTTCGAGCCATTTCGGTTCGGCCCGGAGATTTAGATAGCCGGAAACCTGATCCTCGCCATAAGAATTCACCGACGAGCCCATCACCTGGCAGATTTTCGCCCCCGCCGTGATGCAGGCGCGTTCATGCGCGGAGACCAGCGGCGCGATCGCTTCCTTTGGCGCTTCAATCCCCATCGAATAGGAATAAGCGAGCATCACGCCGGCATTGGCGACATCGCCGCCCGGACCCGGAGGCGGCGGCGGCTCGATCGGCATGACCTCGCCGGCATAGGCGGCGCGGCCGGAAACGGAGATCGCGTCGGACGAAGCGGACTTAGGGTAGGCGCCGTCCTTTTCGGACGCTTGCTGCGAACACCCCGCCGCCATCGCCAGCAGCGAACCCGCCGCCGCCATCGATTTCAGAATCTTGCTGTTGCGAACTGACATACGCCCCTCCGGCCGCGCTGGCGGCCTTTTGTGATTAGAGGATCAGTCTATCGGTTCGCCAGGAGGCCTTCCAGCGGCGAAATCGCGACAAATTCGAGACGGCGATACAAAAGGGCGTAGGGGAATGGTTCCCCTACGCCCTTTTTTGACGGATCGACCGATTATTCAGCGGCTGGCGCGTCAGCGGAGGCGGCGGCTTTATCGGCCTTTTCCTTGGCGCGTTCCTGCGCCTTCGCTTTCGGCTGCGATTTCTTCGGATTGTTTCCGTGTTTCCAGTCGGCAAGGCCCTGCGCCGTCAGGAAGCGCGCAACGCGGTCGGTCGGCTGCGCGCCTTTCGAGAGCCAGTATTTGATGCGTTCCGCGTCGAACTGCACGCGCTTTTCGTCGGTCTTGCCCATAAGCGGATCGAAGACGCCAAGCTTTTCGATATAGCGGCCGTCGCGCGCCGCGTGGCTGTCCGCCGCGACGATATGATAATAAGGCCGCTTCTTGGTGCCACGGCGAGCGAGGCGAAGTTTCAGAGACATTTTGGTTTTCCTTTCTTGAGTTTCAGCCGATCATTTCTTCTTCCCAATTCCGGGAAGTCCCGGCACCGGCCCCATGCCTTTCATCGCGCGTTCGAGCGCGTCGAAATCAACTTCCTCCGTGGACGGTGCTTTACCGGCCCCGAGCGAAGAAAGATCGGGCGCCGCGCCGGCGCGCATGCCTGGCATGCCCAATCCACCCATCCCCGCCATCTGCGCGGCGAGCCCCTTCATGCCGCCCTTGCCCAGCTTCTTCATCATGTCCGCCATCTGGCGGTGCGATTTCAAAAGCTTGTTGACGTCCTGCACCGACGTCCCCGAGCCCCCGGCGACGCGGATCTTGCGTTTGGCGTTCATCAGCGCCGGCTTCTTGCGTTCGACTTTCGTCATCGACGAAATGATCGCTTCCTGACGCTTGATCTCCTTGTCGTCGAAGCCGCCCGCCTGATCGAGCGCCTTTTTCATCTTGCCCATGCCCGGCATGAGGCCGAGGATCGCGCCCATGCCGCCCATCTGCCTCATCTGGCGGAACTGGTCGGCGAGATCGTCGAGATCGAACTCGCCTTTCGCCATTTTCCGGGCGGCTTTTTCGGCCTTGTCGGAGTCGATCTGCTCGGCGGCCTTTTCGACGAGCGAGACGATGTCGCCCATGCCGAGAATGCGGCCCGCCATGCGGCGCGCATCGAAAACGTCGATCGCATCGAGTTTTTCGCCGACGCCGATGAACTTGATCGGCTTGCCGGTGACCGCGCGCATCGACAGCGCGGCCCCGCCGCGCGCGTCGCCGTCAACGCGCGTTAAGACGACGCCGGTGACGGGAAGCCGCGCCTTGAACCGGTCCGCCGTGTTCACCGCGTCCTGACCGGTGAGCGCATCGACGACGAGCAGCGTTTCGATCGGCTGCGCGATGCGGTGGATGTCGGCGACCTCCGTCATCAGCTCTTCGTCGATCGAGAGCCGGCCCGCCGTATCGAGCATGACGACGTCATAGCCGCCGAGGCGCCCCGCTTCCATCGCGCGCCTGGCGATCTGCTGCGGTGACTTGCCTGCAACGATCGGCAGCGTCCTGACACCGGTTTGCTCGCCGAGAATTTTCAGCTGCTCCATCGCCGCCGGGCGACGCGTATCGAGCGAAGCCATGAGAACGCGCTTCTTGTCGCGCGTCTGCAGACGGTTTGCGATCTTCGCCGTCGTCGTCGTCTTGCCGGAGCCCTGAAGGCCGACCATCAGCACCGGCGCCGGCGGCGCCATCGCGAGATCGAGGGCGCCGTCTTCGGCGTCGCCGCCGAGCGTATCGACCAGCGCGTCATGAACGATCTTCACGACCTGCTGGCCCGGCGTCACCGAGCGCAGCACTTCTGCGCCGACCGCCCGCTCGCGGACCTTGGCGATGAAATCCTTGGCGACGGAAAGCGCGACATCGGCCTCAAGGAGCGCGACACGCACTTCGCGCAGCGCCGCATCGACGTCTTTCTCCTCAAGGGCCCCTCGGCCCCGGAGTTTCTCGAATATCGAGCCAAGCTTGTCGCTCAGACTTTCGAACATTCATCGCCTCGCGACGCCAACGCCATTCGGCCGCCGTGAGGGCGTCACCCCGACGGCGGCGGCTCCCCGGCCCCGTCCCTTTTTTCACTCAGGGGGTCGTGCCGGCAAAGCCTGGAAGACGAACTTCCGGATTTGAGCGGCGGTCTATAGGCCTCACGGTCGGGCGTGGCAAGAGCGCAGACGGACCTGGGCGCCTCTCCGCGGCCGTTGACGCGCGACACTGCAATGAGACGTAAGCACAGGAGCCGCTAAAAACGCGGCCCCTCCGCTCTTCTATTCCGCGCCGCCCATCAGCACCTTGGCGAAATAGGCGTATTCCAGCGCTATCCGGTAGGAGAGCTGGTCCTGGTTCGCCGTGCCGCCATGGCCGCCTTCCATATTCTCGTAATAATAATAGTCGCGGCCGAGCTTTTTCATCATCGCCGCCGCCTTGCGGGCGTGGCCGGGATGGACGCGGTCGTCCTTCGTCGACGTGTAGTAAAAGACCGCCGGATAATCGACGCCCTTTTTCAGATTCTGGTACGGCGACCAGATCGACATGTAGGACCAGTCGTCCGTCTCCGGATCGCCATATTCGGCGACCCACGAGGCGCCGGCGCCGAGCTTGGTATAACGCTTCATGTCGAAGAGCGGCACGCCGTTGACGACCGCCGCGTAAAGATCGGGACGCTGGTTGACGACGACGCCCATCAGGAGGCCGCCGTTCGAGCGGCCGATCGCGCCCAGTTTTTCCGGCGAGGTGACGCCGGTCTTGATGAGTTCCTCCGAGACGGCGATGAAGTCGTCGAAGACTTTCTGACGGTTTTCCTGCAATCCCGCCTGGTGCCAGCGCGGTCCGTATTCGGACCCGCCGCGAATGTTCGACAGCACCAGAACGCCGCCGCGCGACACCCAGAGCTTGCCGGCGAGCGCGCCGTGCTGCGGGCGCGAGGGATCTTCGTAATAGATCGGCAAGGTCGCGCTGAGGAAGCCGCCATAAGCATATTGAACGGTCGGCGCGTTTCCTTTCTCAAGCACGTCCTTCTTCGCCATGATGTAATAAGGGATTTTGGCGCCGTCGCTCGATGTCGCAAAGCGCTGCTCGACGATGACGTCGGTCGCGTCATAAGCGGCGGGTGTTTCAAAGATCTTCGCCGCCTTGTTTTTTTTGGTCACGTAGTAGAGCGAGAGCGGCGAGGTCAGGCTTTCAAATGAGAGCAGGGCGTCATCGGTCCCGCCTCCCGCCGAAGCGAGTTTCAGAACGCCGTTCACCGGCAACGCGACCTCTGTCGCGCGCCATTCGCCCTTTTTCGACCGTTGCACGCGCGCAGCCTTGCCCGAAACATTGTCGAGATACTGAATGACGAGACCCGTCTTGCCGACGCCGACGGTCTCCACCGACTGCGTGTCGCTTGCCGCGAAAACGAGCTCCGCAGCGCCGCTCGTCAAATCGTAAGCGACGACCGACCCTTGCGGGTAGTCCTTGTCCTGATGGCGCCAAGCCTCTCGCAGCGAGAAGATCGCGCGCCCGTCGAGCACGCCCTGAATGTCGGAATTAAGGGGCAAGGGCAGTTTCGCGGCGGCGGAGAGCGCCGGCGCATAAAAATATTCGCTCTCGAAGAAGGTGACGCCGCGAATGACAAATGGCTGCGGGCCGCCGTCCTGATCGACGTAGCCGCGAATCCAGACGTCATCGGTCGAGCCTTCGAAAAGCGTCGCCGCCTCGCCGAGCGCAGCGCCGCGGCGCCACACCTTCACAACGCGCGGATAGCCCGAATCGGTGAGGGAGCCGGCGCCCCAATCGGTGCCGACGATCAGCGTGTCGGCGTCGACCCATGAAACGCCCGACTTCGCTTCCGGAATCGCAAAGCCGCCATCGACGAACTTCTTCGCCTCGGTGTCGAACTCGCGCCATGTCGACGTGTCGCCGCCGCCGCGCGACAATTCGACCATGCAAAGGCGATACTCGGGCGACAGGCACACGAACTGGTCGCTGATCCAGTTCTCGTTCTCGTCCTTCGCGAGCTGATCGAAGTCGATCAGCGTCTCCCATTCCGGCGTCCCCGTCCGATAGCTCTTGACGCTCGCGCGCCGCCATACGCCTCGGACATGAACGTCGTCCTGCCAGAAATTGTAGATCGCGCCATTATGGATCGAGCCGGTCGGGATGCGCGCCGGAGAGGTCAGGATTGCGCGCGCCTCCTCTCGCATCGGCGCAAAGCGCGGGTCGCTTTCAAGAAGGGGAAGCGAGCGGGCGTTTTCCGCTCTCGCCCAGTCGAGCGCCTTTTCGCCTTCGATCTCCTCAAGCCAGACGAACGGGTCGCTCGCGTCCTTCGCTGCGGCGGGCATGGCGAGAATAGCGGCCGCCGAAACGGCCATGGCGAGCTTGGTGAACAAGGGGATCCCTCCTGAATGTGCGACGCGCTGAGGGCGTCTTTTTTGGCGCGGCAGGTTAATCGCGTGTCCCGATTTCGTGCAATGATTGAGCGGCGTCCCTGCGACGGACCGTTTTGGAGGTGCGACGCGCCGTATCGGTTAGGAAGACTTAACCATGCAAGGCGGCATGCGGGAAGGGCCGGCGGCGCCGACCACGCCGAAAATTAAACTTGTAAGGGCCGGTTTAGCGAAGGTTTGAGCGGCGGCACGTAGCCTGCACCCCTTGCGCTAGGTGCAACTTCCTGAGTTGGCGAACAAAATGAACAAGTCTGAGCAGCGCCGGTTCCGCCGGATCCCGCTCGATCTTCCTGCCCGCATCATCGTGAACGGCATAGACGAGCATGACGGCCGGCTGATCAACATCTCGCCGGGCGACCTTTCGGTTCAGGTTGGCGCACGCGTCATCAAGGGCGACGCCGCTGTCGTCTACGTCAGCGGCCTCGACGTCATTGAAGGGCGCATCGTCCGAACATTTCCCGACGGTTTCGCGCTGTCATTCATCCTGTCCCGCCGTCGCCGGGCGCTGTTGACGGAACAGCTGATGCTGCGCGCCAACCCGGCTTTTGCGGCGGGGCTTTCTGACCGGCGTACGGCGCCGCGCCATCCCGCCGCCGAACAACGCATGGTCTGCCGTCTGCCTGACGGCGGGTCCCTTTTCGTGCGCGTGCTCGATCAGTCCGTTGACGGCGTTGCGGTCGAGTCGCCGAGGAAGCCGGCCGTCGGATCCTCAATCCATGTCGGCCGCCAGCGCGCGATCGTCGTGCGCCACACGTCGCGCGGCTTCGTCGCGATCTATGAAGCGTCGGCCGTTGACAAGGACGGCGCGGCGAAGCCTCAGGCCAAGCTCCGCGCCGTCTAGAGCGCGTTTTCGAAAAGTGTGAGCGGTTTTCGAAACAAACGCGCGACAAAACAAATGACTAGAGCATGTTCCTCGACTCGAGATCGGGGAACCTGCTCTAGTCGCTTACGACTTTGGCTGGGCCGAGACGTAGGACTTCAGATTGTCCATGACTGACCGCGCGTCGAACGCCTGCGGATCGTCCGCGGGTTTCGTTCCCTTGTGCATGGTGATGAACGCGATTGCGGTGTAGCGCGTGTATTCGCGCGTTGAATAATCGTCGAACGGCGAGCCCCAGCCCCAGCCATAGGCGTAATAGGGGAACGCGCAGCAATAGGGTCCGTAACCGTAATAATAGCGGCCGTAGAACGCCGGATTGGGCGAGGCCGAATAGCGCTTGTTCGCTTCGGTGTCCTGCTCCATCACCACGAAATAATCGAAACCGCCCTCGACCGTCAGTTCCGCTGCGCGATACAGGAGAAAAGTCTCCACCGCCTCGCGCGTCGTTGAGGAATTGCCGCGAAAAACGATCCGGTAGCGGTTTTCTTCAATGCGCTGGTCGGAAAATCCGTAAGGGTTGTTCCCGGTCGCCGGCCCGTACGGCGTCGATGTCGCGCAGGCGGCGAGCGACAACGCCGCCATCGCCGCTACGGTGATGTTTCTAAACATAAATCGCTCCTCAGCACGCCCCAAAACCCGCCATTCAGCCGGATCCCGTCGATTTTATACAGGAACGTGGGGGCGGTGACAAAGGTCCGGCGGAGCCAACGCCTCGCACGGCCGCACCTGCGGCGTCAAATGTCGATCGTCCGTGTACGCTATTCGGCGGCGATGATCGCCGCCCGGTAATCGCGCGCGCTGCCGGGAAGGCTGCCTCGGAAGACGGCGGCGGCGTTGGCGCGGCGTCCGCGCGCAAGACGGCTCGCCGCCTGGGCGCCGCCCGCCGCGACCGCCAGAGGCGCCAGGAACGGCCGCCATTTCGCGGCGAAGAGCACGCGCGACCGCGCCATATGATAATCGGATAGCGGCGAGCGCTCCGAGGCCTCACCGACATCCGCTTTTCTACTCTGAGACGACGCGCCGTATCGATGATAGATGACGGCGCCGGGCGCCCACGCAGGACGGTTTACCGCGCCGCCCGCGAGCGCCCAGTCCGCCTCTTCATAATAGAGGAAATAGCGCTCATCCATGTAGCCGGCGCGGGCGAGATAGTCGCGCCGGAGCGCAATCGCCGCGCCGAGCGGATAAGAGAGGCGCCGCTCGACCGACCTGCGGTCGGGCGCCGCGTCGATCGCGCCGCCTTCGCCGATGTTGCGCCCGGTGAGCATAAGCGGATCGAGAGACGCGCCGCCGAACGCCTGCACCAAATGCGGCTCGTCATAGGCGACGACGGTTCCGCCGCAAAGGCCCGCACGATTGTCGATCAGGCGATCGGCGAACGCACGAAGCGCGTTCTTCGAGATGACGGCGTCTGGATTGAGAAGCAGAAAGCGGTCGATCCCCGGAACGGCAGAGAGCGCGCGAAGGCCGATATTGCAGCCAAAAGCGAAGCCCCCGTTTCTGGTCGACCGCAACAGCTTCAAGGCGTCAGGCGCGAGCGATCCGATGTCCGCGAAGCATGGCGCGTTCCCTTCAATCGGCGACGGTGGTGGCGCGAATTGATGCGGCGTTTCGCCTTTGAGCGCGCGATTGATCGCGATCGCCGATCCGTCGGGCGACGCGTTGTCGACGATGACGGCTCTGGCGCCGCCGGCGCCAAGAAAGCTCAAGGCCGCGTCGATCGCAAGCGGCGCGCAATTGTAATTCACGATGACGGCGCCGAACCGGCTTTCCTGCTTCATGCGGGGATCTCTTCGCCTAGCAGGATCGCGCGTGCAGTCGGCGCTAACGCGTCTGCAAAATCGGACAGGAATTCGCGGTGCAGATCGAACTGCGGCGTTTCCGCGTTGACGGTCGAAACGCGAAGGAGCGCGCCGTCGAGCGGCTTGGCGAGACCGCGACGAATGCGGCCCCAACCGCCATCGCCGGCGCTTGTCGTGAACGCCGCGCCCTCGCGCAGCCAATAAGTGACCGCTTCACGCCGTGAGGGACTTTCGGCGTCGAGATTGATGATCGGGATATCACGGCCGGCCGCGATGAACGTCGACCTCGATCGCGCGCGAACGGAAAATCCTTGTGCGACATAGCAAGTCTCCGGACGATGAAGGCGCACCGAATCCCCAAGCGGCGGCCCATAGGCCGCAACGAGCGTCACGATGCGTCCAAGATCATCCGCATAGGCGCGATAGGCGACGGCCTCGCCCGGTTTCAGCGCCGCTTCTTGCGGCAGCACGGCGTCCGAGACCTCGACGCGGCGCCATACGCCGAAATCATTCGGTAACAGCGCTTCAAGATCCGGCGCCGTCTCTGGCGCTTGCGGCGCGACCGGCTTCAAGATCGCGGATGCGGCGCCGGTCAGCGTCAGCAAAAACGCGATGAACAGCGTGCGCAAGCGATGCCCGTTCATTTTGAGCCTCTCGACCGTTTTAGAAAGACGAGGGCGGCGAGCGCGTCGATGAGGAATACAAGGCCGAGCGCGGCGGCGAACATGAGGAGCCCCGCCCCGTCGTGCAAAAATCCCTGTCCAGCGTCGTAGCCGAGGAAATAGGTGATCAACACCAGCGCCGCGACGCGAAGGACGTTCGCGGCGATGGCGATCGGAATGAGGCTTGCGAGAACGACGACGTTGACGCGCCAGTCGCCGCGCTTGGCCGCATAAAGATAGACGGCGCCGATGGCGGTCAGGGCGATCAGCGAATTGAAGCCCGAACAGGCGTCGGCGACCAGCAGCTGATAGGGTCCTGCCGAAATGACGGCGCCCGAATGCGCGATCGGAAGACCGGCCGCGAAGAGCGTGTCGCTGACCATCTTAGAAACGAAACTCTTGAGCGGGGCCGTCAGCGCGTCGAGCGCCCATCCCGGCCAGATGATGAGATAGAGCGTCATCACCAGCGGAAACCAGAGCCGCTTCAACCCGCGCCATCCGAGCAGTGCGACGACGGCGCCGGTCGCGACGACGCCTTGCGACGCCGACGTGAAGATCTCGGTTTCGCTCGCGACTCCGATGAAAGCGAGCGCGAGGCCGATCGCCAACAGGAGGAAACCGACGGATTGTTCCTCAAGCGTGCGCTCGAAAGAAAAGCTTTCGATCATGAGGCGCGACGCCGCCGCGCCGACGACGATCGCCATGATGACGAGCGCGTGCGCGTTTTCATCGCGGCGCCACGCGTCTTCGGCAAAGCCGACCCAGATTGGAAGGTAAAGGACGATCGCGCCAATGATGAGCGCGGCGGCGGGCGCTGCTTTGGACAGCCGGCCGAAATCGAGGCGAACGCCTTGTGCGATCGACGGCATCGCCGTCTCCTCAACCGGCCAGCGCGGCGCCGATGATGGTCGCGCCGACCTGGCGCAGCGCGACGTCAAGCGCATTGAGGTCGGCGAGGCGATCGACGTTGCGGCGGGTGACGACGAATACATCGCCGGTGGACGCCCAGACGAACTGCGCGTCCGCAATATCGCCGAACGGCGTCGTCATGACGATCACGATATCAAAGGCGCAGCGGAGATAGTCGAAGGTAAGCCGCAAGGTTTCGCTGGAAAGAAGTTCGCCGCCCTCGGCGCCGTCGCCCGCGGCGGTCAGCACGCTTAAATTCGCGATGATCGTCGGGCGGACCGCGCTGCGGATGTCGCAGGCGCCGATAAGCGTTTCCTTGAGGCCCGGACCCGCCGGCAGCGCGAAGCGCGTGGCGAGCCGCGCGCGTCGGAGATCCGCGTCGACGATGAGAACGCGTTTGCCGATCTGGGCGAAAGACGCGGCCATGTTGAGCGCGACATGATCGGCCTCGGCGGCGGTCCCATTGGCGGCGATTGAAAAGAGATTGAGCTTTTCCGGTTCCGTCGATGTGATAAGGCGCGTCCGGAGCGCCCGAAACTGTTCAGCTTCCCTGGATTTTGGGCGACGCACGATCACGAGGTTTGCAGGGAGGCCGCCCTCGCCGTCGCTTTCCCGCAAGAACCCGTTCTGCGCTGCGAGCGCGGTCGCCACGTCTTCTTTGGTGATGAGGCCGAGCTTCGACGCCGCTTTCGCGAACGGCGCGTTGGTCTGGCGCTGTATTTCGGTGATCCGCGCCAGCGCTTCTTCGTTGAGCCGACCGAGCTTCACCAGCGTGGCGCTGAGGCGCCGATCGCGTTCAGCGCGGACGGACGCGTCAGTGAAGGCGGTCGGGCGCGAGACATTGGCCGCTGGCTTTCGGCTTGCGGCGGTCATGCGGCCAGCCTCAGCTTCGGCGCGCGCCGGCGAGGCGCTCTTGTCGGCGCGGCGTCGATTTCGCAAACAAACGTGCGGAACTTCCGCTGCACGATATCGGCGGTCCGGACGCGCGCTTCAAAGAGTTCGACGAACACGGCGGTCGAGACCCCGACGGCCCCGCCCGCGATGAAGCCGATGAGGATGATCGCCCACATCGGCGGCGTCGCCGGTTCGGCGGGCGGCGTCGCGCGCGCAAGGAGGAAAACGTCAAGCGTATCGACGCGCGCCTGCAGCGATTCCTGGAGCGAACGCGTCGTAACGAGGTTGTAGGCTTCCTGGCTCGCCGTCACGCGTTTCTCGAGGAGATTGTAGCTCTCGCGCGCATTCTGCAGCGCGCTCACAATTGCTTTTTTCCCGGCGGCTTCCTTTTCGAGCGCGGCGACGCGGCGCGCGGAGTAATCCGCGCGGTCGCGAACCGATTGAAGGATATTATCCTCAAGGCTCGCTTTTTCCTTCGCCGCCTCGATGTAATCAGGATGCGAGGAGCCATATCGGCCGGCGATGCGGGCGAACACCGATGCGACGTCGGCCAGGCGCTCTTGCGCCTGACGGCCGGGAAGTGTGTCGATCGGCAAAGGAAAGTTCACCAGCGCCGAACGGGGCGTCGCTTCCGCCTGCTTCAGCAGCGATTGCGCCTCGGCGTCATCGGCCCGCGCCTGCGCGAGCCGCGCCGAAAGAGCCTCAAGTTCGAGTTCTGCGGCCTCGGCTCTCTGGAGGCCCATCGGAAGTATGCCGGAGGATTCGCGATAGCGCGCGAGTTCGGCCTGCGCGTCGGTCACGTCTTGCGCAAGCGCCTGCGTCTCTTCGGAAAAATTCTCCGCCTTGCGTGAGAACCGGCGCTGCTTCTGGTCGAGCACTGTCGACATGTAAGCGGAGGCGAAAGCGTTCGCGATGCGTGCGGCCTGCGCCGGATCGTCTGCCCGAAAGCCGAGTTCAAGCGTCGAACCGATGTCGCTCGCGGTGATCGTCAGGTCCTTGAGAATTTCATCGGCCGCCCAGTCGCGCGCGTCGTTTCCGGCGACAAGCTCGCCGCCGGTCTCTTTGCGCCAGCGGTCTTCGTAGTCCGAAAGGACGATCGCGCCTTCTTCCATCAAGCGGTCGATCACTTCGAGCGCGACGGCGCGGCTCGAGGCGACGGCGACTTGCTGGCCGAGATATTCGGCGACGCGCATCCGCGGCTCGACAAGGCCCGTGAGCGAATTGCGCTGGATCGAGTCGACCTGGACCTTGGCCGTCGACACGAACTTGGTCGGCAGAATGACCGCAAGCGCGATCCCGACGCCGACGCCGACCAAGCTCGCCCACAGGACGATCAGCCGGCGCAGCTTCAAGACATTGATGAGATCGCGGACGCCCATGTCAGTTTTTCGCCTGTTTTTCCGCAGGCGGCGCTTTGGCGGCCGGCGCCGCCGTCGGCCGATAATAAGCGATCGGCGCCCCCTGCTTGAGGCGCGCGAGCAAAGCGGTTGCGCGTTTTGAAGACGCTTCCTCAAGGAGTGCGCGCCGCGCGAGGGCCGGCCATTCCGAGGCGTCGACGGCATCCGGTCGAACGCTGATGATTTTCAAGATCTGCGTCGTCGCGTCGCCCTTGATGACGATGTTGTCGCGCGGGGCGTACCGCGCGAGCTGCTCGCGGATCGGCGCGGGAAAGGCGGCGCCCGACTGCGCGGCGCCGACGATCGAATAGGCGGCGCCCGCCTTTTCGAGAACGCCGGCGAGGCGCGCGAAGTCGGCTTCATGATCGAAGAGCGGCGTCAGCGCGGCCTCGTTGAAATTCTTCGTTTCAAGGGAGAGCACGGAAAACTCGTAAGCCTTCCGCGCCGAAAAGAGAGACTGGTTTGAGCGCACGTAATCATCGATCTCCTCGCGCGTCGGCTCCGCCGGCTGGCTCGCCACCGCGAGGTAGTAATCCGCCAGCGCCTGATCTTGCGCGGCGTACATGCGCGCCATCGTCTCCGGCTTGCGGTGAAGATCGGACGCGCGCGCGGCCCTCGCGAGCAGCGTTCGATTGAGCAGGCTTTCGAGCGCTGCGCGCTCGGCGTTCTCCTCCGTCGGAGAAAGGCCAAGCCGGCCCATTTCGATGCGAAGTTCCGTCAGCGTGATTTCGCGTCCGGCGACTTTCGCGACGACCTGCGTCTTGCCACCGGCAACCGTCTTCTTTTCGGCAGGCGCGGCTTCAGCGCCGGTCAGGCAAATACCTGCGCCGATGATGCAGACCAGGGAAGCGAAACGCGACTTCATCGACCCTCCAGACACTCTTCAAACACGACGCCCGCCATCCGCCGCGCGCGCCACCAGCGAATGCGGGCGAGAACGCCCGCCGCCGCCAGTTTTTCGCGCGCCGATCGAAGTTCGGCGCTCGTCAGGACGCGAAGGAGATGCGGCGCCGCCGACAAGGCGGTCAGAGCGGCGACGCCAAGCCACGCGGCATCGCCAAAGATCCCTCGTCCCTCGTATCCCGCCCGACGTTCGGCGATGATCCGGTCCCATTTCCGGATCAGCTCGCTCCAGTCCCGACGCGCCGGGTGCGTTACGATTGACTTATCGTTAAATGCTAAACGAAAGCCTAGCGCGACGCCGCGCCGGCACCAGTCGACGTCCTCCGATAAACCATTCGTAAACGGACCGATGGCTCTGGCCGCCTCGGCGCGGACGAAGAGATTGGCGGTCGCGGCGAAATTCCTGGCTCGGACGTAGTGGCGCTGGCGGAAGGCGAAAACGCGCTCGAAGGCCTCGACGGCAGAGAGTCGTGTTTCGTCCGCGACGCCGACGACAATGCGTCCTCCGGAGAGCTCGGCGTCGAAGAGCCCCTCAAGGCCGCGTTCGAGCCAGTCCGGCGCGACGACGCAGTCGGCGTCGGTGAAGGCGATCACCCCGCCCGTCGCCAGTTCCAACGCCGCATTGCGGGCGGGCGCCGCGCCGCGCTCTTCAGCGAGCGTGAAGATCACGCGAGGGAAGCGCCGCTTTATATCCTCGACGCCGCCCGGCGTTCCGTTATCGGCGACGATCACCTGGTAGCGATCGCGCGGGAGCGTCTGTCGCTCGACGCTTTCAAGGCATTGTTCGAGCAGCGGCTTCTGATCGTAATGGGGAATGATGACGCTCGCCGCGAGGCCGTTCATGGCGCCACCGCTCGTTCGGCGGCGCTCGCCGGCGCCGCGCGAACCGGACGGGCGCGCGGCGCCTTTTGTTCGAAAGCTTTCGCGTAGGCCCTAAGGAGCGTCGGCGCCGAATGCGCCCAGCTGAACTGGCGGACGATGCGTTCGCGCCCGATCGCGCCCATGTCGCGGCGAAGCTCGGGATCGCCGAGCAGCATGTCGATCTTCATCGCGAAATCGGCCGCGTTGTTCGGTCTCGCATAGAGCGACGCCCCGCCCGCGGAACGCCTTCCTTCCGTCAGGTCGAACTGGACGATCGGCTTTCCAAGCGCCATGTATTCGAGGATCTTGTTCATGGTCGACTTGTCGTTCATCGCGCAGCAGCGGTCGGCGTTGACGCAGATGTCGGCCGTGTTGAGCACGTTCAAGAACGCTTCATCGTCGACGCGGCCGTAAAACGTGAAATAGCCGTCGACGCCCTTTTCTTTCGCGAGCGCCTTGATCGCGGGAAGTTCCGGGCCGTCGCCGATGATTGCGAAATGACCGTCCGTCCGTCCGATATGATTGACGAGATGCGACACGGCGGCGACCAGTAGGTCGAGGCCCTCCTGTTTGCCGATGACGCCGATATAGCCGATTAGGTGTTTGCGGCCGGCGCGATGGACGTTGCTTCCCGGGCCGATCAGCATCCGCTCAAGACGCGGGCCCGAACGCACGACGAAAACGCGCTCGGGCCGCATTCGGCCCCGATCAAGAGCGACGCCGCGGTAGGATCTCATTTGTCGCGATTGAAACGTCGGCGATCGCGAATGTCGCGCGTTCGAAGAGCAGCATCGCTTGGTATAGAATTCCTTTGCGGCCGAACTTCGCTTCGAAAAGCTCGGGGCAAAGGTCGTGGTGATCGAACACGAACCGGACGCCGAACAGCAGCTTGAAGAGCGCCGCGACAAGAAAGATCAGGTCCGGCGGATTGCAGGCGTGGATGACGTCGAAGCCGCGCTCGCGACGCACCAGAAACGCAAGGCGCACCTGATTGACGAGCGCGCCGCAATATTCCTTCAGATAGCCGAAGCGACCGTTCCCGGCTTCAGTAAGCTTGTGCCGGTAGATGTGAACGCCGTCGATTTGCTCATAGTCCGCCGTGTAGCCTTTCAGCATCGGTGAGATGACGCTGACCTCGTATCCGGCGGTGACGAGCGTCGTCGCTTCCGACCACACGCGGCGATCGAAGGGAACGGGAAGGTTTTCGACAATGATGAGGACGCGCCGCTTCGAGGCTTCAGTCATTGCGCGGCTCCGCAGCGGCGACGTCATGATTGACGCCGGTTAAGCAAGAGCGGCTGCGGGTGATGCGCAGGATGCGACGCACAAGGGGTCTCGTCACTTTTTAATCCCGAGTTAATCGAGCCCCCTCACAATTCGGGAGGAATAGAGCACCGGATGATTTCCGTTCTCTGAATGGCGATTGGCGAAATGCGACGGCTGGATCGAATAACGGGAAATTCACGATGGCGATGCGCGCTCGCCGCGCTGGCGTCGGCCGCAATTCTATTGACGAGCGCCGAGGCTGCGACCGCCACTTACGATTCTTCGATGCCGTTCACGCCGGGACCGATGGGCGCGCTGTCAGTCGGCGGCGACGGCGCGGGACAGAGCGTTTCGCTCGGACAATGGTTTTCCTTGCTGTTCGCGCAGCCTTTCGGCGTCTTGAAGTCCGACTCGATTTCGATTTTCACGCTGGCGCCGCCAATCGGCACGGCGACGCTGACGATCAGCTTCGGCCGCTTCAACGGCGGATCGCCGACCTATGTCGACTCAAGGACTGTCAGCGCCGGCAACACGCTGACGATCAACAATCTCTTCCAGAAAGGGTGTTCGGCGCTTGGCGGCTGCGACTTCATCTTCATTCAGACGACGAAGGCGAAAGGCGGCGCGACAGGCGCGACGGTCGACTATGTCAGCGTCAACGGCGAGCCGACGGAAGTGACCGCGCCGACGCCGGAACCGGCGACATGGGCGATGATGATTCTCGGATTTGCGGGGATCGCCTGGCGCCTGAAAGCTCAGCGACGTTCTTCGCTTTCTTCGGCGAAGGGTTCGCCCGCAATGTGCAGCAGATAGAACGACCCGGCGATCAGCAGAAGCACCGCGCCGATCCCGCCGCCATTGTTGCCGAGCCAGTTCGACACCGCGCAGACGAGCGAAATCAGCATATAGGGCGCGAGCGGCGGATTTTCGTGGCGGTAGCGGAAGAAAAAGATTGCCGCCGTCGCAATGAACAGCGCGACCGCCATCAGATCGAAAAGCGTTTCCATAAAGTCCGGTTCCTCGCGGCGGACTGTCGTCGAGGAACCGTTAACGGCGCGTCAGGAAAATCGCGTCAATTTTAATTTTGTCCGCTCAATCCTCGCCTCTGGCGGCGTCGCGCGCCGCCTTGAATTCATTTCCCTCGCGCCAGTTCGGCCAGTCCGGGGACTTCGCGACGCGCGCGCCGACTTCGTAAAGAATGTTCATCGACTGCGCCATGCCGGTGAGATCCCAGTCCGGCGAATACTCGTCCGTAGGCTGATGATAATTCTTCGCCGTGTATTCGTCGCCGAGCGCCTTGCCCGCCGCCTCGCCGCCGTTGACGAGATCGAAGCCCGCGTCTGAATAGAGCATCGGCACGCCTTTCTTGGCGAAGTTGATGTGGTCGGAGCGGTAGAAATAGCCTTTTTCCGGCTCCGAGTCCGGGCGGAGGTATTTGCCGTTCGCGTCGGCGACTTCCTTCAGAATGTCCTCAAGCTCGGACGCGCCGAAGCCGATGACGACCATGTCCTTCGTCGGCGGCAGCGGCAGAACGCCGTCGATATTGATGCCGCCTGCGATATTCTTCAGCGGCACAGGGGGATTTTCCGCCATGTAGGCCGAGCCGAGGAGGCCCGATTCCTCCGCGGTCACCGCCGCGAAGAGGATCGAGCGGCGCGGCCGCTCGCCGGCGGCGAATTTCTCGGCGATTTCAAGAATGCCGGCGACGCCGGTCGCGTTGTCGACGGCGCCGTTATAGATTTTGTCCTCGCCGGCGTCCGACGGATTGAGCCCGAGATGATCCCAGTGCGCCATGTAAAGAACGTATTCGTCCGGCGCCTCAGCGCCCCTGAGAACGCCGATGACATTGGCGTCTTGCGAGCGCTTGATCGTCTGCATGATTTTCGCCGACGCCTTGAGGCCGGTCATCGGGACCGGCTTGAAGCCGCGCTTGTTGGCGGCCGCCGTCAACACGTCGAGATCAAGACCCGCCGCCGACAGCAGGGAACTTGCGACATCCTTCTGAATCCAGCCTTCGAGCGCCGCGCGGCTCATGCCGTCGTCGGCGCGCTTCAAATCGATCTGCGGGCCTGACCAGGAGCCCTCGACGACGTTCCATCCGTAGGCGGCCGGAACCGTGTCATGGACGACGAGCGCGCCCGCGGCGCCCTGGCGCGCGGCCTCTTCGAATTTGTAGGTCCAGCGGCCGTAATAAGTCATCGCCTGACCCGAAAAGAGCGTGTCGTCTTTGGTCAAAAAGCCCGGGTCATTGACGAGGATGACGACGGTCTTTCCCTTGACGTCGATACCGTCGTAATCGTTCCACTGGTATTCCGGCGCGACGACGCCGTAACCGACGAACACCATGTCGCTCGCCTCGAACGCGACTTCCGGCGCGACGCGTTTCGTCGCAAAGACCGCTTCGGTCTTGTAGGCGAGAGCGCGCGCTTCGCCATTGACGTCGACGCGAAGATAAGAGGTCGCCGGATCGACCGTCGTCTCGACCATTTCGGCATTCTGGAAATAGGAGCCGTTGACCGGTTCGAGCCCGAGTCGCTTGTATTCGCCGGCGATATACGCGCGCGTCTTCTCGCCGCCCGGCGTCGTCGGCGCCCGGCCCTCGAACTCGTCGGAAGAGAGCGTCTCGATATGGCGGGCAAGGCCCGCCGGGGTGATCTCGCCCTCTAGCGGCGCCTTTTTGGTCGCATCGAGCGCATTCAGGACCGCCTCGTCGACGGCGGGAGTTCCCGACCCTCCGCAAGCGGCTCCAAGCGCGAGCAGGGCTGCAGCGGCGACTTTCGTCCCAAAACGGCGCATGTGATTTCTCCTAAAGGGCGAGGGGGTCTCTTGCATGGCGACGCCTTTGGGATCAAGCGGGCAAATAGATCCGGAAAACCGATCGGAACGGACGGGAACAAACCGTCGCGCTTTTTCATTTGCCGAGGGTCGCGCCGGCCCGGAATTTGGATTATGAGCCGCCGCAGCCTGGCCGGGATCACACCCGTCCGGCAAGCAAACCGGATCAGTAGAGAGCGTAAAGGCGTCTCGGGAGGACCCTTCAATATGAGCGCGACCATCAAGGCGGTTAAGACCGCCCTTTCGACCTTCGACGACGCGGCCCCGAAGCCCTTCCGCAATCTGACCGCCGCCGCATATTACCAACTCGCAGTCGCCAGAGGCGAAGGCGAAGTCGCGGCGGAAGGCCCGCTCGTCGTCAGGACGGGCGAGCACACGGGGCGTTCGGCGTCCGACAAGTTCACGGTCCGCCATCCTGAAATCGACGCCAAGATCTGGTGGGACAATTCGAAACCGATCACGCCCGCGCAATTCGACGCGCTTCACCGCGACATGCTCGACTACGCGGCGGGCAAGGAGCTTTTCGCGCAGGATCTCAAAGGCGGGACCGACAAGGACCATTCGATCAGCGTCCGCGTCTTCACCGAACTCGCCTGGCATTCGCTGTTCATCCAGCACCTGCTCGTTCGCCCGCCGCTCGCCGAGCGCGGTTTCGAGACCGGCAAGGCGCCCGATTTCACGATTGTCGATCTTCCGGGTTTTGAAGCGACCCCCGCCCGCCACGGCTGCCGGTCGAAGACGGTCATCGCCGTCGATTTCGTCAAGCGCATCGTCCTGATCGGCGGCACCTCCTACGCCGGCGAGATGAAGAAGTCGGTGTTCACGATCCTGAACTTCCTTCTTCCCGAAAAGGGCGTCATGCCGATGCACTGCTCGGTCAATTTCGGCAGGAACGATGACAGCGCCGTCTTTTTTGGCCTTTCCGGCACTGGCAAGACGACCCTTTCCGCCGACCCGAACCGCACGCTGGTCGGCGACGACGAACATGGCTGGTCGGAGAACGGCCTCTTCAACTTTGAAGGCGGCTGCTACGCGAAGATGATCCGCCTTTCCGCCGAAGCCGAGCCCGAAATCTACGCGACAACAAAGCGTTTCGGCACCGTGCTCGAAAACGTCGTGATGGACCCGGCGACGAGGCTGCTCGATCTCGACGACGCCTCGCTCGCCGAAAATTCGCGCGGCGCCTATCCGATCCACTATATCCCGAACGCCTCTGACACGGGCCGCGCGCCGCACCCGAAAAACATCATCATGCTGACGGCCGACGCCTTCGGCGTTCTGCCGCCGATCGCCAAGCTGACGAGCGAACAGGCGATGTATCACTTCCTCTCGGGCTTCACGGCGAAGGTCGCGGGGACCGAAAAGGGCCTCGGCAAGGAGCCGCAGCCGACCTTTTCGACCTGCTTTGGCGCGCCGTTCATGCCGCGCCATCCGTCCGAATACGGAAAGCTTCTCGGCGAGCTGATCGAACGCCACAAGGTGACGTGCTGGCTCGTCAACACCGGCTGGACCGGCGGCGCCTTCGGCGAAGGCTCGAGAATGCCGATCAAGGCGACGCGCGCGCTTCTCTCCGCCGCGCTCGATGGCTCGTTGAAGAACGCGCCGATGCGCAAGGACCAGACCTTCGGCTTCGAGGTTCCGGCGAAAGTGCCGGGCGTCGACGATCGCATCCTCAATCCGCGCGACACCTGGCGCGAGCCGTCGGCCTATGACGCGCAGGCGAAAAAGCTCGCGGCGATGTTCGTCGAGAACTTCAGGAAGTTCGAGCCTTATGTTTCCGAAGGCGTGAAGAAGACCGCGCCGAAGGCGTAAGCACCTCGCGAGCGCGATAAGGGAAGCCCGGCGCAGGATTTCGCCGGGCTCTTTTTGCGCGCGGCTTGCTCTTTTTTTGACTGTTCGCGCAAGGTTCAGCGGGAAACGCCCGGCTTTCCGGGTCGAAAGAGGCCCGGCGAATTCGGCGGCGCATTCGCCGGGCGCGGAAAACTTCCAGCCGTCATTCGCCGACAGCCGGAAGGGTTCCTCGCCTCGATCGTCGCCAATTTCAGGCGTCAATAATCGCATCACCGTCATCCGTCGTCTCTCTCCAGCGCAAGTCCGTTACTCAAAGCGGAGTCTAAGGCCACCGGAGAGGTGTGGGATAAGGTGGGGGATGGATTGTAGGATAAGTTCGACCGATTCGAGCAAGCCTTTGTTCCGGCTTGATAATTTACATACCCTATTTCGCGAAAAATTTCGCGGCGCGCGCGCATAGGTGGATCAGTATACGGACGATACCGGCCATCGTCAGGCCGCCGCGCGGCCTGCGACGGCGAGCGCGAGCGCCTGCGCGGTCCTGACGCCGTCGATCGCGGCGGAATAAATGCCGCCCGCATAGCCCGCGCCCTCGCCCGCCGGATACAGTCCGTCGACGGAAAGGCTTTGATGGTCCGCGCGCCGCGTCATCCGGATCGGGCTCGATGTCCTCGTCTCGACGCCGGTCATCACCGCGTCGTCCATATCGTAGCCTTTGATCTGGCGTCCGAAGACTGGAAGCGCCTCGCGGATCGCTTCAGTCGCCCAGTCCGGGAGACAGAGCGACAGATCGGCCGGCGTCACGCCGGGCCCGTAGGACGGCTCGGCCGTCCGAAGCTCCGTTGACGGAATGTCTTTCAGGAAATCGCCGACGAGCTGCGCCGGCGCGCGCCAGGATGCGCCGCCGGCTTTATAGGCGAGTTCTTCCCAATGGCGCTGAAACGCAATGCCGGCGAGCGGATTTTCCTTGGCGTCGCCCGGGAAATCCTCCGGCGTCAGCGACACGACGAGGCCGGAATTGGCGTTCCGCTCCTGCCGCGAATACTGGCTCATGCCGTTGGTGACGAGCCGCCCTTCCTCCGACGCCGCCGCGACGACCGTGCCGCCCGGGCACATGCAGAAGGAATAGACCGTGCGCCCGTTCTTCGCGTGATAGGAAAGGCGATAGTCGGCGGCGCCGAGGATTTTGTTTCCTGCGAATTTGCCGTAGCGCGCGCGGTCGATGATTGATTGCGGGTGCTCGATCCTGACGCCGATCGAAAAGGGTTTTGGTTCAAAGAAGACCCCGCGCCGGTGGAGCATCTCGACCGTGTCGCGCGCCGAATGGCCGAGCGCCAGGACGACCCGCGTCGCCGCAATCGCCTCACCGTTTTCGAGAACGACGCCTTCGATGCGCTTCCTTCCGCCCTTTTCGGCGATGACAATGTCGCTGACGCGAGACTGAAAACGGATTTCCCCGCCAAGCGCTTCGATCTTGGCGCGGATCGCCTCGACCATCGAGACGAGGCGGAACGTGCCGATATGGGGCCGCGCGACATAGAGGATTTCATCCGGCGCGCCCGCCGCGACGAACTCGGTCAAGACCTTGCGCCCGTAATGATCGGGATCGCGGATCTGGCTGTAAAGCTTGCCGTCTGAAAAGGTTCCGGCGCCGCCCTCGCCGAACTGGACGTTGGACGCCGGATCGAGGACGCGCTGGCGCCAGAATTTGAACGTGTCAACCGTCCGCTCACGGACGATCTTGCCGCGCTCGAGGACGATCGGGCGAAAGCCCATTTCCGCGAGAATGAGCGCCGCGAAGATGCCGCACGGGCCGAAGCCGACGACAAGCGGGCGGTCGGCGCCTGACGCCGCGAATTCGGCAGGGGCTTTTGCGGCGTGCCGGAACGTCATGTCTGGCGTCTTGCCGACATGGGGGTCCCTGTCGAACCGTTTGAGGACCGCCGCCTCGTCCTTGACCGTCGCGTCGATGATGTAGGCGAGCTGGATGTCGCTTTTCTTGCGCGAATCCGCCGCGCGCTTGAACAATGTGAAGGAGACGAGGTCCGCTTCCTTGAGGCCAAGGCGCGTCAGGAGCGCCGCCTTGAGGGCCGGCCCTTCATGCTCGAGCGGGAGGCGCAGTTCCTGGACGCGGATCATCTCTTGTCGGGTTCCGTCGGGATCAGCCTTCCTTTAGGCTGGCGGCGCGAATTCAATCAACCGTCCGCGAGCGAGCGCCATGACCGACCGGGTCCCCCAGCCAATCATCGACCTTTACGACGCCTTCACCCATGGCGCGATCGATCGCCGCGCTTTTCTCGACCGCCTCGCGCGGCTTGCGGGCGGGACCGCCGCCGCGACCGCCTTGCTGCCTCTGCTGGCGAATGATTACGCGCGGGCGGCGGTCACCAAGGAAGACGACGACCGCCTCTTCATTTCGACGGCGAAATTCGATGTCGATACGGTCGATCTCATCGAGCCGGAGGAAATCGCCGCCGACAACGCGCCAAACGCAGGCGTCATCCCGACGCAGCATCTGCCCTTCGTCACCGCCTATCATGCGCGGCTGAAGAAAAACTCGATCGCGCCGGCGATCATCGTCATTCACGAGAACCGCGGGCTAAACCCGCATATCAAGGACGTCGCCCGGCGGATCGCGCTTGAAGGGTTCCACGCCTTCGCCGTCGACATGCTCTCGCCCTATGGCGGGACGCCCGGCGATGAAGACAAGGCGCGGGAGATGATCGGCAAGCTCGACAGCGACAAGACGGCGGCGAAACTCGCCGAGATCACGCGGCATCTCGCCTTGCTGAAGACGCACCAGCGCATGGTCGGCGCAATCGGCTTTTGCTGGGGCGGCGGGATGGTGAACAAGCTTGCGGCGGCGACGGATGCGCTTGTCGCCGGCGTTTCCTATTACGGGCGTCAGGCGAGCGCCGAGGAAACCGCGAAAATCCGCGCCAGGCTGATGCTGCATTACGCAGGCGATGACGAACGCATCAACGCCGGGATCGCCGATTATGAAGCCGCGCTGAAGGCCGCCGGCGCCCAATATCAGCTTTTCATGTATGACGGCGCGCAGCACGCCTTCAACAACGATACAAACGAAGCGCGCTACAACAAGGACGCCGCCGACCTCGCCTGGGGACGGACGATCGCGTTCTTCAAAGAGACGTTGAATTTCTGAACAGACGGGGATGATGATGACAAATTCGCTTCGCACATGGCCACGCCTGCTCGTCGCGGCTGCCGCCGCGCTCGCAATGGCGCCAGGGGCCGCATCCGCAGCCGGCGGCTATAACGACCTCGTCAAACTCTGGAAGGAATGGCGGGCGTTCCAGCCGCCGGCCGTCGAAGCCTGCGTTCCCGATTACGGCGCGGCCGCAATGGCGGCGAAGGCCGAAGGCCTCGCAGGCTTTCAAGAGAGGTTAGCCGCCATCGATCCGAAGGATTGGAACGGCGCGCGGCGCGTCGACTACGCCCTCGTCGCAGCCGAAATGAACGGCATGGATTTCGATCTGCGCGTTCTGAAACCCTTTGCGCGCGACCCGAGCTATTACGCGACGGTCTTCGGCGAGGAGAGCGACGTCCCCGAGCATGAAGGCCCGAACGCGCATCCCGCGATCGATCTTTATACGTATGAATACCCCTTGTCGAAGAAGGATCAAAAGGAGCTGACGTGTCTCCTTGGCGGCGTTCCGGCGCTGCTCGATCAGGCGAAGGTCAATCTCAAAGACGCGGCCGCGCGCGATCTTTTCGCCTATGGCGATCGCGCCTTTCGCTGGCAGGCGGAGGCGCTCGACGCGCTTGAAGCCGGTACGCTCGACATGCGCACGCTCGACGGCAACGTCCGCGGCGGTCTTGAGGGCGCGGCGCCCGCGCTGAAGGATGCAGTCGCCAAGGCGCGGGAAGCGACGGCGGCGTTTCGCCAATGGCTGAAGGAGGAAGCGCCGTCGAGGACGGGCCCCTCCGGCGTCGGCACGGAAAACTACGACTGGTACATGAAGAATGTGCGCCTCATGCCTTACGGCTGGGCGGAACAGGTCGCTCACCTTCGCCGCGAACTGGAGCGCTCGCGCGCGGCGCTTGCGGTCGAGGAATTCCGCAATCGCGACCTGCCGCCGCTCCCCTCTTTCGACAATGAGGCCGCCTATATGGAAATGGCGCGCGGCAAAATGCAGGCGCTGACGGATTTCCTGATCGATGGCGGCCTTGTCGACGACAAACCCTATTTCCGCGACGCCTTGAAGAACGAGATCGGCGGTTACACGCCGCCCGCAGACCGCAATTTTTTCAGCATCGGCGCCGCGCTCGACCCGTCGCCGCTTTATTCGCATTTCTATCACTGGATCGAGCTTGCGGCGCGCAAGCACGAGCCGAACAAAAGCCGGATCCGCGCGGCGACGCCGCTTTACGACCTCTATGACGGGCGCTCTGAAGGCATGGCGACGGCGGCCGAAGAACTATTCATGCACGCCGGCCTCTATGATGACAGTCCGAGGAGCCGTGAAATTGTCTGGATCATGCTCGCCAATCGCGCGGCGCGCGGGCTCGCCTCCCTTTATGTGCAGTCGAACGAGATGACGCTCGACGAGGCGGGCGAGTTTCATGCGCGCTGGACGCCGCGCGGCTGGTCCGATCCGAAAAGCGATCTGGTCGGTTTCGAGCAGCTTCTCTATCTGCGCCAGCCCGGATACGGCACGAGCTACATCACCGGAAAACTGGAGCTCGATCGCCTCATCAGCGAATACGCCTTTGACCAGGAGCAAAAGGGCGAAGCGTTCAGCCTGCCGGAGTTTTTCCGTGTGCTGAACGCTTCGGGCGTCGTTCCGTTTGCTCTGATAGAGGCGGAAGCGACCTCCAGTCCTCTGCAGGCCGGAAGCGGGACGAAATAGAATGGATCGCGGCGCGACGATCCAATCCTTCGAGACGGGTCGATCATCTTCCGATGATCGACCCTCCTCAGGATGAGGAGTGTTGGTTGAGAAGCGCCGACGACGCGGGTAAGAACCCCCTCATCCTGAGGAGCGATGCCCCCTCGAGACGCCGCCTCGCGGCGGCTCCTCGGGATGAGGAGCATCGCGTCTCGAAGGACGACGCCTACATTCCGCAGCTCTACGGCCGCTCGAAAGGCCATGCGCTCCGCTCGAACCATCAGCGACTGATGGCGGAGTTGTTGCCGCGTGTCGCCGTTCCGGACCCCGAAAAAGGACCGATCGATCCGGGCGCGCTTTTTCCGGGGGCGGATGATTTCGAGATTGAAGTCGGCTTTGGCGGCGGCGAGCACCTCGCCTGGCACGCGGCGCGGAGCCCGAAGACCGGCTATATCGGCGCCGAGCCTTTCGTGAACGGCGTCGCCAAGCTGCTGCAGAAAATCGACAGCGAGCGGCTGACGAACATCCGTGTCCATCACGGCGACGCGCGGCCGCTGATCGAAGCGCTCCCCGCCGCGCGCTTCTCACGCATATTTGTCCTTCACCCCGATCCCTGGCCGAAGAAACGCCATTACAAGCGGCGGATGATTTCGCCCTGGTTTTTCACGGAAGCCGCGCGCCTGCTGAAATCGGGCAGGACCTTGCGCGTCGCGTCGGATGTTCCCGATTATGTCCGCTGGACGTTGATGCACGCGCAAGGCGCCGACGATTTTGAGTGGACCGCCGAACGGGCCGCCGACTGGAAGGAACGTCCCGCCGACTGGCCGCAGACGCGTTATGAGGCGAAGGCTATCAAGGAGGGGCGTTCGCCGGCCTATCTGGAGTTTTTGAGAAAGTGATGCGCGATCATTATCGCTTTATTGCGATGACCCCCACCCGAAACCGCTTTGCGGTTTCGACCTCCCCGCAAGGGGGAGGTGAAGAGACGCGACATCCGCGCGCAAACCTCCCCCTTGGGGGGAGGTCGAAAATTGCAATGCAATTTTCGGGTGGGGGTTTCGCGCCGCGCCGGCGAATTGTTCTCGGCTGCCTCGCCATGCTCGCCCTTTCCGGATGCGTCGAAGCGACGATCGCCTGGACCGACATGAAGCCGGACGGTCCGGCGGCGGCGCCCAAGCTGGAATTTTCGAGTGTCGCCGACTGGGAGGCGGTCGGCGCGCCCGACGCGCGCGAGGCGCTGCAAGAGCTCGAATATGGAATGATGCCGGAGCGCTCCTTCAGTACAATCATTTCGCGCAAGACGCTGACCGATGCGGCTTTTGGCGAGCGAGGCTTGCTTGAAGAATACCGCATCGGCGCGTCAGTCGCCTTCGGCGACGTCGAGGTCGAAACGGCGTCGCGCGACGGCGAACCCGGCTTCATCATGGATGTCGTCAGCCCGAAGGGCGAGGGACCCCATCCCGTTATCCTTATGCAGACCTTCTGTCCGCGCTGGGATACGATCCCGGATGAAAATGTCGCTGGCGCGCCGAAACCCCTCGAGAAGCGCGGCGGAATCGAGACCTATGTCTTCGGCCGCTATATCTGCTCGCCGCCGATCGAGACGATCCTTGACGCCGGCTACGCCGTCGCGGCCGTCTTCCCGCCTGAGTTCATTCCCGATCGGGACGAAGAGGGGCTCGCCGAATTGAGGCGCCTTTCCGCCGGCCACGCCGAGGATGAAACGCGCTGGGGCGCGATCGCCGCCTGGGGCTGGGCGTATTCGCGGATGATCGACGTCCTTGAACAGGATCCGCGCCTCGACAAGAACGCCATGATCGTCTGGGGACATTCGCGCTATGCGAAATCGGCGCTCGTCGCTGCGGCGTTCGATCCCCGGATCGACGGCGTCATTGCGCATCAATCGGGCACGGGCGGCGCTTCGCTCAATCAGGAAAAGAAGGGCGAGAGCGTCAAGGGCATCACCGATTCTTATCCGCACTGGTTCGCGCGCGCCTATCGCGAAGACAATCTCGACGGATACGACCAGCATATGCTGCTCGCGCTGATCGCGCCGCGCCCCGTCCTGCTCGGCAATGCGCGACGCGACGTGTGGTCGGATCCCAATGGCGCCTATCGCGCCAGCGTCGGCGCCGATCCGGTTTATGAGCTCTATGGCGCGCGCGGTCTTGATCAGTCGTCGCTCAAACCTTACGACCCGAGCGCGGAGATCGCTTTCTGGATCCGTCCGGGCACGCATGGCGTCGTCAAGGAGGACTGGCCGGCGTTCTTGGAATTTCTCGACGCGCATTTCGCGCCAAAGGACGACAATCGTGACGGGCGCCTCATCTCGGCCGGGCATGACTAGCGGCGCGGCCGCCCGAATGAAATGCGCGGCTGGAATCGTCGTCATCAATTTCAGAACGCCCGACCTTGTGAAGGACTGCCTTGCGTCGCTCGGTCCCGACCTCGTGGCGGCCGACGCCCGGATCGCGGTCGTGGACAATTTTTCCAATGACGGCTCGGCCGAAGAGATCGCCGCCTGGCTGATGACGGGCGACCTCTGGAAATCGCGCATCTTCCTCGTCCGCTCGCCATCAAACGAGGGCTTTTCCGGCGGCAACAACATCGGGATCGAGGCGTTCGACGCTGCGCATTATCTCCTCTTGAACTCCGATACTCTGGTGCGCCCGGGCGCCCTGAGAGCGATGCTCGACGCCTCGGCGCGGGAGAAGGACGCCGGGATCATCGCCCCACGCCTCGAAGATGAAGACGGGACGCCGCAGATCTCCTGTTTCCGCTTTCACTCGCCTTTGTCGGAGTTTTTGAGGGGCGCAGAGACCGCGCCGCTCGACAGGATGTTCGGCTCCGCCGTCGTGCCCATGCCAGTCTCTGACAAGCCGATCGATTGCGACTGGGCGAGTTTCGCCTGCGTGCTTATCAAAGCGCGACGCGCTCGACGATGTCGGCCTGATGGACGAGGGCTATTTCATGTATTTCGAGGACGCCGATTACTGCCGCGCGCTGAAGAAAAATGGCTGGCGCGTCGTTTATGAGCCTTCCGCGCGCATCGTGCATTTGAGGGGCGGCTCGTCGCCCGTCAAATCGACGATGAAGGCGAAGAAGCGTCCGCCATCCTATTACTACGCCGCAAGGACGCGCTATTTCCGCAAGGCCTATGGGCCGTTCGGTCTTTATGCGGCGAACGTCGGCTGGCTTCTTGGCCGAGGCGTTGCCCGGTTTCGATCGTTGTTGGGAAAGCGGGCGCCGTTGTTGTGCGAAAATCAGGGCAAGGATCAATGGACGAACTGGCGTTCGCCGCTTGGCGACCGGAGGGCGCCGGGGTGAACTCGCAAATGTCATTCGGGGCCCATCCTTCGCGACGCGCGCCTATCGGCGCGCTCCTCAGGATGAGGAGCGGGAATGCTTTACTCAATAACATCCTCATCCTGAGGAGCCTCGCGGAGCGAGGCGTCGCGAAGGATGGGCCGCGGGAGCGCACGCCATGACCCTCCCCGATTTCGTCATCATCGGCGCGATGAAATGCGGCACCTCGACCCTCCATGCGCAGCTCGCGGCGCAGCCGCAATTTTTCATGAGCGAGCCGAAGGAGCCGAATTTCTTTTCGAACGACGAGATCTACGCCAACGGCGAGGACTGGTATCGCTCGCTGTTCAAGGGCGCGCCCGAAGGCGCAATCAAGGGCGAATCCTCGACGCATTACACCAAGCTGCCGACCTATCCGAAAACGATCGAGCGGCTCGCCGCCCTCATCCCGGACGCGAAGTTCATCTATGTGATGCGCGATCCGGTCGAGCGTCTCGTCTCGCAGTACATTCATGAGTGGACGCAAGGCGCGATCACCTGCTCCATCGACGAGGCGATCGAAAAGCATCCGGAACTTATCGGCTACAGCCGCTACGCCTATCAGCTTGAACCGTGGGTCACGCGATTTGGACGCGAGCGGATTCTCACTGTCGCCTTTGAAGAGATGACGGCGAACCCTGACGCAGAGCTGAAACGCATCGCGGCGTTTCTCGGCGCGAAAGGCGATGTCGCCTGGAAAGGTGACCTTGAGGCGCAAAACGTCTCCGCCGAACGCATCCGGAAATTTCCGGGGTATTCGCTGATCATCGACAATCCGATAGCGACAGCCTTGCGCCGCGCGCTCGTGCCGCGCGCCCTCCGCGATCGGATGAAGTCAAACCTGCAGATGCGCGAGCGGCCGGAATTGTCGGCGGCGCGCCACACGCAGCTCGCCGGAGTTTTCGATCGCGATCTTGAAGCGTTGGAAGCGCTGGTCGGGCGGCGCGTCGCATTTCCGGCAAATCGTTGAGCGATGCTCCCACACGAAACCGCTGCACGGTTTCGTGTGAGGCGTCTGAATCGAAGCGACTCCGTTGCGCCTACCGCCGGAACAGCCCGCCCAAAATCCCGAAGATGAGGGAGAGGGCGAGGAACCCGGCGAGGAAGCCGCCGCCGCCATAGGCAAAGCCTTCGGGCGTCGCCGGGACCGCCGGCTTGAAGACCGAATAGACGCTTTCGGCGATGTCCTTCTTGTAGGTCCGGGCAAGGACAAGCGGGCGGGTCCAGATGGTGGCCGCGTTCAGCTCCGCCATGTGCAGGGTGAGCATTTCATAGCGCTCGACAACCGTTTCGTAGGTCGAACAAAGCGCATCCAGCAAGCCCTCTGCGGTCGAACACTCGACCATGGCTGAGGCTCTGGTGTAATTGTACTCGGAGACCTTGGTGTCGAACTCCTCGACGATCGGGCGGAGCTCGTCGATCCGGCCAGTGAGGTTTTGAATATATTGATCCGTGAAAGCCGGTCCCTGAGACGCGGCGACAGCCGCTGCCGCGCCGACAATCAGCGCCAAAAGACGACCCAACATCGATTTTACCCCTTCTCGGTCCGCCCGTGGATTGCGCCCCCGGCCGGATCCCTCTGACTCCACTCGCAGCGACTTTCGCGCAGCGGCCGGGCAAAATCCACCCCGGCGCGGCGTTTTGGCGGACGGGCGTGACAAACGGGCGACGCCGGCCTATATAGCCGGTCAAACGCGATCGATTATTCGAAAGCGGGCTCCGACGGGGCCCGCTTTTTTGTTACCGGAAGCCGCCCCTTGTCCGTTCTCGCAGAGCGTATCGAAAAGCTTGTCGCCCCCGCCATTGCGGCGGCGGGCTTTGATCTCATTCGCATCCGCCTGACCGGCAAGGAAATGCTGACCCTTCAGATCATGGCCGAGCGCCAGGACCACACGATGTCGGCGGAAGAGTGCGCGATCTTGTCGCGCACGCTCGCCCCGATCCTTGAAGAGGCCGATCCGATCTCGGGGCGCTATCGTCTTGAGGTCTCTTCGCCCGGCATCGACCGCCCGCTCGTCAGGTTGAAAGACTATCACGACTGGCAGGGCTACGAAGCGAAGATCGAGATCGATCGCATGATCGAGGGGAAAAAGAAGTTCAACGGCGTCATCGCCGGCGTCGAAGGCGACAATGTCTGCCTCGACGTCGACGGCGAGGCGGAGACCGCCCTCATTCCGTTCGCCTGGATCCAGTCGGCGAAACTGACGCTTACGGACGAATTGATCCGGCAGAGCCTCAAGGCGGCGAAGACCGCAAAGAAGGAGACGACCCATGAAGACCTTGGAGACATCACATGAACGCCGTTAGCGCCAACAAGCTCGAGCTCATCCAGATCGCCGACGCGGTGGCGCGCGAGAAATCGATCGACAAGGCGCTCGTGATCGACGCGATGGAGGACGCGCTCGCGAGAGCCGCGCGCTCGCGTTACGGCCACGAGACGCTGGTCAAGGCCGAGATCAATCCGGCGACCGGCGAAATGCGCCTGTGGCGGCTTCTCGAAGTCGTCGAGACGGTCGAGAACGACGCGACGCAGATCGCGCTGAAGGAAGCGCTCCAGAAGAACCCGGAAGCGGAAGTCGGCGCCTTCATCTCCGAGCCCTTGCCGCCGATCGAGTTCGGGCGCGTCGCCGCGATGTCGGCCAAGCAGGTCATCACCCAGAAAGTGCAGGGACGCCGAGCGCGACCGGCAGTATGCGGACTACAAGGACCGCATGGGCGAGATCGTCAACGGCATCATCAAGCGCGTCGAATACGGCCACGTGATCATCGACCTCGGCCGCGCCGAGGCCGTCGTCCGCCGCGACCAGCAATTGCCGCGCGAGAATTACCGGAACGGCGATCGGCTCCGCGCGTACATCATGGACGTCCGCCGCGAAGCGCGCGGGCCGCAGATTTTCCTCTCGCGCTCGCACCCGAAATTCATGGCGAAACTGTTCGAGCAGGAAGTGCCGGAAGTCTACGACGGCGTCATCGAGATCAAGGCGGTCGCCCGCGATCCCGGCAGCCGCGCGAAGATCGGCGTCATGTCGAACGACTCGTCGATCGATCCCGTAGGCGCCTGCGTCGGCATGCGCGGCAGCCGCGTTCAGGCGGTCGTCAACGAGCTTGGCGGCGAAAAGATCGACATCGTCCCGTGGTCGCCCGATCCCGCGACCTTCGTCGTCAATGCGCTCGCCCCGGCGGAAGTGACGAAGGTCGTCCTCGACGAAGAACTCGACCGCATCGAGGTCGTCGTGCCGGACGAGCAGTTGTCGCTGGCGATCGGCCGGCGCGGCCAGAACGTGCGTCTCGCCTCGCAGCTGACCGGCTTTGAGATCGACATCATGACCGAGGTCGAGGAATCGACGAAGCGCCAGGAGGAATTCCGCCAGCGCTCCGAACTCTTCATGCAGGCGCTCGACGTCGATGACATGATGGCGGGCCTCCTCGTTTCGGAAGGCTTCGCCAAGATCGAGGAGCTCGCCTTCGTCGAGCTTGAAGACCTGACCGAAATTGAAGGCATGGACGAAGACACCGCATCCGAGTTGCAGGCGCGCGCGAAAGACTGGCTCGAAGAAGTCAAGAAGAAGCTCGACGCGCGCCGCAAGGAGCTTGGCGTCGAGGACGGCCTGGTCGCTCTCGAAGGGCTCGATCTGAAGATGATCGTCGCGCTCGGCGAGGCGGGCATCAAGACCGTCGAAGATTTCGCGGGCTGCGTTACGGACGACCTCACCGGCTGGACCGAACGCGTCAACGGCGAGAAGAAGCATTACGACGGCGTTCTTGAGTCCTTCAAAATGAAGACGGAGGACGCTGAAAACCTCATCATGCGCGCGCGCGTCGCGGCGGGATGGGTGACCGAAGAAGATCTGGCGAAAGCGGCTGCGGATGCAGCCGCCGCCGAGCAGGCTGCGGCTGACGCCGCAGCGGGAGCGACGACTGGCCAAAGCGCGTGAGCACGCGTCCGATGATCGGACGAGGACCTGCATCGCCGGCGGCGGCGCTTCGCCGCCCGCCGGGCTCATCCGCTTTGCGCTGAGCCCGGACGGCGTCGTCACGCCCGACATCGCCGAAAAGCTCGGCGGACGCGGCGCCTGGGTCTCGGCCGATCGCGGTTTTCTGGCGAAGGCCGTCTCCAAGGGCCTTTTCGCCCGCGCCTTCAAGAAAGACGCGACGGCGCCGGCTGACCTCGTCGACGCGGTCGAGGCGGCGCTTGAGCGGCGCGCGCTCGATGCGCTCGGTCTTGCGCGAAAAGTCGGCGGCGCGGTCCTCGGCTTTGATCAGGTGAAGAAGGCGCTCGCCGAAGGAAGGGTCGCCGTCCTTCTGTCGGCGTCCGACGCCGCCGATGACGGGCGTGAAAAACTCGCAAGACTTGGCGGAGACCTCGTTGCGCATCGGGGGTTTTCGAGCGCGGCGCTGTCGGCCGCGTTCGGCAAGGACGGGGTGAAGCACGCGGCCCTCCTCAAAGGGCCGCCGGCGACCAGGTTTCGCCGGGAGGCCGAAAGGCTCGACGGTTTTCGGCAGAGCGGGAGCGATCCCGCAAAGGACGATTAATCCGCCAGTTGATGGTGGACCGCAGCGGGTTTGGGCGTTATGTCCAAGGCCGCTTTCATAAGGGCGCCTGTCAAGGCGCTGAAGAATGAAAGTCCGCCGCCATGACGCGGCGGGAACGGAGATTGAATGACTGACGACGTCGATACGAAAGCCGAAGCCGACGTGAAGGCCGAAAGACGGCCTTTGTCGCTCCGCCGCTCTGAAATGGGCGCGGTGAAGCAGAGCTTCAGCCACGGACGCTCGAAGACCGTCGTTGTCGAGACGAAGAAGCGCCGCATCGTCGGCGCCAAGAAAGAAGACGAGGCTGCGCCCGAAGCGCCGGAGCCCAGGAAAGAAACGGCCGCCGCCAAGGCCCCGGAAATCAAGGCCGTCGAGCCGCCGAAGTCGCAGCTGAATGTTCTGCGCACGCTGTCGGAAGATGAAAAACAGGCGCGCGCCGCCGCGCTCGTCCAGGCGCGCAAGGAAGATGAAGTCCGCAAGCGGCGCGACCAGGCCGAGCGCGTCGAGCGTGAAGCGCGCGAAGCGGAAGAACGCGTGCGCCTTGACGCCGATCGCGCGCGGGTCGCCGAAGAAGAAGGCAAGCGCGAACGCGAAACCGCCGATCGCCGCAAGGCGGAAGAAAAAGCCCGCCGGACGCTTGAGGAAGAAGAAACAGAGAGAAAACGCCGCGCGGCGCTGAAGGCCGACGCAAAAGGCAAAGGCAAGCCCGACGACGGCAAGCCGGCCGGCGAAGCCGAGGCGGACAATCCGCTCGCCAAGCTCGGCGGGCGTCTCAAGACCAAACGCAAACCGACAAACGACAAGAGCGAACGCGAGAACGCCGCGAAAGAAGCGCCCCGCCGCAGGGCCGGGCGCCTGACCATCGCCAACGCGCTTGACGACGACGATCGCCAGCGCTCGCTCGCCTCGGTCAAGCGCGCCCGCGAACGCGAAAAGCTCGCCCGCCAGCAGCGCGGCCTTGCGCCCGCGATCGTGCGCGAAGTCGTCATTCCGGAAACGATCACCGTTCAAGATCTCGCCCAGCGGATGGCGATGCGCGGCGTCGATCTCATCCGGGAACTGATGAAGCAGGGCCAGATGGTGACGGCGAATTCGATTCTCGACGCCGACACGGCCGAGCTTATCGTCGTCGATCTCGGCCACGCGGCGAAGCGGGTCGCCGAATCCGACGTCGAAGAAGGCCTTTCCGGCGCGGCCGACGAGGGCGAAAGCCTCATCCATCGCCCGCCCGTCGTCACCATCATGGGCCATGTCGACCACGGCAAGACGTCGCTTCTCGACGCGCTCCGCCAGACCAACGTCGTCGCCGGCGAAGCCGGCGGCATCACCCAGCACATCGGCGCCTATCAGGTGACGGTGAAGGACGGCCGCAAGATCACCTTCCTCGACACGCCGGGCCACGCCGCCTTCACGCAGATGCGCGCGCGCGGCGCGAAAGTGACGGACATCGTCATTCTCGTCGTCGCGGCGGACGATTCGATCATGCCGCAGACGGTCGAGGCGATTAATCACGCGAAAGCCGCGGGCGTCCCGATCATCGTCGCGATCAACAAGATCGACAAGCCGTCGGCCAACGCCCAGAAGGTCCGCACCGATCTTCTTCAATATGAAATCCAGGTCGAAGGCCTTGGCGGCGAAGTGCAGGACGTCGAGGTTTCGGCGCTCAAGAAGATCAATCTTGACGGTCTCCTCGAGGCGATCGTTCTGCAGTCGGATCTTCTCGATCTCAGGGCGAACCCGAAGCGGACCGCCGAAGGCTCCGTCGTCGAAGCGCGCCTCGACAAGGGCCGCGGCTCGGTCGCGACGCTTCTCGTCGAGCGCGGCACCTTGAAGCGCGGCGACATCGTCGTCGTCGGCTCGGAATGGGGGCGCGTGCGCCTTCTCGCCAACGACAAGGGCGAGACGATCGCCGACGCCGGCCCTGCGATGCCGGTCGAAATGCTCGGCCTTAACGGCGTTCCCGAACCCGGCGACCAGTTCGTCGTCGTCGAATCGGAAGCGCGCGCCCGCGAAGTCGCCGATTTCCGGGCGCGGAAGCGGCGCGAGAAAGCCTCCGCCAAATCCTCGGGCACGTCGCTCGAACAGATGATGGCGCAGCTTCAGGACGCCGAGATCAAGGAGCTTCCGCTCGTCATCAAGGGCGACGTTCAGGGCTCGGTCGAGGCGATCGTTTCGAGCCTCGAGAGACTGTCGACCGGCGAAGTGCGCGTGCGCGTCCTTCACACCGGCGTTGGCGCGATCTCGGAATCGGACGTCATCCTCGCCGGCGCGTCGGGCGCGCCCGTGATCGGCTTCAACGTCCGCGCCAACGCGCAGGCGCGCGAGGAAGCCGAGCGGTTGAAGGTCGAGATCCGCTATTACTCGATCATCTACAATCTGATCGACGACATCAAAGGCGTCCTCTCCGGCATGTTGAAGCCGGAAATCCGCGAAACCTTCCTCGGCAACGCGCAGATCCTCGAGGTCTTCACCGTCGGCAAATCGACGAAAGTCGCCGGCTGCCGCGTCACCGAAGGCCTCGTCCGCCGCGGCGCGAAGGTTCGCCTCATCCGCGACGGCACCGTCATCCACGAGGGCGAGCTCTCGCAGCTGAAACGCTTCAAGGACGACGTTCAGGAAGTCCCCGCCGGCCAGGAATGCGGCATGAGCTTCGCGAAATACGAAGACCTGAAAGTCAGCGACGTCATCGAATGCTTCTCTGTCGAGACGATTCAAAGGACGCTGTAGCTAAATTCATCCTTCGAGACGCGCGCCAAGAGGCGCGCTCCTCAGGATGAGGCGTGTTTTTGTGGACAATCCCTCATCCTGAGGAGCCGCATAGCGGCGTCTCGAAGGATGGCGACGAAGCGATTGTGTTTTGAATGAATCTCCTCCGCCCCCTCGATCCCGACCGCGACGGCGAGGCGCTGCATGCGATCTTCGGCGACGAGGAGAGCTGCGTCTACATGACGGAGCCCGCGTACAAGTCCGTCGCCGAGACGATCGAGAAGTTGAAGAAATGGACCAAGGGCGTTGAAGACACGTCATGGGCGGTTTGCGAAACTGCGGACGGCCCGGCGCTGGGGCGCATTTCGCTGTTCACGAGCGGCCGCGACGTTTGGGAGGCGGCGTGCATGATCGTTCCCGCCGCGCACGGCAGGAGCCTTGCGGCGCGGGCGCTGGAGCAGGCGATCGATTTTGTTTTCGACGTCAAAGGCGCGCGGCGCATTTTCGCCGACGCCGACCCGGAAAACATCCCTTCGATCCGCACGTTTGAAAAGCTCGGCTTCCGCCATGAAGGCGTCCTGCGCGGCAATTGGCTGACGCATATCGGCGAGCGCGACAGCGTCATTCTGGGGCTGCTCAAGGGCGATCCAAGGCCGTGGCGATGATGATTCCCTTCAAGATCTGCTGTATGCAGACGATCGAGGAGGCGGAGGCGGCGATCAACGCCGGCGCGCTCGCGATCGGTCTCGTCGGAGCGATGCCGAACGGCCCCGGCCCGATCGACGATGAAGCGATCGCCGAAATCGCCGCTCATGTTCGCGCGCGCCATGGCGGGCGCGTCTGGACGACGCTTCTCACAAGCCGCATCGACGAAGAGGCGATCGCCGATCATGTCGCAATGACCGGCGTCAACACGGTGCAGATCGTCGATACGCCATCGCCGAAGACCTATGCGCATCTTCGCCGCGCGCATGCCGGTTTGCGCATCATGCAGGTCATCCATGTCGAGGATGAGGGCGCGGTTGACGCGGCGCGGCGCGCCGCCGAGGAGGTTGACGCGATCCTCCTCGACAGCGGCAAACCGAGCGCGCCCGTTCGCACGCTTGGCGGCACCGGAGACGTCCATGACTGGAGCGTTTCGCGCCGCATCGTTGAAACTTGCGGGCGGCCGGTCTTTCTCGCGGGCGGCCTCAACCCTTTGAACGTCGTGGAGGCCGTGCGTCAGGTCCGCCCCTTTGGCGTCGACATCTGCTCGGGCCTTCGCGACAGGGACAGCCGCTATGCGCTCAACGCCGAAAAACTCGGCGCCTTTGCGGCGGCGTTGCGCGCAGCTGGACCCCGCGCGTAATATCGTCCGATGACCAGCCGCCATTCGCACCAGAAGGGACCCACCCAGCGCCAGCTTCGCGCCGGCGAGCTCGTGCGCCATGCGCTGGTCGAGATTTTCCAGCGCGAGGATTTGCGCGATCCGGCGCTTGCCGGCCTGTCGATCACCATCACCGAAGTCCGCCTGACGCCGGATCTGAAACAGGCGACGGTGTTCTCGGCGCCGCTCGGCGCGTCGATCGATCAGGAGAAGCACCCGGAGATCATCAAGGCCCTCAACCACGCAGCCCCCCATTTGCGGCACCTGCTCGGCCAGAAGATCGACATGAAGTTCACGCCCTCGCTCGTCTTCCGCCCGGATGAAAGCTTCGCCGAAGCGCGCCGCATCGACGAGCTTCTCGCCTCGCCGAAAGTCGCGCGGGATTTGCGGCACGACGATCAGGGTTGACGGCGCGCCGCGCCGGCTCTACGTCGCGCGCACTCCAGCTTTCGGCGCGTCCGATCCGCGCGAGAGCGAACAAACAGCAAGGCAAATATGAGCAAGCGGCGCAAGAAGGGCCGGCCCGTCAGCGGCTGGATCATTCTCGACAAATCCTATGATGTCGGATCGACCGAAGCGGTCTCGAAAGTCAAATGGCTGTTTCAGGCGCAAAAGGCCGGACATGCGGGGACGCTCGATCCGCTTGCGACAGGGGTCCTGCCGATCGCGTTCGGCGAGGCGACGAAAACCGTCCCCTATGTGATGGACGGCGCGAAAACCTATCGCTTCACCGCGAAATGGGGCGAGGCGACGACGACCGACGATCGCGAAGGCGATGTGATCGCGCGCTCGGAAAAGCGCCCGTCGCGCGCCGGGATCGACGCCGTCCTGCCGCAATTCACCGGCGCGATCGAACAGATCCCGCCGCAGTTTTCAGCGGTCAAGGTCGGCGGCGAGCGGGCGTATGACCTTGCCCGCGAGGGCGAGACGGTGGCCCTTGAGGCGCGCACGATCGACATCCACGAGCTGACGCTGATCGATTGTCCGGATCCGGATCATGCGGTGTTCGAGGCCGTCACCGGCAAGGGCGCCTATGTCCGTGCGCTCGTCCGCGACATCGCGAGGGTTCTGGGGACTGAGGGTCATGTGAGCGCGCTCCGCCGCACCGCCGTCGGCCCCTTCCGGGCGGAAGCGGGCGTTACGATCGCGGCGCTCGAAGCGATGGCCTCGCCCGAGGACCGCGACGCCGCCCTCCTCCCGATCGATGCGGCGCTCGCCGGCCTGCCCCAGGCCTCGATCGGCGGCCCGGAGGCGGAAAAACTCAAACGCGGCCAGCCGGCGGTCATCTCACCCGCCATCGCCAAAGGCGTTCGCGGCGCGGAAACCGGGATCATTCCGGCGGTCCTCGCCTCCATGCATGGAGAGGCGGTCGCGCTCTGCGAACTCGACGGGCTGAAGCTGAAGCCGGTCAGGGTGTTCAACCCGGCCTAACTGTCGCCAATCTCGCGCGCGATCACGGAGAGCGCTTCCTCAAGCATCGTGTCCTTGCTTGCACGCAACGGCGACACGATCGCGACATCCGGCACGACGCCGCGGGAGTCCTTGGCGCCGCTTGGCCGAATGATATGCGCTTTCGGAAAGCCGACATCGATCCCCGTGTTCCGCAGCGTGAATTGCTCCATGGCGCCGTAGGTCGTCGCCAGATCGGACGTCTCTTCGCCGAGTATGGTCGCAAAGCCGTAGTCCTGGGCAAGCGCTGCGACCGTCGCCGTGTTCGAATATGAGTGACGGTCGATGAGCAGGTACACCTTGCCATGATAGCGCTCGCCCTCTCTCGGCTTGCTGTCGCCGAGATCGAAATCGATCACCTCGCCGATCTTCGCCTTGGCGAAGGCTGCGGCGAAGCGCGCGGAGATCGACGTGTCGTCTCCGGGTTGACGGCGCTTCGCATTCGACGCGATCGCGGCGGCGCTGACCTTCACGTAGAAATGCGACGCGAACCTGAACGGCTCGTCGGCGAACCAGGCGACCAGATGATCGCTGAAGGAGTTGTCGCCGCCGGGATTGGCGCGAAGGTCAATAAGGACCGCAGGAACATCCCGTTTCAGGAAATCGGCGAACGCGGCGTCTATGAACGATCTGAAGGCCGCATTGTCCCACATGTCGGCCGCATCCGGAGCGTTGTTGTAGAATGGGCCCGGCCGCAAATAACCGACGCTGTCGATCACCGCGTGACGGCGCTCGTTCCAATCAAGCTCGAAAACGCCGGTCGGCGGCATCGCCGCAATCTCTTCGCGGCTTCGCGACGGCACGGCGACGAGCTTTTTTTGGCTTGACGGCACTTGCGCTTCGACCGTGAACGACGACGTCTCGCCAAATTCAAGCCACAGGAGCTGCGCGAACCGGAACTCGTACATCGTTCGCGCGAGGTAATCATTATCCGCCGAAAGATTCGCCGAGAGCCGCCGTTCGAGGTCGCCTACGCCGATGCCGTCGATCGCCAGGATGCGCGCTCCGGCGAGCGATTCGGAAAGACCGCTGAGATCGTCGGAGACGTACATTGCGTCGCCGAAAAAGCGGACGGCGAGCGGCGCCGCCCTGCCGCCCGCCGCGCGAAAGGACTCATAGGCGCCAGCCGGAAACGCGATGTTCGCATGCGCGACATTTCCATACGCGACGAACTTCTGGAATCGAACTTGCGCCTCGGTTCTCGTCATCGGCGATTTCATCTCGCGCCGCATGTCGCGAAACCGTCGATCATACTCCTTCTTCGGTCTTCGGGCGTAGAGGTCGAAATGCGCGGCTTTGAGGCCGGCGTAGAGATCGTCGAAGTCCGCCCGAAGCGCCGCCGGAGCGTAGCTTTCGGGGGCGGCGGGCTCTTCCGCGCAGGCAGGCGCGGTGATGAGCGCGGCGGCGAGGGGGATGACCTTGGTCAGCAACGATACGATGCGCATGGCGCTCCTTAAAGCGATTTGAGGTCCGGCGACGAATTCGGCCGGGCGCTGGACATTCGCTGTTGCGGCCGCCAAATCTCCATGACGGCGCTCGGAAATTTTCCTCCTTTTTTCCTGACCGCCGCCGAATTCAAGGGGTTACCCGTCGTGCAGACGAAGGACATCATCCGCGTCGGGGGCTGGTCGCTCGACGCCGCCAGCGGCGAAATCTCGCGCGGCGAAATCCGTCGAAGACTCGAGCCAAAGACTCTCGACCTCTTGCTGCTTCTAGCTCGTTCGCCGTCGCGCGTGTTCAGCCGCGAGGAGATCTTTGCCGCGATCTGGCCTGATGTCACTGTGGGGGATGACACGTTGGCGCGCGCCGTCTCCAAGCTGCGAAAGGCGCTCGACGACGACCCGAAGAACCCGCGCATTATCGAGACGATCCCAAAACGGGGCTATCGCCTGATCGATGCGGTCGCCAGGGACCCGGCGCCGCAAGACGCGAAAAAGACGCCCGGCTTTCGATCTCTCAGGCGTAATCGCCGCAACGCTGGCTGTGCTGCTGCTGGCGGGCGCCGTTTATGCGAGCTTTCGCAGGGCCGCGCCGCCGGCGGATCCTGCAAAGCAAATGATTGCGCGCGCTGACGACTATTATTCTCAATATACGCGCGAGGATAACGATGCGGCGATCGCGCTCTATGAGCGCATCGTCGAGCCCAACCCGGATGACGCGCGAGCGCTCGCCGGTCTTGCAAACGCATTGGTGCAGCGCGCGATGCGCTGGCCTGTGAACGAGGCCGACACGCGCGGCTCAATCACGACGCTCGGCGATGCGCATGCGAGCGGGCGTTTGAAGGAGCCCGATGCGCAGCGCCTTGTCGAACGCGCGTTGGGCCTTGCGCGAGAGGCGGTTCGCCTGAACCCTCAAGAGGCGGCGTCGCACAAGGCGCTCGGCCTCGCCGAAAGCGCCGCTGGGGATTTCGATGCGGCGCTTGAAACCTACAAACGCGCTTTGGCGATTGACGCCGACGCCTGGGGCGTTCTCATCAATGTCGGCGACGTGCTTGAGATCAGCGGCAAGAACGCTGAGGCGCTGCCCCATTTCGAGCGAGCGTATGAGGCGATGAGCAAGGCCTATGTCGCGGAGGCGGCTCGGGTGAGACCGTGGCAAGCGCGCCTCGGCGTCGGAATCGCCCGGCGTCACGCAGCCGCAGGAGACCCCGCTGCGAGCGAGCGCTGGTATCGTCGGGTCCTTGCGGTCGCACCTTTGGACCTGGAGGCGACCAAGGAACTCGCGGCGCAGCTTGCCGCTTCCGGGTCGGCCGACGAGGCCGGTCGGCTTTGCCAGGAATTTGCAGCCCGGTCTGGCGGAGAAAGGGCCTGTTAGGGGCATGGCGTCTTGCCTTTCCCACG
>CAVXVQ010000011.1:0-3910 GCA_963765165.1 uncultured Alphaproteobacteria bacterium | reverse complement strand
TTTATCGAAAGAAGAAGCGACATAGATCACGCGCAGGGCGGGCAACGCCGCGCCGCTCGCGTTGACAGGGATCGTTTTCGCGCCGAGGGTCGCTCAATCGCAAAAGGGATGAGGGGGACACATGAGTCCGGTTGCTGATTGGCCTATCCGTCGTTCAGTTGATCGCTGTTGGTTTGCTGGCGATGAAGGTCGGCGACCTGCAATCGCGCTTCAACCGTACTGCGGCCGCATCCGTCGAAGGCGCCGCGCAAGCCAGCGCGCCCGGCGCGTCTCCTTCATTTGTTGCGGCGACATCGTCCGCTCCGGACGCCGCCGAAATCCGCCGCATCATTCGCGAAGAGCTGGCGGCCGCGCCCGCCGCCGCGACGGCCGGCGCTGCGGGACCGGCAGGCGCAAGCGTCATCGCTCCGCCGGCGGCCGCGGCGCGGCCCAATCCTGCCCTCAGCGGCGCGGTTCGCGCCGACGTCCAATCCTATCTTTCGCGCGGGCGCATCAGCCCGAAGGAAATGGCGGCCCTTCAGATGAAGATGGCCGACCTGCGCCGGCCGAGCGAAGCCAGATTCTCCGTGAGCTGACGAAGGCCATGAATGACGGCCGTCTCGCGGGGGAGTTCTAGAAAAACGGCAACTGGAGAGGAGTGTTTATGATGAAGAAGAAAATCGGGCTCGGCGTCGCCTTTGCGATCATGGCGACGGCGGCGCATCGGGATTGACGCAGCCCGCCCCTGTCGATGTCGACCTGACGGGCGGGCTGGCGCTCGGCGATCAGGTGAGCGCGCGCTATTCGGCGAACGCCGTCGAGTACATCGGCTGCGGCGTCAGGAAGATCAAACAGCCCGCGGGCGATTATTTCACCTTCGGCTTCTCCGGCGACGGATGCGGCGGGCGAGACCATTCTCTGCCAGACGGAAGACGCCGGCCTTCTCGACATCATCGCGGCAAGCGGCGATTTCGGCTTCATTACGTTCAGCTGGGACACGGCGACGCTCGAATGCCGCCGCATCGGCTTCTCGAACCAGTCGTTCTACCTGCCCACGAAGCTCGGCCGGAATTAAGGTTCGTTCGTTTCTGACGCCGCGCCGGATGCGCAAAGCCTCCGGCGCGGTTATCTATTTCCCGGCGATCGCGGCGCGGCGTTCTTTCGCGTAGTCTGGCCAGACTTCCGTCCAGTCGTAGAACTCCTCGACGCTGAGCGCGCGCGGCGGGATGACGACCCAGGGCTGCTTCGTCGATGTGAAGATGTGGATGTCGGGCGGCAGGAGGTCCGGATTGTGGAGGGTACCGGGCGGACGAACTTCACCTTGTCGCTCGACTAAAAGCCGAGAGCGCGGGAGGCGGCATTGGGGCAGCGCGCAATTTTCTGGCCGCGCCCGCTCGCCGACGGCGTCAGCACCATTTCGGGCTCGCCCGTCAGCGTCGTCACGCGGTCGCTCCGATCATTGCGTTCAGCGCGAAGGCCGCGCCCGTCTCGCGCTGGCACCAGCGGCAATGGCAGCAATGAACAAATAGCGGACGGTCTTCCATGCGATAGCGGACAGCGCCGCAATCGCATCCGCCGTCGGCCTTGAACTGTGTCGTCCATCGGGGGTCCTCACTCCTTTTTTCATGCACGAACCGTCCAGGCGCGAAGGCCTTTCGCGCCCCTGTAATGCGTCATGATGACGGCGAGGTCCGCCGCGTAGTCGCCCGAGGGTGTCAGCGCGCCCGAGAGGCGGATCGTCTTTGTTCCATAGTCGAGAACGCTCATGACGAGGGGAACGCCCGCCGCGAGCGCGATGTAATAAAACCCGGTCTTCCATTCCGTCGTCGCCGCTCTGGTCCCTTCGGGCGGGATCGCGAGGACCATGCGCTCGCCTCGCCGAACGCGTCCTTCATCTGCTGGACGGGGTGTTCCGCCCCCCGACTTGCCATGGCGCGGTCGACGGGAACGCAGCCCAGCCATCTGACGGTAGCCGCCGACGGCCCCGCGTCAGTTCCTTCTTTCCATCCATTTCAGCGGAACGCGGTAATAGCCGGCCGCCGCGAGCATGTTGACCCCGTCCCAGTTGGAGGTGTGCGGGGCAGCGATCAGCACCATCTTCGGAAGATCGCTTGGCCAGTCGCCCTCGATCGTCCAGCCGGCGAGCTTCAGATACGCCGTACACAGAAGACGCCAGATTTCGGACGAAAGGCCGCAAAACGGCGCAGGGCGCGCGGTTGCGGGATCAAAGCGTGTGTGGACAGCGGCGCTCATCCGGCGAAGCATCGGGTGTTCGCGGCGAAAGGGAAACCCTCACCCGCTCGGCTGACGCCTCGCTGGCCTCTCCCAAGGGAGAGGCAAGGGCCGCTTCGCCTTTCTCTTGGGAGAGGTCAAAATCGCGTTTGCGATTTTGGGTGAGGGGCCCTCCGGGCTCAGGGCGGGACGCCCCCGTTCTTGATCACCGGATCCACCACCAGCGGCGTTCGCCTGCCGCCCTGTTTCACGACGATTCCGAGATTGTAATCCCAGGCGCATCCGCCGAGCGCCGCCGGCGCGTGAAAGCGGACCGCGAGCATGCGCGGCTGACCCGGCGGGTTTTCGGCGACGCTGAACGGATCGTTCGGTTCGTCGGCTTTGAGGAAGATCGCCTTGGCGGGATCGCTCTCCCATTCCCAGGCGCCGGGTTCGAGGCGGAAGACGATCATCGTATCGCGGTCAAGCGTCATGTCGAACGGTGTCGTCGCCTCCGCCGGCGGCTGGTGTGGGGCAAGCTCACCCGCCATCGCGTTCAATTGCCACGCATAGTCCGCAACGCCGTTCGCGCGTTTGGCTGATCTGACCGCGAACTCGCCGCTGGCGTCGAGTGCAATCGAGACGAGCATGATGTCGTCGGCGGGCCGGCTGTCGTCATTGGCGGGCGGAATGAAATTTAGATCGTCTAACGCGCAGGTTTCAGCAAAAGCGGGGGGGGGGGGCGAACATCAGAGCGAGCACCGAGGCCGCGCCGAGGCGGAGCGTCATCATCGGATTGCCTTTTTGTTGGATTGATCGATGAATTCAAACGCAACACGGAACGCGGCTTGAAGCGTAAGTCAAAGCATTCGCATCGGCAAGTCAAATAAAAGCGGCGGGCGCAAGGAAACGCCCCCGCGCGCACTCTATTTTCTTTTTCCTCTTTATTACGGCCAAACTTAGACTATTTGGTTGCCCAGCCGCCGTTCTTGATTTGCGGATCTAAAATAGTTGCGTCCGGCGGGACCGTCGACGGCGACCGCGTATTGATAGGCGTTTTCGGAACTTTCCTCGTCGAGGAAGGTGACGCTGCGCTTGTCGCCCGAAACCGAGGGCGGCTGGAAGTCCGAGCGCGGCCAAGCGTTGGCGCCGAACATCGGCTCGAAATCGGGCGGCTCGGTCGTCGCGCCGGCTGGCCAGATGGCGATGCCGATCGCCTCAAAGGGTTGCGACGGAAAGCGATAGCCGGCGTTATAAGCGTCATCGCCGAGCGTCACCGTGATCGTCACGTCGCCGGGCGGGAAGCCCGAAAGATCGACGTCGCCGGTGTTCTGGGCGATGCCGCCTGCGCAGCCCCCGCCCGGATTGCAAAAGCCGGCGCTGGCGCTGGCGAAATAAGGCGCGTTGTTGTTCGCCGGGTTGAGGCCGACGGTGACCGTCGCCGATCCGATCGGCGCGGGCCTTGGCGTTTTCCGCGACCAGTTCGGTCGAGGCGGGTTCGGCGGCGACGTTTTCCGCCGCCGGTTCAGGCGCCGCAGCGGCGGTCGCGTCCTCGGCTTTCTTGGCGCAGGCGAACAGCAGGGCTGCGGCGCTCGCCGCGAGCAGGAATTTTGAGTTTGTCATGGATTAGTCCTCCCTCTGAACTTGATCATACGCCTTTCTTGGGAGCGTTGAAATGCCCTTCATCAAAATCGCCCCTCACCCGAAACCGCGAAGGGCG
>CAVXVQ010000010.1:0-3299 GCA_963765165.1 uncultured Alphaproteobacteria bacterium | reverse complement strand
CCGGCGGTTCCGTTCCGTCAACGCGGTAGGGGAGGCAGTGATGGTTGAATTTCTGCAAACAATGCCGTTCTGGTATTGGTTCGTGCTCGCGGCCGTCTTGCTGATCGTCGAGATAGCGACGGGCACGACGTATTTCTCTGTGGCCTGCGGCGGCGGCGACCGTGGTCGGTTCCCTCGATTTGTGGCCGCTCGACGGCGAATGGCGTCTTCAGCTTCTCGTTTTCGCAGTCGTCACCGTGCTGCTTCTGCACGATCTTTGCAACGCCGAAGGTGAAGCCATGGCTGCACAAGAGCCAGAAGGATCACTTGACGCTCAACGAGGGCGGCGCGCAGAAAATCGGCAAGCGCGTGAAGGTCGATGAGGCCTTTTCGTCGGGCGCCGGCCGTGTGCGTTTCGGCGACACGGTCTGGGCCGCCGAAAGCGAAAAGGGCGAGAATTTCGAAAAAGGTTCCGAGGTTGAAATCGTGCGGGCCGCAGGGCGCCAAGCTCTATGTGAGGGGAGTTTGATCGACCGGCTCCGCCTCATCGGCCCAATGCCTGTTTTCGTGGAGTTAGAGCGCCGACCAGCCGCCGCTCGCGCCGGCGCCCGCTCCAATTGATGATCCGACTACAGACGGAATGCCGTCCGTCGCCGACGACGTAAGCCGCCTCTCGACGCTCAGTTTGAACTCCCGCCGCCCCAACGGCGTCGGGTTTGGCAATGGCGCGTGTGTGAGTTTGGCCGAAACGCCATTTGACCGGATGACCGCTTTGTTCGCAGCGCGCCGGGCGCCTTGGAGCCCGGGACCGAACCAAACGTCCATACAGTGACCAGCAGGGACCGGTCCCGATTGGCGTTCGTCTCTCAAGAGTATCGTCCCCGACGACCAGACCTCGCAGTTCGGCAGTTTGGGCGCGCAGACACGGATCTTGACGTAATACCGACCAGTCGGTATGTTAAAATAATGAAGCCAGACGCTCGAACTAAACTCCTTACGGCCGCCCTCGGCGAGATCCGAGCTCGAGGATATTCCGCGACGTCCGTTGATGAGCTTTGTGCGGCGGCCGGCGTTACGAAGGGCGCCTTCTTCCATCATTTCAGGTCGAAGGAAGCGCTCGCGGTCGCAGCCGCCGATCACTGGTCGCAGACGACAAGCGCGCTGTTTGCGGACGCGCCATTTCATGAGCCCGCGGATCCGCTCGATCGCATTCTCGCTTATATCGAGTTCCGAAAGGAACTCGTTCGCGGCGACATTCCCGATTTCACCTGTCTCGTCGGCACGATGGTGCAGGAAGCATATGCCGCTTCGGAATTCATTCGCGACGCCTGCTGGCGATCGATTTCCGGACACGCCGGAACGCTGGAGGCGGATATTCAAGCGGCCATTGTCGAGCATGGCGTCGAGGGCGTAGATGCGAAAGGTCTCGCGCTCTTCACGCAAGCGACGATCCAGGGCGCTTTCATTCTCGCCAAGGCGAAGGACGACGCTGGCGTCGCAATCCAGTGCATCGAGCATTTGAAGCGCTACGTCGAACTTGATTCAGCGCAAAAGCAAAAAGGCCCGAAGAGCATGATCCTGCATCCGCCCGCGGAAACGGAGCCGCGTGAATTGAGACTTGTCGTCACGATCGATGCGACTCGCGCCGCCGTCTGGCGCTGCTGGACGGAGCCTTCGCTGCTGAAGCAATGGCACTGCCCAAAGCCGTGGGGCGTCGAAAAAGCGGATCTCAATCTGCGGCCCGGCGGGCGCATGAATGTCGTGATGGTCGGACCGAATGGCGAGCGCGTTGACGGCAAGGGCGTTTTTCTCGAGGTCGAGCGGCAATCGCGCCTGACATTCACCGACGCTCACACCGAAGGCTTCATCCCCGCCGAAAGGCACTTCATGATTGGCTTCGTTGAACCTTCCGACGAGCCAGACGGGCGAACTCGCATGATCTGGGGCGCACGCCACGCAAACGACGAAGACGCGAAGCGCCCTCTCGACATGGGGTTACGCGACGGATGGATAGCGGCGGCGGCGCAACTCGATGTGCTGGCGAAAAGCACCGAAATTTAAACGAGAGGCATGGCGCTCGAGCCAATTTGACGGCGAACCGCCAATGGCCAACGACGCTTGATTGGCCGCATGAAGGAGAAATACGATGAGCAAATCAATTCACCTATGGAAAGGCGGACCTTCGTCGCATCTCGTCTGCGATGGCGCCACCGGCGCTATCGAGGTCTACAGGACAGCGATGCCGGATTATGCCGAAGGAGAAGAACCATGGCGCAAACACCATCCGACTTCACCGCGTGCTCCGCGCGACGCCCGAGCGAGTCTATCGGGCGTTCCTCGATGCCGACGCGATGGCCAAGTGGCTGCCGCCGAACGGATTCACCGGCAAGGTTCACCACATGGACGCCAAGGTCGGCGGCACCTACAAGATGTCGTTCACCAACTTCACCACCGGCAAGAGCCACTCCTTCGGCGGCAACGTATCTCGAACTGTGCCGCACGAACGCATTCGCTACACGGACAAGTTCGACGATCCGAATCTTGCCCGGCGAAATGCAGTGACGGTCACGCTGAAGAAGGTGTCCGTGCGGGACCGAGTTGAACATCGTGCAGGAAGGCGTGCCCGACGTCATTCCCGCCGAGGCTGCTATCTCGGCTGGCAGGAATCGCTGACGCTGCTGGCGAAGCTCGTCGAAGCCGAAATCGAGGATTAGCGATATGGCCGTCAATCCAAACGGATCCGTGACGATCACCGCCTTTTCCTGGGTTCCGGATTTCGCGCAAGGCTTCGTGCGCGATCTTCGGCCGCGCTGGGCGTGCGAGGAAATCGGTCTCGATTACGCCGAACGCCTGATCAGCGCCGTCAAGCGGCCGGATTGGTATTACGCCGAGCAGCCATGGGGACAGGTTCCCGTGATCTCCGAGAACGGCGTCACGATCTTCGAAAGCGGCGCCGTTCTCCTGCACCTTGCGCAGCGGGACGAACGATTGCTGCCCGCCGATATGCAGACGCGGGCGCACGCGATCAGCTGGCTTTTCGCGGCGTTCAATTCCGTCGAGCCGTTCTTTTTTGAGCTCTCGAACATCGATATTTTTTCGAAGGGCGAGGATTGGGCGAAGCTTCGGCGACCAAGCCTTCTGCAGATGCTCGGCGTGCGCCTCGACCGCCTGTCGCACGCGCTCGGCGAAAAAGACTATCTCGCAGGGCCGTTCACCGTCGCCGATATTGCGATGGCGACGGTCTTGCGCGAAGCTGGCGACACCGATCTCGTGTCGTCGCGGCCGCATCTTGCCGCCTATCTCAAACGATGTCTTGCGCG
>CAVXVQ010000009.1:0-250964 GCA_963765165.1 uncultured Alphaproteobacteria bacterium | reverse complement strand
AGGCTGCGCCACGCTCCGACCCGCCCGGGCGAGGCCCGGAAGAAGCGGCGTTATAGGGGGCGGCGCAGGGAGCTGCAACAACTTAGCCGCTCTCGTGAGGCAAGTCCGTTTCCACTAATACCAGTTTGCGCTGAAGTTGACTCATAGGGGATTCCCTCGGTCGCCGAACGCTGATTCCTTGTGTCGAACGATGGAGGTTCGCGATGGGTCGACGGGCGGTTGTTTTGCGGAGAGATTTTGACGGCAAGGCGTTGCGGCGGCTGGCGCGCGGAACGCAGGACGCCGGGCAGGCGCGTCGGCTCTTGGCGCTGGCGGCGATTTACGACGGCGCTTCGCGGAGCGCGGCGGCGGAGATCGGCGACGTCTCCTTGCAGACGGTCAGGGACTGGGTCATGCGGTTCAACGCGGAAGGTCCGGACGGCCTCATCGACGGCAAAGCGCCGGGTCATCCGACCAAGCTCAACGACGCGCAGCGCCGGGCCCTCAAAGAGATTGTCGAGCAGGGTCCCATTCCGGCCGCGCATGGCGTCGTTCGATGGCGGCTCATCGATCTCATCGGGTGGCTCAGCGACGAGTTCGGCGTGTCGCTGAGCGAGGCGACGATGAGCCGCGAGATGCGCGCCCTCGGGTTCCGGAAGTTATCCGCGCGCCCGCGCCATCACGCGCAGAACGAGCTCGCCGTCGAGGCGTTTAAAAAAACTTCGCCGCCGAGATGGCGGCTGTCCGCGAGGAAGTCGGCGACGGCGTGAGCGTCGAGATCTGGTGGCAGGACGAAGCAAGGATCGGCCAGAAGAACAAGATCACCCGCCGCTGGGCGGCCAAGGGAACGCGGCCCCGCGCGCCGCATGATCAGCGCACCGCATGGGCCTATATCTTCGGCGCGATCTGTCCGGCGGAGGGCAAGGGCGCGGGGCTCGTCCTTCCCTTGTGCAACACGCACGCGATGGATTTGCATCTTCAGGAAATCAGCGCCGCCGTCGCGCCGGGCGCCCACGCCGTCCTCATCCTCGATCAGGCCGGCTGGCACATGACGCCGAAGCTGAAGACGCCCGCAAACATCACAATCCTGCCGCTTCCCGCCAGAGCGCCCGAACTCAACCCCGTCGAGAACGTCTGGCAGTTCATGCGCGACAACTGGCTCTCCAACCGCGTCTTCAAAAACTACGACGAAATCGTCGCGCTGTGCTGCGAAGCATGGACCAGGCTCGTCGATCAGCCGTGGCGCATCATGTCCATCGGAAATCGCGAATGGGCCAATGCGTGATGCTCAGCGAAAGTTGGTATAAGCCGCTCATGTACGCCATAGCGTGAACTGCACCACGCCATTTTTGCTGTCTAGCCCCGAAGTCGGCGAGAAAATGAAAGGCGACGCGATCTGGATTCGCATTTTGGAGCGCTAGGACCGTTCATAAGCCGTTATCTTGGCAATAGTAGACTTGACGTACCAAAAGGACGATGGCAGAACAAAACGGACAGGCCGGCGCTATCTCAGATGATGCGGTCGAGCGCGTGGTTAGGGGGCTATATCTTTCTGGCCGTTGGGCGCCGGAGGCTCTAGGCCTGACCGCGCGCTCTGCGTACGCTTCTCGAACGCATTATCTTTCCCACATTCGTCGTTGAGAAACGTTCGCAACGCCTCGTAAGTTCGTTGCAGTCGCGAACTAACCCGAAAATGTCGTTGTATGTGAGGGGTGTGTTATTGCCTGTGAATTGCTCTCGCAACATCTTGTCGATGTCGTTTGGCGGGCGGTCGGCGACGACTAAAAACGACGTTCTTATGCCGGTGAATGGTATGGCGATATATTGTAGGCACCATCGGCTTTTTTGTAGCTAAACATCTGGGAGTGAGCGAGTTTATCGCGCAGCTTTCCTTTTGCGGTGATCCGGTTGTAAATGTTTGACCATTCGTCCAGCGTCTCTTTATCAAGGCCCATAAGGTCTAGAACCTCGTTTATTGCCGCCAAACGATTGTTGACGCCCTTCGTAGCTTTAAAGGCAATAGCTGCCGTATGCGTGTCGATGAAGCCGAAACAGCAGAAATATATGTCGCTCGATGAGTTTCCAAATGAGCCCAGTTGCTTATTGCGAGGCCGATTGCAGCCGCAAAATCGGTAACTTGTTTGGGGTATATTTCCTTTTGGGAAATCCAAGATGTAAGTCATGTCTGATCCCGATGAAAAAAAGCGAGACGTAGTGCTCGCCAGAATGTTGAAAACGCCGCCGCAATCTCACAGGGCGGCGAAGGCGAAAGCCACCAAGAAGCCGCCGAAAAAGAAGGCGGCGAAACGCAAACCCCGGGAAGGAGCCCGGCTAACGCCGGGCTTTTTAGTTATGATTTCGACGTGGATTGCGGAAGGCTGGGGATTTCAAAGCCCAGCGGTTGCCGAAGTCCTTGGCTACGCAGAAGTTCTGGCGTTATCCCAACATAATTGCCACCGACTTGCTGCAGAACAATCTGATCGACCGCGTTCTTCTCGCCGATCCCCAGTGAGTAGTAGCTCCGGCCGAACATCTCTCGCGACGCCGTCAAAGACATCAAAGAATAAAGTTCGGCCGCGACCATCCGAATCAGATCGGACGTAAACAATTCTTCGTCATCGTTCGCCATATAAAGGCATCCTTATATTGATGCCGAAAACGATTGACTTTGAGCGCGAATTTCGAGACTGGTTCATTCGTGCACAATTCACCGCCTTCGGGCGGTTGGTTTCCAAACCCCCGTCGCCGCCACAGCGACGGGGGTTCTCATTTCAGCGCGATTCGTTCTTGTTGGGAGGCGCCATCCGGCGGATTTTTCGCCAGCGCCTGAAGCGCTTCGCCTTCTGCTTAGGCGAGCGGGCTTTCGTTAGGTCTCCGATAGGTCAGGCGCTTGCCGGCGATCCCTTTAAGGGCCTTGTCGGCGCGCTCGCTGTCGGAAACGCCAAGCGCGGAACGCTCGTTATAGCGGAAGTCAAATTCGGCGAGGTAGCGCTTAAGGTGCGCCTCTGAGACGTGATGATAGGTGCCGACAACGCCGCGCTTAAAAATCGAGAAGTAATTCTCCACCGTGTTCGTATGGTGGAAGCCGCCAGTGCGGACATATTCGTTGATCGAATGGTTGACGGTGCCGTGTCCGTCGAATTGCTTGCCGGCGTGTTCGTAAACAAGCGCTTCGTCCGTCATCAGATAGGATGCGCGGTCGATTTGCGTGTAGAGGATCGGCCTTAGCGTCTTGGCGTTGACCTTGGCGACATGGAAAGAGCGGACCTTGCCTTCGCGCTCGACGAGGGAGACGACGGCTTCCTTCTTGGCGGGTTCGCGGAAGGCGCGGTTCTTGGCTTTGCCGCCGACATAGGTTTCGTCCGCTTCAACGACCTTGTTCTTGCCGCCAAGCCCGCTCGCTGAGTAGCCGTCTTCACCGGGGCGCATGGCTTCGCGAATACGCATCGCCATAAACCACGCGGTTTTGAAGGTGACGCCCAACATACGGTGCAGTTGATGCGCCGACATGCCTTTCTTGGACGAACAAAGGAGTGCATCGCCAACAGCCATTTCGTGAGCGGGATATGCGAGCGCTCAAAGACGGTTCCGACCGTCACGGAAAACGGCTTGCGGCATTCCTTGCACTTGTAGACGCCGGGGCGGTGTCTTGCCTTCCAGCTTGCGGATGCGCGCTTGATCGGCTTCCGCAATGCGGGCAATCGGGACCGTCCGGCCAGCGGACCGCTTCCAAGTGCTCGCGCGCCTTGGTTTCGTCTTGGTAGATCGGGCTTTGCAGATTGACCATCGGACGCTTCCTTGCCTGTCCCAATTGATATAGGCTCGGATGATTGGTACGTCAAGTCTACTATTGCCGTTATCTTGCCGCCGAACCACGAGTGCTCGCTCTTCGATTTATGGAGATAAATCCAACCTCCGACGAGGCTCGCTGCTTCTTCAGCCGTCAAATCCCAACAACATGACCGGTAAAGCGCTGTCGTACGCTCAATCAGGGTGATTGTACTTTTATCCTTACAAATAAAATGGATTGCAGGCATTCGAAGCCCGCTTATTCGACGTCGATCGCTTCGATCGCAACGACCGCGTCATCGAGCGCCGCCTGCGTCCGTTCGAGCCGCATCAGGATGCTTTCGAGTTTTTCGCGAAGCTGAGGAGACATGGCGGCGATTTCGGCCGGATCGAACAGCGGCGCAGTCGGCACGGACGCCGTTGCGGCGGACTTGCGGTCGTCCGCCTCTTCATTGAGGAGCGGACGAAGGTCGATCGGCTGACCCGCCGCCGCCATGCGGCCGATCTCGGCGACATATTTGACGCCGTTGTCACGAAAGATTTTCTGGACGCCCTTGGTCGTGTAGCGCTGCGTGTAGAGCAGGACGCGAACGCCGCGCAACACGTCGATGTCGACAGGGCGATAATAGCGTCGGCCGCCAGCGCGGCGCATCGGCCTGATTTGCCCGAAGACTTCTTCCCAGTGCCGCAGCACATGTTGGGGAACGTCAAGCTCGCCTGAGGCTTCGCTGATGGTTCTGAACGCTTCTGCCGCCTTGGCGAGGGCCATGATGCTTTTGCAAACCTATTCCGCCGCCCGCGCACTGCGTCCGGCGAGCGACTTGTTGATATGATCCTTGAGGACGTGCGAGGCGCGAAAGGTTACGACGCGGCGCGGCGTGATCGGCACTTCTTCGCCGGTCTTCGGATTTCTTCCCATGCGGAGTTTTTTCTGGCGAACCGAGAACGTGCCGAAGGACGATATCTTCACCGTCTCGCCGCGTTCGAGCGACGCCGAGACCTCTTCGAGAATGCGTTCGACGAAGTCCGACGAGTTGTTTCGCGAAATTCCGAGCGAGCGATAAATCGCATCCGTCAGATCCGCGCGCGTCAAAGTTCCGTCCGTCATAACCCGCCTCGCTCCCCAAACCCGTCGAAACCCTAATCCGCTCCATGGGATAGGGTCAACAACCGATTGATATTTCTATTACTTCGTAATTCAGTCGGGTTTCAGGCCCGGAGCAGCGCCGCCCCCCAGGTCAGGCCGCCGCCCATGCCTTCGAGCATCACGAGATCGCCTTTCTTGATGCGGCCGTCGGCGACGCCTTCGCAATAGGCGAGCGGGATTGAGGCGGCGGACGTGTTGCCGTGGCGGGCGATCGTCGAGATCACCTGATCGGGCTTCAGATCCAGTTTCTTGACGACGCCCTGAATGATTCGCTCGTTCGCCTGATGCGGCACGAACCAGTCGATTTCTTCCGGCGCGATCTTCGACTGCTCGCAGACCGCCATCATTGCGGCGGAGATGCGCTCCACAGCTTCCCGGAAGACCTTGTTGCCCTGCATGCGCACATGGCCGGTCGTCTGCGTCGAGGAAACGCCGCCGTCGACATAAAGGAGATCGACGAGCCGGCCGTCGCAGCGCAGGAAGCTGCTCATGACGCCGCGACCGTCAGCGACCTTCTCATCCATCGCTTCGATGATGAAGGCGCCCGCGCCGTCGCCGAAAAGAACGCACGTCGCCCGGTCGCTCCAGTCGAGGATGCGCGAGAAAGTTTCGGCGCCGATGACGAGCGCGCATTTATGCTGTCCTGCCGCGAGGAATTTTTCGACCGTCGCGACGGCGTAGATGAAGCCGGTGCAGACCGCCTGGATGTCGAAAGCCGTGCCCGGCGGGCACGTCGAGTTTCGCCTGAATGATCGCCGCGGTCGACGGGAAGGTGAGATCGGGCGTCGTCGTCGCGACGACGATGAGGTCGATGTCGGCGGCGGTGCGGCCCGCCGCCGCAAGCGCCTTCTTCGCGGCCTCAACGCCGAGATCGGAGGTTCGCTGATCGTCGGACGCGATATGGCGCTCGCGGATGCCGGTGCGCTCGCGAATCCGATTCGTCGCTGGTGTCGACGATCGCGGACATCTCGTGATTGGTCATGATTTCAGGCGGGAGATACGATCCGCACCCCGTAACGACCGCTTTCAAGCTCATTCCGCGGCCTCGAGCGTATTGCCGGCGCGCTGGAAAACGAGGGCGACGGTTTCAGAGACTTCCTTGCGGAATCCCTTGCCGACGAGGTTCGCCGCCATGCCGATTGCGGCGGCGACGCCTTTTTCGTCGGCGCCGCCGTGGCTTTTCACGACGACGCCGTTGACGCCGAGGAAGACGCCGCCATTGACGGACGAGGGATCGATCCGTTCCTTGAGTTTTTTGAGATCGCCGATCATGAACAGCGCGCCGAGCTTTGACAACAGCGAGCCCGTCAGCGCCTCCTTGATCCAGCCGCCGACGAGCCGCGCGGCGCCTTCAGCGGATTTCAGCGCGATGTTGCCGGTAAAGCCGTCGGTGACGACGACATCGACCGTGCCTTGCGAAATGTCGTTGCCTTCGACAAATCCGTGAAACGCCATGTCGGGATCGGCTTCTTTCAGCACGCGCGCGGCCGCCCGGATGATCTCGTGGCCTTTCAGTTCCTCGGCGCCGACATTGAGAAGGCCGACCGTCGGCTTCATCTTGCCGGTGAGCGCGCGGAAGAACGCTTCGCCCATGATTGCAAAGCTGACGAGCTCATGCTCGTTCGCTTCGACATTGGCGCCGACATCGAGAACGACGGTGCGTCCCTTCGGTGTCGGCCACAGGGCGGTGACGGCCGGGCGGTCGACGCCCGCGATCATGCCGAGCTGCATCCTCGAGACCGCCATCAGCGCGCCTGTATTGCCGCCTGAAACGACGGCGTTGACGCGGCCCTCCTTTTGCGCCTCGATCGATTTCCACATCGACGTGTCGCGGCCGCGCCGAAGCACATGCATCGGCTTGTCGGTCATCGAGACGGCGGTGGGACAATGCTGGACCGACGCGGTCGACAGCGACGGCTCGGCCGCGAGCAGCGGGTTCAGGACGCGCCTCGTCGCCAAAAAAAATGATCCTCGCCGTGACACCGGATTTTGCTGCGCGGGCGGCGCCCTTGACGAGCGCTTCGGGCCCCGCGTCCGTTCCCATTGCGTCGACGCCGATCACGACGCTGCCGGGTTTTTCAGGACTTTCAGCCAAGGTCGTCGAGGCTCCTCAGTCGCGGAACGATAGCCGAAGGCGCGCTTGCCGCAAAGCAAACGCTTTCGCCCTCATGCGCGCCGTCATGTGTCACGGTCAACCAGCCCTTTCAGGACAGCGAAGGGCGAGGGTGATGCTGCATCGCGGTAGTCTTCGAGAAGGCTTTTGGCGCCGGGTTTTCTCGGGTGGGGATCAAGGGAAAGTGAAAGATGCTGCACGAGCATGTCGGCGAGATCGATCAATGCGCTTTCCAGAGGTTCGCGGGTCCAGTCGTCGTCGATGACGTCTTCAGCCGAATTATCGTCGAAATTCCGTTCCAGCCTGATTTGGAATTCTTCGCGGATCGTTTCCGTCATCGGCTCGAGGCTGACGATGCAGCGGCGTTCGGCGCTCGCGTCGAGAGCGAGGCGAATGTCGACGCCGCCCGCCGTCGGCGCGAGGCGGAAGACGCCGTTGAGATGAGTGAGCGCCGGCACGTCGAGGCGGCGCGCGATGTCCGCTCTTTCAGCCTCGCTCGCCGTCAGCGTGTATTCCGCCCCGGCGGGGTCGATCGTGGAAAGATCGACGAGCATTGAATATTTTTCGTCGGTCATGACCGATCTTTCGAAAATCGTTGCGCCGAAAGCGCGGCCAACTGTGAAACCGCGACGGCAAGGTCTTTGATCGCGGCGCCTTTCAACCTGTCGCGCGCTTCGGCGGCATAGGCGGCAAGGGGACGCCCTGCCGCGGCGTCATCCGTACCAAGAACATTGCGGGCGATCGCCGCCGCCAGCGCGTCGGCGTCGGCCGCCCGCTCATAGGCGGAGAAGCGTCCGTAAAAGGATTCCGCGAGGCCGCGGATCCTGCGCCCGACGGAGAGGTCTCCGACGCCCATCTCGCGAAGGGCCGAATCAAGGCTCTGGAAGAAAATCTCCTGGAGGAGGCGGGTCAGCCGATCGGTCGCCGGCGCGTCGACCCGGAGGCGCTCGAGGGCGAGAAACATGTGAAGCGCCAGCATGTCGAAACGCCCTTCGGGCGTATCGGGCGCTCGCGCGACTGTATAAAAGCCTGGCGAGCGCGCCTGATCCGCGATTGCGGCGTAGAGCGTTTCAGCTTGGCTTCTGACCGGATCTTTCCTAAATAGCGTCTCTAGCATCGCGGCGCTTCCTTCGGCCCCGGTGAGGTAATCGTGCCAAGGCACAGGATCAAGAAATGACAGTTGCGCGAGTTTTGGCGGTCGGCGTGGTTTTGGCGAGCCTGTCGGGATGCATTTCCTACAGGACGGCGCATGGTTACGTCCTCGAACGGGGCGAAACGGCGTTGACGGCGCAGCCGGGCATCGATTCCAAGGAAAGCGTGCTCGCGAAATACGGCGAACCCTCTTTGATCGGCACGTTCGACCGAAACGCCTGGTATTACGTCTCGGCGCTCGACGCCTCGCGCGCTTTCTTCAAGGCCGACGTTACGGCCCGAACCGTGGTCGCGTTCCATTTCGATGAAAGCGGCCTTGTCCAGAAGGTCGATATGATCGACCTTGCCGATTCGGTCGAGATCGACGTCGCCTCGCGCGAGACGCCGACGCGCGGCAAGGAGCTTGGCTTCTGGGAACAGCTCCTTGGCAACGTCGGCCAGCTTCCGGCCGGCGGGCTTGGCGGCCCGCAGGGCGGCGGCGGCGGCCCGAACTAGCCGGTTTTTGGCGCGCGCCGTCATTTGCTGCGACTTTCGCGGCGACCCGTCGCTTCCTTGTTCATCCAGTTCATCAGCGGAATCATGGGCAGCGCCCAGGCGATTCCTGTGATGATGAAATAAACGAGCTGCGCCAGCCAGAAATCCGGAATGCGCTCCGCGAGCGTGACGACCGCGCCGACATAGATCAGCAGGCCCGGAAGCAGGATAAAGAGGCCGATCAGTTTTTTGACGCGCGGGGTCATGGGCGAGCCGCCGTGAACATTGCCGGCGCGCGCCCCACCCGAAGCCGCTTCGCGGCTTTGATCTCCCCGCAAGGGGGAGGTGGGCGTCGCACCCTGTCGCATCCCCCTTGCGGGGAGGTCGAAAATTTCTGGTGGGGGTCAAGGATCAATCTGCGACAATGCCGGCGATTAAGATCGTCCGGTCCTTGCGCTAGACCGCCCGCATGACTTCCGCCGCACAATCCACCCGCCCGGTCGCCATCTGGCTTTTCTTGATGTGCGCGCTCGTTGCGCTGATGGTGATCGTCGGCGGGGCGACCCGCCTTACCGATTCCGGGCTCTCGATCGTCGAATGGCGTCCCGTCACCGGCGCGATCCCGCCATTGAGCGAGGCGCATTGGATCGCCGAATTCGAGAAATACAAAACGATCCCGGAATATGAGGAAGTCAATTGGGGAATGTCGCTCGGCGACTTCAAGGAAATCTACTGGTGGGAATGGGGCCACCGATTTCTCGGACGGATCATCGGCGTTGCATTTCTCCTGCCGCTGATCTTCTTCGCCGTCACGAAACGCATCGATCGCGCGCTCGGCGCAAAACTCGCGGGCCTTTTCGTGCTTGGCGGCGCGCAAGGCGCGCTTGGCTGGTGGATGGTGTCGAGCGGGCTCACTGACCGCGTCGATGTCAGCCAGTACAGGCTCGCGGCGCACCTCGCGCTCGCCGTTCTTCTGTTCGCCGCGATGTTCTGGCTGGCGCTCGATCTCGTCAGTCAGCGGAAGCAAACGAAGTCTCCGCTTTGGCCTTTCGCCTTCGCGCTCGCCGGCGGCGTCTATGTTCAGATGATGCTCGGCGCCTTCGTCGCCGGTCTTCGCGCGGGGCGCATTTTCAATAGCTGGCCGCTCATGGACGGCAAGTTCATTCCGGACGGATATTTTTCGGGAGCGCCGGGCTTCAACGACCTTTTTGAAACCGCGGCGGCCTCGCAGTTCAATCATCGGATCGGCGCCTATTTCGTCGCCGCCGGCGCCCTCTGGTTTTACGTCGCGGCGCGAAAGACGGCGCTGCAGGGCAGGGCCGGCCTCCTTCTCGGCGCGGTGATTATCCAGATCGCGCTTGGCGTCTGGACCGTCGTTGCCGGAACGCCGATTGCGCTCGGCCTTGCGCATCAGGCGGGCGCGCTCATTGTTTTCGCCGCCGCGCTCTCCCTTGCTCATGGTTCGATGAACTCGATATCGATGACGCTTTCGTCCGCTTCGGCGGGCGAGGGATCGCGCGGGTCGACATTTTCGCCGAGCGGCAGCTGAAGCGCGGCGAGGACGCCGGTCCACGGCACAAGGCGGATCGGCGGCTGTTCGGCGCCTGCCTCGCCATTGGCGACGACCGCGAGAATCCCGTCGCGATAGACGCCGCCGTAATTGCCATAGCCAAAGGCGATCGCCTTCGCCGACGCAATCGCCTTGAGATCAAACGTCGATTTGATGCGGACCGCGCCGAGCGCGTGGCCGTCCGCAAGATCGAACAGGCGAATGACGCCTGACGCGCCTTCCAGCACGGCGATGGCGCCGCCGTTTGCGGCCTCGTCGGCGACGCCTGTCGACAGCAACAGCGCGGAATCATCCGCTTTAGTCCCGTCGACAAGAGCCAGGCCAAAACTCTCGCCCGTCGTCGCATCGATGCGCCGGATAGCGCCGTCGGCGCCGATCGTTACGACAGCGCCGTCGCGATCATCGACGTGACAGGATGCGACGCCCGTCGCGCTGACGAAGGATTGAGGATCGCCGAGCGCGATACGCGTCTCCAACAACATCAATCTGGCGAAGCGAGAGACCCGCATCGCCGATTTCATAAAGCGCGACGCCGTCGCCGCGCTTGCCGGCGCAGAAGCCTTCGGTCGCCGGCGCGCCCATTTCAACGCTGACCGGCGAAAACGCGCGAGTCTCATTGTCGATCGCGCGCACGACGTACCCGTTTCCCGCTGCGGCGATGGCGTAGCCGCGCGCGGGTTTTGCGCCCGCATAGAAGACGCCGACCGCGCCGGTCTCGCCAGTGTCCCCGGCGGCGGAAACGAGCGTCCCCGATTCGATGTCGAAGGATTTGAGGCCGTCCGCCGTCGAGGCGATGACGAGCCCCTGAAAATTGACGCTCGGATGCGACCAGAACGCGACCGCGCTCACGACTTCTCCTGCGTCTCCATAGGCGTCCGCCGCCGCGACCTCACGGACCTCGACATCGGGCGCTGCGGCAGCCGAAGGCCCCGCCTTTTTGGCCCCGTCGCACGCGGCAAGGGCGAGAAGCGCAAAGAGGAGGGCGGTCAAACGCATGGAACGGCTCCTTCGAGGGTCGGGCGCTGATAGCAGAAAGGAACGGGCCCGGCAGCTTTCGGGCGCCGGCTTGCGGTATAGGGATACCGTATCGATATAACGCCCATTCTACGGGCGTTTTTCGAATTATGTTGACGCGCAAAATCACGCCTGCTATCCGCCGCCCTCGAATTGGCCGGTGGGGCTTGCGCCCTGAGTCTCGGCCTTCTCTTTGGACCAAGGAAGAAGACCATGAAAACCTATTCCGCCAAGGCCGCGGATGTAGAGAAGAAGTGGGTGCTCATCGACGCCGAAGGGCTGGTCGTCGGGCGCCTCGCCTCCATCATCGCGACCCGCCTTCGGGGCAAGCACAAGCCGATGTTCACGCCGCATGTCGATTGCGGCGATCATGTCGTCGTCGTCAACGCCGGCAAAGTCGCCCTTACCGGCGACAAGCGCGCCCAGCACAAATTCTACTGGCATACCGGCTTTCCGGGCGGGATCAAGGAACGCACCGCCGCAGAGCTTCTTGACGGGCGTTTCCCTGAGCGCGTCCTTGAGAACGCCGTCCGCCGCATGATGCCGAAAGACTCGTCCCTCTCGCGCGGGCAGATGACGAACCTCAGGATTTACGCCGCCAGCGATCATCCGCATGAAGCGCAGAATCCGCAAACGCTCGATGTCGCGGCCCTGAACCCGAAAAACGCCAAACTCGTCAAAAAAACGAAGAGCGCCTAATCCATGAGCACGACCACTTTTGAAGATTTGAAATCCGTCGCCGCAGAGGCGGGGCTTGCCGCCGCCGAGCCGCGGTCGTCCGCGAGCCGAAGATCGACAAGCTCGGCCGCTCCTATGCGACCGGCAAACGCAAGACCGCTGTCGCGCGCGTCTGGATCAAGCCGGGCGCCGGCCGCATCATCGTCAACCACAAGGACCACGCCGAGTATTTCGGCCGTCCGGTGCTGCAGATGATCATCAAGCAGCCGCTGATCGCCGCCAACCGCAAGGACCAGTTCGACGTTTTCTGCACGGTCCAGGGATCGGGGCCGTCCGGTCAGGCGGGCGCGGTTCGTCACGGCATCTCGCGCGCTCTCACCTATCTACGAGCCCTAGCTTCGCGGCATTCTCAAGGCCGGCGGGTTCCTCACGCGCGACAGCCGCGCGGTCGAACGCAAGAAATACGGCAGGAAGAAAGCCCGCCGCTCGTTCCAGTTCTCGAAGCGCTAGGCCTTTCCTCAATTCGCCTTGGGAAGCGCCCCGCCCTTGCGGGGCGTTTTCTTTTTGCGTTCCGCCGAATTTCGCCGCGGCGTTCAATTCGTCGCTCCTTGCTGCGTGTTTCAATCTTCGAGCACTATGAGGCCTGCTGAATGAGCGGGGATAAGTTTTTCGATTTCAACGGCGCGCCAACGACTTGGTTGGTTAATCGCCCCAATTGGTTGCGCGCGCTCGCGCGGCCGGTGTAAGGGCCGGGCTGCCATCGAAGAGGGCGGGCGGATGCGCGTTTACATGGACAGCGTCGAATATTCGCAGATCGCCGCGGCGGTGACGGCGCTGCAGCCCAAGCGCTTTCTCGAATGGGGATCGGGCGGATCGACCATCGATTTTCTGAAGCGTTATTCGTCGATCGAAAAAATGGTGTCGATCGAGCACCATCCGCTTTGGTTTGAGAAAGTGAAAGCCGCCGCCGCCGATCCGCGCCTTTCCTATTTCCTGAAAGAGGCGTCGAGCCCCGAACCGGACAGGCAGTTTTTCGGTCTTTACCGCGGCGACCGGCAGGCATGGCGCCGGCGCGCCGAGACCGACCGCAGCCTCTTCAAGGATTATGTCGAGCACCCGACGACCTTGGGCCTCTCCTTCGACTGCATTTTCGTCGACGGCCGCGCGCGCAATTTCTGCATCGAGACCGGCTGGGAAATTCTCGAGCGCGGCGGGCTCATGATCATCCACGACGCGCAGCGCGAGATGTATCATGCGACGATCGCCCGGATGGGGAAACCGACCTATCTGACGCCATGGCGTCGCGGGCAGGTATGCCTGCTGCCGAAACCCTGAACGCGGTTCAGCGCGATTTCAGCGTCACCGTCCTGAAATTGTTGATTTCGTCGATTTCGTTGATCGCGCACCAGACCTGGCTCTGGTCCTTCGGCGGAAAGCATCCGTCGACCATGAAATCGACCGTTCTTTTCACAACGGGCTTTTTGTAGTCGGGTTTGACCGGCTGCGTCACGAATTCCGCGCCGGCGACGAAGTGATTGAAATAGCCTTCGACTTCGGCGGCTTCGCCCGGCGCAAGCGTCCCATTGTAAGTGCGGTCCGGGCATCCGGACGGGCTGCCGGCGGCCAACTGGCCCTCCGTGAGCGGACAATTGGTGAAATAGAGGGGTTCGCGCGGCGAACGCTTGAACGCCTTGATCCTGAACGGCGCGCTCACCGGATCGACGCCGGCGTTGCGGATCTTCACTTTGACTTTCAGACTCGCCTGAACGGTTTCTCCCGCCGTGACGCTCTCGATGACGAGGTCGGCGCCGCCGGTCACGCTTCCCGGAGATGGCGATATCTGGAAACTTGTGCAGGATGAATTGTCGGCTTCGTTGGTCTCTTCGATCTTCCTGTCCGGATCCGCGACAGCGCAGATGTAATACGAGCCGGCGCGAACCGTTGAAGGGACCGCGACTGTCGTCGCGTCGGTGACCGATTTATTGCGGCGGAGGCCCTTCTGCTTCGTCCAGCCGGTGAGCGATGCAAGCGCCGCCGCATCCGTTGCGCGCTCAAAGAGACCGACATCGACGTCGATCGCCGCTTTCGTGCGGGCGCCGGTATTGCGCACGACAGAGACGATCTCGATTTCCTCGCCAGCTTTTGCAGCATTCGGGGTCGCTGAGACGGCGTCGATGACAAGATCGGGCTTTGACGCTGTCGCCGCCGAAGCGGCCAGCGCCGCAGCCGCGGCCAGCAATAATCGTGCAGATGATTTCATCGACGCCCCCGAACTCAAGGTACAGGGAAAGACTGCGCCCGGGGGATGGAGCGGGTCAAGCGAACGGCGTCGCTGTTATTCCGTCGTCACCGGCTTTTTTGCCGTCGTCGCCATTCCCTTTTTTGGGGAACTGATGAACGAGCCGCGCACCGCGTCTTCTTCGGTCTCACGAAGGCGCCTGAAGACGCTGTCGGCGCGCGCGCGCCGCGTCATCGGCGTTTCGCCGAGACTTTTGAACAAGTCCTCAACCGACAAATCCGCCTTGCGACGCATCGACAACAAGGCCCCCGCCTTACAGTTTGTTGAGACGGATGGTGATTTGCAGCGGTTAACGAATGGTTAACGGCTACTTCCCGAGACCCCCGAAGAGCGCATATTTCGTATGGATATAGTCCTCAATGCCGTATTTCGACCCTTCACGGCCAAGACCTGACTCCTTCACCCCGCCGAATGGCGCGACTTCGGTCGAGAGGACGCCTTCGTTGATCGCGACCATGCCGTATTCGAGCTTTTCCATAACGCGGAACGCGCGCCCCAGATCCTTCGTGAAGAAATAGGAGGCGAGGCCGTATTCGGTGTCGTTCGCCATCGCAATCGCCTCTTCTTCCGTATGGAATTTGAAAGAGCGGGGCGACGGGGCCAAAGGTTTCCTCGCGCGCGACCAGCATCTCGGGCGTCACGCCGCGCAGGACTGTCGGCTCGAAGAAGGTAGAGGCCCTTCGCGTGGCGCTTGCCGCCGGCGATGCACTTGCGCTCCCTTCGACTTCGCGTCCTCGATATGCTCCTCAACTTTCCTGACGGCGGCCTCGTCGATCAGCGGACCCTGTTCGACGCCTGCTTCAAGGCCGTCGCCGACCTTCATCTTCGACGCCGCCTTCGCGAATCTCTCGGCGAAGGCTCGTAGACGGATGACTGAACGAGAATGCGGTTGGCGCAGACGCAAGTCTGTCCGGAGTTGCGGTACTTCGAGACCATCGCGCCGGCGACGGCGCGGTCGAGATCGGCATCCTCAAAGACGATGACGGGCGCGTTGCCGCCAAGCTCCATGGAGACGCGCTTCATGTGCTTCATGGCTTTGAGGCGAGTTCCTTTCCGATTTCGGTCGAGCCGGTGAAGGTGATCTTCCGGACCTTCGGATTCTCGCACATCTCGTCAGCGATCGCCGCCGCCTGCCCGTGATGACGTTGAGGACGCCTTTCGGGATCCCGACATCGTCCGCGACGACGCCATAGGCGGGGCGGAGAATGGCGTCTGGCTCGCGGGTTTGCGACGATCGTGCAGCCGGTCGCGAGCGCGGCAGCGGCTTTGCGGGCGATCATCGCGGTCGGGAAATTCCACGGCGTGATCGAGCCGACGACGCCGATCGGCTCCTTGGTCACGATGATGCGCTTGTCGGCCCACGGAGAGGGGATGACGTCGCCATAGACGCGCCGCGCCTCCTCGCCGAACCATTTGAAGAAATTCGCGGCGTAGGCGACCTCGCCCTTCGCTTCCGCGAGCGGCTTGCCCATCTCGATCGTCAGGATGCGGCCCAAAGCTCCTTCTGGTTGTCCATCAGCGCCTGATAGAATTTTCGGCAAAGTTCCGCGCGTTCGACCGCCGGCTTTTCGCGCCAGAGAAGGAAAGCGGCTTGCGCCGCGTCGATCGCCTCGGCAGTCTCCTTGCGGCCGAATTTCGGAACGGAGCCGACGATCTTGCCGGTCGCCGGATTGTTCACCTTGATCCGGCCGGAGTCGTTGGCGGGGCCGCCGACCCACTTGCCGTTGATGTAGCAGTCTTCGCGGAAAAAGCGGCTTTGGGTCATGGGGACGGTCCTCGAAATTGGCGCGCGACTGATAGCGCCGCCACATCCTTCAATCAAACGAAACAGGAAGATAAAGGTTGGCTGATTTCGCGCTTTGACCCCCACCCGAAATTCGCAAGGGAGATTTCGACCTCCCCGCAAGGCGGAGGTGGACCCGGCCTTGCCTCCCCCTTGCGGGGAGGCCAGCGAGCGGGCGGGGGGGGCAAGGACCTGCGCATCGGACTTGGCGCGGCAACACGCATCGCCGAAGATGACCGGGGCAACCGGAAGCTATCCCATGACCGTCAACTACGAAATGAAGAGCGACGCCGTCGCGTTGATCACGCTGAACCGCCCGCAATCGCTGAACGCGTTCAATGCGGAGATGCGCCGCGACCTTCAGGACGCGGTCGCGCGCGCCTCGCACGACCCGGCGGTGCGCTGCTTCGTCATTACAGGAGAAGGGCGAGGGTTCTGTGCGGGCGCCGACGTCACCGACGTCGGGGGAGCCCGCACGATCGAGGATGTGCTCAATACCGAATACGGAGCGTTCCTCTCAATCATACAGGCCTGCGACAAGCCGGTGATTTCGGCGATCAACGGTCCTGCCGCCGGCATCGGCATGACGCTCGCGCTGACTTGCGATCTTCGCGTGATGGCGGAGGAGACTTATCTGATGAGCGCCTTTTCGAATATCGGGCTTGTTCCGGACGGGGGATTGTCCTTTCTGCTGACGCAGGAGATCGGCTACGCGCGCGCCTATCAGCTCGCGATCGAAGCGGAAAAAATTCCCGCAAGGCGTTGTCTCGATCTCGGCCTCGTCAACCGCGTCGTGCCGACCACGGAGGTCGTTCCGAACGCCGTTCAGTGGGCGCAGTCGATCGCCGAGCGCGCGCCGATCGCCATGAAGTTGACGAAGCGCACGTTCCGCGCCGCGGCGCAGGCGGGATTGCGCAATGCGATGGCGCTCGAGGCGATGCTGCAAAATCAGGCGATCGCCTCGGAAGACTGCCGCGAAGGCGTCGCCGCGCTGATGCAAAAGCGCAAGCCGCAGTTCAAAGGGCGCTGAAAAAGCGCCCGGCAAGGAGAACGACAAAACCCGCCACGCAGAGTCCGGGTCCGAACGGCATCGATTTGTCGAGCGCGGTGTTTTTCTGAACGACTGCGCCGAGCAGCGTCACGAGCGCGGCGATGAAGACGACCGCCGGCAGCATCGCCCATCCGCCAAAGGCGCCGATCGCTGCAAGCAGTTTGGCGTCGCCCTCTCCCATCCCCTGCCGTCCGCGCAAGAATTTGTAGAGGAGCGCGATCCCCTGCAACGACGCATAGCCGGCGACCGCGCCGATCATCGCGTCACTGAAAGGAACGATGAGACCGAAGGCGTTGGCGGCAAGGCCGCCGGCGATCAGGGGAAAATTGATGGCGTTTGGAAGATAACCGGTTTCAAGATCGATGCAGGCGAGGGCGATCAGCGAGAACCCGAAGAGCGCGACGGCGAGCGCGCCCCACGTCCAGCCAAAGGCGGCGAGGGCCGACAAAGCGGCGACGGCGCCGAGCGTCTCGACAATCGGATACCGAATCGAAATCGGCGCCGCGCAGACGGCGCATCGCCCGCGCTGCAACAGAAAGCTGACGACGGGAATCAGCCGCCAGGCGGCGATCGGCGCCTTGCAGGCGGGACAGTAAGAGCGGGGCGCCGCGAGCGAACCCCGATCATCGCCGTCAACGAGGCCCCAGCGCGTCGGCCCGCGATGGATGACGACATTGAGGAAGCTGCCAACGACGAGGCCGATTGCCGCCGCGACGGCGAAACCCAGCGGCTGAACCATATCAAGGAGCGTTGGAATGGTCATCGTCTCGGGTAGGAGAAGGCGCGTTATGCAATCTGCGCGTGGGTAAGGCCAGCATAACACGCTTCCTTCTTGGCGACATCAGGGCGGCGGTTGGGCAGGACGGGACAGACAACCGCAACGTGAACAGACCGCCGCCGCGCCTGAAAAAATTCCGTGCACGTTGTTATCTATGTCACGAGCGGCTGCGATTTCGATTGTAAGCGCCGCGCGAAGCGGGCACGTTCATGGTGCGAGTTCGGGCGTCGCCGGCCTGTTTCCAATTCGCGACCGCCGGGCCGAAGGGGCCCAACTTCATCCAACATGGGGAGTTACCCAATGCTCAAGTCGAAAATTGCCTTGCTTGCCGCCGTCGCCGCTTTGTCGGCGTTGCCGACCGTCGCGTCCGCCGCCACCGCTATCGCCGCGTCGGGCGCCGCAGCGCGAATTTCAGCTTCACCACGCCGACAGCGCTGGTGCCGATTACAAGTGCTGGCGGCACCTCGCTGTCGTTCAATCTTACCGCTCCGAAGAAACTGTTGATCACGTTCTCGGCGGAGTGCTCCTCGTCGGGCACGGCCGGTTGGGTCGATATCGACGTGCTTGTCGACGGCGTCGCGCAAGCGCCGACGAATCAGACTGCTGATGCATTTTGTTCCAACAACACGACCGTCGGCCATGACGGTTGGGTCCGCGGCTCGGTTACGTTGGTGACCGGGAGCATACCAATCGGAGCCCACACCGTCTCGATCCTCGGTCGCATTAACGCCGGCTCCACCGGCGGCTGGCTCAGCGACACCGCCACTGTCGTCCAGAAATAGACGACAAGGCGATCGCTCCACCTGGGCGATGGCTGGAATTGTGGCGTCCGGACTGGGTTCCTGCGGCTTTTGTCGCCGGCCCCTTTCCGGATGTCGCAGTTTGACCGCCGGTTTGGCTCGGCTATTGATGACTGACCGCTGGCGGCTCACCGATTGAATGCTGGCGGACCGAGCCGGGTCAGCGAGTATTGCACGTGGCGGTTTTCAGAATAGTTCGGTCAAGCGCTCGTCGCGGCCGCAATGCGCGGTCGCGTGTCGGCGCTGCTGGCGGCGCGCCCCGCCGCGAAAGCAGTCAATCCGCGGGCGATCCGCCTGATTGAGTTCGCGCTTGTCGTTGCGATCGCTGGCGTTATCGGAGCAAATATCTGGGTCTTGCGTCCGGTTCCGGCGCCGCCTCGCGCGCCGACGGCGCTGCCTGCACGCGCTGAACCCGCGGCCCGCTCGCCCAACAATCCCTTTCGGACGAGCGCAGCACCGGCCGCGGCGGTTGACGCAACGCCCGCCGACGAACTCGCGGACACATCGCTGCAACTGACGCTGCACGGCACCTGGGTCGATGCGAATGGCGGCGCCGCGATCATTGGAACGCCCGACGACAAGCAGGCCCGATTTGCGCCGGGGGACACGATCACCGCCGGGGTGACGCTCGACCGTGTTGAACGCGACCAGGTGGTGATCCTTCGTAACGGCGTTCGCGAGGCTCTGCGCCTCATCAAGCGCGTCGCTGGCGCGGAGCCGCAATCAGTTATGACGCCGCAAGCGGACGCCGGGCCGTCGTCGCAGGCCGACGCCATGGTCGCTCAAGGCGCCGCGATGATTTCCGACCTCGTGCTTGCGATGCCGTCGCCAGACGAACGCGGACGCATGCGGATTGAGTTGCAGCCGGCCGGCGACCCCGCCGCGTTTGAAGAATTGGGGCTGAGACCTGGCGATACGATCGTCGCCGTCAACAACCAGCAGTTCGGCGGCGATATCGCGCAAGGGCTCGAGGCGATCGCCGCGAGCAACGGAAAGTTTCCGGTCACCATGACGGTGGAGCGCCGGGGCGTCGCCGTGCCAATCACCATTAATGAACCGGTTTCAGCGCCCGCCGAAGGCGCCGCCGAATAGGGTTCCGCGACCGTTCGCCTCAATCAAAAGCAGCGGTCAGCCTGTTTTTTGTGAATTTGTCACAATCAAGCGCCGATTTGAAGGATAAGAACTGGCGCCTCGCGCGTCTTAGGTGTGCGTGCGGCTTAGTTTTTGATAGTGCTAGCGTTCCGCCCGCCGGGCCATGCCCGGCGGCGCCAAGAATGGGACTGGATTTGGCTGTTTTCAGGATCGACCGGTTTGGCGCGACCGAAGCGGCTGCGAATGCCGTGCGCGGACGCATCAAGGCGATGTTCCGGTCAAAGCGGCGCGCAGGTCTCCCTGATGGCCGGGCGGCGGTACGGTTAATCGAGCGCCTCCTGATCGTCGCGATCGGCGCGATTCTCGCCTGGAACTCCTGGCTCGGGCTGGGGCCGTATGACGCGCCGGCCGCCGCGCCCCCGCCGCGCGCCGCGCCGGTCGAGCAAGCGGTTCATGCAGGCCCGAATAATCCCTTCCGCAGCGCTGCCGCGCCAGAGGCCGCGCCAACCGGCGACGCAGGGGCCGACGTCGCAGAGACGACGCTCAATCTCACCCTTCACGGCACCTGGATCGACGGGAGCGGCGGCGCCGCGATTATTCAGATAGCGGATCAAAAGCAGGGCCGTTTCGTTCCGGGCGATACGATCACGTCCGGCGTGACGCTCGAGCGTGTGCTTCGCGACCAGGTCATCTTGCTGCGCAATGGCGTTCGCGAGTCGCTTCGCATGATCAATCGCGATGCATCGACGCCTTCCGGCGGCGCAGCGGCCGCTGGCGAGCCGCAGCAGGTTGATTTGGACGGGATGGCGACGATCGGAAATTTCGTCGTCGCGCGGCCCCAACCGGACGCGATCGGAAATCTCACGCTGGTTTTGCACCCGGCAGGGGAGATCGACGGATTTGAGGCGCTTGGCCTGGAAGTCGGAGACAAGCTGGTCGCCGTTGACAATCAGCCGATCGGCCCGGATATCGCCTTGGGGCTCGAAACGCTCGCGATGACGCAAGGCGGAGCCTCCGTCACGATAAGCATCGAGAGACAGGGAGTAGTGATGCCGTTTACGATTGCGCTTCCAAACGCGCCGGGGCGCATTGAATGATCGATTTCGAATTACGGCGGACTTTGGCTGCGCTCGCCTGCGCGTTTTCGGCGCTGACAGGCGTTGCGGCGGCGCAGGAGAACTGCGGCGAGGCGTTAAATCTTGAGGACGCCGACATTCGGTCGGTCGTCGATGAAATCGCGCTGCGGACCGGCAAGAAATTCGTCCTCGATCCGCGTGTCGCGGGGCGCGTGACGATCAAGTCGGGGCCGAATGGCGGGCTTTGCGTCGATGAGGCGTGGGAGCTGTTTCAGACGGCGCTCCGCGTCACCGGCTTCATCGCGGCGCCGGTCAACGGGGACACCTACAAGATCATCCCGATCCAGGAAGGCGCGCGCGCAGCAGGTCCCGTCGGCGGCGGCGAAGCCGGCGACACCGTCACCGAGATCGTGCGTCTCAATCACGTCGATGCGCGGGAAGCGGCGGCGAACCTTTCGCAGATTATCTCGGAGCGAGGCGTCGTCGCGCCGGTGAGCACCGGCAACGCGGTCATCATCGTCGACTACGTCCGACAATGTCGAACGCATGCGCAAGGTGCTCGCCCAGATCGACCGCGATCACGACGATCTACCGCACGATCCCGCTCGAAAACGCGTCGGCGTCGGAAGTCGCGCGCGTCGTCGCCAATCTCGCGCAGGAAATTTCCGAGGAAGGCGCGACGTCCGCGTCGAAAGTCAGCGTCGTTCCGGTCGCCGCGTCGAACTCGATCCTCATCCGCGCCGAGCCGCAGATCCTGTCGCGCCTCGTCAGCGTCATCAACGAACTCGACCGCATCGGGCGCAGGCCAGAGCGATCTGTCGGTCGTCGCGCTCAATCACGCCGACGCCGAAGAGATGGCGAAGCTGTTGAAGGAAATCGCCAGCTCCGAAGCCGCAGCGATCAGCGGAAGTCGAAGGATGCGGCGCGCCGCCCGCGGTCGGCGCGGGCGCGCGCCGCGCCAACATCTCGTTCCACAAGCCGACGAATTCAGTCATCATTTCCGGCGACGCCGAACATCCAGCAGACCCTGCGCAAGGTCGTCCAGGAACTCGACGTCCGCCGCGCACAGGTCCAGATCGAGGCGATCATCGTCGAGATTTACGGACCAGCACGGCGCGTCGAACTCGGCGTCGCAGTATTTCCTCGCGCACGACCGACGGCAACCGCGTTCCGTTTACCGCGACGAATTTCAATCCGGCGACTCGCCGATGCTCTCAGCGCGCTCGGCGAGCTCTTCTCGGTCGGAAGCCTCCTGAACGGCCGGACGCCGAGCCCGCTGCGCCACGCGGCCCTCGATTCGCTTCTCGGCATCGAACGGCTTCGACCTCGGGCGCGGCGGTTCGACAAGGACGGCACGACGCCTCTTCGGCGCGGTCCTTGACGGCTATGAAGCAGGATCGGGACGTCCAATGTCCTCTCCTACCCCGTCCGTCGTGACCCTCGACAATCAGGAAGCGATGCTGCAGCGTCGGCCAGGAAATCCCCATCACCACGGGCGAGGCTGCCGGCGACAATTTCTCGACAACCCTTCCGCACCGTCTCGCGCGAGCAGATCGGCATCATTCTCGAAGTGACGCCGCAGATCAATGAAGGCGGCACCGTCACGATGGAAATCCGCCAGGAATCTCCAGCATCGACGACACGGTCAGCCGACTCCGAGGACATCATCACCAACAAGCGCGAAATCACGACGACGGCGCTTGTCGATGACGGCGACATCCTCGTCATCGGCGGCCTCGTCGACAACAACGACGCCCGCTAGCGAGAATAAGGTGCCGCTGCTCGGCGACCTCCCGATCGCCGGAAATTTGTTCAAATCGACCTCGCGCATGCGCACGCGCCGCAATCTGATGGTCTTCTTGCGCCCGACCATCATTCGCGACAAGGAGCAGGCGGCTCGGTGACTCGCAAAAAAATGGACTACATCAACGCGCGCGAAATGCTGGCGACGGGACGGCCCCAGAGCGAGCTTGAGCGGCTGATTGAGCAAGTGACAGGGACGGCGGAGCCGACGGCCGCCCCGGAGCAATGAGCGAAACCACCGCAGCGACGAACGTCCGGCTGACTTACGCCTTCGCGAAAGAGAACGGCCTCGTCGTTCTCGACGCGAATGCGCGCCCGGCGCGCGTCGGCTCGCGAGGGCGTCCCGATCCCAAAGCGCTTCTCGAGGTTCGGCGCGTCGTCAATGCGCCGATCGCCGTCGACGAAATGCCGGCCGACGCCTTCGAGCGCCGCCTTTCGGCGATTTACTCGGCGGACGGCATCCGCGCCGACGACTTCAAGATGGAGAAGGGCGAGGAAGATCTGGCGTCGCTCGCCGAGGGCCTGCCCGCGACGGCCGATCTTCTCGATACGCAAGACGACGCGCCCGTCATTCGCCTCATCAACGCGATCATCGCCGAAGCCGTGAAGCTGAAGGCGTCAGACATCCACATCGAACCCTACGAGAAAACCCTATCCGTTCGACTGCGGATCGACGGCGTCCTTCGGGAAATTCTGTCGCTCCCGTCGCGCATGACGCCGGTGCTGACGAGCCGCGTCAAAGTCATGGCGCGCCTCGACATCGCGGAAAAGCGGCTGCCGCAGGACGGCAGGATTTCGCTCTCGCTCGGCGGGAAACTCATCGACGTTCGCGTCTCCACCTTGCCGGCGCGCTTTGGCGAGCGCGTCGTCATGCGCATTCTCGACAAGGAGGAGGCGAGTTTCGATCTCGACGCGCTCGGCATGCCGGCCGAGACGTTGCGCCGCCTTCAACAGGCGTTCTTCAGCGTCCGAACGGCGATCATTCTCGTCACCGGTCCGACCGGTTCCGGCAAGACGACGACGCTTTACGCGGCGCTGAAGCTGCTCAACGATCCGTCGCGCAACATCCTCACCGTCGAGGATCCTGTCGAATATGCGATCGACGGCGTCGGCCAGACGCAGATCAATCCGAAAGTCGGCATGACCTTCGCGACCGGCCTTCGCGCCATCCTTCGTCAGGACCCTGACATCGTCATGGTCGGCGAGATCCGCGACGTCGAGACGGCCGAGATCGCGATCCAGGCGTCGCTGACCGGCCACCTCGTGCTCTCGACGGTGCACACCAATTCCGCCGTCGGCGCCGTTACGCGCCTGCGCGACATGGGCGCTGAACCATTCCTGTTGTCCTCGACGGTCGCCGGCGTTCTCGCGCAGCGGCTCGTCCGCCGCCTGTGCCCGACCTGCAAGCAATCCATATCGCTCCCGATGACGCGGAGAAAAAGCTTCTTGGCCTTGCGCCAGACGACGGCGCAACGATTTTCCGTCCCGTCGGCTGCGGGCGGTGCGGCCATACCGGCTACGAAGGGCGCATCGGCGTCTACGAACTGATGGTCGTCGACGAAACGCTCCGCCGTCTCATCCATGAGGATGCGAGCGAAGCGGACCTCGCCGCGCAGGCGTTCCGCAAGGCCGACACGCTCGCGCATCCGGATTCCGTCACGTGCTCACCGGCCTCGACGTCGATCGAGGAAGTCCTCCGCGTCGTCCGTCAGGAGGAGGAAGATGCCGTCGTTTGAGTATGAAGCGCTCGATATCGGCGGCCGCTCAAAGCGCGGCGTCGTCAATGCGGAGTCGGCGCGCCTCGCGCGCCAGGAGCTCCGGCGCCTTCAACTGACGCCAGTGTCGATTTCCGCGCCGCGCGACAAGGCTGGCATCGGCGCCGGCCGCAAGGCGCCCGCGAAAATCGGTCCCGGAGAACTCGTCAATCTGACGCGCCAGCTTGCGGTCCTCATCGGCGCCTCGACGCCGCTGGAGGAGGCGATCAACGCCGTCGCCTTGCAGACCGAAAAGCCGGTTCCCGAAAGCGCCTTCTCGCCGTGCGCGAGCGGGTGCTCGAGGGCTGGCGCTTTGCCGACGCGCTGGGCGAAGACAAGAAATCTTTTCCCGATCTCTATCGCGCCGTCGTCGCGGCCGGCGAGACGTCGGGCGACCTTGCGAGCGTGCTCGACCGCCTCGCGACGATGCTCGAAAAGAACCGCTCGATGATGAACAAGGCGATCGCCTCGCTCATCTATCCGGCGGCGCTCGCCTTCGTTGCGGGCGGCGTCGTCACCGCGCTGATGACGCAGGTCGTGCCGAAGATCGTCGAGCAATTCCAGACATTCGACGCGGAACTCCCTTTCGTCACGCGCTTCGTGATGGCCATATCGGGATTTCTCGGCAGCTATGGGCTTTACCTTGTGATGGCGGCGACGCTTGGTTCCGCGGCCTTTCTGCAGGCGATGAAGTCGCCGCCGTTCAAGCTCGCGGTCGATCGATGGGTGTTGACGGTGCCCTTGATCGGCAAGCTCCTGCGCGGTCTCGACGGCGCACGTTTTGCGCGCACGCTGGCGACGCTCTTTGCCGGCGGCTCGCCGTTGCTCGACAGCCTCAGGGGCGCCCAGCGCACGATCGGCAACAGTTTCATCCGCGACCGCCTCGACGGCGCCATCACCAATGTGAGGGAGGGCGCCTCGCTCGCGGCCAGCCTCAAGCGCGCGAACGTGCTCCCGCCGATGATGATCCACATGATCGGCGCCGGCGAGCGTGCGGGCGCCGTCCCGCTGATGCTCGACAAGGCGGCGGCGCAGCTGGAGGAGGAATTCGACACCGCGTCGACCATCGCCTTGCGCCTTCTTGAGCCCGCGATCATCATCGCCATGGGCGGCGCCGTCATGATAATTGTCGTCTCGATCCTGCTGCCGATCCTGAGGCTTAACAGCCTCGCTGCTAGCTGATGAAAACCTTGAACAAATGGAGTTCACGTTGATGATCGACCTCAAGAAACGGCGCTTCCGCAGGCGCCAGCGCGGCATCACCCTCATCGAACTTCTCGTCGTCCTGTCGATTCTCGCGCTTATCTCCGCGCTCGTCGTCGTCAACGTGCTGCCCGAGCGCGATCGCGCCGCCGCGCGCAAGGCGAAGATCGATCTCGGCTCGATCGAGAACGCTCTCGATCAGTACCGCCTCGACATGTTCAATTATCCGACCACGGAGCAGGGATTGCAGGCGCTCGTGACTGCGCCGTCCGGCGACGCACGGACCGACCAGTACCGCCCCGGCGGCTACCTTCGCGTCCTTCCTGTCGATCCCTGGGGCAAGCCCTATCAATACCGTCAGCCGGGAGAACACGGCGCAATCGACATCTTCTCGCTCGGCGCCGATGGCGAAGAGGGCGGCGAGGGCGTCAACGCGGATATCGTGAATTGGTCGGACGAGAGTTGATACGAAACCGCCAGCGCGGGCTGACGCTTGTCGAGCTGCTTGTCGTCATCGTCATCCTGGCGCTCGCATCGTCGGTCGTCCTGCTGAATGCGCCGCCGTCGCGGCCGCCGGTGCGCGATGACGCCGAGCGTTTCGCCGCACGGATCCAGCTCGCGCTTGATGAAACGATCGCGTCGGGCGGCATGATGCGCGTTTCGATTGACGCCGCCGGCTATGGGTTCGAGGCGGTCGCGGATGGCGAGTGGGCGCCGATCGACGCGAACAAGGCGCTCGCAAGGAAGACGTTCGACAAGCGTTCGACCGCTGTCGTTGAGATCGCCGACGCCGCCAATGACAACGCGCGCGCGCTTGGAGATGATGAGGACGATGCTCCCTCAACCAGCGACGATGAAGACGAAGAGGACGACAAGGCGCTCCGCATCCCGCTCGATCCGCTCGGCGCGCAAACGCCGTTTTCGGTCCGTTTCTCCAGTCCCGACGGCGCGTGGATCGTCACCGTCACCGAGGGCGCTGCGATCGAGGTGAGGCAGGATGCGTAGCCAGCGGGGCCTGACGCTCGTTGAAACGCTGGTCGCGCTCGCCATTCTCGCGGGCGTCGTTCTCGCCGCCTATTCGATGATCGCCCAAAGCGCGCGGTTCGCCGCGATCGAGCAGGAACGCCTGATCGCCGGCATCGTCGCCGACAATCAGACGACGCAAACGCTTCTGAGCGCGGCGCCGCCTTCCCAAGGCGAGGAAGTGACTGAAATCGAGGCGGCCGGCCGCAAATGGACCGTGACACGGGTCGTGACTGAGGCGAGCGAGGATCTGCTGCGTGTCGACATCGCCGTCCGCGGAGACGGCGGCGTGCAAATCCTCGCGCGCGTTAAATCCCTGAGAGAGAAGTCATGACCCGCCATTCGCAGCGCGGCCTGACGCTCCCGGAACTCCTGATCGCGCTCCTGATTTTCGCGATGATATCGGGCGCGTCCGTTTACGCGCTGCGGCTGTCGGTCGAGGGGCGCGACCAGCTTGAGGAGGCCGATGCTGCGATACGCGACATGCAGATCGCGCGTCTCATCATCAAACAAGATCTCGCGACCGTCGCGCTGCGGACCGTTCGCGACGAGTTCGGCGTGCCGGCGCCGGCGCCGTTTCTCGGCGGCGCCGGGCTCGCGCTTCGAAAGCCCGTCGAGGGCGAAACGCTCCTGCTCGCGTTTGTGCGGCGCGGCTGGGAAAACCCCGGCGACGTCGCGCCGCGGCCGAGCCTTCAGGCTGTCGAATATCTGGTGGTCGCCGACAAGGTCGTGCGCCGCGTCCGGCCCTATCTCGACGACGCATCGGGCCAGCCGAGAACGGATCGGGTGCTGTTTTCGGGCGTTACGAGCGTGAAGATCGGGTTTTACGCCGGCGAAGTCAGCGGGCGGATCAATTGGGCCGATCTCTGGCCGCAAGGGTGCGCCGGCGCGGCGTGTCCGCCGCCAGAGGCTGTCCAGCTGACGATGACGACGGCGCGTTTCGGCGAGTTGGAGCAGCTCTTCTGGATCGGCGAGATCGAACCATGAACCACCGCCTCAGCAAACAGAAAGGCGCCGCGCTCGTCATCGTGCTGCTCTTGGTGGCGACCCTTTCTTTCATTCTGCTGTCGACCACAAGCCTCGTAACCGCGAGCGTCAATCGCAGCGCTTCCGATCGCGCGCGGACGGAGATGCTCTGGCGCGCGGCGGCGGCCGAAGTGATGGCGAAGTCGATCCTCGAGAAATATCTCGCATCGAAACCGCCGAAGATGGCCCGCAACGACGGGGTTTTCGGCGGCGCTATCGAGATGCCCTTCGCGACCGGGAAGGGCGTGATGATCTTTGCGGATGCGACGCGCTGTTTCAACGTCAACAGTCTCGTCGACGCTGGCGGTATTCCCGTAACCGCCGAGGTCGATAATTTTGTCAGTTTTGTCACCGCGTTCGGCCTTGGCGAGGGCGAGGCGCGAAAGCTTGGCGACGTCATCGTCGATTTCCTCGACACCGAGTTTCAGTCGCAGCCGCAAGGCGCCGAGGATAATTTCTACACCGCCCTGCCGACGCCGTTCCGGACGGCGCAGGGACCGATCGCATCGGTGTCGGAGCTGCGGGCGATGGACGGGGTTTCCCGGAAACTCTACCGCCGGCCTTAAGCCCTATTTGTGCGCTAACGCCGATACGAAACAACCCGAGATCAACCTGAACCTGCTTGAGGAGGTCGACGCCCCGCTCATCCACGCTCTGACCGGCGGGCAATGGGCGCTTGACGAGATCAAGAACCAGATCGCCGCAGCGCCGCCCGGCGGGTGGGCGGCGGCGGCCGATTTCTGGGCGCCCTTCGTGTCGGCCGGCGGCGCCATTCCGGCCTCGCCCACGGCGATCATCTCGAACCGCATCAAGGTTTTCGTGCGGCTTGAAGTTAACGATCGGACCATGGAAGAAGCGCTATTATTCGAGGCGGCCGGGACGGACGTCAGGCTTCTTGCGCGCTCGTTCGGAGACGAATTTTGACGGACCTTATCGTCTTAAAACTTGGCGCGACGCCGCAGGAGCCCGTGGCCTGGGGCGCCTTCGTCGGCGCGACGATTGAGGAGGCCGGCCGCGTCGCGGATGTCGCCTCCCTGTCGGGGATGGCAAACCGTCTCCCTTCCGACGCGCGGATCGTCGCCATCCTTTCCGGCGAACAAGTCGCCATGCGCGAAATCCCTGCGCCGCCAAAACAAACGTCGAAGCTGATGGCGGCCGCGAGGTATATTCTCGAAGACGAACTCGCCGAGGCGGTCGATGATCTCCACGTCGTCGTCACGACCGGCGCGAGCCGCGCAGCGCTTGCCGTCTCGAAGGCCGTCATGAGCGAATGGGTCGCCGCGTTCGATGCGGCGGGCGTCGCCGTCAGCGAAATGACGGTTGATTATCTCTGCATCGGCGGGACCGAAACCGCCTGCATCATCGTCGGCGATCATGGCCGCATCATCGCCTCGCGGGGCAAGGCTGGATTTTCGGCGGAACTCTCGCTCGCCGACGTCGTCGCGCCGCCCTTCATCGAGGCTGCGGGAGAAGCGGCGATCATCGCTTATGGCGCGCATGACCCGGTCGGACGCTGGGCCCATGCGCCGGTCGAGCGCCGGCCCTTGCCGCATGAAGCCGACGTCGTCGCGCTCTTTGGCGCCCACCTGTCGATCAAGGGCGCTCAGGCGAATTTTCTTTCCGGCGAGTTTCGCCGCCGGCAGGTCCGTTCACTTAAACTCGGTCCGTGGAAGCGGCCGGCGGCGCTTGCGGCCGGCCTTGCCGGCGTCGCGATCGTTTCCGCGGCGGCGAGCGGCCTTCGCGACGGGCGCATCGCGTCGATATTCGAAGACAGCGCAAGCGCGATGCACCAGGCGGCGTTTCCGACCTATTCGGCTCCGACATCCGCGCGCATTCCCGTCAGATGCTCGCGGACGGCGTCAAATCCGCGTCGTTCCTCGAGATGACCGCGCTTTTAACGGCGAGCCTTGAGGGCCACGACGGCGTCGCGATCGACCGCATTCGCTACGACGCGGCGCGCGGACAATTTGTCTTCAGCATCAGGAGCGAATCCGACGCCGGCATCGAAGCGTTTCGCGCGACCCTCGACGCGAACGGACTGATCGCAACCGATAGCGGAGGATATCGCCGGTCCGGCGAGGCCTTCATCGGTGAAATGTCGGCGAGGCTTAAATGAAAGCGTTCTGGGACCGACTTTCAGGTCGTGAAAAGCTCTTCGTTGGCGTCGGCGGCGCCTTAGTCGCCGTCCTCGCGTTTCTGCAATTGATTGTGGCGCCGGCGTTCGGCTGGCGCGCCCGAATGACGGAACGGCGCACGGACGCAGAGCAGCTCTACAATCTCGTGTCGGAGGCGAGCGCATCCGCGGGCGCAACGGCCGCAGCAGCGGGCGTCGATCTTGCAACACCGATCCTCAACGTCATCACCCAGTCGACGGGCGAGTTCGGCGTTGTCGTCAATTACCGGAACGGGCGCGATGATGGCGGCGTCGACGCCAATGTCGTCGCGGACCCGGAAAAACTGTTCGCCTGGCTGAAGGCGCTTGAGGCGCGGTATGGCGTCTCCGTCGCCGCCGCCGACATCGCGCGCGGGGCGACGGGCGTGGGCGCGCAGGCGCAATTGACGCTGGTCAGGCGGTCGGCAGCATGAAGCGCGGTGAAACGCCCTCGTCCGGTGTTCGCTCGCTCTGGGCGTCCGGGGCGATTGCCTTCGTCGTCGCGGCGATCGCAGCAGCGCCGGCGGAGCTTGCGGCGATCGTCGCCGAGGACCGTGCGCCGCTGCTTGAAATAACAAAGGCGAAGGGATCGCTCTGGCGCGGCGCATTTGAAGACGTCGTCTATGGCGGCGTCCTTGTCGGCGACGTCGATTATTCACTGGATCCGCTCGGGCTCCTGATCGGCCAGGTCGTCGCCGACGTGACGAGCAAAGACGGCGCCTTGACGGCTTCTGGCAGAATATCCGCGTCAGGATCGCGCGTCGTCCTTAAGGATTTGACGGCGGTCTTCTCGCTCGCCGCCATTCGTCAGTACACGTTTTACGGGGCGCCCTATCAGGGATCCGCCAGACTTGAAGCAAAGACGCTTTCCCTGTCCCGGAGCGGTTGCGCGGCTGAAGGCGCAAGCGTTTCGACGAGCGCCCTCGACGGGCTGACGAGGCGCTGGTCCGGCGAGGCGTTTCCGCTGGCCGGCGACATCAAGTGCGTCGACGGCGCGCTCCAATTCGCGCTTGCAGGAGACGGAACGGACGGCTCGGTCCGGATGAACGTGGCGGTCGCGACCGATTTCACCTACAAGATGACGTTGATCGCCGAACCGCGGCGGACGGAAGTCGCGCAGACGCTGCGCCTTTTCGGATTTGAGGGCGATGGCGACGCGCTGTCATACCGCGCGGTCGGTCAATTGAAGGGTTTTAGTTCATGAAAATGACGTTCATCGTCGCCGGCCTTGTTGCCGGCGCGTCGGCATGCGCTTCGGCGAAGCCGGCGGTTGTCGGCGAGGTTGCGCCGGCGCAGAGCGGCGACAGCACCATTGTCATCGGCGCGATCAAGGATTCCGCGTTGCCGAGAGGCGAGTGCGGCATGATCCTTTGGACCCTCGATGCGCAACGGCCGATGGCGATCTTGCGGCTGACGTCGGGCAAGGAGGCGGAAATCGTCGTCAACGGAAAGTCGACGCGCCTCGCGCTCGGCGAGAGGGGCGGGTCATCAGCTTTCGGCGTATTTGAAGAGCAGGAATTGTCGGCGGAAAACGTGAAGGCGACCATCCGGATGCGGTTCGGCCTCGGCTTCGACGGCGGGACCTACCTCGAACGGGGACTTCTGACCGTCGAAACGGCGGAAGGGTGGCAAAGCGTGATACCGGCCGCCGGCGTCGCAGGGTGTCGCGACAAATAGCGCTTAGCCGCCGATGTGGCGGAAGAGGAGCGCCACCACCGCAATCAGCACGCCGGCGCTCGCGACCGCATAACCGCGCCGGTGCGGCGTCAGGCTCGCATGCGGCCCGAGGTGAAAGACCATGATGTAGGCGAGGGTGCCGGCAGTGAGGCCAAGCAGCGGGCCGACGTCGGCGTGCGTCACCTCGGCGGCGAACCCCGACGCGACAAACGCCCCGGCGACCGTCGTCAGCGACGCCGCGATAAAGGCCCATGCAACCGACTGCGCGCTGTTCAGCCCGGCGTCGCGCGCGAGAAAATAGGCGATGACGCCTTCCGGAAATTCATGAAGCAACAGCCCGGCGGTTGCGAGCCCGCCGGTGAACCATTCGTCGAGGTAAGTCGCCTCATAGATCAGTCCGTCCACGAATGAGTGAAAGCCGAGCGCCGCGATCGAGGCGTAGCCGATCGCCCAGCCGTGTCCATTGACGCCTGTCGTCGAAATCAGCCGAAGGCCGATCCCGATCACGGCCATCACGAGAAACCCGGCGGCGATGGATTTCCAATTGTCCAGCGACGATTCGAGCGCCTCGGGCGCAAGGTGGAAAAGGACGGCGACAAGCAGGACGCCGATCGCGAAGGATGAGAAATAGGAGCTGTGGCGCTTCCCCCAGTCGCCGAGCGCAGCCATTGAAAGAAGACCGGCTGAGCTGACGCACGCGGCGCCAAGGCTCGCCCAAATTCCGGGCGGGATGTCCTCAATCCATGACACGCAGCGCAACGACCCCTCGTTAAGCGCAAGCTGCAACACCGGCTTCGATCGCCGCAATAGCGATCAGCGCCGGGCGCGGCTTCGCCGCTTGCACCGGGGCCAGCTTATAGACCCTAATGTTATCTCGTCACCTATGCGCGTGGTCGGTTTGCATCATTCCCCGGGCGCGATGTTGCATTTCGCCCACATGAACCAATTATGAAGCCTTGTAACCCACGGCACATTCGCCTTGCGAGCGGCTCACGAGACCGCTTATGTAGCGTCGGGTTTGTTCCTTGAATTTGCAGGCGTTCCGACAGACAGGCGAGGCATGACCGACTGCGGCCACGACCACTCATTTGGGGGGCATGCGCAGCATCGCACGGACGGTGGCCGACTGATCGCGGCCTTTGTCGTGATCGTCGTTTTCATGGTCGTCGAGGTGATTGGCGGCCTGATGTCGGGGTCGCTGGCGCTGCTCGCGGACGCCGCCCACATGATGACCGACGCGTTCGCGCTGGCGCTGGCGGCGAGCGCGCACTGGATGGCGCTGAAGCCCGCCAATCAGCGACTGCACTTCGGCTATCGGCGCGTTCAGGTTCTGGCGGCTTTCGTCAACGGCATCGCGCTCGCGGTGCTGATGGCCTGGATCGTGTACGAAGCGGTGCGCCGCGCGATCAATCCGATCGAAGTCGCCTGGACGCCGATGCTCATCATCGCCGCGCTCGGTCTCGCGGCGAACGGCGTGGCGTTCCGGCTTCTCCATCAAGCCGGCGAACACAACATCAACATCCGCGGCGCCATGCTGCATGTTGCAAGCGACCTCCTCGGATCGATCGCCGCGATAGTCGCCGCGATTGTCATTTTCCTGACCGGATGGACGCGGATCGACCCGATCCTGTCGCTATTCGTCGCCGCGCTGATCGGGCGGTCGGCGGTGAAGCTGCTTCGCGAAACGAGCCACATCCTTCTCGAGGGCGCCCCGGAGAATATCGATATCGAATTGGTGATCAGCGAATTGTCTGCAGCAAGTCCGGCGATCGAGGACATCCATAATGTGAAGATCTGGCAACTGACGCCGGATCAGTTGCGCCTGACGCTGCATGCGAAAATTCGCGACGGCGCGGCGGCGGGCGAGGCGCTGCAGGCGCTGAAGTCGCGGCTTGAAGAACGCTTCGGCATTCACGAATCGACCATCCAGATCGAAACCGGCTCCGCCGAATGTCCGGATCAAGGCCGGTCGGTCGATCGGCCGTCAGTGCTGCATCTGCCCTCGCACGACCACGATCACAAAAGCCGCGCGAACGGGTTGAACGGCGCGCACGGCCACGGCGAAGAAGACGCGGTTGAAAAGGCCGCCCGGGCGGTCGCCCACCTTCGCGCCATCATAAAGTAGGATTGATTGTCGGCCGGGCGACGCCGCCACGCGCCGCGCCGCGCCAGCTGTAGCGCTTCAGCGCATTGACTGAGGCTGTTGACGCGGACGTCTCGACTGCAAGCCGCGACGCGGCGGCGATGAGCGCGATAACGACGAGATACCCGTCCCACATCTCAAGCGATGTCGATGCGCCGCCGATGCCGAAGACGACGAGCGACATCTGCGAGAAATAACCAAAGCGCGCCTGCCATGGGTGCGCCCCCGCATCCTTGCCGACCGATTGCAGGGAGCCCGATTTGAAAAAGGCGGTCGCGAGGAGCGCGAGGTAAAAGGCGAGGCCGACGAAGCCGGCGCCGCCGAGAATTTCAAAATAGATCGAATGCGCGGCCTTGGCGCGCGGCGCACGCTCCGCATCGACCTTCACGGCGAGTTCCTGCTGGTAGGGATTGCGAAGGCCGGCGCCGGTCAGCGGTCGCTCGAGCGCGAACTTGGTGTTGATCACCCAGGCGTCGACGCGACCCATGAAGGACTCGTCTTCGCCAGCGTCAGTGATCGTCGTCATGCGCTCGGACCATTTGGACGGCATGAACGCGATCGCCGGGACGACCGCGAGCATCGCGGCGGCGGCGATCGCCAGCTTGTGCTTCGAGCGCAGCCAGAAAAAGCCGCCGAAAGCGACAAGCGACAGAAAGGCGCCGCGCGACTGCGTGCCGATGATTGCGAAAACCGACATCAGGAAGAGGAGGGTCAGCGCATTGCGCAGCCATTTCCTTGCGGCGACGCCGCGCAGATAAAGCATCAGCGGGAGCGTCGTTGCGATCGCGATGCCCATGTGGTTGTTGTCTTCAAGGATCGTCAGCGGCACGCCCTGCACGCGGTACTCGCCGAGCGTCATCGCCGTGAAGACGGCGCCCTTCGCCGCAAAATATCCGATCGACAGCACGAACGCCCAGATCAGCGCATGGATCCGAAGCCTCGTCGTCGCGAGTTGCGCGCAGAGGATGGTGAACAGCAGCGTCTTGATGAACCGGTCGAAATAGATCGCGGAGTTTTCCGGGTCGAGCGAGTTCGCCTGACTGACAAAAAGCCAGAGCGCGACGCAGATCAGCCAGAAGGTGATCCAGTCGAGCCGGAACCTGGCGACCTCGCCGTGAAGGACCATGGCGACGATCGTCGTCGCGGCGATGACGAGGTTCAGGGGAATTCCGAAAGCGCCGTACGCCATCTGGTGCGGGGTCAACAGCGAAAACCACGCCCAGAGGATCATCCCGACGAACGGGTAGCGCAGGGTCATGAGAAGACCCCCGAAAATCACCACAAGCAGGAGCGCGTCGCGCATGGATCCGCCGTCAGCCGTTTCATTCCGGGACGCTTCCGCCCCGACTTTGCCCCGCTTATAGGGCGCAACCGTTTAGGGCGCTTCAAGAACCAAGCCGCCGCATTCGGCTATTTTCCGCAGCCGCCGGCTGCCGAGCCCATCTTGATGATCGACTACACGGTCTCGGGAAGCTGCGCGACGGGCGCTGATGTGAGCCCCGCGTGGTCCCTCGTTTGAATGGAGAGTCCGTCACCAGGAGACGGACATGCGGAAGAGCAGATTTACCGAAGAACAGATCATCGCGATCCTGGCCGAGCAGGAGCGTGGGCGTGCCGACGGCGGACGTCTGCCGCAAGCACGGGCTGAGCACGGCGACCTTCTACAAATGCAAAGCGAAGTATCGGCGGGATGGACATCACCGACGCCCGCAAGCTGAAGACGCTGGAGACCGAGAACGGCCGGCTGAAGCGGATGCTGGCGGATGCGATGCTCGACAACATCGTGCTGAAAGACCTGCTGGGAAAGAACTGACGACGCCCCAGCGGAAGCGGGACGCGGCGCTGAAGGCGATGGCCAGGCACGACATCTCCCAACGCCGCGCCTGCCGGCTGGTCAGCGTCGATCCGAAGACAGTGAGGCGCGAGCCCGAGCCGGACAGTCCGGAGATCCGGGTGCGCATGCGCGACATCGCGAGCGAGCGGCGGCGCTTTGGTTACCGGCGCGATCGGCCTGATGCTCGAACGAGAAGGCATCGAGATGAACCACAAGAAGCTGAGGCGGCTCTATCGCGAAGAAGGGCTGGCGGTGAAGCGACGGCGTGGCCGCAAGCGGGCCACGGGGACGCGCGAGCCGATGGCTGCGCCATCTGGTCCGTCGAAGCGCTGGAGCCTGGACTTCGTGGCCGGACACGTTCGGCGTCAGCCGGCGGTTCCGCATCCTGGCGGTGATCGATGACTACACGCGGGAATGCCTGGCGCTTGTCGCCGACACATCGCTCTCCGGCGCGCGTGTCGCGCGCGAACTGGACGCCGTGATCCGGCTCTATGGCAAGCCCGAGATGATGGTCAGCGACAACGGAACCGAACTGACCAGTCGAGCCATCCTCGAATGGCAGAACGAGACCGGCGTCGGCTGGCACTATATCGCGCCGGGCAAGCCGCAGCAGAACGGCTTCATCGAGCGTTCAACGGCCGATTGCGCGACGAGCTGCTTGAATGAGGAAGTATTCACGAGCCTCGCTGACGCTCGGCGAAGACTTTTCTCTCTGGAGGTATGATTACAACAATCTCAGGCCGCACTCGGCCCTGGGCGGACAATCCCCGGCGTCCGCGCGCCGAGCGCCTGAGCTACAGATGAGCTCCGCGCACGGCGCGCTCGCCAAACCCGAAACGATGAAGTATTTAACCGCAGGATTCTCTGATTAAACGCGGGAGCCAAAGGGCTCACATCAATGGGTACGCCTTTAAATGCTCATTACTGTTGCAGCATCCGCGGTGGCGAGCGCGGCGGTGTGGCTGCTTGCCGCCTCTGACTTATTTCGTGTTTCAATCCGAGGTGGTCATCTGTTTGATCAGTCGTTAACACCGCTTGTACAGTTGATCACATCCATCGGCCGCTGGCACGCGCAAAATATTTCCTCTCAGGAGATGAGGATATTGCTGTATTACCTGTCAGTATCGTTATTAACCTCGTTGATTGTTCGGCTGGGGTATTGGCGAACTTATAGGAGAAGCGATGAAGCAATATCGTATCTCGTTCACTTTTTCCTGTGGCCGGTTGCACCTTTTTGGCATGGGAGGTTTTACTTCATATATGACAAATTTTCGAAGGATCGCGTGCGCATCGACAGTATGGAATATTGGAACGTAATGTGGGCTTATTTCGCGTCGGTAGCCTATTTATATTCATATGTTTTGTTGACGATGACTTTGGTGTGGCTTCATGTCTATGACTGCGCTACAACGTGGACAAGAGCGGTAATCGGCTTACGGTAGCCACGTCTTATGGGTTGGCTGAGACTGACCTGCCATGACTGGAACCTTGCCGGGCCGGCGCGCTCGGCCTGCAATGTCGGCGGGCGCGGAGATCGAATACGACTTTTCCTACAACAATGTCGGGCAGCTCGCCTCGGAGACGGTGTCGGACCCCCTGGTCGCGCTGTTCCCGCAAGGCTTGGGGACCGACCTCTATGTCGCGCCCCGCGCGCGAAAGCGCGCAAATGAAAAAAACCGCCCGTCGCGCGCGGAAGCATTTTAAGTTTGTCGGCGTTCGCCGACGGGCGGCCTCAATCAATACGCCTCGGTCGGCGGCGCCCTCGTCGTTCATGACGGCAACGGCAATGTGACGAGCGACCATCGCGGGAGGAGCTACACGTACTCGGCGGAGAACCAGCTCTATAAGCTCTGTCTACACGGCGGCAAACGCGCCGCCGGGCGCGAGTTGGAGGGCTGCCATGCGCGGGGGACGCGAGCGCTGAGTTAACCCGCTGATTTTGGCTGGCGTCTCCGACAGGACTTGAACCTGTGGCCCCCAGATTAGGAATCTGGTGCTCTATCCGCCTGAGCTACGGAGACTTTCGCCTTGGCCGAAGCCGGCCCGGCGCCGCGGCGACGCCCTTCCTAACGGGCCCTTGTCGAAAAGCAATTGCGGAAAAGGCCGCCCGGCCCATCCGCCGCCGCTGAAACTGTTTCTTTTGGACCCGGAAACGCCATAAGTTTGGTTAAGATCGCGCATCAGAACGCGCCGAGGGAGTACAGGGGCAATGGACAGAAAACAGACACTCATGATCGCCGGGGGCGTCCTTGCGGCGTTCGGCGCCGGTCTCCTTTCGGGCGTGTTCGCCGACGGCTGGTTTGAAGGCCGTAGCGCTGGCCGATCCGCCTCCGTAGCCTTCGATGATCGAAGGCGGTCCGCGCCGCGTCATTCCAGGAAATCCGCGGCGAGAACGCGCCGCGCCCGGAAGATCTCTCCAAGAAAGAATTCGGGTATCACCGATTGCTTCTCGATACCGCGGGTTCGGAGCCGCGCGCCTGCCTCCAGTTCACGCGCGAACTCGACACCTCCGGCAAGACCAATTACGCCGACTACGTTCGCATGACGCCGACGATGAAGCCTGCGGTGACGGTCGAAGGGCACGAGCCTTTGCATTGCGGGCCTTGAGTTCGACAAGGAATACAAGGCGCGCGTGCGCGCCGGCGCGCCGTCAAAGACCGGCGAGAAGCTGAAACGCCCGGTCGAAGTGACGATCGCTTTCGGCGACAAGCCCGGCTTATGTCGGCTTCGTCGGCGACGGCGTGATCTTGCCGCGCCTTGAAGCGGACGGCGTCGGCATCGAGACCGTCAATGTCGAAAAGCTCAACATCTCCGTCTATCGGGTTTCCGACCGCTCGCTCGCGCGCAAATCGGTGACGCGCGGGGAATCGTTCGGCGAGGACGACTATTATTACGCCTATGACGAAGAAAGCGGCGAAGATGTCGGCGTCAAGGTTTTCGACAAGGACATCAAGGTCAACGAAGTCGAAAATGAAACGGTGACGACGGTGTTCGCGCTCGGCGCGGCCCTGCCGAAGCTTTACCCCGGCGCCTATTTCGTCCGACTGAAGGACGCGACGCCAGGGCGCCGACGAAAACCGCCGCGCGCAAGCCTGGCGCTGGGTCATGTTCACCGACATCGCGCTGACCAGCTATTCGAGCGGCGAGGGGATCGATATTTTCGCGCGCTCGATCGCGTCGGGAAAGCCGCTTGTCGGGCCTCAATCTCGAACTGGTCGCCGCCGAACAACGACATCCTCGCGCGCGGCGTCGAGCGACAAGGACGGGCGCGCGCGGTTTGAAAAGGCGGCGGTCAACGGCGATTATCCGCTGACGCCGCGCATGGTCATGGCTTACGGCGCGCAGGAAGATTTCGCCGCGCTCGATCTCAATCGCGCGCCGCTCGATCTTTCCGACCGCAATGTCGACGGCAGCGCCGCGCCGTCCGTGCTCGACGCCTATGTCTATCTCGACCGCGGCATTTATCGCCCCGGCGAAACCGCGCGCATTTCGGGCGTCCTGCGCGACAGCGCGGGTCTTGCCGCCGATCGTCCGCTGACCATTGACCGTCTATCGTCCGAACTCGACCGAGGCGCTAAAGAACGCGTCGAGACGCTGTCAGGTCGGCGGCTTTTCGCATTGACTATGAGATCCCGAAATCCGCAGCGCGCGGACGACTGGCGCGTCGCGGTCGACGGCGGACGGCGCCGGCGTTGTCGGCGGCGAGACCTTCTCGGTCGAAGATTTCGTGCCGCAGCGCCTCGAGGTCAAAGCTCAACGTCGATGAGAAAATGCCGATGCGCGCCAACGAAACGCGCGCCGTCGCAGTCGACGCGCCGCTATCTCTACGGCGCGCCCGGCCGGCGCGCTCGGCGTTGAATCGGAAGCGCGGCTGCGCCTCGATCCCAATCCGTTCCCGGCGCTTCGAAGGCTATCGCTTCGGCCCCGCGGACGGCCGTTTCGACGAGCGTTACCTGACGCTTGCCAAACGCCACGACGGACGCCGACGGCAAGGCGTCGGTCGATCTCACCATTGAAGGCGCGCCGGAAAATTACGGCGCGCCGCTGCGCGCCGACCTCGTCGTCGGCGTCGTCGAACCGGGCGGACGCGTCGTTCGCGAAAGCGCGCGCGTTCCCGTTCGCCCTGATGACCGCTATCTCGGATTGAAGCTCGGCAATGACGCCTGGGGCTTTGCGGAAAGCGAACCGGCCTCCGTCGACGCCGTGCTTGTCGACTGGGCCGGCAAGCAGGTCGCGGCGTCACTTGAATGGCGCATCGTCGAGGAAGATTACTGGTTCGACTGGTATCGCGAGAACGGCGAGTGGCGCTGGCGCCGGTCCTACAAGGACGTTCTCGTCGCCGAAGGCCGATCCGACGCCAAAGCGTCGGGCGCGGCGCGGATCGAGCAGGCGCTCGACGCCGGTTCCTACCGTCTGACGGCGAAGGATCCCGCGTCAGGCGCGACGACGGACATTCGCTTCTATGTCGGCTGGCGCTCTTACGAATCCGGCGCCGAAACGCCGGATCAGGCGACGTTGACAGTTTCAAACGACAAGCTGACGCCGGGCGGAAAGGCGAAACTCTTCCTCGATCCGCCATATGCCGGCGACGCGATCATCGCCATCGCGACCGACAAGGTTCATTCGGTGCAGCGCGTTCAGGTCGGGGATAAAGGCCGCGAAATCCTGATCGACACCGATCCGTCGTGGGGCTCGGGCTTTTATGTTCTCGCAACGATCGTGACGCCGCGCGATGTCGTGAAGCGGCCGATCCCGCGGCGCGCCATGGGCGTCGCCTATGTCGCGTTCGACATGGATGCGCGAAAGCTCGCGGTGTCGATCGACACGGCGGACCTTCAGCGTCCGCGCCAGAAAATCACGGCGCCGGTCAAGATCGGCGGCGCCGGCGCGCGGCGAGGAAGTCATGCTGACGATCGCGGCCGTCGACGAGGGCATCTTGCGCCTGACGAAATTCGTCTCGCCCGATCCCGTCGAGCATTATTACAGCAAGAAAGCGCTCGGCGTCGAGGTGCGCGACGATTACGGCCGCATCCTCGACGCGAACCTCGGCGCGGCCGCGCGCTTTGGCGGCGACCAGCTCGGCGGCGAAGGCTTGACCGTCGTTCCGGTGAAATCGATCGCGCTCTTTAACGGGCCGGTGAAAGTCGGGGCCGACGGTGTCGCGCAAGGTGCCGCTGACCATCCCGGACTTCAACGGCGAACTGCGCATGATGGCTGTCGCATGGAGCAAGGACAAGCTCGGCGCCGCGTCAAAGCCGATGACGGTCCGCGACCCGGTGCCGGCTCTCTTGTCGCTGCCGCGCTTCCTTGCGCCCGGCGACAAGGCGAGCGCGACCTTGCTGATCGACAATGTCGACGGCGCGGCGGGCGACTACGCGGTTGCGCTGGGCGGCAAGGGGCCGGTCGAGCGCGACAGCGAACGACAAGCGCTCGCTCGCCAAAGCCGCACAGGCGACGGCGCTATTTCCGGTGACGGCGGGCGCGGTCGGTGTCGGCGGCGTCGATCTCAGCGTGACGGGACCGGGCGGCTTTGCGTCACCCGCAACTATCCCATTCAGGTCCGGACGCCGTATTTTCCGGTGACCGAAATCGACGACGCGTCAGGTCCTGCCGGGCGAGAACGCTCGCGCTCGATCGAACGCTGATCGCGAACTACGTGCCGGGCTCGACCGCGGTCAACGTCTCGTTCTCGCGCCTGCGCGGCGTCGATCCGGGTCCGCTTGTCAATTCGCTTTATCGCTATCCCTATGGCTGCTCGGAACAGCTGACATCGACGGCGATGCCGCTGCTCTACGTCAACCAGCTCGGCGGCGAAGCGGGCAGGGGCCCTGAATTCGCGGTCCGCCCGCGCATCCAGGATGCCGTGAACCAACTGCTCAATCGTCAGGGGACCGACGGTGCGTTCGGTCTCTGGCATGAAGGCGACGGCTCGGCCTCGCCCTGGCTCGGCGCCTATGTCACCGACTTCCTCTATCGCTCGAAGGCGGAAGGCTACGGCGTGCCGGACGACGCGCTCGACAAGTCCTATAATGCGCTCGCGCAGATCGCGAAGCGTCGATCGCTGGGTCTCGATCGGCTATGACATGAGGCCGACGAAGGCCAGTGGTCGAACGATACGACGGACCAGCTTGCGCCGTCGCTCTGCCGCCTACGCGATCTATGTGCTCGCGCGCGCCGGCAAGGCCGACCTCTCGGACCTGCGCTACTTCCATGACGCGCTCCTCGATCGACCGCCGAGCCCGCTCGCCAAGGCGCATATCGGCGCTGCGCTCGCTCTGCTCGGCGATCGCGCGCGTTCTCTCAGCGCTTTCGGCAAGGCGCTGCAGGCGGTCGGCTACCAGAACACGGGCGACTATTACCAGACGTCGCTGCGCGACGCCGCGGGCGTCCTTGCGCTGATGGCCGAAGTCCAGAACGCGCCAGCGGTCAATCAGGCGACGGAGAAATTCGTCTCGCTGATGAAAGAACCGGACCGCATGCACACGCAGGAAAAGGCGTTCGTCCTGATGGCGTCGCAAGCGGTCCTGCGCGCGCCGGCCCGGTCTCGCTGACGCGCGACGGCAAGGCGATCGCGGAAAAGACCCCGGTCCCGCGCTTTACGTTGACGCGCGCGGAGCTTGAAAAAGGCGCGACCTTCGCGAACGCCGGGGAAGGTCCTGTCTTCGCCTCGGTATCGTTTATGGGTCGCCAAGCGTAGCGCCAGCCCCGGCGGCGCAAGGCTTCACCCTGACGAAGCGGCTTGCAACGCGTGACGGGAGGCCGGTTGATCCGAATGCGATCCGTCAGAACGATCGCCTTGTCGTCGTCATCTCGGGCAAGCGCGAGCGCGGATCGCCTGCATCCGGCGGTCGTCGCCGATCTCTTGCCGGCGGGCTTCGAGATCGAAGCGGTGCTGAGGCCGGAGGATGGAGCGCAGGACGGCGCATCCGGCCCTTACAAATGGGCGGGCCAAATCTCCTGGACCAAGGTCGCCGAGGCGCGCGACGACCGCTATGTCGCGGCGATCGATCTCTACAACAACAAGGACGTGTTCACGCTCGCCTATCTCGTGCGCGCGGTGACGCCGGGCGAGTATCGTATTCCCGGGCGTCGTGATCGAAGACATGTACCGCCCGGGCGTCTTCGCCGCACGGCGGTTTCAAAGATAAAGATCACGGCGGCGCAGTAAAATGACCGCGTTGCGCATCCTTCGCGACGCGGCCTCGACCGCCTTCGGCGGTCCATTCTTGAGTATGCGCGCGTTCGCGCGCGGGCCGCTCCTAAGGATGAGGCGTATCGTTGAGGCAGGAAGCGCCCTCATCCTGAGGAGCCGCGCGAAGCGCGGCGTCGCGAAGGATGCGGCGTGGGCAAGCCGGCGCCGCGCCGCCCTCGCTGCCGCCGCTTGCCTTGGCGCCATCGTCGTTGCCGACGTCGTGTTCCCGCCGCCGTTAAGCCGCGCCGGAGACGTCAGCGCCATCGTCACCGACCGCAGCGGCTATTGGCTTCACGCCTTCGCCACCAGGGACGGTCGCTGGCGATTTTCAGCGGATCTCGACGACATCGATCCCGCCTTCATCGCGGACCTCATCGCCGTTGAAGACCAGCGCTTCTGGTCTCACTGGGGCGTTGATCCGATCGCTGTCGTCCGGGCCGGCGGGAGCGCGCTGAAATCCGGTCGCATCGTTTCCGGCGCATCGACGATCACCATGCAGACCGCGCGCCTTCTTGAGCCGCGCGACCGCAATTTCGGCTCGAAGCTGATTGAGATGGTTCGGGCGGCGCAGCTCGAACGCCGCCTGACAAAGCGCGAGATCCTGGAGCTTTACCTGACGCTTGCGCCTTACGGCGGCAATCTCGAAGGCGTCAGGGCCGCGAGCCTCATCTATTTCGGACGAGAGCCGGAACGGCTCGCGCCGGCTGAACGCGCGATGCTGATCGCGTTGCCGCAGGCGCCGGAAGCGCGGCGGCCGGATCGCCGCGCAAAGGCTGCGGCGGAGGCGAGATCGCTCGTTCTCGACCGGCTGGCCGACGCGGGAGCGCTTGACGCCGCCATCGCGGGGGAAGCGAAGGATGCGCCGGTGATCGGCTCACGGAAGATCTTTCCGCGTTTTGCTTATCATGCATCGTCTTCGCTCGCCGCCGCACGCGAAGGACGGCGGTCGACGATCAAGTCGACGCTCGACATCGTCAAACAGCGCGCCGCCGAGCGACTGGTTGCGGAGCACATGACGTCGATCAAGGACGGCGCCACCGCTGCGGCGATCGTCATCGACAGCAAGACCGGGGAGGTTCTGGCGAGCGTCGGTTCGTCGGGCCTCGACGTCGACGGCGGCTGGATCGACCTTACCGATCGCATTCGCTCGCCGGGGTCGCTTTTAAAGCCGTTCATCTACGCGCTGGCGTTCGAGGACGGGATCGCCGGCGCCAATACGGTCATCGAGGACATGCCGCGCGGATTTGGCGGTTATCGGCCGGAAAACTTTCGATCACACGTTTCGCGGCGAAGTGCGCGTCCGCGACGCGTTGCAGCACTCGCTGAACGTCCCGGCGGTCGCGACGCTCGAGCGGGTCGGCGTCGAACGCTTCAGCGCCGCGCTGCAATCGGCTGGCGCGAAGATCTTGCGGCGCAAGCGCGCGGATGATCGTCCGAGCCTTGCGCTGGCGCTCGGCGGCGCTGGCGTCACGCTGCGCGACGTCGCAACGCTTTATACCGGCCTTGCCGATGGCGGGCGCGTTCGCCCGCTTGTGTGGACGCCCGGGGCGAGGCCGCACGAAGGCGTGCAGCTCTTCGCGGCGGAAACCGCCGACCGCATCAATGCAATTCTTCGCGGCTCGCCGTCGCTCTCCGGGCGGGCGCCGGCGGCGTTGTCGAATTCGGCGCCGCTCGTCGCCTACAAGACCGGCACATCTTACGGGTATCGCGACGCCTGGGCGGCGGGACACACCTCGGGCCTTACGATCGTCGTTTGGGTTGGGCGCGCGGATGGCGCGCCCCGACCAGGTGAAACGGGGCGCAGCGCCGCGGCGCCGTTGCTGTTCAAGCTCTTTGATTCAATGACCAACGGGCGCAGCGTCCGCCCCCTGGAAGCTGAAGAAGAACCGGGAGCGGCCGCGCTCGTTCGCCTTGCCGCGCCCGCCGACATCGCGCCGCCGACCATTCTCTATCCGACGCCGGGGTCGGAAGTTTTTCCGGGCGCCTTTGGCGGCGACGGCGTCGTTTTCGCCGCGAGCGGCGGCGAGGGCGATTATCGCTGGTATGTCGACGGTGAAGAGGTCACGACCGATGCCGCCGCTGGCCGCGCTATCTGGCGCCCTGAAGGCGTCGGCTTCTACGACATCGCGGTCGTTGACTCGCGCGGCGTTGCAACAAGCGCGAAAGTGCGGGTCGCCGCTCTCGAATGAACCGCCGCCGCTTTCTGCTTGGTGCGGCGGGGGCTGTTTCAACAACCCACCGCAGACCCCCGTTCTTCGACGGTCAAACGGTCGTTATTGACGGCCGCGAGCACGTTCTTACCGATATCGTCGCACCATCGCGCGGCGCAGGGCGCATTGACGCCGGCGCCGATTTCGCCGCCGCCGCGCTTTCGGCGGCGCTTGCGAACAGTCGGCGCGTTGCTCTCTCGAAGAACGCCGATCGTTGGGGTCGCCTTTCGGGACCTGTTCCAGTGCAGATTGGCGATCGAGCGACGACCTTGCAGGAATTCCTCCTCGCGCAGGGCGCCGCGCGCGTTACCCCGCAGTCGGACGATTTTGCGTTTGTCGAGCGGTGCTATCGCGCGGAACACGCGGCGCGCGAGGCGAAACTGGGTCTCTGGGCGTTCAGGGATTATAGAATTCGCGACGCCGCAGCCGCCGAAGAGGCGTGGGGCTTTCAGATATATGCGGGGGTCATCCGAACGGCCGCCGAACGCGGCGCGCGCGTCTTTTTCAATTTCGGCGACGATTTCCGCACCGACTTTACGGCGAGCGTCGCGCGCTCGTCGTTTCGCCGCTGGCGCGGAAAGCCGGACGCCGCCGCCTTCGCCGGCATGTCCGCCGAGGTGCGGGGGCTGGTCGATCGCATCAACGGGCCGTCGATGGAACTGAAGCACGAACTTCAGCTGCAACGCGTATAAGGCGGCTCTCAGGCCGCCTTTTTTTGTTGCAGAGAGGCGTCAAGGTCCGCAAGCGCGCCGCCAAGATCGGATTTCCTGACGGCCGCGACTTCGCGCGCAAGCCGGTCGAGCGCGGCCTCGAAAAGCTGCCGCTCGGAATAGCTTTGCTCGGGCTGATCGGTCGCGCGATAGAGATCGCGAACGACTTCCGCGACGGCGAGGATGTCGCCGGAGTTGATCTTTGCTTCATATTCCTGGGCGCGGCGGCTCCACATCGTGCGTTTGATCCGTGCACGCCCCTTGAGGGTGTCGATCGCTTTTTTGACGAGCGGTTCGTCGGACAGCGCGCGCATGCCGGTGGTGATCGCCTTTGCCGTCGGCACTTTCAGCTTCAGTTTTTCCTGTTCAAAATCGAGCACAAAGAGCTCGTTCGTAATGCCGGCGATCACCTGCTTTTCAATGCCGACGATCCGGCCGACGCCATGCGCCGGATAGACGACATGATCGTGCACCCTGAAAGTCTGTTTGGCTTCCTTCGAAGCCGGCGAGGGCTTGGCGGACCCCGTCGGTTCGCCCGCGGCGGTATGGGAGGACGCAAACGCCTGCGGTTTGAGGACCAGATCCGGCTTTTCGCTGCGCGGCTTTTGCCCGACATTGAGCTTTTTCCTCGGCGCTTCTTTCACGAGCGGCGCCGGCTTTCCCTTGGCTGCCGGTTTTGCCGCCGCCTTCGGAGCAGCCCCCTTCGGCGCCGGCTTGGCGGCTGGCTTGGCGGCGGATTTCTCCGGCGCCTTCGGGGAGGGCTTTGAAGGGGCCGCCTTGGCTGCGGGCTTTGCCGCAGGCTTGGCGGCGGGTTTTGCCACTGGCTTTTTGGCCGGAGCGGATTTTGCCGAGGGCGCCGGCTTCGATGATTTCGCCGCAGCGGCCGGCTTCTTTGCGGCGGCTTTGGCGGTCTGCTTTTTCGGGGTCATTTCGATCTCACAGCGGTTTCGCGGCGCTTGTCGCGGTGGGCCCGACCGGCGCGAGCTCGCCGAATCAACTCCCGGAACGCGGACAGATGGCCGGTCGACGGCGGCATTGCGATCAAAGTCAGAGGTCTTTTCGGAACGAGGGCAATGACCATATAACCCATCCAAACAATGGGTTAACATGATCTTCTGGTGTTCCGGATAAGCAGCTGATTTTAATTGCCGTGCGCGGCGCCTATTTCAGCGCATTGCATAGCACAAAATATCGCCAAACGCCACTGCGCGGCGAACCGGCCGGTGAAAAGTGAAAGCCCGGCGCCTAGCTGCCTGCGCCTGGTTTGGGGCTGAAGTATTTCTCCAGCTTTCCCTTTTCCTGCGCGAAAGCGTCGGCGTCGGCGGGAGGATCGGTCTTCTCGGTGATGTTGGGCCATTCCGCCGAGTATTTCTTATTGAATTCGGTCCATTTCCCGTCGGCATCATCGGTATCGGGGACGATCGCCTCGACCGGACATTCAGGCTCGCAGACGCCGCAGTCGATGCACTCGTCGGGACTGATGACGAGCATGTTCTCGCCCTCGTAGAAACAATCGACCGGACACACCTCGACGCAGTCAGTGTATTTGCATTTGATGCAGGCGTCCGTGACGACATAGGTCATGGGTCAGCGCTCCTAATCCCCTTGCGGCCTTTCTTAGCGTTATCGCGTTTCCTTGCAAGCGGGGGCCGCCGCCGCCGCGACGTAAAGAGATCTCGCCACGTTAGGCGGTCCGCGCCGGTCAGCAAAGCCAAGAACGGTCAGATTCGCCATCCTTTCATCAAGCAGGAACGAAACGACGTCGCCTTCGCGCAATAGAAAGCCTGGCTTGTCGATCCGATGCGTGACGCCGACGCGGGTGACGCGCACCGTCTCTTCGGTGATGAACCGCGCCGCAAGCGAACGCGTTTTGAAGCGACGCGCGCACCACAGCCATTTGTCGATGCGGCGCGCCGAGGAATTCGCTGCTGCGTCTTCGTCACTCACTCAGGCTTGGTGTCGCCTCCGGCCATGTTCGCTTTCAAAGCGGCGAGGACGGCGAAGGGCGAATTCGGATCGGGTCCTCGCTCGCGGCGGGGCGCGCTTGAATACTGGCGCGGCGCCGGTTCGCCGCCGCCTTTCCGAAACGGTTTCTTGCCGTCGGGCTTGCCGCGATGCGGCGGACGATTGTCGCGCGCCTCCCGTGCGCCTTGCGGCTGCTGCGCGGTCTGGTCGCGTTCGGCGCGCTTTGCCGGACGCTTGTTCGCCTGCGCCTTGTTTGTTTGCGGGGGGCGGCGCGGCGCCATCCGCCAAACAGTGATTTCAATTTCGCTCGCCGCAATGATCTCGGGCGCGGTCGGTGCGGCGTCAGCGTGCGGCTCAGCGCTCAAGGCCGCGACCACTTCGACGGCGGCGACTTCCGGAACAGGCGCCTCTGCTCTCTCAGCGAGCGCATCCACAGGCGTCTCTGGCGCAGGGGCCTCTGACGGCGCCTCTGAAACCGGCGCTTCCGGCGCTGTCGCCGTTTGCTCAACGGCCGCTGGCGGCGTCGTCGATCGCTTGAAAGTATGTTTGCGGTATCCGAGCGAGCGAAGGATGCTTTCGAATTCCTCGCCGGAGCAGCCGACAAGCGACATCATCTGCGATGTCGCGATGAAGCCGTCTTTCGCATCAGGGCCGTTGCGCGCGGTCCGGATCTGCTGGGCGAGACGCTCAAGCATGTCGATCCGGACGGCGCGATCGCCGGAGGGTCTGTAGCCAAGCGCGTAATAATAGGCGTGCGAGATATCCTGCGCAGCGAGCATCGAAACGAGGCCGGGTTTGGGAAGCTGAAGCTGGTGGGGATCTTTTTCCGACCAGATCGCCCAGAGGAGCGCCATCAGGCGCGCCGCCGCCGGTTTCAGAAGCGACGGCATGTGCAGCGTGTATTCGCCAAAGCGCACGCCGAGATTGCGCAGTTTGCCACGGTCTTCCTGGCCGAGCTGTTTCAGTTCTTCGCCGAACTGCGAGCGCGACATCGCGCCGAAATTTTCAACGAGCCGAAACGCAATGCCGCGCGCCTGACCGCCCAGACCTTCGGCGTCGGTCGCATCCGTCGCGCGTTTCAGCGCAATGAGCTCGGCGAGAAGCACTTCGATCTTCGCCGCGAGATAGTCGGTCAGGCGATCGGCGACGCGTCCGCGCAAATTCGGCGATAGCGCGTCAAGGCCGCGAATGACGACGTCGGGCCTCAGCATCGTCGGACCCTTGCGCAATTGCGCGACCGGCGAGGATCGCCACCAGATGACGCCGTCCTCTTTCAGTTGAAGTTCGTTTTCGGCGGCGTTTGCGAGCGCCGCCGCGCGCGCGGCGAGCACAGGGGCGAGCGCGCGCTCCGCCGCGCCGCGCATGCGCTTGGCGTCTTGCCCCCGCGCGCGCGGATCGACGGCGAATTCAAACCCCAGGAGGCGGCCGACAAACTGGCCTTCCACAATCACGTCTCCGTCGTCTGTGACCCCGGCGAGGATCGGCGCATCATCGCGCAGTTTCTTCAAGAGGGTCGAAGTTCGTCGATCGACAAATCTTTGCGTCAACTTTTCGTGCAAAGCGTCGGACAGGGAATTTTCTATCTCCCGGGTTCTGCCTTGCCAATAGCTGGCGTTTTCGACCCACTGGAAACGGTTCGAAAGATAGGTCCATGTCCGGACATGGGCGATGCGGCTCGAAATCGCATCGATGTCGCCTTCGGTGTCCGCAAGCCTTTCGATGCGGGAAGAAAGCCAGGGGTCGCGGATGCGGCCGCCGCCCTCGATCTGCTCGAACAGTTCCTGAAGCAGGCGAAGATGCTGCTCGAAGGATACTTTGCGGAAATCCGGCACCTGGCAGACCTGCCAGAGAAGATCGGTCGCTGCGGCGCCGACGGCGCGGTCTCGAATGTCGGCGTCGGCGGCGAGCTTGATCAGCGCCTCCTCGTCTTCGTCAGGCCGCGCACGGACAAGGTCCGGACGCGAGGGCAAACGCTCAAGCGACTGGCGCAGCGCCGGGATCGATGAAAGATCGAGCGCGTCGGACCGCCACTGCAGCGCTTCGACCGGGTCGAACCGGTGATTTTCAATCGAGCCGACGACGCCGTCGTCGAAGGGCTGGCAATCGGCGGTCGTGCCGAACGAGCCGTCGCGAATATGGCGGCCCGCGCGCCCCGCGACTTGCGCAAGTTCATGCGGACGCAAATCGCGAAATCCGCGCCCGTCGAACTTGCGCGCGCCTGCGAAGGCGACATGGTCGATGTCCATGTTGAGGCCCATGCCGATCGCATCGGTCGCGACGAGATAATCGACTTCGCCAGACTGATAGAGTTCCGCCTGCGCGTTTCGCGTTCGAGGGGACAGCGCGCCCATGACGACGGCGGCGCCGCCGCGTTGCCGGCGGACGAGTTCCGCAATCGCGTAAACCGTATCCGCGGAAAATCCGACGATCGCGGTACGCCTCGGCAATCGCGTCACTTTCTTGCCGCCGGCATATGAGAGCGAAGAGAAACGCTCCTTCGATTGAAACGAGATGTCGGGGAAAAGGCGCCGCAGGATCGGCCGCATCGTCTCCGAGCCGAGGAACATCGTTTCCTTGGTCCCGCGGGCGTTGAGGAGGCGCGAGGTGAAAATCCGCCCGCGCTCGGGATCGGCCGCGAGCTGGACTTCGTCGATCGCAAGGAATTCAACCCGCTGGTCGAGCGGCATCGCCTCGACCGTCGACACCCAATAGGAGGGCGAAGGCGGGACGATTTTTTCCTCGCCGGTGACGAGGGCGACGTCGGAGGCCGGCTTCTTCGCCAGCAACCGGTCGTAGACCTCCCGGGCGAGAAGCCGCAGCGGCAGCCCGATCATCCCCGTCCGATGCGCCAGCATCCGGTCAATGGCGTGGTGGGTCTTGCCCGTATTGGTCGGGCCGAGCAGGCCGACAAGGCTCGCATTCGCCGGTTCGACGTCGAGGCTGATCTCGTGGGGTCTCAGTTTTCGGCGGGTCATGGCCTTGGAGGGCGACGCTGGACGGGATTTGCCCCCGGCATCCAGCCATTTAAGCGCTTTCGCGGTGATTGAAAGGCCGCCGGCCCTCGCCTTGACACCCGCCATGGCCTCGACTAGACGCCCGGGCTCTCAGGAATTTGCGCCTTTTCCGGCGCCAGAACGCTCAAGAACAGGGTTATCAGCATGGCTCGCCGGTGTGAACTGACAGGCGTCGGCCCGATGGTCGGACACAACGTATCGCACGCCAATAACAAGACGAAGCGGCGCTTCCTGCCTAATCTCTGCGACGTTACCTTGCATTCGGACAAGCTCGGCCGCGGCTACAAACTTCGCGTCACGGCGGCGGCATTGCGGACGATCGACCATGTCGGCGGCCTCGACGTGTATCTCGGCAAGGTCGACGACAAGAAGCTTTCGACCGGCGCGCGGAAGATCAAGCGCGACCTCGCCAAGGCGTCGTAAGCGACGCTTGGCATTCCCGCCCTAGAAAAGAGCGGGTTAGAGTTGGGCGTTTCCGTCCAACATCCTGCATCGCCGCTCGAAACCCTCCCCGCCCTCCCTTTTCAAGGGAGGGAGAAGCAAGACGCGGGCGTCTTCCCTCCCTGAAAAGGGAGGGCTTTCGAACCCGGGGTCGCAGACGCCGGTCTTGTTCGAAAGGGAGGGTTTGGATTGGGCCTCGCGGGCGCCGTAACCATTGCTGACAATTGCGAATTCGGGTGACGCGCTTCAGGATGGCGCGGTTGAGGGACTGCTGATGGAATTCGCGGCAGCTGTCGAAACCAGACGGCCGATCAAGGAAACGCCACTCGAAAAGCTGGGGCGCGAAACGCGCGCCTTCGGCGCCGCCCTCGTTCGCGTCGCGGCGCTGTCGGCGACCCTGACGCCGGTCCTGCTGTTGTCGTTCCTTACGCTCGACCTTCGGGTCCACGCTTTCGACCATTTTTTCGACGCGCCGCTGGCAAAGCCCTCGAACTGGCTCTCGCTCGGATACTTCGTGATGGCCGCGGCGCCGGCGATCGTCATCCTGATCGCCCGGCGGTTCGGCGGCGATGAAGCCTCGCGCGTCGTCACCGCCTCATGGGCGATGGCGGCGTTCGCGGCGTTCGCCGGCGTTTCCTATCTCTCGCCCGTGCTTGAAGACGGCGACCTTCCGGGCGTCGCGTTCACGATCGCCTTCGTCGGCTCGTCGGTCCTCTCGCAGTTCGTCGCCGCCGCGGTCTATGACATCACGAGAGGGCGCGAGGCGTGGTGGCGCGCGCCGTTCTTCGCGGCGATCAGCGCCTATCTGGTGCAGGCGTTCCTTTACATCCCGATCGCCTATTGGTCGTCGTCAGCGCCGTGGATGAACTGGGTCGTCGAAGACGTCGCGCTGAAGTCGCTGATCGCGGTCCTCTTCCTTGGCTTTACCGTATGCTGATGAAATCGCTCCGGCCAAGGGGCGGGTATGGGGGGTAGGGCATCGCGGGTTAATACTCTTCCGAAACAAGTGTCACGACTTTCGAGCGTTCATTCTTTAGCTCTTGGCCGGTTAACCAGACTTCGTTTACGCGGACACGGCCACGCAATTTTTCCCGCCATCTTGGGTCCATTTCCGAGTCCCGAAAGAATCGATTGAATACCTCCATCGCCGATTGACGTTTCTCAAATTCATAGGTGAAGGTTTCCTCGCCGGTTAAGGAGTCAATTGCGACTGGCTCATGAAACATAAAATTTGAAGTGGCTGATGCGAGTCGGAGCTCGCCTTGCAAATATATCGGAACGCACATCGAGGCGCATTCATTGCCGGCGCCGACAAATGTTCTAACAGAATAAGTCGGAATTGCTTTGCGGATGGCCTTGATCACACGCTCGCCTTCGTCGACGCTGCCACCTGGCGAATTGATGTCTATGACGAAAACCTGTGTACTGCCTTTGTGAAGCGCGATCGTTTCTTTGAATTGGCGCGCCATCGGTGGATCAATCGATCCGGACCATTTTAGAACGACCGTCTTAGGAGCATTTTCGTCGACCAATACTTCCAGTTTGTCGGACTTTGTCGGTGCATTTGGCGAGCATTCCACCGACAAATATCGCAGCTGCCATTAAAGCAGACATGAGCTTGCACCGTAGCTCCGTCATTTTGGTCGCTCCATCCCCTTCGCCTCGACCCACAGCGCCTCCATTTCCTCAAGGCTCGCCTGCCCGAGGCGGCCCTGTTCGGCGAGGCGCTGTTCGATATGCCGAAATCGCCGCGAGAATTTCTCGTTGGCGCGGCGGAGCGCGGCTTCCGGATCGACATTCAAATGCCGTGAGAGGTTGGCGATGACGAACAGGAGATCGCCGAATTCGTCCTCGATCTTGTCCTGATCGCCGCTGTCGATGACCTCGACAAGCTCCGATGTTTCTTCCGTGATCTTGTCGAGCACGTCGCGCGGGTTCTTCCAGTCAAAGCCGATGCGCGCCGCGCGCTTTTGCAGCTTAACGGCGCGGGTGAGGCCGGGGAGCGCGACCGGCACGTCGTCGAGAAGACCGCCTTTGCCTTTGGCGGCGCGCTCTTCGGCCTTTTGCGTTTCCCAATGTCGGGTCTGCTCCTCGGCATCGCGCGCGTCTGCGTCGCCGAAGACATGCGGGTGGCGGCTTTTCATCTTGTCGGTGATGGCGCGCGCCACATCCTCGAAATTGAAGGCGCCTTCTTCTTCCGCCATGCGCGCGTGAAAGACCGTCTGGAAGAGGAGATCGCCGAGTTCGCTCTTGAGTTCTTGAAGATCGCCGCGCTCGATCGCATCCGCGACCTCATAGGCTTCTTCAATCGTGTACGGAGCGATGGTGCGGAAATTCTGCTCGAGGTCCCATGGGCAGCCCGAGCCCGGCGTCCGGAGCGCCGCCATCAGCGCGATCAGCTCGTCGATCGCCTCTTTCGCCGTCATGCCGTTCAGGTCCCGTTGGCGCCATCGCGCGCGATTCGGGTCTGATATGGCGAAAATCAGCGCGGTTCGCCAGATCGGCGCAGGATTTTGGCGTTTCCGGCGCGCGCGGCGGCGCGCTCTGGCCCGATCGGTCGGCGGGGGCTAAGAGGCTGGTCGCGCCCGATCGCGGAGGAGACGAGGATGGCCATCAAGGAACAGAAATACATCTGGAGCAATGGCGAGCTGATCCCCTGGGCCGACGCCAAGGTTCATGTGATGAGCCACGTGCTCCATTATGCGACGTCCGTCTTCGAGGGCATGCGCGCCTACGAGACCAAGAACCGCGGCACGGCCATTTTCCGCAACTACGACCACATCAAGCGGCTCTTTTACTCCGCGCGCGTTTACCGGCTGCCGATCCAGCAGACGATCGAGGAGATCATGCAGGGCTGCCGCGACGTCGTGCGCGAGAACGGGCTCAAGGCCGCCTATATCCGTCCGCTCGTCTTTCTCGGCTATGGCGAAATGGGAATCTCGGCGCCGCATGAGCGCGCAGAAACGATCATCGCCGCCTATCCCTGGGGCGCCTATCTTGGCGAGGAAGCGCAGCGGAGCGGCATCGACGCGTGCATTTCGAGCTGGCGGCGCCTCGCGCCTGACACGATGCCGGCGGGCGTCAAGGCGTCAGGCAATTACCTCTCAAGCCGCCTCATCGCTCTTGAAGCGCGCGAACGCGGGTTTGCGGAAGGGATCGGCCTCGACGCGGCGGGAACGGTCAGCGAGGGCGCCGGCGAGAACCTTTTCACCGTGATGAACGGAAAACTCTACACCCCGCCCGGATCGTCCTCGATCCTGATGGGCATCACGCGCGACACGATCATCACGCTGGCGAAATCGCGCGGTTATGAAGTCGTCGAACAAACGCTTTCTCGCGAGTCGCTCTACGCCGCCGACGAGATGTTCATGGTCGGAACGGCGGTCGAGGTGACGCCGGTGCGGTCGGTCGACCGCCTGCCGATCGGCAACAACAACCGCCCGGTGACGATGGAGATCCAGAGCGCGTTCTTCGGCCTCTTCAACGGCGAGACGCGCGACGAATGGGGCTGGCTCGATCCGGTTTAGGTGCAAGACGGCTTTAGGGCGGTGGAGCCATGAATTCTGCGCTTTGGGGGTTCTCAGTCGGTCTTGGCGTCGCATTGCTTGCGCGATGGACAAGATTTGATCGCGACAAATCATTCTATCCGACCGTCCTCATCGTCATCGCCTTCTATTATGTTCTGTTTGCGATTTTGTATGGAAGCGAAAGGGCGATTCTGACCCAGGTGGTTATTGCAACCGCCTTCTGCGCGATTGCGATTGCCGGGCGTCGTATCGGAGTCTACTGCGTCGCCGCCGGAATCGCCGCTCATGGCGTCTATGACTTCGCCTATGCGACGTTTGGAATTGACCATGGCGCGCCGCAATGGTGGCCGGTGTTTTGCGGCGTCATTGACATCATTCTCGGCGCGGCCGCCGTTGCAGCGGTGAAACTTGCGCCTCGGCGGGATTCGCCAAGTTCGTAGCGTCTGATGGCGAACATCGACCGCTCTGCAGACCGGTCGGCGCCTTCTCTCGCGGGAGCATGACGAGAGACCGATCAGGATTAAATCTTATAGCGCTCTTCTCTCAATTGCCGGAAGACGCTCGCTTTCTAAGGCGCAGCGCGTCGTCGATGACGTGGAAGACGTAGCTTTGCTCGACGACGCCGCCGAAAAGATAGGCGCGCGGTCCCTTCGCATAAATCGTCACATCCTGCCCGCCATGCGACTCGGAAGGCGACGGGACTGTCGATTGCTGTCGGTAATTCAGGTCTTTTACTTCGTCGATCGTCGGCTCATGGCGCTCGCCCGCTTTCTTTTGGCCGGCGAAGACCGTCCCAGGACCATTGGCGTAGCCGAGCGTCGTATAAGCCTTGCCGTCGCCGGCAAGGGCGTAGCCCTCGCGCTCGCCCATGCCCTCGAGCGTCGCCGTCGCAAGTCCGAGGATGTCGCTTCCTTTTTTCGGATAGCCGGCGAAGGTGAGCGTGTGGCCGTGATCCGCGGTGACGATGATGAGCGTGTCGCTGTCGGAGGTTAACGCGTCGGCGGCGGCGACCGCCTGCGAAAAGGCCTGGGCGTCTTTTAACGCGCGCGCCGCGTTTCCGGCATGGTGGGCGTGATCGACGCGTCCGCCTTCGACCATCAGGAAAAAACCATCCTTGTCCTGACGAAGGATCTCGATCGCTTTCCTTGTCATGTCGGTCGAGGGAAGGCTCGCCCGCAGCGTCTCTTGTCCGATCGGCTTCGTATTCCATGTGCGAAGGATCGAAGAGCCCTAACACTTTCGGCGCGGTCGCAGGGTTGATGACGTCAAAGCCTTTCTGATCTGCGACATAGAGGCGATTGGCTCCCTTCGCTTTCCATTCCTCCGTCAGGTTTCTTTGGTCGCGCCGCGCGCCCTTGCCGGCCGCATCTTCTGTATCTGCGATCTCAGTCGGAAGGAACATCGAGCGTCCGCCACCGAACGCGACTTCAAGGCCGTCTCCATAAGGAAATTCAATCAGCTGCCGTGCGATGTCCTTGCATCCGTTCGCAATTGCTTCCTCGGACAGACTTGAATCCGCCTCCCAGTTTCGGTCTGGCGAGTGCGCGTAGACGGCGGCTGGCGTCGCGTGCGTGAGGCGCGCGGTCGAGACGACGCCGGTGGCGAGGCCCGGCGCGTTCCGACAATTCACCGAGCGTCGGGACGGCCTTGTCCTTGCTGGTCGCGCACTGGCCGAAGACCGCCGCGCTTGAAAGGGAAATGATCCCCATTCCCGTTTTGACACCGGTTGTCATCGCGGACATCGTGCCGGCGCTGTCCGGCGTCTGTGCGTCGGTGTTGTAGGTCTTCGCCATCGCTAGGAACGGAAAGCGTTCAAAGGAGAGGAAATTTTCCTCACCTTCTTCGCCGCGCGTCTGGCCGTCATATATGCGCGCAGCGGCGACGGTCGTCGGGTCCATGCCGTCCGCGACGAACAAGATGACATTCCTTGCATGCCTGCGGTCGGCCTTCACCGCCCGGCGCGCGGTCAACGTGGCCTGACCGTCCTTGAAATAACGGTCGCCATCAACGCCTGCGGTAGTCGCCGCGCAGGCGGGGGCGGCGAGGGTGAGGCACAGCGCACCGACAGCGCAACAATAGCGGGTGTTCGACTTCATGCGGGCCTCCGGAACGCGGCTGCGAATGCGCCTCGATTATAGACCCGAAACAAAGCATGATCCGGAGGCCAATGTAATCGTCATTTTGCGACAGGACAGCCTCATGACCGCAGGAAAGACACTTCGCAACGGCGCCGGCGTTCTGGCGGCGCTCGCGCTCGCAGGGGCCGCCGCCTGGTTATGGACCCCTCCCGCGCCGCGCTTTGACGCTCCGGCCGCGATCGAAGCGGCGAAGGCGTATGACGCCCGCATCATCCGCGACAAATGGGGCGTCCCGCATATTTATGGCGCGCGCGACGCCGACGTCGCCTTCGGGCTCGCTTATGCGCATGCCGAAGACGACTGGAAGACGATCGAGGACGTCATCCTTTTTTCGCGGGGCGATCTCGCGCTTCGCTCCGGCAAGGACGGCGCGGTCACGGATTACCTTATCGCCGCGCTTGGCGTCCGGAGCGACATTGACAGGAAATACGAAACCGACCTGTCGCCTGAGACGCGCGCGATGCTTGACGGTTACGCGGCCGGCGTCAATCTTTGGTGCGCTGAGGAAAAGACCCGGTGCGCCGCGGGCGTCGCGCCAGTCTCATCGAAAGATATCGTCGCGGGATTCGTATCGCGAACGCCGTTCTTTTATGGCCTCGATAACGATCTGAAGAAACTCTTCGAGGGGGAGCCGGAGAAGCAGGCGGCGCTTCAAAACATACGCGAGGCGTTCTTGCATGTCGCGCCCGGCGTCGAGCTTGGATCGAACGCGATCGCCGTCGCGCCATCGCGATCGAGCGATGCGCATACGCGCCTTATGGTCAATTCGCACCAGCCCTATACGGGTCCCGTCGCGTGGTACGAAGTGCGCGCTCAAATCCGATGAAGGCTGGGACATGATCGGCGGCGTCTTTCCGGGTTCGCCCGTCATTTTGCATGGCGCCGGTCCCAATCTCGGCTGGGCGCATACGGTCAACGCGCCTGATCTCGTCGATATCTATGCGCTCGATGTCGATGATCCCAAGGATCCCGTGAAATACAAGATTGACGGCGAGTGGCGCGATCTGGAGCGCACGTCTGTGACCATGCGCGTCAAGCTTGTCGGTCCCTTCTCGCTGCCTGTGAAGCGCGCGGTCTATCGCTCCGTCCACGGCCCGGTGTTTGTGACGCCGCGCGGCGCCTTTGCCGTCGCCTATGGCGGGCAAGGCGACATCCGCACGGTCGAGCAGTGGTACCGCATGAACAAGGCGACGAGCTTTTCCGCTTGGCGCTCGGCGATGGAAATGCAGGCGATCCCGAGCTTCAACGCCGTCTACGCCGACCGTTCGGGCATGGTCGCCTATTTCTACAACGCGGCGATCCCGGTGCGGAGCGAAGACGCGGACTGGACGGGCGTCGTCGACGGGACGCGCGGCGATCTCGTCTGGGCGGGCGTCAGGCCATTTGGCTCGGCCCCTTCCGTCGTCGCGCCGGCGTCCGGTTATGTCGTCAACGCGAACCATTCGCCTTTCGACGCCTCGGCGCCGATCGACAATGCGAAGGAAGAAGACTTTCCGCCGCATTTCGGCGTCGATCGCAACACGACCAATCGCGGCCTCCGCATCCAGGCGCTCTATGGCGGCGACGATCGGATCAGCGAAGAAGAGTTCATCGCCTATAAATTCGATCATTTCTACGCGCCGGATTCGCGCCTTCGCCTTCTTGTCGCGCGCATCGCCGCTGATGAGGCGCTCGCCGCCGATCCGGAAACGGCGGATGCGGTCGCTCTGCTCAAAAGCTGGGACGGATCGACCGATCGCGACAATCGGAGCGCGGCGCTCGCGATCAGGGTCGGCTATCTCAATCTTGGATATCGCCTCATCGGCGCGATCGATCCGATCGAAGAACCCGATCCGGCGGGCGCGCTCCGCCGCGCGGTCGCGGAATTCAAAGAGGGCTTCGGCCGGATCGACCCGACATGGGGCGAAGCGGTTCAGCTGAAACGCGGCGCGGTCAGTCTCCCGTTGAACGGCGGCCCTGATATCCTGCGAGCGGTCTATCCGACCGGAACGCCGGAAGACGGGGTGCAGTCGTCCGCGGGCGGGGACACCTATATTCTGTATGCGGACTGGCCGACCGACGGCGGCGCGCCGGAAATCAGGACGATCCATCAATTCGGCTCGGCGACGCTCGACCAAACGTCGCCGCATTACGCGGATCAGGCGCTGCTGTTCGCCGAAGAACAATGGAAAGCGCCGGCGATGACGCTTGAAAGCGTCCTTGCCGAAGCGACGCGCGATTATCGGCCGGGGCGGTGACCGCATGGCGGACTGCATAATCCGCAAGCCGCAGGCTCTGCTGTCACGCGAAGATTTCGTTGAAGAACGCGCGCATCGACGCCCATGTGCGGCGATCGGCGGCCTCATTGTAAGCAAAGCCCGGGAAATTCCAGGCGTCGATATCCTTGTTGGTGAAGCTGTGGCCGGCGCTGCCATAGACCTCCATCCGCCAGTCGATGCCGCCTCGCGTCATTTCCTCCGCGAAGGCGCGCCGCTTTTCTTCGGTGATGATCGGATCGTCCGCGCCGAGGCAAACGAGCACCGGGCAGCGAATGTTCTTCGCATCATCGGGCCGGATCGTGTCCAGGCCGGCGTGAAAGCCGACGACGCCCGCGAGGTCGGCGCCGGAGCGCGCCAGTTCAAGGACGGCGGTTCCGCCAAAACAGAATCCGACGGCGGCGAGGCGCGATTTATCGACCGCGGGATGCGCCTTCAAAACGCCAAGCGCGGCGTTGGTGCGCCCGCGAAGATCGTCGAGGTCGGCGCGCAAGGCGCGCACATGCGCCTTTGCATCGTCGATTGAAGGATTTTCGACGCCGTAAAGATCGAGCGCGAATGCGATATGGCCGAGGCCGGCTATTTGCTGCGTCCGGCGCCGGATGTGGTCGGTGATTCCGGGACCCTCATGCGCGACAAGAATGCCAGGCGCGCGGTTGCCGCTCGATCCGTCGGCCAGAAACCCATGAAATGTCATGCCGCCGAACGCATAGGCGATCGGCGAAAGGGCGGGCAGGCTCGCGCTTATTCCCGCCACTTCAGATTGAATTCGCGCATCAAATGGAAGCCGGCGACATACTGGTTCTGGTCGCCGTTGATGGCGATGAACGGCGTGTCGGCGAATTCCGGCATGATGTAGCGATAGGAAACGTAGGGATTAAGCGACCAGCGCTTCCCGATATTGACGTAGGCGTTGAAGCTTCCGCCGACGTCCCGGATGCCGCGGCCGGCGTCATAGACCTGATAGCCTGACGCGAGGGCTTGCGTCGGGTTCACGGAAAAGAACGTGTCGGCGTACCGATTGCCGATCCAGCTGGCTTGCGCGGATACCGACGTCGAAATGCGTCCGTAGCGGAAAAGAAGCGCCGTGCCGGCGGCGTCGACGATAAGGCCGTTATGACCGCCGACAATTCCTTTGCGGACTTTCGCGCGAACGAGGAAGCCATCGAGAAACTTGGTCGCCGCAAAGCCGCCGATCTCGAGCGTATGATCGATGTCGCCGAGGCCGTTAAGCGCCAAATTGTCGTTTTCATCGCGGTCGCCGACGACGCGCAGCGACGGACCGAAGCTGAAGCCGGAAAAACCAAACAGCGCGAGGTCGGCGCCGTCATTGTCGAGGAACACGAAGTTGCGGAACTTCACGTATATTTCCGGATCAGCGCGCCATTTGAAATCGTCCGAGCCGAAATAGTCCGGACGGTATTCAGGTCCGATGCCGAGCGAGAGGTCTGTGTTCGACGGCGCGAGAAAGGTGAACACGCCGACGAAATCCCGAAGCGGGTGCCACTTTTTGTCGTGGTCGAATTCATCGTCATTCGTGACCCGTGGACGGTCGTCCGACGCGTTCGGCCGCTTCTGGCCAAAAATCGGGTCGAGTTTGGGCTCGTCGATCTGCTGCTGGGCGACCGCCGGCGAGGCGAGAAAGGCGAGGGCGGTGGCGATGACCGCCGTGGACTTCAGTAAACGCTTTATCACGTCGAAATTCCCCTCCGGCGACGCCGGCATTCCAAAACTGAGCCTTTACGATAACGCGCATGCGTTTCGAATGGCTAACACCCAAACGGCGTTCTAGTGCGGTTTTAACAAGATTTCATCGGGGTGCTGCATGTTTAACGCACCCGATTTTGCGGCGCCCGGCCCAAGGCGCGGCCCAATAATGGTCAGCTAGTCGTCGACCGCGTCGTCGATTGCTTCCCCGGCGCTTTCGATATCCCGGCCGACGCCCTTCACTGTCTCGCAGGAGGCGAGGAACAGGCACGTCGCGAAAAGCAGCGAAAACAGTCTCATCTCGACCCCGTCATGCGTGAACCGGCCCCCAGAAAAACAGGGAAAGCCGCCTGGTTCAAGCGGCTTTCTGGAAAGGTCCGAATGAGTGGAAAAGCCCCCACGGCGCGAGCGGCGCCGTCCGGACTAGGCGCCGCCTTCGCGCTGGAGCTTCTTGCGAATCAGCTTGCGGGCGCGGCGGACGGCTTCAGCCTTCTGGCGAGCCTTCTTTTCAGAGGGTTTTTCGTAAAATTTCCGGCGCTTCATTTCCCGGAACGTGCCTTCGCGCTGCATCTTCTTTTTGAGCGCGCGGAGCGCCTGCTCGACGTTATTGTCGCGGACTACAATCTGAACCAGGGGAATACCCTCCTTCTCAAACGAAAAACGCCCAGACAAAACGCCTCGCTGGCCGGTAATTTCCGGCTGGCCGGGGGCGCTTCGATGGGTGCCAGCGCCTTGGGCCGGCAAGACCGACCCGCAGCGAGCGGGCCTATACCAAAGGCCCCGCTTCCTGTCCATATTGCAGGCAGACCGCAGGAAAGCGAATTTTAACCATGCCCGTTGCGTCCGATCCTTTTGACCCCGTTCGCCGGAGAATATTGCCCGAAGCCCTCAATGCGGCGGCTTTCGACGGGTTCACCCGCCAAATGCTGCTAAAGGCGGCCCGGGCGGCGGGGGTCTCGGCGTCAGAGCTCGCAGCCGCCTTTCCCAACGGACCGATCGGTCTTGTCGAGTATTGGTCGGCGGCGGCGAATGAAGCGGTCGCGGCGGCCTTGAAAGCCGACGCCGCGCAAGGGCTCAAGATCCGCGAAAAGGTCGCCCTCGGGGTCGAGGCGCGCCTCGCCTATCTCCGGCCGCACAAGGAGGCCGCGCGCCGCGCCGCGGCTTTTCTCGCTTTGCCGCTCAACGCGCCGGCCGGCGCTCGCCTCATCTGGGCGGCCGCCGACGCGGTCTGGCGCGCGATCGGCGATCCGTCGACCGATTTCAATTTCTATTCCAAGCGCGCCATTCTCTCCGGCGTCTTGTCCGTCGACCATGGCGCGCTGGTTCGCCGACGACAGCGAAGACGAGACGGAAACCAGAGCATTCCTCCGTGCACGGATCGAAAACGTCATGCAGTTCGAAAAGCTGAAAGCGAAAGCGCGCGACACGGGATTCGATCCCGAGGGCATGTTCGGCTGGCTCGCGAAAATGCGCTATCCGGAGGGGCGGTAGCGGGCGCTTACCGAATTCTTGTGACGTGGCCCATCTTGCGTCCCGGCAGCGCATCGCGTTTGCCGTAGAGGTGGACGCAGGCGCTCGGCTCACCCGACAGCCGGAGCCAGTCGGACGCTTCATCGCCGATCAGATTATCCATCACGCAGTCGGAATGACGGCGGGGATCACCCAAAGGCCAGCCGGCCACCGCTCGAATGTGCTGTTCGAATTGCGAGACCGCGCAGGCGTCGCTCGTCCAGTGGCCCGAATTGTGAACGCGCGGCGCGAATTCGTTGACGATGACGCCGCCTGTCTTTCGACGAAGAACTCAACGCCGATGACGCCGACATAATCGAGCGCTTCCAGCATCCTTGATGTGATGGCGATCGCGTCGTTGACCGCCGTATCGGGTGCGGAAGACGGGACGATCGACTGGCGCAAGATGCCGCCTTTGTGGATGTTGCGCGGCGCGTCATAGCATTTGATCAATCCGTCGCGGCCGCGCGCGCCGATGACGGAAATTTCCATCGCGAAATCGATGAAGCCTTCGAGGATCGACGGCCGCGCGCCGATTTCAGTCCATGCCTTCTCATTTGCCTCTTCCCACGTATGCGCAAGATCGCCGCTGGCGGCCGCCGATTGTCGTCTGGCCCTTCCCGTCATAGCCGAGGCGGCGCGTTTTCAGGATTGCCGGACGGCCGACTTTTTCAAGTCCCTCTTCGAGAGAGACGAGATCGTCGACCGCGAAGAACGGCGCGGTCTTCGCGCCCAATGAATTGACGAACTGCTTTTCGATCAGCCGGTCCTGCGCGACCGCGAGCGCCCGCCCGCCGGGCGCCACCGGAATATGGTGAGCGGCGAGGATGTCGACGGTTTCCGCCGGCACATTCTCGAATTCATAGGTGACGACGTTCACGACCTCGCCAAACGCCGCGAGCTTTTCCGCATCCTTGTAATCGCCGATGGTGACGGCGTGCGCGACATCGGCGGCGGGGGAGTTTTCTTCCGGCGTATAGATGTGCGTGCGAAGGCCGAGCTTTGCGGCGGCGAGCGACAGCATCCGGCCCAATTGCCCGCCGCCCAATATGCCGATGACGCCGTTGGGTTCGACGAGCATTTCAGTCGGCGACCGTCAGCGGAACGCCCGCAGTTTCCTTTTCGCGCCAGTCGGCGAGACGCTTTGCGACCGTCGCATCGCCGAGCGCGATGATCGACGCTGCAAGGATGCCGGCGTTCGCCGCGCCGGGTTCGCCGATCGCCATGGTGGCGACCGGAACGCCGGCCGGCATCTGCGCGATCGAAAGCAGGCTATCCAGACCGGACAGCGTCTTCGACTGAACCGGAACGCCGATCACCGGCAGCGTCGTCATCGACGCCGTCATTCCGGGAAGATGCGCGGCGCCGCCCGCGCCGGCAATAATCACTTTGATCCCGCGTCGCGGAAGCGGTGGTCGCGTAATCGTAAAGCCTTGCGGGCGTTCGATGCGCTGAGACGACCTTTGTCTCATATGCGACGCCGAGTTTGGCAAGCATCTGCGCCGCGCGCTCCATGGTCGGCCAGTCCGACCGCGACCCCATGATAAGGCCGACGAGCGGCGGCGAGACTTTCGATTGGGTTGAACGCCTGCCAGCGGCCGGGGAAGCTTGCTTTGCCGACAAAGGAATCTCCGCCCTCTAAAAAGGGCGACTTACAACAAACCGGCCGCTTGGCGCAAAGGGAAGCGAGAGAGACGCGAACCATCCTGACGGGGGCGCGTCGGCCCGCGCCTCTCTCAACCGTGCGGGTCCTGGAGAGAGCCTGAGAAGGGGACTTCACCCGAGAGCGCCGCGTCCCAAAAGTGACGGGTTTTCGGCGCTCCGGACAACGCCCGTTGCGGCGGGCCGACCGTCTCCGGCGTCAAAGCGAAAACACAAATCCGCGAGCCCTTTGTACGACCCCAGGTTGCCATTGATGACCATGACCGCGAAACTGCGCGCCGCGAAATCGGAGCGAATTGATGAAGGTGACAGGACCACGCGGCCCGAATGCGCCGCGACCGGTTGATCGGACGGCCGCCGCCGACGCCGCTGCGCCCGCCGCTGCGCCGGCGCCGGTCGATGCGGTCAGCGTCGCCGGAATTCCTGAAGCGGAATTGACGCCCCGGGTCAGGGCCGCGCTCGCCGGTCTGATGCAGGAAGTCGCCGACCTTCGGCGCGAGCTCGCCGAAACGAGAAGGCGCATGAGCGAGCTTGAAACGCTGGCGAGCGCCGATCCGCTCCTTGGCATCCTCAATCGCCGCGCCTTCGTCGGCGAGCTCAATCGCGCGCTCGCCATGACGCAGCGCTACGGACAGCCGTCGAGCCTCATTTTTATCGACCTCGACGATCTGAAGAAAATCAACGATGCGCTTGGCCACGCGGCTGGCGACGCGGCGCTCTCTCACGCCGCCGCCGTCATCGCCTCCAATATTCGCCAGACCGACGTTCTTGGCCGTCTCGGCGGTGACGAATTCGCGGTCATCCTGACCAATACGGGCAAGGCGCAAGCAGAACAGAAAGCGCGCAGTCTCGCGGCGCTCGTGAAGGCGAGCCCGAACTCGCTCGGCCAGCCGGTGGGCGTCACATGCGGTGTCGTCGAGATCGCGGGCGACTTGACCGCCGAAGCGGCCCTGACCGCCGCGGACAAAGTCATGTACGAAGAAAAGCGCCGCAAATAACGCTCAGGCGATGATGTCCGGCGTCAACTGATCGCGCAGCTTCTGGATGATGTCTTTCAGCTGAAGCTTTTTCTTTTTCAGCCGTGCGAGCGTAAGCGTGTCGTGGCTCGGCGCCGACGCAAGCGCGGTGATGGCGGCGTCGAGATCGCTGTGCTCCTGAAGAATGAGCGACAGGCGCACCTGCAAGGCGTCTTCATTGGCGCCTTTAAATCCGCTTTCCTTCGCGCTGAAGAAATGCGCGACGTCGAGGACCTTGCCGGGTTCTTTTTCGCTGTCGTCCCCAGACGCCATGTTGACGACCTGACCTTATCGAGAAACGCCGCCCGATTCGGGCGCGGAAAACGTAAGCGCGATCAGGTCTTCAAGCAATGAGACCGAGAAGCCCGCGCCTTTCGCGGCGTCGGTCATGCGGACATAGCTCGCAAGGTTCCGTCTTGCGCGGGCGATCACGCCGTCGGCGCTCGCCACTGGCGCAAGGCAGGCTTCCGCATGGGCCGCGAGCATTTTTTGTTCAATCCTTTCGGCAAGCAGCTCTTTCTTCCTGAGGCCTTCCCGCAAGGCCGCGACTTCGTCGGGCGGCGCCTGCGTCGGCGGCGACTTGAGCGCCCGCCTTGCCGCCCGGATCGGCGCGACAATCTCAACGGCCCATCCGCGCGTCAGATCGACGGCCTTCCTGATGGCAATCTGCGGCGGCTCCTCGAAACGCACGGCGCACCACAGGCACCAGAGCAAAAGATTGATGTCGAGGCCATGATCGTCCTGCAGCCGCAGGAGCGCCGCCTCGACGCCGGGACGGACGTAGGCGTCGTTCGACCATTCCCAAAAGCCCATGGCTCAGGGCCTCGATCCCTTGGAGAGATCTTCTCCCCAGCGTTTGGTCAGCCGGTTCTCAACGCCAAGAAGGTCGAGCGCGCGGCCGACCGACTGATCGATCAGCTCATCGACGGATTTTGGCTCAATGTAGAACGAGGGCAGGGGCGGCGCGATAATGGCGCCCATTTCGGCGAGCGCGGTCATGGTTCGCAAATGTCCAAGATGGAACGGCGTTTCGCGCACCATCAGCACAAGGCGGCGGCGTTCTTTCAACATGACATCCGCGGCGCGGCTGATGAGGGTTGACGTGACGCCGGTCGCGATCTCCGACATCGTTTTGATGGAGCAAGGCGCGATGATCATGCCGTCCGTCAAAAACGATCCTGATGAAATCGGCGCGCCGATATCGCCCGCGGCGTATCTCACCGACGCCAGCGCTTCGAGATCGCCGGCCTTCAGCCCAAGCTCGTAGGCGAGCGTCATCTCCGCCGCCTTGCTCACGATAAGGTGAGATTCGATCCCGAGATTTTTGAGCGCCTCAAGGCAGCGTTTTCCATAGACGACGCCGGAAGCGCCGGTAATGCCGACAATGATGCGGGGCGGCGAATTCACAAGCGAACTCAAGCGGTTGCAACATGGATTTAGCCGGTTGGCGCGCCGGCTGCAAACCCTAATGGTTAATATTTGGGCGGCCGGTTTTAGTCGACAAGTCCGCTCGGAGTGTGATCTATTTCGAAGTCTGCAGCCTGACCAAGGAGGTTAGAATTATGGCGCTTGAAGCTCACTTGCAGTCACTCAGCCAGCGGCATCAGGAACTCGAAGCTCAGCTGAACACGGAAATGAAACACCCTCACCCCGATGACACGCGAGTATACGAGCTAAAGCGACTTAAGTTGCGAATTAAGGATCAGATCGAGCGACTTCGACACGAAACGGTCTTGCCGACCTGACATCGGAAACAAAATTCGGAGAAAGCGCCTTCCTCTGGGAGGCGCTTCTTTTTTTGCGGCTTGCTGTCTGCGCGGCAAGCCGAAAACGGAAGACGACGCCATGCCGAACAATTCAGTCATCATCGTCGGCGCCGCATCAAGCATCGGCGCCGCATGCGCGCGCCGGTTCGTGGCGGCCGGAGAGCGCGTCGTGCTCGCCGACGAAGACGAGGAATCGTTGCGTGATCTTGCTGAAGAACTGAACAAGACGGGTGAAGCCGTGTTCGTGTCGGCCAACACGTCGAACCGGCTGCACGTCCATAACATCATCGCGGAAGCGCTTGAGACTTACGGACGCGTCGATGCGCTGGTGAACACGACGATCGTCGTCGACGGCGGCGACTATCTCGAATTGTCCGAAGATGATTTCGATCGGCTGCTGGCGGCTAATCTGCGCAGCGCGTTTCTTATCAACCAGGCCGCATGCCGCCAGTTCGTGCGCCAATTGGAAACGACGACCGAAACCCTTTCGGAGGGGTCGATCGTGAACATCATGTCCGTCGAGGCGGTCACCGCGACCGCCGACCGGGTCGCCTTCGCGGTCTCGCAGGGCGGCGTTCATCAGCTGACAAAAGCGACGGCCCTCGCGATGTCGCCCTACGGCGTTCGCGTCAACGCCGTCGGGATCGGCGCCATCAAAGCCGACTACATGCGGGAATTCGATTTCAAATCGGCCCGCGACACGGTTCCGCTGAAAAGGATCGGGGACCCGGAGGAAGTGGCTGAAGCCGTTTACTTCCTCGTGTCGCCGGCGGCGTCCTACATCACCGGCCAGACCATATTCGTCGACGGCGGGCGCCTCGTCCGAAGCGCCGCCGCCGACTATGTCGAGCGGAAATCAGGTTAAGCAGTCGACCGCGCCTTAGCGCCGACGGCGATAATCGAGATCGTCGTCGCTGTCTTCGTCTTGCGCGGGCGACGTCGTGTTGCCGCCAAGGTTGGCGAAAACCTTGTTGAGGTCGATCGGCTTTTCGCGCTCTTCGGCCGGCTCTTCATGCTTCGGCGCGGTCGTTTCCGCCGCCGGACGCAATGTCGGGCCCGGGTCCATTGTCGGGTTCAATTTGGCTTTACGCGCCGCCGCCTTGCGCACGACGTTGTCGAGATCGATCTGGCTGCAAAGCCCGAGACCGACCGGGTCCTGCGGCGTCATGTTCTGGGAGTTCCAGTGCGAGCGGTCGCGCACCGATTGGATGGTCGTTTTCGTCGTGCCGAGAAGTTTGGCGATCTGCGCGTCGGAGACTTCCGGGTGGTTTCGGACGAGCCACAAAATCGCGTCGGGGCGGTTCTGGCGTTTGGACACCGGCGTGTAGCGCGGCCCTTTGCGCAGCTTCTCGGCGACGATCGTCTTCGATCGCGCGAGCTTCATCCGGTAATCCGGATCGGCCTGCGCGCTGTCGAGTTCCTCGCGCGTCAGCTGGTTGTTGGTGATCGGATTGATGCCACGGACGCCGATCGCCACGTCGCCGTCGGCGATGCCTTTGACTTGCAGCGGGTGAAGCAGGCAAAAACCCGCGATCTGGTCGAATGAGAGCGATGTGTTCTCGATCAGCCAGACGGCGGTCGCGAGCGGCATCAGCGGTTTGTCAGTCATGGCGACGTCTCCAAAACAGGGTCTTCCCCGGCGTCCCGCTTCCGCGGGAGCCGCGCTCTCCTTCGAATTTCCAAGGGAAGCGCTTGCGCCTAGGGCGCAGTCGGGGCGCTGTATAGGCCGAAAGGCCGGGCCAGCCAAGCGCCTATCCGCCCGTTTTCAGCAGTATTTTTCCGATATGGGCGCCGGCCTCCATCCGCCGGTGCGCCTCAGCGGCCGCGGCGAGCGGCAAGGTCTGGTCGATCGTGAGCTTCATTGCGCCGGAAGCGATCAGCGGCCAGACGTTAGCCTCGATCGCGGCGGCAAGACGCGCCTTCTCGGCGAAACTGCGCGCTTTCATGGTCGAGCCGGAAAGCCGGAGCTGCTTTCGCATGATCTGGAAAATATTCACCTCGGCGGTCGGCCCGCGCAGGAACGCGATCGACACATGCCGGCCTTTGAAGTTCAGCGCCTCAAGATTGCGCGCGACGAACTCGCCGCCCGCCATGTCGAGAACGACATCGGCGCCGCCGCGTTCCTGAATCTCCGTCTCCCATTTTTCAGTCGCATAATTGAAGGCCGTCGTCTGCGCCGAGTTCGCGAATGGCCGCCAGTTTTGAATCGCTTGACGCCGTCGCGAAGACCCGCGCGCCCCATGCTTTCGCCATCGCGATTGCAGCGACGCCGATGCCGCTGGTGCCGCCGTGAACGAGCAGCGTTTCGCCGGGTTTCAGTCCGGCGTCGTCAAAGACGTTCGCCCAGACCGTAAACGTCGTTTCCGGAAGGCCGGCCGCATGCTCCAGCGCCACCCCGCCGGGGATCGGCAGACAGGAACCCTCGTCCGCCAGCGCGTATTCGGCATAACCGCCGCCAGTCAGCAGAGCGCAAACGGCGTCGCCCTTCCTCCATCGCTTGACGGCGGCGCCGGCGCCCTCGATGACGCCCGAGACTTCAAGGCCGGGTAAGTCGCTGGCGCCAGGGGGCGGTGGATAAAGGCCCATGCGTTGAAGAACGTCCGGGCGATTGACGCCCGCCGCCGCGACGCGGATCAACACCTCGTTCGGACCCGGATTTGGCATCGGTCTCTCCGTCAGCCGCAAGACATCAGGACCGCCCGGAGTCGAAATTTCGATCGCTTTCATGCACGCCTCGCTTTCCACGCTTGAAGCATGCCGCCACATCGCGCAAATTTCGAGGGAGGAAATCTGAGGAACGCTCAATGGACGCAGATCGCCCACGCGAATTGCCGGATTTTACCCTCGCAAAGATCGGCAAGCAGGATCTTTATACGCTCTCCGTTGGCGACCTCGCCGAGCGGATCGAGTTCGTTGAAGACGGAAATCGCCCGGTGCGAGGCGGCGCTCGCGCTGAGAGATTCGACAAAGTCGGCGGCGGAGAAGCTGTTCAAATTCTGATTGGCGCCTATCCCCAGATCTCCATGAGGAGCCCGCGGCTGTCGCAGGCGCCGTCGCCAAGACGCCAGGCGGCGCCGGCAAGCCGCGCCTCAGCGGTCAGCGCGAGCGCGCAGGCGTCGTAAAAATCGTCCGCCGCGAACTCCCTTTTGCGCGGATGCCGGAGCCGCAGATCAACATGAAGCCGGTCGATTTCGTTGAAACCGGCGCCGATCAGTAAGTCGCGCCGTTCCTTCTGGCCGTCGATGGTGCGCTTTGGATGCTGGCAAGGGCGTCCGGCGAGGCGCGCAAAGGCGAGTTCCGGATGCCCTTCGCCGATTCGAGACTGCAGCCCTGGCGTTATGATTTTGTCGATTTCCCGAATTTTGGGCGTGATCGCCCAAGCCTGTTTGGTGATCCCGCTTCCCTGCCTTTTGCCGTAATCATTTGCCGCGTCGTAGCTGTTCATCGCCAGCATCGCTCGTTGAGGCGAGGGGAACACGCTCGATCGCCTCGCGCCGATCCGTGCGCGCGCCTCTTTCTCGCAACGCCGCCCCTGCGGGAAGTCCGCGAGCCCGATCGGCATATCGATGATGATCATGTCCGCCGTCGCGCCAACGCCGTCCAGAATCGAGCGGAACGAGTCCGTAATGACGACACTGGTCTCGCCAGTTCCAGCAAGTCGGGCGGCGACCACCCAGCCTGCGCCGCAGCCATCCACCCCGAGTACATGGCGCATCGTGTGAATTCCCCTTCGGGTTGCTGGCATACCGGTTGCTCTTAATGCCTTTGCGGACGGCGGGGTCGCCGGGCCGTTAACTCTTTTGTTGTTGTCACCGCACGAACGGTCCGGCAACGTCACCTGATGCGGGAAGATGCTCGTAATGGATTTTGCTGAAAAAGGCCGGATGACGACGAACCCCGGCGCCATGACTTTCGTCCAGTCGGAAGTCTTTGCGCGAACCTTTCGCGAGGGGATGTCGCTTGTCGAAGACACCGCCAATTACCTTGATGGCGAAGGACGCGAGGCGTCGAAATCGCTGAGCCGGTCGGCGGCGCTGTCATATGCAGGGGCGTCGATGCGCCTCACGACGCAATTGATGCAGATCGCTTCCTGGCTGCTCGTGCTTCGCGCGGTGAGGGAAGGCGACATGTCGGTCGCCGAAGCGGCCGAAGACAAATACCGGCTCGGATCGCGCGAACGCGCGTCGGCGGATCTCATCAGCGGCGAGCTGCCGAAAAAACTGCTGACGCTGATCGACGGCGCCGGCCAGCTTTACGATCGCATTCTTCGGCTTGATAGCGACCTTTTCCGCAACCTGAAGTCAGATACGTCCGTTCGCGACGCCGCCGCGCAGCAGCGCGCGCTCATGGACGCCTTTGGCGGCCGACGCTGAGCTCAATTCGAGACGTCGATAAAAGCGATCAGGCCTTTTTGAGGCTGAAGGCGCCGAATTTCTGCTGGAACTTCGAGACCTGACCGCGGTCGCCGATCTTTGCCGGGCCGCCGGTCCATGCTGGATGGCTGATCGGGTCGATATCGAGTGACAGCGTCGCGCCTGCCTCGCCATAGGTCGAGCGCGTTTCAAAGGTCGATCCGTCGGTCATGACGACCTTGATCGTGTGATAGTCAGGGTGGATGCCCTTTTTCATGGCGAAGCCCTTCGCGCCGAGCGCGTCGTGATTGCAAAAGAGCCGGGCATATAGTCCGGGGCGTTTTCAAAGGCAACCCCGCTCGGGTCGCGCGGATCGAAGTCTCTGGCGCGTCTTCAGAATAGGTCCTATTGTCCGGGCCAATCGTCGAATTTCCAAAGCTTATCAAGGTCGGACATGCGTTTTCCGCTGCTGGCGGGGTTTTTGGCCCTGCTCCTCGCGCTTGCCGGCGGAGCTGTCGCTTACACGCTCTATTCATTCAACCATTTCGAGGACGTCGAGGACCGGTTCGCCGGCTCCTGCTCGCCCGTCACCGGCGTCGCCGGGCCGGCGGACATCGAGACCATCGGCGCTTCGGGGCGCGCCTTCGTTTCCTCGCTCGATCGGCGTGATGCGGGCGCCAGAGGCGCAATCTTTTCGGTCCTGATCGACGATCCGCTGGATAGCGAAAACTGGCGCGACCGCACGCTCGGAACGCCGAGCGCATTTCGTCCGTTGGGGTTCAACTATTACGAAGAAGGCGATGTGCGCCGGCTGTTCGTCGTGAACGGCGCGACGAAGGCCGTCGACATTTTCGCGGTATCGAGCGATGGCGATCTTAAATTGCTGGAGTCAATTGCGGAGCGGCGTTTGACCAGCCCCAACGATGTCGTCGCGGTCGGGCCGCGGAGCTTTTACATCACGAATGACATTGAAGCGGGGCGCGCTTCGCTCATGGGCAAGATCGAGTTTCTGACCCGGTCGGCGTCAGGCAAGGTTTATTATTTCGATGGCGTGTCGATGCGCGTCGCGGCCGACGGCCTTCGCTTCGCCAACGGGATCGCGAAGAGTGCGGACGGCGCCCGGATCTATGTCGCCGAGACGACGGGGCCGTCGCTCCGCCTATTTGATCGCGATCAGGAGACCGGCGTTCTTCGTCAAACGGCGATCGAGATGCTGCCGGCGGCCCCGGACAACATCACCGTCGCCTGGGACGGCGCGTTGTGGATCGGCGCCCAGCCGAAACCGCTGGCGACGACCCTTGTGGAGCAAAACGCGCAAAAATCGGCGCCGTCGCTGGTCATCAGGTTCGTCGACAACAGGGAAAAGCCGTCTACGCTGACGGAGATATTCTCCAGCGATGGAGGCTTGATCTCGACATCGTCCGTCGCGACGATCGCCGGCAGGCGGCTGCTTGTCGGCGCTCTCTTTGATGACAGATACCTGATCTGCGACCTCCCTGGTTGATGCGCTTCCTTTCAACACGCGGGCTCGCGCCGCAGATCGGTTTCCGGGAAGCGGTCCTCAGCGGACTTGCCCCTGACGGCGGTCTCTATGTGCCGGCGAGATGGCCGCAAATCTCCGTGAAAGAGCAGGCGTCGTTCGCGGGGATGGGGTTCGCCGAGGTCGCCGCCAGCATCCTGTCGCGATTTGCTGACGACGAATGTCCGGAAAGCGACCTCCGCGCCATGGCGGCGAAAGCCTATGCCTCATTTGACGCTGGTGAAGTCGCGCCGCTCCGGCGGCTCGATGACGACACTTTTCTTCTTGAATTGTTTCACGGCCCCACCCTCGCTTTCAAAGACATCGCCATGTGTCTGCTCGCCGAGCTTTACGGCTGGGCGCTCGAGGGTCGCAAGGGAGGCAAGACGATCATCGGCGCCACGTCGGGCGACACCGGCGGCGCTGCAATCCATGCGTTCGCCGGAAAGCCGAACGTTGAAGTTTTCATGCTCCATCCGAAGGGGCGCATTTCAGAAGTCCAGCGCCGGATCATGACGACGGTCGCCGACGGCAACATTGTCAACATCGCGGTCGACGGCAGCTTCGACGATTGTCAGCGCATCGTGAAAGCGCTCTTCGCCGATGAAGCGCTGAGCAGCCGTTTCGATCTGGGCGGCGTCAATTCGATCAACTGGGTGCGGCTCGCCATTCAGACGGTTTATTATTTCACGGCGACCGCCGCCGTCGGCGCTCCCGCCAGTTTCGTCGTGCCGACCGGCAATTTCGGCGATGTGTTCGCGGGATTTTCGGCGAAGCGGATGGCGCTTCCCGTCAATCGCCTGGCGATCGCCGTCAATACCAACGATATCTTGCAGCGGACCCTCGCGACCGGCGTCTACGAGCCGCGCGCGACATATCCGACCTCGTCGCCGTCGATGGATATCCAGGTCGCGTCGAATTTCGAGCGGTTGCTTTTTGAAGCGTGCGGCCGCCAGGTCGTCGCTCTTCGCGACATGATGCGTCAGCTCGATGACGAGCGACGCATCGTCCTGCCGGAGCCGGTGAAAACAGCGATCGCGGCGGAGTTTGCCGCCGAAAGCGCCAGTGAAGACGAAGTCGCGCGGAAAATCGGCTCCACCTTCAAGGCGTCGTCGCTGCTCGTCGATCCGCATACGGCGGTCGGCCTCGTTGCGCTTGACAAGCTGCGCGCCTCGGGCGCCGTCAAGGGTGCGGCCGTCGCGCTTTCGACCGCGCATCCGGCGAAGTTTCCACAAGCCGTCGCTGCCGCTGCGGGCGTCCACCCGGATTTGCCGTCCCGCTATCTTGATTTATTCGATCGGTCGGAGCGCATGCTTGAGGCGCCGGCCGACGCAAAGGCGATCGGCGACCTGATCGAGCAAAGAAGTTCTTACGCGAAAGGCGCCATGCAATGAGCGCGACTGTCACGACATTGAAGAACGGGGTGCGCGTCATTGCGGACCCGATGCCCGGCCTTGAATCCGTCGCGCTCGGCGTCTGGTTCAGGGCAGGCGCCATCGACGAGACCAACGAGGAACATGGCGTCGCGCACCTCCTCGAACACATGGCGTTCAAAGGCACGACGTCGAGAAGCGCACGCCGCATCGCCGAAGAGATCGAAGCGGTCGGCGGCTATCTCAACGCCAGCACCGGCTATAGCCGGACCGGCTATTATGCGCGTGTGCTGCGTCAGGATGCGGGCCTCGCCATGGAGGTCCTCGCCGACATCCTGACCAATCCGCTTTTTGATGAAGCCGAACTCGTCAAGGAGCGGGAGGTCGTCATCCAGGAAATCGGCGAAGCCGCGGATCAACCCGATGACGCCGTCATGGAGTTGCTGCAAACGCTGAGCTACGGCGCGCACGCGCTCGGTCGGCCCATTCTCGGCACCGAAGAAAGCGTTACGAGCCATACGGCGGCGCGTCTCTTTTCGTTCATGGCGAAGAATTATGCGCCGCAAGACCTTGTGATCGCCGCAGCCGGCGCTGTCGACGCTGAAGCGGTTGCAGGCCTCGCCGAGCGATATTTCGGCGCGCGACCATCGGCAGCCCGGGCGGCGCGCAGCCCAAGACCCGCTTACGTCGGGGGCGCCGCTCATGACGCGCGCGAGATAGAGCAGACGCACATCGCGCTCGCGCTGCCGGGCGCCGCGGTTCGCGCCGAAGACTATTTTGCGACGCGCGTCTTCGTTGAAGCGCTCGGCGGCGGCATGTCCTCGCGCATCTTCCAGTCGGTGCGTGAGGAAAGGGGCCTCGCCTATTCGGTCTATTCCTTTGCGGACAGTTACGACGATGTCGGCGCGGTCGGCGCCTATGTCGGGACCGATCGGGAAAACGCGGCCGAAGCCGTCAGTCTGATCCGAAAGGAGATTGAAGGCATGGCGTCATCGTCCACGACCGCGGAGGTCGATCGCGCCAAAGCTCTATTGAAATCCACGCTCCTGATGGGGCTCGAAAGCCCTTCGACAAGAACCGAAACGGCGGTCGGCCAGCTTTACGTCCATGGCCGCCTTCTCGAAGCGGCCGAAGTGAAGGACCGCATCGATGCGGTTACGATTGTCGACGTCAGCGCCGCCGCCGCCAAGGCGTTGGCTGGCGCGCCCGCGCTCGCGGTCGTCGGGCCGGCGGATTTTGCGGCGGTCGAAACCGCCATGAAAGGCTGACATTGACGCCCTCGGAGTCTTCCGCCTAATTCCGCGACGGGCAAGGCCGGCGAACGGACGAAGGATGATCAGGCTTGATTTCGGACGCTTGGTTGCAAGACCGCCCGTCATCGAAAGCGGGCCGCTCATCATGCGGGCGGCGGAACCCGGCGACTATCAGGAGTGGGTGGCGATCCGCCAGGAAAGCCGAACGCATCTGACGCGCTGGGAGCCGGACTGGCGGGACGAAGACGTAACGCTTGAAGCCTTTCGCACCCGCCTTCGCCTTTATGAACGCCAGCATCGCTCGCGCGCCGGATTGTCCCTCTACGTACGACTTCGTTCGACCGGCGGCCTCATCGGCGGCGTGACGCTATCGGATATCCGCCTGCACGCTTCTCATTCGGCGACGATCGGCTACTGGATCGGGGAACGGCACCTGAGAAAGGGATATGGGCTTGCGGCGGTTTTCGGGCTCGTCGGGCACGCTTTTCGCGAGATGGGGCTGAACCGGGTGGAAGCTGCATGCCAGCCCGGAAATGCGGCGTCGCGGGCCTTGCTCCTGAAAGCTGGATTTCGCGAGGAAGGATGCGCCAGGGACTATCTCCACATCAACGGCGCGTGGCGCGATCACCTCTTATTCGCGGCGATTGCACGGGATCTCTGCGGAGCCCCCGCCGATCCCCGGTTGCAGGCGATTAACCACTAAAATCCGGCGATCCGCCGATTTCTCCCTTGCCAGGCAAGGCCCTACACGCGAGGATCAGGCTGGGGGCGTGATCTCGCTGCAACTGCACGGTCACGCTGATTGGCGTGCGAGTGGGGTTTGATGGTGTTCGGGGCGATTTTACTGGAATCCGGGGCGAGCATTGCGAGCGATAGTTCGCTTGCGCTTGGCAAAGGCGCGATCATCGGCGCGATGCTCGTCAGCGCGGCGTTTCTCGCAGGGCTCGCCGTCCTCAAGAAAAGCAACGCTGCGTTCTGCGGTTTCCTGATGTTGATCGCCGCCGGCGCGCTGCAGGCGGTCTGGCTTGGTGTTGCGCCGGCCCCGTCGCCGACAGTCACCTATTTGCTGCAAGGGCTCTTCGCGGCCGCCGGCCTTCTCTTCATTTCAGCGACCATCGGCGTCGTCGCGCGGAGCCAGCTGCTCGGAAGTCTCTTGTTCGCAGCGGCGCTGTGCCTCGTCGGCGTCGGCGTTTTCAACGCGGTTGTCGGCGGCGAAGCGGCGGGCCTTCAGCGGGCCGGAATGGTCGCTGCAGCGGCGATCGTGATCGGCTTTGCCGCGTGGGCAGGAACGCGCGGTGAACTTGGCGCTCGACTGATCCTTCCAGGCGCCATCCTCGCGGTGGCGGCGCCGATGATGCTCGGCGCGGCCGGCGGGTCCGGCGCCCTCTCGCTCGCGCCGCAATTCATTTTTGCGATCGGCGTTCTGACAGCGAGCCTTGTGGCGCTCGGCGAATTCGGCGACGCACGCCGGAATGTGTCCTTCGATGCCGTCGCTCATTTCGACGGCGGCGAAGCGGCGTTTCATCAGCGCGCAAGCGCGGCGCCGCACGGACATTCCTTGCGCGTTTCTGAAAACCAGCTGGCGCAGGTTCTCGATTACTCCGGCGTCGCGGTGTGGGACTGGAGCCGGGGCGGCAATCACCAGACCGCCTCTTTCGGCGGCGTCATGGGCGCCGACAGCGACGGCGCCTTCACGCCGGAGGCCTTCGCCGAGTTCATCCATTCGAATGACCGCTCGCGTTTTGAGGAAAAGGTCTACGGCGCCGCCGACGGCGATGGCGGCTTTGACGAGACGGTGAAGCTCCAAAGCGGCAAGACGGTGCGCGTTCGCGGCGCAAGAGCCGTCGATTACGCCGGTCGCCTTGAACGCATCGTCGTCTTTCTTGAAGAGGGCGGAACACAGGCCGTCGCATCCGCCAGCAAGGATGAAGCATTAAGGCGCGCCGCGGCGTCGTTGACCGCTGCCGCCGTGCCGAGCGTGCATGTCAAATCCGCCCGTTCGGCGACCAGCGACATCGTCGCCGCGATCGAGAGCGGCGAACTTGTCGCCGCCTTCCAGCCGATCGTGACGTTCGAGGACGGCAAGGTTTGCGGATCGGAAGCGCTGGTCCGCTGGCCGGCTTCCGACGCTTCTGGTGCAAAAGCGCCGCCTACGGAGGAAATCGTTCGTCGGGCGCAAGCCGCCGGCAAGGGAAGGGCGCTCGCCCGGATCATGCTGAACGCCGCCGCGCAGCATGCCTGCGAACGGCTCGCCGCCGGCGACAAATCCTATTTCACCGCGTTCAACGTGTCGGTGTCGCAAGTGCATGAAGAGGGCTTCGTCGACGACGTCCGCAAGGCGATTGCCGACCACAAGCTGCCAAAGGGCGCCCTGGTCCTTGAGATGACCGAAGGCGAACTCCTCGCGGAAACACCGAAGATCGCTGCGACGTTTAAGGCGCTTAAAGCAGCTGGCGCCGCGCTCGCCTACGACGATTTCGGCGCGGGGTTCTCGTCGCTCAGCAACCTCCACAAATATGATTTCGACTACCTCAAGATCGACAAGTCCTTTATCGACGACATCGTCGCGAACGGCGGCAAGAAGAAAATCGTGGCGGCGCTCGCCAAGCTCGGCCGCGAATTCGACATGGGCGTGATCGCCGAAGGTGTTGAGACCAAGGAAGCCGCCGACGTCGCGAAGGCGATCGGATGCCGCATGGGGCAAGGCTATTTCCTGGGCGCGCCAACAGTTGGATTGAAGAATCCTGCGCCTGCCGAAGAAGCGGTCGTCATGATCGAAAAGTCAGTCGAAACCGCCGCTGCGAACGACAGCGTCGAGATCGTGCTCGACCGGAGCATGCAAGCGTCGAAGCCGTCAGGGCGTCCGTTCCGGCGATCGCTCTTCGGTCGCGGCGCCGCTTAGGCGGTTTTCCGGATTCGCGTCGCGCTCTGACGCCGACCGAACGGGATCGGATCAGGGATTAATTGATCGGCGCGTCGCCGGGCCGCGGCGACGACCATTCCCTCGAAAACATGGCGCCTGTGACGCCGAGGCTCTTTAGCGCGGCTTGCCAGACGTCGCCCGACGATGTCGCGAACATCAAGTCGACATCGGGATCGGAATGACACCAGGCGTTGACCGACAGTTCGCTTTCGAGCTGACCTGGACCCCATCCTGCATGACCGACGGCGAGCAGGTATTTTTCCGGGGGTGGCCGCGTGTTGGCGCGTCCGCCGATGTCGACCAATATGTCCTTCGACGCCGTGACCCCGATCCGGGCATTGACCGCCATCGTCTGCGGCGAGCGATAATCCAGCGTGTGAACGACGAGCCCGCGATCGGTCTGAACCGGGCCGCCATAATAAACCGGCTCGCCTCCGGATCCCTCTCGCGGGTCGATCTTGAGCTGCTCCAGCAGGTCGGCAAGTTCGAGATCGACGAGCGGCTTGTTGATGACGATCCCCATCGCGTGTTTGGGGTCGTGCGACACCATCAACAGCACGGACTTTTCAAATCGCGGGTCGGACATGTTGGGCATGGCGATCAGCAGCTTGCCAGCAAGAAAATCCTGTCTCGCGGCGCGCGAGCCAGCGGCGGAACCTTGGTGCTTCTTGCCGGTCGCCATCCGGACGAACCTAGGATTGCGGTCGCGGCCTGACAAGCGCTGCCGCGCGTTTTCCGATCAAGTGGAATCCGGTTGATCGAAGAAAACCCGCTCCAGCGTTAACGAGGTGGCTAATTCATCCGGCAGCCATTAGAGGAACCCTTCATCCGCAAGGCGGACGCCTCGAAAGGAGAACAAGAATGACCATCAAAGTCGGAGACAAGATTCCAAACGTCGACGTCGCGCTCGGCACCGTCGACGGCCCGCAGAAAACCAACACCCAGGACGTCCTCGGCAAGGGGAAGGTTGCGCTCTTCGCCGTTCCGGGCGCCTTCACCCCGACCTGTTCAGCGCGGCACCTGCCCGGATTCGTCGACAAGGCGGACGAGCTGAAAAAGAAAGGCGTCGACCGCATCGTCTGTATGGCGGTCAACGACGCTTTCGTGATGAAGGCATGGGGTCAGGCGCAAGATGCGCTCGGCAAGATCGACATGCTGGCCGACGGCAATGGCGACTTGACCCGCGCGCTTGGTCTTGAACTCGACGCCAAAGGCTTCGGCATGGGCGAGCGCTCGAAGCGATTTGCGGCGGTCCTCGAAAACGGCGTCGTCAAACAGCTCTTCGTCGAAGCGCCGGGCGCGTTCGAGGTTTCGAGCGCGGACTACATGCTCTCGAAGCTCTAGCCTCGTTTGGCGACGATTGACGCGAGGCCGGCGCGCGCCAACGCGTCGGCCCTTTCGTTTTCGGGATGGCCGTTATGGCCTCTCACCCAGCGCCAGTCGACAACGCGGCCGACGATCGCCTCATCGAGGGTCTGCCAGAGATCCTGGTTCTTGACCGGCTTGCGATCGGCGGTTCGCCAGCCGTTGCGTTTCCAGCCTTTGATCCATGCGGTGATGCCGTTCTTCACATATTGGCTGTCCGTGTAGAGACGAATAGGCCCGCTCGTCGCCTTGACAGCCTCGATCGCGGCTGTCAGCTCCATCCGGTTGTTGGTGGTTGCGGCCTCGCCGCCAAAGCGTTCGTCATCGCCGTCCTTGCTGACGATGAGGACGCCCCAGCCGCCGGGGCCTGGATTTCCGGCGCAGGCGCCGTCTGTGAAAACTTCAATCATCACGCTATCCGAAAGCAGGGAAGCGGCCCGCTCGTCCGATGAAACAGGAGCAGGTCGCGATATTCGAGCGGATCCTTAACGGCCACGACGGCGCCGTCAACCCGATGGAGAAAATCATGCAGGCGCGTCAGCAGAATTCGAAGAGCGGCGCCGCGCAGCAATGTCGCCATGGCGACGCGTTCAGCATCCGTCAGCGGTCGAACTGATTCGTAACTCACCATCAACGAGCCGGCGCGGCCGTGATCAAAGACGCCTGAGGTCGTCGCCCACGCATTGAGCGTCAAAGCGAGATCGTAGGCGAATAAATCGGTGCAGGCGAAATAGAAGTCGATAATCCCGGACACGGCGCCGCCATCGTCGAAAAAGACATTATCCGGAAAGAGGTCGGCGTGAACGAGTCCGCTGGGAAGGTCAGATGGCCAGTTGCGCTCAAGATACGCCAGTTCATCCGAGATCAACCGCCCAAGGCCGGCGGCGCATTGATCGGCGTTACCTGCGCATGCTTCTGCGATCGCTCGCCATTTGGCGAGGGAGAGATCGTTCGGTCTCATGACCGGAAATCCTGCCGCCCATTGATGGAGCTGCGCGTTCGACGCGCCGATTTTCGCGCAATCGGAGACCGTCGGCGCAAGGCGCTGACGGCCCTCAAGAAAGCTGACAATCACCGCCGGATGTTCGCAGACGATCTTGAAGATGCGGCCAGAGCGATCCTCGATCGGCTGGGGAACCGGCGCTCCCCTATCCGCGAGATGGGCCATCGCAGCCATGAAAAAGGGCAGGTCCTTTTCGGCGACGCGCTTTTCGAACAGGGTGAGGACGAAACGTTCTCGATCCGTTGTCAGGATGTAATTCGTGTTATCGACGCCCTGCTCGACGCCCTGAAAGGAGGACACGGTCCCCAATTCATAATCGGCGAGCAGGCGCGCGAGGTCGTCGCCGCCGACATGAGTGTAGACCGCCATTCGACGTCCGCGTCCGTTAGCTCGCCATCATCATCGGCTGCTTGAAGACGACATCTTCGCGGACATGCTCGACGGTTTCAATGGCGATCGGCCCGCGCTCGGCCAATCGCGTCAGCAATGTCTCGACGAGATCTTCTGGCGCCGAGGCGCCCGACGTGACGCCGATGATCGCCGCGCCCTGAGTCGCTGCGTCCAAATCAAAGGTAGCGGGGTCTTCGACCAGAAAAGCCGATCGTGCGCCGAACGATAGTGCGGCTTCCACCAATCGGCGGGAGTTTGACGACTGCGGCGACCCGACGACGAGCACGACGTCGCTGTCGGGCGCGATCAGTTTTACCGCTTCCTGCCGGTTCTGCGTTGCATAGCAGATGTCCGCCTTGCGAGGACCCGCGATCTCGGGGAAGCGTCGGCGCAGGATCGAAAGTATTGCGGCCGTGTCGTCGAGCGAAAGGGTCGTCTGCGTCGCATAGGCGAGCGGCTTGTCAGGCGCCGCGGCTTTCTCCGCGTCTGAAGCAGTCTCGATCAGCGTGACGGCGCCATCCGGCGCCTGTCCCATCGTGCCGAGCACTTCGGGATGTCCCTCGTGGCCGATGAGGAAAACATGCCGGCCCTGGCTGATGTGCCGGCGGACCTCGTTATGAACTTTGAGGACCAGCGGACACGTCGCATCGATCGTCAAAAGAGAGCGTTCGTGCGCCTCGTTGTAAGCGGTGCGAGGGGCGCCGTGGGCGGAAAAAACAACCGGGCGACCGGGCGTCACGTCCGCGAGATCTTCAACGAAAATCGCGCCCATCGCTTTCAGGCGGCGGACGACGTGGGCGTTATGGACGATTTCATGCCGGACGAAGACCGGCGCGCCAAATAGCGCCAGGGCGTCCTCGACGGTGCGGACAGCCCGTTCGACGCCGGCGCAAAAGCCGCGGGGCGAGGCCAGTTTGACCCTGACCGGTTTGGCGTTCAGATTTGCCGGGTCGGCGACCATTGTTTCACACGCGCTCCCCGCCAGTCGGCTCTTGCGGCCGTTGCGCGCCGGAGCGCTTGCGGCTACGAGGTTCAACCATTCGAACTGGGCGCTTGCGGGGCCAAAGCCGGGCATTGTCCTGTCGAATTTGCGTTGAGATATAAGGGTCTTGTTTCATGAACAAAGCGTTAGCCGTTGCGCTTTTCGCCGCACTTGCGGTCGCTGGATGCGGATCGACAAAGGAAAAGCGGCTGGCCAATCCGGCCCCTTGTCCCAATGTCGTCGTCCTGTCGGAGGCGTCGAGACAGATCGAATTCGCCGGAGACGAGGCGGTTGAAAACGTCGCGTGGACCGCCGAAATCGAAAATGTCTCCTCTGCTTGCCGATACATCTCAGCTGATCCGATTGAAGCGTCGGTCAAGGTCAGCATCGCCTTCGGCAAGGGACCGAAGGCCGGCGGCGTGGAGCACAATTTCGCCTATTGGGTCGCGGTCACGCGCACGAACCAGGAAGTCATCGAAAAGAAGGAATATCTGGTCCCGGTGGAGTTCGACGGCGACGAAACAATCGCCCGCGTCGACCATGAGATCGAAGAGATCGTCATCCCCCGCAAAGACGGCGAAACGTCGGGGACCAATTTCGAGATCGTCATCGGGCTTGTCGTGACACCGCAGCAGGCGATCTATAATCGCTCGGGCAAGAGCCTGAAATTTCCTGACCTTTGATGGTGCTGACGGAAGAGCTATCGCGGCTCGTCGGCGAGGCTTTCGCTGCGGAGGGCTTTGACCGGTCATATGGGACCGTCAGGGTCTCCGATCGCCCGGACCTTTCCCAGTTCCAGTGCAACGGCGCACTTGGCGCCGCCAAGGCCGCCAAGGAAAACCCGCGCAGCGTCGGCGAGAAAATCGCGGCGCGCCTCAAGGACGCGGCGATCTTTGCCGATGTAGCGCTTGCGGGGCCGGGGTTCATCAACCTCTCGCTTACGGACGCCGCGCTTTCAGAGCGTGCGGGAGTTCTCGCCGCCGATGCACGGCTTGGCGGGTGGCGTGCGGCGCATGCCGAAACGATCGTGCTCGACTACGGCGGACCGAATATCGCCAAGCCGCTGCATGTCGGCCATTTACGGTCGGCGATCATCGGCGAGTGCCTGAAGCGCCTGCTGCGCTATGCGGGCCACACAGTGTTTGGCGACATCCATCTTGGCGACTGGGGCCTGCCGATGGGGCAGCTCATCACCGAGATCAAACGCGAGCAGCCCGCGCTGTCCTATTTCGACCCGTCGTTCAAGGGTCCGTATCCGGATCAGTCTCCGGTCAGTCTCGAAGACCTCGAGCGGCTTTATCCGCAGGCGTCCGCCGCCTGCAAAGCCGATCCCGCGCGCGCCGCCGAGGCGAGGGAGGCGACCGCCGAACTTCAGGCCGGGCGCACCGGCTACCGCGCGCTTTGGCGCCATTTCATTGTCGTTTCGCGAGCGGCGATCGAGCGCGAATATGCGGATCTCGGCGTCACTTTCGACTGGTGGAAGGGCGAGGCCGACGTCGATCCGTTGATCGCCCCGATGGTCGACAAGCTCCGCGCGCAAGGGATCGCCGTCGACGATAACGGCGCCGTCGTCATTCATGTAGCCCGCGAAGGCGACAAAAAGGAATTTCCGCCGCTCATCCTTTATAAGTCCGACGGCGGCGTCATGTACGGGACGACCGATCTCGCGACGATCATCGACCGCCGCGACGCGGTCAATCCGGACCGCATTCTCTATGTCGTCGACGGTCGCCAGCGCGACCATTTCGAACAAGTGTTCCGCGCGAGCGATCTTGCCGGCATCTATCCGCAGGAGCGGCTGGAGCATCTCTGGTTCGGCACCATGAACGGCAAGGACGGCAAGCCGTTCAAGACGCGCGCGGGCGGCGTCCTGAAGCTTCGGGACCTGATCAGCGAGGTCACCGACGCAGCCTATCAGCGAATGCTCGCGAACAAGCCTGCCCCGAGTCCGATGTGCGTGACGCTGAACCGATCGGTCACATCGTCGGCGTCGGCGCGCTGAAGTTCGCCGATCTCTCAAATCCGCGGACAAGTGACTACATCTTTGACATTGACCGGTTCACCTCATTCGAAGGCAAGACCGGGCCTTATCTCCATTATGCGAGCGTCCGCGTCCGCTCCGTCCTCGGCAAGGCGATGGCGGCGGGCGCCGGCGCGCCGGGTCCCATCCGGATTGCGATGAAGGAAGAGCGCGAGCTGGTGCTGACGCTTCTCCAGTTCGGCGAGGCGGTCAGGGACGCCGTCGAGAAGCGCCTGCCGCATTATTTGTGCGAACACGCATTCAATCTCGCGCAGGCGTTTTCGAAATTTTACGCCGCCTGCCGGATCGTCGACGAAACCGACGCGGCCTTGCGCGCGTCGCGTCTCACGCTCGCCTCGGCGACGGGCCGCCAGCTTGATCTCATCCTCGATATCCTCGGCATGCCGGCGCCGGAAAAAATGTAAGGCGTCATGCGGCGACGCGCTCGGCTCCCGCCGCTGCGCGAGGCTCCGGCATGACAATCACCGCCAGCGCCGCGACAAGGGCGCTTGCTGCATAGATCAGGAAGATCGGCGCGAAACTGCCCCATTCGTCGGCTGTCTTGCCGGCGACGGTCGGTCCAAGCATGGCGATTGTCGCGGCGAGATTGACCGCGCCCAAAAGAGCCGGGCTGTTCTTCAGTCCGAAATAATCGATCAGCAGCGCTGTCGTCGCGAAGAGCGCCATGCCGAAGGCGAAGCCGTCGAAGATCGCAAAGGCGATGGCGACCGGGAGCGAGTGCGCGAATACGAGCGCCGTCATGCCGATAACGTTGGCGAAGAGCGCAGCGGCGAGCAGGGTTTTCGCCTTCACGCGCTTGGCCGCCAGTCCGCCGAGCGCGCGCGCGCCGGCGTTCGAGGCCGCATAGAGGCTGAGCATTGCGACGGCCGCCGCTGGCGCAAGACCGGCGTTCTGCAGGTGCGCGACCGACCAGGTGCTGACGGTGACGCCGCAAAAATAAGCGATCGTCAGCGCGCCAGCGATCGTTATGAATGCGGTCGTCCGCATCGCCGCCTTCGGCGTCCATGTCGCTGCGATTTCATCCTGATCGACAACTGCCGGCGTCTCGCGGCCGATCCCGGGGCCGAAGACGTCGCTTCGTCGCGCAAGGGCGACCACGATCAAAGCAAATAACGCCGCCGCGCCGGCTGAGGCGAGCCAGAAAAGCCGCCAGTCGGCGCCGCTTCCAATCAGCGCGTTCGCGATCAACGGGCCGAAAACGCCGCCGGCGCCGCCGGCGGCGAGATAGGCGCCGATCGCAACGTTGCGCCATTTCGCGGGCGTCGCGCGTCCGACGACATAGGTGCCGGGAACATTGGCGAGAAGCGCGAAGCCGGCGCCGAGCAAAGCGGTCGCGGCAAGATAGGATGCAACGCCCGTGGCGCATCCAAGGAGAAAATACCCGGCGGTCATGACGCCGCCGCCGAGAGCGTAATGAACGCGCGGGCCGAGGCGTTCAAGCGACGTCGCCGCGACCGGACTGAAAACGCCGGTGAGAAGCGCGAGCACGGTGAACCCGAGACCGGCGGTCGTCCAGCTCCAGCCGAACTCGGCGATCATCGCCGGCAGCACGACGCCGAGCGACGCGAAGGTCGTCGCCGTGATCAGGAAGAATACGGCGCCGAGAGCGATCGACAGCGCAAGCGGGCGTAACGTCATCAAAAACTCGCTTTCAAGGTGATGGAAAATTCACGTCCGCGGCCCGGCAGCACGCCGACTTCCTCATAGACGTTCTGCACCGGGATGAAGTGGCGCTTGTCAAAAAGATTGTCGATGTGGGCGGTCAGAGCAAGATTGTCATAGGCCCAATAAAATGAGGCCTTGCCGAGCGCGTAGTTCGGCAGGCGGATGGCGTTCGCGATCTTGCCGCCAGTTTCGCCGACATAGATGACGCCGCCGGTCGCGCCGAAGGTTCCGTAGTCGGTCGCAGGCGAGGTGTAGGTCAAAAATCCGGAAGCCATGACGTTCGGCGTCGTCCGGCGCTCATAACCATTTTGCAGTTCAGGGAGACAGCTCGCGTTAAGCGCCGCGAAAAGTCCGCCATAGCCGTTGACGGGCGAAATCCCCAATCGCGACGGCGGCAGCACGATGAACTCGCCATTGCCCGATCCGCATGGCCCTGGTGCGCCGATCATCGCTTTTTGCAAGGTGACGGCGGACGAAACGCTCCATTCGTCGCTGATGAGATATTTGAGCTCCGCTTCGACGCCCTTTGACGTTTCCTGATCGAGATTGCCGAACGGGTCGCTGCGCGTCCGCTTTTGCCTGTAGGCGGCGAGCGATGCGAAGAGGTCACGGCGGCCGGCTTTTACGCCAGCTTCGATCAACGTCGAATTGGCGACGAAATTGCCCTGATCGATGCGGTCGACTTCGATCCCGCCCGCATCGTTCGTTTCAAGGGCGTTGTTCTCCGCATAGGTCGCATAGGCCGTCACGCCGCCGTCGAACTCGTAGCGAAGCGATCCTTCGTAACTCGCCTTGAATTCACGCCCGTCAAACAAGGCGCCGCCGAGCGCCGGATTGAATATCGTCGCGCCGGTGTTGATCGACGCTGCGGTGAACCGGTCGAGGCGGACGCTGGCGAGAACTTTCAGTCGCTCCGAAAGGGCGATATCCGAGATCGCAAAAAAGGCGAGGTCGGTCGTTTCGGACTGGAGGTCGGTGTCCCAGCCGATGCCGTTCGCTTCCTGCGAGAACGGGTCGTCGAATATATCGCCGCCGGTCGGGCCGACAGTAAGGTCGCGCCGGTCGACGACGAGATAGCCGGAAAGGAACGTCTGGCGCGTTTCGTTTTCGTACCGGCGCCAGGAAACGCCGAAAAGAGTTTTGATGTCGACGCCCGCCAGTCTCAGCGGGAATTCGTAACTGCCGCGAAGTTCGATGACGTCGGCGACATATTCAGCAGCGAAGCCGTAGCTTTGATAGAGTTTGCCGTCGAGCGAGTCATGAAACGCCTGAAGGCGCAGCGTCTGGTCCGAAGAAATATCGTACGCGAAATCCGCATAGGCGGTGACGGTTTTTGAATCCGCGATGTCCTGATCGGCGATGAAGACGGTCCGCGGGTCAAGGCGCGCCGTTCCAAGGCCGGTGTCGAGCGCGAAAGCGGCGTTCGGAAAGACGCCGAAATCGATGAACTGCCGGATATTCGACGTACCGAAGAAGGCGCCGACGGCGGCGTCAACCTCGTCCGGCGTCAGTTTGCCGTCGCCATTGAGATCGCGGAGATCGGTGTCGACGCCGGTGATGTAGGCGCCGTTGTCGATCAGATCCTGCGTGACGCGATTCCAGCCGGGCGTTTGCTTGTATCCTTCGGAGGAATAAAACGAGCCGCCGATTTCGAGGCTCCAGCTCTCCGCATCAGCGAGCGTAAAGGCGCTCTGGACGAGAAGGCGCTCAGGCTCGATCCCGCGATAAAAGCTCTCGGAGTTCTCGTATTCTGCGTAAGCGTAAACGCCCGCGTCGTTCCCGCCGAGATCGAACGCCGCGCCTGCCGTCGCCTCGGCCACGCGCTTTTCGTAGGAGCCCGCCGTCATGCCGAGTTCGAACAGGCGTCCACGTTCGCCGATCTGCTTTTGCGTCAGCGCCGTCAACGGCGTGACGTTCACGAATCCGCCGACCCGGCCGGCGCCGTAGATCGCGGGGGTCGGGCCGCGGACGACTTCGATGCGCTCGCTGGCGCCGATCGGCGTCGGAAAGGTGCCCGGGTTCTCAACGCGCTTGAAGCCGCGGAAGTAGCTGTCGGCCCGGTTGCCGCGAAGCGTGACGCTGCCCGGGACGCCGAAGAAACTGCCGGTGAACGTGCCGGGGGCGACCGCGGCGAGGTCGTCGATGGTGTCGATATCGAACCGCGCGATCGTTTCGTCGCTGATTGCGGAAATTGCGCGCGGCGCGTCGGCGTAGGAAAGATCAAGGCCGAAGACCGACCGGCTGCTTTCGAGTTCGAGGAATTCGAGAGGATCGGCGACAACGATGATTTCGTCGATCGGATCGGGCGACTGAGCGAGCGCGCCGCCGCCAGCGAGGCAGGCGACTGAAGCGAAGCATGCAATCCTGAAAACGCCAGACATCAAAAACCCCGAGTTCGCGAGACTGGAATCGGGGCGTGCAACAGGGATCGACGCCTCAAGGAACGCAGGTACGCGTTTTTCGCAACGCGGCCTGCGTCCGCGCTTGAGGCGCGACGCCTGTCAGATCTTCTCTCATCCGGACTATAACCGTCGGCTCTGGAATCACACCAGATCCTGCTCTGCGGTCCGGATTTGCATCCGTGCCGCTCGGCTCGCGGGCTGATCGGCTTTTGGCCGAATTACCGCCGGTGGGGACTTCCGCCCCGCCCCGAAGATCTTATCTCGCGGATTGAACCGCGCCCCGTTATATAGCGGCGGCGCAAAAACGGATCAACGCGCGGCCGCAGCCGCGAAACTGAAAGCCCGCCGGCCGATGAAATCACCACGCCGACAACCCGCGGAATGGGCGGAACATGAGGCCGTCTGGATCGGCTGGCCGTCCGCCGCCGACCTCTGGGAGGATAATCTCGACCCCGCGCAAGCCGAGGTTGCGGAGCTGATCGGCGCGATCTGCTTCCCGGACCCCGGCGATGAAAAGGGTGATCGCATGCGGGGGGAGCGGATCGACCTCCTCGTCCGGGGCGATGACGCGCGCGTCACCGCTGAAGCGATGCGGCTTGGCCTCGCCGATCCGACGCTGGTCCGCCTCCACGACGCGCCGATCGGCGACATCTGGCTGCGCGACACGGGGCCGATCTTTGTCGAGGACGCAACAAGCGGACCGATCGCCAGCGCCTTCCGGTTCAACGGCTGGGGCGAGAAATATCTTCTCGGCGATGACGACCGCATTTCAGGGATCGTCGCGGAAAAGGCAGGCGCGCGCCTTCGGCGGTTTGACGATCTGATTGCGGAAGGCGGCGCGCTCGAAGTTGACGGCGAGGGAACGTGCATCACGACGCGGCAATGCCTGCTCAACAAGAACCGAAATCCCGGCCTCTCCGAGAAAGACATCGATGGCGTCCTGCGCGAGGCGATCGGCGCTGAAAAAGTGATCTGGCTCGACGAGGGCATGATCGGCGATCACACCGACGGCCATGTCGACAATCTCGCCCGCTTCATCGCGCCCGGCAAAATCGCCTGCATGAAGCCGACCGGCAAGGACGATCCGAACGCCAAGATATTCGAGGCGATCAGGAAGACGCTTGAAGCGGCCACTGATGCGAAAGGCCGCAAGCTGGAGGTCATCGAGCTGCCGTCGCCAGGACGCGCCAAGCGCGACGGAAAAATCGTGCCGGCGAGCCACCTGAATTTTTACATCGCCAATCATTCGCTGGTGATGCCGTCCTACGGTGGACTGACCGGCGAAGATGAAACCGCGCTCGAATGTCTTGAGATCCTTGAGCAGCATGTCGACCGCCCGCATTTTTATGCGATCGAACTCTTCGCACCTTTTGTCCGGCGGCGGGTCCTTCCACTGCATCAGCCAGCAACAGCCGAAACGAGCTTGAGCGACGACCCGTCACGCGAAACGGATTTGGCCGAACTGGCGCCGATCCGGAAAACAGGCGTCAGCGAGGCGGAAGCCAGGCGCCGCCTCGAGACGGAGGGGTACAACGAACTCCCGCGCGGCGGGCGGCGATCGATCCTGAAGGTCGTCGGCGAGGTCGTGCGCGAGCCGATGCTGTCGCTCCTCATCGCGGGCGGCGTCATCTATTTTCTGATCGGCGACCGTACTGAAGCGAGCATGCTGCTCGTGTTCGCGTCTTTATCAATCATCATCACGGTCGTTCAGGAAACGCGCACCGAACGCGTCATCGAGGCGCTGCGCGATCTGACGAGCCCGCGCGCGCTAGTCATTCGCGACGGCGAAAGAAAGCGCATCGCCGGCAGGGAGGTCGTGCGCGGCGACCTCGTCGTTCTCGGCGAAGGCGACCGCGTGCCGGCGGATGCGACGCTGATCGAGGCGACGCATCTTCAATCGGATGAATCGCTGCTGACGGGGGAATCCGTCGCCGTCGACAAGGACGTCGGCGGCCGCGTTTTTTCCGGGTCGTTGATCGTGCGCGGTGCGGCGACGGTGGAAGTCTTTGCGACGGGCGGCGCCAGCGAGATCGGCAAGATCGGCGCGACACTTGAAGCCCTGCGCTTCGAGCCGCCGCGGATGCAGGTCGAAATGCGCAGGCTTGTGCGGATTTTCGGCGTCGCCGCAGCCGCGGCGAGCATCACCGCGATCCTGCTTTACGGTTTCCTTCGCGGCGGGTGGCTTGATGCGCTGCTCGCCGGCATCGCGCTTGGCATGTCGTTGCTGCCGGAGGAATTCCCGGTCGTGCTCGCGGTGTTCATGGCGATGGGCGCGTGGAGGATTTCGCGCGCGAGGGTGCTGACGCGAAAAGCCGCGGCGATCGAATCGCTCGGGGCCGCCACCGTGCTCTGCACCGACAAGACCGGCACGCTGACGGAAAACAGAATGAGCGTCGAAGAATTGCGCTCCGCTGACGGCGAGGAATGGCGCCGCTCGACGGCGGGCGATGCCGCGCTGTCGCCGACGCTGCGCGCCTTGGCGCAGATTGCGGTGCTCGCATCCGCCCCGGATCCGTTCGATCCGATGGAAAAGGCGATCCATCAGCTGTCCGCCGACGCCCCGCCCGATGCGGGCGAGCGAACGCTTGTTCGCACCTATGGCCTTCAGCCGGACCTCCTTGCGGTGACGCAAGCCTGGCGGCGTCCGGATTTAACGGTTGAGATCGCGTCGAAAGGCGCGCCTGAGGCGATCATCGGCCTTTGCGGGCTGGACAGCGATCGTCGGCAGGACATTCTCCGCGCCGTCGATGAGATGGCGAACAAGGGCCTGCGCGTGCTCGCGCTCGCCCGTGCGCGTCCATAAGTCCGAGGTCCTGCCGGATCATCCGGGACGATTCCCCTTCGAATTTGCAGGCCTTGCGGGGCTTGCCGATCCGCTTCGCAAGACGGCGGCGGCGGCGGTCGCGGAATGTCGCGCGGCCGGCGTGCGCGTCATCATGGTGACGGGCGATTACCCGGCGACCGCGGGCGCAATCGCGAAGCAGGCGGGCATCGACGGCCGAATCGTCGTGTCAGGCGACGACATAGCGGCGATGTCGGATGAAGAACTCGCGGCCGTCGCGCGCGACGCAACCGTCTTTGCGCGCGTGCGCCCCGACCAGAAACTCCGGATTGTTGATGCGCTCAAGGCGGACGGCGAAATCGTCGCGATGACCGGGGACGGGGTCAATGACGCGCCGGCGCTCAAGGCCGCCCATATCGGCGTCGCCATGGGCGGGCGCGGCGCCGATGTCGCGCGCGAAGCGTCGTCAATCGTGCTCCTCGACGACGATTTCAGCGCCATCGTCACGACGCTGAGGCTCGGACGCCGCATCCACGACAATTTGCGCAAGGCGACGGCCTTTATCCTGTCTGTTCATGTTCCGATCGCCGGCATGGCGCTGTTGCCGCTCGTCACCGGCTTGCCGATCGTTTTCGGGCCGGTTCACATCGCTTTCCTTGAAATGGTGATCGATCCTGTCTGTTCGCTCGTGCTTGAAGCCGAGAAGGAGGAGGGGGATGTCATGCGCCGCCCGCCGCGCCCGCCGAAAGAACCGTTGCTGACGAAACGGCTTGCGCTCTGGAGCCTCTTTGAAGGGCTGACCGCGTTTGCCGTCATCGCATCGATCTACATGATGGCGCTCGGCGCCGGTCTTGACGATGCGGGCGTCCGCGCGATGACGTTTGTTGCTGTCGTTTCGGTCGTCTTCAGCCTGATCCTCGTCAATCGCAGCTATAGCGCGTCGATCATCCGCGCGTTCCTGTCGCCGAACATCGCGCTCGTTGTCGTTTCGATATTCGTGGCGGCGGTTCTGACGCTGACGCTGTCCGCCGCGCCGATCCGCGATCTGTTCCGGTTCGGCGCGATATCGAGCCAGCAAGTGCTGCTCGCGCTTTCCGCCGGAATCGTGTCGATGTTGCTGCTGGAACTATCCAAAATGTTCCTCGGCGGGCGGACGCGCTGAGACCTGAAACAGGGCGCCTTCAGTCTCGTCAGTGCGCCACGGCGCCCCAGATCTTCTTCACGCGAGCGTCGCGCCCGCAAGCCGCGCGGTAGTATTTATAGCGCAGCGGGCTCTTCTTGTAATAATCCTGATGATAGGATTCCGCGAGCCAGAACGCGCTGCGATCGAGAACTGGCGTGACAAGTTTCTTCCCAAGGAGTTTTTCAGCGTCCGTGATCGATGCCTGCGCCATCGCCCACTCCTCCGAATTCGCCGCGAACACCGCTGCCGTGTAGGAATGCCCGCGGTCGCAAAACTGGCCGTCTGCGTCGAACGGATCGATATGACGCAAGTGATAGTCGACAAGCTTGCGGAAGGAGACGACGGAGGGATCGTAGGTGATCTGCGCCGCTTCGAGGTGGCCGTCATGATTTTCGTAGGTCGGCGCCTCGGCAAGGCCGCCGGAATATCCTGAAACGACGTCGCGGACGCCTTCGAGCTTCTCGAAATCGGACTCGACGCACCAAAAGCAGCCGCCGGCGAAGACCGCCGTCGCAAGACCGGCGGGCGCGTCGGCGGGAACGGGCTTGGTCGGTTCAGCGTTAGCGCGCTGTGAGACCCAAAGCGTCGCCGCCAGAATCAAAGCGACGGCGATGCTGACGATGCGGACCATGACGAGTTCCTTGTTCACTATGCCTTCACCATACGAACCCGCGTCGTGTTTCGACCAGCGGCATCACGCAGCCTTCATGCTTTTTGATCGCTTGATCGCCGCACTGTGATCCGGTCCACGCAATTTTCTGCGCATTTACCAATCATTTTGCCAGACTTTTAACGACACGGACGGCATGACCTTGCGGTAAGGGAAAAAAGGCTGGCTCGTGCGGTGTTTGATCGTCATTGCGGTCCTGTTGACGGCGGCTGTTCAGCCGGCGGCGGCCGCGACGACCGTCTATGCGACGTCCGTGTTTGGGACATCAGGGACGGTGCTTTTACCCGGAAATGCGGTCGGCGCTGCAAACGGGACTTCCGCCACGATCCTTCGCGTCGCCGGCGGCAGCAATCTCATCCTTCAAATGTCGGCGGCGACGTCAGGCCTTAATACGATCCTTTCTGGCCAGCGCGTGACGGCTGGTTCGACTGTTCAGATCGCAATCGGCGAAGTAATCGGCGGCATCGCGACTTTTTCCGCGAATATCGCGCTGCCGGGGGGCCTTGGCGCCCTGCATACGCTCGATCTCAGCGCGGCTTGCGCGAGCGTTTCGTTGACAGGATGCTCGCTCCTGCGCGTTCGGGTTGCGGGAGCGCCTGGCTCCGGCTTCACCCTCGACGGCGTGTCAGGCGTCGCGGCGGCGCCCGAACCTGGTGCCTGGACGTTGATGTTTCTCGGCTTCGCCGCGGTCGCGTGGCGGTTAAAACGGCGACGCCTCGTCAAATCGCGCAATTTCGCGCCGATTACCGCCTGATAGGTCCAATTTTTAACGAAGCGGCAACCTCCCTTTAAAGGCCGCTAATTATTCTCCTCTCTGCTGAATGGGGGGGCGTGACGACGTCACGTCCAAGGAGAAACGCCATGACCATGGCCACCAGAGTAATCATTGTCGCTTTAGCGGCGATGCTCGCTGCGTTTCCGGCGCGCGCAGCGACGACGATCTATGCCGCGTCGGTCTATAGTCAGAGCGGCGTCACCAACGCCAGCGACGCCTTATTCGGCGCAAACGGAAGCGCAGCGCTCATCTCATCGGGAGGCGAGCTCGTGCTTCAATACAACAACCTGCTGACCGGCGGCGGCATCGCGGCGGCGCTCTTGCCGCTGGCGACGTCGCCCGCCGCGAACTTTCTCGCTGTCTCTATCGGTGAAGTGATCGGCAGCGTCGCGACGTTTTCGGCCGGCGCAATCGCGCTCGCTGATCTGGGCGCCGGCGGCGTTCAAAATCTGGATCTCAGCGCTCTTTGCGCGACGGTGTCGGCGACTGGCTGCTCGCTGATCCGGATTCAGAACATCGCCGCCTTCAACACGCCGGGCGCGCTCATCGACGGCGTCTCCGGCGTCACCAATGCGCCCGAACCCGCCGCATGGGCTTTGATGATGCTCGGTTTCGCCGGCGTCGGATGGCGACTGAAAGGCGCGCGGAAGCGTCTCTTCGGCCAGTCCTCCGCAAAGCAAGCCGGTTCCGCCTTCGCCTGAACCTCCCCGCCGTTCACTTCCCTCCGAACGGCAAGCGAACCGCCCGGCCAACCCCGCCGGGCGGTTCATTTTTTGCGGGCCAGACAGCGCCTAGTCGCCGCCTTCGTCCGAAATGTTGAGCACCCGTCCGCACGCCTTGCAGTGTACGGCGTCGTGTTCATGCCTTTTGAGGCCGCAGTCCGGACAGGTGAATTCAACCTTCGCGGGGCGAATGATCACCTGCACCAGCCGCAAGAACAGCGAAATGCCGACGATCATGATCACGACGGACAACAGCCGGCCCGTGGCGCCAATGAGGGTGATGTCGCCGTAGCCGGTCGTGGTGAGCGTCGTCACCGTGAAATAGAGCGCATCGACATAGTTGGCGATCAGTTCGTTCGTGCGATGCTGGGTTTCATAAACAAGCGCCGTCATGAAGAAGAGGAAAATGCCGAGATTGACGGCGGCGAGAACCGTTTCCTCGCGGCGTCCGAAGAGCGGTCTGCCGCCTCTCAGTTGCCGAAAGACTTTGTAGGACTTGATCAGCCGGAGGAGGCGCAGCACCCGCATGAAGGCGAAGCCCGCTCCCAGCAGGGGAGCGAGGAGCGATACAATGACTATGATGTCGACCAGGCTGAACGGATTGATCAGCTCCCGCGCCGGCGACCGGCTGGCGAGCGTGCGTGCGGTCAGCTCCACAAGTATCGCAACGCCGATCGCCACGTCGACGGCTTCGACGATTGGCGACCCGGTAAAGAAGGATGACACGATCAGGAAGATGATCGTCGCGAGGTCAAAAGCCGCAAGCGCGAAATGAAAACGCCGCGTCTGGGCGTCATCGCCGCGATAGAGCGACCGCAGGCGATCGATCGCGCCGGTTCGGCGACCCGTCGTCACTACGCTTCGCCGAAAACGCGGCGGAAGATCGTGTCGACGTGTTTCGTGTGATAGGAATCGTCGAACAGGGAATCGAGCGTTGCAGAAGGCAGTCGCGTTGCGACTTCTTTATCCGCTTTCAGATTTCCAAGGAAACTTCCTTCGCCGCGCCAGGCCGGCATCGCATTGCGCTGGACGAGGTTATAGGATTCCTCCCTTGAAGCGCCCGCTTGCGTCAGGGCGAGCAGCACACGTTGCGAATGGACGAGGCCGCCGAGCCGGTTCAGGTTCTCGCTCATGCGCTCTGGATAAACGACAAGATTTTCAATCACTCCGGCGAGGCGGTTCAGTGCGAAGTCGAGATGCACGGTCGCGTCGGGTCCGATGCCGCGTTCGACCGAAGAATGGGAGATATCGCGCTCATGCCAGAGCGCGACGTTTTCCATGGCGGGCACGACGCACATGCGGACAAGACGGGCGAGGCCCGTCAGGTTTTCGGTGAGCACCGGGTTGCGCTTGTGCGGCATCGCCGACGAGCCTTTCTGGCCCGGCGAGAAATATTCCTCCGCTTCGAGAACTTCCGTCCGCTGGAGGTGCCGGATTTCGGTCGCCAGCCGCTCGATCGACGATGCGACGACGCCGAGCGTGGCAAAATAGGCGGCATGACGGTCGCGAGGAATGATCTGCGTCGACACCGGCTCGACGGCGAGACCCATTTTCTGCGCGACGTGTTCCTCGACGGACGGATCGATATTCGCGAACGTGCCGACGGCGCCGGAAATTGCGCAGACCGCTATTTCCGCGCGCGCCGTAATGAGGCGCTGTTTTGCGCGCTCGAACTCCGTGTAGAAGCCCGCGAGCTTGACGCCGAAGGTCGTCGGTTCGGCGTGGATGCCGTGGCTCCGGCCGATCGTCAGCGTCATTTTGTGCTCGAACGCGCGTTTCTTCAGCGCCGCCAGAAGGCGATCGACATCCTTGATCAGAATGTCCGAGGCCCGCGCCAGCTGGACCGAGAAGCAGGTGTCGAGAACGTCCGACGACGTCATGCCCTGATGGACGAACCGCGCTTCGGGACCGACGATTTCGGCAAGGTGGGTGAGAAAGGCGATCACGTCGTGCTTCACTTCGCGCTCGATCGCGTCGATGCGGTCGATGTCGAATGTTGCGTTGCGGCCCTTTTCCCAGACTTTTGCGGCGGCCTCCTTCGGGATGACGCCAAGCGTCGCCATGCGGTCGGCGGCGTGAGCTTCGATCTCGAACCAGATCTTGAAGCGCGTTTCCGGCGACCAGATCGACGCCATTTCCGTGCGCGCGTACCGTGAAATCATGGTGGGCTCCTTCGAGAGGGCGACCTACGCCGACGACAAGAGCCTGTCAAAATGGCGAAATGCCTAGGCGATCGCCGCGGCCTGTTCCGTCCAGCGCTCGCGACCGACGCGGCCCGGCTCGTTCAGGCGGATTTCGATCCAGCGCGCCGCGCCGTTGTCCCAAGTTGCGATCTGCCGGAGATGATAGACGCCGAGGTCGTTGAGACGCTTTTCCGTCGACCGGTCGATGCCGATGATCTGCGTCAGGTCGTCGGGCTCACCATCGGGCGCATCGAACAGCAGCGTGGGCGCGGCAGCGCGAGCGGCCGGCGCGTCGAGTTCTTCGATCGATGCAGATTGCGAGGCTGCGGATCGGCGGCGTCCCGATAGCGCCCATGCCGCGCCAGCGGCGCCGAGCAGGAAGGCGATCAAAAGAAACACCCACATCTGGGTGACAAGCCAAACCATTTGAACCCGCTAATCCAATTCCGTCTGGCCGCCATCGACGACGAAGTCGATGCGGCGATTTCTTCGGCGCCCGTCGGGTGTTCTGTTGGAGGCGATCGGCCGCGTTTCGCCGAAAGCCCTGATCTCGAATTTTGTCTCGGCGGCGGCGCGCCAAGGTAATCCCGCACCGACTGGGCGCGTCGTTCGGACAGCCTCGAATTGGCGGCGAGGGTCCCATTTAAATCGGTATGACCTTCGATGCCAATCGTCTGGCCTCGGCAGGACCTGATCTCCGACATGAGTTCATCAAGCAGATTCCGGTCGCTTCCGGCGAGTTCGACGCTGTTCGAGCGAAAGATCAGCGTACGGCCGGTCATGACCCGGTTGATCGCCGACTGGCAGGATCTCGCCAAATCCTCAGCCGATCGCCTGACGATCGCCACCTTGATCTGAAAGGGCCCCTCGGCGCCTGCGGTGAGGCTTTCCGCTGCGTCGGCGTCCTCGCCTCGCGCGGCTTCTCCTGTCAGCGCAAATGTGTCGCCGACGACCTCAAGGTCCCCGCGATCCAGGATGGCGAGGGCGTGCATCAAGGCGCTCGCCGCCGCGATCCACGCGGTGTCGTTCGCTCGGGGCGCGATGGTGAAATTGTCGTCCTTCCTGACGATGACGGTTTCCGGGAACGCTTCAGTCATCGCGGCGAGCGCTTGCGGGCTTGGGACCGCGCCCGCGAGATTGAGCAAGCCATCGTCAAAGCGAGCTTTAAATCGGTAGTCGCTGCTGGATCCTGGCGATTGTACAGTTGCCGCGAGGGTGACTTCGCTCGCGTCAACGGCGGTGACCGCGCCGAACAGGACGCCGCCTGCGCCAATCGTTCGGGAAGCGAGGTTGACAGCTTCTTCGAGTGCGGCGGCGTCTGGCGCGGCGCCGGAGAGCTTGATCCGCTGCCCGTCTGCGCTGACGCTGGCCCACGGATGGCCTCTGGATTCGAGATCGGCCCTTACCGAGCCAGCAAGAGCGCGCTCAAGGCGCGGCGCGCCGACAGGACCGTGCACGGCGAAAAGCCCGAAGGCGACAAACGTCACCGCGACCCAAACCACTCGGCCAGAAATCGACGCCACGTCAGCCCCGGAAACCAAGAAACCCGCCACCCTTTCAGCTATTGCAAGGCAAACGCCATCAAGGGGTCGACGATATTGCGTCGCCCTCCTACACCTTCCGGTTGAGCGGGCGCAAATGCGGCGCGAATCAGCGCCAATTCAGGCTCGGATCATTAAGTGGGTCATGTCTCAGATCGCGACGATAAAAGAAACGAGTCCCGCCGTTCCGGGATCGAACGCCGGCCTGACCTTGCCGAAGATGGCGATGCCAGCATCGGGGCGTCGCTGGCGCTTGCGGGACTTCGATGTCGCGGCGGCGCAGGCGATCGAAATGGAGACGGGCGCCGCGCCGATCCTCGCGCGCGTCCTTGCCGCGCGCGGGGTGAAGGCGGGCGAGGCGACGCGTTATCTAAATCCGAGTCTGCGCGATGCGCTCCCTGACCCTTCAGTCCTTGTCGACATGGACAAGGCGGCGGAGCGGCTCGCGCGTGCGATCGTCAATGGAGAACGGTGCGGTGTTTTTGGCGATTACGACGTTGACGGAACGTCAGGGTCGGCGATCCTGAAGGGTTATTTCAGCGCGGTCGGCGCGCCGCTCGACGTCTACCTTCCCGACAGAATGCTTGAGGGTTACGGCCCAACGATCGAAGCGTTTCGCATCTTGAAGGAATTGGGCGTCCGCATCGTCGTGACGGTCGACTGCGGCGCTGCGGCCCATCAGGCGATCGCTTCGGCCGCGGAGGAGGGGCTCGAGATCATCGTTCTCGACCACCACCAGATGGACGGACCGCCGCCCCTTGGCGCCTATGCGACCGTCAATCCGAACCGTCCTGACGATGGCTCTGACCTCAAGACCTTGTCGGCGGCGGGCGTCGCCTTCATGGCGATTGTTGCGACCAATCGTGCGCTGAGAACGCTCGGCTTTTTCGCCGGCAAGCAAGAACCCGACTTGATGCAGTTTCTCGATCTCGTGGCCCTCGGTCTCGTCTGCGACGTGATGCCGATGACCGGCGTCGCGCGCGCGTTGACGGCGCAGGGTCTCAAAGTGCTGAACAGGGGCGGCAATCCGGGATTGAGGGAGCTGCGATCGCGCGCAGGCTCAAACGGCGTCGCGGGCGTTTATGATCTCGGGTTCCTGCTCGGCCCGCGCATCAACGCCGCCGGCCGTATCGGACACGCCAATCTCGCATTCGAGTTGCTGACGACCGCTGACGCCGAAAAGCGCGCGCGGCTTGCCGACCAACTCCATGTCATGAACGCCGAACGCCAGGAGATCGAAAAAAACGTTCAGGCGCAGGCGGTCGCATCGATAGAAAACAGCAAGCTCTTTGACCGCTCCGTCATCGTCGCAGCGGGAGAAGGATGGCATCCGGGCGTCGTCGGCATCGTCGCCGGCCGCATCAAGGATCGTTACGACCGACCGGCGATTATCATCGGCGTCGACGGAGCAATCGGCAAAGGTTCCGCGCGCTCGATGGGCGGCGTCGATATCGGGGTCGCCATTCGCGCCGCGCGTGACGCGGGATTGCTGATCGGCGGCGGCGGCCATGCGATGGCGGCGGGCCTGACGATTGCAGCGTCGGCGATCGATCAATTCGCAGAATTTCTCGACCGGTATTGCCGGGCCGACGTCGACCTCGCGCTCAGCCGAAGGACGAAGGAGATCGACGCCGTGATCGCGCCGTCCGCCGTCAGCGGCGCCTTCGTGGCGATGATTGAACAAGCGGCGCCGTTCGGCCCGGGAAATCCCGAGCCGGTTTTTGCTCTTTCATCCATGCGGGTCGAGCGGGCGAAAACCGTCGGCGTCGGACATCTCGCCTGCGATCTCGTGAGCGACGTCGGTGAGAGGGTTCGGTCAATCGCTTTTCGGGCCGCCGGCGAACCGCTGGGAGATATGCTTCTCGGCGGAAAACGGGTGCACGTTGCCGGCCGCGTCAAAGCCGATACATTTCGCGGCGCGGGCGCCGCCCAGTTCCAGATTGACGACGCCGCCCTGGCCCTTGCATGACCGGCAAAAGGGCTTGCGCGGCTTTGCGTTCATCGCCTATATGCGCCCTCGCTTTGCGACCGGTCGCAGCCGCGGGCCCTTCGTCTATCGGTTAGGACGTCAGGTTTTCAACCTGAAAAGAGGGGTTCGACTCCCCTAGGGCCTGCCATCCGCGACCGTCGAAAATTCGCATCATTGGGGAAAATTTTGCGCCGCAGCGGCCCCAAATCCGCGCTCCGCCGGCGTTTGAGCGTAACGCCAAGATTGATTTCAGTCAGAAATTCCGATGTAGTCCCATTTGGTTAAATCGACGGGTCTGTGGAGGGGCGTTGTGGGTAAGGGAATGATCGGGGCGCTTGCGGCGGCAGCTTTGGCCTTGGCCCCCATGACTGGCGCGTTGGCGGCCGGCGTATCGAAGTCTCAGATCGCGGAATCGCTGACGACGAAAGGCTACTCGGTCCAGGATTTCAAACCGAACATGCTGGCGGTTGTCGTCGGAGAGCATGTCGTCCTCGTCGGCGTCGACGGTTCCGACTCGGACGTTTCCTACATCACCTACCTCAATGACGTGTCGCTCGGCGAAGGCGGCCACAGATTTTTGAGTAAATTCAATAGCGAAGTGAAGTTTGGTCGGGCTTATGTCGATCGGGACGGCGATGTTGCGCTGCAAATGGACCGCAATTCGGTCGGCGGCGTAACCGTCAAGAACATCGAGTCGGATTTCGAGGTGTTTTTGCTGTTGATCTCAAAATTCCTGTCTGACTACCGCGCTCAAGGGTCGGTCTAGGAATTCAGTATTGTTCCGGCTGCTGACGCGCCGCCGCTTGCCGCTTTCATTCTACTTTGACGGGAAAAAAGACGAGACCATTTCGCGGAAATGGTGCAGAGTGCCGCTGAAGCTCTGCTGCGTTTAATTGGATACGCCGGACTTGGAATTGTAATCCGAGTCAGGCGATTAGTGTTTCCCGGCTTTCGGGTCGAGGCTGATCGAGCGGGCCGTTCGCGGCCGTTCTGGGAACTGACGGGGAAAACGGCTGCTATGGCGGAGACTTCTGGGGCGCCCAAGGCGCCGACTCGCCGGCGGGACAGACTGAAGAAATCTTTACCGCCGAAGGCGTCGTCAAATGGTTTGACCCGACAAAGGGGTACGGATTTCTCATCGCGACCAACGGCGGCGGCGACATCCTGATTTATTCTTCTTGCCTGCGCGACGCCGGGCGGTCGACAGCGCGAGAAGGCGCGACCGTCGTTTGCGAAGTCGTTCGCCGCTCGAAGGGGCTTCAGGCGCTGCGCATCATCAATATCGACGATAGCACAGCGACGCCGCTGACGCCGTCGTCTTCCTTGCTGAGCCAGACACCGGCAGGCGATTTCAACCGCGCGCAGGTAAAATGGTTCAACCGCGCCAAGGGCTATGGATTTTTGACGCGCGGCGACGGGACCGAAGATATTTTTCTTCACATGGAAACGCTGCGGAAATGCGGCATGGGCGAAGTCATTCAGGGCCAGCGCGTGCAAGTTTCGTTTGCCGGGGGATCCAAGGGCCTCCTTGCGATCGAAATCCGGCCGGATCCTGAGAACTAATTCCGAGAGCTGCTGTGTTTCAGGTTTTGCTGAGGCGCCTGTTTTTCACCGGCATGATCGCGATCTTCGCGTCAGCGGCGTCTTGCGCGCCGCGCGGCGCGGATTCGGGCGGCGCGGTTGACGAGTTGGTTGTCGTCACTTCGGGAGGAGAGCATCGGTTTGCGGTAGAGGTCGCCGATGACGACGATGAGCGCCGGATCGGGCTCATGTATCGCACGTCGCTCGATGAAAACGCCGGCATGCTCTTCGATTTCCCCGAAAACGAAGTCCAGTCGATGTGGATGAAAAATACTCTCATTCCGCTCGATATGGCGTTTATCGCCAAGGACGGACGCATCGTGAAAATCGCCGCCGAGACGACGCCGCGCTCGCTCCAGTCGATCAGTTCGGGCGAACCGGCCGTCGCGGTGCTGGAGGTGAGCGGCGGACGGCTTGCAGCGCTTGGCGTCAAAGCTGGAGATCTGGTGCGCCATCCGATCTTCGACCAGCCCTGACCTTTACACTGCCGCCGGCAGCGGCCAAAACGCGCCCTTGGCCGACGGCGGAGCGTAGCGCAGTCTGGTAGCGCATCTGCTTTGGGAGCAGAGGGCCGCAGGTTCGAATCCTGCCGCTCCGACCATTCGGCCAAGGCGTTGACGAGGATAAGGCGGCATGTTCGCGAAGATCTATCAGCCGGCGAAAACGGCGATGCAGTCGGGCAAGGCGAAAGCCGGCTATTGGCTGCTGGAGTTCGAAGCAGAAGCGGCGCGTCGGATCGATCCGCTGATGGGCTGGACGAGCGCCGACGAGACGACGCCGGGGCAGGTGAAGCTGTCATTTGAGTCAAAAGAGGCGGCTGTCAGATACGCTGAAAGCCGGAACATTCCTTTTCGTGTGATGGAGCCGCATCAGGCGATTCCGGTTGCGAAGGCCTATTCCGACAATTTCGCGTTCCGTCGCCGCAAGCCCTGGACGCATTAAAAGAAAGAGCTTCAACTCCGTAGCTCAGCTGGATAGAGCACCCGCCTTCTAAGCGGGTGGTCGCAGGTTCAAGTCCTGCCGGAGTCGCCATCGTCTTTGAATTCGGCCTTTGGATGGTTGTTTGGGCCCGGCATTGCGACTAGCATGTCGCTGCGGGGTGTGTGTGCGCTTCCGCCGTGCTTCCCGCCGACGCTTGGCCAAATTCAGTTGCGTAGCGTTTTTCGTCTTTCCGCGAAAACACTGGGGAGTTTCAGATGAGATCGGCAATAGCGCATCTTCTTGCGCGAACCCTTGCGGCTGCTTTCTTGTTGTCGCCAGCGCTCGCGCAGCAACCCACCATAGAGCCGTCGACGGATCGGTACGGCTCCGACTATTCGGGTACGGTCATGCCCACGGCGGATCCCGAACTTTGTCGGGCGAGCTGTGCGCAAGACACGCGCTGCAAGGCGTACACCTACGTCAAGCCGGGCGTGCAAGGCCCCGAAGCGCGATGCTATCTGAAAGACCCGGCGCCAGCTGCAACAGCGAACGAGTGCTGCGTTTCCGGCGTTAAAGCGCCGCTGACCCTCGGCAAACGCCTTAAGCCGTCCACCACCGACTCGCCGATCGCCAAAAAACGGGATTCGACAGTCATCCTGCCCCCGGTCGCGGAAGGTCCCTCGGTCGTCGATCGCATCGATCGCAATAGCGCGATCCTGGATCGGAATTCCTCTGTCGCTGGCGTGGTGAACAGCACCGTGCCGCCCGGTCTCAGAAAGAAGGCCGCCGCAAACGCCGCATTTGGCCCGCGCAACGCCTTGGGGCGGGGCTGGCCGATCGAAAGCGGCGCGCCGGCCCCGGCCCGTCATTGCCCGACGGCATCGGCCAGACGCAGCAACCTTTGTCGGTCAAACGTGAGTTCGTCTGGGATAATCCGGTCATCGGCGTTTGCTGGGAAGACGTCGGCGGTTTCGCTGCTGAACGCGGTTGGGTCCAGCAGGCGACCGCGGTGACGTGGGAAGCGGAATTGAAAGTCCGGTTCGTCGGCTGGAACGCCTGCCCGGCGAATTTCAACGGCATCCGCATTCAGATCGACTACTCCGGCCCGCACACCAAAGGTCTCGGGACGGAATTGCGGAACAAGCAGAACGGGATGGTGCTCAACTTCACGTACAACAATTGGAGCACTGATTGCCAGACGACGCGCATGTTCTGCATCCAGGCGATCGCCGTCCACGAGTTCGGCCATGCGCTCGGCGCAGGGCACGAACAAAATCGCGACGACGTGCCGAACCAGAGTTGCCGCGACCAGCGGCAAGGCACGGATCCTGATTACAACGTCACGCCCTACGATATCGATTCCATCATGAACTATTGCAATCCGAGTTGGAACGGCAACGGACGCCTGAGCACGTGGGACATCGAAGGGATCCGCGCGCTGTATGGCTGGAACCGTTCGCGCAGTTACGAAGCGCCGGGCGTCGGTCATCTTGGACAGGGCGCCGGCGCCGCGATCGCCGACATCAACGGCAACGGCCGCCCTGATCTGCTGCTGATGGCGGTCGACAGTCCAGATGGAGACAATACGATCCGCTACCGTGTGGGATTCGATCTCAACGCGGAAGGCGCAGCGGCAAGCTGGAGCGACATGTTCATAAGCCCCGGCATGGGCCATGAGGCTCAAGGCGGCGGCGCTGCGCTCGCAGACCTTAATGGCAACGGGCGTCCGGACGCGGTGCTGATGATGTACGACAACCCGGCGGAAGCGAACAATTTCCGCTACCGGATTGCGTGGGACCTGATGGGGAACGGCGCGCCTGCCGCCTGGAGCGATCTCAAGATCACGGACGGCGCGGGCTATGAGGGCGAGGGCGCCGGCGCCGATATCGCCGACCTTAACTTCAACGGCAGACCTGACCTGATCGTCATGGCGTATGACGCGCCCGACGGTCAGAACAATTTCAGATACAAGGTCGGGTTCGACTTGAACGCCGCTGGCGACGCGGCCAGCTGGACCGGCGTCACGATGTTTGACGGGGTCGGCCATCTCGGCGAAGGCGGCGGTCTTGTCGTTGCGGACGTCAACGCCGATTGCGCGCCGGAAATCGTCGCGATGGCTTACGACTCGCCAGACGGCGTGAACAACTTCCGCTATCGCAGCATCGGACCGCTGAGGAACGATGGGTCGCTGACGGGGCCGGGCGGGTCCGTCCTGAATGCTTGCGGCGGCGCATCACCCTACCATGACACGTCGCGGATGCTGCCGGGGGTCGGTCATCTTGGAGAGGGCGCGGGGCTTGCCTCCGCCGATATCGACGGCGACGGCTGGCTCGATCTCGTGTTGATGGCCTACGACGCGCCGGATGGAAACAACAACTTCCGGTATCTCGTCTTCTTCGACGTCATGGCGCCATAGGCGGAATTGATGCGGCGGAAATCTGCGCATTTCGCAGGTTTCTGCCGTTTCGTCAGAGATCAGGAAGCACCGCCTCGTCGACGCCAGTCGTCGGCGCTGACAATTCGAGCGTGACGTCAAGGCGTTTCTTGCCGGGTTGCAGCGTCAGGCGCTGCGGGTTGTAGCCGGCCTTGGCGATGATGATCGAACGCGGTCGATCGATCTCGATCGAGCAGGGGGATTGGCATTCGCCAAAACCGTCGACCAGCACCGAGGCGCCGGGCGGCGTCGTCGAGACCAGCGTCAACGTCGTGCTGGCGCCGCCGAGCGTCTTGCACCCGGGCAGCATCAAAGTCGCCGCGACGATCATCAGCATTTTCAATTGCGTCACGCCTCACCCCTTGCCGGACTTCATCGCCGCAAAACCCCGTTCGAGGTCGACGATGAGGTCGTCAATATCCTCGAGTTCCGCGTGAATGCGCAAGACCGGCCCTTCATGGTTCCATGTCGTTGCGGTGCGATTCTTTTCGGGATGGACGTGGATGCACAGGCTTTCAAAACCGCCCCACGAAAAGCCCATGCCGAAATGATGCATCGCGTTGAAGAACGCCTTGAGCGACGTTTTTGGCACGGGATTGAGGATGACGCCGAAAAGGCCGGAGGCGCCTGAAAAGTCCCGCTTCCAGATCGGATGACCGGGGCATGATTTCATGGCGGGGTGGAGGACGCTTGCGACCTCCGGTCTCTTGGCGAGCCATTTCGCCAGTTGAAGTCCGGTCTCCTGATGCGCTTTCATTCTGACGTCGAGCGTTCGAAGGCCGCGCAGCGTCGAGGGCGGCGTCGTCAGCGGATACGTTCGATCCGATCTGGAGCAGCGACTGAAAAACGAGCGCCGGCGCACTCGTCGTTTGCCGAGGTGATCGATCCGATCAGGCAATCGGAATGACCGCTGAAATATTTTGTTCCCGCGTGGACGACAACATCGGCGCCGTGAGCAAGCGGCTTGAAGAAGATGCCGCCGGACCAGGTGTTGTCGACAATCAGCTTCGCGCCGCCTGCTCTCGCGGCTTTCGCCAGCGCGCCGATGTCTTGAATCTCGAAGGTGAGAGAGCCCGGCGATTCCGCGAAGACGACTTTGGTGTTCGGCGTCATCATCGCGGAGAGGCCGGCGCCGACGAGCGGGTCGTAGAAAACCGTCTCGACGCCGAACCGCGCAAGAAAATTCTGGCAGAATTTGCGTGTCGGATCGTAAGCGGAATCCGTCACCAGGATCCGGTCGCCCGCTTTGACGAAGGCGAGCAGGGCGGCGTTCACCGCCTGCAGGCCGGACGGCGCAAGGCGCGTTTCAACCCCGCCTTCGAGCGCCGTGATCGTCTCTTCGAGCGCGCGATGCGTCGGGCCGCCCAGCCGTCCGTAGACGATCTTTCTTCCACCCTCGATGTAGTCGTCATAGGTCGGAAACAGATAGGTTGAGGCCCGCTCAACCGGCGGATTGACCGGATGATGCGGCCGCTTTTTCGGGCGACCCGTGGCGACGAGCTTTGTCTTGTCCTTCATGTGGCGCTTTGCGGCTCCAGCACGTCCACCCGTCCCTGACGCTGATCGAATACGGTGAATCCGAACTTCTGGTAAAGCGCGAGCGCGGCCGGATGATCGAGCGTGCAGGTCTCGATCCTGACTTCGCCCGGGTTTGCGCTCCACGCAAGATCAATGGCGTTGGCGAGAAAAAAGCGCGAATAGCCGCGCCCGATAAAATCCGGCGCCAACCCGAAAAATTGAATTTCGACGGAACGCTCGTCAGTCGCGTCGATTTCGGTCATTCCGGCCGGAACGCCGTCTGCGTAAAGCACATAAAGGAAAACCTTCGGATTGGTGATGATGGCGGCAGAGCTCCGCGTCGGTGAGCTTGCGCCGGCTCGTCCAGCTCCAGCGCCTGCCGACGAGGTCGTAAAGATATCGATAGAAATGGGTGGGCGGATTTTCCGCCCTCAGAATGGCGAGCTTTCCCGGCGGGCGCGGCTGCGGCGCGAAATACGGCCGGGCGGACTGGCGCAAATAGGTGATTGTGACGTCAACCTGCCCGCCCATACGCGCTCATCCGGTTACGACGGGAAAGAGCGCCGGATCATTCGATGCCGCGCCCCACTCGGTCCAAGACCCGTCATAGAGAGCGTGCCGGCGATGGCCAAGCCGCTCAAGCGCCAACGAAAGAACGGCGGCCGTAACGCCGGACCCGCAGGTCGTAATGACCTCGGTGTCGGCATGAACATCCCGGTCGCGAAAGAGCTTCGCGAGTTGATCGAGCGGGCGGAGCTCGCCCGCTTCCGAGATCAAAAGGCTATGGGGAAGGCTGACGGCGTCCGGCATATGGCCGCGTCGGAGGTTGGGGCGCGGTTCATCGACCGCACCCAGAAATCGAGGAGACGGCCGCGCGTCGAGGACGATTCCGGCGCTGCGGGCCAGAAAATTCCGCACGTTGCGGGCGTTCCGCGCCAGGAATTCTGCTGGACTGGCCGCATACTGAACAGGCGCCGGCGAAGCCATGCCCGTTTCAAGCGAGCGTCCTTCGCGGCTCCATTTCGGAAGGCCGCCGTCGAGCACCGAGACGGTCGGATGTCCCATCGCGCGAAAGGTCCACCACACACGAGCGGCGGAAAAAACGCCGACGTCATCGTACACGATGACGCTATCAGTTTCGCTGATCCCCAGCCGGCCGACAGCGGCTGCAAATTTCTCCGCCGGGGGAAGCATGTGGGGGAGCGTCGTGTCGTGATCGGCGATTTCATCAAGGTCGAAAAAGACCGCTCGCGGCAGCCGGCGCTTTTGATGATCGTCAATCGCGGATCCGGCGCCCGGCATCCGCCACGAGGCGTCGACGATCTTGATGTCGGACGCATCCAAACGGTCCGCCAGCCATTCCGTCGTGACAAGCGGATAGGGAAACTCGTGCTTTGCTTCGGTCATGCCATCCAGGGCGGAACAGGGAGCCCTTTCGATCTCAGGAACTCCGGATTGTAGACCTTGGAAGCATAGCGATTGCCGTAGTCGCAGAGAATGGTGACGATCGTCGCGCCCGGCCCCAGTTCCTTTGCAAGGCGGATTGCGCCGGCGATGTTGATGCCAGTGGAGCCTCCAAGACAGAGGCCTTCTTCCTGGACCAGCCGGAAAAGGATGTTCAAGGCTTCCGCATCCTCGACGCGATAGGCGTCGTCGAATGTCAGTCCTTCAAGATTGGCGGTCACGCGCCCCTGACCGATGCCTTCGGTGATCGAGGAACCTTCTGTTTCGAGCGTCCCGGTCTTGACCCAGCTGAAGAGCTTGGCGCCCATCGGATCGGTCAACACGCATTTGACGTTCGCATTGCGCTCCTTCACCGCCATCGTCACGCCGGCGAGCGTTCCGCCCGATCCGACCGCGCAGGTGAAGCCGTCGACGGCGCCGTCGGTCTGCTCCCAGATTTCGGCGCCAGTGGTTCGATAATGCGTTTCCCGATTGGCGACATTATCGAACTGGTTCGCCCAGACGGCGCCGTTCGGCTCCGATTTCGCGAGATCTTCGGCGAGCTTGCGGGAGAAATGCACATAGTGGTTCGGATCGGTGTACGCGACGGCATCGACTTCCGTCAGCTCCGCGCCGAGAAGGCGAACCGCGTCCTTCTTCTCCTGCGTTTGCGTCCGCGGCATGACGATCCGGACCCTGTAGCCGAGGATCGCGCCGACGAGCGCAAGACCGATTCCGGTGTTTCCGGCTGTTCCCTCGACAATGACGCCGCCGGGTTTGAGGGCTCCGCGCGCTTCAGCGTCCCGAATGATGCCGAGCGCCGCGCGATCCTTGACCGACTGGCCCGGATTGAGGAACTCCGCCTTGCCGAAAATATGGCAGCCGGTCTCTTCGGAGGCTCGCTTGAGTTTTATCAGCGGCGTGTTGCCGATGGCGTCGAGGGCGGAGTTGTGAAATCGCATGGCGGTCCTCTAACGGGCGTGGCGACACCCTATGCACCAAACCTGTCGCCATATCGACGCCCGGCGCCGTCGCAACTTCGCGACGGGTGCGAGAATTTCTCAACTGGAGGTTAGGCGGGCTCAGGGCCGCGCGAGACGGATCTGCATCACGTCGGTCGTCGCGGCTTTAAAGCCCGCTTCGCAGTAACTAAGGTAAAACTGCCAAAGCTTTTTGAACTTTTCGTCGAACCCGAGCGCGACGATTTCCTCCCACGCCGCGAGGAAACGTCGGCGCCATTCGGCAAGGGTCCTGGCGTAATCCTGCCCGAAGGCTGCCGCGCCCTGCCAGCAAAGGCCCGCGCGTTCGACTTCCTGCTGCAAGACGTATGGCGAGGGCAGCATGCCGCCGGGAAAGACGTAACGCTGAATGAAGTCCGTTGAACGGCTATAGGGCCCGAAAAAGCGATCGGCGATGGTGATGATCTGCAGGGCGGCGACCCCGCCCGGCCGAAGGACATCGCGCACCTTGGTGAAATAGGCCGGCCAGTACTTCTTGCCGACGGCCTCGAACATCTCGATCGAGACGACCTTGTCAAATGATCCGTGTACGTCACGATAGTCCTGAAGGCGGAAGTCCACGCGGTCGGCGAGACCCTGCTCGAAGATGCGCTTTCGTGCATAATCGAGCTGCGCCGGCGAGATGGTGAGGCCGGTGACCTTCGCGCCATACTCCCGGGCGGCTATTTCAGCGAAGCCGCCCCAGCCGGCGCCGATCTCCAGCACCTGATCCTCGGGTTTCAATTGCGCCGCCTCGGCGAGCGCCGGTACTTGTTGATCTGCCCCGCCGAAAGCTCGGCGCTGTCCTCGGGATAGACGGCGGACGAATAGGTCATCGTCGGATCGAGCCACTGCTCGTAGAACCGGTTGCCGAGATCGTAGTGCGCCATGATGTTCCGGCGTGACGCCGGCCCTCGTGTTCCGGTTCAGCGCATGATGCAGGTTGTTGGTCCAGCGAACGATGAAGCGACTTCGCGAACGCTTCCTGATATGGTCGGCGTTGCGGGCGAAAACGTAAAGCACGTCGGTAATGTCGGGCGAATCCCATTGTCCGTCTGCGAAGCTTTCAAAGAAGCCGATGTCGCCGCCGAGGACCGATCGCCTGGCGAAGCGGAAATCGCGGACCTCGATGAGGCCGTGCGCTTGCGTCTCCTGCTTGCCCTCGAACGTCAGTCTGACGTCCGTCCGGCAGGTTGAAGGAGAGCGAACCGTAGTGAATCGCTGGAGGCGATGCCGCAGGCGAGGCGAAAGAAGACCGGCGAGTCCCGTCGAGCGCTTGTTCAGGCCCTTCGGCAGCGCGGGTCTCGCCGCGTCCATCCCGAATGGCCTGGCGGCAGTCATGTTCACTGCATATGGGCGCTTTGCCGAGCTCGTTTCCACAAGCATCACGCCGCATCGCCCTCATGCTCTGATAAGACGCAAGCGCGCGCTCGCCGCGCTTCCGATCGTGATCAACGACGGGCGCTGGATAGTCGGCGCCGATGCGCACCTTCGCCGCAGCTAATGCGCCAGCCGGCGCGGCCACGGGGCGATGGATATGCTCATCAGGCAATCGCGCAAGCTCGGGAACGAAGCGGCGGACATAGTCGCCGTTGGGGATCGAATTTCTTGTCCCTGCGCGACGGGTTGAAGATGCGGAAAAACGGCGCGGCGTCGGCGCCGCAGCCCGCCACCCATTGCCAGTTCGCCGTGTTGCTCGCCGGATCGACATCGACCAGCGTCTGCCAGAACCAGCGCTCGCCCCTCTGCCAGTCGATGAGCATATCCTTGGCCAGGAAACTCGCGACGATCATCCGCACGCGATTGTGCATCCAGCCGGTGCGCCACAGCTGGCGCATGCCCGCATCAACGATCGGCACGCCGGTCTTGCCGCGCGTCCATGCGTCGAACCCGTCCGCATCTTCGCGCCATGGAAACGAGGCGAATGCCGGGCGGAGCGGCTCGGTCGGCATTTTCGGATTGTGATAAAGCAGATGCCAGGCGAATTCCCGCCAGGCGAGTTCCGAAAGAAACTTGTCTGATTGGCTCTCGGCGACGGCGCCGGCGGCGGTCGCCGCGCGCGCCGCGTTCCAGACCGTCAGCGGGCTGATGGTCCCGAGCGCGAGGTGCGGCGACAGTCTCGACGTACCCTGAACGCCGGGCCGGTCGCGGTCGCTCGGCGTAGCGATGAATTTGATCGGAAAGAAATTCACTGAGATTTTGTTCGGCGCCATCCTCGGATGGTCGCCAGACGTCGCGGAACGAGGCTGCCCAGTCCGGCGATGATGGAACGAGACGCCAATCGTCAAGTCGATCGCCAGCGACTTTGAACGTCGCCGCAGAGCGCTTCGCGGGCGCGCCGATTTCTCTCCTGTTCGGGCCTGCCTCCCGCAGGGCTTTCCAGAAGGGCGTGAAGACGCGGTAGGGACCGCCGGTTTTGGTTTTGATCTCCCAGGGATCGCGAATCAGCGATCCGTTGAAAGATCGCGCCTCGACATCCTTCGTCTCGAGCATCGCCTTGATCGTGCGGTCGGTTTCAATGTCTTCCGCCGTGTACCGGCGATTCCAGAAAACTGACGCGGCTCCGATTCGATCGGCGACGTCGGCGAGCGTTGCCGATTCGTCACCCCGCCTCAAAATCAGGGGAATTTCGAGGCGGGCGAGACTCTTTTCAAGGGAAACGAGCGCGTGGTGCAAGAACCACTTTTGCGCCGCACCCGGCGAGAAAAACCGAGATTTGTCAAGGATGTAGAGCGCAGCGACAGGGCGCGCGGAGGCGCACGCTGCGGCGAGCGCCGGGTTGTCCTTAACCCTGAGGTCGCGGCGAAACCAGACGAGGGATGGAGGCGTCGTCATGGTGCCTTCTACGCGCCGCGCGGTGGACCGGATGCGCCAATAACGGTAGAAGTCCTATTGTGTTGCGGTTGGCGAGGGGTTTGGCCGATGTCTGCTGAAGGCGTACTGGGCGCGTTAGGGCTCGGGGAGTTGCTGGCGAGGGACTATCTCGCGGTGCAGTTGATTGTTCTTGGCGCGACCGGCGGGCTGTTCGCCCTTTCCCTTGCGATGATGGTGATGGCGGCTCGATCGGCCGGCGGGGCGCGCAAAGCGCGCGGCGACGCAGAAGCGCTGCTTCGCAATGCGCAAGATGTCGTTGTCGAGGCGAGACAGCTTTCCGCGAAAATGGAGCGGAGCGGGGCGAAGTCAGCCTCGGCTGAGCGGCACGGTCAACCGGTGCGCGTCAGCGCTCGGCAAACGACGGACGAAGCGGAGATCGAGATCCTCGACCTCAAACACGCCGATTTGTCGTCGCGCAATCTCGATGCAGCAAAGGAATTGGTGACGGTGCCGAAAGGCCTCCTCGGCCGGTCGCGGCGCCGCTAGCGCAAAATTCGGAAATTTGGTGTCGGCATTTTGCGCAAGTCTTTTGCGTTGTCGCGTGACTCCGCAAAAAACCGCTTCGCACTTTTTTGAGTTACGCTCTGATCAAAGAACACCCGTCGAAAGACAATCATGAACATGAAGAAGACCGACCGGCTTGCCGGCGTCGGTGACGAAAAGCGCGGTGATCTTGTCGCGGCTGAGGAGCGCCAGCGCTTCTCCGGCGAGCGTTTCCGGACCGACGGACTTCGGGCTCGCGGTCATGATTTCGTTCACCGGCGAGGAAGGGTCGGTCCGGCCGAATGAGCGGCGAAGATCGCCGTCCGTCAGGATGCCGACCAGCGCGCCATGCCGGTCGACAAGGCCGACGCACCCGAATCCGCCAGCATTCATCGTGCGCACCGCGTCCGCAAGCGGCGCGGTGTCAATGCAGAGCGGCAATTTCTCGGGTCCATGCATCAGATCGCGCACGCGGCGAAGGGCGGCGCCGAGATTGCCGCGCGGGTGAAACCCGTGGAAGTCGGTCGCGGTGAATCCCTTGTCGCGAAGAAGCGCGACGGCGAGCGCATCGCCGACCGCCATCATCATCGTGGTCGACGTCGTCGGCGCGCGCGTTTCGCCACAGGCTTCCCTGGCGGCCGGCAGAATTATTTTTGCGTTCGACGCATTCGCCAAGCGTCGACTTCGCGCCGAACGTGATCGCGACGACGGGAACCGAAAATCGATGCGCATAGGCGAGAAGATCGCTCATCTCCGGCGTCTCGCCGGATTTCGACAGCGCGAGGATCGCATCCTCGCGCGCAATCATTCCAAGGTCGCCATGGCTTGCTTCGCCGGGATGAACGAAGATCGACGGCGCGCCGGTCGAGGCGAGCGTCGCAGCGATCTTGCGCGCGACATGGCCAGACTTGCCCATGCCGGTTGCGATGATCTTGCCCTTCACCGTTTTAAGGAGCTCGACGGCGCGGTCGAAATCGTCGTTCAGCGCCGACTTCAGCGCCTCGAGCCCCGCTATTTCGAGGGAGAGCACGTCTTTGGCGACAGAAAGGTGGTTGCTCATGGGGCGCCGGACGTAAGGGAAACGGCCTTGCCACATGCGGCCGCGTCGGGTCATTTACGGAAAGTTCGGCGAAAACGCCACCAGGAACAGGAATGCCCGCTGCCAACCGCACCATTGAAATAAAGCAGGGTGAAAAAACCCTCGCGATCGGCAATCACCTGCCGCTGACGATCATCGCGGGTCCGTGCGCGCTTGAAAGCCGCGCTCACGCGCTTGAATGCGCCGCGGCGCTGAAGGAAATAGCGACGCGCCTGAAGGTTGGTCTCATCTACAAGACTTCCTTCGACAAGGCGAACCGGACGAGCGCTTCCGCGACGCGGGGCCTTGGTCTTGCCGACGCGCTCCCGGTCTTTGCGGAAATCCGCGAGAAATTCGCCCTGCCGGTTCTGACGGACGTCCACGAACGCGAGCAGTGCGCAGAGCGCCGCACGCGTCGTCGATGTCCTTCAGATTCCAGCGTTCCTCTGCCGGCAGACGGATTTCCTCGTCGCCGCCGCGAAAACCGGGAAAGTCGTCAATGTCAAAAAAGGACAGTTCCTCGCGCCCTGGGACATGAAGAACGTCGTCGACAAGATCACTGGCGCCGGCAATCCGAACGTGCTCGTCACCGAACGCGGATCGAGTTTCGGTTATAATACGCTCGTCTCCGATTTTCGCAGCGTGCCGATCATGGCGCGGGAGACCGGCGCGCCGATTGTTTTCGACGCCACCCATTCCGTTCAGCAACCGGGCGGGCAGGGCGCCTCCTCCGGCGGTCAGCGCGAATTCGTTCCAACCCTCGCCAGAGCCGCTGTCGCTGTCGGCGTCGCGGCGGTCTTTGCGGAAACACACCCCGATCCCGACAAGGCGCCGTCAGATGGCCCGAACATGATCCCGCTGAAACTGTTCGAAGCTTTCGTCGCCGATCTTCTGGCGATCGACCGGATCGCGAAGGGGCGATCGAACCTCCACGGCTACGCCGGCTGACTTATCGCCTCGCATGCGCCGTATCGGCCGCTCGACGGCGGGCTGCGCGATCACAAAGAACTGAATATGCCGACCGGCTCTTGCGCAAGATTGCAGCGAGGCGAAGAGTGCACTCGCTGGGGCCAGCACTTGAGGAGCCTTCTATGAGACGATCGGTTGGCGTTCTTGCTTTGGTTTTCGCCGCAACGTCCGCCGCTCAGGCAGGACGCCCTGACGGCGACGCGCTCGATAAATTCGACCGCACGGGAGAGACGGTGAACTGCGTTTCGATGCGGTCGACCGACATCAAGGCGATCGACGAAAATCGCCTGCTCTTCAAGGTCGGCGTCAACGACTATTACCTCAATGAGACGCGCAGCGCCTGCAATGACGTCGATTCCAACTTCACGCGGATCGATGTCGAACTGTTCGGCAGCCGCCTCTGCAGCGGCGAGGTCCTCAGAATCGTCGATCAATCGAGCGGCATTTACCAGGGGGCGTGCAGCCTCGGCGTTTTCGAGAAGCTGACGAAGAAGCCCGCGGACGGTGCGAAGGCGACGGACTAGCCGTTTGGCCGGTCGCCAGGCTGCCGGCGCTTATTGATACCCGCCTTTGGGGCGCTCACGCCGCTTTTACCAATTTTTGGTTAAAGGCCTTGCTTTCGCCGCAATCTTGACGTAACTATATAACATCTCTAATCGGGCGACGGTGTTCTTCGTCGCTGCGGGGTGCGTATCTCCTCGGGGTCTTAGTTTGGTTGCGTAGAGTTTGGTTTGAGTGCCAAGGGCGGGCGGCGCCGAGTCCCCATAGACGCCGCCCGCTTCCTTACCTCGGTTTGAGCCAAGGCTCGCCGACAATACAGAAAAAACCGGAGATTTCCAGAAACTGCGCCGACAATGCGCTTGCAAAAATGCGCTCGCAGATCGGCGCAAAAAAACGCGCGGCGGAATGATTCCGCCGCGCGCGCAGGCTTTGTTCGAACTGTCTCGCGGTCTATTGAGGCGCGACGCAGCTTGGCGCTTTGAAGCTGGCGATGCGCGTGTTCCAACCAGCCGTGCTCGATTGCTGCCCGGCCAAGGTGTAATACTGGTTGACGTACCACATGGTGCAGTCGTCGACCGGATCAGGGTTGAGCGAGGTGTAGTCGCCCCAGCGGTTATTCGTCGACCGCTGAATGCCGGTGCCGTCGATGATCGTTCCTTCGCCGAGCGTCATCTGGCCGAGCGCGTCGCCAGCCAGTCGTCCGGTATAGCGGATGCCCGGGAACACGCTTGAGCCGTTCACGACACTGTAGCCGAGGCTGATATTGCCCTGGCGATCCTGCGCGACCGATCCCATCCAGCGATGAACGCCGTCATTGGGCGCGAAGGTGCCTTGCTGGTACAAGGAGTAAGCGCCGTTGACGCGACGGATTTCGTACCAGCGCATGCCCGCAAGGCCAGGCGCCGCTTCGACTGATTGCGACGTCACTATCGAATCGTAAGTCTTGAAGTTGCGATAGGCGAGCCGCCAGATCGGGCGTTGACGATAGGACTGCACGTCAAGGAACTGGGTTGTCACCGCGCCGGGTTGCGGCAGGCAACGGCGACCGCCGCCCGGGCACGGGAAGATCGAGTCGAACGACGCGACCGGCAATTGGGTCTTGAGAGTCAGCGATGCGAACGCATTGGCGTTCCATTTGACGGTCAGATCCCAGATGTTCAGCGCGTCGAAGGTCGCGCCGTATCCTGCGCCGTCATCCTGCGTGCCGATAATCGGCATCGTATTGACGGTCTTCGGCTTTTGCTTGCCGTCGATATAGGCGGGCAGCAAGCCGTCGCCGACGAGATTAAGCGGAATGGGGCCGTCGGAACCGTCGTCGTTGAACGCGTCAAGTCTGAACCCGATGACTCGCGCCGGCAGGCCGTTGACCATTTTGTTTTTCTCAAGGGCGTAAACACCGATGGCGTAACCGAAGTTTGGTCCGAACTCGCGCGTCGTGATGACGTAAGAGTCCGTCCAGTTTCCGTATTTCGGATAATCAGGGAAGTAGTCGTTCGTCGTAAACGCATAGCGGTGATACGCGCCAGTCGGGTCAGACGTCGCAGAGACCGCGACGCAATTGTAAAACGGACGCGTCGGATCAGACAGGCCGCTTGTGGTGAACTGCGAGAGCACCCAGCGGTCCATGAATTGATCGTAGAGGACGATCGGGTCGCCGGAAGGATCGGTGCAATCCGTCACCGGAAAACCCGCCCACAAGGCGCCGATATCGAAGGGCGCAACGAGCGTGTTGCCGCTCTTGTCGTAGATGCTGGTGACGAGATTGATCATCTCGACGATATGGTTCGGGCCGACGGCCATGACCGGGTCCGGCGGGTTCACCCTGCCGCCGAAGACGTTGAAATTGTCCTGGTTGCTGCTGCCGTCGAAATTGACGATCGTCGATCCGAACGCCAGCGAGGCGCTCGACTGCAGGGCGGGGTCGATGCCGGTGCCGCCAGTCCGGTTCGGCGCAACATCGGCGGCGATCGCCGCCTCGACGTTTGATTTCCACGGTTTGCTGAAAGATATGAACCCATCGGCGTCTTTGTAGGCGTCGTAGTTTCTTGCGGGCACCGTCGCGACGAGGACGCTCAAAGGCTGCGACGTATCGTGCGCGACCTCGGTCGGTTTCAGCTTTTTCGCCTGTCCGGGCGCGGCAAGCGACGCCGTCGGCGCGTACGAGCGACAGGCTCGCGGCGCACATAATCAGCCCTTTGCAAAGGGCCGACATTCTTTCATTCATTCGGGACTCCCCATGGTTACGACCCGTATCAAGCCGGGCGGCGGCAAGCTGCGCCCCGCCCGCATTATGGTCAACAGCAAGCCGGCGCATGGGCCGCTTTTGGACACGAAAAATATCGTCCTTGCCCCACGCAAAAGCGTCTGCTATCGGCCCCGCTCCCCACGGGAGGCGAGGGCGAAGTCCTGCCCGAACCGCACCGCGGGGCCTTCGTAACTCTGGAAGGATCACATGGCGAAGAAAATCACTGGCTACCTGAAACTTCAGGTGCCGGCCGGCAGCGCGAATCCCTCGCCGCCGATCGGTCCCGCGCTTGGCCAGCGCGGTCTCAACATCATGGAATTCTGCAAGTCGTTCAACGCGCAGACCCAACAGATGGAAAAAGGGATGCCGATTCCGGTCGTCATCACCATCTTCTCGGATAAATCGTTCAACTTCGCGATGAAGACGCCGCCTGCGGCATACTTCCTCAAGAAGGCGGCGAAGCTCGAAAAGGGCGGCGCGACGCCCGGCCGCGGCATCGCAGGCTCGGTGACGCAGGCCCAATGCCGCGAAATCGCGGAGGCGAAATTGAAAGACCTCAATACGAACGACCTCGACGCCGCGACCAGGATCATCATGGGGTCCGCGCGCGCGATGGGTCTTGAGGTGAGGAGCTAGCGCCATGGCGAAAATGGGAAAACGAATTAAAGCCGCCCGCGCGACGATCGACCGCGAGAAAGCCTATTCGGTCGTCGAAGCCGCGAAGATCGTGAAGTCGAACGCGAAAGCGAAATTCGACGAAACGATCGACATCGCGATGAACCTCGGCGTTGACGCGCGCCATGCGGACCAGATGGTGCGCGGCGTCGTCTCGTTGCCGCACGGCACGGGAAAGACCGTCCGCGTTGCGGTCTTCGCCAAAGACAAAAAGGCCGACGAAGCTCGTGCCGCCGGCGCTGACATCGTAGGCGACGCCGACCTCGTCGAAAAAATCCAGGGCGGTTTCATGGACTTCGATCGCGTCATCGCGACGCCGGACATGATGGGCCTTGTCGGCAAACTCGGTAAAATCCTCGGACCGCGCAATCTCATGCCGAACCCGAAGGTTGGAACGGTGACGCCGAACGTCGCCCAGGCGGTCAAGGACGCCAAGGGCGGGTCGGTCGAATTCCGCATCTCGAAAGTCGGCAACCTCATCCACGCCGGCGTCGGCAAGGCGAGCTTTTCCGATGCGCAGATCGCCGAGAACATCAAGGCGTTCATTGACGCGGTTCAAAAGGCTCGGCCCGCCGGCGCCAAAGGAACCTACATCCAGAAGGTTGCGGTCTCCTCGACGATGGGGCCGGGCGTCAAGATCGATATGGCGGTTGGCGCGTAAGCTGATCCGCCTGCGGATAATTCAGGGCGGCGCGAAAGCGCCGCCTTTTTTTGCGCCAGCACAATCTTCTGGAGAACGCTGGCGCAAAGATACAAGCAAACCGCTGCTTGAATATCCGGCGAGAACGCCAATCTCGAACATTGATTTGGTGGCCCGCCCGCAAGGGCGGACCATCGGCTCTTTGACAAGTCAGCTATTCATGCGCGCGGCCGCGATTGCTGCGATCGCATTCTGCCGCCCCGGATTCAGCCGGTCCCGCGAAAGCCGGAAAATACGGACAAATCCGCTGTGACCCGCCAGGGAACTGGATTCGTGGAGGTGGAGAGCGCGCGGATTGTCCGCAACATGCGGACACTTCATTGGCTGAGATGGCGCGCGCACTCAAATTTTCCGATCAGCCATTCGATGCCGGAAAGATGCTGCAGGTCGTGGCTCGCGAGAAAATGGACAAGCCCGCCCAGCGTCACCGCGCCAATGCCTTCGAACTCGCCGGTTCGGGCAAGCATCGGGCGCTTTAAGGGATTGCAGCATGCGGACCGTGTCGGCCCGCGCCGCCGCGAAGGCGTCAAAGGCGGCATCAACGGGCGCCTGATCATACCGGCGCTCAATCGCGAGGGCGATCCCGTCGATCGAAGGAAGTAGCGGATGCGATTCGGACAAGACCCGGGCGAAACGCTGCTGATAGCCGTCGATTTCGATGTCCCGCAGATGGCAGACCTGCTGGCGGACACTCAGCGCCTCGCCGGGAGAGCCGGTCCAGTCCCCGGGCGTGAAATCGAGGCCGCCGGCAGGGCAGCGCCGCAGCAGGCGACCAAGTCCGGCCGGAAAGGCGGCGAGGTCTGTCAGGAGGTCGTCGAGATCGGCGGTCATCGGCTGGTCCTCGCTTTTTTGACCCTCGGCGCTTTCGTAATTTGTCAGCGCTCGCTGCCAAAGCGCAATTATCTAATGGTCCCCCTTGCTTTCCTCATGCGGACCTGTATCAAGCCCGCCTCGCGGCCCGGTTCGCCGGACCGCACCCTGTCCAAGACTGCGGGCGTCCGAACTGGACTTAATCGCCCCGCATAGACGGAAAGCCAAAGGATCAACCCGGTTCTTCCGGACGGATCCCATTGACCTTCTGGGGCAGGCTCCAGCGCCGTGATGCGCGGAGCCCATGCGGTTCCGATCTTCATAGCGCCAGACGACGCTTGCCGGCGCGGTGCCGGCAGGCAAATGGCCAAGGAAGGAACAACCGTCCGATGGATAGAACCCAGAAGGCGGATCAGATCGAGTGGGTCGGCGCGGTATTCGACAAGAATTCCGTCGTCGTCGTGGCCAATAACGGCCTCACGGTCGCTCAAATGACGGAGCTGCGCGGCGAACTTCGCAAAGCGGGCGCCAGCATGAAAGTGATCAAGAACACGCTCGCCCAGATCGCCGTTTCAAAATAACCGGCCAAGAAGATCGCTGACCTTTTCAAGGGCCCGACGGCGATCGCGTATTCCGAAGATCCTGTCGCGGCGGCGAAAGTCGTCGAAGCCTACGCCAAGAAGAACGAAAAGCTCGTCATTCTCGGCGGAGCGATGGGCGCGGAAGTGATGGACCGCGCGGGCGTCAAGGCGCTCGCGTCGATGCCGTCGCGAGAAGAACTGCTCGGACAAATCGTTCAGACGATCATGTCGCCGGCCGCCAACCTCGTCAGCGCCATTACGGCGCCGGGTGCGCAGCTCGCCGGCATCGTCGAGACCCTGGAAACAAGAGAAGCGGCCTAACCGCCTGACGGCGTCACGCCGGACCTGAAATCAACCGAGGAACCTGAAAATGACTGACCTTAACAAAATTGCGGAACAACTCGTCGGCCTCACCCTCCTGCAGGCGGCTGAACTCAAGAATATCCTGAAGGACAAATACGGCATTGAGCCGGCGGCGGGCGCGGTTGCGGTCGCGATGCCGGGCGTCGCCGCCGCCGCTGTTGAAGAGAAGACGGAATTCAACGTCGTTCTCATCGAGGCAGGCGCCAAGAAGATCGAAGTCATCAAGGAAGTCCGCGCGATCACGGGCTTGGCCTCAAGGAAGCCAAGGACCTCGTCGAGGCCGGCGGCAAGAACGTCAAGGAAGCGGTCAGCAAGACCGAAGCCGAAGAAATCAAGAAGAAGCTCGAGGCGGCCGGCGCCAAGGTCGAGCTCAAGTAAGACCGGATCGCCGGTTCGACGCCGGGGGACGGGGATTGCCTGACGGCTTTTCCAGCCCCGGCGGCAGGCGGCGCGCCAATACCTTCGCCCCCCAAAGACGGCGTCAGAATTTTCTTGACAATGTCGTTTTTGGGGGTTGCAGCGAAAGTAGGGCGCGCCTATTAACGACGTTCGCTGTCGATGGGCTGGTCCCGTGGGCGGCGCAGGCGATGCGGCGACGTGCTTCGGAAAATCGGGAATTGACAATTTAACGGCTTGAAGCCCCCGGGCGCTCGAGAGCGGCCGAGCGGGGTTTTTTCGCGCATTCGCTCCGGCTCACGCGGGGCGTGAGCATTGCGCGGGACAAGCAGATCTCGTGCGAGGAAAAAATGGCGCAATCCTTCGTTGAAAAAAAACGTATCCGCAAAAGCTATGGCCGCATTGGCGACGCGGCGCCGATGCCGAACCTCATCCAGGTCCAAAAGGACTCCTACGAGCAGTTCCTGCAGCGGCGCATAAAGCCGGCGGATCGCCTCAACGCAGGGCATTGAAGCGGTCTTCCAGTCGGTCTTCCCGATCATGGATTTCACCGAGACCGCCGTCCTTGAATTCGTCTCCTACGAATTCGAAGAGCCGAAATTCGACGTCGAAGAATGCCAGCAGCGCGACATGACCTACGCCGCGCCGCTGAAAGTGACGCTGCGCCTCGCGGTCTTTGAAGTCGACGAAGAGACCGGCGCAAAGTCCATCCGCGACGTGAAGGAGCAGGAAGTCTACATGGGCGACATCCCGCTCATGACCGACAACGGCACCTTCATCATCAACGGCACCGAGCGCGTCATCGTCTCCCAGATGCACCGGAGCGCCGGGCGTCTTCTTCGACCACGACCGCGGCAAGACCCATTCGTCGGGCAAGCTTCTGTTCGCCGCCCGCATCATTCCCTATCGCGGCTCCTGGCTCGACTTCGAGTTCGACGCGAAAGACATCGTCAATGTCCGCATCGACCGCCGCCGCAAGCTGCCGGCGACGACGCTGCTCTATGCGCTCGGCATGGATCAAGAAGAGATCCTCGATTCCTTCTACGTGCGCGTCGCCCACAAGCGCATCAAAACCGGCTGGTCGATGCCCTACAGCGCCGGAGCGCATGAAAGGCGTCAAACTCGACCGCGACCTCGTCGACGCCAAGACCGGCAAGTCGTTCGCCGAAGCTGGCAAGAAACTCTCCGCGCCAGGCGGCGAGAACTCGCACGAAGCGGGCCTGAAGCAGCTTCTCATCATCCGATGAGAGATGGCCGGACGCTATTTCGCCTCCGACCTCGTCAACTTCGAGAGCGGCGAAATCTTCGCCGAAGCCGGCGACGAAATCACGGCCAAGACGCTGAAGCTGCTTGCTGAAATCGGCATCGACTAATTCGACACCATCGACGTCGATCACATCAATATCGGCGGCTATCATGCGCAACGACGCTCGCATGTCGGACAAAAACTCCAATCGCGAACAAGCGCTGATCGACATCTACCGCGTCATGCGCCCGGGCGAGCCGCCGACGCTCGAGACGGCGGAGGCGCCTTTCTACGGCCTCTTCTTCGACCCCGAGCGGTACGATCTTTCCGCGGTCGGCCGCGTCAAGATGAATTTCCGGCTTGAATTCCAGACCGAAGACAACATCCGCATCGCTTCGCAAGGACGACATTCTCGAGTCCTGCAGCACCCTGACGCACCTGCGCGACGGAAAGGCGAAATCGACGACATCGACAACCTCGGCAACCGCCGCGTGCGTTCGGTCGGCGAGCTGATGGAGAACCAGTACCGCATCGGCCTTCTGCGCATGGAGCGCGCGATCAAGGAACGCATGTCGTCGGCCGAACTTGAAACGCTGATGCCGCACGACCTGATCAACGCCAAGCCGGTCGCCGCGGCGGTCAGCGAGTTCTTCGGCTCCTCGCAGCTCTCCCAGTTCATGGACCAGACCAACCCCCTGTCGGAAATCACGCACAAGCGCCGTCTCTCGGCCCTCGGGCCGGGCGGCCTCACGCGCGAGCGCGCGGGCTTTGAAGTTCGCGACGTCCACCCGACGCATTACGGGCGCATCTGTCCGATCGAGACGCCGGAAGGCCCGAACATCGGCCTCATCAATTCGCTCGCGACGCACGCGCAAGTCAATAAATACGGCTTCATCGAAAGCCCCTATCGCAAAGTCGACCGACGGCAAGGTGACCGATGACGTCATCTATCTTTCCGCGATGGAAGAGCAGCGCTTCGCCATCGCCCAGGCGAACGCCGAACTCGACAGCCACGGCAGGCTGAAGAACGAATTCGTCAACTGCCGCGTCGGCGGGGACGCGACGCTGTGCCGCGCGCCGACGTCGCCTATATCGACGTCTCGCCCAAGCAGCTCGTTTCGGTCGCCGCCGCGCTCGTGCCGTTCCTCGAGAACGACGACGCGAACCGCGCGCTCATGGGCTCGAACATGCAGCGCCAGGCGGTGCCGCTCCTCCAGGCGGAAGCGCCCTTCGTCGGCACCGGCATGGAAGCGATCGTCGCGCGCGATTCCGGCGCCGCCGTCACCGCGCGCCGGCCGGCGTCGTCGAGCAGGTCGACGCCCAGCGCATCGTCATCCGCGCCACGGAAGAAAAGACCCGACCAAACCCGGCGTCGATATCTTCAACCTCCGCAAATTCCAGCGCTCGAACCAGTCGACCTGCATCAACCAGCGCCCGCTGGTGAAGATCGGCGACATCGTGCGCGAGCGGCGACATCGTCGCCGACGGTCCGTCTACGGATCTTGGCGAACTCGCGCTCGGCAAGAACGTGCTCGTCGCATTCATGCCGTGGAACGGCTACAATTTCGAGGACTCGATCCTCATCTCCGAGCGCATCGTGCGCGATGACGTCTTCACCTCGATCCATATCGAGGAATTCGAGGTCATGGCGCGCGACACCAAACTCGGGCCGGAGGAGATCACGCGCGACATTCCGAACGTGTCGGAAGAAGCGCTCCGAAATCTCGACGAAGCGGGCATCGTCGCCATCGGCGCCGAGGTCAATCCGGGCGACATTCTCGTCGGCAAGATCACGCCGAAGGGCGAGAGCCCGATGACGCCGGAGGAAAAACTCCTGCGCGCCATCTTCGGCGAAAAAGCCTCCGACGTTCGCGACACCTCGCTCAAGCTGCCGCCCGGCGTTCAGGGAACGGTCGTCGAAGTCAGCGTCTTCAACCGCCACGGCGTCGAAAAGGACGAGCGCGCCATCGCCATCGAGCGCGAGGAGGTCGAGCGCCTCGCCAAGGACCGCGACGACGAACTCGCGATCCTCGAGCGCAACATCTTTGGCCGTCTAAACATCCTGCTCCTCGGCAAGGACGCCGTCTCCGGCCCCAAGGGACTTGAGAAGGGCAAGATCACCGAGGAAGCGCTCGCCGAACTGACCAAGGGCCAGTGGTGGAAGATCAGCTTTCAAGGACGACGCCGCCAACCGCGAATCGAGGCGCATCAAAAAGCAATACGACGAAAGCCGCGCGCGCCTCGAAGCGCGCTTCAACGACAAGGTCGACAAGCTGAAGCGCGGCGACGAACTTCCGCCGGGCGTCATGAAGATGGTCAAGGTCTTCGTCGCGGTGAAACGCAAGCTCCAGCCCGGCGACAAGATGGCCGGCCGCCACGGCAACAAGGGCGTCATCTCCAAGATCGCGCCGATCGAGGACATGCCGTTCCTCGAAGACGGAACCGTCCGTGGACATCGTTCTTAATCCGCTCGGCGTGCCGTCGCGCATGAATGTCGGCCAGATTCTCGAGACGCATCTTGGCTGGGCCTGTCGCGGCCTCGGCAGCCAGATCGGCGAAGTACTTGAAGCTTGGGATGACGGCAAGGCGACGCGCGACGACGTATCCGCCAAGATCAGAGACATCTATGGCGAAGACCAGATCCTGCCGCGCACTAATGAAGAGCTCCGCGAGCTGGCCGGCAATTTGACGCGCGGCGTTCCGATATCGACGCCGGTCTTCGACGGCGCGCGCGAGCCGGACATCGTGAAGATGCTGAAAAAGGCGGGCCTCGAGGAGTCCGGTCAGGTCGTCTTCTTCGACGGCCGCACGGGCGAGAAATTCAAGCGGAAGGTGACCGTCGGCTACAAATATCTTCTGAAACTGCACCACCTTGTCGACGACAAGATCCACGCGCGCTCGATCGGGCCGTATTCGCTCGTCACGCAGCAGCCTTTGGGCGGCAAGGCGCAGTTCGGCGGACAGCGCTTCGGCGAAATGGAAGTCTGGGCGCTCGAAGCCTACGGCGCCGCCTACACGCTGCAGGAAATGCTCACGGTCAAATCGGACGACGTCGCAGGCCGCACCAAAGTCTATGAAGCGATCGTCCGCGGCGACGACAATTTCGAAGCGGGCATTCCCGAAAGCTTCAACGTGCTCGTGAAGGAAATGCGCTCGCTCGGCCTCAACGTCGAGCTGCTGAACAGCTGATTATCATGAACGGTCGGAGCGCGCAGGCGCTCCGACGCCCGCGCGCGCGGAAAATGACTGAACTGAATTTGCAGGCGGCGCATCCGCCAATCGAAAGAGGTCTCCATGTCCCAGGAAATGATGAACATCTTCAACCCTGCCGCACCGCAGGCGACGTTCAATCAGATCCGCATTTCGATCGCGAGCCCGGAGAAAATTCTCTCCTGGTCCTACGGCGAAATCAAAAAGCCGGAAACGATCAACTACCGGACGTTCAAGCCGGAGCGCGACGGCCTCTTTTGCGCGCGCATCTTCGGGCCCGTAAAGGACTACGAGTGCCTGTGCGGCAAGTACAAGCGCATGAAGTACAAGGGCATCACCTGCGAAAAGTGCGGCGTCGAAGTCACGCTGACGAAAGTCCGTCGCGACCGCATGGGCCATATCGAACTCGCGGCGCCGGTCGCCCATATCTGGTTCCTGAAGTCGTTGCCGAGCCGCATCTCGCTGATGCTCGACATGACGCTGAAGGATGTCGAGCGCGTCCTTTATTTTGAACAGTTCATCGTCATCGAACCCGGCCTGACGCCGCTCGAAAAGCACCAGCTGCTGACCGAAGAGGAATGCCTCAAGGCTCAGGAGGAATACGGCGAAGACTCGTTCACCGCCGGCATCGGCGCCGAAGCCATTCGCGAGATTCTGCAGTCGATCGATCTTGAGACGGTCGCGGACAATCTTCGCATCGAAATCGCCGAGTTCGACGTCCGACCTGAAGCCGAAAAAGCTCGCCAAGCGCCTGAAGCTCATCAACGCGTTCATCGAATCCGGCAACCGCCCGGAATGGATGGTCATGACGGTCGTTCCGGTCATCCCGCCGGAACTGCGCCCGCTCGTGCCGCTCGACGGCGGCCGCTTCGCGACGTCGGATCTGAACGATCTTTATCGCCGCGTCATCAACCGCAACAACCGCCTGAAGCGCCTCATTGAGCTCCGCGCGCCGGACATTATCGTCCGCAACGAAAAGCGCATGTTGCAGGAATCGGTCGATGCGCTCTTCGACAACGGCCGCCGCGGCCGCGTCATCACCGGCACCAACAAGCGCCCCTTGAAGTCGCTCTCCGACATGCTGAAAGGCAAGCAGGGCCGCTTCCGCCAGAACCTCCTTGGCAAGCGCGTCGACTATTCCGGCCGCTCGGTCATCGTCGTCGGCCCGGAATTGAAGCTGCACGAGTGCGGCCTGCCGAAGAAAATGGCGCTCGAACTCTTCAAGCCGTTCATCTATTCGCGCCTCGACGCGAAGGGCCTCTCCGCGACCGTCAAGCAGGCGAAGAAACTTGTCGAAAAAGAGCGTCCAGAGGTTTGGGACATTCTCGACGAAGTCATTCGCGAGCATCCGGTGCTCCTCAACCGCGCGCCGACGCTTCACCGCCTCGGCATCCAGGCGTTCGAACCGAAACTCATCGAAGGCAAGGCGATCCAGCTGCACCCGCTCGTCTGCACCGCGTTCAACGCGGACTTCGACGGCGACCAGATGGCCGTTCACGTGCCGCTCGCGCTCGAAGCGCAGCTTGAAGCGCGCGTTTTGATGATGTCGACGAACAACATCCTGTCGCCGGCGAACGGCAAGCCGATCATCGTGCCGTCGCAGGACATCGTTCTCGGCCTTTATTACATCACGATCGAGAAATCGAACGAGCCGGGCGAGGGGATGGTGTTCGCCTCGATGTCGGAAATCGAGCACGCGCTTGAAGCCGGCGCGATCACCCTGCATTCGAAGGTTCGGGCGCGCTGGGAATCGGTCGGCAAGGACGGCAAGCCGATCCGCGAAGTCGTCGAGACGACGCCGGGCCGGATGAAGCTCGCGCAGGTCCTGCCGAAGGACGGCAACGTGCCGTTCAGCGTCGTCAACCAGCTGCTGACGAAGAAGACCATTCAGGGGCTGATCGACATCGTCTACCGCCATTGCGGCCAGAAACAGACGGTCATCTTCGCTGACCGCATCATGGACCTCGGCTTCAAGGAAGCCTGCAAGGCGGGCATTTCCTTCGGCAAGGACGACATGGTCATCCCCGCCGCAAAGCAAAAGGAAGTCGAAGCGACGCGCTCGCTCGTTCGCGATTACGAACAGCAATATGCGGACGGCTTCATCACCCGCGGCGAAAAATACAACAAGGTCGTCGACGCCTGGGCCAAGTGCACAGACAAAGTCGCCGACGCGATGATGAAGGAAATCTCGGCCAAGCGCATCGACAAGGAGACGGGTCGCGAGATGGAGGTCAATTCCATCTACATGATGTCGCACTCCGGCGCGCGCGGCAGCCCGGCGCAGATGAAGCAGCTCGCCGGCATGCGCGGCCTGATGGCCAAGCCCTCGGGCGAAATCATCGAGACGCCGATCATCTCGAACTTCAAGGAAGGCCTCACCGTTCTTGAATACTTCAACTCGACTCACGGCGCGCGCAAAGGCCTTGCGGACACCGCGCTCAAGACCGCGAACTCGGGCTATCTGACGCGCCGTCTCGTCGACGTCGCGCAAGACTGCATCATTCGCGAACTTGATTGCGGCACGGAGAACGGCATCACGATCGACGCCGTCATCCAGGGCGGCGAAACAGTCGTGACGCTCTCGCAGCGCATCCTCGGCCGGACGACGCTCGTCGACATCGTCGCACCCGAAGACCGGGGAACTCCTCGCTCGCCGGAACGACGAGATCAATGAAGAGCAGGCCGAAGAAATCGAGGGATCGGGGATCACCAAGGTCCGCGTTCGCTCGGTTCTCACCTGCGACGCCAAAGTCGGCATCTGCGGCAAATGTTACGGGCGCGATCTCGCGCGCGGCAGCCACGTCAACGTCGGCGAAGCGGTCGGCGTCATCGCCGCCCAATCGATCGGCGAGCCGGGCACGCAGCTCACCATGCGGACGTTCCACATTGGCGGCACGGCGCAGGTCGGCGACACTTCGTTCATCGAAGCGAGCCACGACGGCAAGATCGTCCTTGAAAACCGCAACGTCGTCAAAAACTCAGACGGCGACCTCATCGTCATGGGGCGCAACACTTTCGTGAAGATTCACGATGCCGAGGGCAAGGAACACGCGTCCTACAAAGTCTCTTACGGGACGAAGCTTCGCATCGACCACGGCGCGAGAGTGACGCGGGGACAGCGCATGGCGGACTGGGATCCGTACACGCTCCCGATCCTCACCGACCTCGCCGGCAAGGTGAAGTTTGAAGACCTTCAGGAAGGCTTCTCGATGCAGGTCGTCGCCGACGAAGCGACCGGCATCGCGAGCCGCGTCGTCATGGATTGGCGCGCCAATCCGCGCGCCGCGGCGCTGAAACCCTCGATCGTCATCACCGACGACAAGGGCAAGCCCTTTAAACTCGAAACCGGCAACGAAGCGCGTTACCAACTTCCGGTCGACGCCATTCTTTCGGTTGAAGACGGCGATATGGTTCGCGTCGGCGACGCGCTCGCGCGGATCCCGACCGAAGGCGCCAAGACCCGCGACATCACCGGCGGTCTGCCGCGCGTCGCGGAGCTTTTCGAAGCGCGCCGTCCGAAGGATCACGCGATCATCGCGGAAGTCGACGGCAAGGTCGAATTCGGCCGCGACTACAAGAACAAGCGGCGCATCCGCATTGTGCCGACGGACAAGTCGATCGAGCCGATCGACTATCTCGTTCCGAAGGGCAAGCACATCACGGTCCAGGACGGCGACTTCATCGCGAAGGGCGAGTTCCTGATCGACGGCAACCCGGCGCCCCATGACATTCTCCAGATCCTGGGCATCGAGGCGCTCGCGAACTACCTGATCAACGAAATCCAGGAAGTCTATCGCCTGCAGGGCGTGCCGATTAACGACAAGCACATCGAGGTGATCGTTCGCCAGATGCTGCAAAAAATCGAAGTCTCGGATCCGGGCGACTCGCTCTTCCTCAAGGAAGAGCAGATCGACAAGATGGAGTTCGAGGAAATGAACGCGAGGCTGGAAGAGCAGGGCAAGCGTCCCGCCAAAGGCGCGCCGGTGTTGCTCGGCATCACCAAAGCCTCGCTTCAAACGCGCTCGTTCATCTCGGCCGCATCGTTCCAGGAAACGACGCGCGTCCTCACCGACGCCGCCGTCAATGGAAAGGTCGACAATCTCGAGGGCCTCAAAGAAAACGTCATCGTCGGCCGCCTCATTCCGGCGGGCACTGGCGGCATGATGTCTCGCAACCTCTTCGAGGCCGACCGTCGCGACCAGGCGCTCATTGCGGAACGCGAGCGTCGCCGCGACACGGCGGCTCTGCCGGCGCCGGAAGAACAGCCGGCCGCCGCGCAGTAAGCTCGAATGCAAAAAGACCGGCGGCGGCCCTAAAGCGAGCTTCGCGCGATCTGGCGCGCGAAGCTCGCTCAAGACTGAACGATTAGGGCGTTTTCTTCGGTCAACCGGATTCCAGTTGATCGGAAAACGTTCTAGGGCCGCCGTTTCTTTTTGATTGAATAAAACTGCGATAAGCGGCTGATATGACCGAGCCCAGCATCCGGCACGCCGACGAGGACATCACTTTCATCTGCGGGGCGCTGCGCTCCGGGACGACGTTGCTGCGACTGATGATCGACGGTCATCCGGCGTTATCGAACCCCGGCGAAATGGATTTTCTGTTTGAGCCGCCGCCGGTCGAAGGCGGATCGCGGGACATGAAGGCGTATGCGCGCGAGATCGCCCTCAACCGCGTTTTTCAGAAAACCGCTCTCAAGGTCGATGCCGCCCTCGGCTATGAGGATCAGGTCAGGGACTTTATTCGCCAGCTGAGAGAGCCGGGAAAACGTCTCTCGATCAACATTCACCGGCACTTTGACCGAGCGCCGGCGATCTTTCCAAACGCGCGTTATGTTCATCTGCTGCGCGATCCGCGAGACGTCGCCAAATCGTCGATCGGCATGGGTTGGGCCGGTAACGTCTACCACGGGGTCGATCACTGGATCGCTTCAGAGCGCGATTTTGAACGGCTCGCCGCGCTCGTTTCGCCAGGACAGGTCTTGCGGATGAAAAACGAGGACCTCGTCAAAGAGCCGGAACGCGAACTGACGAAGCTCTGCGCCTTCCTCGGCGTCGCCTACGACGCATCGATGCTGAGCTATCCGTCGCATACGACCTATGGTCCGCCGGACGCCAAGCTCGTCGAGCAATGGCGGCGCGAGCTTGGCCCGCGCGAGATCGCGCTCATTGAAAGCAAGGTCGCGTCGATGCTGGCGCCGCGCGGCTATGAACTATCGGGCGCTCCGCCGATATCGCCGGGTCCGCTTCAGCGGCGGTTTCTAAGGGCTCACGACCGGTTCGGCCGCTGGCGCGAACAGGCTCGCCGCTATGGTCTTTTCCTGGCGCTGCTTTCGATGGCCGCGCGGCGCCTTGGCCATAAGGGTCTTCAAGCTCATGTGCTCGAGCGAATGGCGCCGATCGCGCTCAAATACGTGAAATAGGCGCAGCGGAAATCAGCGTCGCCGGTCCCTGAAGCGCCTGACAAAATCGACGGCCTCCCTGAAGACGGGGATCCGGTCAAACGCCTGGTTTGGCGCAATGTCCGATCGAGACGAGCGTTGCAGCGCAAAGGGCGGGCTGCAGATGACGGTCCGCACCCCCGGGTGATCCCGGCGGAAGCGGGAATAGGCGCCGTCGACATGCATCGGTCCCCCGGCCGGATCCCCGGCTGGGCGCGCTTTCATCGCCTCGAGATAGGCGATCAATGTCGGGATGATCGCCTCGGAAAAGCCGACGCAATGGGTTTGCCGGAGGATGAGCGTCGGCGGGACCGTCAGGAGACCAGTCCCGGAAGGCAGTTCGGCGCCGGGCGCGAGCGCATAACCCCCGTAGAAGATGTCCCAGCGACCTGAACGCTCACTTAAAGCGCCTTGAGCGATATTTGCGGCGTCGAGATCAAAGAGGATGTCATCCTCCAAAATCAGGAGGTTGCGACACCCAAGCCCGCTTTTGAGGGCGTCGAGGTGGCTTTGATAACAACCGTGGGCGCCAAGGCTGGGGAAGCCGGCGGCATCGGCGGGGGGATCCCTCAGCAAAAGGTCATAGCCGCCCTCGTCGCCTGCGGATTTCAGGCGCGCCAGCTCATGCTCGGCGGCCCGGCGCCGGTCGGCCCGTCGTTTCAGATTGATCAAGACAGTCCGCGAAGCGCCTAACGCCAAAGAAACATCCCTTTTGCCTTCGCCATTGGTGGCGGTCGCATGCTTTTGAACGGTTTCGACGTGAGGTAAAGGCCCCTTTTTCGATGGCGACCGGCCTTGATAGGGTGATCGGATCAATCGTTGAAAACCCCGGCAAGCAAGCCGCGCGAAAGCCGCACCGGAAATGGTGAAAAAAAGCCTCACCTTTTCCCGCCTGGTATTGACCCACCCGATTCGCACCTATAGGAAGGCGACCGCTGAAAGGCCGGCAGTCAGTCCACCTGAAACGCGGTCAGTTTAGCCGAACAAGAGTTTGTTTTTCTGGGCGGTGTTCCACCGAGTGGGGCCCGCTCCTTTGCGTCGTTTGCGGGGAACCGCATCCGGCGCGCCCCGAATGACGCAAACGACTTTCTGGAGTGCGCATGCCGACCGTCCAACAGCTGATCCGGAAACCCCGGAGCCCGCGCCGGAAGATCAACAAGGTTCCGGCGATGCAGCAGAACCCGCAAAAACGCGGCGTCTGCACGCGCGTCTACACGACGACGCCGAAGAAGCCGAATTCGGCGCTGAGGAAGGTCGCGAAGATCCGCCTGACAAACGGCTTTGAAGTCATCGGTTACATTCCGGGCGAAGGCCACAACCTCCAGGAGCACTCCGTGGTCCTGATCCGCGGCGGCCGCGTGAAGGACCTTCCCGGCGTTCGCTATCACATCATTCGCGGCGTCCTCGACACGCAGGGCGTCAAGGACCGCAGGCAACGTCGTTCGAAATACGGCGCCAAGCGTCCGAAATAAGCGAGGGATTCCATGTCACGTCGTCACCGCGCCGAAAAACGCGAAAATCATCCGGACCCGAAATTCGGCGATCTCGCCGTTTCGAAATTCATGAATTACGTGATGTACGACGGCAAGAAATCCGCCGCCGAAAAGATCGTCTACGGCGCGCTTGAGCGGATTGAAGGAAAACTCCGCCGTCCGCCGGTCGACGCGTTCAAGGAAGCGCTCGACAACGTCATGCCGTCGATCGAAGTTCGCTCGCGGCGCGTCGGCGGCGCGACCTATCAGGTCCCAGTCGAAGTCCGCCCGGAACGCCGCATGGCGCTCGCGATGCGCTGGATCATCATCGCCGCCCGTTTGCGCAACGAAACGACGATGGTCGATCGCTTGTCGAATGAAATCATGGACGCCGCGCAAAACCGGGGTTCCGCGGTCAAGAAGCGCGAAGACACGCACCGCATGGCTGAAGCGAACCGCGCCTTCTCGCATTATCGCTGGTAGCCGGCAGAGTATTTGAGGATCGAGCCCCATGGCCCGCACGCACAAGATCGAGGACTACCGGAACTTCGGCATCATGGCCCACATCGATGCGGGCAAGACGACGACGACCGAGCGCGTCCTTTATTATACGGGCAAGAGCCACAAGATCGGCGAAGTCCATGACGGCGCCGCAACCATGGACTGGATGGAGCAAGAGCAAGAGCGCGGGATCACCATCACCTCGGCCGCGACGACCTGCCTCTGGAAAGAAAAGCGCCTCAACATCATTGATACGCCGGGCCACGTCGATTTCACGATCGAAGTCGAGCGCAGCTTGCGCGTTCTCGACGGCGCCGTCTGCCTTCTCGACGGCAACCAGGGCGTCGAGCCGCAGACGGAAACCGTCTGGCGCCAAGGCGACAAGTATAATGTTCCGCGCATCATCTTCGCCAATAAAATGGACAAGATCGGCGCGGATTTCTTTTTCTGCCTCGACTCGATCAAGCAGCGTCTCGGCGTAAAGGCCGTCCCTCTTCAGTTGCCGGTCGGCATCGAAACGACGTTCAAGGGCGTCGTCGATCTTCTCGAGATGAAGTCGATCATCTGGGAAGAAGAAACGCTCGGCGCGAGTTACCATGACGAGCCTATTCCCGCCGACCTGCAGGAAAAGGCCGAAGAATATCGCGCAGCGATGGTCGAAGCCTGCGTCGAGATGGACGATGACGTGATGGCCGACTATCTCGACGGCAAGGAACCGGACGTCGCGACGCTGAAGCGCATGATCCGCAAGGCCGTCGGCAAGGGCGCCTGGTATCCGGTCCTGTGCGGTTCGGCTTTCAAGAACAAGGGCGTTCAACCGCTTCTCGACGCGGTCGTCGATTATCTGCCGAGCCCGAATGAGGTGCCGCCGATCAAGGGCGTTCACCCCGACACCGACGAAGAGCTCGTTCGCAACGCGAATGACGACGAGCCTCTCGCGATGCTCGCGTTCAAGATCATGAACGATCCGTTCGTCGGCTCACTGACCTTTTGCCGCGTTTATTCAGGCCATCTTGAATCAGGCACGACGCTGATCAACACCGTCAAGGGCAAGAAAGAGCGCGTCGGCCGCATGGTGCAGATGCACGCAAACGACCGGATCGACATCAAGGAAGCGTTCGCCGGAGACATTATCGCCGTTGTCGGCCTCAAGGATACGACGACGGGCGACACCCTGTGCGATCTGCAAAAGCAGGTCGTGCTCGAACGCATGGTGTTCCCGGAGCCTGTCATCGAACTCGCGGTCGAACCCAAGACCAAGGCCGACCAGGAGAAGATGGGCCTCGCCCTGCAGCGTCTCGCCGCGGAAGACCCCTCGTTCCGCGTGTCGACCGATGAAGAGTCCGGCCAGACCATCATCAAGGGCATGGGCGAACTCCACCTCGACATCATCGTCGACCGCATGCGCCGCGAATTCAAAGTCGAAGCGAATGTCGGCGCGCCGCAGGTCGCCTACCGCGAATGCTTCACGCGCGCCTACACCATCGACTACACGCACAAGAAGCAGACCGGCGGCACCGGCCAGTTCGCACGCCTGAAGATGAATATCGTTCCGCAGGCGCCGGGGACCGGATACGAGTTCGAATCGAAGATCGTCGGCGGCTCGATCCCGCGCGAATACATTCCAGGCGTCATCAAGGGCGTCAATTCGGTCCGCAACGCGGGCATGCTCGTCGGCTTCCCGATCCTCGACTTCAAGATCGAGCTGATCGACGGCGCCTATCACGACGTCGACTCGTCCGTGCTCGCGTTCGAAATTGCGGCGCGCGCGGCGATGCGCGAAGCGAAGTCGCATCTCGGCATGGCGCTCCTCGAACCGATCATGAAGGTCGAGGTCGTGGCGCCGGAAGAATACACCGGCACGGTCATCGGCGACTTGAACTCGCGCCGCGGCCAGATCCAGAATCAGGAAATGCGCGGCAACGCCAACGTCGTTTACGCAATGGTGCCGCTCGCCAACATGTTCGGCTACGTCAACACGCTGCGCTCGCAGACGCAGGGGCGGGCGAACTACACGATGCAGTTCGATCACTACGAACAGGTTCCGAAAAACGTTCAGGAAGAGGTTCAGGCCAAGCTGGCGGGTTAAGCCGGCGGAAGCCTTAACGAATACAGACAGTCGTCAGAGACGGAGAAGGTAAAATGGGAAAAGCTAAGTTCGAACGCAACAAGCCGCATGCGAACGTCGGCACAATTGGTCACGTCGACCATGGCAAGACGACCCTGACGGCGTCGATCACCAAGTATTTTGGCGAGTTCAAGGCCTACGATCAGATCGACAACGCGCCGGAAGAACGCGCGCGCGGCATCACGATCAACACCGCACACGTCGAGTATGAGACGCCGGCCCGTCACTACGCCCATGTCGACTGCCCCGGCCACGCCGACTACGTGAAGAACATGATCACGGGCGCCGCGCAGATGGACGGCGCGATTCTCGTCGTGTCCGCAAATGACGGCCCGATGCCGCAGACCCGCGAGCACATTCTCCTCGCGCGTCAGGTCGGCGTTCCGGCGATCGTCGTCTACATGAACAAGGTCGACATGGTCGACGATCCGGAACTTCTCGATCTCGTCGAGATGGAAGTCCGCGAACTCCTGACGAAATACAATTTCCCGGGCGACGACATTCCGATCATCCGCGGGTCGGCGCTCGCGGCGATGGAAGGGCGTGACCCGGAAATCGGCGAGAATTCGATCCGCGCGCTTCTCAAAGCCGTCGACGAATATATCCCGACGCCGAAGCGTCCCGTCGACCAGCCGTTCCTCCTGCCGATCGAAGACGTGTTCTCGATCTCGGGTCGCGGCACCGTCGTGACGGGCCGCGTCGAGCGCGGCATCGTCAACGTCGGCGACGAACTTGAAATCGTCGGCATCCGCGCGACCACCAAAACGACCTGCACGGGCGTTGAAATGTTCCGCAAGCTGCTTGACCGCGGAGAGGCGGGCGACAACGTCGGCGTTCTCCTGCGCGGCATCGAGCGCGCGGGCGTCGAGCGCGGCCAGGTGCTTTGCAAGCCGGGTTCGGTGACGCCGCACACCAATTTCGTGGCGGAAGCCTACATTCTGACGAAAGAAGAAGGCGGGCGGCACACGCCGTTCTTCACCAACTATCGTCCGCAATTCTACTTCCGCACGACCGACGTGACCGGCGTCGTCACCCTGAAAGAGGGCGTCGAAATGGTCATGCCGGGAGACAACGTCGAGATCAACGTCGAGCTGATCGTGCCGATCGCGATGGAAGAGAAACTTCGCTTCGCCATCCGCGAGGGCGGCCGCACCGTCGGCGCCGGCATTGTCGCGAAGATCGTGAAGTAACAAAAAAATACGGCGCGGAGCCGGTTCGGCTCCGCGTCATTGTCCGCCAGTAAAGACGTTCGAAGAAGTCCGGACCAAGCAGCGCAGAGGCGAAGATCCATGCAACAGAATATCCGCATCAGGCTCAAAGCCTTCGATCATCGCGTGCTAGACGCTTCGACGAGGGAAATCGTCAACACGGCCAAGCGCACGGGCGCGCAGGTTCGCGGGCCGATTCCGCTGCCGACGCGCATCGAGCGTTTCACCGTCAACCGCTCGCCGCACATCGACAAGAAGAGCCGCGAGCAATTTGAAATTCGCACGCACAAGCGCGTGCTCGATATCGTCGATCCGACGCCGCAGACCGTGGATGCGCTGATGAAGCTCGACCTCTCCGCCGGCGTCGATGTTGAAATCCGCCTCGGCGCGTGAAGGGAACTGAACCGATGCGTACTGGATTGATTGCGCGGAAAGTCGGCATGACCCGCGTCTATGGCGGGGAAGGCGCAGCACATCCCGGTGACGGTGATGGATCTCGAAGGCTGCCAGGTCGTCGCCCAGCGCACCAAGGACAAGAACGGCTACACGGCCGTTCAGCTCGGCGCGGGCGACGACGAAAGCAAAGCGCGTCATCGAAAGCCGACCGCGGCCAATTCGCCAAGGCGAATGTCGAGCCGAAGTCGCATCTCGCGGAATTCCGCGTCTCCGACGACAATCTTGTTGATGTCGGCGCGGAACTCTCGCCCGCACACTTCATCGTCGGACAGAATGGTCGATGTTCACGGGCGTGACGATCGGCAAGGGCTTTGCCGGCGCGATGAAGCGCCACAATTTCGGCGGCCTTCGTGCGACGCACGGCGTCTCGGTTTCGCACCGTTCGCACGGCTCGACCGGCCAGCGTCAGGACCCCGGCAAGGTGTTCAAGGGCAAGCGCATGGCGGGCCATATGGGCGACGTTCAGGCGACGACCCAGAATATCGAAGTGGTGCGCGTCGACGAAGCGCGCGGCCTTATTTTCTCAAAGGCGCCATTCCGGGACCGAAGGGCGGCTGGGTTGAAATCCGCGACGCCGTTCGCACCGCCGCGCCGAAAGACCTGCCCAAGCCCGCCGCCGTCAAAGCGAAAGCGGGAGCCCGAGTGATGAAACTCGACGTCGTCAGCTTTGATAACGAAAAAGCGGGATCGATCGATCTCGCATGACGATGTGTTCGGCCTCTCGCCGCGCGGCGACATCTTGCACCGCATGGTGACCTATCAGCTCGCCAAGCGTCAGGCCGGAACGCACAAGTCCAAGCCCCGCAACGAAGTCAGAATGCCACTTCGAAGAAGATGTACAAGCAAAAAGGCACCGGCGGCGCCCGCCACGGCAACAAGGCGGCGCCGCAGTTCCGGGCGGCGGCATCGCGCACGGTCCGCGCCGTCAGAAGCCACGCGTTCGGCCTGCCGAAAAAGGTGCGTCGTCTCGCGCATGAAGCACGCGCTGTCGGCCAAGCAGGCGGCGAACGAACTCATCGTCATCGACGATCTCACGCTCGATGCGAGCGAAGACGCAGACGCTTGTCGAGCACTTCGCCAAGATCGGGATTCACCAACGCGCTCTTCGTCGATGCAGAGGTGGATGCCAAATTTCGGCCAGGCCGCGCGCAACATCGCCGAATATCGACGTTCTCCCGCGCGTCGGCGCCAATGTTTACGACATTCTTGCGCCGCGAGAAGCTCGTATTGACGAAGCCGCCGGCGGGGTCGGGGCCCGCCTGGAATCGAGGCTCAAGTGAAAAAGCCGAGCCAAAGAATGCGGCGAAGCCGGGCGCCGAGCGTCACTTTGATACGCTGATCGCTCCCGTGATCACCGAAAAGTCGACGCTCGCTTCGGAACACAATCAGGTTGTTTTCCGCGTGCCGCTCGAAGCGACGAAGCCGCAGATCGCGGCGGCGGTCGAGGCGCTTGTTCAAGGTGAAAGTGAAGGCGGTCAACACGCTGCGCCGCAAGGGCAAGAACAAACAGTTCCGCGGCCGCCCTTTTACGCAGTCGACGGTGAAAAAAGCGATCGTGACGCTCGAAGACGGGCACATGATCGACGTTACCGGCCGGATTTAGGGCTCAAGGGTAAAAAGCCATGGCGCTTAGAAAATTCAATCCGACCGCCCCCGTCGCAACGCCAGTTGGTCTTGATCGACCGGAGCGAACTCTACAAGGGCCGCCCGGAAAAGTCGCTGACCGAAGGTCTGCCGTCGGCGGGCGGGCGCAACAACAACGGCCGCATCGACCATGCGCCGCCGCGGCGGCGGCGTGAAAAGCTTTACCGCATCATCGATTTCAAGCGTCGCAAGTTCGATATCGAGGCGAAAGTCGAGCGGATTGAATACGATCCGAACCGAACGGCGTTCATCGCGCTCATCAAATATCTCGACGGCGACCTCGCTTACGTCATCGCGCCGCAGCGTCTGAAGGTCGGCGACCGGATCATCTCGGGCGAGAAAGTCGACGTGAAGCCCGGCAACGCGATGCCGCTGCGGTCGATCCCAGTCGGCACGATCATCCACAATGTCGAGTTGAAGCCTGGCAAGGGCGGGCAGATCGCGCGCTCAGCCGGCACCTACGCCCAGCTTGTCGGCCGCGACGGCGCGATGGCGCTGCTTAAGCTGCAGTCTGGCGAAGTTCGGCTGGTCGCCGGCGGATGCATGGCGACCATCGGCGCCGTTTCAAACGCCGACCACATGAACGAGACAGTCGGCAAGGCCGGACGCCAGCGTCACAAGGGCCATCGCCCGTCGGTCCGCGGCATCGCGATGAACCCCGTCGATCACCCGCATGGCGGCGGCGAAGGCCGCACGTCGGGCGGCCGCCACCCGGTCGACGCCGTGGGGCAAGCCGACCAAGGGCCGCAAGACGCGGAAGAACAAGCGCACGCAGAAAATTATCCTGCGGTCCCGCCATGCGCGGAAAAAAGTGAATTAAGGGCCAGGAGCACTCAACTATGCCTCGTTCAGTCTGGAAGGGCCCGTTCGTCGATCGCTTTCATGTTGAAGAAAGCGGACAGATGCAGGGCGGCGGTCACAAGGGCGGCATCAAGACGTGGTCGCGTCGATCGACCATCCTGCCGCAATTCGTCGGCCTCACCTTCAACGTCTACAACGGCAGGAAATTCATCCCCGTCCACGTCACGGAAGACATGGTCGGCCACAAGCTCGGCGAATTTTCGCCGACGCGCACGTTCTTCGGACACGGCGCCGACAAGAAGGCGAAGAGGGCCTATGTCATGGGGCAGAAGAAAAATCCCCGGCGCACCGCCGAAAACGCCGCGATGGCGAAGGGCAAGATGCTCCGCACGTCGCCGCAAAAACTCAATCTTGTCGCGCGAGCTGATCCGCGGCAAGAAGGTCGAACGCGCGCTTGCCGATCTCGAATTCTCGCAAAAGCGCATCGCCAAGCAGGTGAAGCTCGTGCTCGAGAGCGCGATCGCGAACGCCGAGAACAACCACGATCTCGACATCGACGCGCTCGTCGGTCGACCAGGCCTTGTCGGCAAGAACATGGTCATCAAGCGCTGGACCCCGCGCGGCCGCGGCCGCATCGGCCGCATCTTCAAGCCGTTCGCTGAAATCACGATCGTTGTGAAACAAGTTGAGGAGGCCGCCTGATGGGCCAGAAGGTTAATCCGATCGGGCTTCGCCTCGGCGTCAACCGGACGTGGGATTCGCGCTGGTTCGCCTCGACGGGCGCGTATGCCGATCTCCTGCACGAGGACATCAAGATCCGCGCCTTTCTCCATGAGAAGCTGAAGCAGGCCGGCGTGTCGCGCATGATCATCGAGCGTCCGCACAAGAAGTGCCGCGTCACGATCTACACCGCGCGGCCGGGCGTCGTCATCGGCAAGAAGGGCGCGGACATCGAGAAGCTTCGCCTGGAATTGCAGCGCCTGACGAAATCCGAAACGGCTCTCAACATCGTCGAGATCCGCAAGCCAGAAATCGACGCGACCCTCGTCGCGGAAAACATCGCGCAGCAGCTCGAGCGCCGCGTCGCGTTCCGCCGCGCCATGAAGCGCGCGATGCAGACGGCGATGCGCATGGGCGGGCTTGGCATTCGCGTCAACGTCGCGGGCCGCCTCGGCGGCGCGGAGATCGCGCGCATGGAATGGTATCGCGAAGGCCGCGTGCCGCTTCATACGCTTCGCGCGGACATCGATTACGGCATCGGCGACGGCGATGACGCCTACGGAGCGATCGGCGTCAAGGTGTGGATCTTCAAAGGCGAGATCATGGAGCACGATCCCATGGCGCAGGAAGCCCGCATCGTCGAAGCGCAGACCGGCGGCGTCGCGCCTTCAGCGCGTCGCGAAGCGCGCTCGTAAGGGATTGGTTGGAGCAGCTGATCATGTTGCAGCCCAAACGCACAAAGTTCCGCAAGCAATTCAAGGGCCGCATTCAGCGGCCATCGCGAAGGGCGGGACGGAACCTCAACTTCGGATCGCACGGCCTCAAGGCTGTCGAGCCCGAGCGCCTCACCGCGCGCCAGATCGAAGCGGCCCGCCGCGCGATCACGCGCGAAATGAAGCGCGCCGGACGCGTCTGGATCCGGATTTTCCCGGACGTGCCGGTGTCGAAAAAGCCGACGGAAGTGCGAATGGGGTCGGGCAAGGGCGCGCCGGAACTTTGGGTCGCGCAAGGTGAAGCCGGGCCGCATCATGTTCGAGCTTGACGGCGTCGAGCGACGAAGTCGCGCGCTCCGCGCTCATGCTCGGCGCGGCGAAGCTTCCGATCAAGACGCGCATCGTCAAGCGTTTGGGCGAGTAGGAACACAGCGATGAAAACCACGGAAGCGCGCGATCTCACGGAAGATCAGCTGAATGACCGGCTCCTTCTGCTGAAGAAAGAGCAGTTCAACCTCCGCTTTCAGCGGGCGTCGGGCCAGCTCGAAAAGACATCGAGAATAGGCGAAGTGCGCAAGGACATCGCGCGCATCAAGACCATATTGCTGCGTCAAAAGACGCCGCGCGACGAAATAGGACGAGGGCCGAGCAATGCCAAAACGGATTCTGCAAGGCTTGGTCGTCAGCGACAAGGGCGCGAAAACCGTCGTCGTCAGCGTCGAGCGCACGTTCAAGCATCCGGTGATGCAAAAAACGCTGAAGCGCTCGCGAAGCACTTCCACGCGCATGACGAAAAGGACGCATACAAGATCGGCGATCTCGTGCAGATCCAGGAATGCCCGCCGAAGTCGAAACTGAAGCGTTGGGAAGTGATCGGGCTCGGCTCGAAGGCCTGAGACGGATTTTTTAGACGAAAGAGGCCGGACGAAAGCCCGTGGAGGGTCGACATGATCCAGATGCAGACGAATCTCGACGTCGCCGATAACTCGGGCGCCAAGCGCGTCCATGTGCATCAAGGTGCTCGGCGGGTCGAAGCGCAGATACGCCCGCGTCGGCGACATCATCGTCGTCTCCGTGAAGGAGGCGATCCCGCGCGGGCGCGTGAAGAAGGGCCAGGTCATGAAGGCCGTGGTCGTTCGCACCGCGAAAGACATCAAGCGCCGCGACGGTTCGGTCATCCGCTTCGACCGCAACGCCGCCGTGCTCATCAACAACCAGAAAGAGCCGATCGGAACCCGCATCTTCGGGCCGGTGACCCGCGAACTTCGCGCGGCGAACCACATGAAGATCGTCTCGCTCGCCCCGGAGGTGCTCTAGCAATGGCCGCCAAAATCAAAAAGGGCGACAAGGTGATCGTTCTCACGGGCAAGAACCGCGGGACGCAGGCCGAGGTGACTTGAAGTCATCCCGAAGGAAGACCGCGTGGTCGTCCGCGGCGTCAACGTCGTCGCCAAGCACGAAAAGCAGACCGCGACATCGCGCGGCGGCATCGTGCGCGAAGAAGCGCCGATCCACATTTCGAATGTCGCGCTCGTCGGCAAGGACGGCAAGCGGACGCGGGTCGGTTTCAAGATCGACGAAAAAGGCAAGAAAGTGCGCATCGAGCGCCGCAAGGGCGAGGTCGTCAATGGCTGAGGCAGCTAAATAGCACGCCGCGGCTGAAGAGCAGTTACAATCGAGACGATCGAAAGTCTCGTTGCAGAAGAAATTCGGCTACAAGAACGTGATGATGCGCCGCGGATCGAAAAGATCGTCATCAACATGGGCGTCGGCGACGCCGTGAACGACCGCAAGGCGGTCGATCAGGCGGCGGCGGAACTGACGAGGATCGCGGGTCAAAAGCCGGTGATCACCAAGGCCAAAAAGTCGATCGCGAGCTTCAAGCTCCGCGAAGGCATGGCGGTCGGCTGCAAGGTCACGCTGCGCAAGGACCGCATGTACGAGTTTCTCGATCGTCTCGTCACCGTCGCCCTGCCGCGCGTCCGCGACTTCCGCGGGCTGTCGCCGAAGAGCTTTGACGGACGCGGCAATTACGCACTCGGCCTCAAGGAGCACATCGTGTTCCCGGAGATCAATTACGACCAGGTCGAGAAGATCCGCGGGATGGACATCATCGTGTGCACGCCGGCGAAATCCGACGATGAGGCGCGCGCGCTGCTTGCGGAGTTCAACTTCCCGTTCCGGAAATAACGGCCCGGAAATACGGCGGGAAAAAAGGGATTTGAATAGGCAAGGTCCGGCCGGCGTCCGGAAACCGGCCTAACGGAGGACTGAGATGGCGAAGACATCAATGGATCGAGCGCGATCTGAAGCGCCGCAAGCTGGCCAAGAATTGCGAGGCCAAGCGCGCGAGCTCAAAGCGATCATCAAGGACAAGACAAGCCGGCGGAAGAGCGCTTTGAAGCGTCGCTGAAGCTTGCCGAGCTTCCGCGCAACTCGTCGAAGACGCGCACGCGCAATCGCTGCCTCAGTTTCCGGCCGGCCGCGCGGATTTTATCGGAAGTTGAAAATGTCCCGCATCGCGCTTCGCCAATACGGGTCCGCTGGGCATGTCCCCGGCCTCGTCAAAGTCGAGCTGGTAAGGGGAATTAGAGCACATGTCGATCAACGATCCTATCGGCGACCTGATAACGCGGCTGCGCAATGCGCAGATGCGCACGCCATTCCACGCTTTCGCGCGCCGGCCTCCACGCTGCGCGGCCGCGTTCTCGATGTTCTCGTCGATGAAGGCTATATCCGCGGATATTCAGCGCATCGAGAAAGACAGGCGAGAAGCCGGACCTTCGAAATCGAGCTCAAATATTTCGAAGGCTCGCCGGTCATCACCAACATCCAGCGCGTGTCCAAGCCCGGCCGGCGCGTCTATTCGGCGGTCCCGGACCTGCCCTCGCGTCCGCAACGGTCTCGGCATTTCCGTGCTCTCGACGCCGAAGGGCGTCATGTCGGATACGGCGGCCCGCGGGCCGCCAATGTGGGCGGCGAAGTCCTGTTCCAGGTCTACTGAGGACTTTCGAAGGAGACGTGATCGATGTCCCGCATTGGTAAAAAACCGGTCCGAGCTCCCAAGGGCGTCACGGTGACGGTGACGGCCAGACGGTGACCGCCAAGGGACCGAAGGGCGAACTCAAATTCGTCGTCAACGATCTGTGCAAGGTCGCGCATCGAAGGCGACAACGTCGCCGCAACTCGCCGGTCAGACGAAGGCGGCAAGGTTCGCGCGCTCAGTGGGGCATGAGCCGCACGATGATCTCGAACATGATGTCCGGGCGTCACCGGCGGCTATTCGCAAGAAACTCGAACTCGTCGGCGTCGGCTATCGGGCCGCGATGAAGGGCGCCTCTCTCAGTCTCGCGCTCGGCTACAGCGCACGATATCGATTTCCCGATCCCCGACCGGCATCAAGATCGAGACGCCGAAGCCGACGGAAATCCTCTCTGCGCGGCATCGACAAGCAGCTCGTCGGCGAGACGGCGGCGAAGATCCGCTCGATGCGCCCGCCCGAGCCCTTCCAGGGCAAGGGCGTTCGCTACGAAGACGAATACATCTTCCGCAAGGAAGGCAAGAAGAAGTAACGGGACCGCGACATGCCGACAAAGCCAACAAGACAAAACAAGCGGCGCGCTGCGCAACCGCGCAATCGCTGCGCCGCGGGACGACCGATCGTCCGCGCCTCTCGGTGTTTCGGTCCTCGAAGAACATTCGGCGCAGATCATCGACGACGACGCCGGCAAGTACGCTCGCCTCAGCGTCTTCGCTCGACAGCGCTCTCAAAGGCAACATCGGCAAGGGCGCCGAACAAGGCGGCTGCGGCGAAAGTCGGCAAGGCGCTGGCGGAACGCGCAATCAAAGCCGGCGTCAAGGACGTCGTCTTCGACCGCGGCGGATACATTTTTCATGGGCGCATCAAGGCGCTCGCGGACGCGGCGCGTGAAGCCGGTCTGAACTTCTAGAGTTTCAAGGAGAAACGCATGGCGCGTGAAGACAGACACGAACGAGGCGACCGCCGGAATCGCGGCCGCGGCGCCGCCGAGCGCGAAGAGCGCGACGAGTTCGTCGACAAGCTCGTCGCCATCAATCGCGTCGCCAAGGTCGTGAAGGGCGGCAAGAACTTCGGCTTTGCGGCGCTCGTCGTCGTCGGCGACCAGAAGGGCCGCGTCGGCTACGGCAAAGGCAAGGCGCGCGAAGTGCCGGAAGCAATCCGCAAGGCGTCGCAGGAAGCCAAGCGCAGCCTCGTTCGCATTCCGCTTCGCGAAGGCCGCACGCTCCATCATGACGCGGCGGGTCGCTGGGGCGCCGGCAAGGTCGTGCTGCGCGCCGCGCCTCCGGGAACCGGCATCATCGCGGGCGGCCCGATGCGCGCCGTTTTCGAAACCTTGGGCGTGCAGGACGTCGTTGCGAAATCGCTCGGCTCCTCGAACCCGTACAACATGGTGCGCGCGACGATCGCGGCCTTGCAGGCCCAGACGAGCCCGCGCGCCGTCGCCGCCAAGCGCGGCAAGAAAGTCTCTGAAATCCTTGCTGGCCGCACGGGCGGCGGCGAGCAGACCGGCGCTGACGCAGCCTGACAGGAACTGAGCGATGGCGAAGAAAGCAACGAAGACCGTCAAGGTCCGTCAAACGGCAAGCCCGCAACGGCGGCCGAAAGAACAGCGCGCGAACTCTGGTCGGCCTCAAGCTGAACAAGATCGGCCGCGAGGCCGTGCTTGAAGATTCGCCGTCCGTTCGCGGCATGATCTCAAAAGTCGCCCATCTCGTCGAAGTGGTCGAGTAGGGGACGCAATAGGGCGAGGCGCGAGGAAGCGGGAGCGCTTCCTTCGCGTCGCAAGTCCGAAGGAGCTGACATGAAACTCAACGAAATCGCAGACAACAAAGGCGCCCGCCACAAGTTCAAGCGCGTCGGCCGGGGCATCGGCTCCGGCAAAGGCAAGACCGCCGGCCGCGGCGTCAAAGGTCAGCTGGCGCGTTCCGGCGCCGAAGGCATCCGCCAGTTCGAAGGCGGCCAGATGCCGCTTTACATGCGCATGCCCAAACGCGGCTTCAACAAGCCGAACCGCGCGAAATACGCCGAGGTCAATGTCGGCCGCATCCAGACCGCGATCGACGCCGGAAAGCTCGACGCCAACTCGAAAATTGACGCAGCCGCGCTGATCGCGGCCGGCGTGCTGCGCCGCGCGCAGGACGGCGTCCGCCTGCTCGGCGTTGGGGCGTTGAAGTCGAAGATCACGATTGAGGTCGCCTACGCGTCGGCCGGCGCGACGAAAGCCGTCGAAAGCGCCGGCGGCAGCGTCACCGTCACCGAGGTGCGCGAGACCGAAGAAAAGGCGGCGCCGAAAAAGGCCCCCAAGAAGGGCGGGAAAGAGTAGCGCGGGCGCCTCGTTGCGCGCCCCGTTGCGGATGAGCGGCAGGCTCGCCATATCGCACGGACTGCGCGAGGCTGACGGTCCCGCGCGTTTGCGTTTTGACGTCATTTCCCGTGTCGCGCGCCCTGGTGCGCGAGCGGAGCAGATCGGTCCTTTATGACATCGGCAGCCGAACAGTTTGCGTCCAACATCAACCTGTCCTCCTTCGCCAAGGCGGAGGAGCTGAAAAAGCGCCTGCTGTTCACGCTCGGCGCCCTCATCGTCTTTCGCCTCGGCACCTACATTCCGCTCCCCGGCATTAATCCGGACGCGTTTTCGCAGCAGTTCCAGTCGCAGACGGGCGGTCTTCTTGGAACGCTGAACATCTTCGCCGGCGGCGCCGTCGAGCGGATGGCGATCTTCGCGCTTAACATCATGCCCTACATCTCGGCGTCGATCATCGTGCAGCTGATGACCTCGGTCATTCCGACGCTGGAAAAGATGAAGAAGGAAGGCGAGCAGGGCCGCCGCCAGATCAATCAGTACACGCGGTACCTGACGGTCTTCCTCGCGACCATGCAGGGCTATTTCATCGCGATCAACCTGCAGAACTCAAGCGGCGGCGTGCCGATCGTCACCGATCCGGGTCCCTTCTTCCTCGTCACCACGGTCGTCACGCTGGTCGGCGGCGTCATGTTCCTTCTGTGGCTCGGCGAGCAGATCACGGCGCGCGGCATCGGCAATGGCGTCTCGCTCATCATCTTCGCCGGCATCGTCGCGGAACTGCCGCGCGCGGCCGCGGGCCTTCTCGCGCTCGGCCGCGGAACGGCCGGCGCCGCAGTCGCTTCCCGTCGGCGTCGTCATCCTTGTCATCGTGATGGCGTTCGCGCTCATCACGTTCGTCGTCTTCATGGAACGCTCGCAGCGCCGGATCGTCGTCCAGTATCCGCGCCGCCAGGTCGGCATGCGCATGACGCAGGGCGAGAAATCGCACCTGCCGCTGAAGCTGAACACGTGCGGGCGTCATTCCGCCGATCTTCGCGTCTTCGCTGTTGTTGCTGCCGGCGACCGCCGCCGGCGCCATCGGGCAAGATTCGCCCGAATGGCTGCAGAACCTGCAGATATGGTTCGCACCCGGCCAGCCGCTTTATATCGCCCTCTACGGCGCCGGCATTCTCGGCTTTACGTTCGTCTACACGTCCGTCGTCTTCAACACGCAAGATGTCGCCGACAACCTCAAGAAATACGGCGGCTTCATCCAGGGCTATCGTCCCGGCGCCCGCACCGCCGAACACCTTGATTACATTCTGACGCGCCTGACGGTCATCGGCGGGCTTTACCTGACGCTTGTCTGCCTGATGCCGGAATTCCTGCGCGCGGGTTATCCAAGCATCCCGGTCTATCTCGGCGGCACGTCGCTTTTGATCGTCGTGTCGGTGACGCTCGATACGGTCGGCCAGATTCAAGGCCATCTCCTCGCCCAGCAATATGAAAGCCTCATCAAGAAGTCGAAGCTTCGAGGCGGCAAGAAATGATCCTGATCCTTCTCGGGCCCCCGGGGGCGGGCAAGGGAACACAGGCCGCGCGCATCGTCGCGACGCGCAAGATTCCGCAGCTTTCGACCGGCGACATGCTGCGCGCCGCCATCGCCTCGGGATCGGCGCTTGGAAAAAAAGTTCAGGGGATCATGGACCGCGGCGATCTCGTCTCCGACGAGATCATCGAGGGCATCGTCTCCGCCCGCATCAAGGAGCCGGACTGCAAGCGCGGGTTCATCCTCGACGGCGCGGTCAGGACCGTCGGTCAGGCGAAAATGATCGACCGCGTCCTGAAGAAGCAGAAGCGCCAAATCGGCGTCGTCATCGAGATCGAGGTCGATGAAGAGGCGTTGATCGCCCGCCTCCGGAAACGGGTCGCCGACACCAAAGCTGCCGGCAAGCCGGTCCGGGCGGACGACAATGAGGAGACCTTCCGGAAGCGGCAAGCCGTCTACCGGGAGCAGACTGCGCCGCTGATTCCCTATTATAAAAAGCAGGGGAAGCTGCGGACGGTCGACGGGATGGGGTCGGTCGAGGAGGTCGCCTCCGCGATCGACGCGATTCTGGACGAATTCACCGCGGATTAGCGCCTTTCAGGATGAGACGCGGGCGGATGCCCGGCCGGAAAAGACGCTTGAAAATAGGGCTGAAATGCCGCGGGTTTTGTGTTGACGCCAAGGGCGGCGCGGGCGTATCTACCCCGCCTCCGCCAGAGAGGCGTCAGAATTCGGCTCGCTCGACCTTGCCGGGAAACCGGGAGGGGCGTTCGGGCCTCGTTTTGCAGCTGAGAGTCGCCTCAGGGCGGCTGGCGGATTGAAGGAAAAGAGGGAGCCCATGGCTCGTATTGCAGGCGTCAACATTCCGACGAACAAGCGCGTCGTCATCGCTCTTCGCTACATCCACGGCATCGGCCCGGCGATGGCGAAAGAAATCTGCGAAAAGGTCCGCATTCCGCCGGCGCGGCGCGTCAACGAATTGTCGGACGCAGAAGTTCTGCAGATCCGCGAAGCGATCGACGCCGACTACTCGGTCGAGGGCGATCTGCGCCGCGAAGTCGCGGTGAACATCAAGCGCCTGATGGACCAGGGCTGCTATCGCGGGCTCCGCCATCGTCGCGGACTGCCGGTTCGCGGTCAGCGCACGCACACCAACGCGCGCACCCGCAAGGGCCCGGCGAAAGCGATCGCCGGCAAGAAGCAGGCGTACGGCGAAGAAATAACGAGGAAAGATTTTCATGGCTAAAGCTCCCGCAGCCGACAAAGCCGCCGCCGGCGCCACGCGCGTCCGCCGTCGCGAGAGGAAGAACATCACGACCGGCATCGTGCATGTGAACGCCTCGTTCAACAACACGATGATCACCGTCTCCGATGAACAGGGGAACACGGTTTCGTGGTCGTCCTCCGGCACGCATGGGCTTTAAAGGCTCGCGCAAGTCGACGCCGTACGCGGCGCAGCTCGCCGCCGAAGACGCCGCCAAGAAGGCGATGGAGCACGGCCTTAAAACCGTCAACGTCGAGGTCATGGGACCGGGATCCGGCCGCGAAAGCGCGCTCCGCGCGCTGCAGTCCGTCGGCCTCACCGTCAACATGATCCGCGACGTGACGCCGATCCCTCACAATGGTTGCCGCCCGCGCAAGCGCCGTCGCGTCTGAGCGTTTTCATCGGCGCGCCGGCGACGGCGCGCCAATTATTTAACATCGCCGCGTCCCCGCTGGCTGGAGCATGTCGAATGGTCGTTGAAAAGAACTGGCAAGAACTCATCCGCCCGAGCAAGCTTGAAGTGGCGTCGGGCGTCGATCCGCACCGCCGCGCGACGATGGTCGCGCAGCCGCTTGAGCGCGGCTTCGGCCTGACGCTCGGCAATGCGCTGCGCCGCATCCTGATGTCGTCGCTGCAAGGCGCGGCCATCACCTCGATCCAGATCGACGGCGTCGTGCATGAGTTCTCGTCGATCACCGGGCGTCCGCGAGGATGTGACGGACATCGTTCTCAACGTCAAGCAGCTTGCGCTGCGCACGCAGCGCGGACGGCCCCAAGCGCCTTGTCGCTGAAGAAATCGACGCCGGGCCCGGTCACCGCCGGCGACATCGAGCCGAATTCCGCCGTCGACATTCTCGACCGGCACCAGGTCATCTGCCATCTCGACGAAGGCGCCTCGCTCCGCATGGAGATGACGGTCCAGTCGGGCAAAGGCTATGTTCGCCGCCGACCGCAACCGTCCCGAAGACGCGCCGATCGGGCTTATCCCGGTCGACAGCCTCTATTCGCCGGTCAAGCGCGTCGCCTATCGCGTCGAGAACACCCGCGAAGGCCAGGTTCTCGATTATGACCGTCTTGTCCTTGAGATCGAAACCAACGGCGCCCTGTCGCCGGACGATGCGGCCGCTTACGCCGCGCGCATCCTGCAGGATCAGCTGCAGATCTTCGTCAATTTCGACGAGCCGAAGAAAGATCTCGGCGGCGGCGCGCGCGAAGAGCTTCCGTTCAACCCGGCGCTGCTCAAGAAAGTCGATGAGCTCGAACTTTCGGTCCGCTCGGCGAACTGCCTCAAGAACGACAACATCGTCTATATCGGCGACCTCATCCAGAAGACGGAAGCGGAAATGCTCCGCACGCCGAACTTCGGACGCAAGTCGCTGAACGAAATCAAGGAAGTCCTCGCGACCCTCGGGCTCCATCTCGGCATGGACGTGCCGGACTGGCCGCCCGAGAACATCGAAGACCTCGCCAAGAAGTACGAGCAGTAGGAAAGGGCGGCCTGGCGCATCGTCGCGCCGACCTGGCCCGCAAACGGAGATATGACAGATGCGCCACGGTTTCGCGCTGAGAAAACTCAACCGCACGCATGAACATCGCAAGGCGATGTTCGCCAACATGGCCGCGGCGCTGATCAAGCACGAGCAGATCACGACGACGCTGCCGAAGGCGAAGGAGCTGCGCCCGATCGTCGAGAAATATGTGACGATGGCGAAAAACGCCAAGAAGGACCCGAAGCGCGCGCTGCATCTTCGCCGCCTCGCGACGTCGCGCCTTCGCGACGAGACGCAGGCCAAGAAGCTGTTCGACACGATCGGTCCGCGCTACGCCGAGCGCAATGGCGGCTATATCCGCGTCATGAAGGCCGGCTTCCGGCATGGCGACAATGCGCCGATGGCGGTCATCGAGTTCGTCGATCGCGACGAGGCGGCCAAGGGCCTCAACTCCGGCCCGGTCATGACCGCCGGCGGCGAAGAGTAGACTTTCGCAGCATTGGAAGTGAATTAGCTGGCGCCCGAGCGCTGCGTGCGCAAAAGTGCATGCGGTTTTGCGCGCATACGCCGCGCTCAGTCAAAAACCTGATCACCGGACCGGGTCCGATGATCGTGGGGCGCCGCTTTTTTTACATCCCGCGCAGAGCGAGCATCAACGCGGTCTCCGTCGCCCGCATGCGGACGAAGCTGCGATCGCCCGCCGAAAAGACCCGCCGCTCGGCGCGCGTCGGCGCGCCCTTCGCCGCGAGCGCGAACCAGACGAGACCTACGGGCTTTTCCGCGCTTCCGCCGCCCGGTCCCGCGACGCCGGTGATCGAAACGGCGAGATCCGCGCGCGAATGACGAAGCGCGCCCTCCGCCATTGCGCGCGCGACGGCGGCGCTGACCGCGCCATGACGTGCGATGATTTCCGGCTCGACGCCCAGCATGTCGGTCTTTGCTTCATTCGAATAGGTGACGAAGCCGCGATCGAGAACGGCGGAGGCCCCTGGCACGTCAGTAATCGCGGCCGCGACAAGCCCGCCGGTGCAGGATTCCGCCGTCGCCAGCAGCAGACCTTCAGCGCCCGCCCGGTCGACGATCTTTTGCGCAAGCTCCCAGATCCGGTGCGGCTGCGTCATTTCTTCGGCCTCAATTCGCCGCCCAAGTCAGCCGCAGCGAGCAGAGGCGCGCGCTTCGCGCTCGTCGTCAGCGGTCACCAGAACTCTGCGTTGAAAAGCGCCGATTGATCCTTCAACGACGCTCATGTGCCCGTCCGCGACGAAATAGGCGACGCCGGCTTCGGTCAGCAGCGCTTCGACGAAGGAGATCAGCGCAGGGTCGTTGGCGCGTATTAGTTCGACCATCGTCAATCTGACAGGATCTCGATGACAAAGCTTTCAATCGATCGAGCAGTCACTGCGTCAGAGAACTCCCTGAAGTCCGACGTAAGCGCGCCGCCGTCCGGAAATTCGGCGAGGGACCTGCCGGACTTTGAGATCGGTTCCAAGTAAAACACAATGAGTTCGCGCCGCTTATCCGCCCCCAGGGCGAGGACGAATCTCGACATGATGAGCGCATCGTCAATCTGCAATCCCTTTTGCTTCATGAGCGCGAGCGTCGCGACCGCTTCGGTCCCCGGGTTTTCCCGCGCGTTGGCTGCGTGATCAAGCGCCCAGGTGTTGTGAACGAATTCGCGTCCGCCGAGCGTGACCGGCCCGGTTGTAAAGAGGTAGTTGGAACCGCCGTCCTCCGTCGTCGGCGCGGCGTACTGGTATCGGCCTTCTACGCCTTCCAGAAATCCTTCAAATTGCACGATAAGAAGGGCGTTCACCCGATTTCCATCCGCGATGACCCAGTGGTGGCGTTCCGCGAGGGCGGAATTCTTTATGATTGTCTTGGTCTCCCCGGCGTAAACGTAACTCTTCGCCGGCGTCATTCGCATTTGAGGGTGCTGCGTCGAAACCAGCGTCGCTGCATCAAACCATCGTTCGCTATTTCCTTGCGGCGGCGTGCTGCTGCACGCGGTTGCAAACAGCACGGCGCATGCGATGGCTGTAGGTCGAATTGGGAACGGCATAGGTCGCCTTCCTTTTGCTATAGAGAATCGGTCGCAGGCAGCCGCACGGTCGCAGTCGCCATCGCCGCAATGCCTTCACGGCGCCCGGTAAAGCCAAGCTCTTCCGTCGTCGTCGCCTTTACCGACACGCGATCGACCGGCAATGCTGAAGAATTTCAGCGAGCATTGCGCGCATCTTCGCCCGGTGCGGACCGATTTTCGGCGCCTCGCAGATGAGCGTCACGTCGCAATGGGTGATGGCGCCGCCTCGTTCACCGACAAGATCTCGCGCCTTTTCGAGAAAGATGCGCGACGGCGCGCCTTTCCACTTCGCGTCCGACGGCGGGAAATGATCGCCGATGTCGCCTTCGCCGATGGCGCCGAGGATCGCGTCCGTCAGGGCGTGCATGCCGGCATCGGCGTCGGAATGGCCTTTCAGCTTCTTGCTGTGAGGAATCTCGACGCCGCAGAGAATGACCGCGTTTCCGTCTTCAAACTGGTGGACGTCAAATCCGTGTCCGGATCGATATTCGTGCATCGTCAATTTCCTGCCGAGGAGGATTTCCGCCATGCCGAAATCTTCCGCCTGGGTGATCTTCATGTTGTCGGGAGAACCGGGAACGAGGCTGACCTTCATGCCGGCGCGCTCGGCGACGACGGCGTCGTCAGTGAGGTTCTCGCCGGCGACCGCGCGGTGCGCGGCGAGGATCGCGTCAAACTGGAAGCCTTGCGGCGTCTGCGCGCGCCAGAGCCGGTCGCGCGGGACCGTGTCGTCGATAGAGGGGTGGTCGGCGCCGTCCGATTTCTTCAGCGTGTCGAATACCGGGAGCGCGGCGATTGCGCCGCCGCTGTCTCGCGCAGCCGCGATCACCCGCGAGATCGTCGGCGCATCGATAAAGGGCCGCGCCGCATCGTGGATAAGGACGAGGGCCGGAGGCGCACGCTCAAGGCTTTCAAGGCCGAGCCGGACCGAGTCCTGCCGCTCCCTGCCGCCGGTCGCGACAGACAGGAGCTTTGGGGTTGGCGAGGAGCGCGCCCATCGCCTCCGAATAAAGGTCGCCGTCGTCGGCGTGGATGATGACCCGGACCGCATCGACTTCCGGGTGCCCGAGAAAAGCGCGCACAGTTCGCGCCAGAACCGCTTCTCCGGCGAGCGGACGATATTGCTTCGGCCCGCCGAACCCCGCACGGGCGCCGCGCCCGGCGGCGACGATGATGGCGATGGTCTGACGGCGGCGGTCCATGGCGGCTTTTCATGGCGCGGAACAAGCGCTAGCGAAAGCCCCATGATCGCGATCGGCCCCATCAGCCTCGCCAATACCGTCGCCATCGCGCCGATGTCAGGCGTCTCCGACCTGCCGTTCCGCCGCGCGGCTGCAGCGGGCGGGGCAGGGCTTGTCGTCTCCGAAATGGTCGCGAGCGCGGAGCTTGTGAAAGCTCGGCCTGACGTCATCCGCCGCGCTGAAGGGGACCCGAGCGTTCGCCCGTTCGTCATCCAGTTTGCAGGACGTGAAGAATGCTGGATGGCTGAAGGCGCAAGGATCGCGGAAGCGGCCGGCGCCGACATTATCGACATCAATCTGGGCTGCCCTTCGCGTCAGGTGACGGGCAAGGCTTGCGGGTCAGCGCTGATGCGCGAACCAGAACGGGCGATCCGCCTGATCGAAGCGACGGTCAAGGCGACGACAAAGCCCGTCACGCTCAAAATGCGTCTCGGATGGGACCGCGATTGCCTGAACGCTCCAGCGCTGGCGAAGGCCGCTGAAGATGCCGGCGTCATGCTGATCACCGTCCACGGGCGCACTCGCAATCAGTTTTATACGGGCAGCGGCGGATTGGGGTGCAGTGCGCGCGACGAAGGAGGCGGTCTCGGTTCCGGTCCTCGTCAATGGCGACATTGCGAGCCTTGCGGACGCACGAGCGGCGCTCGCCCTTTCCGGCGCTGACGGCGTCATGATCGGCCGCGCCGCGATCGGCAGGCCCTGGCTCGGCGGCGCGATCGCCGACGCGCTCGCGTCGAATGCTTCGACAATCAGGACGCCCGCGCTGGCCGACCAGCTGTCCGCCGTCATCGCGCACTATCGCGACACGCTTTCCCATTATGGAGAGCGCCATGGCGTCCGCATGGCGCGCAAGCATCTTGCCGGGTTCATCGATCAGGCGCCCGTGGCATTTGCCGTTGAGGCGCGTCGCGCAGCGCGCGCAGAGGTCTGTAAAAGCCAAATTCCCGATGAGGTCGAAGCGCTTCTTTGGCGCCTGCTTGACTCTTGATGAGCTCGTCGGCCGCCGCTTAACCATGTGCGGCATTCCAGCAACATTTGTGTTGATTTTTAGCAACAACTAGAGCAGTCTCCTCAGCTGCGGACGGTTCTTTTCCCAAAATGAGCCGGCCGCGTCCGTGGGGGCGGACGTTCAGTAGGGTCCCTTTGCGGGATGTAGGCTCACGAGGACGTAATCATCTCGGAAGACGCACATCCGCGCGCGCCATCCACAGGCGGGCATTCGGTCGGGCCCTTTCAGGGCGCCCGAAAGCTCCTTCCTGACTGGGCGACATCGAACGCGACGGCGGCCGCCGCCCTCGCGGGCGCCGGCATCGTCGCCTTCGTCACCACCTGGTTCCTCCTGTCGCCGGCGGTCGAACGCGCCGACCGCAGCCTTCTGATCGCGCTCATCGTCGGCAACGTCGTTATCGCCGCAGGTTTTGCATCGCTCATTGGCGCGCGCCTGTGGCACGTCTGGTCGGACCGGCGCAACCAGCTCGCCGGATCGGCGACGCATTTAAAGCTCGTCTGGCTCTTTTCGGTGGTCGCGGTCGTTCCGGCGATCGTCGCGTTCCTGTTCGCGTTCACGATCCTTCGTTCGAGTCTGAACGACGTGTTCGGCGAGCGCATCGAGAACTACCACAACAATGCGCGCAACATCGCGAACACCTTCATCGATTTCAAGCGCGCGGAACTGCAGAAATCGCTTGAGGAACTCTCTTACGACGTCGCGGTGAACGAAGAGCGCGGCCTCGGTCTCGAAGGGACGCCCGTAGGCTTTCGCGAATATCTGCTGGCGCAGGCGTCGTTTCGCGGATTTGACGCGATCTATCTTGTTTCCGGCGACGGGCGCCTTTTGATCCGGGCGGAGCTGCGTGACGCCGTTTTCCGCCTGCCGTCGAAGGAAGTGATGACGACCCTTGCGGGCGGCGCCGCCGGCGCGGGCGTCTTCGGCGTCAGCGACGATTTAAAATTCGACATGTTCCGCATCGTGCTACAAGCTCACGCATTATCAAGGCGGCTATCTCATCGCCTATCAGTCGATCGATCCGACGACGACCGAACGCCTGTTCGCGGTCCGCGACATGAAGACCGATTGGGACGAAGGCGAAAGTCGGGCGCGCGCGCGCGAACGGATCTTCCTCGCTGGATACGTCATCCTCGCCTTCATCATCCTCTTCGCGGCGATCTGGCTCGGTCTGTGGGCCGCTACCCGCATCGTGCAGCCGATCGGGCGTCTCGTCGAAATGGCGGGACGCGTTTCTGGCGGCGATCTCGGCGCGCGGGTCGAGGTTCAAAAGGACGACGGCGAACTTGGCGTCCTGGCCCGTTCGATGAACCACATGACCGCACAGCTGCAAACGCAGCGCGACGATCTCATCGACACCAACAAACAGTTCGACCGCCGGCGCCGTTTCACCGAGGCGGTGCTGTCAGGCGTGTCGGCGGGCGTCATCGGCGTCGGCGTCGAACGGCCGGATCACCATCGCCAACCGGTCCGCCGGCGACATTGTCGAGCACGATCCTGACCGCCTTGTCGGACTGACGATTTCTGAGGCGCTTCCAGAAGCGAGCGACCTTTTTGAACAGGCGGCGCGGCCCCCGTTCGAAGAAATCGCCGGGCAGATCAATGTGGAAAGAGACGGCCTGGCGCGAACGCTGACCGTGCGCATCGCGAGCGACGAAGTCGAAGGCGAGCGCAGCTACGTCGTCACCTTCGATGACATTTCCCAGCTGATCAGCGCGCAGCGGTCCGCCGCGTGGGGCGACATTGCGCGGCGCATCGCCCATGAGATCAAGAATCCGCTGACCCCGATCCAGCTTTCCGCCGAACGGCTCCGCCGCAAGTACCTCGGCGAAATCAAGAATTCGCCCGAAGTCTTTGACAAATGCACGGAAACGATCATCCGCCATGTCGGCGACATCGGCCGGATGGTCGATGAGTTTTCATCTTTCGCCCGGATGCCGAAGCCGGTCATCGCGATCGAGGACATTCGCGAGATCACGAAAAGCGCCGTCTTCTCCCAGCGCGTCGCATCGCCGGACATCGAGATTGAACTCGCCGCGCCGGCCGCCCCGATCATGGTCAGTTGCGACGGGCGCCTGATCGCGCAGGCGATTGGAAATCTCATCGAAGAATTCGTCCGAGTCGATCGGATCGAGAACAGCGGCGGCGGGCGATGGGGCGTTGCTCAAGGGACGGATCAGGGTGACCGTCGAAGGCGTCGACGGCGCCGCAAGCATCGCGGTTGAAGACAACGGCGTCGGTCTGCCGAAAGCGGAACGCCATCGGTTGACGGAGCCCTATATGACGACGCGAGCGAAAGGCACGGGCCTTGGCCTCGCCATCGTCAAGAAGGTCGTCGAGGAGCATGGGGGGGCGCTCTATTTCGACGATTGCGACGCGCTGGGGCCGACGGGCGCGCGTCGTCAGCGTGACATTGCCGCTCGCCGGAGCGGGCAAGCGTTTGATTCCGGCGGCGGCGGCCGAGTAAGCATTGGTATGGGAAGGGTTGTATGAGCATAGATATTCTGGTTGTCGACGACGAAGCCGACATCCGCGATCTCGTCTCCGGGATTCTCGAAGACGAGGGGTTCAATCCGCGGGCCGCGGCAAATTCGGACGGCGTCTTCAAGGCGCTGAAAGAACGGCTCCCGGCGCTCGTCGTTCTCGACGTCTGGCTGCAGAATTCCGCCATGGACGGGATTGAAATCCTTGCAGGAGATCAAGAAGGTTCACCCCGACTTGCCCGTTGTCATCATATCAGGGCACGGCACGATCGAGACCGCGGTCGCGGCGATCAAGAAGGGCGCTTACGACTTCATCGAAAAACCATTCAATGCCGACCGGCTGGTTCTCGTCGTCAATCGTGCGCTCGAAGCGATGCGTTTGAGGCGCGAGAACGTCGAGCTTCGCGAGCGCGGTCCCGATTGGGGGCTGATCGGATCGTCAACCGCGATCAATTCGCTCCGGGCGGTTGTCGACCGTGTCGCCGACGCAAGGTCGCGCGTTCTCATCTGCGGGCCCGCCGGCGCCGGCAAGGAAGTGATCGCACGCCTCCTTCACACCAAATCGAGCAGGGCGGCGCAGCCCTTCATCGTCGTCAGCGCCGCAACCATCGCGCCCGAACGCATGGAAGAGGAGCTTTTCGGCGTTGAAGGCGACAACGGACGCCCCAAATCGATCGGCCTGATGGAGCGCGCTCACGGCGGCACGCTCATGTTCGACGAAGTCGGCGACATGCCGCTCGGAAACGCAGAGCAAGATTTTGAGAGTCCTCGTCGACCAGCGCTTCCGCCGGGTCGGCGGCGATACGGCGGTCAGCGTCGACGTGCGGATTATTTCATCGACGTCGCGCGATCTCCTCGCTGACTCGGCGCTCGGGAGGTTTCGCGAGGACCTCTATCATCGCCTCAATGTCGTGCCGATCCTCGCGCCGTCGCTCGGCGAGCGGCGCGACGACATCCCGGCGCTCGCCGCCTATTTCATCGACCGCATTTCGCGGGCGTCCGGTTTTCCAAAGCGCGGCCTTTCGGCGGAGACGATGGCGGCGCTGCAGGCTTATCATTGGCCTGGCAACGTGCGTCAGCTGCGCAACGTCATCGAGCGCACGCTGATCATGATGGGCCAGGACGCTAACCTCGAGATCACCTGCGATCATCTGCCTGCGGAAATCATCGACGCGGGGCTTTCGATCCCGGCCGGCGAGGGGCTCGAACAGATCATCGCCCTGCCGCTTCGCGAAGCGCGCGAGCGCTTCGAGCGGGAGTACCTCATCGCCCAGATCAACCGCTTCGGCGGCAATATCTCCAGAACGGCGGCCTTCATCGGCATGGAGCGCTCGGCGCTCCACCGGAAGCTGAAGGCGCTCGGCGTCGGCGGCGCGGCGCGAATCGAAAGCGTGTGATAGGATCGCCGACGGATTTCAGGATAGCTGAATGCGCATCATCATTTGCGGCGCCGGCCGCGTCGGATTCGGAATCGCAAGCCGGCTCGCGGTCGAGAAGAACGACGTCACCGTCATCGACCAGTCGAAAGACCTGATCCGCTCGATTTCGGAACGCCTCGACGTGCGCGGCGTCGTCGGCAACGGCCTTATCCCGACGTCCTCGCCGAAGCGCGGCGCGCGCGAAGCCGACATGATCATCGCCGTCACGCTATTCCGACGAAGTGAACATGATCGCCTGCCAGGTCGCGCATTCGCTGTTCAAAGTGCCGACCAAGATCGCGCGCATCCGCGTCCGCCGGCTATCTCGACGAACGCTATTCCGATCTCTTCGCCAGGAACCACATGCCGATCGACGTCATCATCTCGCCGGAGCGCGAGGTGAGCGAAGCGATCATGCAACGGCATCGTCGACGCCGGGCGCCTTTGAGACCAAATCCTTTGTCGACGGCAAGGTTGGCGCGGTCGGCGTTCGGCTGAAGGACGACTGCCCGATCCTCAATTCGCCGCTGCGGCAGGTGGCCGAGCCTTTTCCCGGACCTCAAGATCACCATCGTCCTCATCAAGCGCGAAAGCAGGATCTGGCGCGCGCATGCCGACGATCAGCTTTCCGCCGGCGACGACATCTATTTCATCGCGGATCGCCATGACGTGACACGCGCGCTTGAAATCATGGGCAAAGCCGAACGGCAGGCGCGGCGCATCATCATCGTCGGCGGCGGCAATATCGGCCTTTATGTCGCGCAGGGCCTTGAAAAGATCGGCAACATGAAGATCCGCCTGATCGAGCGCGACCGGGCGCGCGCCGAGACGATCGCCGAGCCGAGCTTGAGCGAACGATCGTGCTGCAGGGCGACGGCCTCGACCGCGCGCTGCTGCACGAGGCGGGCATCGAAGACGCGGAAACCGTCGTCGCCGTCACCAACAACGATCAGGTGAACATCCTCGCGTCGGTCGTCGCCAAGCGCGAAGGCGCAAAACGCGCGATGGCGCTCATCAACGATCACGACTACGGCCCGGTCTCCGAAGCCGTCGGCATCGATCGTTTCATCGACCCGCGCGCGACGACGATTTCAACGATCCTGCAGCACGTGCGCCGCGGGCGCATCAAGGGCGTCTATTCGATATTCGACGGCGCAGCGGAACTGATCGACGCGATCGCGCTCGAAACCTCGCCGCTCGTCAACAGGCCGCTCAGCGAGGCGGAACTGCCGGACGGCGTGATGATCGGCGCGGTCTATCGCGACGGCAAGGTGTCGATGCCGAACAGCCACACGGTCATCAAGCCGGGCGATCGCATCGTGCTGATGGCGCTTCAGGAATATGTGAAGGACGTCGAACAGATGTTCCGCGTCAGCATCGATTATTTCTAAGAGGGACGAATGCCGCGCATCGCCTATGTCAACGGATCCTATGCGCCGCTCAGGGACGCGGCCGTCCATATCGAAGACCGCGGCTATCAGTTCGCCGACGGAATTTACGAGGTCGCTCTCCATGTCGCCGGCAAGTTCTGGGATCTCGACGGGCATCTCGCCCGCTGGGACCGTTCGCTCCGTGAGCTTGCGATCGCCCCGCCGATGGGCGAGCGAGCGCTGCGGCTGGTGATTTCAAAGCTGGTCGCCAAGAACAGGCTCGGTGATTGCTACGTCTATTTGCAGGCGACGCGCGGGGTCGCGCCGCGCAATCATCCCTTCCCGCTTGAGGGAACGCGCCCCTCGCTTGTCATCACCTTGAAGCCGCTCGACCTGAAGCGGCTGAACGGCGTTGCGGCCAAGGGAATTTCTGTGATCACGCAGCCGGACATCCGTTGGGGCCGCGTCGACATCAAATCCGTAGGCCTGTTGCCGAACGTGCTGGCGAAGGAAGCCGCCAGGAAAGTCGGGGCGACCGAAGCCTGGCTCGTCAAGGACGGCAAGATCACGGAAGGCGGCTCGTCCAACGCCTGGATCATCGACCAGAAGGGGACGTCTGGTGACGCATCCGCTTGGATTTGAAATCCTTGGCGGGATTACGCGCCAAACCGTCAAGGTCTGCGCCGAAAGCCTTCAGCTGCGCATTGAGGAGCGTCCGTTCACCCTGGCCGAAGCGAAATCTGCGCGGGAAGCCTTCATCACGTCGGCGATGAACCTCGTCACCCCGGTGATTGCGATCGACGGAGCAATGGTCGGCGACGGCAATCCGGGTCCGACAGCGCTTCGCCTCAGACAGGCCTATCTCGACCACGCTGCTGCGGCCAGCTGACCCGGCTTTCAAAATAGGTTGCATCGAGAATGGTCCCGAGCCAATATTCATTTGTGCGCTGCAGCAATGGTTCCCATGCCTGAGGATGCGATGACGGATAAAAAGCAAAACCTGCAGGACGTCTTCCTGAATCACGTTCGCAAGGACAAAATTCCGGTGACGATCTTTCTGGTCAACGGCGTCAAGCTGCAAGGCGTCGTGACGTGGTTCGACAATTTCTGCGTGCTGCTGAAGCGCGAGGGGCAGGTTCAGCTCGTCTACAAGCACGCGATTTCAACGGTGATGCCGTCCCAGCCGATCAATTTGTGGAACGGCGAAGAAAGCGAATAATTTGACGATCGAGAGCGGCGCAAGCGGCGAGAGCGATTTCACCGCCGCTTTTGTCATCCATGTTTCGTTCGCCGGCGATGAGCGCCAGCGAAGGCCGCAGGCGCGCCTTGAAGAGGCGATCGGCCTTGCGCAGGCGATCGATCTCAAGGTGCGCTATTCAGAGATCGCGACGATTTCCCGTCCGCGCCCCTCAACGCTCATCGGCGAAGGCAAGGCCGAGCAGGTGCTGAAACGCCTCGACGAGACATCGCCGCGTCCGGGGCTTGTGATCGTCGACGCGGCGTTGACGCCCGTGCAGCACCGCAATCTCGAAAAAGCGTGGAGCGCAAAGGTTCTCGACCGCACCGCGCTCATTCTTGAAATTTTCGGCGAGCGCGCGCGAACGGCGGAAGGCCGCCTTCAGGTCGATCTCGCCCACCTGACCTATCAGAAATCGCGCCTCGTCCGGTCATGGACCCACCTCGAGCGCCAGCGGGGCGGACGCGGCTTCCTCGGCGGGCCCGGCGAACGCCAGATCGAAAGCGACCGCCGCGCCATCGAAGAAAAGATCCGCCGGCTTGAGGGCAAGCTCGACCAGGTGCGCCGCACGCGATCCCTCCAGCGGGAAAAACGCAAAAAGGCGCCCCATCCCGTCGTCGCGCTTGTCGGCTACACCAACGCCGGCAAATCTAGTTTGTTTAACCGGCTGGCGAACGCCGACGTCGTTGCGCGCGATCAGCTTTTTGCGACCCTTGATCCGACTATGCGCGCGATCGACCTTCCGATCGGGTCTGCGCATCATTCGTGTCAGACACTGTCGGCTTCATTTCCGATCTTCCGACGCAACTTGTCGCCGCCTTTCGCGCAACGCTGGAGGAGGTGAACGAGGCGGACCTCATCCTTCACGTCCGCGACGCCGCGCACGCCGACAGCGACGCGCAGCGGGACGACGTCATCGGCGTTCTCTCGCAGCTTGGCATCGACGCCGACGACGGCCGCCCGGTCATCGAGGTCCTCAACAAGATCGATCTTCTCAGCGATGACGACCGGATGACGCTCGTCATGCAGGCGCGGCTTACCCAGACTGAAGCGCCGATGAGCCTCGACGCGCCGGCGCGCATCGGCGTCTCGGCCGTCACCGGCGAAGGCGTCGCCGAGCTTTGCGAGGTCATTGACGCGCTGCTGACGGAAGACCGGGAGACCTATCGCGTCACCATCGGCGGCGGCGACGGCGCGCCGATCGCCTGGCTTCACGCCCATGGCGACGTGCGTGCAAGAGAAGACGAGGATGGCGCGGTGACGCTCGATGTCCGGTTGTCCGAAAAGACGGCAGGCCAGTTCCGCAAGCTTTATCCGCAAGCGGATCTTGGGCGACCCCAGATCATCGACCGTTCGAAGCGGCTTAGCGCATGACGCCGGACGCCGATCGCGTCGCCGCCATCATTGCGGAGATCGCAGAGACCGAAATCGCCGCAAAGTACCGGACGCTCGATCCATCCCCATTCGGACGAAAGACGGTCCGAACGACCTTGTCACCATCGTCGACGAGGCCGCCGAGCGGCGTTTGCGATCCGCGTTGCTCGACCTGACGCCGGGCGCCCTGTTCATCGGCGAAGAGGCGGCGGCGTCCGATCCTGCGATCGCGCGCGGCATCGCAATGGCCGAGCGGTGCTGGATCGTCGATCCGCTCGACGGCACCCGCAATTTCGTTCACGGCGTCGATGAGTTCGGATCGATCGTCGCTTAGCTCGAAAATGGACGGACGAGGGCGGGCTGGATTTACGCGGTTCCGGATCGTGCGATCGCTGTCGCCGTTCTTGGCGGCGGCGCGACGTGGCGGCGGAAAACGCGTCGCCGCCGGGGCGCAGAAGTCCGAACGCCCTCTGGGTTTGCGGTCGACCGGCTGGCTCCTTCCGCCGTGGCGCGAGCGGCTGGCCGCCAGCCTCAAGAGCCAATGTCGACTCGAAGGCCGGGCATTGCTCCGCCTACGCTTATCTGAAGCTCCTCTCTGGTGAGGTCGATTTCAAACTGTCGAGCCGCATCCATCCGTGGGACCATGCCGCGGGCGCGCTGATGCTCGTCGGAAGCGGGAGGCGCAGTTCGCTGGCTCGATACGGGAGAGCCCTATGAGCCGCGCGAAAGCCGCGACCATCCCTTGCTGGCGACGGCGCCCGGCCGGGATTGGGATGACATCGCAGGCAAATTGCTCAGCTGACAAACGGCATTGCGTTCCCCGCCGTCTGCGCGGAAATACGCCGCTGCGGAGGAAATATGGCTGACATTTTTGAAAACAAGGTCTGCGTCGTCACCGGCGCTGCATCCGGCATCGGGCGCGCTGTCGCCGTCGATCTGGCGAAGCGCGGCGCGGCGGTCGCGATTTCGGATGTGAACGAAGCGGGCCTTGAAGAAACCCGCCGCCTGATGGATGCGCCTGCGTCGAACCGCATCCGCGTCGACCGGCTGGACGTCGCCGACGCCGCCGCCATCGAGCGCTATGCGGCGACCGTCAAGGAAAGCCTTGGCGACGCCGATTATGTGTTCAACATCGCAGGCATAACGCGCGTCGGATCCTTCGAAGAAACGCCCTTGTCGTCCTTTGAGAAAATCATGGACGTCAATTTCTGGGGCGTCGTCAGGATGTCAAAGGCGTTCCTGCCGCAGCTCCTCGCGACCAAGGGCGGCCTCGTCAACATTTCGAGCCTTTTCGGCTTCATCGGTTATAGCGGCCAGGCGCATTATTGCGCCTCGAAGTTCGGCGTGCGCGGCTTTAACGAGACGATCACGCAGGAACTCGCGCCGAAGGGCGTGCGCGTCACGTCGGTTCATCCGGGAGGCGTCGCGACGTCGATTGCCCGCAACGCCGCGGTCGACGCCATGCCGGCGCATTACACGGAAAAGCGCGAACTCGACGAGAGGTTTGACAAGGCGGCGATCACCAGCGCGGAGCGCGCCGCCGAAATCATTCTCGACGGAACGGCGCGCGGAAAACGGCGGGTCGTTGTGGGGCAGGATGCGAAGATCGCGTCCTTCATCCAGCGGCTCTTCCCGGAAAGCTATCCGTCGAAGATCGCGATGTTCTTGCCGAATGATGTGACATGAAGGCGCGTCCTTCGAGACGCCTTGCCGGCTTTCGCCGCCAAGGCTCCTCAGGATGAGGCTATTGCTGATCCTCATCCTGAGGAGGATCGATCGTCGGCAGACGATCGATCCGTCTCGAAGGACGACTAGATCACGCCAATCGCCTTGCCGACTTTCGTGAACGCCGCAACGGCGCGATCGACTTGCGCATCCGTGTGGCCGGCGCACATCTGCGTCCTGATGCGCGCCAGTCCGCGCGGAACGACCGGGAACGAAAAACCGGTGACGTAGACGCCTTCATCCATCAGCGCCGAGGCCATGTCCTGCGCGAGTTTCGCGTCGCCGAGCATGACCGGAATGATCGGGTGCTCGCCCGGGAGCAGGTTGAACCCCGCCTTCGTCATGCCGTCGCGAAAGCGCCGGGCGTTTTTGAAGAGCTGCGCGCGGAGCGCATCGCCGTCCCGAACGATATCGAACATTTTCATGGTCGCGCCAAGCAGCGCAGGCGCCAGCGCGTTCGAGAAAAGATAAGGGCGCGCGCGGTTGCGCAAGAGGTGAATGACGTTCGCCTTCGCGCAGATGTAGCCGCCCATGCCGCCGCCGAGCGCTTTGCCGAGCGTCCCGGTCAGAATGTCCACGCGCCCCTCGACGCCGCAATGCGCCGGCGTGCCGCGTCCGCCCGGCCCCATGAACCCCGTCGCATGGCAATCGTCCACCATGACGAGCGCGCCGTATCTCTCCGCGAGATCGCAAATCTCTTTCAGCTTCGCGATATAACCGTCCATCGAAAAGACGCCGTCGGTCACCACGAGCTTCGTGCGCGCGCCATCGGCGTCCGCCTGTTTCAGCTGCGTTTCGAGATCGGCCATGTCCGAATTGGCAAAACGGTAGCGCTTGGCTTTCGACAGGCGGACTCCGTCGATGATCGAAGCGTGATTGAGAGAAGTCCGAGATGATCGCATCCTCAGCTTCAAGCAACGGCTCGAAGACGCCGCCATTGGCGTCGAAGCACGCCGCGAAGAGGATTGCACTCCTCATAGCCGAGGAATGACGCGATCTCGCGCTCGACTTGTCGATGAAGGTCGGTCGTGCCGCAGATGAAGCGCACCGACGCCATCCCAAATCCGTATCGGTCCATCGTCTCCTGCGCGGCGCGGACGATCTCCTTGTTGTCCGCGAGCCCCAGATAATTGTTGGCGCAGAAATTGAGCGCGCGAATGCGCTTGCCCTTGTGGAGGACTTCGATTTCAGGCCCTTGCGGCGAGGTGATTTCGCGCTCGCGCTTTTCAAGGCCCTGATCGCGGATGTCTTCAAGCGTCTTGTCGACGCGGGCGTAAAAGTCGCAATTCATGGCGTTCGCCTCCGGTTGGAGCGGTTTTAGCGGGGCGAGGGCGCGGGTCAACCAAGGCGGCTTGAACCGCCGCGCGAGAGAAAGCATCCTGCGCCGACTTCGATACGGGACAGGGGGAATTTCATGACCACTTCGAGACGCGCGCTGATCAAGGGCGCGGCGCTGACTGGCGTTCTTGCGGGCGCGGCCCAACTCGGCGCCTGCGCGCGGAAGGAACCGCAAAAGCCTCAATCGGCCGGGCCGGTTGACGCGCCGGCGGACGTCACGCTCGACGAGAAAACCGTCGCCTCCGCGGAAAAAGTGAACGCGCTCGCTTTCACGCAAGGCGAACGCGCGATGATGCTCGAAGGTCTGCAGGAAACGCTTGAGACGCTCGCCAAAATCCGGTCGGCGGAGTTCGGCAATCAGGAACCGCCCGCGCTCGTCTTCGACCCGAAATTGCCGCGCACCAAGATCAAGTCCCAGAAGAACACTGTTGCGCTCGGCGGCGTCTATGCGGCGTCTTTTCCGAAATCGGCGGACGACGTCGCCTTCGCCAGCGCCGCGCAGCAGGGCGCGTGGATACGCGCGAAAGCGATCACCTCCGCCGCGCTGACGGAGATTTACCTGAAGCGCATCGCGCGTTTCGACAAAAGGCTTTCCGCCTTCGTCACCGTGACCGCGGATCTTGCGCGCGAACAGGCCGCCGCCGCCGACAAGGACCTTGCGGAGGGGCGCGATCGGGGTCCCCTTCACGGGCTTCCTTACGCGCTGAAAGACCTCGCCGACACCGCAGGAATTCTGACGACATGGGGCGCAGAACCCTTTCGCGAGCGCGTGCCGACAAAGGACGCCGAGGTCGTCAGCAAATTGAAAAGCGCCGGCGCCGTGCTCCTCGGCAAGACCGCCGTTGGCGCGATCGCCTATGGCGATCAATGGTTCGGCGGCGTGACGAAAAACCCATGGAATCCAGCGGAAGGGTCGAGCGGGTCGAGCGCGGGATCAGCTTCGGCGACCGCGGCCGGCCTTTGTTCCTTTGCGATCGGCACCGAGACATTGGGCTCGATCATCTCGCCGTCGGAGCGCTGCGGAACTGTCGGGCTGCGGCCGACGTTTGGCCGGGTGTCCCGCGCCGGCTTCATGTCGCTTTGCTGGTCGCTCGACAAGGTCGGGACGATCTGCCGTTCGGTCGAGGACGCCGCGCTCGTCCTCTCGCAGATCAACGGATATGATATCGACGATCCCGCCGCCGCGCGCATCGGCTTTTCCTATGACGGCAAGCTCGATCCGAAAACGCTGACCGTCGGCTATGCGCCGGCGTGGTTCGAGAAGGGCGACGACGCGGACCGCGCGGCGCTCGACGCCGTCAGGACGCTCGGTGTCACGGTGAAGGAATTTCCCTGGCCAGCGACCGACTTCAAGGCGCTCGAGCAAATTGTCCTTGTTGAAGCGGCGGCGGCTTTCTCCGACCTGACGCTTTCCAATCGCGATGACGAGCTTTCCTGGCAGGAGGCGGACGCGTGGCCGAACACATGGCGACAGGCGCGGTTTTTCCCTGCCGTCGATTATGTGCAGGTCGATCGCCTCCGCCGTCGCGCGATGCAGGAAATGGCGACGGCGTTTACAGGGTTCGACGCGCTGATCGGTCCGCACCGCGCGGGCGGCGCGCTCCTTGCGACAAATGCGACCGGCTATCCGCAGCTCGCGCTTCGGGCGGGCTTTGCCCAAACGCCGAACCGCGATCTCGTCGATGACGCCGAGAAAGCGGTCGGAGCGGAAACATTCCGGACGCCGCGCGGCGTCAGTCTATGGGCGAACCTCTTCCAGGAAGGAAAGATCATTGCGCTCGGGCGCGCGATCGAAGAAGCCCTCGGCGTCGCCGGCCAGCGCCCGCCAGGGTTCTGACGGCTTCGCTTTTCACGCGAATTGGTTCGTATAAATACAATCAATTGAGTGCTTGAAAGCGCGACGGAGGTCACCACTTCAAGCGTTGATACAATGGAGCGGCCGTAAGGCCGCGCCGTGGCTCTTTGAAAAGTCCGGACATCGCGCGTCGCGGCCGATCACGGCTGGACGGGCGATAAAATCAAAACGCGCCGATCACCGGATCGCCGCGCAATTTCGCACATCTGTCCGACGCGTCGCCAAATTTGACTGGCAAGCGGCAAGAACGACCGCGCACCGGAAAATCAGCCGGGCTTTCCGCAGCTGGCAAAGGATGCCTTTTCGCTCTGCAACCCGCATGAAAAGCCCAAAAACAAGCCAAGCGCGGCGCGCAATAGCAGGGCTAATCGCCGCTTAAAGGAAGCGCGCGACGACGTCCTTATAGGAACGGGAGAGCTTCAGCTCCGACCCGCTCTCCAGAATGACGAAATACTCGCCATTGGAGTGCGGATGAAGCTCCTTCACCTTCTTCACGTTGACGATCGCCGACCGGTGAATGCGCTGGAAGCGCAGGGGGATCAAGACGCTGCTGCAGCGTCTTCATGGTCTCGCGGATGATGTGGGTTTTCCCCTGCGCGTGGATGCACATGTAATCGCCGGCGGCGTCGATCCAGTCGATGTCGTCCGCCGTTGAGCATGACGACTTTCGAGCCGTCCTTGAACGACAGCCGCTCGGAATAGCGTTCCTTGTTGGTCCAGGTCGGGTCCTGAATGAGTTCCTTGATCTGGTCGCGGTCCTCGTCGCTGAGCGAGGCGAGGAGCTCGACCAGCCGCAATTCCCGGCTGGCGGCGGCTTTGGTCTTGATCGCCTCGCGGGCGCGGTGAACGGCGTCCTTGAGGCGCTCTTCCTCGACCGGCTTCACGAGATAGTCGAGCGCGTTCGCCTCAAACGCGTCGATCGCGTATTTGTCGTAGGCGGTGACGAAGATGATGAGGGGCGCCGGCGCGCCGATCAGCGCGCTGACGACGCCGAAACCGTCGAGGCCCGGCATCTGGATGTCGAGAAAGACGAGATCGGGCGAGGCGGCCTTGATATCCTTGACGGCCTCGCGGCCGTTCGCGCATTCACCGATGATCTCGATTTCAGGGAACTCCTGAAGCCGAATCTTCAAGCCGCGGATGCGCGAGCGGTTCGTCGTCGACGAGCATGACACGGATCTTTTGGTCTTCCATGTCTCAGACTCCGTTGATTTGCCGTTTGGTCTCGTAAGGAATGCGCAAGTTTACGCAAAGGCCCTGCGGCTCGTTGCTGGAAAGGCCGAAGGATTGCCGGGAGCCGTAAAGATGGGCGAGGCGCTCGCGCATGTTGACGAGCCCGACGCCGGTTTTTCCGTCGGCCAGCAGCGTGTCGGATTGGCCGGCGCAGAAGGCCCGTTGTCGCAGACCTGAAGGCGCAGCATGTCGCCGTCGCGCTTGGCGAGGATCATGATCTCGCCGCCGGATTCCATGCGCGCGATCGCATATTTGATGGCGTTCTCGATCGCGGGCTGGAGAATGAGCGAGGGCACCTGCGCCTCAAGCGCGTCTTCGTCGATGTCGACCATGATGCTGAGCCGGTCGGCAAAGCGGGTCTTTTCAATATCGAGATAGAGCTGCAGCGCGCGCACTTCCTCCGCAAGCGAGGTCTTCTGCAAGGGATCGCTGTCGAGCGAGTAGCGAAGGAAGGCCGACAATTTCGTCAGCATCTGGTTCGCCTGCTTGCCGTCTTTTTCAAGCACCAGCGTCGAAATGGCGTTCAGCGTGTTGAACAGGAAATGCGGGTTCAGCTGGTAGCGCAGCATTTTGAGCTGCGCTTGATCCGCGAGGCGCGCCGACATCAGCGCGCGTTCGGATTCGTCGCGCAGCTTCAAATAATAATTGATGCCGAAATAAAAGCCGCCCCATGACATGAGGAGAAAGAAGTTCGGCGGCAGGTCCGGAAGGATCAGCATCAAAAGGTTGTCGGTGCCAAGATCGCTGCTGCGCCGCTCGATCCATTCCTCGCCGAAGATCAGGAGGAACGTCTGGAGCTTGGCGATCGACATGGCGATCGTCGCCGCCGCCGTCGTGCCGATGCCGATGAAAAGGAGCGCGGCCGGATGCTGGCGGCGCGCGAAGCGAAAAATCGGCCGAAGGACGATCGACGTCGTCAGGAGGCCGACGATCGACATCGCGACCGAATAGGCGACGGATTGCTGCGACCAGCCGGCGACGAGCGATGAAACGGCGAGGACGTGAAAGACGAAGAAGCCGAGCCAGCCCGAAATCTGCAGAAACCAGAAGAGGCGTTCCTTATCGACGAAAAACCAGTTGATCGTCCGCCGGGGGTGTTCCGGCGTCCCGATAAAAGGCCCTTGCTGCGCGGCGCCGACGTCGATCGCGGTCATCTCGGTATGCTGCATCTCGTTCCTATAGCACACGCCCCAAACCCGCGCCCCAAACAAGGTTAATGCGGCGAACGGGCCGGTTCTTGCGGCGGGAAGGGCGCGGCAAGCTACTCCGGCAGCGACAGGAGGCGCACGTCCCCGCCCGCCGCCGTCGTATTGATCGTCAAGGTTCGTTCGACAGCAAAGCGCGCCGGCGAATCAAGGCTCGACAGCAAGGGCGCCAGCGCGCCCTCGCGCCTTGCAAGGACTGCGGCGATCGCCTTCCGGCTTTCAACGGCGCCGTCGAACACAGCCGCCCGGACGCGGCGATCGACAAGCGCCGCTTCGTTCACCGAGGGACCGATCGGAAAGCCGGTCAGGAGATCCTCAGGCGCCCCGGCCTTTGCAAGCGCCGCCGACAGACGATCGGCGATCACCGATGAACACAAGATTGCGTTCCCCGCGGCGAGCGCCAGCGCAACTTGCCGGCGGTTCGCCGCTTCGCTGCCGCCGCCGAGGCAAAGAACGACGCCGCGGCCCTTGAGGCGCAACGTGTTCGACTCGCCCGTCGGCCCCGGAAGGTCTTCGGCGTTGTCGAATTGCATCCCCTGAATTGAACTCGCGAGGCGAAAGGTTTCAGCGTGGTCGCCGGCGCCGGCGGCAGCGCGCACGAGGACGTCGCGGCGATCGACGGCGGCGCTCCATTTCTCGAAAGCGATCTCCGCTTTCTTCAGATGCTGATCGAAAAGCGGCAATGGCGCGGTCGCGTTGATCGCAATCGACCCTGAGCCCGACGGAATTGGCGGCTTTTGCAGCGCACGCAGATAATGCGGGCCGCCGGCTTTGGGCCCCGTCCCGGAGAGACCTTCGCCGCCGAAGGGCTGCACGCCGACGACCGCGCCGATCTGGTTCCGGTTCACATAAATGTTGCCGACGCGGGCATGGGCGACGACCCTGTGCATCGTTTCGTCGATGCGCGAGTGGACGCCCATGGTGAGGCCGAATCCGAGCGCGTTGATTGCGCCGATCAACGGCATCGACCTCGCCCGCCCGAAACCGGACGATATGGAGAACGGGGCCAAACACTTCGCGTTTCAGATCGGCGATCTTTCCGATTTCGAACGCGACGGGCGGAATGAATGCTCCATTGACCGCGCCGACAACAGGATTGGCGCGCGCAATCAGCCTCGCGCTCCGTTCCATTTCGGCGACATGGCTTTCGATGGTCGAAAGCGCTTCGGCGTCAATGACCGGTCCGACGTCAGTCGACAAAATCGCGGGATCGCCGACGGTGAGTTCCGCCATGGCGCCGGCCAGCATCTCGTTGAAACGGTCGGCGACGTCTTCCTGGACGCAGACGAGGCGGCAGGCCGAACAACGCTGGCCCGCGCTCTGAAACGCCGAGGCGACGGCGTCGCGAACAGCCTGTTCGAGGAGCGCCGTCGAGTCGACGATCATGGCGTTGATGCCGCCTGTTTCAGCGATCAGCGCCGCATCCCATTTGCCGGCGTCGACCAGCGAGCGATTGATGATCCTGGCGACCTCCGTCGATCCGGTGAAGACGACGCCTGCGACAAGGGGGTGCCTGGTCAATGGTCCGCCTACGGACGGCCCATCGCCGGGGAGGAAATGAAGGACGCCCGCAGGAACGCCGGCCGCGTGAAGCAGCTTCACCGCCTCATGCGCGATGATCGGCGTTTGTTCGGCGGGTTTGGCGACGACGGCGTTGCCGGCGGCGAGCGCGGCGGACGCCTGACCGAGAAAAATCGCCAGCGGAAAGTTCCACGGCGATATGCAGGCGACGACGCCCAGCGGCTCCCCTGTCAGCTTCTCGCCTTCATCGGCGTAATAGCGCAGAAAATCGACCGCCTCGCGGACTTCAGCGATCGAATTGGGGATCGTCTTTCCGGCCTCACGCGTCGCAAGTTGCATGAAAGCTTCGGCGCGTTCTTCAAGCATCGACGCCGCGCGCCGCAAGATGTCGCCTCGCGCGCGCGCCGGCGTTCTCGCCCAGGCGGGTTGCGACGCCGCCGCTGAATTGCAGGCGAGTTCGACATGCGCGCCTTCGGCGAGATCGACATGGCCGATGATTTCGCCGGCGTGGGCGGGATTGAGCGACGGCGACGCTTTGCCCTTCGGACTGACGCCGTCGATGATCGGCCCGAAAGTCCGGCGGCCTTCCAGCGCCTGACCGACGGCCAGCTGCAATTGGTCGGCGGTGTCCGGATCGGTGTCGTCCCAGCCTTCGGCGAGCAGGCGCGATCCGCCAAAGAGGTCGCGCGGCGAGGGGATCGCGGTGTTCGGAACGACATTCAGCGCCTTTGCTTCCTCGACAGGGTCCGCGACAATGTCGTCAACCGAAAGATCCGCGTCGAAAAGCTGATTGACGAACGAAGAATTTGCGCCGTTTTCAAGGAGGCGCCGGACGAGATAGGGCAAGAGCTCGCGATGCCCGCCGACCGGCGCATAAATACGCGAGCGAAGGCCGGCTTTGAGCAGGCTGTCGTGCAGCGCTTCGCCCATGCCGTGAAGGCGCTGCAATTCGTATTCTTTGACGTCGCCGGCCATTTCCCGGACGATCGCGGCGGTCAATGCGTTATGCGTCGCGAACTGGGGGTAAATGATGTCCGCGTTGGCGAAGAGTTTCTTCGCGCAAGCCTGATAGGAAACGTCGGTAAGCGCTTTGCGCGTGAAGACCGGATAGCTTTCAAGACCCATCACCTGCGCGCGCTTGATCTCGGCGTCCCAATAGGCGCCCTTCACAAGACGAACCATGATCCGCTTGCCGCACTCGCGCGCAAGCGCCGCCAGCCAGTCGATCACGAACGGCGCGCGGCGCTGGTAGGCCTGAACGACGACGCCGAACCCATCCCAGCCGCCGAGCTTTGGATCGCGCATCAGCGCTTCGATGAGGTCAAGCGAAAGATCGAGGCGCGCGGCTTCCTCCGCATCGATGTTGAAGCCGATGTTCGCTTCCTTCGCCTGAATGGCAAGGGAACGCGCGCGGGCGCCGAGCTCCTTCAGCACGCGCTCGCGTTTTGCATATTCGTAGCGCGGGTGGAGCGCGGAAAGCTTTACCGAAATGCCGGGATTGTCGATCGAGCGGTCATTGCGCGCGAGCTTGCCGATCTCGGCGATCGCCGTCTCGTAGTCGCGGAAATATTTCTGGGCGTCAGCTTCGGTATGTGCGGCCTCGCCGAGCATGTCGAACGAGAAGCCGTAACCCTTCTTCGCATAACCCTGCGCGCGCTTCTGGGCGTCGCCGATCGTCTCGCCGAGGACGAAATGCTCACCCATGATCTTCATCGCTTGCGCGACGGCGCTGCGAATGACCGGCTCGCCGACGCGGTCGAGAAGGTCCTTGGTCGCGCGCACGATCTTGCGCGTCGGATCGGCGCCTTCGACGTCGTCGAGCCAGGCGGCGGTCAGCATCAGCGCGCGCGTCGAGAAGTTGACGAACGGAAAGGGGCTCTTGCCTTTGTGTGCGGCCCAGTCGCCGGCTTCGACCTTGTCCTTGATCAAGGCGTCGGCGGTCGCAGCGTCCGGCGTGCGAAGAAGCGCCTCGGCGAGACGCATCAAGGTTACGCCCTCGGCGGTCGAAAGACCGTATTCCTGCAAAAACTTGTCGACGAGGGTCGAGCGCGACGCCTCCGCGCGGGCCTCTTTGACGAAGGCAGCCGCCTTCTCCTGCGCCGCCTTGCGCGTTTCTTGCGAGACCTCCGCCTCCGGCAAAAGCGCCCGCACCCTCTCAGCCTCGTCGGCGAGGGTGTTGTCGCGAATTTTTTTTCGGTGTTCGGCGAGTGTGGCGGCCGCGGTCATGGTCTTCCTGACTGTCCGAAAGCGGCCTCGCCATAGCCCGAAGCGGCAAGCCTGTCATGTCCGCCGCGACCCTTAATCAACCTACTGCGACGCAACATTGCGCGGGCCCGGAGGGGCGCTTAGGTAGACCATTCTAAACGGCCCGCCCTAGGCTTGAGGTTCGTTCCGGCCCCTATTCCGAAGAGGATCATCCCCATGACTGAAGCGTATGTTTTCGACGCCGTTCGGACCCCGAGGGGCAAGGGAAAATCCGACGGAAGCCTCCACGAAATCACGCCGGTCCAGCTCGCGACGCAGGTCCTCGAAGCAATCCGCGACCGCAACAATCTCGACACCTCGCATGTCGAAGACGTCGCCATGGGCGTCGTCTCGCCGGTCGGCGAACAGGGCGCCGTCATCACCCGCACCGCGGTTTTGAACGCAGGCTTTGCCGAGACAACCGCCGGCATTCAGGTCAACCGCTTTTGCGCTTCGGGCCTTGAGGCGATCAACATCGCAACCGCAAAAGTGAAGGCGGGCGAAGCAGACCTCACGATCGGCGGCGGCGTCGAATCAATGAGCCGCGTTCCCATGGGCTCGGACGGCGGCGCCTGGCCGGTCGATCCGTCGGTCGCCTTCAAGACTTATTTCGTGCCTCAGGGCATCTCCGCCGACCTCATCGCGACCAAATACGGGTTCTCGCGCGACGACGTCGACGCCTACTCGGTCGAGAGCCACAAGCGCGCCGCGCGCTCGTGGAAGGAAGGCCGGTTCAAGAAGTCGATCGTTCCGGTGAAGGACGTCATGGGCGCGGAGATCCTCGCGCAGGACGAAACCATCCGTCCCGAAACCGACATGCAGGCGCTTGGCGCGCTCGCGCCGTCATTCGCGATGCTCGGCGAGAATTTCGGCTTCAATGCGGTCGCGATCCAGAAATATCCCGAGGTTGAAAAGATCAATCACGTCCACCATGCAGGTAATTCGTCCGGGATCGTCGACGGCGCCGGCGCGGTTCTCATCGGGACAAAGGAAGCAGGCGCGAGGAGCGGGCTAAAGCCGCGCGCGCGGATCGTTTCCATGGCGTCGATCGGCGCCGACCCGACGATCATGCTGACGGGCCCCGAATTCGCCGCGCAAAAGGCGCTGAAGCGGGCCGGCATGACCAAGAAGGACATTGATCTCTGGGAGCTGAATGAGGCGTTCGCATCGGTCGTCCTGCGCTTCATGCAGGCGCTCGACATCGATCACTCGGACATCAACGTCAACGGCGGCGCGATCGCCATGGGCCATCCGCTCGGAGCGACAGGCTCGATGATCTTCGGCACGATGGTCGATGAGCTGGAGCGCTCCGGCAAATCGACGGCGCTGATCACGCTCTGCATCGGCGCCGGCATGGGCACCGCCACCATCATTGAACGCGTTTAATCACAGAGACGAGAGACACACCGATGACCGACCAAGCGATGACTGTATCCGTCGACGGCGATGGCGTTGCGCTCGTCACGATCGACCTTAAAGGTCAGTCGATGAACGTCTGGAACGAAGCGCTGATGACGGAGTTCGCGGCGTTCGTTGAACGGCTCTGCACGGACGACGCGATCAAGGGCGCCGTCATCACGTCGAGCAAGCCTTCTGGATTTCTCGCCGGCGCTGACTTGAGGATGCTCGGCGGCGGCGGCATCAGCGCCGGCGCCGCCTCGCCCAAGGAAGTGTTCGAGCGCCTGTTCAATCTGAACGCCATGCTGAGAAAGCTCGAAACGAGCGGCAAGCCGGCGAAAAAACTGCTGAGCGGCGAGGCGTCCGCAAAACCCGTCGCTGCGGCGGTCAATGGCCTTGCGCTCGGCGGCGGCCTCGAACTCGTTCTCGCCTGTCATTATCGTGTTTGCGCCGACGATCCGAAAATCCAGCTTGGCGTGCCGGAAGTGAAGGTCGGCCTCCTTCCCGGCGGCGGCGGCACGCAGCGCCTGCCGCGCCTTGCGGGTCTTCAGAACGCCGCGATGATGGCGACGCAGGGAAATCCGATCGATCCCGCGACCGCCAAAGGATACGGCATCATTCAGGAAATCGCGCCGGCGGGCGAAATCGTCGCCAAAGCGACCGCCTGGGTCAAAGCCAATCCGAAGGTGACGCAGCCATGGGACAAGCAGGGCTTCAAATATCCCGGCGGCGCCGGACCGACGCACCCGTCCGCGGTGCAATTCCATGTCGCGTCGAACGCGATGGCGCAGCGCGAGACGCAGCACAATTATCCGGCGGTGCAGTACATCCTGTCATGCCTTTACGAAGGCTCGGCCGTACCGTTCGACACCGCCATTCGCATTGAGTCGAAATATTTCGGCAAACTGCTCGCGAGCCCGCAGGCGCGGAACATGATCCGCACCCTGTTCATCAACAAGCAGGCCGCCGAAAAAGGCGAGCAACGCCCGCAAGGCGTCGAAAAATCGAAGATCCGTAAAGTCGGCGTTCTCGGCGCCGGCATGATGGGCGCCGGGATCGCTTACGTCACCGCCAAAAGCGGCGCAGAGGTCGTTCTGCTCGACCGTGACCTGGCCTATGCGGAAAAGGGCAAGGGCTATTCCGCCGGCATCGTCGAAAAAGGCGTCGCCAAGGGCAAGGTTTCGAAGGAAAAGGGCGACGAACTCCTCGCGCGCATCAAGCCGACGACGGACTACAATGACCTCAAAGACGTCGACATGATCATCGAGGCGGTGTTTGAGGATCCCGACGTCAAGGCCGACGTCATCAAGAAGACGGAAGCCGTCATCGGCAAGACCGTCATCTTCGCGTCGAACACGTCGACCTTGCCGATCACCGGCCTTTCCAAGAACTCCGTGCGGCCTGACCAGTTCATCGGCATTCATTTCTTCTCGCCGGTCGACAAGATGCCCCTCGTCGAGATCATTCCGGGCGAAAAATCCGGCGACCGGTCGCTCGCCATGGCCCTCGATTATGTCGGCATGATCAAGAAGACGCCGATCGTCGTCAAAGACACGCGCGGCTTTTACACCAACCGCGTCGTCCCGCCTTATCTCAACGAGGCGATGCTGATGGTGAAGGAGGGCGTTTCGCCGGCGCTCATCGAGAACGCGTCGAAAATGCTCGGCATGCCGGTCGGCCCGCTCGCGCTCGTCGACGAGACGTCGCTTGAACTTGGCAAGCGCGTCATGGAGTCGACGAAAAAAGAACTCGGCAAGGACTACAAGCCGAGCGGCGTTGAAGACCTCCTGAACGTCATGGTCGACAAGCTCGGCCGGTTGGGACGGAAATCCGGCGGCGGTTTTTACGACTACCCTGCCGACGGAAAAAAATCGCTCTGGAAAGGCATCGCCGATTATTTCCCGCCGGCGAAAACCCAGCCGAGCGGCGACGAAGTCAAGGAGCGAATCCTCTATGCGCAGCTCATTCCCGCCGCGCATTGCTTTGCCGAAGGCATCGTCCACGATCCGCAATCGGCCGATCTCGGCGCGATTTTCGGCTGGGGCTTTGCGCCTTGGACGGGCGGTCCGATGAGCTACATCGACACTATCGGCATCGACGCCTTTATCAGGAAGTCGGAAAGCCTCGCGCAGAAATACGGCGCGCGCTTTAATCCGCCACAGAAATTCCGCGACATGGCGGCGAAGAAGGAAAAGCTCTACAAGGCGGCCTGAAGCCGTTTTGAGGGTTTGCAGTGATCGTTTACGCCCTGCAGGGACTTCTGGCGTTCGCCGCGGGAGCGCTCATCGTCGCGTGGATCGCCTATTACCGCGCGGCGGCTGATCGGCCGGCGACCGGCGCCGCACCCATTTTGATCGGCGCGGTCACCAATTTCTTCGACACGCTCGGCATCGGATCCTTTGCGCCGACGACGGCGATCGTGAAGTTTCTCCGCCTGACGGCGGATGAAAACATTCCGGGCACGCTCAATGTCGGCCATTCGATTCCGACGATCGCGCAGGCGCTGATCTTCATCGCCATCGTCAACGTCGACGTCAAATTGCTGCTCGCCTGCATCGTTGCGGCGGTCGCCGGCGCTGTCCTTGGCGCCGGCGTCGTCAGCCGACTGCCGGTGCGCGCGATCCGGATCGGCATGGGCGCCGCGCTTCTGGTCGCCGCATCGCTTTTCATCGCGCGCAATCTGGATCTCATGCCCGGCGGCGGCAACGCGCTGGCGCTGACGGGCGCCGCCTTTATCGCCGCCGTCGCCCTTCATTTCCTGTTTGGCGCGCTGATGACGCTCGGCATCGGCCTTTACGCGCCGGCGCTGATATCGCTCAGCATTCTCGGGATGGATCCGCGCGCGGCGTTTCCGATCATGATGGGCGCCTGCGCCTTCCTGATGCCGACGGCGAGCCTCGCCTTCATCAAGGCGAAGCGTTTCGATCCAAAACTTGCGCTCGGTTTCGCGATTGGCGGCGTGCCGGCGGTGCTCGTCGCCGCTTTCATCGTGAAGGAAATGCCGCTCGATATCTTGCGCTGGCTTGTTGCGGGCGTTGTGATCATCGCCGCGGCAATGATGCTGGCGAGCGCCATCAAGGCGCCGGCGACGCCAGAAAAGATCGCGCCCGAAAGCGCGTAGGAGAGAAGCATGCTGCGATCTGATTATCGGCGTTCTCGTCGGCGTCATCGTCGGTGCTTTTCTTGTCTTGATCGTCGAATTTGCCTCTCATCAGATGTTTCCGCCCCCCGTCGCCTTTGATCCGAACGATCCCGGCGCCGTCGCTTCATTGCCGTTCGGCGCAAAATTCGCGGTGCTGGTCGCATGGTTCACCGGCGCGTTCGGCGGCGGCGCAACGGCGACGTTGATTGGCCGACGGTGGGCGCCCGCAGCCTGGGTTGTGGCGATGACCATCCTCCTGTTTGCCGCGTCGAACTTCACCGCGTTTCCGCATCCGCTTTGGATGATGGTCGGTTCCGTCCCTGCGACGCTGCTCGGCGGCTGGCTCGCCATCCTTGCGACGGGAGCCGGATATGGCCGCCCGCCGTCTCCGCCGAAACCCGGACTGTGAAGGACGTTAAGTGACCGAAGAAGCCGTTCCCGCCGCGACTGTTCTGCTGCTGCGCGATCATCCGGCGTTCGAAGTCTTGATGATCTGCCGGCATGAGAAATCGGCGTTTGCCGGCGGCGCGCTCGTCTTTCCCGGTGGGCGGGTCGATCCCGGCGATCGCGATCCCGAATGGGCCCATCACGCCGACGGACTTTCCGCCGCTCCGCGTATCGCCGCCGCGCAGGTCGCCGCGATCCGCGAAGCCTATGAGGAAGCGGGCGTCCTCATCGCGCGCGGTGCCGACGGCGCAATGGCGTCCGGCGCAAAAGCGCTCGGCTTGAGCGACTGGCGCACGGTGGTCGAGAAGGACGACGCCGCCTTTCTGGGCCTCATCAAGCGCGAAGAATTGCGCCTTGCCTGCGATGACCTTTATCTGTTTTCGCATTGGGTCGCGCCGCCGGGATTGCATCGCCGGTTCGATACGCTGTTTTTTGCAGCGCATTTTCCTCCGGGTCAGCAGATCCTAGAGGATGGCGAAGAAGCGACCGAAGCGCTCTGGCTTTCCCCTCAGGCGGCGCTTTCGGCGCGCGCGAGCGGGGAGCGAAAGATCATTTTCCCGACCGCCCGCAATCTCGACCTCCTGTCCGTTTCGAGCAGCGTCGCCGAGGTGTTTGAGTTTGCGGGAAGGCGACCGATCAGGCCGGTGATGCCGCAAGTCGCGTCGCGCGACGGCAAGACCTTCCTGCGGATTCCGGACGATCTTGGCTATCCGGTGACGGAAGAGCCGCTTGACGTCGCGACCCGCTATTGACCGCTCGGATTTGCGACCGCGCGGACCAGGATGCGGCGCGCCCATTCAAGCGCGATGAAATCATAGAGGCCATGCGCGACGATCGGCGCGATGAGGCTCCCCGTCAGCCAGAACAACACGCCGAGATAGATGCCGACGCCGGCCGCGGCGACGGCGTAAATTAGATTGCGGGCATGGAGCGCGCCGAAAAGAATGTTGGGAACGACAATCGCCGCGAAAAGCGGCCAGCGTTCCGCGGCGGCGCCCTGCAGGACGCCGCGAAAAAGCAGCTCCTCGCCGACACCCGCGGCGAGCGAGAGAAGCAGGCACCTCGCCGGCGTCAGCGCGAAGCCGATCTCATGAAAAAACTTGAGTTGTGAGGCTCTAAACCTTGCGATCGGGCGCCATGCGGACGCCATGAACCAGATCAGCATCAGGACAAGCGGCGCGGTCGCCGCTGCGCCGATGGCGATCTGGCGAAGGTCGACGTCGAGAAACGAAGACAGATTGACCGATAACAGGTGCGCCGCCACGAAAGAAAACGGCGTCATCAGCGCGCCAAGCGCGAAGGTCGTCCAGAAAATCCTGCCGCCAGATCTTGGCGCACCGCTGTTTTTCGATTCAGTCCCGTCGAGGGGCGCCATTCCGTCAGCGCCGTCGTTTCACGCCGCCAAGGAGGCCGCGCACGATCTCCCGCGTCACCATTGTTGAAAATGTCCTGACCGCAGATTTGAACCCTGCCTCCGCCGCCGATTGACGATTGGAGCGCCGTGGTGCGGACGTTCTGCCCTTTGGCGCACGATTGCGGTCATCGTCTCGCGCCTCTCGCGACTTGTCTTGATCCTCATGCCTCACTTTGCGTTCGGCGCGCTCAGTCAGGATTTCATAAGCGGACTCGCGATCGGCCGCTTCATCATAGCGGTCACCGAGATCTGAATAGCGCATGACCTCCGCGCGCTCTTGCGGCGTGATCGGGCCCATTCGGGACGAGGGGGGACGAATGAGGGTCCGGTCAACGATGGAGGGCGCGCCTTTGCCCTCGAGCGTTGAGACAAGCGCTTCCCCGACGCCAAGCTGGGTGATGGCGTCGAGCGTTGAGAATGACGGGTTCGGCCGGAACATTTCAGCGGCGGTCTTGATGACCTTTTGCTCCTTCGGCGTGAACGCGCGGAGCGCATGCTGAATGCGCGCGCCAAGCTGGCTCGACACGCTGTCTGGAACGTCTTGCGGGTTTTGCGTGACGAAATAGACGCCGACGCCCTTCGAGCGGATGAGCCGGACAACCTGCTCGATCTTTTCGATCAGCGCCTTCGGCGCGTCGTTGAAAAGAAGGTGCGCCTCATCGAAAAAGAACACGAGTTTCGGCTTTTCCGGATCGCCCACTTCGGGAAGTTCCTCGAAAAGCTCCGAGAGCAGCCAGAGCAGGAACGTCGCATAAAGTTTCGGCGACTGCATCAATTTATCGGCCGCGAGTATGTTGATGTAGCCTGCGCCTTCATCGTCCGTGCGCATGAAATCCTGAAGGTCGAGCGCGGGCTCTCCGAAAAACTTTTCGGCGCCCTGTTCCTCAAGCGCGAGCAGTTTTCGCTGGATCGATCCGACGGTCGCTTTGGCGACGTTGCCGTACTTTATCGTCAATTCACCTGCACGCTCGGCGATATCGATCAGCAAGGCTCTAAGGTCCTTGAGATCGAGAAGCAAAAGCCGTTCGTCGTCGGCGACGCGAAACGCGAGCGTCAGCACGCCTTCTTGCGTTTCGTTGAGATCGAGGAGGCGGGCGAGGAGAAGCGGCCCCATCTCCGAGATCGTCGCGCGGATCGGGTGGCCCTGTTCGCCGTAAAGGTCCCAAAAGGTCACCGGAAAAGCTTCCGGCGCGTAGCCTTCAAGTCCGATTTTCGCGGCGCGCTCGACGAGGAAATCCTTCATCGTTCCAGCCATCGCGATCCCGGAAAGATCGCCTTTGACGTCAGCTGCGAAGACCGGGACGCCCGCCCTGGAAAATCCTTCGGCGAGGATCTGAAGCGTCACCGTTTTGCCGGTGCCGGTCGCTCCCGAAATGAGGCCATGACGGTTTGCAAATTTGAGCGCGAGGGATTGCGGCGCATCGCCTTTGCCTATGAAAATCGACGAATCGGTCATGGCGACAACTCCGCTTTGGCGCGATCTTCGATAGCGGTCGCCGCCAGTAGGCCGCAAGGAGTGACCCATTAACCGGAATTAACGCCCTGCCGTTGCGGCGGGGGCCCGCTTTCCTATAAAACCCCGAAGCGGTCCGCCGATCCGTGCTGCGACCCTGCCTGAGGAAATGAGGATCACCATGCTCAGAATTCTCCTTGTCATCGCTGTCGCGCTCGCCGTGATCATCGGCCTCATGCGGCTGACGGGAAACAGATCGGCCGACGTCGCGCCGGCGGTCGAAGAGGCCGCCACAGCGACAGAGGAAGCGGTGGACGACACGGCTGATACAGCCGGCGCCGTCGTCGAGACTCCAGGCGAGGCAATCGATGCGGCGGAAGAGGCAGTCGACGCCGCCGGAGAAACCGTTGAGGATACGCTTGACGAGGCGGCGGGCGAGAACCCTGATGCGGGCGCGACCGAAGAAACGACGCCGCCGAGCAACTGATCCTCGGGCGGCGCCAGAGTGAAGCCGGCGGTTCGTAATCGCCGGTTAACCAAATCGCCTCAAATTTTAACGGATACGCAAACGCTCGCCGTTACGATTGATCGTGGGGGATGAAGAGCCTTCATCATGCACGCACCCATCGACCGATCACACCTTGACCAGTATGTCTTCGGCGACCGCGCGCTGCTCGACGAGATTTTGACGATTTTCATTGATCAGGCCTCGGCCTGGATCGCGCGCATGGAGCCCTCGCTCAATGACGACGACTGGCATCACGCCGCGCATACGTTGAAGGGCGCGTCGCGCGGCGTCGGCGCGTGGGCGCTTGGCGATCTTGCAGAGCAGGCTGAAGCGCTCGTCGGCGCTGGCCGACAGGCGGCGCGGCGGGCGATCGCCGCAGACCTCAAGGCGGCGGCGGACGCCGCGATCGCCTATGCCCGCGAAATTCGCGACGTCGCGGCCTGAAACATTTGATCTGGCGCATTGTTATAGATCCGGGCAGGGGCGATCATGCTCCCAAAGCCGCACCCGGAGACACGCCATGACGAGAGACTTTTCGGACCGCATCACCTGGATCGCGCTCGCGGACGGCAAGCGCGCGCTCGTCCTAAAGAACGACGAGCCGGGCGGCGAGCCCTCGCTCAGCGTCGTTTCCGCCGAGCAGATCGACAACCCGCCGACGCGCGCTCAAGGGACGGGCGCCGCTGGCCGGAACAATGACGGGCGCGCGGGCGGCGTGCGCAAATCCGCCTACGACAACACCGATTTTCATCAGCTGGCGGAAGAGCGTTTCGCCGCCGATTTCGCAAAGCGCCTCAACAAGGCGGCGCAGGCGAACGCCTTCGACAAGCTCCTGATCGCCGCCCCCGCAAAGACCCTCGGCGAGCTTCGCTCCCATTACGGACCCGACCTCAAAAAGCGCCTTGTCGGCGAGATCGACCGCGACCTCACCGGCCTTTACGTCGCCGACATCGAACGCCACGTCGCCGAGGCGCTGAAAGAGGCTAACGCCTGAGCTCCGTCATCGCCTTGTCGATGCCGGAGAGGGTCAGCGGATACATCCGTCCTTTCATCAGCTCACGGATCAATTTGATCGATCCTGAATAATCCCACTGCCGCTCGGGAATGGGATTGAGCCACACCGCGCTTTCGTAAATGCGCGTCACGCGGTCCATCCAGACGGCGCCCGCCTCTTCGTTGAAATATTCAACCGCGCCGCCGGGCACGGTGATCTCGTAGGGGCTCATCGACCCGTCGCCGACGAAAACGACCTTGTAATCGTGCGGGATATTTGTGCAGCACGTCCCAGGTCGGCGTCTTGTCGGTCCAGCGCCGCTTGTTGTCCTTCCACACGAAATCGTAGAGGCAGTTGTGGAAGTAGAAATACTCCATGTGCTTGAATTCCGAGCGCGCCGCGGAAAACAGCTCCTCGCAGATCCGCACGAACGGATCCATCGACCCGCCAGCGTCGAAGAAAATCAGCACCTTGATCGTGTTGCGCCGTTCCGGGCGCATCTTGATGTCGAGATAGCCGGCGCGCGCCGTCGCATCGATCGTGCCGCCGAGGTCGAATTCGTCGGGAACGCCCTTCCTCGCGAAGCGACGGAGGCGCCGTAGAGCGATCTTGATGTTGCGCGTGCCGAGTTCGACCTCGCTGTCGAGGTTCTTGTAGTCGCGCTTCTCCCAGACTTTTACCGCGCGGCCCTGACGCTGGCCTTCATTGCCGATGCGGACCCCTTCAGGATTGTAGCCGCCCGAACCGAAGGGCGACGTTCCGCCCGTGCCGATCCATTTGCTGCCGCCCTCATGGCGCTTCTTCTGCTCTTCGAGACGCTGCTTCAGCGTTTCCATGAGCTTTTCCCAGCCGCCGAGCGCCTCGATCTGCTTTTTTTCCTCCTCGGTCAGGTATTTCTGCGTGAGGAGCTTTAGCCAATCCTCCGGAATTTCGGCCGTCATCCCTTCCGCAAGCGTTTCGATCCCCTTGAAGACGTGGCCGAAGATGCGGTCGAACTTGTCGAGATTGCGCTCGTCTTTCACCAGGGTCGCGCGCGAGAGGTAATAGAAATCCTCGACCTTCCGGCTCGCGAGATCGGCGTCCATCGCCTCCATCAGCGTCAGATATTCGCGCAGCGACACCGGAAGGCCGGCCGATTTCAACTCGTGGAAGAATTTCGTGAACATCAGCGCGCGCACCGTGCAAAATTCGCCCGGCTTTCTCTCGGCGCGCTCTGGCGTTTATTTGGCTTTCCGTGCGGGCTCCAGAAGGAAACGCCCGGCTTTTCCGCGTTTGAAACGCCCCGCGAATTAAACTTGTCGGCGCGGCGCGCGCGGACCGGCGCCAATGGGGATCGGGAGCGAGCTGACGGCATGACAAGAATCATGTCGCACTCCCGAACGAAGCGAAAGTCCGGTGCGCAGCGGCTGCGCACAGGCCGCCCATTCGCCGACCGGACAGTCAATTCTGCAGCAATCATCGACCGGGCGGCCATCTGATCCTCTTCCTTTGGCGCACGGTGTTGAACAAACGGCCGAAAATGCGCCCGACAGTCATGATAAAGCCACCGCAAGGGAGGGGGATAAGTTTTTATTATCATGTCATATCAATGAGTTATTGGATTCCGCCGGCCAATCCGTCATTCCTCGCCGTCGTTGCCGGCTTGGTCCCGCGATCCAGGCCGGGTCGATACCCGGCACATGCCCGGGCATGACGATCCCGATTTCGATTTATGGCCAGCGCCTTTTCACAGTGCGCTAGAACTTCACCTTGACAGCCAGATTGAATTCCTGTGTCTGGTAGAAATTCTCGTAAATCGCGTCGAAACCGAAGCCGTCGATGCGGTAGCGATAGCCGAACGTGTTGAACACATCGGTCGCGGCGAAAACGATTTCGCCTTTTCCCTTCATCACCGGCTTCGTGAATTCGAGATCGATCGACGTTCGTGCGTCCTGGCGCCCCTGCGCGATGTTGCGCGCGGCGTAGTGAACCGCCGTCACGTTGAACTCCAGATCGCCCGGCAGATAGAAGCGGTTGTTGAGTTTGGCGTCCCAGGTCGAGCCCTTCGAGAGCGTTGATCTGAACCTGGCGCGGAACCGGAAGAGGAGATCGATCGTGAACGGATCAACGTCGATCGCATACCAGTCGAAACTTCCTGACGCATCCCAGAAATCCCCGAATTTCCGGCTCGCTATAAGTTCAACGCCGTAATTCGTCGCGTGGCCGGTGTTCGCGAAGATCCGATTTATGATGTCGTAGGTCGTATTGGTTGAATCGATCGTGTAGACGCGCGTAAACGGATCGTCGATGTCGCGATAGAAACCGGCGACCGACACGGAGCCGTTATCGAACGCATGCTGCCAGGAGACTTCGTAAACCTTGGTGAATTGCGGCCTGAGGTAGGGATTGCCGACCTTCAGGAGTTCGGGGTCGTCATATTTCGGGAAGATGCGAAGTTCAGGCTCCCCCGGGCGGTCGACGCGGATGTTGAAGAAGGCCGAAAGATTGTCGTCCTCACCCAAATGCCATGTCAGCCTTGTGTTGGGATAGACGCGGAAATAATCATAGGCGTCGCTGGTCGGATAATAGATGTTCGCTGGCGGCAATTCGTAAGCGACCTTCGTCTGCTCGACCCTTACGCCGATTTCCGCGGTGTAACGCGGCTTCTCGCGAACATAATTGGCGTAGGCGGAATAAATGTCCTCGCTCCAGTCCGAATGATCGCCGAGCCCCGGATAAATGACGGACTGGACGCCCTGCGTCACCGTGTAATCGATCGGCAGCCGGCGCCACTGCGCTTTCAATCCAGCTTCGACGCGACCGCTTGGAAGCGGACGAACATAATCGACGGTGACAGGAACGATGTTTTCACGCGCGATGAGGTGGGTCGCATCCGTACCGGTCCTCACCGGCGATATTTCGTTGAGGAAATAGGCTTCATCCTCCCATGCGCGCGTGAACTGGACGTTGACCGAAAACGTGTGCCCGGGCGCCGCGAATGCGTGCTCCCAGTCGACGGCGCCGGTGAGGTTTCCGGTGCCCTTCGTCCTCCCGCCAGAACCAGAACCGAAGCTCCTGGCCGGTTGAAGCGTCGACAAAGGGAATTTCGGCGCGGTCGATATGGTGTTCGTAGTCGATCCCTGCGGAAAAACTGACCGTATCGGATCCATCGACATCCCAGTCCGCGCCGGTCTTCAGGATATACTGCTTCTGTTTGCGGTTTTCGGGCACCTGACTGATGATCGTTAATCCGGAATCGTACGAACGCGCATTAAACTCGTTGTTCGGCAGATCGCGCTGGATCATGAACTCGCCGCGCAGAAAGCTGCGGACGGTTTCGGTGTTGTAGCGAAGGCTGGTCGAAACGACGCCGCGCGGGTTTGTATCGAAGCTGCCGAGGGGCGAGGGAACGTCGTCCTTGCGCTTTGAAAGCTGCCCGACCCCGCCCGTGACGGAGGCGTCGCCGTTAAAGCCGAGCTTGGCGTCTTTCTTGTAGATGATGTTGATGACGCCGGCCATTCCGGCCGCATCGTATTTCGCCGAAGGGTTGGTGATGATCTCGATGCGGTCGATATTGTCGGCGGGGATCGTGTCCAATCCCTTCTGCTCGCCATAGCCCGTCTGCGCCGATTGTTTGCCGTCCTGCAGGATGACGACCCGGTCGCTGCCCCTGAGGCGCACCTTGCCGTCCTGTTCGAGCGTGACGCCAGGAAGGCTTTTCAACGCGTCAAGAGCGGTGCCTCCGGCGCGCGCGACATTGCCATCCATGCTGAAGGTCGACTTGCCGGGTTCGACGCCGAGTGGGTCGCGGCGTTCGCCCGTGACGACGATTTCATCCGCGGGCGCTTCAACGACGCTTGATGGCGACAGGACGATGCGGCCGAGATCGTAGATGTTGTTCTTCTTGCCGACCGTGAGGCTGCGTTCTGCCGTGGATAGCCGTACGATTCGCGGTGAGGCGATAAGAGCCGGGCGGCAGGCCCGAAATCACAAATCGTCCGTCTCCGTCCGAGAGAGCGCCGGTGATCGGGTCGCCGCCTTCCGGACGGGAGCGCAAGGATCGTCGCCGACGCAAGGGTGCGCCCTTGTCGTCAGTGACCGCGCCGGAGACCAGAGTTTCGGATTGGGCGTAGGCGGAGGCGATCAATGCGAGCGTGAACGCGCCACCAATAAGCAACTCTTTCACGCTCAAACCCTTAACTCGCTCGCAGGGATTTTACCGCGCGTCGCGGGCGCGCGTCCATGGCCCATGACCGGCGATCATACAGGCGCGCCTTGCGGAATTTTGTCGATTTCCAATCAAATTGCCGCTTAAATCGCCACAGGAGGAGGCGTCATCAGGACAATTCTAATGCTGGCGGCATTGATGGCGGCCGACCATGCGATCGAGCGCTCCAACAAGAAGGCGACGGGCGGCGCGCTCCGGGCGCCCCTTTTCTGATATATTCCGCTCACGGATCACCAATCTCGGGTTGCTGCTGTGAATTGGTTAACCATATTTTCCCGTTAACCATGAAGCGCGTTGAATTCCGCGCGACAAAAAAACTTATCCCCCTGTTTATCCCCCTCCCCCACCTTATCCCACAACTTATCCCACACCCCTGAAACCGCTTTAGTATCCTCCTGATCGGCGCGCCGGATGCGCCGGGAGAAACAGCGGCGTACGGAGGATTTGGCGCGGTGACGATAGCAGGAAGAACGGAAGAGAGGGCAGGGACCATGGCCGACCCGGCGGCGTTGATGGCGCGCCGCCGGCGCTGTCGTGAGGATTTGGGCCCTTCCGTCGCTGGCCTCATCGCGGCCGAGCGGCTAGAGACGCGGTCGATGCGCGTCGACGAGTTCGACTTCGAGCTGCCGGAAAGCCGGATCGCGTTGAAACCCGCGAGCCCGCGCGACGCCGCGCGCCTTCTCCATGTCGAAGGCCCGGCGTTTGGAGATTTCACCGTCGCCGACCTGCCGAGGCTCCTCCGGAAAGGCGACATCCTCGTCCTTAACGACACCAAGGTCATTCCGGCCCAGCTTTCCGGGCGGCGAAAGGCCCGCAGCGTCGACGGCGCTGTCGCGATCGACGTCACCTTGATCCGGCGCCTTGTCGGCGATCCCTGGCTCGGCGCGCGCTGGCAGGCGTTCGTGCGGCCTGCAAAGCGGCTGCGGCCCGGCGACAGCGTCGAATTCAGCGACGCCTTTCGGGCGACCGTCGAGCGGCGCGACGGCGCGGCGGCGATTCTCGCCTTCAATCTCAACGGCGCGGAATTCGATCAGGCGCTCGCCCGCGATGGCGCGCCGCCGCTCCCCCCTTACATCGCGCGAAAGCGCGCGGTGACGCCGGACGATGCGCGCGCCTATCAGACGGTTTTCGCGGCCGAAGACGGCTCGGTCGCGGCGCCGACCGCCGGGCTCCATTTCACGCCGCAATTGTTCGAGCGCCTAAGGCCGCCGGCGTTGAGACCGAAACGATCACCCTGCACGTCGGCGCCGGCACTTTCCTGCCGGTGACGGCGGAGGACACGCGCGATCACGTCATGCATTCCGAATGGGGCGAGATCACCGGGGAACAGGCGGCGCGCATCAATGACGCGAAAGCGGCGGGCGGGCGCATCGTCGCCGTCGGCACGACGAGCCTCCGCCTCCTTGAAAGCGCGGCGGACGAGGCGGGGATCATTCGTCCCTGGCGAGACGAAACCGACATTTTCATCACGCCCGGCTATCGCTTCAAGGCGGTCGACGCGCTGATGACGAATTTCCACCTGCCGCGCTCGACCCTGTTCATGCTGGTCTCAGCCTTCGCCGGAACGGCGACGATGAAGCGCGCCTATCGGGAAGCGATCGAACGCGGCTATCGGTTTTATTCCTATGGGGATGCGTGTTTGCTGGAGAGACAGACGGACTCGCCAGTTGTGCTACTTCGCGGCGTTAATGTCGGGGGCAATAACAAGCTGCCGATGAAGCTCTTTGCGAGCGCGCTCGAAGGGCTCGGCTGCGAATGTCAGAACCCATATCCAGAGCGGCAACGCGGTCTTCGACGGCAAGACGAGCGCCGCCGACATCGGTGCTGCGATCAGGGCGCGCCGCTGGCTTCACGCCGCATGTCTTTGTGACGACGGCTGCGGCGTTCAAAAAATCGGCGAACGCCAACCCGTTCGCCAAACAGGCGGCGGCGAGCGGCAAATCCGTGCACCTTTTCCTGCTCGACGGCGCGCCGAAGGCAGCAGCCGTCGAAGCGCTCGGCGCGCAGCGCCACCCGAAAGCCGGATTTTGCGGTCGCCGGCAAGGCGCTTTATCTCTTCACGCCAGACGGGCTCGCCGGATCGAGGATCGTTGAAAAGATCGACCGCGTGCTCGGCGTGACAACGACCGCGCGGAACTGGAACACGGTGGCAGCGCTGATTGCGCTGGCGGAGGACGCGTGACGGTGAAACCCTCACCCGCTCGCGCTGACGCGCTCGCTGGCCTCTCCCAAGGGAGAGGCGGGACCTTTCACCTCTCCCTCGGGAGAGGTCGAAACCGCGCAGCGGTTGCGGGTGAGGGGACCGCCCCATGACCTCCTTCTCCTTCACCCTCGACGCAACCGACGGCGCCGCCAGAACCGGAATCATCGCGACGCCGCGCGGCGAAATCCGGACGCCTGCTTTCATGCCGGTCGGCACGGCGGGGACGGTGAAGGCGATGTTTCCCGGAGGACGTCCGCGCGACCGGCGCCGACATCATTCTCGGCAACACCTATCATCTGATGCTGCGTCCCGGCGCGGAGCGGGTCGCGGCGCAGGGCGGGCTTCATAAATTCATGAACTGGCCGCGCCCGATCCTGACCGATTCAGGCGGCTATCAGGTGATGTCGCTCTCCAGCTTGCGCAAATTGACGGAGGAGGGCGTTTCCTTCGCCTCGCATATCGACGGCTCGCGGCACATGCTGACGCCCGAGCGCTCGATCGAGATCCAGCAACTCCTCGGCGCCGACATCCAGATGCAGCTCGACGAATGTCCGGCGATCCCGATCGCGCATGACCAGTGCGCGGAGTCGATGCGCCTGTCGCTCCGCTGGGCCGAGCGCTCGAAGACGCGCGTTCGAGAAGAAGGCGAATCCGGGACAGGCGCTTTTCGGCATCGTGCAGGGCGCGACTTACGAAGACCTTCGCCGCGAAAGCCTGACGCGCCTCATGGAGATCGGCTTTCCGGGCTATTCGATCGGCGGGCTCGCGGTCGGCGAGGGGCGCGAGGAGATGTTCCGCGTCCTCGATTTCACGACGCCGCACATGGACAAGGCGAAACCCCGCTATCTGATGGGCGTCGGCAAGCCGGCCGATATCGTCGGCGCGGTCGCGCGCGGGGTCGACATGTTCGACTGCGTGCTGCCGACGCGGGCGGGCCGCCACGGGCAGGCATGGACGCCGGACGGCCCCGTCACCATCACCAATGCGCGTTTTGCGGACGACGAAGCGCCGCTCGACGCCGCGAGCGATTGCCCGGCGAGCCGCGACTATTCAAAGGCCTATCTCCACCACCTCTTCAAGGCGGGCGAATATCTGGGGCCCATGCTGCTCAGCTGGCACAATCTGCACTATTATCAGCAGCTGATGGCCGGCCTTCGCGCGGCGATCGCGGCCGGCCGGCTGACGGAATTCATCGCCGAGTTCCGGGCGCGGACGGGGGAGACTGTCTTGTGACCTTGTTTCAACCGACGCGCGCTCTGCTCGCCGAAGGAAGCGCATGACCAATATTTTCGTCAGCTATGCGCGCGAGGACAAGGCGCGGGTCGCGCAGCTGGTGGCGCTGATCGACTCATGGAGCGCGGAGGTCTGGTGGGATGACCGGCTTGTCGCGGGAGAAAGCTTCACCGAAGAAACGGAACGACGGCTGAGGGAGGCCGATTTCGTCGTCGTCGTCTGGTCGCCGCACTCGGCACGTTCGAAATGGGTTCTGGATGAGGCGGCCGTCGGACGCGACGCCGAAAAGCTGATCCCGTTGAGCTTTGACGGCCAGGCGCCGCCGCTCGGGTTCCGCCATGTTCACTGCACGGACTTTACGGACTGGAATGGCGAGGCTGACGCCCGATGCGCCGGTTCGCTGAAGGCGGCGCTCTTGCGCGATACCAGGCAGCCGACGGTCTCGCCGCATCTCCCGCCAGCGCCACAGGAGGGCTGGCGATCCTTGCTTCGCGTACTGCGCTCGAACAGCGCGCGCGTGGCGGCCCTTGCGGTCCTCGCCGCCGCCTTGATCGGCGCCGTCGTGCTCTTTGCCAACCCCGGTCGCCCGACGCCGGCCTCGATTGCGAAAGTGACCGAGCAAATCATCGCCGGACGCGGCGCCGACGATCCATCGGCTGCGCTGGCGACAAAAGCGGTCGCCGAAATCGGCGCCTCCGCGCGCGCCGCAGACAAGGCCGCGTTTTCGTCCTTCGCGGCGGGCGACCAGCGTCCATGCGCTGGACATTCTTGAGAAACTCGCCGCCGATCTTGATCGCGCCGGCGACAGGGGGGCCGCCGCTGAAGCCTACACGCGTGTCGGCGCCATCGCCCTGCTGGTCGATGAAGGGAGGGGCCTTGCCGCGCGGCGCAAGGCGTTCGATCTCGCGCCGGGTTCGCTCGCCGCCTTTCAGGGACTTTTCTTCGACATTTTACGCCTGCGCGGGTACGACGCCGCAGCGTCGTTCGCCAATGAGATCATCGCCGAAGAGGCGACGAGCGACCGCCTGCGCGGTTTCGCCTACGCCCACCTTGCCATCGCAGCGCTCGGCGACACGCCCGATCTCGGCGTCGCGCAAGCAAACCTTGCCCGCGTCGAGGCGCTGCGCGACCGCACGCGCGACCGGCATCTTGAAGCGATGGTTTTGTGGTTATCGTCGGTGCTCGATTGGCGCCAGGACCGCCTCGCCGAGGCGGAGAGCGCCAACCGCGCGTTCGAGCGCGTCGCGGCCGAGATCGATGAGCCCCTGTTGGCGCTCGGTTCGGAAGTCGCCTTCGTCCAGAGGCAGTTCGCCGGCGGCGACTGGACGCGGACATTCGACATCGGCGCCGCAAAGCTCGATGCACGCCGCAAGACCGGCCAGTTCCTGCCGGCCCCCATGCTGAACCTCACCTGCCGCGCCGGTCTTTACACGGATCAAATCGAGGCCGCCGCTCCCTATTGCGAAGCGCTTGCGGGGCGCTCGGACTACAGCGGCGGGGCCGGCGTCCGCCTTTACGCCGCGGAACTCGCGATCGGCCGTGGCGACGTCGACAAGGCGCGCGCTGAACTTGGCGCCTCGCGGGCGCTCAGCGAAGGCGACCCGGCGCTTGAGGCCGACTGGCTCCGGATCGAAGCGGCGATCGAAGCGAAGGAGGGCGATCTTGACGCCGCCGAAGCGCTCGTCTGGCGCTACGCCGATCTTGTCCGCAGCGACCCCGCCTGGCGGAGCACGCAGGCGACGATGCTGCGTCTTTTCGGGCGTTGGGCGATCGGCGCCGGCGCGCCGGAACGCGCCTGCGCCGCCCTGAAGGAAAGCCGCGCGCTCTACGACGCGGTCGGCGCCGCCGCCGGCGCCGAGGCTGTCGACGTCCTGCAGCTTGAGGCGCGCTGCCCATGACGCGACATGCCGGCGGGCCGCCTTTTTCCGTTCGGACACGGCTGGAAAATCTCGGGAAAACGCGCGCCTTTTCCCCGTTGACCCCCAAAAGCGACGCCCCTATGGTCCGCGCTCTTCAAGGCGTCCACCCGCTCCCCAAAAGGAGGGTCTGGGCGCCTTGTCGCGCGGGCTTTGCCGAATGGCGGGCGCGCCGACGGCAAGTGTGGGCCCATAGCTCAGCGGTAGAGCATCTGACTTTTAATCAGAGGGCCGATGGTTCGATCCCATCTGGGCTCACCACTTTCCAATCTGCTGGTCGCGCAAGAAACCCGCACGGGGGAGACGCGCGGCGATGACGCCCGAACAGTTCGTCCGCAAATGGGAAGCCTCGACGCTGAAGGAGCGCTCGGCGGCGCAGGAGCATTTCCTCGACCTCTGCGCGCTGCTGGACGAGCCGACGCCGGCGCAGGCCGACCCGACCGGCGAGCACTACTGTTTCGAGAAGGGCGCGACCAAGGCGACGGGCGGGCAGGGCTTCGCCGACGTCTGGAAGCGCGAATGCTTCGCCTGGGAATACAAGGGGCCGGACAAGAACCTTGAGGCGGCGCACGCGCAACTGCTTCGCTACGCCCATGCGCTAGAAAACCCGCCGCTGCTGATCGTCTCGGACACCAAGACGATCGTCATCCGGACGAACTGGACCTCGCAGGTTCAGGAAAAACACGAACTGGCGCTGAAAGACCTCGTCAACGCCGACAAGCGCGACCTCCTCAAATGGGCGTTCTCCGATCCCGAGCGGCTGAAGCCGCGAAAAACGCGCGCCGAACTGACGAAGGAAGCGGCGGACGAGTTTTCGACCCTCGCCCAGCGCCTCCGCGATCGCGGCCACGACCCGCAGGCGGTCGCGCATTTCGTCAACCGCCTCGTCTTTTGCATGTTCGCGGAGGATGTCGGCCTCCTGCCGAACAAGCTCTTTGAAAAGGCGCTGCAACGTTCGGAGGCGGCGCCGGAAAAAGCGCAAGGCTATTTGCGCCAGCTTTTCGGCGCGATGAAATCTGGCGGGGAATTCGGGCTCGACGACATTCCGTGGTTCAATGGCGGGCTCTTCGACGACGATGCGGCGCTGCCGCTCGAAGAAGCCGACGTCCGCCTCGGCCTTCGCGCGGCCAAGCTCTATTGGGGCGACATCGACCCGTCGATTCTCGGCACCTTGTTCGAGCGCGGGCTCGACCCGTCAAAGCGCTCGCAGCTTGGCGCGCATTACACCGACCGCGAGAAAATCATGATGATCGTCGGGCCCGGTCATCATCGAGCCCCTGCGCGCCGAATGGGCGGCGATCAAAGGCGACATTGAAAAGCAGGCGGCGGCGGCGCGAAAGGCGGAAGCGGAGATCAGCGCGGTGCAGGCCGAAGGCATGCGACTGCTGAAAGAAAGCGATCCGCTCGCCAAGCGCGGCGAGGCCGACCGCCAGAAGATTGTGACGGCCGGGCGGGCGAAGGCGACGAAGGCCTTGAACGCCGCGCAGAAACTCTATGAGGATTTCCTCGAACGCCTGCGCGCCTTTCGCGTGCTCGACCCCGCCTGCGGCTCCGGGAATTTTCTCTATCTCTCGCTTCTGGCGCTGAAAGACATCGAGCGCGACGCCGGCCTTGATATCGAGACGATGGGGTTGAAGCGCCAGCCGCCGCGCGTCGGGCCGGAGGCGGTCAAGGGGATCGAGATCAATCCTTACGCGGCGGAACTCGCGCGCGTCTCGATCTGGGTCGGCGAAATCCAGTGGATGCGGAGGAACGGCTTCGACGCCGGGCGAAACCCGATCCTGCGCCCGCTCGACAATATCGAATGTCGCGACGCGCTGATCGAGAAGGACGAAGCGACAGGCGAGTGGCGCGAAGCCGAGTGGCCGGACGCGGATGTGATTGTGGGGAACCCGCCGTTTTTGGGCGAGCAAATTCATCGCGGAACTCGGGTGAACATTACGTCGTGCGTGCTCGACGCTTTTCGTGGACGCTCCTGGCGACAGTCGACTTGTGACTTATTGGTTTGTGAAGGCGTGGAAGAAAGATCGAATGCAGGAACAGCGCGCCGGACTTGTCGCCACAAATTCAATTCGTGGCGGCGCCAATCGTCGAATGTCTTGAGCGCAATTGTCGACGGCGGCAGGATTTTTGATGCTTGGAGCGACGAGCCGTGGGTCAGTCGATGGCGCCGCAGTACGGGTTTCGATTATTTGCTTTGCACAGGCAGATAGATCGGTCGAGCCAATCAACGGCAGCAAGTCCTCCAGAATCTATTGCGACCTGACGGCGTCGAACGAAACTCGACATGACTCATCAAGCAATTCGCTCGAAATCGCGGATAGGTCGTTCATGGGGACACGAAAGGCGGCCCTTTTGACGTCCCGAGCGAGGAATTGCGCGAAATGTTGACCTCGACTGCCGGTAAATCCTGACGGCAGGCCAAATTCCGACGTGCTGCAGCCCTGGTAAACGGCTTCGATTTGTCTCGACGGCCGCGCAGACATTGGATTATCGATTTCGGATGGACAATCGGAGCCGGAAGCCGCACTGTTTTGAGGCGCCATTCGAGTATGCGCGCCAAAATGTGAACCCAATTCGAGAAGAAAATCGAGCGCAAGGCATCGCCGAAATATTGGTGGCATTACGTCGAGCCGCGACCAGGAATGTGGAAGCTGCGCTATCTCACGTCTGAGAGGTTTTTCGCGACGCCGACGGTCGCAAAACATCGATTATTTGTTTGGTTTAAACGGCAACTCTGCCCAGATCACGCAATTATCGCCATCGCCCGCGACGACGACACGACCTTCGGCATCCTCCATTCCAAATTCCATGAAATCTGGTCGCTGCGCATGGGCACATGGCTCGGTGTCGGCAACGACCCGCGTTACACACCGACGACCTGTTTCGAAACCTTCCCCTTCCCGGAAGGGCTGACGCCCAATATTCCGGCCAAGGACTATGCGGACGACCCGCGCGCCGTCCGCATCGCGGCGGCGGCGATGCGCCTCAACGAATTGCGCGAGAACTGGCTGAACCCGGCGGACCTTGTAAAGCGCGTTCCGGAAGTCGTTCCGGGCTATCCCGACCGCATCCTTCCCGTGGACGACAAGGCGGCGGCGATCCTTAAAAAACGCACGCTGACGAACCTTTATAACGAGCGCCCCGCCTGGCTCGACCACGCGCACCGGGCGCTCGATGAAGCCGTCGCCGCCGCTTACGGCTGGGAGGATGATTTCAAGGCGGGCGCGCTGACCGAGGAAGAAATTTTAAAGCGCCTCTTCGATCTCAATCAGGCGCGCGCGAGGCTTCAATGACCGTCGCCGCCCGACCGCCTGCTGACGCTGTCGATCACCGCCGCAAGGTCCAGATCGCCAAGACCTTCGCGTTCGGCTCTGGCGTAGAGTTCCGCGACGACCGGCAAGATGTCGAGATCGGCGCCAAGGGAACGCGCGAGCGCCAGCGCATAGCGCTGATCCTTCGCGACAAGACGGAGCGCGGCGTCCGGATCGCCGAACCGCCGCTCGATCATGCGCGGCAGTTTGGCGACGATTGCGGGACTGGCGACGACGCTGCTGCGGATGAGATCGCCCGCGCGCTCCGGCGCGATGCCCGCCTTCGCCGCGAGGGTCAGCGCCTCGGCAAGCCCGGCGAGCTGCGCGCCCGCCATCATGTAATTGATGAGCTTCCACGTCGCGCCGGCGCCGGCCGGCCCCAGATGGTCGATGCGTCCGGCGATCGCCGCAAGAACGGGCCGCGCCTTTTCGAGAGCCGCCGCCGGGCCGCCGACGAAGATGGCGAGCTTTCCCGCCGCGACCGCCGCCGGACCGCCCGCGACCGGCGCGTCGAGGAATTGAGCGCCCGCTTTTCCGGCGAGGCCCGCGAGGTCGCGCGCGAGAGGCGGCGAAATCGTGCTCATGTCGAGGGCGACGGCGCCGGGCCGGACGCCCGCGAGCGCGCCATCAGCGCCAAGCCAGATCCCGCGCGAGGCGTCGTCGTCGCTGACCATCGCAACCACGATATCCGCGCCCGCGGCGGCGTCACGCGGCGTCCCGGCGATGCTGACGCCGCTCGCAAGCAGCGCCTCGGCTTTGGCGAGGTTTCGGTTCCAGACGGTGAGCGGAAATCCCGCCGCGCGCCAGCGGACGGCGAAGGCGTTTCCCATCGCCCCGAGACCGAGTAGCGCGATGGTCTGCATACCGATAGAAATCCTTGAAAGGGGCGGCTGGCCGGACGGTCTGGTGACGACGGGCGCGATTAGAGCCGACGGCGCCGCTGGCGGTCAATGCCGGCGGCCGGCGGCCGGAAAGGGCGGGCGCGGACATGATGACTGACATGCACGCGTCAGATAATTCCGTCGCCGTGACGCGCGGATCATCGCCAATCATCCTCGCCATGCCGCATACGGGGACGGAGGTTCCGCCGCGAGATTTTCGCGCGGTTGAACGCGGAAGGCCGGACGCTGCGCGACGCCGACTGGCATGTGGACCGTCTCTATGAGGGGCTTCTTCCCGGCGCGACGATCGTGCGCGCGACATTCCATCGCTACGTCATCGACGCGAACCGCGATCCCTCAGGCGCCTCGCTCTATCCGGGACAGAACACGACGGGGCTCGCGCCGCTCACGAATTTCGACGGGGCGCTTATCTGGACGACGGCGCCGGACGCGGCCGAAACCGCGCGGCGGCTCGCGGCGTTCCACGCGCCCTATCACAAGGCGCTCGCCGCCGAGATCGCGCGGGTCAAAGCGATAAACGGCGTCGCCCTCCTTTATGACTGCCATTCGATCAGGTCGCGCATTCCCTTTCTGTTTGACGGCGCGCTGCCCGATCTCAATATCGGCACCAATGAGGGCGCGACCTGCGACGAGCGGGTCGAGGCGGCCGCGCGCGAGACGGCGGCGGCGTCCGGCTTTTCTTATGTCGTGAACGGACGCTTCAAGGGCGGCTGGACGACGCGCCATTATGGCCGGCCGGAGGAGGGCGTTCACGCGATCCAGATGGAGCTGGCGCAGGCGCGCTATCTCGCATCGGAAACGCCGCCCTTCGACTATGACGAAACGCGCGCGGGCGCGCTTCGCGCCGTGCTCGGCGAAATTCTTCAAAAGCTCGAAGCGCTGGCGCCGGCGTTGACCGCAAAGGGGACGCGATGACCGAGATTTTCGCCAAACGCGCGCGGCTGCCGGACGCATGGGCGCATGATGTCCTGCTGCGCATCGACGGCGGGCGCATCGCGGCGATCGACGCGAAGACCGCGCCGACGGCGAAGGCGGTCCGCGTCGACACGCTGCTGCCGGCGGTCGGCAATCTGCACAGCCATTCTTTCCAGCGCGCGATGGCGGGGATGACGGAATACAGGACGGCGGGCCGCGACTTGTTCTGGACCTGGCGCGCGCTCATGTACCGCTTCGCGGCGAAGATCACGCCGGACGAGATCGAGGCGATCGCCGCGCTCGCCTTCATGGAGATGCAGGAGAGGGGCTTTGCGAGCGTCGGTGAGTTCCATTACCTCCACCATCAGCCGGGCGGCGCGCCCTATCAGCGGCTGTCGGAGCTGAGCCAGCGCATTCTGGCGGCGGCGGCGCGGACGGGGATCGGGCTCACCTTGCTGCCGGTGCTCTATATCTATGGCGGCGCCGGAAAAGCGCCGCTTGCCGCCGAACAAGCGCGCTTCGGCAACGATGTCGATCGCTTCAATCGTCTGGTCGCGGAGGCGCGCGCCAGCGCGAAGAGCGCCGGTCCGGATGCGATCGTCGGCGTCGCGCCGCATTCCTTAAGGGCGACGTCGCCCGACGATCTGAAACGGCTCATTGATACGCATACGGACTATCCGGTTCATCTGCATGTCGCCGAACAGCCCAAAGAAGTCGCGGACGTCACGGCGTGGCTTGGCGCGAGGCCCGTCGAATGGCTGCTGGCCAATATGGCCGTCGACGATCGCTGGTGCTTCGTTCACGCGACCCACATGACGGACGCCGAAACGCGCGCGCTCGCCGCAAGCGGCGCTGTCGCCGGCCTTTGCCCGATCACCGAGGCCAATCTCGGGGACGGGCCGTTCAACGGCGCCGCTTATCTTGAAGCGGGCGGCGCCTTCGGCCTCGGCTCGGACAGCAATGTGCGGATCTCGCTGACGGAAGAGCTTCGAACGCTCGAATATTCGCAGCGCCTTCGCGACGGCGCGCGCAATGTGCTCGCGGTCGCCGGCAAAAGCGTCGGCGAGACGCTCTATCTCGGCGCGGCGGAAGGCGGCGCGACTGCGCTCGGGCGCGATGCGGGCGCGATCGAGAAGGGGCGCCTCGCCGATCTCGTCGCGATCGACAGCGATGCGCCGGCGCTCGCGGCGCTCGGCGACGCGCAGCTTCTCGACGGGCTATGCTTTGCGGCGGGCGATGATGTCGTCACCGACGTCTGGTCGGCTGGCCGCCATGTCGTCTCCGGCGGGCGCCATCACGCGCGCGACGCCATCATCGCCGATTACAAAAAAGCGGTCGCGACGCTCATTCAATAACGACAAGCAGCGCGGCGGCGTCCTGCGGAATTTCAATCAAGGGAGCGGCGCCTTCGAAGTGAAGAAACGAATCCGGCGGCGCCTCGCCGAAAGTCCTGACGGCGAGCGGGGCGCCGAGCGGCAGGAGGCCAAACGCGCCGGCGAAAGACTTGACGTCGTGCGCGCCGGGTTCGAGCCTCAAGACATCCGCACGGACCCGCGCCGGATCGAAGATCAGGTTGAAGTCGCGAACCCGTCCGCCGACGAGATCGCAGTCGATCGCAACGTCGCCGGAAAACCGGACCGGCATACCGGGCAGCGCTTCGATGACGCCGCCAGCGTGTTTCAGCCGCAATCCGGCGCCGTCAATGACGGTCAGGACGCGCGCGGCGCCCGGAAAAATCGAGAACGGTCCGGGCGCATCGACATCCGCGACCGACAGCCGCCAGACGACGTGCCGGCCATCCGTTCTCGCTGCGATTTCGCGGGTCACGCCGCCCTTGTTTTTCCAGGGCTGCGCCGCGATCGACGCGATGGGGACGTGTCTCATCCGCGCCCCTTCGGCGGGGATTCCGCCTCTATGCGTGATTCGCACAATTGATATTGTCGCAAATTATGCATCAGGCCCGGAACTCGACCTTGAGCCCGTCAAACGCCGGTTCGACCCCCTTCGGCAGCGTTTTTTCGAGGGTCTGGTAATCCATGGTGATGTGGAGATTGGTCAGGATCGCGCGTTCGGGCTTCACAAGCTCGATCCAGCGCAAGGTCGTTTCAAGATTGGCGTGCGTCCCATGCGGCGCGACCTGCAACGCATCGACGATCCAGATTTTGACTCCCTCAAGGATCCCGAAACTGTCCTCCGGCAAGCCGTTGACGTCGCTCGAATAAGCAAGCTCGCCGATCCGGAACCCGAGCGAATTGACCTGTCCGTGGCGCTGGAAGAACGCGACGAACGGAATATCGCCGGCAGGACCCGAAACGGCGAATTCCTGACCGCATGGCGGGATCGCCATCTCCTCGAGGATCGCCGGGTACCAGCTCCCTTGCGCCTGCTCGAAGCAATAGCGAAACCGTTCGACGACGTTTCCGGCCGTCCCGCGATCGAGCCAGACCGGAACGCGCTTTCGCGCCCTCAACGCATAGGCGCGAAGATCGTCGAGGCCATGCGTCTGGTCCGCGTGGTCGTGCGTCAGGACCACTGCATCGACGCGCGCCACTTCGGCGGCGAGCATCTGCGTTCTGAAATCCGGCGAGGTGTCGATCACGGCCGAGGTCACGCCGGGTCGCGCAAAGCCGTCGGTCGGATCCGCGCGTTCGACGAGCAGCGAACAGCGAAGCCGCCGGTTTTTCGGCTCCGTGGGGTCGCAGGTTCCCCAGTCGCCGCGCCCGTCCGCGCCGCCAAGACGCGGCACCCCGCCCGATGACCCCGATCCGAGGATCGTCGCCCTGAAACGCCCCTCGCCTGATGATCCGCTCACTGACTATGCTCCGGAAAGGCGCGCGCGGCTGAACAGCCGGAAAAAATTCTCCGTCGTCACCCGGTCGACGTCGGCGCGCGAAACGCCGAGAATTTCGGCGAGCTTGTCGGCGACATGGACGACATGGGCCGGTTCGCAGCGGCGCCCGCGATGCGGGATCGGCGCCAGATACGGGCAATCGGTTTCGACGATGATCCGGTCATGCGGCATCTTCATCGCAACGGCGCGCACCTCGTCCGCGTTCCTGAACGTGATGATCCCGGAAAACGAAATATAGCCGCCCATGTCCATCACCGCCTCGGCGAGCTTGAGCCCGCTCGTATAGCAATGCAGCAAAGGCGTGAAATGTTTCTTTGCGATCGCCGTTTCAAGCATGGTGCGCGTCAGATCGTCCGCCTCGCGCGCGTGGATGATGAGCGGCAGCCCGGTCTCCTGCGCCGCCTCGATATGGGCGGCGAAAAGCTGCTCTTGATGCTCCCTCGGCGAAAACGTGTAATGAAAATCGAGGCCGCACTCGCCGATGCCGACGACATCCTCGTCAGCGGCGAGCGCTGCGAGTTTTTCCGCCGTCAGGTCAAGATGATCGCTCGCGTAGTGCGGATGCGCGCCGACCGACCGCCAGATGTTCGGGTAACGCGACGCGATCGCCTTGATCGCTTCGGTCGATGCGATCCTGTCGGAGATCGTCAGCATGGCGCCGACGCCGGCGGCGCGTGCCGCTTCGACGAGCGCGTCGACCTCGCCCGCGAATTTTTCGTGATGCAGATTGACGTGGCTGTCGACGAGCATGGGATTTCAGCGCGCCGTCGCCTTGAAGGCGCGCCCGGCGGCCAGAACAACCTGAAAGCGATCGAGATTGACCGCGTCGCCTCGTGTGAACAGCCGGTCGATTGTCTCGCGCAGAGCAACGAACGCGCGCGCCTCATTGTCTTGCGCCGTCGCAAGCGCCTTGGCGTTCGCTGCGATCCGCGCCAGGAGCATCGCCTGAAAATGACCGAACACGCCTTCCGCGTCCTTGAGGGCGAGCTTTTGCGCGACCGGCGCAACGTCGCCGCCTCTCGCCGCCGCCGTCCAGAATGCCTCTACCGCTTCGATCGCCTCGGCGCCGTCGCCGAGCGCCAGCGACAACGCAAGGCCCGGCCTTCCGCCCGCGGCGCGCGCGATCTTCATCGCTTCTTCGCCCTTCGCCGCGTCTTCCTTGCGCAGGAAGTCGGCGATGGTTTCATCCGGAAGCGGACGAAGATCGATCCGCCGGCACCGCGAACGGATCGTTGCGAGAAGCCTTCCGGGCGCTGAGGAGAGCACGAAGATCGCCGCGCGCGGCGGCGGTTCTTCCAGCACCTTCAAGAGCGCATTTGCGGAATTGCGGTTCAAATCGTCGGCCGTGTCGATGATCGCAACGCGCCAGCCGCCCATCGCCGCCGTGTGGTTCATGAAGTGCGTCAACTCGCGCACGACTTCGATAGTAATTTCAGTGGCATGCCGCTCCTTCTTGTCGTCGTAACGCCGTTCGGCGACGAAAAGGTCCGGATGGCCGCCCGATGCGACGAGCGCGTGCGCCTGCGACCCGGCCGGCACATCGAGGGTCGGCGCGTCCGCCGGCCGGTCCCGCTGCAAAAGCGCACGGGCAAGGCGATAGGCGAGTGTCGCCTTCCCCACGCCCTCGCCGCCCGCAATCAGCCAGCCGCTCGCGAGCGCGCCAGCGTTCAGCGACTGAACAAGCTGCGCTTCGACGCCGGGCGCCGCGAGAAAATCGCTTCGAGCCTGCGGCGGCGGAATATCGACAAGGCCTGTCATCGGCGCGCCGCCAATAGCCGGTCGACCGCCGTCGCAACCGATTTGAACACGGTCGCCTCATCCGGCGTCGCATCGATGACGACGCACCGCGCGGGGTTATCGCGGGCGATCGTCAGGAACGCCTGACGAACTTTCTCATGAAAGGCTTCGCCCTTGCTTTCAAAGCGCGTCTCCGCCGAAGCGCGTCCGCCGGCGCGCGCAAGGCCGATATTGGTCGGGACGTCGAGGATGAACGTGACGTCAGGATCGTCGGCGCCGACAACCAAATCGTGCAGCTTCGTGACCGCCGCCTCGCCGACAGCGCCGGCGATGCCCTGATAGGCCATTGTCGAATCCGCGAAGCGGTCCGTAATCACCGCATCACCGCGCGCGAGCGCAGGACGAATGACCTTATCCAGATGATCGGCGCGCGCCGCATACATCATCAGCGCTTCGCTCATCGGGCTCCAGCGCTCGGCTTTTCCCTCGACCAGCAGCTTTCGGATCGCCTCGGCGCCGTCAGAACCGCCCGGCTCGCGCGTCACGCGTACGGTCATCCCTTTGACACGCAGATAATCCGCGAGACGTCCGATCTGGCTCGATTTGCCCGCGCCGTCGCCGCCTTCAAAGCTGATGAACAATCCGCGGCGCGCGTCGCTCACTATTGAGAAGCGGAGGCGTCTCCGCCCTCCGCCGTTGAATTGCCGGTCACGAGCGCTTTGACGGCGAGTCCGATCCGCCCGAACGGGCCGACCGATTTGACGGCCTTCCCTGCATAGAGCGGGAACTCGCGCGCGTCGCCGCCCTCCATGGAAATCCTGAGATACCCGATCTGTTGTCCCTCCGCGATCGGCGCCGCGATCGGGCCCTCATAAACGACCTTTGCGACAATCGTATCGGCAGACGAGCGGTGCAGGATCATCGACACCGGCGCGTCGGTGACGAGCGGCGCCGTCGCGTCCTTGCCGGCGAAGACAAGCGCGTCGCCGACGACGGCGCCCGCCTTGTAAAGCGTGCGGTTCGTGAAGTCGTTGAACGAGACGCGCATGAGGCGTTCGCTTTCCGCCGCGCGTTCCTTTTCCGACGTCAGCCCGTTGACGACGATGATGCGGCGCTCGCCATTGACGATCGCCGACCCGACAAGGCCGTAGCCGTTTTCTTCCGTGTGGCCGGTCTTGAGGCCGTCCGCGCCCTTGAAATTGAACAGCAGCGGATTGCGGTTCGGCTGGCGGATTTTCTCCCAGGTGAAGTCCTTCTCGGCGAAGTATTTATAGTGCGCCGGAAAATCCTTGATCATCTTGCGGCCGAGGAGCGCGAGGTCTCGCGTGCTCATCTTGTGATGATCGTCCGGACGGCCCCATGAATTGGTGAACGTCGAGTTCTTGAGGCCCCACTCGCGCGCCTTCTTGGTCATCAGATCGGCAAAGGCGGCTTCGGTTCCAGAGATGTTTTCAGCAACGACGATGCAGGCGTCATTGCCCGACTGGACGATGATGCCGCGCAGGAGGTCTTCGACGCGGATCTTCGTGTCGACCCGGACCCACATGGAGGAGCCTTCTTTCTCCCGCCACGCGGTCTCGGAGACCGAGAATTCGTCCGAGAGCTTCAACTCGCCGTTCTTCAGCTTTTCGAAGACGATCGCGACCGTCATCAGCTTGCTCATCGACGACGGACCGATCGGCGCGTCCGCGTCCTTTTCGAAAAGGACAGCGCCTGTTTCAAAATCCATGATGACCGCGTGCGGGGCGATCGTCGTCACTTCGGCGCGCGCAACGCCGCCGAACACCATCGCAAGCGCGCCGGCAATCAGACCAAATTTCGTCGTCGACATCGATGTCATCTCTGCTTTCTTGTCACTGACCTAAAAACTTGCGCCACGCACAATGCGCGCGCCGCCAAAACCCGCTGCGCGAACCCTCGACAGCGACGCGGCCGCGATCGCCTCGTCGATGAAAGGACCGATGCGCAGAAACTGCATTCGCCGCCCGCCCGCTTCGCCCGACTGAACGCTGACCGGCCCAAGCTCGGGGAGATCGAGATTCATTGTCTCAAGCGTCGCAAGATCCTCGACCGCGGCGAGTTCGACCCAGATATCTTCCGCCGCCGCCGGCGTCGCCTGGCCAGTGGCGCTCGCGATCAGCGCGGCAAGTTGATCAGTCTCCAAAGAGGCGGCAACGACAGGCGCCGCTCCTCTGCGCGCCGCTGTTCGCACCGGCGTCGCGGCGAGATCGCCCGGCAACGCCGCAACGCCGCTCACAGGCGATTCGCCGATATAGCGGACACGAACGCGAGCGACGCCTTGTTGGGTGAATCCGAGCTGGTCCGCCGCGGCGTGCGAAAGGTCGATGACGCGATTGTCTCTGAAGGGCCCGCGATCGTTCACGCGCACGATGACGCGCTTGCCGTTCTCCGAGATTTTCGACTTCAGCGAGCGTCGGCAGCGGCAGCGTCTTGTGCGCGGCGGAGAGGCGCCGTTTGTCGAAGATCTCGCCATTGGCGGTTTTCTTCCCGTGGAAGTCGTCGCCGTACCAGGACGCGATTCCTTCTTCGTCGTAGCGCTCGTCGATTTTCGGCACATACCATTCGCCGTCGATCTTGTACGGCGCGCCGACTTTGTAATGCGGATTGGCCTTCACCGCTTCGCCAATTGTTTTCGGCGCATCGGGAAGGTGCGTGGTCGAGCAGGCGACGAGCGCGATCGGTGAAAGCAGCAGGAGCGCCCGGCGAATCGGTCTGGCGGCGAATGTGGAAGTCATGCCTACGCCTATGCGATTTTTCGTTCCGTTTCGCAACCAGAACCGGGTTAACGCCGCCGCTCCGGAACGCGCGCTAAACCCTTGTTATTTGGCGACGGTCGACTAAGGTCCCACGCTCTTCCGGATGGGTGGCCGAGCGGTTGAAGGCACCGGTCTTGAAAACCGGCAGGCTCGCAAGGGTCTCGTGGGTTCAAATCCCACCCCATCCGCCAGGTCACTCGCCCAGCGCTAATCTCATTTCCAGCATGTAGGGAGCAAAGCCCGCAGCTTCGTAGGCGCGGACCGCGCTCGCATTCTCAGGATAAACTTCGAGCCGCATCTCAGTGAGGCCATTCGCGCGCGCCCAATCTTTCAGCGCGTCGAGGATGAGTTTGCTGACGCCCTTCCCGCGATGCTCGGCGGCGACGAACATGAGGCCGACATAGGCGTGGAACGCGGGTTCGGTGAAAGAGCGTGACGGCGCGCTCCGCACAAAGCCGCAGCCGATGGCCTCGCCGCCGGATTCGGCGATCGCCACAAAAGTCTCCGCCGACGCGATCAGGGCTTCGATATCGTAATAGGTGACGGGCCCCTTGCGGATCGTCGGATCGAAGGGTCGCTCGGCGGCGATGATCCCCTGTTCGAAACGGCGCAGGATTTCGAGATCTGATAACGTCGCGCGCCGGATCAAGACTTCGCCGTCACGCATGCGCGTCGAGCCAGCAGATCATGTCGTCGATGACGCCTTCCTTGCCCGGATCGTTGAAAATCTCGTGGTAGAAGCCGTCGTAGATTTTCAGACGTCTTGTCGCGCGAACTCGCTCGATCGCAGAGGAGTTTAGACCCTGCCGGCGCTGTGAGGCCATCCGCCCCGCCATGAAGGAGCAACAGCGGCAGCGAGATTTTCGACGCATTCTCTTCGGCATCCTTCATCGCGTCGACCATCTCAGCGCCGAGGCGCGCGCTGATTTTTCCCTTGAAGACGCGCGGATCGCCGACGTAGTCGGCGACAACCTGCGGGTCCCGGCTGACGAGATTGGCGTCGAGCGAAATGAGCCCGGCCCTTGGCGCGACCTTCGACAGGAGGCGGCCGACGAACAGGATTGCCGCGGACGGCTCGTCGACGGCTTTGATCGATGCGCCCGACAGCACGGCGCCGGCGAATTCTCCCTGGCGCGCCACGAGATAATTTGCCGCGACGAGGCCGCCCATCGAGTGACCGACAAGGAAACGCTTCTTTTCCGGATAAGCGGACTTCGCCACGGAAAGAAGCGAATCGAGGCCCTCCAGGAAAACCGAAAACGCCGGAACAAAACCCCGCTCGCCGTCCGATTTTCCGTGTCCCCAATGATCGAGCGCGAACACGGCGTATCCAGCCGCGTTGAGCGCCGCCGCGACATGCTCGTACCGTCCAAGATGTTCGGCGTAACCATGGGAGATCAAGACAGCCGCTTTTGGCGCGTGCGCGGCGGGCCAATGCTTCCAGTTGAGATTGGCGCCCGCCGCCTTCGACGCAGGAGGCAGCGTGAGGCGCTGCGGCAATTCGTCGGCCGTCCCGCTCATCGGCGCCCGCCCGCGCGACGACGCGGTCTTTCCTCGTCGAAATCCGCCGTTTCATCGAATAGCTCGGCGAGCTTGTCGACCATGACCCCGCCGAGCTGTTCGACGTCGACGATCGTCACGGCGCGTCGGTAATAACGCGTCACGTCATGCCCGATGCCGATGGCGATCAGTTCGACCGGCGAGCGCTGCTCGATCTGGGTGATCGTTTCGCGCAGATGGCGCTCGAGATAGGCGCCGCCGTTCGCCGACGATGTCGTGTCATCGACCGGCGCGCCGTCGGAAATCACCATCAGGATGCGCCGCGCCTCGGCGCGTCCAAGGAGGCGCTGATGCGCCCAGAGCAGCGCCTCGCCGTCGATGTTCTCCTTGAGAAGACCCTCTTTCATCATGAGACCGAGCGACGAGCGCGCGCGGCGCCATGGCGTATCCGCCGCTTTGTAGATGATGTGCCGCAGATCGTTGAGGCGCCCGGGATTGGGCGGACGGCCTTCCGCCACCCATTTTTCGCGCGCCTGCCCGCCCTTCCATGCGCGCGTCGTGAAGCCGAGGATCTCGACTTTCACGCTGCACCGCTCAAGCGTCCTCGCAAGGATGTCGGCGCAGATCGCCGCAATCGAAATCGGGCGGCCGCGCATCGAGCCGGAATTGTCGATCAGCAGCGAGACGACCGTATCGCGGAACTCAAGCTCGCGTTCGCGCTTGAACGAGAGCGGCTGCATCGGATCGACGACGACGCGCGCGAGCCTTGCCGCATCGAGAACGCCCTCGTCGAGATCGAAGATCCAGCTGCGGTTTTGCTGCGCCATCAGGCGGCGCTGGAGTTTGTTCGCCAGACGCGAGACGACCGAGTGCAGATTTTCAAGCTGGCGATCGAGCGTTCGCCGCAGCCGTTGCAATTCTTCGGCGTCGCAAAGGGCGGAGGCTTCCGCCGTTTCGTCGAACTCTGTCGTATAGGCGTGATATCGCGAACCGCTGTCGCCGGCGAACTTCGCCCGGATCGAAGAAATGCGCGCGTTTTCGACCGCGCCGTCGGCGTCGTCGTCGGCCTGCTCGAAGTCCTGATCGCTCATGTCGGCGTCGCTGTCGGGCCCTTCGCCCTCGTCGCCGGACGTGTCATCGGAAGGATCGGCGACGCCCTCGTCTTCAGTGTCCGAGGACTGATTTTCCTTCGACTCCTGTTCGTCCTCGCCCTGCGTTTGTTCGTCGCCTTTGTCTTCGCCGCCTTCATCGTCGAGTTGCAGGTCCCGGATGACTTTGCGGGCAAGGCGCGCGAAAGCGGCCTGGTCGTGGAGGTCGTTCGAGGCCGCGAGGCGATTGAGCGCGTCTCCGGCGAGCGCCTCGATGTCCTTGCCGCGTGCCGCCATCAGCGCCGCCGCGGCGGGCGGATGGTCCCGCCCCGTCAGGCGCTGTCGAAGCAAAAGGCCCGCGACATCGGCGAGCGGCGCCGCATCCTTCGCGTCAAGGCGGTCGAGCCGGCGATCTGAAAGCGTCTTGTGCGAGCGCGGCTGCGAGATTGTCGCCGACGCCTTTGAGCGCCCGCGCGCCGATCGCTGCGATGCGCGCATCTTCGAGCGCTCTGTAAACCGCTTGAGCCTCCGGCCCTTTCGGCAAGTCCTTTGAATATTTGCGCGCGTCGTGATGTGCGAGCCGGAGCGCCGCGCCGTCGGCCTCGCCGCGCGCGATCATCGCGGCCTCACGGTCGATCACCCGCGCCGGCAACGGAATCTTCGCCTGCTTTCCCGAGACGCTCGAATGATCGCCGCCGAACGTGACTTCGACTTCCGGCAACGCCGAGAGCGCGCGCGTCGTCTGCACGAGGGCGCGCTTGAAATCTTCGCGGGCGCGTTCTTTGGGCGTCATGCGACGGGATAATGCCGATTGCCCGCCCTTTGCCAAGGGCGGCTGTTGCACCATCTTGCCTATCGGGCGTTTTTTGCGCCAGAAGCGCCCATGAACAAGGCGGCGATGACGATCGACGAGATTTTGGCTCTGCTCCGGGGCGGTTTCGCCGGCTGGGACGAGACCGGCGTCACGATTGAAAAGGCGGAGCATCGCGCCGCGCACCTCCGGATGGCGATCGGCGATCGTTCGATCCGCCCGGGCGGCACCGTTTCCGGCCCGACGATGTTCATGCTCGCCGACACCGCGGTCTATATCGCCGTGCTTGCGAGCGTCGGTCCGCAGGCGCTCGCGGTGACGACGAATATGTCGATCAACTTCCTGCGAAAGCCGGCGCCGAAGGACCTCATCGCCGACTGCCGCCTTCTGAAGCTCGGCAAGCGCCTCGCGGTCGGCGACGTCACCCTTTATTCTGATGGCGAGGAAGAGCCCGTCGCGCACGCAACCGGCACCTATTCGATCCCGCCGAACTGACCGCTTGCCGGCATAGCCAACGAGTGCGGCCTCCCCTATAGCCTTGCGGCGCTTTCAAGCCCCTCATGTCCCTCGTTCCCTCCCTCCGCGTTTTCCGTCACCGCGCTTACGCCCATTACTGGGTGATGCGCCAATTGCTGTCCGGCTCGCGCCAGATGCAGGCGGTCGCGATCGGCTGGCAGGTTTATGATCTCGCGCGACAGACGCGCAGCGTCGAAGAATCCGCTTTCATTCTCGGCCTCGTCGGCCTCGCGCAATTTCTTCCGGTGCTTTTGCTCTCGCTCGTCGGCGGCCAGGCGGCGGACCGCTTCGACCGCAAGATGATCCTTGTCGCCAGCAATGCCGGACGCGTGATCGCCGGACTGGTGCTCATCGCCAGCGTCAGCATGCCGGTGGAGCAGGCGCTTCCCGTCGTCTTCGCGATGTCGGTCGTGATGGGCGCCGTCAACGCCTTTGCGCCGGCGGCGAGCAATGCGCTCTATCCAACGCTCGTGCCGCGCGAGGATCTTGCTCATGCGATCGCCTGGAACTCGCTCGGTTTTCAGGTCTCGGCCGTCGCCGGCCCGGCGATCGGCGGGCTCCTTTACGTGCTCGGCGGAGAAATCGTCTACGCGTTCAGCACCCTGATGGTCGTCGGCGCGATTCTCGCCATTGCAACCGCGAAGACCCCAAAGCAGGAACCGGTCGCGAACGCGCGCGGGTTTGCGATGGCGCTCGAAGGTCTTCGCTATGTGCGCGACAACAAGATCGTGCTCGGCGCCATCTCGATCGATCTCGTCGTCGTCTTCTTCGGCGGCGCGACGGCGCTGCTTCCCGTCTTCGCCCGGGACATACTCCAGACAGGCGCGGAAGGCCTTGGCCTCCTTCGCGCCGCCCCCGCCTTCGGCGCGGCGATCGTCGCCTTCGCGCTCGCCGTCCGGCCGCTAGAACGCAAGGTCGGCGCATGGATGCTGTGGTCGATCGTCATCTACGGGCTCGCGACGCTCTGCTTTGGCGTCTCAAAGATCTTCTGGCTGTCGATGGCGCTCCTCGCGATCACCGGCGCCGCCGACATGATTTCCGTCTATGTGCGTCAGGCGCTCATCCAGTTCGCGACGCCGGACGCCATGCGCGGGCGCGTCGCATCGGTGTCGTTCATGTTCATCTCGGCATCGAACGAACTTGGCGAATTTGAATCGGGCATGGCCGCGCGGTTTTTCGGGCCGGTTGGCGCGGTCGTTCTCGGCGGGTCGATCGCCATCGTGACGGCGCTGTCGTGGTTCCGGCTGTTCCCGCAAATGGCGAAGGCGGATCGGTTTGAAGAGCCGGTGATCCTTGCGTCGGAGCCGGAGAGACTGGAGCCAAGGACGGAGGCGAGGTAGGGTTGTCTGTGCTTAATTCGAACGAGCGACCTTCGCAAAAGCGGACTTAGCCGAGCTGTGTCACCCGGACGAATTTGAGGTTGGCGAGATCGAATCCTTCGAGCGGGTCTTCGCCCACGGTCCAGCCTTCGATGGTCTCAAGATAGCCGTCACCATCTGTGTCCCAAAGGACGATGCCAAGTCCATGTTCAATTCCTTCGACCTCGAAGTGCGCGCCTTGATGCCTTAAGGAGACCGGCGAGCACTTCGCACGATCAACCTTTACCCGCGTATAAAAACCAACGATGGTATTGATACGATCCACAACTTCCGCAATTGCGACCTGCTCACGAAATGCGCCTGCCTTATCGCCGAATAATGGCGCGGTGCTTTCCAACGCTTGCCGTTCAAACTCTGTGAATGCCGGAAACGGCGGGCAAGCGGGCGCATCCGCAAGTGCTCCGGTCATCCAGCCTTCTCGGTTTGGCTTAGGCTCGCTCATGGAGAAAGCTTATGTCGGCCACTGTTGCGAACAAGCGGCCGCAAGGGGCCAATCTGCGACATTCTAATTGACAATGCACCCTACCCCGTCACCGCATCATGCCACGCTTTGTATGGCCCCTGCCCCAGCACCGCCGCCTGCACCTGCGCGTGGGCGGCGTTGAGCGCGTCTGAGGCTTGCGTGTTCGGGTGGACGGGCTTTCGCAAGCGGCCGCTTGCCGGGCGGCATGGCGATGATCTCGGCGATCGCGCGCGGCACGTCCATCGGGTCGGTTTCGTAGACGCCGCCGAGCATGCCGCTCGCCATCTCGATGTGGCCGGCATAGGCCGCTTTGCGTTCCTCGTCGGCGCTTTCCAAAAGCGTTTCGAAATAGCGCGCGCCGTTCTCCCAGATTTTCGTCGGATAGCCGCCGGGCTGGATGATCGTCACCTCGACGCCGAAGGGCGCGAGTTCATAGGCCATCGTCTCGAACATCGCCTCGACCGCGAATTTCGTCGCGCAATAGGCGCCGATATTCGGCAAGATGATGCGGCCGAGCTGCGAGGAAACCTCTACCAGCAATCCCTCGCGCCGCGCCCGCATTTTCGGCAACGCCGCGCGCGCGACGCGCTGATAGCCGAAGAAATTGACGTCGAAGGCGCGCTGCAAATTTTCAAGATCGTAGAGTTCGGTGGGACCGCCGACGCCGATGCCGGCGTTGTTCAACGACCGCGTCGAGCGCGCCGCCCGCGGTCTTTTCCGCCTTGGCGACGCCGGAGGCGACCTGATCGTCACGCGTGACGTCGATTTCGACGACCGTAAGTTTCAGTTTTTCCGTTGAGGCGACGTCGAGAAGCTCCTGCGCTTCGACGCGCTTGCCGCCTTTCATATTGCGCATCGACGCGATGACGGTCGCGCCGGAGCGCGCGAAGTGAAGCGCCGCCAAGCCGCCCGAAGCCCGAGCTTGACCCGGTGATGAGGACCGATTTGCCGCCAAGATCGGGCGCGCCCGATTGCGCTGCCGATTGTTGCGGCATCACCGCCGCGCCCGCGACCATCGCCGCGCCGCCGATCAATTCGCGCCTGTTCATTCGTGTTCTCCCTGTCGTCCGCTGCGTGCAAAGATGGCAGTTTCGCCGGCGTCGTGCTAGGCCTCGCGCCGCTTGAAGCGCTTCGGGACCCTTCAATGAACCTCCAACGATATCTTGACCGCATCAATTATCGCGGCCCGGTCAGGACCGATCTTCAGACGTTTCGCGGCGTTCACCGGGCGCACGCCGAAGCGCTCACTTATGAAAATCTCGATGTTCAGTTCGGCGTGCCGGTGACGCGGGATGCGGCGGCGAGCTTTGACAAGATCGTCAGGCGCGGCCGCGGCGGCTGGTGCTATGAAATGAACGGGCTCCTCGCCTGGGCGCTGGAGGAGATCGGCTTCGATGTGAAGCGGCTCGCCGGCGCCGTGATGCGCGACCAGATGGGCGAGTTCATGATCGGCAATCATCTGGTCCTTCTCGTGCGCATCGAGGAGACGGACTGGATCGGCGATGTCGGGTTCGGCGACGGTCTCATCGATCCGGCGCCGCTGGCGGAAGGACCGCTTGGCGGCAACCCGTTCAGGTGTCGCCTCGAACAACTGGGCGACGGCTGGTGGCGGTATCATAATGATCCCCGCGCCGGGGGGCCGAGTTTCGATTTCAACCTTGATGTCTCGGACGAAACGCTTCTGGAAGAAAAATGCCGGTTCCTGCAGACCGATCCGATTTCGCCTTTTGTTCAGAACGCCGTCGTGCAGCGCTGGAAAGACGGCGCGCATCTATCGCTCCGCGGGCGGGTGATGCGCCGCCTGACGCCTGACGACGAAGAGAAGTCGCTCGTCGAGTTCAGCCGGGGCCTATGTCCGGACGCTGAAAGAGGTCTTCGCTATCGACGTTCCCGAAGCGGCGCGCCTTTGGCCTGCGATCTGCGAGCGTCATGAGGCGGTGTTCGCCGACAGGGATCCGCTGGGCGCCGAACCGATCCTCTCCGTCGAGGATCTTCGCGCGGCTATCGCGGACGCGTCTGCGCGAAGATGAGGCCAGAAACGGCGGCCGCGAGCGCAATCATCACCGGCGGCGAGAGCAAGGTTGCGGGAATGGCGGACGCGACGCAGCCTTCAATGTCGCCGTGCAGCGCGCCAGCGCAAAACCACACGCTGTAACCGACAAGCGCCGTAATCGCGACGATGACGATGATCGACGCCCAGCCGATCAGTCTTCTTCCTTGCATTGTCGGCGCTCCTTTGACGCCACCATAGGCCGATGCAGCACGCGCCGTCAGGCCCCTCCCGCCCGCGCCGGTTGAGTGAAACCTTGTCGCAACCGCTTGCTTTGCGGCGCGCCCCGCCCGATCTTCGATGCTTGGAGTCTGCGGAGGGGTTCGTATGCGCTTGATCCTGGCGGTGATCGCCTCGGCCGGATTGACCGGTGTTGCGACGGCGCAGCGACCCAGCGGGCTATCGACCGATCCGGATGTTTACGCTGACATCGTCGCGGCGAACGCGGTCGCGGCCTATGAATTTAATGTTTGCCATAAGGATCACACCCGGCTCGATCTCACGGCGGCCGAGCCCGCCGTCCAGGCGGAGGCGCGGATCGCTGCGGCGCTTGCCGACGGCGGATCGCTCGTTACAGTTTCCGTGAAGGAACTCGAGTGCCGCTACTGCGCGGCGGCGCTGGAGGAGGCTTTCGAGGATCGAACAGGCGTCGCCGCGGCCTATGTCGATCCGCGGGCGCAAACGGTTTCGCTCATCATCGACCGCCGCTCCGACCTCGGTGACCGCATTGTCCGGAAAATCATACACCGGCGCGGTTTTGAGGTGTCGTCGATCAACCGCGCAACGCACGCGCCGGAGCCGTCCGAAGAGTGAACCCTCAGGCGTTCGCGATCGCCGCTTTCGTCGCTTCGGCGAAGATCGCGAGCCCCTCATCGAGGTGCTGGTCGGAGATCGTCAGCGGCACGAGGCAGCGCAGGCACTGCGCATAGGCGCCGGCGGTCGTCATGATGAGGCCGCGGTCGCGCGCTTCGGTCTGGATTTTTCCGGCGAGATCGCCGTTCGGCTTCATCGCATCGCCGTCCTTGACGCACTCGACCGCGATCATGCCGCCAAATTGCCGGACGTCGCCGAAATGCCCTTTTGCAACGCCGTTTTGCAGCGAGCGCCAGCTCGCAGCGACTTTTTCGCCGATATGCGTCGCGCGCGACAGCAGATTTTCTTCGTCGAACACATCGAGGACCGCGAGCGCGGCGGCGCAGGCGACCGGGTTGCCGCCATAAGTCGATCCCATCCCGCCGGTGGCGATTTTGTCCATCAATTCCGCCTTGCCGACGAGCGCCGACAGCGGCAGCCCCGCCGCGATCGATTTTGCGACGCAGACGAGATCCGGTTCGACGTCCGCGTGTTCGAACGCGAACATCTTGCCGGTGCGGCCCATGCCGGACTGGATTTCATCGGCGATGAGCAAAATGCCGTGCTGGTCGCAGATTTTGCGAAGGTGTTGCAGGAATTCCGCCGGCGCCGCGTTGAACCCGCCCTCGCCCTGCACCGGTTCGACGATGATGGCCGCGACTTCTTCCGCCGGAATTGACATCTTGAATATCTGCTCGAGATATTTGACGCAGGAGGCGACGGAAACGCCGTGATAAACGTCCGGATACGGAGAATGAAAGATAGCGGGCACGAGCGGGCCGAAGCCCAGCTTGTAGGGCTTGGCCTTGCCGGTCAGCGTCGTTCCAAGAAGGGTCCGCCCGTGGAACGCGCCCTCGAAGGCGATGATTCCGGGCGCCCGGTGATGCGCCGCGCGAATTTGACGGCGTTTTCAACCGCCTCCGCGCCTGAGTTGAAGAGCGCCGTCTTCTTCTTCGTCGGACCTGGCGCCAGCTTGTTGAGGCGCTCGGCGAGTTCGACATAGACCTCGTATTGGGCGATGCCGAAGCTTGTATGGAGAAAGGCTTCCGCCTGGCGCTTGATCGCCGCCACAACCTTTGGATGACGGTGGCCGACATTCAGGACGCCGATGCCGCCGATGAAATCTATGTAACGCTTGCCCTCGACGTCCCAAAGCTCGGCGTTTTCCGCTCTGGCGACGTAAACGCCTGATTTTGAAGGCAAACCGACCGGCAAGGCGTCGTCCCTGCGGGCTTTGAGCGCGGCGTTCGTCGTAAATTCGTTCTTGCCGTAATCCATTGGTCCTGACCCAGATTTTCGAGGAAATACGCGGATTTTGGGCGCGGCTTACCACGTTCCGCGGCGTTTTGCAGGGGGATCGTCCTCCCACGGCGGTACGGCGCGTCTGCGCGCCTGCGCCGCAGCACTTCTTGAGCTCGATCCCCTTGTCAGATTCGCTTAAGGCGTGTGTAGTTCGAAAGTCGCGTTTTCATCGTAGGCGTACCAATTCGGCGAAGGAAGCTGGCTGTTTCCGCCAAAGGTGCGGCGAAAGCTGGCGATATCGTCCAAGGAGAGGGCCCGGTGACGGACGACGCTATTGCGAAGAATATCCTGAAATTCGTGCGCCAGCTCGACGGCGACGATACGGAAGAGCGCGTGCTGCAGGCCGCGATCGCCCATCGATGGCTCGACCATCATGGCCTGCCGACGCCGGACGGACGCCGGCTCATCGACAGTTTCGACACGCTTCAGCGAATTGGACGGCCGTCGATTTAGGGGCCGTTTTTTTATTTCCCGCGCAAGCCTTCAATCGTCCGCCCGGGCGCGATGTCGTTCGCCGAAGTTTTGAGATCGATGACGGCAGGCAGCCCGCTCGCCTTGGCTTCGGCGAACGCCGCCGCGAAATCCTCGGTCTTCGTCACCGTCGCGCCGAAGGCGCCGAAGGAGCGCGCATAGGCCGCGAAATCGGGGTTCTTCAGGTCGGTGCCGGAGACGCGCGATGGATAGTCGCGCTCCTGATGCATGCGGATCGTGCCGTAGGTTGAATTGTTCGAGACGAGCGTGATGACGTTGAGCTTGTACTGGACGGCGGTCGCAAGCTCGTTCGACGCCATCATGAAGCAGCCGTCGCCCGCCGCGCAGATGACGTCGCGTTGCGGATAGACGGCCTTCGCCGCGAGCGCCGCCGGAAAACCGTAGCCCATCGCGCCCGATGTCGGGGCAAGCTGCGTCTTGAACGATTTATGCCGATAGAAGCGATGCAGCCACGCCGCGTAATTGCCGGCGCCGTTGCACATGATCGCATCGGCGGGAAGGGTCTTGTCGAGCCACGAGAAGACTTCGGAGAGATTGACGCCCTCGCCGACCTTAACCGGTCTTGAATACGCCTCGAATTCCGAATGCGCCTCATAGGCCTGCTGGAGCCAGCTTTCATCGAGCGTCCAGGGTTCGGCGGCGAGCGCGCGCGCCATCGTCTCGGGCGCCGCGTTGATCGCGAGGATCGGCGTGTAGACGCGCCCCAGTTCCTCCGCCCCCGGATGGATATGGATGAGCGGCTGCCTAGCGAGCGGCGCCTTGAAGAGTTCGTAACCGCCGGTCGTCATCTCGCCAAGACGCGGCCCGAAAGCGATGACGAGGTCCGACCGCTTGAGGCGCTCGACGAGCTTGGGGTTCGGCCCGATGCCGACATCGCCCGCATATTGCGGATGGAGATTGTCGAAGAGGTCTTTCGAGCGGAACGGACGCGCCGACGGGAATGCCGGTCGCCTCGACAAAAATCCTGAGGTCGTTGACGGCGTCATGCGTCCATCCGCCCCCGCCGACGAGGAGAAACGGCCGCTCGGCGCCGCCGAGATGCTCGCGCAGCAATTCGAGTGCGCGCTCGTCGGGCGCGGCCATGGCGATCGGCGCCGGCGGCAGGGGTTCGGCCTCCGCCTCTTCCGTCAGCATGTCTTCGGGAAGCGCCAGCACGACCGGCCCGCGCCGCCCGTTCTGCGCCGTCGCAAAGGCGCGGTTCACATATTCGCCGGCGCGCGCCGCGACATCGATCTCGCTCGCCCATTTGGCGACAGGACCGAACATCTGGCGGTAGTCGATCTCCTGAAACGCCTCGCGGTCCTGCATGTCGCGCGCGACCTGGCCGATGAACATGATCATCGGCGTTGAATCCTGAAAGGCGGTGTGGACGCCGACCGCGCCTTGCGTCGCGCCGGGGCCCCGCGTCACCATGACGATCCCCGGTCTGCCGGTCAGCTTGCCATAGGCCTCCGCCATGTTCGACGCCGACGCCTCATGTCGGCAGACGATCAGCTTGATGCGATCCTTGACGTCGTAAAGCGCGTCGAGCACGGCGAGATAGCTCTCGCCCGGCACGCAGAAAACATGGGTGACGCCATTCATCACAAGAGCGTCGACAAGGTGGCGGGCGGCGGTCTGTTTGGTCATGGAGGAACTTATGCGACGGGCCGCGATCGGGGGTCAATCGAAGGGGGCGGTTGGCGGCGGCGGGTGTCGCTCCGCTCAACCCGCCCTACTCGCTAGCCATTACGGCCCCACACGCCGGATACATAAAGATACCCTGTCCGATCGAGGACGTATTTCGGCTGTCCGTATCCTGATTGCCCGTAGGCGCGCTCGTCGTTGACGTAGAGCGAAATTTCCTTGGTCTTGAATTCAGGATCGAAAATCGGGAGGAGATCGACCGGCTCTCGCCCTCCGCATGCGATGAACCCGTTCCACTCTTCTTCGGCGAGAATGCGCCTCGCATAAGCCGGCTGAGGCGCCGTCACCGGCTCTTCCGAGAAGCGCGACAGCGGCGTGAACGGAAAGTGCGGCGACGGCCACAGCTGTTCATTGCGCCAGTTCAGAAATCCGGTTCCGTCCCTGCGAACGGCGTATGCCGGGTCGTCCACTGGCCGGGTGGACCAAAGGCTAAGCCCGTCCGGCCATTCGATCGTCTTGTCCAAGACGAGTTCATGGAGAACTGAGAATGATCCGTCGTCCTCAAACTTGCCGGCAGGGTTTGCCGACGTCCCGACGATCCAATACCTGCCGGCGTTCGTCGGCCAAATCTCCAGCATCCTGTCGAGAATTTCGGTGGCAGTTTCAGGCGACGATAACCTTGGCAAGTGGTCCCAAGATAGGTTCGAGTTTTTCCGTCAGGCTCCACGATCGGCGGCGTGTATCCCCATGGCCCCGGAATTTCGCCGACCTGCACATAGTTTGCGGCCGACTCTTCTCGCCACGACTTATATTCCTCGCGAGTTGCCGGCAAGATGTCCGCGCTGACAAATTTCACGCGCGCGTGCGGTCCCTCATAAGCGTCTTCCGTCGCGTAGCCGAACCCGAAGGAAAGATCGTTTGCGTCGTCATAGACGATGATGATCGGGAACGGATTTTCCTTCGGCATTCTCTCGAAATCGCCGGGGCGACAAATGCCGTAACTGCGAATGTAGATGGCGCCCGCCATCAGGCAGCGGCTTGAACATGCCCCAAGGCGTGTGCCTTCCGTCAAATGAACTTCCTCCGCTGCGCCAATTCGTTACGCGCACATTGCAGGCGACGATGAAGTCGAAGTCGATCGGCTCGCCGGTCGCGATATGAATGTAGTCCGCTTCAAGCCGGTAGAAAAAGCCGACATCCTTTTGTCTTTCGACGAGGACGCCGCCGTCGCAGGCCATCAGCAGCAGCGCTGCTGTCAAAGCCGGTGCGGTTAAACGGGCGCTATTCACGATCTGCCGCCATGGCATTCCTGGCGAACGATTTCGGACCCAATTCTGCGCTGATTTCATCCGCAAGGTAAGGCGAATTAAGGCGTCCTTCGGCAAGGTCAGGATCACGGACGCAAGGCGCCGCTTTACTGCGCTTTTTCGCCCCGCCCCAAAAGCGGGAATCGCCAGACCAAGATACAAGCAAATGGCTGCTTGAATTCGCGGCGTGCGACGCCACGTTCATACGACGTTTTGGCGGTTGGGGCGCGAGCCCTGATCGTCGGCTCTTTGACAAGTGAATCCTTTTCGGCGGAGACGGCCCTCGCAGGGCTGCGCGCTGAATTTTTAACCGGCGCGGACCAGTTTCCGCCGGGCGGGAATTCGCGCCAGATCGAAGGTCCCCTTCCCTCGCGCCGGACAATACGGACAAATCGTCCGCACCCCGCATGAACCGGGGATTCGTCGGGGGCGCCGCCCGCCGCGCAATCCGCATTGTACGGACAATCGGCGCCCCTATAGCGCGAAATGCCGGAGCGGCGCTCGGCTCAGCCTGCGGCGCGCCGCGCCGGGAAAGCCTTTGGATTGCGCAGGATCGCCGCCGAGATAAGAGCGACGATCAGTCCGACCGGAAAAATCTCGATGAAGGTCATCGGCATCCTGAACAGCGGGTTTTCGTAGTTTGCTTGCATCTCCCGCAGCTTGGCGATCTCCGCCTCGAGCGCTTCGCCGACGAGCCCGGCCGCCTTTTTCGCTTCGATCGCCTGCTCGACATAGGACGGCATGAAGGAATAGTCGGTGGCGGCCAGATACGCCTCCCATCCGCCGACGTAAAAGATGCCGGCGACGACCGCGATCATCAGCCCCAACAAGAACGCCGGGCCGAACTTGATGACCCCGCCGCGGTCGCGGTCGCGAAATTGTTTGACCCCGAGGAAGATCAGCGACAACGCGACGATCATGATGAGATAGCCGAGCACCATGCTGCCGCCGCCGTGATCCGAGCCCAGCATGAAGCTGATGAGGATCGACGCGATGACGATCGAGCCGGCGATGGCCCCGTAAACAAGTGCGGTCTTGGTCATTTGAACCCCGTTGGTGGCGATTGGAGCCCGAACTATCCGGAGATTGATGGGCGCGCGCCATCGCCCAAACGGGTGATTTCAGGGAAATCACCCGGATTTCCGCCCTGCTCATGGAATAAGCGCCAGCTCCCGCGCCTTTTGAACCGCCTGCGTTCGCCGTTCGACCTCGAGCTTTTCATAGAGACGCGAAATGTGGGTCTTGACGGTGTTTGGCGAGACGTCGAGCCGGCGCGCGATTTCCTTGTTGGTGATGCCTTCAGCCAGGAGCGCCAGGACCTCGTATTCCCGGTCGGTCACGCCGAGGGACGCGAGCGCTGCGAGATTCTTTTCAAAGGGGCCGATCGGCGCCTGGCCGGTCAGCCGCCGGCCTGCCCATACCCCAAGGGCGGTGAAGGAGACCGCGATCAGGACGACATAGATCTCCGGCGCGAAAACGCGGGTGACGTATTTGTACTCGGCCCATTCGAGCGCGAGGGCCGCAAGGGCGATCAGGCCGCCATAGAGGACGATCGTCTTTTTCACGGCCGGAGGGTGGCCGAATTGGCGGACGAAAAAAAGCCCGGCGGCTAGCCGCGCGCCGGGCAGTCGGAGGGTCTCCCCCAGGGAGCCTCTGGAAAATCAGGCGACGCGGTCGAGCATCAATCCCGCGTCGATATCCGTGCGGACATCGTTCCCGACGCCGCGGATCAGGTCGACGAAGACATCCTGCGGCCATTCATTGACGATCTCGCCGGTGTCGACGTCGATCGCGCGATAGACGAAATCGAGCGACGTTTCCGAGCGCGAGATCGACAGTCTTGTGTTGGCGCCGAGCACGCGCGCGACCGCCTCGCGCACTTCGGCGAGCCGTTCGGAGGAGCGCGCCTTGGCGTCCTCCGCGCGCGCCGCAACTTCGGCGTTGAGCGTGCGCCGTTTTTCGGCGAGCGCGAGGCTTCTCTCGTCCCCCGAACGGTCCGGTCGGGGAGCGGAATGCGACTGCATAAGGGCGTTCACTTCCATCATTCCCTGCCCGCCGCCGCGTCAGTGACGGCGCGGCGGCGTCAAAAGGGTTGCTTACGCGAAGAGCGCAAGAATGGCGTTCGGCGCGGCGTTCGCGATCGAAAGCGTCTGGATCGCAAGCTGCTGCTGCACCTGAAGCGCCTGGAGACGCGAGCTTTCCTTGGCGAGGTCGGCGTCGGTGAGGTTGCCGATCGAGATTTCGAGCGCGTCCGAAATGCGCGTCATCAGCCGCTCCTGAAGGGCGAGCGATTTGCTTCCCGACCCGAGATTGGCGAGCGCCGGCGTCAGCGCGTCGATCGCCGTCGTCAGCGCCGTGATCTCGGCCTGCGCAGCCGCTGCATCGGCGAGCGGGTCCGCGCCCGTCGCGACATTGACGATGCCGCCGCCGACGGAGAGGTCCTGCGCTGCGACGGTGATCGTCTGCGTGCCGTCGGTCGAGGCGATGACGGTCAGATCCGAAGCGCCGTTGGCGATCAAATTGCGGCCGCCGACGTCCGCGCTGTCGACAAGGCGCGTGATCTGGTCGCGAAGGCTCGCATATTGCTCGCTGAGGACGAGGCGCGTCTGCGCGTTCAGCGACGTGTCCGACGCCTGACTCGCGACCGCCTTCATCTGGACGAGGATGTCGGAGATCGACTTGCCGGCGGCGAGCGCGACATCGACCGATGACTGACCGACGCGGAGGCCCTGCTGCACCGGCTCGATCGAGGCGAGCTCGGCGCGCTGCTGTTGCGCGAGGGCGTAGATCGCCGGATTGTCCTTGGCGCTCGAAATCTGCTTGCCGGTCGAAACCCGGCGCTGGACTTCGGCGAGCTGGTCGCTGATGCGGTTGAGGTTTTGAAGAGCGACGAGCGCGCCCGGATTCGTTGTAACGTTGTTGACCACTGGCGGTCTCCCTTTCTGGGTTCAAAAGCGATTTTTCGCTTCCCCGGCGCGCCTGCTCGGCGCAAGTCCGGCCCGACATGACGAGCAAGTAATCCGCCAGTTTGGAGAAAATTTACGCCGGTTAATTCCGCCTTCAGCAGGCGCGCATCTTCGCCGTTTCGAAGGTAAGCCTGATCATTCGTAAACGGAAATTCGGCCAGGAAGAGGAAAATTCCGCCCGGCAATTTTTGCCGGTGGGCAGATTTGTCATCCCGGACGCGATGCAGCACGGGATGAGGCGCCTGCTACGCTGCGGGCCGCTTTCCGGCGAGGCCGTCCATGATGATGCGGTTGACGTCGATCAGCGGCTCGACGCTTTCTTTTTTCTGCATCACGTCGCTTGAATAGAGGGAGACCCAGCGCGCCAGCGAAATGATGAGCGCCCGCGTCTCGGAGGGAAGCTGGTTTGAGGGATCGGCGCAGTCCGAAGCGAGCACGCCCCACAAGGTCCGGTTGAGATGCACGGCGTCGATCAGCTGCTTCAGATCCGCCCTGTCTTCCGCTTTCGCCGCCATCAGCCGGCGCGTCGCCTCCGAAAACGCACGGTATTCCGCGTCGCGCGGATGCGCGGTCGTTTTCTGGGTCTTGCGATACGCCTCATGCGACATGGGAAAGTCTTTCGTTTTCAAATTCAATGAGCGCCCGGCAATGACCAAGCGCCTTGTAATAGGCGCCGTTGGCGACGGACGCGGAGATTTTAAGGCATAGGCCGAGGCCGGCGGGATCGGTGACCACGCCGGCGAACTCGGTCAGCCGCCGTTCAAATTCGCCGAAGGCGTCTTTTCGTGCGGCCGGGTCGAGCGCCATCATCATGACCGGAAGGTAAACGCGCCGCGCCGGCGTCGTCGCCTCCTCGGCCCGCATGATGTCGCGCTCGCGCAGCACGCTCGCCTGGTTCTCGACAATGAATTCCGTGCGGCGATCGCCGTTGACGATGACGGCGCCGTTGATGGCGATTTTCTCGCCTGGTTTCAGCGTGAGCTTTAGTCCCATGGCCCAACTCCACTTCGCCGAACTAGACGCCGGTTTGGTTAAGAAAGCGCTTTTGACGGCTTGACGCCTGAAAAGGCGCGGCCCTTCATGGCGTGAAAGAGGACAGCAGCCATGGCCCGGAAGTTCTCCCGCGTTCCCGAACTGAGCCTCAAGTCATTCACGCATGGCGGCCGCGCGAAGAGCGGACCGACTTCATCGACTCGCTCATGGAGGGCTTCCAGTATTTCGGCTTCATCATTCTTAAGGACCACGCCGTCAACCGGGATCTCCTGAAACGCGCCTATCGACCTGTCGGCTGAGTTCTTCGCGCTCCTCCGAACCGGAAAATGCGCCGGCTCGTCGCGGGCGCCGATGGCCAGCGCGGCTATACGCCTTTCGGCAAAGAACACGCCAAGGACGCCAAGATCGCCGACCTCAAGGAGTTCTGGCATGTGGGCCGCGAATTCGCGCCTTCCCTCGCCGCTCGCGAATATCTATCCGACCGAATGTGTGGCCCGCAAGCCCCGGCGGGCTTTCGCGACACGTTCCTCAATCTCTACACCGCGCTTGAAGACGCCGGCTTTTCCATGCTGGAGGCGCTTGCGCCCTCGCTCGGTGTGTCCGCGGACTATTTCCGCAAGATGGCGACGGACGGCAACTCGATCCTGCGCCTCCTCCACTATCCGCCGGTGCCCAAAACGCCGACGCCCGGGGCGCTGCGCGCGGCCGCTCATGAAGACATCAATCTGATCACCATCCTCGTCGCGGCGAATGGCGGCGGCCTCGAACTCCTCGATCGCGACGGCACGTGGCTCCCCGTCGAAACGGACCCGGACAACCTCATCGTCGACGCCGGCGACATGCTCGCGCGCGTCACGAACGACGTCATCCCGGCGACGACCCACCGCGTCGTCAACGCGCCGGGCCGGGCACGCCTCGCGCTACTCCATGCCCTTCTTCATGCACCCGCACTCGGACGCGGTCCTGACCTGCATCCCGTGCTGCAAAGGCTCCGGCGCGAAATACCCGGACATCACAGCGGACGCGTTTTTGAAGCAGCGGCTGAAGGAAATTGGGCTCGGCGTGAACGACGAGTATCAATCGCGACCGTTCGCCGCCGACACGAGGCTATCGTGCGCTCGAACAGTGCGCCGGCCAGCTTTTCCGCACGATCGGATACGATTTCTGCGCGGACGGGCCCAATCGCGATCCTGAAGAACACCGGCGCGTCATGGATGACAGGCGTCACCTTCGTCGCCGTCAAGCAGCCCGGCACGATCGCCGGTTTCGCCATGTTCGAACCGATGGACGGCGACGTGCATCTTGTCGAAATCGACGTCGATCCGGACCACCAGCAAAAAGGTCTTGCCCGGCGGCTCATCGCGATCGGTCAGGAATGGTCGCTTTCGAAAGGCTTTGACGGAATGACGCTGACGACTTATCGCGATGTTCCGTGGAACGCCCCGTTTTACCGGCGGCTCGGTTTCGTCGATCTGGAACCGGATGCGAGCCGACCGGGGCTTCTTGAGACCGTAAGAAAGAAGCGGCGTGGGTTTTGCGCCCGTCCGCGGTCATCATGTGAAAGCCTCATGACCGACCGTTTCCTGACATCCTCATCATCGGCGCCGGCCATAATGGGCTCGTCTGCGCCGCCTATCTCGCGGCGGCGGGGCTCAAGGTCAGAATGATCGAGCGCCGGCACATTGTCGGCGGCGCGGCGGTGACGGAGGAGTTTCACCCCGGATTCAGGAATTCGACGGCGAGCTACACCGTCAGCCTCTTGAACCCGAAGGTCATCAAGGACCTTGATCTTTATGCGAACGGATTGAAGGTCGTCGAGCGCGACATCTCGAATTTCTGGCCGCTTGGAACGAAGCCCGGCGAGTATCTGAAGCTCACCTTCGACCCGGCGCGCAACGCCGAGGAATTCGCGCGCCATTCGAAGAAAGACGCCGACGCCCTCCCCCGCTATTACGAGGCGATCGACAAGGCCGCCGACGTGCTCCGCGGCCTCGTGCTCGACATCCCGCCCAATCTCGGCGGCGGCTTTTCCGATTTGATCCGCGCGGCGAAGACGGGCGCGCCGCTCGCGCGCCTGAAGCTTCCCGAGCAACGCCTCATCCTCGATCTTTTCACCAAGTCGGCGGCGGAGTTCCTCAAGGGCTATTTCGAGCATCCGGCGATCATCGGCGCCTTCGCCTTCGACGGCATCGTCGGGCGCCTACGCCAGCCCCGAAACGCCGGGCACGGCCTATGTGCTGCTCCATCACGCCTTCGGCGAGGTCAACGGCAAGAAGGGCCGCTGGGGTCACGCCGTCGGCGGCATGGGCGCGATCACGGAAGCGATGAAACGCGTCGCCGAGGCGCGCGGCGTCCTGATCACGACGCAAATCGGCGTCGCCGAGGTGATCGTCGAGAACGGCCGCGCCGCCGGCGTGAAACTCGAAAACGGCGAGATCGTCCGCGCGCGCGCGGTGGCGGGAACGTCAACCCAAAACTGCTCCTGACGAAGATGCTTCGCGAACGACGCGATATCGACGCCGACATGCGCCGCCGCATGGAGAATTACGCCTGCGGCTCCGGGACCTTCCGCATGAATGTGGCGCTCTCGGAGCTTCCGGATTTCGACTGCCTGCCCGGCAAAGGACGCCGCCGAGCATCACCGCTCGGGCATCGTCATCGGCCCTTCGGTGCAATATCTGGACAAGGCGTGGCTGGACGCCCGCGCCTATGGCTGGTCGCGCGAGCCGATCGTCGAGATGCTGCTCCCGTCCACCATGGACGACAGCCTCGCGCCGGCGGGCAAGCACGTCGCCAGCCTCTTCTGCCAGCAATTCGCGCCGGAGCTCTCCGACGGCCGCACCTGGGATTCCTGCCGCGATCTCGCCGCCGAGACGATCATCGACACGGTGACGAAATACGCGCCGAACTTCCGGCGTTCGATTATCGCCAAGCAGATACACTCGCCGCTCGATCTCGAACGCAAGTTCGGCCTCCTCGGCGGCGACATCATGCACGGACGCCTCTCGCTCGATCAGATGTTCTCGATGCGCCCGCAAGCGGGGCACGCGGATTACCGCATGCCGGTCAAGGGGCTCTACCTTTGCGGCGCCGGCGCGCACCCCGGCGGCGGCGTCACCGGCGCGCCGGGCCACAATTCGGCGCAAGCGATCCTCGCCGATTTCCGGTCGCACAAAATCCCCGGCTAATTCACATCGCAGAACCAGCAGTCCTCGCCGATCGGCGCGCCCGGCGGAACGGCATGGGTCTTTGCCGTCGGCGCGATCGGCGGCGCCGGACGGTCAAGATGCGCGCGGATCATCGACGCAAGCCCCTCGCGATGCGCGCGGTCGGCGCCGAAGCCGTCGATGGGCGACGCGCCGAGCCGTCCCGCGAGCGATCTGAGGAAGGCGTTCGTCCGTGTCCGGACTTCCGGCGAGGCGGACGCGCCGGGGCCAAATGACAGAAACAAAGTCGCCGCCTGCGTCTCGCCAGCGCGACGCCCCGCCCGATCCGATCTCGATCAGCATCGCAACAAACCGCGTCTGCAGCCGCCGCGCGATGGCGCCAAGTCGCCCTTCCGCCGGCGTCCAGAACAGGCGTCGTTCGAGCGCGGAAAGAACTTCGTCATAGGTGAGCGCGTCCGTTCGGCGTCGCTCCATCTCGACAAGCCGCGCGCTCCGCGCGGGATGCAGGACCGCGCCAAGCGTCTTGGTCGCGGCGGCGTCGGCCGCAGCGAGAAGATCGAACATCGGCGCCGCATCGCCGCCGAAGCGTTCGCCGCCGCCGGCGCTTCCGGCAAACGACTCCAGTTCCGGCGTCAATAGATCGAGCGTCGCATCGGGAAGGTCGAGCGTGGCCGGATCAAGCGTTGCGTTCAGCGCGGCGAGCGCCGCCCGCTGACGCTCCGGCTCGACTGGCATTGCCGCCGCCTCGCCGTCGCCATTTGCCGCGTAGCGGAAATCATAACCGCCGATGAGCTTCGCCGCCGCGTCGATCTGGTAGCGATGATAGAGATAGATCGGCACGAGCACTGCTGAGAGATCGGACGTCGGCCGGCCGCGCTTGATCGAGCCGGCCCCGAAATTCGATAGCGCGATCTCGCGGACGCGCATGGTTTCGCCAAGCGCCGCCACGGCGTCAGCGCCGTTATCCCAGACAGCGGCGTACGGATGCCCGCTTTCGACGCCCCTCGCCTGCGCGTCGTCGATGAAGCGCAGTCCCTTCGCTGTGGCGTCGCTGATAATCTGGTCGAGCGCAGTCTTTTCGTCGGCGCCGGCGCGCATCTGCGAATACAGCCACGCCGCCGTGACCTTGTCCCATTCACCGACGCCCGTATCGTAGGCCTCGCTGAAATCGAGCCCTCCCGCCGCAGTCGGACGAACATAAGGCGCCGGATAGTCCATGACCGAGGCGCGATCGTTCGAACTCGCCGCGAAATTATGCGCAAAGCCGAGTGTGTGGCCGACTTCATGCGCGGAGAGCTGGCGAATGCGCGCAAGGCTCAGCACGACCGGATCGTCGGCGGCGCCCGTTCCCGACTTTGCGGTCCCCGCGAGCCCTTCAAAGATCATCCGGTCCTGACGCACGCGCTGGCTGCCGAGAATGACGTTCGCCTTGAGCATCTCGCCCGTGCGCGGATCATAAACGCCGCCGCCATAGGACCAGCCGCGCGTCTGGCGATGCACCCACTGGATGACGTTGTAACGGACATCGAGCGGGTGAGCGCCTTCGGGAAGGACCTCGACGCGATAGGCGTCCTCAAATCCCGCCGCTTCGAATGCGTCGGCCCACCACGAGGCGCCGTCGATCAGCGCCTGGCGGACGGGCTCGGGCGCGCCGGGATCGACGTAGAAAACGATCGGCTTTTTCACGGGACCGATGCGCGCGTTCGGGTCGCGGCGTTCGAGGCGGAACCGGCGCGCATATCGCTTGACGATCGGTTCGTCGAGCGCGGCGCTGAAATCGTAGAACGGCACATCGATCGCGCCCGCTCGCGGATCGAAGTCGCGCGCGCGAAAGCCGTCGTCGGGCAGACGGACGAAAGAATGGTGCTGCGTCAGCGTGAAGGCGCGCCCGTCGGCCGCGGTCGCCGACACCTCATCGCCCGCCTTGTCGGCTTCGAGAGTGACGAACGCGTCGATTTCGACATTGTCTGGAAAAGCGAGAGACGGAGGCCGTGTCGACGAAACTGCGATCCACGACGATCTTGTAGGACCCCTGCCCGGAATCATTCAGAACGCCTTCGAGATCGAGAACGTCGCTCGTCAAAAATCCGGAGATGTCGACGGTGAATGCGCCGCCGGCGTTTTCATCAACGATCGCGCCCGCCCAGAGAAACGACCGCGCGAAGGATTTCTTCACCGACGCCTTTTCTTCGGCGCTTTCGGCGCTCGCGCGATAAGTCCAATTCTCCTGCTCGATGATGAGCTTTGTCGCCTGCGCGGCGAAACGCGATGATCCGGCCGCCGTCGCCATAGCCGCGATCAAGGCCGACCGGATTGGAGCCAAGGCCCGCCGTCAGCCCCGATGCATGAATGACGCGGAGCGAAACGCCCTCTTCGTCGGGCTTCGGCAAGGTGACGATCACCTTGCCGTCGTCTCCGGCGGCGATCTTGAATAACGGCGGACCTTGCCTCGTTCGCTCGGCGAAAACGCGCGGCTCGCGCAACTCGGAGGCTGTATCGAGCGTCTCGACCGAGCAACCGGCGGACATCGCCGCAACAGCCAGCACCGCAAAGCGCTTCATGAACGACCTCTCACATCAGCGGGAATCGCCGCGGACGATGGCCGAATTGACGCGACGGATCAATGGCCGAAGGGTCAAAGCATCTTTTCGATCTTCCGACCGATGAGGTCTGGCGTGTCCTGCGGGCCAAACCGCGCGACGACCTCACCCTCGCCGTCAACGAGGAATTTCGTGAAATTCCACTTGATCGCCTCGGAACCGGCGAGACCCTTCTTTTCCGCCTTCAGGAATTTGTAGAGCGGGTGGGCGTTCGCGCCATTGACGTCGATCTTGGCGAACATCGGAAACGGACGCCGTAAGTGGTCGAACAGAAGGTCGCGATCTCCTTTTCGTCGCCGGGCTCTTGCGCGCCGAACTGGTTGCAGGGAAACGCCAGAACCTCGACGCCTTTATCCTTGTACTGTTCATAGAGCTTCTGGAGCCCCTCATATTGGGGCGTGAACCCGCATTTCGACGCGACGTTGACGATCAGCAGCGTCTTGCCCTTGTAGGCGGCGAGAGGCTCGTCCTTGCCGTTCAGGCGTTTGGCGGAAAAGTCATGGACGCTGGCCATAAGCGCGCTCCTGCTGCTTGGCGGCGTTGCCGCGGAGGAATTGGCTTTTATACTGCGTTTTCAGGATCGAAAAGGATGCGTTTCGTGAAGTTTGTCGGCACCAGGGATTATGTCGCCACCGAGGATCTGAAAATCGCGGTCAACGCCGCGGTCACGCTGGAGCGTCCGCTGCTCGTCAAGGGCGAGCCCGGCACCGGCAAAACCGTGCTGGCGCAGGAAGTCGCCAAGGCGCTCGGCGCGCCGCTCCTCGAATGGCACATCAAGTCGACGACCAAGGCCCATCAGGGCCTTTACGAGTATGACGCCGTCGCGCGCCTCCGCGACGGGCAGCTTGGCGAGGAGCGCGCCCGCGACGTCCGCAACTACATCAAGCGCGGAAAACTCTGGGACGCGTTCACGGCGCCGGAGCGGCCCGGTTCTTCTCATCGATGAAATCGACAAGGCCGACATCGAATTTCCGAACGATCTCCTGCAGGAACTCGATCGCATGGAGTTCTTCGTCTACGAGACCGGCGAGACGATCAAGGCAGTTCGCCGTCCGGTCGTCATCATCACGTCGAACAACGAAAAGGAGCTCCCCGACGCATTCCTGCGCCGCTGCTTCTTCCATTACATCAAGTTTCCGGACGCGAAGACGATGGCCGAAATCGTCGAAGTGCATTATCCCGGCATCAAGCAGCGCCTCGTCGGCGACGCGCTGAAGCTCTTTTACGAAATTCGCGAAGTACCCGGGTTGAAGAAAAAACCGTCAACATCCGAACTCCTCGACTGGCTGAAACTGTTGATGTCGGAAGATGTCTCCGAGGACGTGCTGCGCGAACGCGATCCGCGCAAGGCGATCCCCCCGCTCCATGGCGCGCTTTTGAAGAACGAACAGGATGTGCATCTTTTTGAACGACTGGCGTTTCTGGCGAGAAGAGAAGGCGCGTAAAGATTGCGCGCCATCGACCATCGTATCCCCGCCAACGGCCTCACTCACTTTGTCCGCGACAGCGGCGATCGGAGGGCTCGCCTGCAGCCATCCTCCTGCATGGCTTTCCGGATTCCTCCGCTGTCTGGAGCGAAGGTGACGCCGCTTCTCGTAGCTGCGGGTTTTCGCGTCATCGCGCCGGATATGCGCGGTTTCGGCGAGACGGATATTCCAGAAAAACTTTCAGGCTATGACATACAAACGGGCGCGGCGGTCGATGTCGTCGCCATTCTCGATCACCTTAAAATCGCCCGCGCGCATATCGTCGGGCATGATTTCGGCGCGGCGGTCGCGTGGGCCCTCGCCGCGCAAAAGCCTGACCGCTTCCTGTCGCTCGCGGCGCTTTCGGTCGGGCACAGCCGCGCCTTCCTGAAAGCCGGCGTCGAACAGAAGAAGCGCAGCTTCTATATTCTCGTTCATCAGCTGCGCGGCGTTTGCGAATGGCTATATAGCCGCAATGACTGGGCGCTCTTGCGCAAGCACTGGGACGCGGCTCGCGATATTGACGAAACGATCGCGCTCCTTTCCCGTCCCGGGCGATTGACGGCGGGCCTCAACTGGTACCGCGCGAATATCAGTTTCAAGCGGATGTTCTTCCCGCCGCCGCCGGGCGCGTTCGGCGAGGAGACCGTCCGCATTCCAACGCTCGGCGTCTGGCCATCGGAAGAAAAATATCTCGTCGAGGCTCAGATGATCCTGTCGAAGGATTATGTCGACGCGCCATGGACCTACGAGCGAATGGACGGCGCGAGCCATTGGCTGCAGGTTGATGCGCCCGAGGCGCTCGCCGCGTTGCTCACCCGCCACTGGCGGTCGGCGGCAGGAACCTGATCGCCGCAAAGGGCTGGCCCGGGCGCCAATCTTCGGTCAGACTACGCCCTGCCGGCGAATGGGGGCCGGCATCGGGGTTCTGGTGCGTCGGGGTAATGGTTCAAAATCTACCTGTTAGGGCTGCGATTGCGGCTGTCGCCTTAGGCGCGCCCGTGGGAGCAGTCTTCGCTGAAAGCCCCACAGGGCTCGCAGCGCTGCGGCCCCTGATCGACGCCGCTACGGCCCATGCCGGACTTCTCGCCAGCGAAGCCGCTAAAGCGTCGCCCGACGCCGTGCTTTTGCGCACCGACGCCAGGCCGGCGAGTGTCATCCTCGTCCAAGAAGGAAGGGCCGCCGCGCTCTGGACCGGCCGCCTCTATCACGCACGCGGCGGGACGTTCGATACGCGCGCCACCGATGCCAGGATTTCTATAGCGTCGGTCGAAGGAACGCCGGACGGCTGGGCGCGTGAGGAAACAAAACTCATCCACAAGGAAAGCGGACTTGAATGCCCGGCGTCGTTCAATCTTCCTGGCGAAAAGGGCGTGCGCGTTCTCGGGCTCGGCGCTGTGTCCGCCTATGATCAGCGCGGCCGCGACGTCTCCTGCAATTACGGGATCGACGGCGACGCGACCGTGACGGTCTACGCGTCCTATTATCCGACCGTGACGCTCGAAGACCACGCCGCGCAGGCGGTCAATGCGATCCGCCAGAATTTCACGATCAGGGGCGAGCTTCCCGTGACGATCGTCACTGTCGAGCCGAAAGACGGACGGGAGACCGGCACGCTCCCGGAAGCCTTGTCCGGCGCCTTCGATGTCGGTGAGATCAATGGCGTTCCCTACAAAACGGCGATCTGGCTCGCGGAAACGCATGGCTGGCACGTCAAGACGCGCGCGACTTACGCGCAGGCGGATTTCATGTCGGAACTGACGGCGGCGATCCTGTTCGGCGTCAATTATGTGAACGTCGATATGAAGAACCGCATCGAACCGACAAAATCCGGACCAGAGGTTTAGGGAGAGCACTCATGGACTGGCTCGTCGATTTTCTCCCGTTCATCTTCCTGCTGATCTTCTTTTTCATCCTGCCGGCTTTATCGCGCCGGCAGCGCGGCGCCGAGCTTGAGCGGCAATTCGCGCGCATCCAGCGGAAGCGCCGATCGCGTATCATTGCGATCGTGCATCGTCAGGAGCCGATGGGCCTCCTCGGGATTCCGGTTCTTCGTTACATCGATCTCAACGACGCCGAGGACGTGCTCGAGGCTATCCGCACGACCCCGCAAAATACGCCGATCGAAATGGTGCTTCACACGCCGGGCGGCCTCGTCCTTCCCGCGCTGCAGATTGCGCGCGCGCTGAAGGCCCACCCCGCGAAATCGACCGTCTACGTTCCGCATTACGCGATGTCGGGCGGCACGTTGATTGCGCTCGCCGCGGACGAAATCGTCCTCAACAAGCATGCGGTGCTCGGCCCCATCGATCCGCAGATCGGCGGCGTGCCGGCGGCCTCGCTCCTTCGCCTGCGTCAGGAAAAATCGCCCGACGCGACAGACGACTACACGCTCGTACTCGCCGATGTGGGGCAGATGGCGATCGAGCAGTTGAAGCGAGCGGCGCGCGAGCTTCTCAAAGGCACCGTTTCGGACAACGCCGCTGTCGCCGCCGCAGACCAGCTCGCAAGCGGGCGCTGGACGCATGATTATCCGATCGAAGCGGGCGAGGCGCGCGAGATCGGTCTCAACGTCTCGACCAACATGCCGAAAGAAATCACCGAGCTGATGGCGCTCTTTCCCGACCGCCTTTCGCGCACCAGCGTCAAATTCATCGGCCCGAACGCGACCATCCTCGGTCTCTTCCGGCCGAAAGCGCCGACGATCCGCTCAGAAATGCGTGGAACGCCGCCGCTCAATGAGCGGACGCCCTTCACCGGCTACCAGCCGCAGGCGGGCGCACGGAGCTTTTCCTACGGGCCGTGGAATCCGAAGGACATCAAAGACCAGCTTCCGCCCGGGCCGTCAGCGGATGATGTGATCAGCCGCCCCGGCCGGGACTGACGCTGCAGGGCGTTACGATCGCGCGACGAACCGAATTGGCGTCTTATCGCGCGGCGCTTTAGGCTGATCATCCATCTTCACCCGGAGAACCCCCACATGCGTTTCATGTTGACCGGCCTCGTCCTTGTCGCGGCCGCCTGTTCGAAAGCGCCCGAGCCGGCGCCCGTCGAGACGGCCGCGGTCGCTGAGGCTCCGGTTCCGCAGGCGGACGCCGAGTCGGCGCGACCGCGTCTTGAGCCGCTTTGGGTCGCTGAAGGCTTCAGCGCGCCCGAAGGCGTCGCGCTCGCGCCGGACGGCAATTACTTCATCTCGAACGTCGCGGGCGAGGGTGAATCGAAGGACGGGATCGGCTGGATTTCAAAACTGTCGCCGGCGGGAGAAGTCGTCGCCGCGAAATTCATCGAAGGTCTCGACGAGCCGAAAGGCATGGCGGTGGAAGCTGGCATCCTCTACGTCGCCGACATCGACCGCGTACGGACGTTCGACGCGGCGACCGGCGCGCCGGGCGAAACGATCGTGATCGAAGGCTCGAAATTCCTGAATGACGCCACCTCATGGAACGGCGAGATCTACGTCTCCGACTTCAGGCACCGGCGCAATCTGGCGCCTCGCGGCGGAAGGACCTGTCCTCTGGCGCGAGGGCGAAGAGCTATCCGGCGTTAACGGCCTCCTCGGCCAAGGCGACACGATGTTCGTCAGCACGATGTCGGGAGGCTATCTTTTTGAAGCGACCGTTGCCGGCGGCTGGCGCGAAATCGCGTCCGGCATGACGGATGCGGACGGCATCGGCGTTCTTCCCGGCGGCGGCTGGCTTGTCTCGTCCTGGCCCGGCGAAATCCACCATGTCTCGGCGGACGGCGCCGTGACGTCGGTCCTCAACACGCGCGAGGCCGGAATCCTGCAAAACGACCTCACCCTGTTCGGAGACTTGGTCATCGTGCCTAATTGGGAGCCAGGGACCGTGACGGCGTGGAGGGTAAAGGCGTCTAACTGACCTGCAATCCCAAAATCTTGGAGGCGTCAGACAAAAGGCCAAACGCCGTTGTACGGTCCATCCCGCCTGCGAGGAGATGCGCCTTGCCGCCACTCTCGACAGTAAGTCCGTAGCAAAGCTCACCGAGCTTCATGCCATGCGCCATCCCGGCCGCTTCATTGGCGTTGGATGTGTAAACATCGAGGCCGGCCCGGTCGAACATTGGATTGGCGATTTTCAGACGATGAAGTTCTTCCTTGTCGAACGTGCGACCGCCAGCAATGACCGAAGTCGGCGTCACCGTGAATGTCATCGGCGCCTTGTGATCCTTCGGACGCTGATCGCGCAGGAGGCCGTATGCAATCGCACCGCCGCCCATCAGCCAGCCAAATATTCCGAGGCCGAGAAATCCGCCCAGGAAGATCAGCCCGCCTATGACGATCAGATACCAGAATTTCGGGGCGGAAGCCGGCGTCACGGTGAAAACCGTCTGGTCGCCATTGGCGGATTTATTGTACGCCGAATCCTTCTTTTTAAGAACGTCTTTCATGATCTTCTCCTGAGATATTATCACGTACCCGAACTATCTTCCTCATTAGGCTAAACCCGGCGTCAGTACAATTAGCGGCACGCGTCATGTCGCAAGGCAGGACGCCAAATGAAGAGAGTGATTCTCGGCGGACTTGAGGTATGGCTAGGCGATGGGAGTCTCGTCGAACACCGCGATTCTGATCGCCTGCGGCTGGCTCGTCGGCAGCTTGTTCCTGATCGCAAGCTACGTTCGTGCGGGCCCGATCTGGGTCGAGCGGCATTCGCTTCGATTCTCGCTCTCCGGCAAAGAGCGGCGTTGCTCCGGCGCTGTCGGAGAAATCTTTGTGCTCGCCGCGTGCGCAATTCTGCTGTGGGCCGTCGACAGAATTACGCCCGGCATGAACCTGCTCGACGTCATGACACGCCATCCGTGGCCGTCGAGCGCCGCGCTGGTGGCGGTCGCCGGAATTGTCGCGGCGTATACTGCGAACGCAGTCGAACATCCGGAATTCGCGGTAAGGAGGCGGCTTCGGCAGACCTATGCAATTTATTCCGTTTACAGCACGCTGCTGTTCGCTGGCGGCGTCATCCTTGTTTACTGCATCGTGACGCAGACGATCGCCGATACCGACTCGTTCGCACTCGGCGCGAACGAAATCATCGCGAACGCCAAGTCGGCGACGAACCTAGGTCCTTCGCCCGCACAAAAGACGATTGAGTTCACCTATGTCGACGCAATGCTGCTGCTGGCGCGGACCAAGGATCAGATGACGCCGGTCTTTGTTTTTGCAATCGCGATCTTCAGCATCAACCTGGCGATTCTCTATACGCCTTTGCGCGGCCTTTACCGGACGAACGCCGTCTTTCTCACCAATGTCTCGACGCTGGTCGCCATCGCCGCCGTCGGCGCGACGGGCGCGGTCGTCTATATCGTTTCCTATAATTCGTTTATTCAGGAGTATCTTCAGGCGTTGCTTTCCCTTCCACGAGATCTCGTTTCAGCGGACGCGATCTTTCATCGCAGGTTCACGGACATCGTTTTAACGATGGAAGGCAAGAAAAGCCTGGTCGGCTTCGTCAGCGACATGAGCAACGAGTGGGCGGGGCTCACGGCGATTGTCGGCGTCATTCAGGCTGCTGCGAGCCGGCTCGCGAGGAAGCCTGAAATCGCAGGGTCGCTTTCGACCATCGCATTTGACGCTGTGCTGAATTCCGATTCAGAGCAGCCTGAACGGTCGGCCGCAACATGAAAAACGGAAACCATCTCCGACCACGGGCGATCCACGCGGCGATAGTCGCCGGCGGACTTCTCGCCGCCTATATCGCGGTCGTCGTCTATGGGAACAGGATGCGAAATGAAGTGAGGATCGAGAAAATAGGCGCCGGCGCGCCGGAGCGCGTGCTGACGGAAGATACGATATCGTTGATGACGTGGAACCTTGGGTATGGCGGCCTCGGCGCCGAATCCGATTTCACGGTGGACGGCGGGAAGAACTTTCTTCCGCCGAGCCGGAAAATCGTCAACAAGAACGTCGCCGGCATCGCCGCCGAACTTGCCGCGTCGGCGCAGGATGTCGTGATCCTTCAGGAGACGGCCCGGCCGAGCCTTTTGACGCGCGGCGCCGATATCGTCGGCGCGATCGCCGCTGCTCTCGACGGGCGGGACAACGCCTTCTCGGCCGACTTCGCCGCGCGATTCCTTCCTGGATATTCCAGCCGCGTCACGGGCTTTTTTCCTCGGTGAGCGCGGCCGGCGCCAGCCGTGAGATCGCGCTCCTGCCGCTGGAGCCCGGTTACGTCATGGGCGTGTCGCGCCGGCTGTATCACATGCATATCGTGCGCGTCCCTTTTGCCGCGGGCGAGTGGACGATCATCAACATCCATCTCTCCGCTTTTGACGAAGGCGCAAATGTCAGGCAGGCGCAATTGCGCGCCGTCCTTGATTACGCGCAGATCGAGTATGCCAAAGGCCGGCATGTCATTATCGGCGGCGACTGGAACCGGTGGTGATTCTCGGTTGCGCCGGTCGGCGTATCGCGCCGAGCTGCAGCGCAGCCTTGGCATTCCGGTCGTCGATCCGGTGCAAGCAGCGGTCATGCTCGCGTGCAGCAGCCTCGATCTGGGCTATCAGAAGGGTCGCACCTTGACACACGACCTCGTTGTCCGCGGCACGGCGGTGCTGCCGGACGGCCTCACCAACGACGCCTGGATCGCCATCGATGCCGGCAAAATCACTGCCATCGGAACCGGCGCTGGGCCGGATGGGCATAGAGATGTTTGACAGCAGCGGCGACGCGTTGATCATCCCCGGCGTCATCGACGGCCAGACCCATGCCTGCAGCTACGGCGGTCTGCCCGGTATTCGCTCCACCACCCGTTCCGCGATTGCCGGCGGTGTCACCACGATTGTCGACATGCCGTTTGACAACCCGCGCCGCTCAATACCCGTGAGCGGCTCAAAGACAAGTCGCCGCCATCGAAGCACACGCGCATGCCAACGTCGCGCTGTATGGCACGATTCTGCCCGGACAATCCACGCGTGACATCGCGCCGTTGATCGAAGACGGCATCGTGGCGTTCAAGGTATCCACATTTGAAATCAGCCCGACGCGTTTCCCGCGCATCGCATCCGACCAGATCCTGGATCTGTTCAACGCGCTTGTCCGCTACCGATATTCCATTGGGCGTCCACAATGAGGACCAAGACATCGTCGATGCCAGCATCGCGGCCTGCAAAGCCGCTGGCCGCAACGGCATCGAGACGCATTCCGATAGCCGACCAGCGGCGGCCGAACTGGCGGCAACCGCCCATTTCCTTGAGCTCGGGGCGGCCGCAGGCGCGCACGCTCACATCGTGCATCTGACGACGGCGCGTGGGTTTCAACTGGTGGACCACTACCGGGCCGACAGTTTCCGCGCCACCGGTGAGATGTGCGTGCACTATTTGTGGTTCGACCCGGAGCGCGATGGCGCCGAGCTGGGAGCGCGTATGAAGGTGAACCCGCCCATCCGCCCGCGCCAGATCGACGCACTGTGGGTCGAAATGCTGGCCGGCCGGGTCGCCTTTGTCAGCTCCGATCATTCAAGCTTGCCGATCGACAACAAGCTCACCCCGTCCATCTTTGATGCCGGCGCTGGTGTGCCGGGTCTGGAAACGCTGTTGCCCGCCTTCTACACGGCCGCCGACAAGCGCGGTCTCGATGCAGCGGCCTTGACCGTCGAATACTTGTGCGAGCGCCCGGCAAAGTTCTTTGGCCTATGGCCGCGCAAGGGCGCAATCCGTCCCGGCGCAGATGCCGACTTGGCGATCCTGAGACGCACACCGCAGGTTTGGGATTCGTCGAAAGCCCACGACGATTTGCGCTACAGCCCGTTCGATGGCCGCGAATTTTCGGTCAGCGTTGCCCGCACCTATCTGGCAGGCACGCTGGCATGGGATGGTCAGACCGTCACCAACGCACCTGGCACCGGACGCTACACCCCGCGTGGCGATTCGCGCTGGTTTTAATTCTGGAGCAAAAAAATGACCATAATCTCCGCCACTACGAAAGGCGTCTTTGTCATCGCCGTCACGCCCATTCAACAACGATGGTGCGTTGGACTTTAACAGCCTCGATCGTGTCGTCGACTTCTACTACGAGAAGGGTGCGGACGGTCTGACCATTCTCGGCATGATGGGTGAGGCGCCAAAGCTGACCCAGACCGAATCGATCGAGATTGCGCGCCGGACGCTCAAGCGCTCCGCGGGCAGACCGGTTGTGGTCGGCGTGTCGGCTCCCGGTCTGGCGGCCATTGGCGAACTGGCCAAGGCCGTGATGGATCTGGGCGCGGCCGGGGTCATGGTTGCGCCGCCGGCGTCGTTGCGCACCGACGATCAGATCGTCACTTATTACGGCAATGTGGTCGAGACCGTGGGTGTGGATATCCCCGTGGTGCTGCAGGATTTCCCGCTTGCCAACGGTGTTCAGATCACATCAAAGACACTGTGCGCAATTTTTCAAGGCGCAATCCGAGCATCGTCATGTTGAAACATGAGGATTGGCCGGGCCTGCAAAAGATCAGCGATATCCGCGAAGCAGAAGCTCGTGGACAGCGACGTATCTCGATCCTGGTCGGCAACGGCGGTGTCTTTCTGACCGAGGAGTTGCAGCGCGGCGCGGACGGCGCGATGACCGGCTTCGCCTACCCTGAGATGATGGTCGAAGTCTGCCGACTGCAGCGCAGCAGGCAAACTGGACGAAGCGCAGGACATCTTCGACGCCTATTTGCCGCTGATGCGTTACGAACAACAGCCGGGGATCGGGCTGGCGGTGCGCAAATACACCCTGGCCAAACGCGGTGCAATCGCCAGCGCCACGCAGCGCCGGCGCGCGGCGTTGAGCGCGGCTGCCGCGCAGGAAGTGATCGGCTGATTGCGCGCCAGGAGCGCAGGCTGGCGGCGCTGCGTGGCTAGCGCCCTGTGAAAGGGCATGCCGCGAGAGATTTTCGCGATCTCAGGTCTCGGTCGCCGAGCACCACGCGCAAGCCGGTGTTAGCATCGGGCCATGTCTGGCAATGGCACACAACAGTTCACCACAACGATTCAAAAGGAAGGGAGCTTTGTGTTTGTCGCGCAGCCATTTTCGCCGCGCGAAGTGTGGCCCGCGCGTCCGCGCTTTCATGTGACCGGCGCCATCGACGGCTGCGCGGTGCGCGGATGTCTGGGCGTACAAGACGCCAAGTATTTCCTGCGGCTCGGGGCCGCCGGGCTGCGCGATAACGGCAAGGGCCCGGGCGCAACGGTGAACGTCGATCTGGCGCTGGAAGGACCGCAAGAAACCAACATGCCGCCGGATGTGGTGAAGGCGCTGACTAAAAACAAGTCGGCAAACGCCTTCTTCGTCGGACTGCCCACGTTTTACCGCAAAAACTTCCTGCGCTGGATCGAAAGCGCAAAACGCCCTGAAACGCGCGCCGATCGCATCGCCAAAATGATCGAACTGCTGGCCGATGGCAAGCGAGAGAAGTAACCAATGATTCGCGCTCGCGCTTTGGCGCACACCCTGAACGGATCCGTTGCGTCAGCGCAGCCCGCATTCCTGACGTGTGCGCGCGGCGATCTCGCTACAACTGCTCCAGACAACCTCATCGCGCAAGGTCCGGTTGATGCGTTCACCGAGCAGATCCAGCACGGCCAGACCGGTCTCCAGGCCATTTGAGAAAAACGATTGCCAGTGATTCATGTAGATCCGCCAGCCGCCGGCGTCGAGCACCGTGCGGATCGCGCCGCCGCGGCCATCGTCGGTCAACAGCTTGTCGGCAGTCGCGCTGATATAGGCCTGATCGGTGCGCGGGCTGTTGATCGTGTCCAGAATAGTCGTCTAGCGATGAGTTGATCGCGACTACGCTGCTGTCTCCGCGCGCATACGCGATATACGGCCGCGTATCGGGGTGCGCGTGCCAGATGTGAAGAGACCAGGTGGCGTCGCGGTTGAACACGCGCTTTTGCGCGGCGACTATCGACGCCAAATATTCGGGCTTCGACGCTCTGCCCGAAGACCCAGGGGCTGGTGATGCCGTTCGCGTCAAAACCCGCAGCCTTGAGCAGCTCGAGCGCATGCGTCAGGTAGGGCGTCAACGCGGTGCGATTTTGCGTCTGCGACCAGACCGACTCGCCCAGTGGGATGGGGTCGCCGCTGGCGAGGTCGACCGCCAGATTGTGCGTGATGCCTTCGGGCGTAAAGTCGAAACGCGCGGACAAACGCCGGCGCGCGGTATCCAGCCAGTCGCGCGTCAGCTGCGGATCGAACCCGGTGATGCCGCGCACGATATCACCTTGATTGCCCGGCGCTGGAACGATCTAGACCCTTCCGGCCATGCCGTGGCGTTCGACCACATCGCAAAAGCGGTCCCAAAAAGCTGTTTGGGATGTGATCCAGCAGCGGACGGCCGTCGCTGGTCTCGGGCGCGTGGTGGTGCACATCCTCCCAGTGCCGGCGATAGACGTGAATCAACGGACAGCTGTCAATCAATCAACAGCGCGATCGGGACTTGCTTCATTGGCATCCCCACCTCCCGTTTTACATACGCTGCACCATTCCGACAACCCGCTGGCAACACCCTATGCGCGACTCTCGGCATCGCTCCCGGATACCTTCCTGCTAATACCCTGACAACGTATCGATCGGCAACACCATGCTCACTTGGACCTTGATCGCGCTTGCCAGCGTGCAGTAGGGCAACAAAGTATTTACCCAAGTTTTGTTGCGTCAGATACCCCAACGTGTACAAAAAACCATCCCCGGCGCTCCGCGCGGGGATGGTTTTTTTCTGGACATGAACTGTTTGCCTCACGAACTGTGAACGGTTGACCACCGGCAGCAACGTGCGGAAGCCGGCATCGACGCCCGTGACCACGTCGCCGAGCACCTGCAGGGTCGTGCTGGCCGGCCACCATTGAGTCGCCCCATGGCGCCAGGTGCACGCCGTTGTTGTAGCTGTCTAGCGCCGAGGCCAGCGCGGTCATCGTCGACCGGTCGCATGAGGCGAGCGCGGCGTTAATCTGATCTGGATCAGCTTCGCCGACGAATACGGATAGTAGATCATGCCATCGGACCCAGCAATTCGCCATTCGGACCGATGACGGCCTTCGGATGATTCGGACCCACATACGTTTCATGGAACGACGCGTTCAACAACGCGGCTGTGCCGGCCCGCAACAGATTCTTTGCCCCACCGGTGATGTCTGCGCCGCCGCCACCAAAACCAAGCGAATCCAACAGCGTCGCCGAATCGTTGATGTTGAGCCTGGCCGTGCAGACCGGCTTCGCAAACACGCTCCACAGCGCCATCTTCGGGTTCGGATACGCCGTGTATTGCCAGGAGTTCTTGCCACCGCTTGGCTTAGGAGGCGCGTGATTCTTCCAGAAGCCCGGCGTGATGCCCAATACAGCGCCGAGTAAGTGGCGATATCCGCGTCCGGTATCGGCAGTCGTCAGGATAGCAGCCAGTTGCCGTCACGGTGTTGAGGCTGGCGTTGTTATTGACATACTTCGCCGGCGTCGGGCCGTAGGGACCGCAGATCGTCTGCGCACCAGCAGCCAACGTCCCGCTGCAGAATACGTGCGCGGCATCGTTGAGAGTAATAACCTGAGCGAGCTGTCCTTGATTTCGTATGTCAGTGCCACATCGCCCTTGTTTTCGACGATAAAGCGATAGCGCACGTTCGTGCCAACAAAGACCTGCGCCAGTGAATCAGCCCACATGACGTTGTCGACTGACACCTGCTTATTGATCTCGATGTCCGGTTTGACCATCGTGACCGTGGCGCTGTCATCGGAGCCGACATTTGCGTTTTGCGCGGTCACCGCGCTGACAAAAGCCTGGTTGACGAAACTCACGCTCACGACAGTCGTGCAGGTGTATTGAGACGACTGCCCGGGAGCCAGCGTGCCAACCAACTTATTGCAGCTGGCCGAGAGCGGGTCGCTGACGAGAACGTTGAATAACGTGGCGTTGCCGGTGTTCTCAACCCGGATCGTGAACTGTGCCGTCCCGCCGCTGACGACAGACTGCGCGTCCGGCGTCTTGGCAATCGCGATGGCCGCGACGTTCGGCAGGCTTGTCGTTTCATCAGCCGGCACCGGGTCCGGTAATGTGCTGCTCTGCGCGATGGCCGTGTTGTCGACCTTGCCGGCATCGATGTCGACCTGTGTATCGCATAGCTGCCTGTGCAGACGAGCGTCGCTTTGGGCGCCAACGTCGTACCGGCGGGGTTGGCGTGCAGCTCAGCGCGCCAAGTTTCGCATCGCTGATGCTCACAGCGCTCAGCGTTTGCAGTTCCGTCGTTGCTGGCGGTGAGCGTGTAGTTGATTTGTCGCCGGGTGTGGCCACGCCGTCGGCACCCATGTTCAAGACACCATTCTTTTCGAGCGCCAGAGCCGGAACCTGCGGCACAACGGCTTCGTTCTTGTCTTCGACCGGGTCGGTCTGATCGCTCGTGGCTGTGCCGGTGTTATCGACTTTGCCGGCATCGATGTCGGCCTGTGTGATCGTATAGGTGCCGGTGCAAACCAGCGTTGTCTTTGGCGCGAGTGTGGCCGGCATCGCGGTGTTGCAGTTCAACACGCCAAGTTTTGGATCGGTGATGGTCACACCCGTCAGTGTCTGGTTGCCATCGTTACTGGCCGTGAGCGTGTAGTTGATCTTGTCGCCGGGTGTGGCGACGCCGTCAGCGCCCTTGTCGAGCTCGCCTTCTTTGTTGATGCCGAGAGCCGGCGCCTGCGGAACAGCCACGTTCTTGTCCGCGGTCCGGGAAGCGGTCTGTAGGCTGTCGGCGGTTGCGGTGTTGAGCACCTCGCCGGCATCAATATCGCCTTGATCAATTGCGTAGCTGCCGGTGCAGACAACCGTGCCATTCGGCGCAAGTGTCGTCGGCGCCGTTGGCACACTGCCAGATCGCTCAACAACGGGTCGGTTACGGTGACGTCGTCGAGGGTCTGGTTGCCGTTGTTGCTGACCGTGATCTGGTAATTGATCTTGTCGCCCGGTGTGGCGATGCCATCGACGCCTTTGTCGAGCACGCCGTCTTTCACGATGTTGATGCCGGGCTCGCGCACGATATCTTCGATGTTTTCGCCGTCGACTTTGTCAGTTTGCGCGCTGTCCGCCGTGGCCGTGTTCTTGACCACGCCAGCATCGATGTCGGATTGCGTGATTGCGTAACTGCCGGTGCAGACGATTGAACCTGTGGGCGCCAGCGTGGCGGGCTGCACCGGTGCGCAGCTCAGCGTGCCCAGTTTCGGATCGCTGACAATTACGCCAGTCAGCGTCTGGTTGCCGCTGTTGGTTGCCGTGACGGTGTAGTCGATCACGTCGCCCGGCGTGGCGCGATTGTCGCTGCCTGCATTCAGTAGGCCGCTCTTGACAATTTGAAGCCCAGGGGCTTGTGGAATCTTCTCGTCTGTCGAGCCTGGCGTCGGGTCGGTCTCATCGCTGTCGCCGATTGCCTCGTTCGTGACGATGCCGTTGTCGATGTCCGTCTGCGTGATGGCGTAGCTGCCTTCGCAGATCAGCTTGTCACCCGGCAACAGTGTGGCCGGCTGTGTCGGCGTGCACAACAACGCTCCAAGTTTTGGATCCGCGATCGAAACTGTGTGCAACGTCGTGTTACCAGTGTTCTCGGCAACAAGCGTGTATTTGATCAGGTCGCCCGGCGTCGCGATGCCATCATCGCCGGTGTCCAGCGTGCCCGTCTTCACCAGGGTCATGTCGTTGATCTTCGGGATACTCTCTGTGTTGTTTGCTGCTTTTGGATCAGTTTGCGCACTGTTCACCGTGGCCGTGTTTAGCACCTCGCCAGCGTCGATGTCGTCCTGATCGATCACGTAGCTACCGGTGCACTGCATGCTGGCGTTTGGCGCCAGCGTCGCCGGCGCGCTGGGCGTGCAGATCATGTTTGTCAACAACGAATCGCCAACCGAGACGTTGGTCAGCGTGCGATTGCCGGTGTTGAGCACGTCGATTGTGTAGGCGATCGCATCGCCGGGGTTTGCCCTGCCGTTCGCGCCAAGGTTCAGATCACCGAGCTTGTCGATGCTGATGGTTGTCACCTGCGGCACATCGACCTGCGCCGATGCTGGCTTCTCGGGCGTTTGCGCGCTACTGGCGGTGGCAGTGTTGTCAACCGCGCCAGCGTCGATATCGGCCTGCGTGATTGCATAGCTGCCGGTGCAAACCAGCGAGTCATTGGGTGCGAGCGTCGCGGGCTGCACCGGTGTGCAGCTCAGCGTGCCCAGCTTGGGATCGCTGGCGGTCACAGCGGTTAGCGTCTGGTTGCCTTCGTTCTTAACCGTGATGACGTAGTTGATTTTGTCGCCCGGTGTTGCGCGGTCGTCGCTGCCGAGGCCCAGCGCGCCGCTCTTGGTGATGCTCAACAACGGCTGCTGTGGAATATCCACTGTTACTTTCCGCACTTCTGGAGAGGTCTCCGTGCTATCGGCGGTGGCGGTGTTATCGACCGCGCCGGCGTCGATATCGGCCTGCGTGATGGCATAGCTGCCGGTGCACTCAAACGAAGCGCCCGGGGCGAGCGTGGTCGGCAGCGTCACCGGACATTGCAGCGGCGCGGCCTTTGGATCGCTGACCGTAACATCGGTCAACGTCGTGTTGCCGTTGTTGCTTACCGTGATCTTGTAGGTGATCGTGTCGCCGGGGGTTGCGACATTGTCGCTGCCGTCGTCGAGCACGCCTTCCTTGTCGAGGCCCAGGCTGGGCGCCTGCGGCACTTCAACCTTTGCGCTCGCGGTTTTCGGAAGCGTCTGCGTGCTATCGGCAGTGGCGGTATTGTGGACTTCGCCAAGGTCGATATCGGTCTGCGTGAGCAGATGGCTGCCGGTGCAGGTAACCGAAGCGCCTGGCGCGAGTGTGGTGACAGACAGTGCGCACGCCAGATTTGACAGCAACGGATCGCTGATGCTCAAGCCGGTCAGCGTCTGATTGCCTTCGTTCTTGACGACGAGGGTGTAGTTGATGACGTCGTCCGGCGTCGCGGTGCTATCCGAGCCCAGATCAAGCGCGCCAGACTTGCTGATCGACAGAACCGGCGTCTGCGGCACAGAGACGGTATGCGAATCTGTTTTGGGCTCCGTTTGTGTGCTATCGGCGGTGGCGGTGTTTTCGACTTTGCCCGCATCGATGTCGGCCTGCGTGAGCGTGTGGCTGCCAGTGCAGATCATCGACGTGTCGGGAGCCAGTGTGGCGGGCTGTGCCGGTGTGCAAACGAGTGTTGGCAGCAAAGGATCGGTGACGCCGACACCCGTAAGCGTCTGGTTGCCGTCGTTGCTGACCGTGATTGTGTAAGCGATGGCGTCGTCAACGCCCGCGATGCCATCTGCACCGAGGTCGAGGTCGCCTTCCTTCAGAATGTTCAAGCCAGGTTTGCGCTGAATCTCGACGGTATGCAGGTCGGACACCGGCGTGGTTTGTCCGCTGTCGGCGGTGGCGGTGTTGTCGACCACGCCGGCGTCGATATCGGCCTGCGTGATTGCATAGCTACCGTGACATGTGAATGAAGCGCCGGGGGCAAGTGTGCTTGTTGCGGGCGAACAGCTCAACGACGGCAACAACGCATCGTTAACCACGATGCCATCCAGCGTCTGGTTGCCATTGTTGCTGACCGTGATTGTGTAGAAAATCTTGTCGCCCACCGTGGCGCGGCCATCAGCGCCGATATCGAGGTCGCCGATCTTGTCGATAGCGAGAATCGGCACCTGGGTGATGTTTTCGGTATTGGTCGCCGAGGTGGCAGGCGTTTGATCGCTGTCGGCGGTGGCGGTGTTGTCGACCTTGCCGGCATCGATATCAGCCTGCGTAATCACATAGCTGCCGGTGCAGCTCATCGAGTCGTTGGGCGCCAACGTGCCGGGTTGCGCCGGCGCGCATACCAGCGTCCCCACTTTGGGGTCCGTGATACTGACGCCGTCCAGCGTCTGGTTGCCGTTGTTGCTGGCTGTGATCGTATAGAAAATAGTGTCGCCTGGCGTGGCGCGGCCGTCAGCGCCGACGTCAAGATCACCGATTTTGGCGATGCCGAGGCTGGGCGCCTGCGGGATGGTTTCGGTGTTTTCAGCCGATTCCGGATCCGTCTGCGCGCTGTCGGCGGTTGCGGTGTTGAGCACCAGACCGGCATCGATGTCAATCTGCGTAATCGCATAGCTGCCGGTGCAGATCAACGAGGCGTTGGGCGCCAATGTGCCCGGCTGTGCCGGCGCGCAGCTCAGCGTGCCCAACTTTGGATCGCTGGCGGACACGCCGGTCAGCGTTTGGTTGCCTACGTTCTTGACTGTGATGACATAGCCAATCGTGTCGCCTGGCGTTGCCTTGCCGTCGACGCCTGTATCCAGTGTGCCGCTCTTGGTGATGCTGAGATCAGGCACGAGCTCGATCATTTCGGTGTTGTTCGCCGTGACCGGGCCGGTCAGCGCGCTGTCTGCGGTAGCGGTGTTGTCAACTTTGCCGGCATCGATATCGATCTGCTTAAGTGCATAGCTGCCGGTGCAGACCATCTGCGCCGCTGGCGCAAGTGATGAGCCACTGACCGGTGCGCAGGCGAGTGATGGAATGAGAGGGTCTGTCACGTTCACGCTTGAAAGCGTTCGATTGCCGGAGTTCACGACCGTGATTGAGTAATTGATCAGATCGCCGGGCGTGGCCACGCCGTCGGTGCCGAGTTCGAGCGTGCCGCTCTTGCTGATGCTCAGCGCCGGCTGCGACGCGATGGGCTGCACAAACGGGTCTGGAACTCGAAACGGTTGTGGCATTAAACGTGCCAGTTGCGGTAGCCGAATTGTTGTAGGTGCCCGCGTCCACATCGGCCTGTGTGAGCGTATGCGAGCCGGTGCATGTCGTGTTCGTCGCGCCGGCGGCCAGCGCGCCAATTGAACAGTTCAACCCGAGTTGCGCATCGGTCACGCTCACGTTGGTGAGCGCCACATTGCCCGTGTTTGTCACTGAAAATGTGTAATCGATGATGTCGCCGGCATTGGGCTTGCCGTCGCCGCCAAGGTTCAGCACGCCGACCTTGTCGAGCGTGATGGCTGGATTGGGCACAAACGTCACGGCGTTGCTAAAGGTGCAGACAGTCTCTTTGCCAGCTTCGATCGCGATGGCGTTCAGACCGCCAGTGCTCGCGCCCGCTTTCGGCAAGGTTGCGTTTACGGTGCCCGTGGTCGTGGCTGGCAAAATCACGCAGCTGGCGCTGTTCAGCGTCCAACCGGCCGGGATATTCTCGTTCAGCGCATAGCTGCCAGGCGTAAATGGTTTGCGGTCGACGACGGTGCCGGCGCCGTTGATCGAAAAGGTCGTCGTGCCATCGTTGGCGGCCGGGCTGACCGAATAGCTGAACGTCTGAGTTGTGGTCTCGCCCGTCTGCTTGACAATTGTCAGAAAGCCGGCCAGCGGCTTAAAGGTGCAGTCGCCCGGGTTGTTGTTGGCGCCCTGCCCAAGCGAGGGATAACTGCAGACGTTGATCAGCTGCGCGCCGGCGGGAAGATCAGCGGTGGAGAGCCTGAGAACGATCGTCGTATCGTTGGGGTAGTTCGATCCGCCCACAAACGGATCTGTAGGGGAGATCAAGTTGGCAGCGCCGGTCGTCGTCGAATTGAGACCGGCCGTCAGCATGTCGCTGCTGGGATATCCACCTGCCACGGGGCTCGATCCACCGCATTTATCCGGATTGCTGTCGGCAGCGCACAAAAACACAAGTGGAGCGCTCGTCGTCGTGCGCACGGCGCCGGGGTTGGCGTTATTGCCGGTATTTTCAATTTCAACGCACACCGCGACGTTGGCATTGCCATCGCCATCGGTGTCGAAAAGAGCGCATGCGTTCCCTTTTTGTCCGTTACCGACCCATGTATCGGTCGAATCCCAGCTCCACTGTAGCCAGAGGTCACCGGCATGGCTTTCGTCAATGCCGAGTCGCGTCAGATCGTTTTGTGCGCCACCGCCGCCATCGACCTGGTTAGCACCGCCGTCGTCGTTGACAAAGACAAAGCCATCGGAGGCAAAGCTCTGCGTGGGTCGCAGAAACGTAGCAAGAATCATGCACAACGTTGGCAACACTCGCGCGAATTTACTGCGGTGAAATGTTGACTGGGAACGCGACATCGCGCGCTTATACCCTTCAGCTGGCAGGTCTGAACTGGACATGGAGCACCTCGCTAACAATAGAATGAAATTCGATGCGAACACATAGGCATTCGAGCGACATACAGCCTGTTTCAATTCTAGGAAGCGGGTCCCGATATCTCAACGCTATAAATACGCAAATAGTTGTGCAAATACACGTAAATCTGCCGTTGATCGAGGAATATTCGCGTCGCCAAACAGGATGTAATGCATGCAGGCACCGCAAAATGTTGCAATCCAGCCACACGTATACAACACACTAAGGCGCCATCAACCGGCGTTCAGCACCAGTCAACCAGCCTTGATGCGCCGCGTCGAGCCACTCGTTAACGCTGTCGGTTGTTTGCAGCGCACCCAGATGCCGCAGCGCGAAGGCCATCAACAAATAAACCGCGCGTCGTTTTGGGCATCGGGCGCCGCACTCAAAACGGCAAATGTCCTCGCCCGACAGGCACAGGCTATTTTGAATGCCAAACAGTGCAAGCTGCGGTCCGACATTGCCCAAAACTGCGTCACTCGCCACGACAAGCGCGGTTGCAAACGCGTCTTGCGTCATGCGCAGTTGGCGCATGTTGTCTGGCTCACACGGTGTGGCCCTGAGGTTACAAACCCGTCATCTTCTCAAGGTCATCAGGATAGCGCGCACCTAGAATTGTGATCTGTGCGGCGGCGTCCTCAATTTCCTGCATGTCGGCCGCGCTGAGCACGACAGCCGCCGCACCAATGTTCTCCGCCATGCGCCCGGCGTTGCGCGTGCCGGGGATCGGGACAATCCACGGTTTTCGCGCCAATAGCCAGGCGAGCGCGAGCTGCCCGGGGGTCGCGCCTTTGCGCTCGGCGATCATGCGCAACGCATCCACCAGCGCCATGTTCGCCGCGCGCAGCTCGGGGGCAAAGCGTGGGATGCGGCTGCGCAAATCAGACTTGTCGAGCTCGGTGCTCACGTCGATCGCGCCGGTCAGAAACCCCTTGCCCAGCGGGCTAAAGGGCACAAAGCCGATGCCAAGCTCCTCGCAGGTCGGCAGCACCTCATCTTCCGGTCGGCGATGCCAGAGTGAATATTCGCTTTGCACCGCGCTGACCGGCTGCACGGCATGCGCGCGGCGGATCGTCTGCGCGCCGGCCTCGGACAGGCCAAAGTGCGCAACCTTGCCGGCCTCTATCAGGCTCTCGATCGTGCCGGCGACATCTTCGATCGGGACCGTCGGGTCCACGCGGTGCTGATAGTAAAGATCGATGCGATCAACACCCAGGCGTTTGAGCGAGCCTTCGACCCGCTGGCGGATGTGTTCCGGGCGGCTGTTGGCGCCGCCGGTTTGCCATCGGCGTCGTATTGAAAGCCGAACTTGGTCGCGATTTTGACCTGTCGCGAAACGGCGCGAGCGCCTCGCCCACGATCTCCTCGTTGTTGAACGGGCCATAGACCTCGGCTGTATCAAAAAAGGTCACACCCTGCTCTACTGCCGCGCGGATCTGCGCGATCTTCGCCTGTTTTTCCGGGATGTCGCCAAAGGCGAACGACATCTGCATGCAGCCCAGCCCGAGGGCCGAAACATTTAGCGTCTTGCCAAGTGTGCGCGTTTGCATGCTGGGGATTGTATAGATGAATCGGTGGTGCGCCGCAACCTGGGTGCACCACGAAATTTCGTAAAGTGCCGCCGAAAGGCAGACGACCACGCCACCTTTGCGAAAGTTAGCTCGGGCCGGTTTCCCGTATCACGGATTGACGACAGACAAAAAAGAGCCGCACCTGTGTGCGGCTCCTGTGACGTGCCCGGTGTTGCTATTTCGCCGGAGACACCTGGATCTGCATAAAGTTGCCTTGGGCGCTCACACTGACCACCTGGATCTGCGTGCCGGTCTTGGGCACATCCACGCCGGACAGCTTGGTTTGCGAATACCAGAAGGTGTTGCGATCGTCAAAGACGGGCACCGCTGGCAGCGACGCATAGCTGTTGACGACGCCATTGATGTGCAGCGTCAGTGGGTCGGTCGGCTGCAGCCCGAACGTCGAGTCAACGCCTGCACCCGCGCGCGCCAGACTGCGCCGTCTGGCGCACCAAGGGCGCCGGATGCGCGTCGATCGGCAGGATCAACCCGGCGCCTGGGTGCTCGCTGGTGTTGTTGTCCGTCAGGATGTGTTCCAGTAGCTGACCAGCATACCGTCCTGATACGGGAAGTGCTCGACCCAGTCCGGCTTGGTGTTCAGGAAGCCGAAGTTGTACGGCCCTGTCTGCAGCCCGGTGTCATACCGACGGTACTGACGGAACTCGGCAACATAAGCGTTGAAGTGCGGTCGTACTCGGTGCCGGTCGTCTGTCGGAACCCGGTGAACGTCCAGCCATTCGGTCGCGCTCTCCGCGCCGTCGAAGAAGCTGCCGAGCTGTGATCGCGTCGACCAGCAAACCCTTCTCTGACGACCGCGGCGTCCGTCCAGTAGCGGAATGCGCAGCTGCACGGTCTGGCCGGCATACGCCGTGACATCAAACGTGGCCGGCACATTGCCGTTCGACGTGCCGGTGATGCCGTTACCGAAGTTCTGCCCGTTGGGGTTGGTGTTGGTGGTCGAATTGCCGGCCAGGCTGGTCCAGCTGGCGCCGCCATCCGTGGAGACCTGTCAAGTAAGCGTAGTCCCAGTCCTCTTCGATGTGGAACCTCAGCTGCGCGCTGAGGGTGGTCGTGCCCGCCGGGAGCTGACGCTGCGGTCATGCGTGTTGTCGAGGTCGTTGCCGCGCCGGAATACTAGGCGTAGCGTCCCTTCGGGCGGGGTGGCCAGATTGGTCACACTGCTTGTCCGGCAGCACGGTGACACAGCCCTGCGCCTGTTTGGTGTTGGTCTCCGCCGGGCCGAGTTTGTGGGTCGATTTCTGGCCGGCGCGGGCCACTTCATAGTTGAGCCAGCCCAGCTGGAACTTTTCCCACGCGCCGAAGTCACCCGGCCGTGAGCCGATGTCGACCGTGCCGTCGCCGAGGTATGAGCCGGAGGACATCAGCGTCCAGAACCGGTCGAGTTCTCACCCGCCGTTGGTGTCGTAGAGGTCGGGCAGGCCGAGGTCATGGGCGTACTCATGAGCGAAGACGCCCAGACCGCCGTTTTCCGGCTGGATCGTGTAGTCGCCCACCCACATGTCGACGCCAGTTGCCGAACTGGGTGCCACCAAGCCGGTTGAAGGCCGGGCCGGTGACGCCGATGCCGTTGAAGAAGGCATACCAGCGATGGCTCCAGATGGCGTTAGTACCCTGCGCGCCGCCGCCGGTCTCCTCACCTTCACCCGCATGCACGATCTGGAAGTGATCGATGTAGCCATCGGGCTCGTCGAAGTTGCCATCGCCGTCGTAATCGTAGCGATCCCAGATGTCGAAGGTGGCCAGCTCGTTCTGGATCTGCGCAGCGGTCTTGCCCTGCGCGACCTGATTAGCGGTCCAGAGGGTGATGGCATCGCGAATCAGCAGCCAGACGGTCGAGCAGACATTGCTGCCGCACAGGTTGGTGCCATAGCGCGCCTCGTTGAACGGCACGCGCACCCAGTCGATCACCGCCGCTGAAGCCTATAGCGGCCGGATGACTGGTTCTTGTAATAGTCCACCATCCGAGTGAAATACATGTTCTCGTAGTGCGCGCGGTTGTAATCGGCCTGCCAGATGGTGCTGTTGTCCATGCTGCGGTCGGGCTGCGCGATTTCGTTGTGCGAAGGACCGGCCGAGCCGCCGGTGACCGGATTGATGTTGGTACCGAACTCGGCCAGCACCACGAAGATTTTGTCGTGCCGGGTCTGCTCCAGCTCGACAAATTGGCCGTTGGCCACGCGCGCGGTGCGACCGGAAGCCTGGCCGCGGGCTTTGGCGGTGAGCGCTGCGCGGCGGTTGTTGTTTTGCCGTGCGCCGAGCGGGTGATAGAGGTTGTGGTCGTTGCCGCGGCCATTGCTTTTGGGCGGGGCGACACGGTCTGTGGATCGTTCGACTGGCCTCTGACGATGCCTTCACCGACAGAGGGCGCTGCGGCCAGCGCCGGTTGCGCCAGCGCAGACAGAAGCGTCAATGTTGCAAAAACGGGCAGTAACTTTCTCATTGTGTTGTCCTCCGATGACGCCTCGCCGGGTCAGCATCATCCAGATCCATCCCAAAATCTGCACGATGAATATCGTAGTGTGGCGAATTATGCGTCGAACAACGGGAACTGCAAGTTGCAGCTCTTGCGCCGCACATTGTTGGTGAGTCGGGTGGCTGAAACAGAGCGTGAA
>CAVXVQ010000008.1:0-105756 GCA_963765165.1 uncultured Alphaproteobacteria bacterium | reverse complement strand
CACAGCGCCCGTTCTTGCAAGATCGACGTTGTTGTTCCGGTCGAGCGAGAAGGCGACCGCTGTTGCGTATCCGCCCTGCTCGGCCGGCGGAAGCGCGGCGCCGATTTTCTGTTTGCCGGGACCTGGCGCGGTCTGGCCTTCCGCAGCTTCGACCCCGACTTCGAAGCCGCGCTGCGCATCGACGTCCTCTTGCAGGCTGAGGGCCTCGGCGGACAATGGGTCTTCATCGGCGATCGCCGCGCCCCGCGCCGCAAGGTCGGTGAGCTTCTGTTTGTACAGCGCCAGAGAGTAGGACACTGCTGCGTCAAACGCGCTCTGTTCGGACGCTCCGTACTGTGCTCCCACTCAACATGCCGCGAATTCTGTCTTTGCCCGGCCCCGGCGCCGTTTGCCACTCGGCCGCGCCAAATCCGATTTCAAACCCTCGGCGCACCGCGCCTTGTTCGTCGCGGAGCTGCGCCGCCGCCGGATCGGCGTTGGCGATTCCGGCGCCCCTCGCCTGGAGTGCGTTCAGGTCGATTCGCCGGTTCTTCTCCGCGGCGCACTGCTCGGCGAGGCCGCGCGCAGCCGGCGAGTTTCGGGCCAGCGCCTGCGCCGCGACATCGCAGATCGCTCGCGGCAGGGCCGGTGGGCCCGACGGAGCGTCAAGTTTGACGCGTCCTTGTGCTTTAACCCGCGGTTGCGCGGCGCACTGGGCTTCGAGGCCGGGCGCCGCCGGCGAATTTCGCTCGCGAGCCCGACGCGCGGCTTCGCAGATCGGAAGCGGCGGGAGGGCCGATGTCCCCGGCGCAGGTTTGACCCTTGCTTGCGCCTTTACGACTTGCGGGATCTTCAGTTCGCTGCAGAATGAGGCAGACGGCGTCCAGCCATTTCCAGCCCGTCCGGTTACTCCGACGGCGACCTGCCCGCAGGGACAATGCTGGTCCGCCTCGCCGCGCGACACTTCATCGTCTTCAAAGAACCCCTCGTTCGCCGTCGCCTTCGGTCCCTCGAACTCCGCCTCCGGGTCCAGCGTCCACCCGCCGGGCCCTCCAGGACCCTCCGCGATCACTGAACTTCTGTATGCGGAGCTGTACTCGCAGGACACCAGCTTCCCATTCGCGTCGCTCCGCCAGGCTTTCGCGTTGACTTCGCAGAACACTCCAAGGCGATTACGGTTCGCGTGTAGACGCCTTCGTCGCCAACCAGACTTCACGTACCACGTTTTCCTTGCGCCATCCACAGGTCCGCCGCCGCCGGGCCCCCCCCGATAAAGTCGGTAAAAGGTTTAATCGGCCCGTAAGGTTTGTTTTTCTCGACTTCCCGGTAAGACCCGCCGACTTGTTCGGGGAATATTCCCCTCCTGGTAACTGACAGGATTATAGGGGGAACAAAGCGGCTGGATCGCATCGACATCGTCGCCGACTCGAAGCCGGACGCCCGCCAAATACTGATCTTGCGGGCAGCGCGTGGTGAAATAGCCTCCGCCGCTCCCTCCAAGCGGTGGCAGCGCCAACTCAGGAGCGCCCATCGCCTCGGCCGCCCTCGTCATGTCCGCCGCCTCCGCTTGAGGAAGGAAGAACAGCACCGTCGCGGACGCCCAGATCGCAGCCGTCCGCTGCTGCAGCCGTGGGCGAATTCGCTCCTTCGTTGGCGCCTTCATTCAATTCCTCCGCTTCAAATGAAAGTCTGCGGCAGCGTCGAATCCCTTCTTCCAGCGTCGCTGAGCTTTTCCCGAATGCGGAGCGAGCCCGGCCCCTTTGACGTGTTGCCCTGCGGGCCAAGCTTCGGATCGCCGAAGATCCCGGTCGCGATGTCAAAACCGAGCCGATAGAAAACGTCCGATTTTCAGCCGACCGCATCACGGCGACGACCGGATCGGCGGCGGCGATGCGGCGCCCTCCGCGCGAAATCCGCGTTCATGTTGCGCTCGATGGAGAATGCGACCGCCGCATCGTAGCCTCGTTGTGCGTCCGCACCGCCGAACTCGGCCAATCCAAGCGTGTCGTGTATTCCCTGTTTGCCGGGACCTTGGGCGGTGTGTCCTTCGGCGGCCGCCATCCCGATATCAAATCCCGGCGCGCGGCATCGTCAGCCTGCTGATTGCGCAGCACCACCGCCAACGGATCAAGTCTCGCGATCTCGGCGCCCTTCGGCGCCTGATCCATTCATTTTTTGCCGGTTCCGCGCCAGCGAAAAATCGACGGCGGCGGCAAATCCCGCCTGTTCCGCCGCCGGAACGAACGACCGATCGCATCCTTGCCGGGACCGGCGAGCGTCTGCCCCTCGGCCGCCGCAAGACCGATGTCAAAGCCGTGACGTGCGTCGCCATCCGGCATCGCATTGCGGAGTTCGGACGCCAGCGGGTCGGCATCGAGCCGGCGCCCTTCGCCGCCAGCGCGTCGGTATCACCAGCCGCCGCCGATTGCCCGCGAACGCTTGCGCTCCCTGCAGCGGCCGGACCGACGCCCGCGCCGAACACGCGATCTGCGGCGGGAAGCCTTTTGGCGAGCGGATCGGCGTCCTTGCCGCTGACAATGATGATGCCGGCGTCGGCGCCTTTGGTTTTGACTGCGTCTTGCGATCGCTGCCGGTCAGGCCCCGGCGGCAGAGGCTGCGGATTGAGGCTGACGGTGTCGCCCTTTCGCGCGCCGTCGGTCGCCATCGAATAGTCGTCCGCGGGATTGATCACCGGATTGACGCGCCGTTCGGCGACTTTCTTCGGGGAAGCAAAGTCACCCGCCTTCGACGCCGTCGCGTCGATGCTGCGCCCGACGGCGTAATTGCGCCCGCTGGCGACAGGCTGCGGGATGACATTGCGGCCGTCCCAGCCGTCCCCGCCCAGCGAATGGCTAACTCGGTAAAGCGAACCGCCGCCGCCGGCGCTGCCGTCGACGATGCGCGCGGTCAGAACATTCGGCCAGCCGTTGGCGAGCCCGGTCAGGGTGAACGCGCAGGCGGTCGGGCCGGCTGGCGACGCCTCAAACACTCCGATCTGACGGTGCGGCGCTTCGGCGTTGGCGGTATAGAGCGGCGTCGGACCGGTCTGGACCGTCGCGCGAATGTCAAAACCCTGGTAGCCGTTCCGCGGCGAAAATTGCGAGCCGTCCCAGCGCAGAAGGCCGGTCATGCTGCCGTCCGTCGGCGGCGTCAGCTCGCGCGGGCCGAAGGCGACGCTGATATAGGCGGGATTTGCCGACACGCCGACCCTCGCGTATTCGGACGGCGCTTTCAATATCGCGTTGACGGGCGCCAGCGCATCATTGAAGCGGCCGGCAACTTCGAACGCCGCCGAGTTAGCCGCTTTCTCCGCCACGTTCTTGAAGTTTGTCCCGCCGAAGAACGGAACGAGATATCGACGACGAATTCAAGCACGTCCGCGCTGACGCCATGCGAATTCAGCGTTGCGTCGTTGAGGTCAGCAGGGCGCTCGAAACGCGCAACGTCTGGCCTGGATCGGCCTGCACCGCGATCGTCAAATCGAGTTTCGCTGTAAAGGCGACTGAAAACCGCGGATCGCATAGGACCCGAAGGCGGTCGGCGTCGTCGATGTCGCTTCGATATAACCGGTGACGGCGTATGAGCCGCGAAGCGTTTGTCCGGCGCCTTGAATATCGAGCGCGGCCGGCTCCCCAGTGATGCAGGTGATGTCATAGAGCGTCTGTCCGCCGGCCAAGCCGCCGACCCCTAATTCGCCCCGGATTCTGTCGCAGATTTTTGGCTGCTCTTCTTCCCAGATTTCCGACAGGCGATCGCTGACCAGCGTCGGATGGTCGACCAATGTGACGATGTTTGCCTGATCGGGTGCCAGGGGATTGAAGCCCTGCACGAGCACGCGCGCGCCGGTCGCCGCAAGCGCCGCGGCGGGCGTGAAGGCGAGCCACAGGCTGGCGGCGGTCCCGCCCAAATGGGACGACGAATAGCGAGTCAGACGAGTCATGCGAGTTCCTCCAGATGCGGCGGGCAGCGGCCGAATTGACGCGAAATGACGGACGCAATTCTTCAGGGTACGTATTTTCTACTGAGGTGCAAAGCGACGGCGGCGTTGAATCCTCGTTGGCTGGCCGGGCTCAAGCTGTCGCGAAGGCCGAGAGATCCGGGACCCGTCGCCGTTTTGCCTTCGGCGCCGCGCTTCGGGTCGCCGAATATCCCGGTCGCGATGTCGAAACCGAGGCGATAGAGCGCGTCGGGTTCACTATTGCGCAGTACGCCGACGATCGGGTCGGCTTTTGCGATCGCCGCGCCCGTCGCCGCGCGGCCCGGACTGTTGTTGCGTTCGATCGAGAATGTAACCGCGGTCGCGTATCCGCCCTGTTCGGCCGGCGGCAGCGCCGCGCCGATTTTCTGCTTGCCGGGACCTGGCGCGGTCTGCCCTTCCGCTGCGGCGAGACCGACTTCGAAACCGCGCCGGGCGGAGACGTCGGCTTGCAGGCCGCGGAACTCCGCGGACAGGGGATCCTTGCCGGCGATCGTTTTGCCCCTGAGGGCGAGGTCCGCCAGTTTCTTCTTGTAAAGCGCCAGTGAAAAAGCCACCGCCGTGTCGAAGGCCGGTTGTTCGGACGGGCTGAGTTTTGTCCAGATTCTATCCTTGCCCGGTCCGGGCAGAGTGTTCCACTCGGCCGCGGCCAACCCAATTTCAAAGCCGCGCCGCGCCGGTCCTTCGCCCTGTTCGCTTCGCAACGTCGCCGCCATCGGCTCGATCTTGGCGATCTCCGCGCCCCGCGCATGCAGCGCGGCCAGATCGATCGGCGGCAGCGCTCTTTCTGCCGCACATTGAGCTTCAAGGCCGGGCGCCGCCGGCGAATTCCGCGCCCGCGCTTCCGACGCGATTTCGCAGATCGGCCGCGCCGGACCTGGCGGCACTGCGCCTCCGAGTTTTACTCTGCCTTGCGCCTTAACGGTCTGCTGCGCCGGAGCGGGCGGCGGGGGAGGACCGCCGCAAACCATGCCCAAGGCGTCGAGAAATTTTCCCGATCTCCCAACAATGCCGACGGCGATGAACCCGGCCTCGCAACGCAGCATGCCCGTTGTCGGGTCGCCGCTAAAGCACGATCCGGTCCAACTGCAACTCTCTTCGCCTCTACTCGCCGGCCCGTCATACGCGGCCATCGGGAAAGCGGCGCGTTGCGGCGCCGCGATCGCCTGTCCGCAATAGAGATGGATGTTGTTGACGGCGCTTTCGACGGCGATATCCATTCCGATAACCACGGGAGAATCGTTCGGACAGACAAATTGCTGCGGTCCGTTGCCGCCGTCGCCGCCGTAGCGGGTCGGATATTCCTGAAATTGGCCTGCGTCGGCGGGAATGCAGATCGGCTTGATCGCATCCACATGATCGCCGGTCCAAAGCTCGACGCCGGTCAAGACGTCGCCCGCCCTGCAGCGGGCGTAGAACGGACTGCCTCCCGAATTTCCGACCGGCTGAAGCACTTCCTCGGATTGTGCGAAAGCAGGCGTGGCGGCAAATAGTACGATTGCTGCCCATGCCAAGCGCGACCAGCGCCGTGCATCGTCCGTGAACTGATTTTCCATGTGATCCCCTCGCCGCTGTTGAGCACTTTAGGCGCTGTCGCCCGCGAAGGAAATGCGTATGGTCCGTCTGGAACTCCAATAATATGCGTGGACGATTCGGCTAAGATCGAATTCCGCTTGCGCCTCGCTCGGCTTGCTCGCGACGGATGCAGCCAAAATGCCGCCTGCAGTTGCGGGGGAAAACCCGTTTCATAATGCCAGGCTGATTTACCTAAGCACACCGGACAACGTCCTGCGCGTGACCGAATACTCACTCGGAGGATCCGCGCGGCCGTTTTTAAAAGACTGCGGGAATAGGGTTCCAATCCGGGCCAGTTTGAAGGGGCAGAATCAATTTCTCGTCCACCCGCATAACGGATCGAGGCGATTTGAGCACTTCTCGCAATTGCTCGACAAGAGAGGGTAGCCAAAGGCCATAGTCCGTTCATGGCCTTTGAACAGAATTCCGACTACATCCGCCTCACTTCGGTCTCTGCCCCCCAAAGCGGACCGATTGCGCTTTCGCCATCCGCCGACCTCTCCGCCGAATTACCCAGAACAGTGCGATGAATTACCCAGAACATGCGATAAACCCGCTGGACTTCGCCGCGTGATAGAGCGTTGCTGTTCGTGCCGCGAGCGCCTTGTCGCGTGCGCCGCTTGAAGCCCGACGCGCTGAGGCGCCCGGGCTTGTCGCGGTGCAACAGCGAGGAGCCGCATATGGCCAACCAAAAGAATGTTTCAGCGACGCGCGCCGCCGCACCGGTAAAATCCAAGACCGACATCATCCTCGGCCTGCTCCGCCGCAAGAACGGCGCGAGTATTGAAGACATCGCAAAGGCGACCGAGTGGCAGGCCCATTCGGTGCGCGGATTTCTGTCGGGCACGGTGAGGAAGAGATTGGGCCTCACCCTCACCGACCAGCAGCCGGACCATGGGGCGCGGCGCTATTATTTGAAGGGCGCCAGATGAAGCCGCGCCCCGCTCACGACGCGCTCGAGAGTGAGATCGCCGACCTCGAAACGCTCGTGTTCCCGGCCCTTCAGCAGCGATACGGCGATCTGACGGGCGGCGTCCCGCCGAGGCGCATCGGACGCAAGCTCCTCGTTCTTGCGATCGCCTATGAACTGCAGCGCAAAGCCTATGGAGTGCGCGTCGATCGCCTAATGGCGCGCATTCGCGCCGTAAAGGACGAGCGTCCAGAAACGCCATCGTGCGCTCGATGCATCCGCACACAAACATTCACCCTGGCGGCCGCCTCGTGCGCGAATGGCGGGGCCGGAGTTACGAAGTCTATGTCGCCGATGACGGCTGCTTTCTAGATGGGAAGAACTACGCATCGCTGTCGGCGGTCGCGGAGGCGATCACCGGCGTCAAGCGCAACGGCCCCGCCTTCTTCGGGCTGCGTTCGCCGAAGGACGCTCTATGATCAAGCGCTGCGCCATCTACACGCGCAAGTCGACCGAGGAGGGTCTCGAGCAGGACTTCAACTCGCTCGATGCCCAGCGCGAAGCCTGCGAGGCCTACATCGCCAGCCAGAAGGCACGAGGGCTGGACGCTGCTGCCGGACGCACTACGACGACGGCGGCTTCTCCGGCGGCACGCTGGAGCGCCCGGCCCTGCAGGCGCTGCTGCGCCGACATCGACGCCGGGCAAGCATCGACATCATCGTCGTCTACAAGGTCGACCGGCTGACCCGCTCGCTCGCCGACTTCGCCAAGCTCGTCGAGCGCTTCGACGCGCAGCGGCGTCTCCTTCGTCTCGGTCACGCAGCCTTCAACACCACGACTCGCATGGGCCGGCTGACGCTGAACGTCCTCCTGTCCTTCGCGCAGTTCGAGCGCGAGGTCACCGCCGAGCGGATCCGGGACAAGATCGCAGCCTCAAAGAGAAAGGGCATGTGGATGGGCGGTCTCCGCCGCTTGGGTACGATAATGTCGACAAGAAACTGATTGTGAACGAGGCCGAGGCGGCGACCGTCCGCCGCCTCTTCGGCCTCTATCTCGAGACCGGCTGCGTGCGATCAATGATTGAGACGGCGCGGCGCGAGGGGCTGAGTACGAAGCTTCGCGCCAACGGGACGGGCGGAAAGGCGCTGACGCGCGGGCCGCTTTATTACATCCTCTCCAATCCGATTTACGTCGGTCTCGTGCGCGGCGGCAAAGAGCTTTATGCCGGTGAGCACGCCGCGATTGTCGACCGGGATGTTTGGGAGCAGGTCCAGGCGACGCTCCGTGAACGAAGCCAGCGCGCGGGATCAAGATCTTCCTCGCGCAATCCCTTTGTCGGCAAACTCTATGCCGATGGGCCGATTGACCCCGAGCCATGCGTCGAAGAAAGCGCGACGCTACCGCTATTACGTGACGCATGCCGGCGATCCTGGCCGGACCATTGGTAAAGACCGTTGGCGATTGAACGCCAATGCGCTTGATGCGTCGATCCTCCAAGGCGATTGACGAGTGGCTTTCTTCGCCGCAATCGGCGGCGCGGCTTCTGGCGCTTGGCGCCAGAGGCGGAAGATCTCTATCCGGCGCAGCGCGCGTTGAGCGGCATCCGAATGGAGGAAGTCGATCAGCCGCAGACTATTCGGCTCCGCACATGGGCGACGCGTGTTAACCGCATCGACCTTGACGCGACGGGAATGACCATCGCGTTTCGACCGTTGGATTCTGCTTGCTGAGCACCGATCCCCTCACAATTGGCGGAGCAATCTTTGATCCGTTCCGACTTTGCCTTGGGCCGACGCGGTCAAGGCCTCAGGCTCATCATTGGCGAAACGAGCATGGCGCAGCGACCCGACCCGACCGCCCTTTTCCCTGATCAGGCGCGCGGTCGATTGGCGCGATCGATGGTTCAAGGAGCCGTCACGCAATCTCGCCGCGATCGCAAAAGAAGACGGCGTCGATCCGGGAGACGTGAGCAATCATCTGCGGCTTGCTTTCCTGGCGCCGGACATCGTGAAGGCGCTCCTCGATGGGTCCGCCCCCGCCGCCCTCAAGGCGGAGCGCCTTCGGCGTCTCGGCGATCTGCCCGCGAGTTGGTCAGTCCAGCGCAAACTTTTTGGCTCTCAGACTTCTAGCCCTCGGCGCCATTTGGCGGCGCAACTATTCAACCTGTCTCCCCAAACGCCCGCCCTTAAGCCCGATTTAATTCGCCCGTCAGTTGGTCGCCGAATTCGGCCATTGGAGACATTTGGGAATTTCCGCGCCAATGGCCGCTCCTGGAGATCAACGCATGTCTCCGCACCGGGGAAATCCGCCCGAATTGCGGGCTTCATGGCCAAGCACGATTGGCGGTCGCGCTCGACACGAATAATGGTGGAGGGGGGTGGATTCGAACCACCGTACGCCGAAGCGGGCAGATTTACAGTCTGCTGGAATTAGCCACTCTCCCACCCCTCCACGGAGGCCCCGAGACGACGCCAAAGCGCTTCTTGAAGGCTGCGCCAGCTTGGCCCCGGCGCGGGAGAACGCGGGTCTATAGCCGCGCGGGCGGGCCCGCGCAACCGCTGGACTTAGCCCTCTAAGCCTTTGTTTCGCCTTGCGCCGATTATCGCTATAGGGGCCGGATGAAGCCCCATCGAAAAGGCGACTGGAAGCGTCGGGACGCAGCGGACGCACGCCGCGATCAACCGCGCGCGGAAGGCGGCGACGCCCTCTTGTGGCTCTACGGCCGTCATGCGGTCGCAGCGGCGCTCGCCAATCCGTGCCGGCGCATCAAGCGCGGCTTTGCGACGAAGAACGCGCTTGATTGGCTGAAAGGTCGCGGCCTTGCGGATGACCGCCTCCTTCTTCTGGAAGATGCGCGCCCCGATGCGATCGACCGGTTGGTTCACGAAGGCGCGGTGCATCAAGGTCTCGCCGTCGAAGCGTTCGATCTTGAGCGCGCGCGTCTGAAAGACGTGTGCGATCCGGAAGGCGGGATCAGGCCGGTTGTCGTCCTTGACCAGATCACCGACACACAAAATATCGGCGCTGTGTTCCGCTCTGCAGCCGCCTTCGGCGCGCGCGCGGCGATCGTGCAGGAACGCCGGACGCCCCCGCTCGCGGGCGCGCTCGCAAAGGCTGCGGCCGGCGCCGTCGAAACTCTTCCTTGCGTGAAAGCGGTCAACATCGCCCGTTCGCTCGACGCGCTGAAGGACCTTGGCTATTTTTGCGCGGGTCTTGCGGAAGATGGCGCGGCGCCGATCACGTCACTGCCCAAGGACCGCCCGATCGCGATCGTTCTCGGCGCCGAAGGCGCGGGCCTCCGCCAGCTTGTCGGCGCGACCTGCGACGGGCTCTACCGGATTCCGATTGATCCGGCGATGGAGAGCCTTAACGTGTCGAACGCCGCCGCCATCGCGCTTTATGAAGCCACGCGCGGATCAACATCGTGAACCTGGAGAGCCCATGACCGAAAAACCGATCCTTTACCACATGCCGCAAACGCGCGGCGGCACGACGCTCTGGATGAACGAGGAGCTCGGCGACGTCTGCGAGATCAAGCTCGTCAACCTCAAGAAAGGCGAAGGCCGGACCCAAAGCTATCTCAAGATCAATCCGATGGGAAAACTGCCGGCGCTGGAGCACAAGGGCGTCGTCGTCACCGAAGCCGCCGCCATCTGCGCGTATCTCGCGGATACGTTCCCGGCCGCCGGGCTCGCGCCCGCGCCGAGCGATGCCAAGCGGGGCGTTTACTATCGCTGGATGTTCTTTGCGCCGTCCTGCATCGAGCCGATGATGCTCGATCGTCTCGGCAAGGTGACGCGCGAGAACGCGACCGCAGCCGGACATGGCGATTATGAGCGCGTCATGGCGTCGATCGATCAGGCGCTGGCGAACGGCCCATGGATTCTCGGCGACAGATTTTCGGCCGCCGACGTTGTCATGGGATCGACGCTGTTCTTTGCGACGATGTTCGGCGCGATCCCGAAGGAAGGCCGCATCAAGGACTATGTCGACCGCATCGCCGCAAGGCCCGCGCATCAGGCGATGGTGCGGAAAAACGGCGAGCAGGCGAAGGCGATGGGATTGTGACCCTTTGCGAAGGCGGCTGTCATTGCCGGCAGGTGCGCTTTCGCGCGAGCGGGGCGCCGAAATTCGTCTCGCGCTGCCATTGCGACAGCTGCCGGCGAACAACGGGCGCCGCCTTCTCGACATGGGTCGGATTTCCGGCGGACGCGGTCGAATGGACCGCCGGCGCGCCTGTCTTTTATGCGAGTTCAATGGGGGTCAAACGCGGCTTTTGCCGATCCTGCGGCACGCCTTTGTCTTATGAAAGCGACAAGTGGCCGGGCGAGCACCATTTTCTGATCGGCGTCTTCGACGAACCGCGCGCCTTCACGCCGACGAGCGACTATTTGAAGGAAGAGGCGCTCGCCTGGGCTATTCATTAAGGGAGAGAGAATGACGAACAGTCAGAAAACCGCCGTCGTCACCGGCGTTTCGACCGGCATCGGCCGGGCGATCGCCAAGGCGCTGATCGACGCCGGCTGGCGCGTCTTCGGCAGCGTACGGAAGGAAAAGGATGCGGCCGACGCCTCGGCGGCGCTCGGACCGAACTTTACGCCGCTTCTTTTCGATGTCACCGACGACGCCGCGATCCGGCGCGAAGCGGCGCGGGTCGATGCGATGCTCGGCGGCAAGACGCTGGACGCGCTCATCAACAACGCCGGCGTCGCGGTCGCAGGACCGATCGGCTATCTCGACCTCGACGATCTGAAGCGCCAGATGGACATCAACGTCTACGGGCCGATCCGCGTGACGCAGGCGTTCCTGCCGATGCTTGGCGCCGATCACTCGAGGGCCGGCGCGCCGGGGCGCATCATCAACATGAGTTCGGTCGCGGGAAAGTTCGCCTCGCCCTTCATGTCGCCCTACGCGATGTCAAAACACGCGCTTGAAGCGCTTTCGGAAAGCCTTCGGCGCGAACTTGTCCGCCACGGCGTCGACGTCGTCATCATCGGTCCGGGCGCGATCCGGACGCCGATCTGGGCGAAGGCGGAGGAACTTGACATCGACCGCTACAAGAACACCGAATATTTCGAGGACCTCGGACGCCTCAAGAACGCCATGCAGACTTTCGGCGATGAGGGTCTTGAAGCGGAAGAAGTCGGCAAGCTCGCGCTCGAGATCCTGACGGCGGCCAGGCCGAAGACGCGCTACGCGATCTTGCGCAACAAGTTCGCGATGTGGACGCTGCCCAACCTCATGCCGAAGCGCATGGTCGACAAGGCGGTCGCCAAGCGCTTCGGCATGAAACCCCGCGGCGCATGACGCGGCGGTTCGAGGCGGTCATCTTCGATTTCGGCGGCGTCTTCACGACCTCGCCGGTCGAAAATTTCGCCGTCTTTGAAAAGAAGCACGGACTCCCCGAGCGTTTCATCGGCGGAGTCATCAAGTCGCAGACTCCATGACGGCGCGTTCGCGCGTTTCGAGCGCGCCGAGATCGGACTCGACGCGTTCGATGGCCTTTTCGCCGAGGAAACGCGCGCTGCCGGGTTCGAGATCAGGGGGCAGGATTTCGTCGCTCTTATGAACGTCGAGCCAAAACTCGAAATGATCGCCGCGCTGAAAGCCGTCAAGCGCGCGGACTATCGAACAGGCTGCATCACCAACAATTTTCCGGCGTTCGAATCAGACGGTTCGCCGCGCCATGAAAAGCGCGGCGCCAAACTCGCCGCGATCTTCGCCGATTTCGACCACATCATCGAATTGTCGAAAGCCGGCGTCAGGAAACCCGAGCCGCGCATCTACGAGATGATGCTGGAGGCGCTCGCCCTCCCCGCGACGGCCTGCATTTTCCTCGACGATCTCGGCGTCAATCTGAAGCCGGCGCGCGACATGGGCATGACGACGATCAAGGTCCCCTTCGGCGACGTGGCGCCCGCCATCGCGGAATTGTCAGCGCTGCTTCAACTGCCACTGCGCTAGCAGACTATTTTCCGAGCAATTCCAGCGCAGCCGCCGTCATCGCCTGCACTCCGGTTTTCAGCGTCGGCTCCGGGACCGGCGCGAAGAGCGGCGAATGGTTGCCCGGCGGGATCGGGCCCGTTCCGTCGACGCCCGCGCGAAACTTCGCGGGATCGACGCCTCCGACCCACATGATGACGGTCGGAATTTTTTCCGCCGTTCTTCCGAACTGGCTGAAGTCTTCGCCGCCCATGCTCGGATCGCGCTCATAAACGCGCTGCTCGCCGATGCTTTTGCCGACGGCGCCCATGACGCGCGTCGTCAGCTCCGGGTTGTTGTAGGTCGACGGCGTGTAGTCCTTTTCGATTTTCACTTCCGGCATCAAATTCTCCGGCAGCCCCGCCGATTGCGCCTGCGCGATCGCGATGCGCTTGATGCCGTCGAGAAGATGCTGGCGCACCTCGTCCTTGTAGGAGCGCACAGTGATTTTCAACGTCGCTTCATCCGGGATGATGTTGTGCTTGTAGCCGCCCTGAAACGAGCCGACGGTAACGACGCCTGAATTGAGCGGATTGGTCTCGCGCGAAATGAGCGTCTGCAGCGCGGTGACGATCTGCGCGCCGAGCATGATCGGGTCCTTGCCCGTGTGCGGCGCCGAGCCGTGGGTGCCGACGCCTTTGATGGTGATGTCGACGCTGTCGACATTGGCGAGCGTGTAACCCGGCGTATAGGTGACGGCGCCGGCGGGATCCCAGCCTGAAGTGTGTTCGGCGATGACGTAATCGGGCTTTGGAAATTTCGAGTAGAGGCCGTCGTTCAGCATCGCCATCGCGCCAAGGCCGATTTCCTCCGCCGGCTGGCCGATGAGAACAAGCGTTCCCTTCCATTGATCTTTCATCGCGACAAGGCGGCGCGCCGTCCCGATCATGATCGCCATGTGGCTGTCATGCGCGCAGGCGTGCATGACGGGCGCGGTCTGGCCCTTGTAGTCGACGGAAACGACTTTGCTGGCGTAAGGAACGCCAGTCTTCTCCTCGAGCGGCAACGCATCCATATCCGCGCGCATCATCAAGGTCGGCCCCTCGCCGTTCTTCATGACCGCGACGAGCCCATAGCCGCCGACGCCCTCATTCACCTTGCCGGCGTCAGCTTTCGCCTTCGCTTTCGTCCATTTGTCGCCGACGCCGGTCGTCACCTCGAATCCGAGCGCTTTCAGTTCCGTCGCCATCCGCGCGGCGCTGGCGCTTTCCTTGAACGAAAGTTCCGGGTTCTGGTGGAAATGTTTGTAGAGTTCGAACACGAACGGGTAGTCCGCCGCGACGGCGTCGGCGAGCGCCTGATCCTGGGCGTAGGCGGGCGCCGTAATGGCCAACGACGCGACGGCGGCGAGCAACATGGTCTTCATTGAGCGGAACTCCTTGCGTTCAAATTTGAAATCGACGATCGGCATCGGGCCCGGCGCAATGCCGGCCTTTTCCTTTTCGGCGGCGACCATCGCCTTGACTTCGGCGGCGAGGGCCTTGGCGTCATAGACGACGCCGTCCTTGATGACGGTCTCGACGCCGCCGACGCGCACCGGCTTGTTGGTCGCCGGATCCAGCCTGATGTGTCCGCTGGCGTAGAGGACTTTCAGATTGGCGATCGGGTTTTCGCCGACGATCACGAGATCGGCCTTCTTGCCGACCTGCACCGAACCGATGTCGCTTTCGGCGCCGAGAATGCGCGCGCCGTCGAGCGTCGCGGCGCGGATCACTTCGAGCGGATTAAAGCCCGCCTCGCGCAGCAATTCGAGTTCCTGAACAAACCCGAAGCCGTAGGTCGAATAAATGTAGCCGGCGTCTTCGCCGACGCCGACCCTGCCGCCGTGATTCTTGTAGTCGTTGATGAACGCCATCCATTTTTGATAATTCCGGCGCCAGGCGGTCTCCTGCTCGGTGCCCCAGTCGAACCAGTAGGAGCCGTGCGCGTTCCGGTCCGGCGAATAGAATTTCCAGAGCGAAGGCGTCGTGAAGTCGTCATGCCATTCCGCCCGTCGCGCGCGCATCCAGTCGCGACTTGAAAGATAGATCGTGAAGGTCGGCACGATCGCGAAATTGCGCTCAAGGAGCGTGTCGCGAACATAGTTCCAGCGGTCGCTTCCCTGATCCGCCGCCTGCGCCCAGAGCTTGCCGGCCTCGCCGAAGCGGTGCTGCTCATCCGAATAATTGTAATCGACGGGATAATCCTGCAGCGCCTTGTCGTCGAACAAGGCCTCGGGAAGCCCGTACCAGTGCTCCATCGAATTGAGGCCCTTGGCCGACGTATCGAGCACATCGGCATGCGCGACGGCGAGCTGCGCGTGGTGCATCGTCGTCTTCAGGTTCTGTTTCTTCGCCTCTTCGAAGGCGGCCCACAGCACCTCTTCGGGGCCGCTGAAGAATTTGACGCCGGCGGCGCCCGCCTTCTTGAACTCACGGATCTGCTTGCGCGCGGCGTCCGGCGTATCAACCTCGTCCGATCCGAAACTTCCAAAGAATGGATAGGAATAGATGCGCGGCGCGTCGATCTCATTTTTGGCGCTCGCCGTCGCGAGCTCGGCCGTAAATTTGGCGCCCTTGTCGTTGCCGACTTCGCGCACCGTCGTGATGCCGTGCATCAGCCACAGCTTGAAGACGTAATCGGGCGGCACGTCCTGTCCCGTGCCGTAGGAATGGATGTGCCCGTGGAGATTGATGAAGCCGGGGAGCAGAAACTTGCCCGAGGCGTCGATCTCCTTGCCGCCGTTCAGCGGCGGGCGGTCCTCTTCTTTCGCCGGCAGGCCGGGGACGCCGACGCTGACGATCGAGGCGATGCGGTTGTTCTCGACGACGACATCGACCGGCCCGAAGGGCGGCGCGCCGGAGCCGTCGATCAAGGTCGCGCCGCGGATGACGAGACGGTCATAGGGACCGGCCCCGTCATTGCGCAAATCGACGCCGGGCGGCAGCGCCAAGGCCTCGCCAAACAGCGCAGCGACGACCGCCGCGATCGCGAATAGTCTCATTTGACGCCCCTCAATCCGCCCGAGTTGGGCCATGTTAGGCTATTCATCGCAATCCGAAAGGCCCGCCAGCATGACGAATTCAGCCGACAGGCAGCCGGCGCGGCGCTGGCGGGAGGAAATGACCGCCGCTTACCTGACGGCGGAGGTCGCCCGCGCCGAGAAAGACCCGGCGTTCCGGCGCCTGTTCGAGCGCCTCGCGACAGAAGGCACAGACCAGGCCGCGATCATCGCGCGGGAGTTCGACGTCACCGGCGGTTTTTCACCTGGTTTGAGAGCACGGATCGTCGCGCTGCTGTTGCGGCTTTTCACGCCGCGCCAGATGAAAGGCGCGCTCGCGGCGATGAAGGTGCGCGGCCTTTCGGTCTATTCCGGAAAGCTCCGCGCCGGCTCGCACGCCATGCCGACGACGACCGAGGAAATTGGCGCGCGCCATAAGGGCGCCGGCGGAGGGTCGCTCCGCGCCGCCGTCTTCGGCGTCAATGACGGCCTCGTCTCGAACACGAGCCTCGTCATGGGCATGGCGGGCGCCGCCGTCTCCAACGATGTTGTGTTCCTGACCGGCGTCGCGGGCCTTCTCGCCGGCGCCTTTTCGATGGCGGCCGGCGAGTTTATCTCGATGAAGACGCAGCGCGAAATGTTCGAACACCAGATCGCGCAGGAAAAGGAAGAACTTGCTCTTTACCCGGAGGAAGAGGCCGAAGAACTCGCGCTCATCTACGAAGCGCGCGGACTGCCGCTCGACGAGGCGCGCGCGATGGCCAAGACGCTGATCTCGGACCCGAAGACGGCGCTCGACACGCTGGCGCGCGAGGAGCTTGGTCTCAATCCGGACGATCTCGGATCGGCGAGCGGCGCGGCGCTGTGGTCGTTCCTCGCCTTTTCGTCGGGAGCCTTTTTGCCGCTCATTCCCTTCATCATCGGACTTGACGCGGCGGTTCCGATTGCGGCGGGCGTCGCCGCGCTTGCGCTCTTTGGCGTCGGCGCCGCGATGAGCCTGTTCTCAGGCCGCAACGCGTTCATGGGCGGCCTTCGCATGCTGGCGATCGGCGCCCTCGCCGGCGCCGCGACGTTCGGCATCGGGAGCCTCTTCGGTGTCGCCGCCGGCTGAGATTGGCCCGCATACGCGACTTCGTGTACCTAACGTCCGCCATCGAGGGAGAGAGAGATGAGCGAAGACATCGCGCCGATGACGGCGGCGACCGAAGGAACCCTTTCTGACGGCCTTGTTCCTGATCAGGATCAACCCTTCGCGAAACGCGCGATCAACCGCGCGCTGCAGGTAGCGTGGCTCGCCGTGTTCGCGGGCATCTCCGTGCAGATCCTCGTTCTCGTCGCGCGCATGGCGGCGGGCGGCGGCTTTCCCGGCGCGCAGTTCGTTGCCTCGCTCGCGCAGGGCATCAGCTGGTCGGTGCTTGTCTGCGGCGCCGTCGCCATCGGGACGGTCGCCGCCCGCGCGCGTTCGGCGATCACCGGCCTCATCGGCCTCATCGCAGGCCCGCTTTCATGGGGACTAGCCAAGGGCGTGCAGAAAGGCGTCCAGTCGCTGCTCGCGGTCCAGCAAGATCCGATCACGTCGTTTTTCTTCAAGGTGAGCGCGATCAAGGGACTCGAATACGCCGTGCTCGGCGCCGCGCTCGGCTATATGGTCGGCAAGAAATGGGCGAATGTCTGGGCGCATGTCGCGCTCGGCATGGCCGTCGGGACGAGTTTCGCCGCGATCGTCGTGCCGATGTCGATCGCGAAAGCCGCTTCGGCCGGCGCGCCTCTTCCCGGCCCTGCGGTCGCCTCGATGACGATGAATGAATTTGTTTTCCCGATCGGCTGCGCCCTCGTCATCTACGCCGTGCAGAGGATGCGAAAGCACGTCGAGGCTGTGGCGTAAGGCTCATGCTCTAGCCTTCATTCGTCGCAACGCACTTTCATTCCACCGCAGGCCGGTTGACTACGTCTGTAGTCGCGACTATCGTCTACATATGTAGTCGAAAGGTCGCGCCCATGGCGGAGAAGATCAGCGACGCGGAATTCGAAGTGCTCGACGCTTTGTGGGAGCAGGCGCCCGCCGCGGCGAGCGACTTGTTCGACCGCCTGAAGCGCCGCAAGGACTGGAGTGCGCAAACGGTCAAAACCCTCCTCGCCCGGCTCGTCGAAAAAGGCGCCGTCGCGCACGAACCCGACGGCCGCCGCTACCTCTATCGCCCGACGCAAACGAAGGACGCCTACGCGCGCGACGCCGCCAAATCATTCGTGGACCGATTGTTTGACGGCCGCGCTGCGCCGCTCGTCGCCAACCTCGCCGACAGCGGGACCTTGACCAGAGAAGACGTCGCCGAGCTTGAAGCGATCCTGAAGGAGTTCAAACGTGAGCGCCGGTGACATCGCGGCCTGGCTCATCGAGACGACGCTCGCCCTGAGCCTCCTCATTGCCGTCATCCTGCTGATCCGCAGGCCGGTCGCAAGATGGTTTGGATCCGAGGCGGCCTATGTGCTGTGGCTTGCGCCGCTCGCGCGATTGGCCCTGCCCGACCTTCGCCTTCTGCCGGCGCCGGGCGCCGTCGACGCCGCGCCGTCCATGATGACGCTCGCCCTTGCCGACACGCCCTCGACACACAGCGTTGGATGGAAATTTTGATCTGACGCTGACTGCAATCCTGATCTGGGCGGTCGGCGCTGCGGCGTTCCTCATCTGGCAGGCCGTCCGGCAGCGGCGGTTCATACGTTCGCTGCTCGCGAATTCAACCTCTCCGGCGCCACAAACGCTCGCTTGCGCCGCCGAAGCCGCGAGCGCCTGCGGCCTCAAATCGGCGCCGTTGACGCGCGTCTCGGGCGACAATTCCGGGCCGCTCGTGTCGGGGCTGTTTCGTCCCCTCATCATCCTTCCAGCGGATTTCGAGAGCGTCTATTCGACGGACGAACGCCGCCTGGCGCTTGCGCATGAATGCGCGCATATCGCGCGCGGCGATCTCCTCGCGACGCTCGCCGCCTTGGTGTTTCGCGCCGCGCAGTGGCCAAACCCCCTCGCCCATTTCGCCTTCAATGCGTTTCGCACGGACCAGGAAGCCGCCTGCGACGCGTCCGTGATCGCGCGCCATGCGGCGACGCCCGACGTCTCTTACGTCTACGGCGCCGCCATCGTGAAATCCGCAACCGGCCGGATAGCGCCGGCGGCAAACCTCGCCATGTCCCAACATTTGAAGGAGAGACTGATGCAGATGAAATCCGGAAAAAAATCGAGCACCGCCATTGGCCGCGTCATCGCCGCTGTTCTCGTCGCCGGCGGGCTCGCCGCGACGGCGAGCTATTCCTACGCCGCCGAGAAAGACGCGAAAAAAGAAGTGCGCGTCGTCAAGACGGACAAGAAGGCGTCGTCGATCAACGTCATCAGCGTCGATGACGGCGAGGCGCTTGAGCTTGCAGGCGTCGACGGCGCCGGGAAGATCGAAATCCGGAACGAGGACGGCGCGCGCACCGTCAAGATCTGGGACAAGTCGGGCGCGCTTGTCTCCGAGAAGACGTACGGCCCCGAAGACGACATGCCTCACAAAACGATCATCGTCGTCGGCGCGGACGGCAAGAGAAAGACGATCAAGATCGGCGAAGAGCCCGGTCACCCCGAATGGATCGACGAACTGGCGAACATCGACGGCCCTGAAAACTTCGAGCGCAAGATCGTCATCATGAAGCATGGCGACGACATCGAAAGCGGACACGATCCTGACTGCGAACCGATGGAAGTTGCCGACGAGAGCCAAAGCGCGGACGGCGAGCGCCGCGTCGTCAAGCAAGTGCTTTGCATCAAGGGCGCGGACAGCAAGGACCCCGCCGCGCGCGCCGCCGCGCTGAAAAAAGCGATCGGGCACATGGAAGCGAGCGCCGCGAAGGAAGCGGAGCATCGCCAGAAAATGCTCGCCAAATTGCGCGAACAGCTCGCGGCCGCCGAAAAGGAAGCGGCGAAAAAAGATAGCCGCTGACGAGGCGCGAGGCGGGGCGCCGCGCTTTATTGCTTGAAGATCTCGCCGCCCTTCATGACGAAGACGACCCGCTCCATCGCCGAAATATCGGCGAGCGGGTCGCCATCGACCGCGATGATGTCGGCGAGAAGGCCGGGCTTCAGTTCGCCGCGATCATCGACGCCAAGGAGGTCGGCGGCGTTGATCGTCGCCGACTGCAAGGCGTGCAACGGCGTCATGCCGCGCCGGACCATGGCGCCGAATTCCTTGCCGGTTTCATCGTGACGCATGACGCCGGAATCCGAGCCGAGCGCGATCTTGACGCCGGCGTCGAGCGCCAGCCTGAAGCTCTTGTCGACGAACTGCCCGAGATATTCCGACTTCTTCACGGTCCATGCCGGCGTCTCGGGCGGCAACGGGATGTCCTTGAGATACAGCGTCGGAACGAGATAGGTGCCGCGCTTCTTCATCTCCTTGACGATTTTCGGCGTCAGCATCGAGCCGTGGTCGATCGAGGCGACGCCCGCTTCGACCGCGGCGAGGATGCCTTCATCGCCATGCGCATGCGCCATGACTTTGAGCCCGTGGCGCGAGGCCTCTTCGACGATCGCTTCAAGCTCGGCCGATGAATATTGCTGCGCGCCTGGCTGATCGCCTTTTGAAAAGACGCCGGCGGTCGCGCAGACCTTGATCACCTTGACGCCGTGCTTGGCCTGATAGCGGACGGCGCGCAGAATTTCGTCGACGCCGTTCGCAATGCCCTGATTGGGACCAAGCTCCATGATTCCCGGCGCAAAACCCGTCACGTCGCAATGACCGCCGGTGATCGAAATATAGTGCCCCGCCGGAAACATGCGCGGGCCTGGAACGCGGCCGGCGTCGATCGCGCGCATCAAGGCGACATCGGGAAATCCGGGCCAGGCGCCGGCGTCGCGCACCGTTGTAAATCCCGCCTCGAGCGTCTGCTTTGCGAATTGCGCGCCGTAAAGCGCCCAGTCGGCCGGCGTCTCCATCACCGGCGCGGTCGTCCACAGATCGCCGGTGTAAAAGTCGAGCGTCAGATGCGAATGCATGTCCATCATGCCGGGAAGGAGCGTCCTCGCGCCGAGGTCGATGACGGTCGCGCCGTCTGGCGCCGTCGCCGGGTTGACGCTGGCGATCTTGCCGTCTTCGACGAGGATGGCGGCCGGAGACGTCACGCGCCCCGTCGCAACATCGATCATGCGCTCCGCGCGGATGAGCGTCGTCTCCGCACCGGCGGCGCCGGATGCAAAGGCGCAAACAATCGTCGCCCACAAAAGAAGCCGGTTCATGTTCAGCGCCCTCCCAAATTCACGAATTCATCGCCTTCAGGCGGCCGCCAGCATCTTTTCGGTTTCAGTCCAAAGCCGCGCCGCCTCATCCGGATCGCAGGCGTGCGGCTGCACCATCGCCCAGCGCGGCGCGTCGGCGCCGGCAAGCTGCGCGATATCGCAGTTCTCGCAATAAACGCCCCCGCGCTCCGTAAGCAGCGCGCTCGTCGCGGCCCAAACCGTTGTCGACGCGCCCTGCTCCGGCGTCTTGAACAGCGATCGCGCCATTTCCGAGATTTCGCCGTCCGGGCCAAGCCAGCCGAGCGCGATCATCTCTTCCTTCTCAAGGTGTCGTTGCAAGGGCGTCATGATCCCGCCCGGATGCACCGAGAAAGCGCGGACGCCATCGCCCTTCAATCGGCGGTCGAGATCGCGCGCAAAAAGCGCGTTCGCGGTCTTCGACTGTCCGTAGGCGGTCCATTTGTTATACGGCTCCTTGGTGAAATGAAAATCATGCCAGCGGATCGCGCTCATCTTGTGCGCGGTCGATGAGAGGCAAACGACGCGCGCGCCGTTTGCGGCCTTCAGAGAGCGGCGCAAGCTCGTTCGTGAGCGTGAAATGGCCGATGTGATTGGTCGCAAACTGGAGTTCCCATCCGGGGCCTACGCGCATTTCCGGGCAGGCCATGATGCCGGCGTTGTTGATCAGAAGGTGAAGCGCCTTCCTCGACGCCTTCACCTCGCCCGCGAATTTGCGGACGCTTGCAAGGTCGGCAAGATCCATCGCCGCGACCGCAATCTTGCCGTTGAGAGGCTTTAGCGCGTCCTTCGCCCGTCCGACATCGCGCGCCGGCACGATGATTTCAGCGCCCGCGCCCGACAACGCGCGCACCGTCTCGATCCCGATGCCGGAATGGCCGCCGGTGACGATGGCGACTTTGCCGGAAAGATCGACGCCCTTGATGATCTCGGCGGCGGTCGATTTGGCGTGGAACGGCGAATTGATCGGCTTTTGATCGGTCATGGCGGTCACCCTCCAAAATGTCCAAACGAAGAATAAGCGATACCGCCGTCGACGGCGATCGTGTCGCCGACAACGTAGTCGCCAGCGCGGCTCGCCAGAAAAATCGCGACGCCGGCCATGTCCTCGTCGGCGCCGATGCGGCCCGCCGGGACCATCTTGCCGACCATCTCTTCATGATCGCGCGCGGCCTTGTTCATCTCCGACGCGAAGGCGCCGGGCGCAATGCCCGCGACGCAAATGTTGTCCTTGATGAGCCGCGCCGCCATCCGCCGCGTCAGATGAATGAGCGCCGCCTTTGACGCCTGATAGGAATAGGTCTCCCACGGATTGATGCGGATGCCGTCGATGGAGGCGATCATGATCACCTTGCCGGGCTTTTCCTTCGTCGCCGCCGATTTCATCCGGTCGTGAAAGGTCTGTGTCAGGAAGAAGGGCGACTTGACGTTCAAATCCATCACCTTGTCCCAGCCGCTTTCGGGAAACTCCTCGAACTCGCGCGCCCCACGCCGCGCCGGCGTTGTTGACGAGAATGTCGAGCGACGTCTCGTGACGCCCGTAAGCGCGCTCCAGAACCTTGCACCCTTCGACCGTCGAAACGTCCTGCGGGATGGCGACGCACTTGCCGTATTTCGACAATTCCTCGGCGGCCTGCTCGCACTGTTCGGACTTCCGAGAAGAGATGTAGACGCGCGCGCCGTGCTCAAGAAACCCGCGCGCGATCATCTTGCCGATGCCGCGCGACCCGCCGGTGATGAGCGCGGTGCGGTTGGAGAGGGAGAAGAGGGATTTCATTTTATTGTCCTTCGTTTACGCGGCCCATCCTTGCGACGCGCGCCAGTCGGCGCGCTCCTCAGGATGAGGACCATGAGTTGTCGCAACACGAAATACCCTCATCCTCAGGAGCCGCGAAGCGGCGTCTCGAAGGATGCGCCAGGAACTCATTTGCTCGCAGGCGCCTCGATAATCCTAAGCGATGTTGATGCGCAGCGAAGAACATACGGCCTTTCGGGGTCCCGGCCTGTCAGAACGACCGAGTGGGTGGATAATCTGCCATGCGAGTTGCTGCCGGGTCGCGGAGAACATCGGCGTTCCAGAAGCGCAGGCTCGAATAGCCCTGCTCGCGCAAAAACCGGTCGCGCTCGTGCATGCGCGCTATCGTCGTCCGCATGTGACCAACTCGATCATGTCGCACGCCGCTCAGACTAGCAACATCGGAATCCGCCCGATCGGTGCGCCTCTAAACGGAATTCGCGGACATGTCCCGGAGGACCGCCAGACGCACACTCGGGACCACCGGTTTTTCGAAGATCCGCGCAAATCATGCGCTACTTCTTGTCCCGGCAGGCAAATCATGGGCCATGATCGTCCGCAGTGGCGGTGGCCATTCACTCCGCTCCAAACTTCGCGCGCCATTCCGCAATCTGCTCGTCCTCGATCTTCCTGAAAAGGACGTCGGGCAGCGTGAACGCATGGCCGGGCTTCAAAAATTCGACAGCGCGGCTTTCGCCGATGTCGGCCATTTGCCCGCTTCTTTCGGATCAAGTCCGAAAACGGCGAACATCTTTTCCGCCGTCTCCGGGATCACCGGCGCCGATAGCGCGGCGAACAGGACGATGAGGTTCAATCCCGCCCGCACCCCTGCCGCCGCGCGGTCGGGGTCGGTCTTGAACGCGGTCCACGGCGCCGCGATCTGCAGGTACTCGTTGCCGGCGACCCAGATGCCGCGCAGCTCGGCGAACGCTTTGCGGAATTCCATTGCTTCGAGCGCCGCCGTATAGGCGGCGATCTTCGTGTCGAGATCGGCGATGAGCTTTGCTTCCGTCTCGCCATACTGGCCCGCCGCCGGAACCGCCTCGCCGAATTTCGAGGCGCAAAAGCGCGTGATGCGGTTGACGAAATTGCCGAGAACATCGGCGAGGTCCTTGTTCACGACGCCGCGCGAAATGCTTCCAGGTGAAGGAGGCATCGTCCGACTTCCGGCGCGTTCGCCATCAGATGCCAGCGCCAGTAATCCGCCGGCAAAATCTCCAGCGCCTGATCCATGAAAATGCCGCGCTTTTCGCTCGTCGAAAACTTGCCGCCATACCAGGTGAGCCAATTGAACGACTTCAAGCGTGTCGACGGTCTTCCACGGCTCTTTCGAGCCCAATATCGTCACCGGGAACGAGACCGTGTGAAAGGCGACATTGTCCTTGCCCATGAACTGGACGTAGCGGACGTCGCCGGCGCCCTTGTCCGAGCCGCCACCATGACACTTGTTTTTCGGCGCGGGGTTGGCCGCCGCCCATTCCTCCGTACACGCGATATATTCGATCGGCGCGTCGAACCAGACGTAGAAGACCTTGCCTTCGAAGCCGGGCCGCGCCTTACCGTCGCGACTTCGACCGGCACGCCCCAATAGAGGTCGCGCGTGATCGAGCGGTCATGCAGCCCCTCCTTGATCCATTTTCCGGCGATCGATTTCGTCAGCGCCGGCCATTCGGGCTTTGACGCACCCAGTCGGCGATTTCTCCTGCATTTCGATCTGCAGGAGATAGAGATGCACCGTCTCGCGCATCTTCGACGTTGCGCGACCCGGAGATCGAGGAATAGGGATTTTTGAGGTCAATCGGATCGAGCAGCCGGCCGCAATTGTCGCACTGGTCTCCGCGCGCCTTTTCATAGGCGCAATGCGGGCACGTTCCCTCGACATAGCGGTCCGGGAGAAAGCGCTGATCGTCGATCGAATAGATCTGGCGGTCGACGTCGCTCCTCGATGAGGCCATTCTTTTCGAGGACTTCGGCGAAATGCTGCGTCAGGCGTTCGTTCTGCGGATTTGACGAGCGGCCGAAATGATCGAAGGAAAGACCAAATTCGACGCAGGCTTTTTTCTGGATCTCGTGCTGCTCGGCGCAATATTTTTCGACCGTCTGGCCGGCCGCGCGCGCCGCGAGCTCCGCCGGCGTTCCGTGCTCGTCGGTGGCGCACAGGAACAAGACGTCAAGCCCTTGCGCCCGCTTGAACCGCGCGAAGACGTCCGCCGGCAGCATCGAGCCGACGAGATTGCCGAGATGCTTGATGCCGTTGATGTAGGGCAGCGCGGACGTGATCAGAATGCGGGTCATGGCCGTGGTGGTTAAGCGGGATCAGGAGAATGGCCGCGTATAGCCGTTTGCGCGCCAGGGAAACAGCCGTCCCGGTACGGGACCATCGCAGCCCGGCACGGGCCTTGCTCTTTCAGGGATGAAGATCGGGTCGGTGGGGCGGGACGCCCGCCAGGGTCATGGGGGACCCCGGCGGGCGTTCCGATTTTCTTACGTCGCCTTGTAGGTCTTCCTCATATAGGCGACCGACTTCTCGATGATCTTTTCCAGCACGCCAAGATCGACGTCGTCGAGCCTATTGATGTAGAGGCACGACTTGCCGTGCGAATGCTTGCCGAGCCTCGCGAGAAAGCGCGTCGTTCTCCGGAACACTGCCGACGATATAAAAGACGAGTCGCAGGCCCGCGCGGCGAAAATCCGGCGATGCACATGTCGCCTTCGCGCCCGCTCTCGTATTTGTAATGATAGCTGCCGAAGCCGATGATCGACGGGCCCCACATCTTCGCCTTCTCGCCAGTCACCTTCTTCATCATGCGCGAGAAGCCACTTTTGCGTCCTTCCGCCGCGTCTCGTTCGGAACGTTGGCGATGAAGGCCTCGACGCTGACTGCCGTCGGTTTGGTCTTGAGGTCGCTCGATTTCGCCTTCGTCGACTTTGGCCGTCGGATTTCTTCGCGACCGTCTTTTGTCGGCGCCGTCTTGCCGGATTTCTTCGTCGCGCTCTTCGTTCTTTGTCGGCATGCCGCAGTCCTTCCGCCTACGACGTCTCCGCCCGTCGCCTTCGCCCAGTCGGCGGGCAGGCTCCTTGCGGTCCAGAAATAAGCGAGCGCGGCGAGAGGCTCGAGGCCCCAGCGTCGTCAAAGCGAGGCGCATCCTTTCACCTCGCCATGGGCCGTCGCGAAACGTCCGACATCGCGCCGACCCAGAGCGGCGCGAAGCCGAGCGCGATGATGTTGAGGACGAAGAACAAGAACGCGACCGAGAAGGCGCGCATGATCGGGGGCGCGAGCGTCTGGACGAGCGACCACGTCGGCCCGAGATAGATGCCGAGCCCGATGAGAAACGGCGCCGTCCAGAAAAACGCGCCGACGGGCGTCGGCGCCCACACCGAGAGCCAGCCGGCCGGAATCGTCAGCAACATGCCAAGGCCCGGGATCAGAGCGTAGGCGCCCTTGTCCTTCTTGCCGAAACGGTCGGTCATCCAGCCGCCGAGAAAGGTGCCGACTCCGTAGACGACGCCGTTGAGGATCGCCGAGCGGCACGGTGATTTCAGGATACGAAAACTCGTAAGTGCGCCGGAAGAAATCGACGACCCAGAGCCCGATGCCGTAGCCGGTGAAGGACGCCGCGCGTCGCGGCGACGAGGAGTCCCCAGAAAGACGGAATTGCAAGCAGCGTTCTGACGCCGTCGAGGAAGGGAACCGCCGCCGGCTTGACGCCGTCCTGCGCGCCGCGGATCGGCTCCCTGACCGTCAGCTTGAGGATGATCGCCAGCGACGATGCCGGGAATGCCGACGATCAGGAACGCTTTGCGCCAGCCGAGATTTTCAAGCACCCAGCCGCCGGCAAGAAACGCTACCATCTGCCCGAACGGAATGCCGAGCGAAAAAATCGCCGAGCGCCGTCGAGCGTTTCTCCTTCGGGAAATAATCCGAGATGATCGAGTGCGACGGCGGCGATCCGCCCGCCTCGCCGATGCCGACGCCGACGCGCGCGAGCGCAAGCTGCACCGCGTTCTGCGCAAAGCCGGAAAGCGCCGTGAACGCCGACCAGACGGCGAGCGCGATTGTCACGATGTTGACGCGGTTCCAGCGATCCGCGAGCCACGCGATCGGGATGCCGAGCATCGTATAAAGCACCGCGAAAGCGAGGCCCTTGAGAAGGCCGAGCATCGAATCCGACAGGCCGAGGTCTTCCTTGATCGCCGGCGAGACGATCGCGATGATCTGGCGATCAATGAAATTGAATGTGTAAACGAGAGTCAGGATCGCGAGGACATACTATCTATAGCGAGGCGCCGCCTTCGCAACCGTCGTCGCGGCGGAGGTGGCTGGCGGCCGCTTCCGTCGCGCCTCGTATCCGTCAACGGCCGAACCCGGTGACGCAGCCGACGCCGCCTGCCGATGGCGGCGACGGCGCGCGGATTGTCGATCTTGAGGAGGCGTCGACGGCTTCGATCGGCGTGTCGGCGCGCGACGTCCGACCGTGTATCGCGCCAGATCGCGAAGGTCGTCATCGCTGAGGCGGTCGTCGAGATCATCGACCATGCAGTCGGCCATGTCGGCTGAAAGTCCGATCGACTGAAAACGGTCTTTGAGCGTCACCTTCGCCGCCGTCGCGCAGGACGCGAGCATCGCGGCCGCAAGCGCCGCTGAAATAATCCGCATAAGTCCCTCCGGTTGCCGAATTCTGCCCTTGGCCGTTGTTGAGCGGGCGACCATGCGTAAGATGGCCGCCTTTCGCAAGCCGAGGCAACAGGATTCCGATGAAATCGATGATGAGCGTCGAGCCCGGCGGGCCCGAAACGCTGAAACTGATCGAGCGGCCGACGCCTGAACCCGGCGCCGGGCAAGATTCGCATCGCGGTCAAGGCGGCGGGCGTCAATTTCCCCGACACGCTCATCATCCGCGACATGTACCAGTTCCGCCCGCCCCGTCCGTTCGCGCCGGGCGGCGAGGTTGCGGGCGTCGTCGAGGCGGTCGGCGCCGGCGTCACGGCGCTGAAGAAAGGCGACCGCGTCCTCGCGATGACCCTTCACGGCGGCTACGCGACGCGACCTCGTTGTCGACGCGAAGGCGGCGGTCAAAATTCCGGACGCCATGCCGTTCGACGAAGCGGCCGGATTCCTGATGACCTATGGAACGTCGCATTACGCGCTGAAAGACCGCGCGCATCTTCAAGCCCGGCGAGTCGCTGTTCATTCTCGGCGCGGCAGGCGGCGTCGGCGCGGCGGCGATCGAAATTGGCAAGCCCATGGGCGCGAAGGTCGTCGCGGGCGTCTCCTCGCCCGAGAAAGCCGCCTTCGCAAGGAGCTCGGCGCCGATGATTTCGTCATCTATCCCAAAGACATCGACAAGGACGGACAGAAGACGCTCTCGGCCGAGATCAAGGCGCGCCTGCGGCGGCGATGGCGCGAATGTCGTCTATGACGCCGTCGGCGGCGACTACGCGGAAGCCGCCTTCAGGGCGCTCGCCTGGGAGGGACGCTTTCTCGTCGTCGGCTTTCCCGCCGGCATTCCGAAAATCCCGCTCAATCTGACGCTATTGAAAAGCTGCCAGATCGTCGGCGTTTTCTGGGGCGCCTTCACCATGCGCGACCCGAAACGCCACGCCCAGCACGTCGCGGAACTCTTTAATTGGTACACGGAAGGAAAAATCCGCCCGCGCGTCACCGCCCGCTTCCCGCTCGCAGAAGCGGCGGAGGCGCTGAAGCTGGTCGAGGGTCGTCAGGTGCTGGGTAAAGCGGTTTTGATGGTGGATTGACGACCTGTAGACTGGGCGCATTCCGACATTCGCGTGGCGTTCGCCTCATCCCTTGGCGAGAGGCAAGCGAGCGCTCCTGCGCGAGCGGGTGAGGGGTCGGAACTCAGACGAAAGCGCGAGTTCCCTCGCGCGAAACCACAGCGCGGTTTCGACCTTCCCGAGATGAGAGGTGAAAGGTGTCTCGCGCCGCTCATCTTATTTACGAGCAATAGGAAGGCGTTCATGATCCGATATCTGGCCGCGCTGACGGCTCTCTTTTTCAGCGCAACCGCCGACGCAGCGGACACTTGGCGCAAGAACGAACGCGAGGGCGACTATGTCGCGCGCGATTTTACCTTCGCCTCCGGCGAAACCCTGCCGGAACTCACCCTTCACTACACGACGCTCGGCAAGCCGCAACGCGACAAGAACGGCCGCATCATCAACGCCGTCATGATCCTGCACGGCACCGGCGGCAGCGGACAGCAATTCTTTCGCCCGCAATTCGCCGAGGTTCTGTTCAAAAAAGGCGGCCTGCTCGATCCCGCGAAATATTACATCATCCTTCCCGACGGCGTCGGGCACGGAAAATCGTCAAAGCCGAGCGACGGCCTGCGCGCGAATTTCCGAAATACGATTACGACGACATGGTCGCGGCGCAGCACGCGCTGCTGACCAAGGGGCTCGGCGTCGAGCATCTGCAGCTCATCCTCGGCACCTCGATGGGCTGCATGCACGCCTTCATGTGGGGCGAGACGCACCCGGATTTCGCCGATGCGCTGATGCCGCTCGCCTGCCTGCCGGTCGAGATCGCGGGCAGCAACCGGATGTGGCGAAAGCTCGTCATCGACGCGATCACGCTCGACCCCGACTGGAAGGGCGGCGAGTATCAGGAGCAACCCGCGCGCGCGCTTCGAACGACAGCGAGCCTTCTCCTGACCGTCGGCGCCGCGCCCCTGCCATTGCAGCTTTCGTATCCGACGCGCGATGCGACCGATCCCATGGTCGAACTGCGGATGGCGCAATATCTCGGAACGCTCGACGCCAATGATTTTCTCTATCAGGTGTCCGCGTCGCGGACCTACGACCCCTCGCCCGACCTCGAGAAGATCACGGCGCGCGTCCTCTGGATCAATTCCGCCGACGATTTCATCAACCCGCCGGAACTTGGCATCGCGGAGCGCGAATCCAAACGACTTTCAAAGGGTCGCTTTGTCCTGATCCCGGCAAGTGAAAAATCGCAAGGCCACGGGACCCACACCTGGGCCGCGCTCTGGGAGGATGAACTGAAGGCGCTTCTCGCGGACGCGGAATGAGCCTCCGGCACTTTCCCTCGCCGGCCGAACTCGGCTAGCCTTTTCGCGTTGCCTTGCGTTCCCTTCCCTCATCGCTGGAGCACCAATGAGCGGGACGAGCATCAAGTCCGCCCCTGCGGGCGAAAGCCATGAGACCGACGCTGTCATCATCGGCGCGGGGCCTTGCGGGCTCTTCGCGGTTTTTGAACTCGGGCTTCTCGGGATCAAGGCGCATGTCGTCGATATTCACGACAAGCCAGGCGGGCAGTGCATCGGAGCTTTACCCGGAAAAACCGATCCTCGACATTCCAGGGATTCGATCGATCACCGGCGAGCATTCACGCTTGCCAGCTGATCGACCAGATCGCGCCGTTCGGCGCTGTCTTCCACATCTGATGAAATGGCCGATGCCTCGACAAGATGGCGACCGGCTGGCGCATCAAGACCGACACGGCACGACGATCAACGCAAAGTCATCGTCGTCGCCGCCGGCGGCGGATCGTTCACGCCGAAGAAGCCCGCCGATCCCCGGCGATCGAGCACTTCGAGGGGAAGATCAGTTCATTACGCGGTCAGGAAGCGCGAGATCTTCCGCCGGCAAGACGCATCGTCATCGCGGGCGGCGGGGATTCTGCGCTCGACTGGACGATCAATCTCGCGCCGATCGCGGAGCGCCTGACCCTGATCCATCGGCGCGACGAGTTTCGCGGCGCGCCCGAAAGCGTCGATAAGATGCGCGCGCTGGTCGCGCCCGGAAAAATCGATCTTGGCATCGCGGACATCCTGGGCCTTAAAGGCGAGGGGGGCGTGATCTCGGCCGTCAGCGTCAAGCCGAAGGACGGCGAGGCGCGCGACATTCCGTGCGAGACGCTTTCGCCTTCTACGGACTCACCATGAAGCTCGGCCCGATAGCGAATTTCGGCCTGAGGCTCGAAGAGGAGCGGATCGCTGTCGACACGGAAAAGTTCGAGACCTCCGACACCCGGCATCTTCTGCATCGGCGACATGGCGATTATCCCGGCAAGCTGAAGCTCATTCTGTCCGGCTTTCATGAATCGGCGCTCATGAGTCATGGCGCATTCCATTACGTCTTCCCGGACAAGAAGCTGAAATTCCAGCACACGACGAGCGCCAAGGAACTTCAGAAGGTCGTGACGGGAACCGTCCCGACGGATTGAGCGCTGGGGGCGCCGGCGATCGCCGCGCTTTCGCCTCTCTCCGCTCATCCCGGAGCAAGCCGGGATGAGCGGCGTTCGTTTGTATACGGAACATCATGCGTTAACCATCCGCCGCGGCGCCTTGTCGCAGATGCGGCGGTCGGGACGGAAAGCGCGCCGTTTTCGCGTCCGTGCGTCAAGAACCGTCGCCCGCAAACCGTTGATTTAATTGATCCGTATACGCTGGTAAGGTTAAGCGTTAACCGGATTTAAGCCGTATTGGGCGAACTTATCCCACACCTTGCGGCCGCCGCTATGATGCTTGCCAATCGGAGCGGGAGAGGCGTTGTCGACCGTTTCAATGGCTCCGATCCGGTGCGCCGGGAACGTGGCATCCGCGTTACGGAGGATGCAAACGATCCGGCCGGCGTCAGGCCCGGGCCGTACCTGTTCCGCGACTAGCGGGGCAAGGGCCGCGCGGGAGACGACCCGACAAAAGCGCCGGCTCTTCCGGAAGCGGTCGTCCCTGGCCGGACGATATAGCTCAGCATCCGGGGGAGGCGCGGGGCGCGGAAGCGTCCCTCTTAGTGCTACCTGATTGGACGGTTCCGCCCCCGCGCGACCTCTCCATGCCGAAGACTTAAGCGAACTGCCGGGAGCGATCGCTCCGCGGAGAACGGAAAGCCGCGCGACGGCGGAACGAAATTGCGACGACGAAAGAACTCCTACGCTTGCGAAATCTGTTTCAGCGCCGCCGCCAGCTTATCCTGCCGTTCGCTGAACGCGAGGCGGCGTTCGCGGTTTTCCTCGACGATTTCGACCGGCGCCTTGTCGACGAAATTGGGGTTCGACATCTTCTTGTCGATGCCCTCGATCTCCTTGACGCATTTGTCGATTTCTTTTTCGAGGCGCGCCTTTTCCGCGTTGATGTCGATGATCCCCGCGAGCGGCAGCGCGTAGACGACGCCCTCGTGCACGATCTGAACCGCGCCTTTCGGGGATGTTCCGGCGAGATGCACGGCGTCGAGACGCGCAAGTCGCGCGATGAGGTCGCGATAGGAATCAAGGCGCAGAGAGATCGCCGCATCCGGCCCGATCGCCAGCCATCGGGAGTTCCGCGCCAGCCGGCACGTTCATCTCCGCACGCGCCGAGCGGATCGCCGTGATAAGCCCGATCATCCAGTTGATCTCGGCCGCGGCCTTTTCGTTCGCCGGAAATTCATCCGCCTTCGGCCAATCGGCGATGATGAGCGCCGACTTGCGCGCCGCCGTCTCCGCCCAGAGTTCTTCCGTCACAAACGGCATGAACGGGTGGAGCAGTTTCAAGATCTCGCTCAGCACCCATGCGGTCGCTTTTTGCGTTTCGGCTTTGGCGGCGTTGTCGGGCCTCGAGCAGGATCGGTTTTGTGAGTTCGAGGTGCCAGTCGCAAAAGACGTTCCAGACGAATTTGTAGAGCGCGCCGGCGGCGTCGTTGAATCGGTAGGTTTCGAGCGCCGAGGTCGCCTCGGCCGCCGCCTTTCCGGCTTCGTGGATGACCCATTGGTTCAAGGTTTCCTTCGCCGTTTTCGGATCGAACCCCGGATCGAACGCGCAGCCGTTCATTTCGCAAAACCGCGCCGCGTTCCAGAGCTTCGTGCCGAAATTGCGGTAGCCTTCGACGCGCGCTTCGGAGAGGCGGATGTTTCGTCCCTGCGCCGCCATCGCCGCGAGCGTGAAGCGGAGCGCGTCGGCGCCGTATTTGTCGATGAGGGTCAGGGGATCGATGACGTTCCCCTTCGACTTCGACATTTTCTGGCCCTTCTCGTCGAGGACGAGGGCGTGGATGTAGACGTCGCTGAACGGCACTTCCTTCATGAAGTGCGTTCCCATCATCATCATCCGCGCGACCCAGAAGAAGATGATGTCATGCGCGGTGACGAGGACGCTGGTCGGATAGTGCTTTGCAAGCGCCGGCGTCTTCTCCGGCCACCCCAGCGTCGAAAATGGCCAGAGCGCCGAGGAGAACCACGTATCGAGCACGTCCTCGTCGCGGACGAGCAGCGGCCCCTCGCCTTCGCCAAGACGCATCGTGTTGATGTCTTCGAGCGAATAGCCTTCGGCGGTGTAGCGCGCGATCGCTTCCTTCGTCGCTTCCGCTTCCGTCTCGGCGACGTAGCAATGCCCGTCCGGCCCGTACCAGGCCGGAATCTGATGGCCCCACCAGAGCTGGCGCGACACGCACCAGGGTTCGATGTTGCGCATCCACTGGAAATAGGTCTTCGACCAGGTCTCGGGCATGAATCTCGTCCTGCCGTTCGCGAACCGCCGTCGATCGCGCTTTTTCGCCATCGCCTCCGCCTCGACATACCATTGGTCGGTCAGCATCGGTTCGATGACGACGTCCGGACCGGTCGCCGAAGGGCTGCATGATCTTCTTGTCTTCGACCTTGATGAGGAGGCCGCGCTCTTCGATGTCGGCGACGACCTGCTTTCGCGCTTCATAGCGGTCGAGGCCCGCGATATTTCGCCGGGATATAGTCGGCGTCGAGCATGCGCGCGTGCTCGTCCATCAAGATGATAGAGCTCGATCTTGTTCCTGCATCGCGACCTTGTAGTCATTGAAATCGTGCGCGCCGGTGATCTTCACAGCGCCCGAGCCGAAATCCGGGTCGGGATAATCGTCGGTGATGATCGGAATGTAGCGATCCGCGAGCGGCAAGAGGCATCTTTTGCCGACGATCGGCGCATAGCGCTTGTCGGAGGGATGGACGGCGACGGCGCCGTCGCCGAGCATCGTCTCGGGCCGCGTCGTCGCGATCGAGATGTAGTCGCGCGTCTCCCATTCCGTCGGATTTCCCTCCTCGTCATGTGCGATCGGGAATTGATAGGTTTCGCCATGCTCCAGCGGATATTTGAAATGCCAGAAATGGCCGCTGACTTCGTTGTTCTCGACTTCCAGATCGCGAGATCGCCGTCAAAAGCTTCGGGTCCCAGTTGACGAGGCGCTTGTCGCGATAGATGAGGCCCTCGCGATAGAGCTCGACGAACACCTTCTTCGACGGCGGCCGGAGAGGCCCTCGTCCATGGTGAAGCGCTCGCGGCTCCAGTCGCAGGAGGCGCCGAGGCGGCTCAACTGCGCATGATCGTGCCGCCGCTTTCGGCCTTCCACGCCCAGACTTTTTCGAGAAACTTTTCGCGCCCGATTTCCGTGCGGCGACGGCTCCTGGCGTTTCGCCATTTGCGCGCTCGACAACCATCTGCGTCGCGATGCCGGCATGATCCGTCCCCGGCTGCCAGAGCACGGAGCTTGCCCGCGCATCCGCTCGAACCGGCAGAGTATGTCCTGCAGCGTGTTGTTGAGCGCATGCCCCATGTGGAGCGAGCCCGTCACATTGGGCGGGGGAATGACGATCGTGAACGGCTCGCCCTCGCCGCTCGGTCGGAAGGCGCCGGACTTTTCCCAGCCGGCGTAAATCCGGGGTTCGGCGGCGTTGGGGTCGAAGGCTTTTTCGAGCATGGGCGGGCCGTTCTTTTTCGGTTGGTCGGCGTTTCTAGCGTGAACTTTCCGCAGCGCAAAAGGACCGCCTGCAGGCAACAAAAAAGCCGGCGTTTCCGCCGGCTTTTCGAGATCCTCTCGAGGATGGGCTACCGCCGGCGGCGAGCCACACGCTGGACTTCTTCCTCGACCTTTTCTTCGACGATCTGCGGCAGGTTGGCGTCAAGCCAGTCCTTGATCATCGGGCGAAGCATCTCGACGACGATATCTTCAAGCGTTCGCCCCTGCCCGTCTGAAACCTGCACGGTTTGCGACAGGCTCGCGAACGCTTTCGATGCGGCCGCGGCTGTTGTCAACTCAACGATGCCGTCTTCGTCGTCCGCAAGTGTCTCGGCTACGTTTTTTCTAATCATTTCAACATCTTCCGTTGCAAACTTCTGTTCGGGCTCGATTGTCGCGGGCGCTGGTTGCGGCGGACGAAAAGCGCTTGCTGCAGTCCTTGGCGCGGGTTCGGCCGCCCTCACCGGTTCGACGCGCGCCGCAGGCTTCGCCGCCGGTTGTTCCTCGTCTTCGGAAATGATGCGCCGAATCGAAGCGAGGATTTCTTCCATGCTCGGTTCAGGCTGTGCGTTGGTCATGAACTCGCGCCCTATCGCTGTCGGACAAACCGCCGGACCCGGCGGATTCGGGTCTTTGTCGGCCGCTTCGCGAAAAGGTGCAACCCTGTGATTAAAGAGAGATTAATTCGGCTCGTCGCCGGCGTCGTCCGGGCCAAGGACGCCCATGGCGGCGAGCAAAAGGAACGTCGCCGTCCGCGAGTTCGCGTTCAGAATTCGCCAGCGCGACCTGCGCGTTCAGATACTCTTGTTCCGCGTCGAGAACGTCGAGGGTCGTGCGAACCCCCAGCTGCGCTTCGCGCCGGACGCCGTTCAGCGCCAGCGCGTTGGCTTCGACCTGCGACGTCGCCGAGACGATGTTGGCGCGCGCGGCGGAGAGTTGCTCCCATGCTTGCGTCACATTCGATGTGGCGCGGCGCTCCGCCTCTTCAATCCGCTTGCGGTCGGCTTCGTTCAGCGCCTGCGCCTCGCGCGCGCGGCTGACATTGAGGCCGCCGAGAAAGATCGGCATCGAGGCGCGCACGCCGTAAGCGAATGTTTCATCCTCGATCACGTTGATCGATGGCTCGTCCGAATGCTGATAGTTGGCGACGGCGGAGACGGTCGGAAGAAAAGCGCCTTTCGCCGAGGCGAAATCGCGGCGCGACGCCTCCTCGCTCATCCGCGCCCGAATGATCAACGGCGCGGCTTGCGCGGCGATCGTCTTGGCTTCGTCAAGGGACGCTGGCGTCGGCGGCAATGCCGGATCGGATTGAAGCGTTTCCGCCGGCTCGCCGATGATTTCCCTGAACGTGGCGCGGCTGACCGCGAGCCGCGCTTGCGCCGTCGTCAGTTGCGCGCGCGATTGCGCGAGGCGCGCGTCGGCCTGCGCGACATCGGTTTTTGTCACCTCGCCGACTTCAAAGCGCAATTCGGCTTCACGCTTTTGCCGCAGCAGCACGTCGACATTGTTCTTTGTCGCATCGTAGACGCGCATATCCCGGACAACGTTGAAATAGGCCTCGGCGGCGCGCTGCAGGACGTCCTGTTCGACGAGCGCGAGCTGGGCGTTGCCCGCTTTCACGCGCGCCTTCGCCGCGCGGATGGCGTTGAAGTTTCGAAGGCCGGCAAAGAGAACCTGCGACGCGGATGCGCCGTAGGATTTGGCGTCGATCGTCCGGTTATAAGGTTGCAGCTGATTGATGACATTCAGCTGCGCGCCCTCGCTCTCATTTCGAACGTAGCTCGCTTGCGCCTGCACTTGCGGCAACGCTTGAGAGATCGCCTGAGCTTTTTGCTGCGCCGTCGCCCGCTGCCGCGCCCGTTCGGCGCCGATGGTCGGGTTCGTCTCGTAGGCGATCGAGAGCGCCTCTTCGAGGGTCTGGCCGTACGCGCCGACGGGCGCTGCGCCCGCGACGCCTATCATGCTGACGACGACAAGCTTACGCAGCATACCAACCCTTCCGGTTCCGGCCGCCAACACTATCGCGCGGGCGGCGCCGGAGCCGCAAGACGACCAGGCAGCCTAGAACGCAAACGCTTTCGGCCGGGTAAAGCCGGAAAGCACCGTCCTTGCCGATGCGTCAAAGACCTCTTGGGCGCCGATGGCGGCGCCGGACCTGCGCCAGACGACGGCCTTCGCGACCCCATCGCGGCGCTGGATGGCGCCAAGCCGGCCGCCGTCCTTCAACTGCTTCAAGAGGATCGCCGGATCAGCTTCGATCGCCGCCGCAATCACTATGACGTCGTAGGGACCCTGCTTTGGAACACCGGCCGCAAGGTCGCCGGAAACAAGCGCCGCGTTCACGACGCCGGCCCGGCTCCAGTTTTCTTGCGCCCTGGCGACGAGCGCCGGATCGTTTTCCACCGCGACGATCATCTCGCCCAGCATCGACAAAATCGCGGTCGAATAGCCGGCGCCGCAGCCGACATCGAGAACGAGATCGTTCTGCCCGATGTCGAGCGCGGCGAGAAGTTTTGCAAAGTCGCGCGCCGTGAGCATCGACCGGCCCGGCGCATACGCGACCTCCCGGTCAACATAGGCCTGCATGCGGAGTTCCGCTGGCAGGAAGGGCTCGCGCGCGATCGTTTCGAACGCGCGCAGGATGCGCGGGTCGGTGACGTCGTTGGTGCGCACCTGGCTGTCGACCATGTGCCTGCGAGCCGTTTCGAAATCCATCGTCGCGCCCTTATTCGCCTGTCGGCGCGGAATTACAGGGCGCCGCACCCCTTCGCAACTGCGGCCTTGAGCCTAGACCGCCGGGGTAGGCCGGGCTATGAGGGCCGTCCCCAAAAGGGGGCGTCTCAGAGGCCACGTGGCGGAGTGGTGACGCAGCGGCCTGCAAAGCCGTGCACGCCGGTTCGATTCCGGCCGTGGCCTCCAATTTTCCTCCCTCAACGCGCCGATTGCAGCCGTCGCCGACGAATGGCATGGTGCCGTTCGATTCTTCACGCACTAATGCGGGGTTCCCATGATGCTCAAAACACTGCTCGTCTGCAGCGCGGCCTTGGTCGCGCTTTCCGGTCCGGCGCTCGCCGACAAGAAGGGCACCGACAAAGGCGTCGATAACACGCGCGGCTCGACGAAAAACGTCGACCTGCCGATCTGCGAACAAAGCCTTGGATCCGTTGCGATCGTCGATGGCGAAGGCCAAGGCTGGACCTATTACAATCTCGGCGCGCCGTCGGTTCTTCTCAAAGCGTTCGTCAGCAAATCAAAGTGCTTCAAGCTTGTCGATCGCGGCGCCGGCATGTCGGCTCTGGAGAAGGAACGCGCCCTCGCGGGCGGCGGTCAGCTGCAAAAAGGCTCGAACATGGGCGGCGGACAGGTGAAAGCCGCTGACTATGTCCTTGTCGCGGATATCGCCAACACCGATTCGAACGCCGGCGGCAGCGCGGTCGGCGGCGTCGCCGGCGCGCGTCATCGGCGGCAGGCTCGGCGGCGTCCTTGGCGGCGTCAAGACGAAGCGCGTCGAAGCCCAGACCGTCCTGACGCTGATGAATGTCAGAACGTCCGAAATCGAAGCGACCGCCGAAGGGTCCGCGTCGAAGAAGGACATCGGCTTTGCAGCGGGCGCCGGCTACGGTTTTGGCGGCGCGATCGGCGGCGGCTATGAAGATACCGAAGTGGGCAAGGTCGTGACTTTCGCTTTCCTCGACGCCTATCGGCAGATCGTCGGCCAGCTCGGCGGGTTGCCTGACGTCGCCGCCGCGGCGGCGCCGAAGGAGACGTTCAAGGTCAGCGCAAAGAGCGTTGACATGAAGCGATCGCCGTCTTCGTCGTCGAGCGCCGTCCGGACGCTCGAAAAGGGCGATGTCGTTTACCCCACCGGCGCCAAGGAAGACATGTGGTGGGAAGTCGAGGATGAGAACGGCAATGTCGGCTGGGTCGAAAACCCGAATTTGAAGCCGGTCGAATAACCGCGAAGTTTCGCACGATCTAGACTTGCCGGACAAAGCGCCGGCCGCGGCCCGCCCAACCGGCGGGCCGTTCCGTTTTCGCCGTGGCGTTTAGCCCACAAATGCCGGAAATCCGCCCAATGGCGGCGGATGGGGAGCGAAAAAGGTTAACCATCTGCGTATATGCAGGGCGTCGCGGTCGCGGCGCCCGATGACAGCCTGATACCGGCTTGTCGCAATCGCGCGTCACCCTGCCGCTAAGGCCTTGAGAATGGGCGGGGAACCGCTTCTCTCCCAAGGAACAGCGCAGGAACGCGCGAAGACCATTGGAGGACTTGATGTTGAGAGGTAGCGTTTCGCTGCTCGCCGTGCTCGCCGTTATCGGATGCGCGAGCGTCGACGAAGAGCTGCTCAACACCCAACTTCCCGAACCGCCGGCCAAATGGACCGCTGCTGACGACGTCGCCGATCCGCCAGTCGGCGACTGGCTCGCGCCATTTGGCGATCAGGCTCTATACGGCCTCGTCAACGAAGCGATGCTTCACAACAACACTCTGCTGGCCGCAGCGGCGAACCTCGACGCGGCGCGCGCGACGGCGAAGATCGAGCCGCGCCAACCTCCTCCCGACGCTGAACGCGCAAGGCAGCGCCAGCCGCAATGCGATCGTGACGGATCCTTCGCTCGCGGCGCAGGCGGGCGGCGCATCGGCTCTTCGAGACGGCGGCCTTAGCGCCAAGGAACTCGAGCAGCAATTCGGCGTCGATGCGGATGGCGACGGCAGCCTCGACGGCCTCGACCTGTTCGTCGGATCCGCCGGCGGCACGCCGGGACAGGACGGTATCGCCGAGAGCCCCTCCCCAACCGCCGCGTTTACATCAACAATTTTCGCTCGGCGCCCAGATTAACTGGGAGATCGATCTCTGGGGCCGGCTGACGGACGAGACCCGCGCCGCCTACAAAGACGCCGGCGCAAGTCTCGCGGAGTTTGAAGGCGCGCGCCTTTCGATTGCTGGCGCGGTTTCGCAATCATGGTTCGGCCTCATCGAGGCGCGCCAGCAGCGCGAACTCGCGCAGCGCGACACGACGCGCGCGAGAGCAATCTGCGCGTCACCGAGCGCCGCTATGAGCGCGGCGTCGCATCCAGCCTCGATGTGCGCCTTTCGCGCTCGGCGCTCGGCTCGAGCCAGGCGAACCTCGCCTTCCGTCAGCGCACGGAAAAAGAAGCGGCGCGGCGCCTTGAAATCCTGCTCGGCCGCTATCCTTCGGCTGAGCTTGAAGCGGCAGCGAAATTGCCTGCGCTTATTGCAGCTTGCCGGCGCCGGCGCGCCCGGCGACATCCTCGCTCGCCGTCCGGACCTTATCGCCGCCGAGGCGCGGATGGAGGCGAACGGCCTTCGCGCGCGCGCCGCAAGCAATCGCTCCTGCCGCGCCTGACGATTTCATCGCAGATCGGCACCAGCGGCCCGGACCTTTCAGATCTTTTCGATCCCGAGCGTCTCGCCGGCAACATTGCGGCCGGCCTATTCCAACCGCTCTTTCAGGGCGGACGCGTCCGCGCCAATGCCAAGCGCCGCGCGCGCGTCGCGGAGGCGAGCCTTCTTTCCTATGCGCAAACCGCGCTCAAGCCTATGAGGAAGCGGAGAACGCCATCGCTGCGGAGACCTATCTCGCAGCCGGCGAGGCGGCGCTGAAGCTCGCTTATGAGGAAGCCGCCGCGGCGGAAGAGCTGACCGAACGACGGTATGCGAGCGGCACAGCGACAATATTCGACCTTTTAAATGCGCAGACACGACGGATTTCGTCCGAGAGCGCATATATCCAGACGCGCGTCAGCAGCGTCGCCCGAACCGTGTCGCGCTTTATTTCGCGATCGGCGGAGATTTCATCACGAAACGACGGCGGTCGCAGACGGACGACGCCGCCACGCGGATGGGGTCCCGGCGGAGGGGGTTTCGTGTCCGTAAGTTCATTAACGATCGTCGGTACGGTTGGCATCTTCATCGGCGGCGGCGCGTTCGATCGCGCTCATGGGCGCGATGCGCCCGCAAATCATAGCCACAAGGAAGCCGATACTCACGCCGCCCGCGGTCTTCTATACGATCGCGCAGCCGAAGGCCGTGACGCTCGATGTGGTCGCGCAAGGCGAAGTGCGCCCGAGCACCGACATCACTCTGACGGCGAAGTCGCAGGGCGCATCGTCAAGACCTCGGAGGCCTTTGTCGTCGGCGGCGCCTTCAACGACGGCGACCTCCTCTTCAAGATCGAAGACGCCGATTATCGGCCCGCGCGTCGCCGGCGCGAAGGCGCGCGTCGCCCAGGCCGAAGAGCTCCTCCGGCGCGAGGAAGCCGAATCCGATCTCGCCCGCAAAGACTATGAAGATCTCGGCCGCAAGCGGAGAACCCAAGCGAGTTGACGTTGCGGCTGCCGCAGCTTGGCGCAGACGCGGGCCGCCTTCGACGCCGCCAAAGCGGACTATACGTCGGCGGCGCTTGATCTGGCGCGCACCGAGATCAAGGCGCCGTTCGTCGGCCGCGTCCGCGACACGTCACGCCGGGGTCGGCCAGTTCATCTCGACCCGGCGCGCCCATCGGGCAGAATATTTTCGACCGACGTCGCTGAAATCCGCCTGCCGATGACGGATGGCGATCTCGCCAAGCTCGGCGTCCCTCTCGACTTTTCGGAGACGCCGGAAAATCCCGGCCCGCCGGTCATCCTCCCGGCTACGCTCGCCAGAATCGTTTCACGAGTGGAAGGCGCGCATCGCGCGGACTGATGGGGCGATAGATCCGGCGACGCGGCAGATTTCGGTGATCGCCATCGTCGACGATCCCTATGGCGCCGGCGCAGATGACGGTACGCCGCTTCGCGATCGGGACTCTTTGTCGATGCAAGATTGAAGGACGGCCTATGAGAACGCCTGTCGTCATTGCCGCGCACGGCTCTTTACGGCCGCGATATCGTCTATGTGATCGCCGCTGACGATACGCTCGTCGAACGACGAGTCGACGTCGTTTCCGCGGACAAGGACACGATCACGCTCGCAAGCGGCGTCGCCTAAGGCGACCGGGTCGTCACCTCGCCGCTTCGCGGCGCCGATGACGGCGACAAAGTGTTGCGCGAGCGAAGCGACTGCAATTCCCGGCGCAGCGCGGGGCGGCGACGAGGAAGCCGCCGCGGTGTCCGCCGCTGTCCGTGAGGGGACCGTTCGGTGAACGGCTCGATCGCCTGGTTGGCGAAGCAACCCGATCGCCGCGAATCTTTTGCTGTCTCGCGATCGTTGTCGCCGGCGCGTTCTCGTTTTTTCAGATCGAGCGCGAGGTCTTCCCGTCCGCCGATTTCAACGGCGCAACGGTATCGGTCGCCTGGCCGGGCGCCTCGCCGCAGGAAATCGAAGAACAGATCATCTTGCGCATCGAAGAGTCCGTTTCCGGCATCGACGGCATCAAGCACATTGAATCGACCGCCCAGGAAAACGTCGCGACCATCAATATCGAGGGCGTCGACAATGGCGACGCGACCCAGCTTCTCAACGACATCAAGAACCGCGTCGACGGCATTTCGACTTTGCCTCGCGACGCCTTTCCGCCGGTCGTCTCCCAGTGGCGCAATCAGAACGGCGCTGTCTTCATGGCGCTCTATGGCGACATGGAGGAAAAGCGAGCTGACGCGTCTTGCTCGCGATATCAAGGACGAACTCGCCCAGCTTCCAGACGGATCGCCGCTGGTCGACCTCTGGGGGGCGCGACAGGAAGAAGTCTCGATCGAAATCTCGGAAGAGGCGCTGCGCCGCTACGGCCTCACTTTCGACGACGTCGCGCGCGCGATCCGCAACTCCTCGCTCAATCTCGCCGCCGGCCAGGTCAGAACAGACACCGGCAACATCCAGGTCGCCGCGCGGTCGCTCGCGGACACCGAAGAAGAATTCGGCGAAATCATCGTGCGGCAGCTGGCCGACGGCTCGGTGATCCGCGTCCGCGACATCGGGGTCGTCATCGACGGCTTTGAGGACCGCAAGCAAAAACGCCAGATGAACGGCAAGCCGTCGATTTCGATCGCGGTTCATGCGCCCGAAACGCTCAATATCGTCAAATTGTCGAAAGCGATCACCGACTGGGTCGACGAGAAAAACAAGGAGCTCAACGGCAAAGCGGAAGTTTATATCTGGTTCAACACGGCGGACATCTATTTCAGCCGCATGGACCTTGTCGGCGGCAACGCGATGTCCGGCCTCATCCTCGTCCTGATCGTCCTCGTCCTGTTCCTTCGACCGGCCGTCGCTTTCTGGGCGACCGCCGGCATTCCGGTCGCCCTCGCCGGCGCCTTCATCTTCATGCCGGCCGCAGGCGTGTCGCTGAACATTCTGTCCCTGTTCGGCTTCCTTTTGGTCGTCGGCATCGTCGTCGATGACGCCATCGTCGTCGGCGAAAGCATCCACACGGAAGCCGAGGAGGGACGCGGCGGGCTCGACGGCGCGATCATCGGCACCCAACTTGTCGCCAAACCCGTTCTATACGCCGTGCTGACAACGATCATCGCCTTCCTGCCGTGGCTGTTCGTCGGCGGCGGCGCGTCGCAATTCACCAAGCACATTTCGTTTACGGTGATTTTCGCGCTTTCTTTCTCGCTGATCGAGGCGTTCTTCATCCTGCCGTCGCACCTCTCCCATCTGAAGAAAGAGGACAAATCGGGCCACCTGCACCGCCTGCAGAGCTATTTCGCCGACGGCCTCCTCGCTTTCGCCCGGTCGACCGTCAAGCCGCTGATCAAGCTCGCACTGAGCTTGCGCTATTTCACGGTCGCGTTTTTCATCGTCGCGTTCATGTTCTCTTTCGCGCTCCTTCAGCAAGGCTGGGTCGCTTTCAAATTCGAGCCGGAGGTGCAAGGCACCTTCGTTTCATTGAACGTCCGCCTCCCTGAAGGAGCCCCCTACGCCCGCAGTCTCGAAATCTTCGACGACGTGAATCGGGCGGGCGAACATCTCAAAAAGGAACTCGGCCAGATCGAAGGCGAGGATTTCGTCAAGATCGATTTACGTCAGCGCCAGCGAAGGCGCCGATCGTCTCCTACATGACGATCATCGACGGCGAAAAGCGCAAGCAATCGACGAAGGAAATTGCCGAACTTTTCCGCGAGCGCTTGGGAGAAATTCCGGACGCCGAAGAAATCAACGTCGGCTACACGATCAATGACGGCGGCCCGGATTTTTCGTTCGGCGTCGAATCGAACAATCTCGACGAACTGCGTGTTTCGACCGTCGACATCCAGAATTATCTGAGAAGCCTCCCCGGACTTTACGATGTCCGCAACAGCCTGCAGTCGGAAACGCCGGAGCTTCGCATTTCCCTGCGCCCGGGCGCGGAGCGCTTCGGCCTCACGCTCGGCGAAGTGACCCGTCAGGTTCGTCAGGCCTTTTACGGCGAGGAGGCGCAGCGTCTCCCCCGAAACGGCGAGGACGTAAGGGTCATGGTCCGCTTTCCGGAAGCGGCGCGCCAATCGCTGGCGACGATCGAATCGATGCGCATCCGGACGACGGACGGCCGGGAAGTGCCGCTGAGCGCCGTCGCCTCGATCGATTTCGCGCCGAGCTACAAGCGGATCGACCGCCGCGACCGCAAGCGTTCAGCGCAAGTCACCGCCGAAATGCGCGAGGGCGTCGATCGTGCCGCGACCATGAAGGCCTTTCAGGAGGAGTTCATCCCGGAATGGCGCCAACGACACCCTGGCGTCGAACTCGCACAGCGGGGCGACGCTGAAGCGCAGGCCGAGTTCGTTCAGGAAATTCTGTTCCTGTTCCTTGGCGCCATCATCACGATGTATATTCTCATCGCGATCGCCTTCGGCTCCTATTTCCAGCCGTTGCTCATCATGTCCGCCATACCGTTCGGATTCATGGGCGCGATGTTCGGCCACTTCCTGATGGGCCTCGATTTCGGAATCTTCTCGTTCTTCGGCGTCGGCACGGCGGCGGGCGTCGTGATCAACGACAACCTCGTGCTCATCGACTATGTGAACCGCCTGCGTGCGCAGGGCATGGGCGCTGTCGCTGCTCTGAGCAAGGCGAGCGTCGAGCGGTTCAGGCCGATCCTGCTGACCTCCGTCACGACTTTCTTCGGTCTCGCGCCAATGATGCTCTCGCGATCAACTGACGCTCAATTCCTGATGCCGACAGTCGTCGCGCTCGCCGTGGGGCGTCTTTTTCGCGCTGTTCGTAACGCTCTTTTTCGTCCCCGCGATGTATTGCGTCGGCGCCGACATCGCGCGATTTTATCGCTGGGCCTGGACCGGCGAAAGGCAGCCTCCCGTCGGCTTTGGGAAATCGGCGGAGCAGGATTTTTCCGGCAACGGACCGGGCCGCCGGAAGGGGCCGCCGCCTGTCCTCCGACCCGCAGAATGAAAATTATCAAAATTTCTTCCCGACATTAACCTTACGTTAACACCTTCGGCGCATTCTCAATATTGTCTTCTCCCGAGAAGATACCCCACCATACCCCACGATAGTGAGTACCGGCCGCGTTTCCCCAAGACGCGGCCGTCTCGCTATTTGGGCCTGCGAGATCTGCCGCGGCCGGGCTTTTTCGCCTAAATTTCAGGTGGATTCGGCCGCAGGCCTTTGCTATAGGGCGGGCCCTTAAGGCTATTCCCCGATAGCTCAGTTGGTAGAGCATTCGACTGTTAATCGAATGGTCGCTGGTTCGAGTCCAGCTCGGGGAGCCATTCTCCGCCATCGATTCCCTGCCCGCACGTCCGCCGATTCGGTTTTGCCGGCTGTTAACCATGCGCCTCTATTCTTCGAGCGGGGGCATGCATCAAAGGGAATTGATTAATGGCTGGGACGAACCCCGGAGCGAAGACCCTGCAGTCAAGGTCGGGCGCTCAATTGATGGCGACCGCCCTCGCCGCCGGCGTCGGCGTCGTCGCGCTGATATTTGCGGCGTTCACCTACCATTACGACCGGACGGCGCGAATCAACCGTCATTCTGAAATCGAAAGCTATGTTTCGGCCATTGGGAAGACGACAGCGTGGGGCGTCGACAAGTGGATGGCGGAACGCATCAACCTGATTTCCGGTCTCTCGGAAGAACTCTCGGCCACGCAAGACCAATCGGGAGTGCTTCGTTTCCTACAGGAGAACATCTATCAGCGGACGTTTGTGTGGACCTATTTCGGAGAGACAGACGGCACCTATCACATCTGGCCCCTCGATGAGGCTCTGCCCGCCGACTACGACCCGCGTACGCGTCCCTGGTATCTCGACGCGCTGGCGCGCGGCGGCGCCACGCTGACCGAACCTTATCGCGACATCAGCACAAATGTTGAAACGATCACAGCCGCCATGCCTGTCATGCGCAATGGCCGTCTCGCGGGCGTTGTCGCGGCCGATTTCACGACAGAACAACTGAACGCCATTCTCGCCGAGACGGACCTTGGCGGCCTTGGCTACGCCTTCCTCGTTTCAGCCGACGGTAAAATCCTCTCCCATCCCGACAACAATCTCGTCGGCAAGGAAATCGCCGAGTTGTTCGCCGGCGGACGCATCAGCATCGACGAGACAATTCATACGAAGACGGCCGACGGCAGCGCAAAGTTTGTTTCATTTACGAAGGCGTCTGAAAACCCGACGATCGACTGGCGTCTTGCTCTCGTCGTTGACGAGGAAAAGGCTTTCGCCGGCCTTGCCGAGTTTCGCAAATCTGCAGCGATCGCCGCGCTCACCGCCATGCTCTTGACGATCGGCATCCTAGGCCTTGTCATCCATCGCATGCTGGTCAGGCCCCTGCTTCGCGCGCGCGTCGCCGCCGACGCCGCAAACGCCGCGAAATCGGAATTCCTGGCCTCCATGAGCCACGAAATCCGTACGCCCATGAACGGCGTGCTCGGCATGGCCGAAGTGCTGCTCAACACCAATCTCGATCAGCGACAGAGGGAGCTCACGTCGATCATCGTCAATTCAGGCGGCGCCTTGATGACCGTGATCAACGACATTCTCGACTTCTCGAAGATGGAGGCGGGCAAGCTGCACCTCAGCCCGCGGCCGTTCAACATCAGGCAAATGGTCTACGACGTTGCGACCTTGATGCAGGCCCGCGCCATCGAAAAGGATCTCGAACTCGTTGTCAGATACGCGCCCAATCTTCCCGAGGGCGTCGTCGCGGATGAATCCCGCCTTCGGCAGATTATCGGAAACCTCATCGGCAACGCCGTGAAGTTCACCGAGAACGGCTACATCATGATCAATGTCACCGGCGAGCGGAACGGCGAGATCGCCGATCTCGTCGTCAGCGTCGTCGACACCGGCATCGGCATCAAAAAGGAGGAAATTCCGCGCATGTTCGAGAAATTCGAACAGGCGGACGGATCGAATACGCGCCGCTTTGGCGGCACGGGCCTTGGTCTCGCGATCTGCAAGAACATCGTTCAGCTGATGGGCGGCGAGATCGGCGCCGAGAGCGAACTCGGCAAGGGCTCCAAATTCTGGTTCAAGGTCAACGTCGCCGTCGACGACTCGATCAAGGCGATGCCGTCGGTCAGCGCCTCGGCGTTTGAGGGCCTGAAAATGCTCGTGGTCGACGACAACGCCGTCAATCGCCGGGTCATGGAGGAATTTGCAAACGGTTGGGGCCTTCGCACCGACGTCGTCGACGGGCCGAAAGCCGCGATGGCGGCGCTTGAGAAATCCGTCACCGCCGGCGAGCGTTACCACGTCATCTTGATGGATTATCAAATGCCGGAGGAGGACGGCGCGTCGTTGACCTCGCGCTTCCAGAAGGACAAGCGGTTCAATCAAATCCCGGTCGTTCTGCTTTCCTCCGTCGACAACGCCCACATGGGCGACGCCGCCAGCACGGCTACGTTCGCGGCCGCGATCGCAAAGCCGATCCGTCCCTCGCAGCTGATGGACATTCTTGCGCGGCTCTTGTCCGACGAAGCGTCCCGTTCGGTCACACGCGTCGCAGAGGCGATGAAGGAAGCTGAGGCCGGGCCTGTCGCAATGCCGGACGGGCGGCCGAAGCTCCTCGTCGCCGAGGACAATGTGGTCAATCAGCTTGTCGTCAAGAACATGATCTCGCCGAAGGACTACGAAGTGCTCTTTGCGGATAATGGAATTAAAGCCGTCGAAATGTTTCTGGCGCACCGCCCGGCCGCCATTCTGATGGATATCTCAATGCCTGAGATGGACGGTCTTGAAGCGACGCGTCGCATTCGTTCGATCGAACTCGAGCGCGGCTTCCAAAAGACGCCGATCATTGCAGCGACAGCGCATGTGCTTGAGGAGGACCGGGATCGCTGCCGTATCGCCGGCATGAACGACTTCATCCCCAAGCCGATCAGAAAGCCTAATCTTGAGCAGACGCTCGACAAATGGGTGGAACAGGCGATCGCCTGGGACGACGTCGCGTCCGCCTGAAAAGCGCAATCGAGGTTCTTCGCCAGCCAACGCGGCTGGCGAAGGACTGCGTCTTCGGCCTTTAACTCACTTTGCTCTCAAGTCTCGACTGACGCCGCGCGAACGCACCAAGCTCCTCGCCAGTCAATACGGCGTTTCGGTCGCCATCGGACACAAGAAACGTCTCAAGCTGCGCGCCGACGAATTCGTCCGCCATCAACCGCTCGTCATCGCCCGCGATGTAGGCGAACTCACGCGACGCGCGGTCCCTGATCGAGGCTTTGGCCGTATCCGTAAGGAAAGCCGGGGTCGCATTTGAAAGCACGACGGTTCGAGCTTCGCCGTTGAGATCAACGGAGACAAACCCGTTCAATCTCGCCAGTTCCGCCGTCACGACGGCAAGAACGGTATATTCCTCGTCATCCAGCGCGCCGTCGTTGTTGAGATCGGCGCGATCAAAAGTGCGCGCGGCGTGACGCGCAGCGGCGTCAGCCTCAAGGCGAATAGCCGGCGCCCCGTAGGCTTGCGGCGGCTCGACCGCAGCGCTGTTGATAAGGCCCGCGCCGGCCGCAATGGCGGCGGCGGCGGCGGAAAATGCAACCTTGTGGAACAGCACCATCGAACTCTCTCCATCCAGCCTCGATGGTGAGGGTTTCGCAGCTTAAAACGGCCTATCCGCGATGGAATGAGGGTCATCTTTGGGCGAATGCGGCGAAAACGGGGCCTTTCGCCCTATTCTGCCGGAACCATGGTTTCCGCCGCGCGCGTTTTCGCCCAGCGTTCCTTGATTTTGGATGAAGTCATGCGCGAACCGTCCGGCGACCATCCCGGCGGTCCGAAGGTGTATCCCAGCACCTCGCGGAACGACCGCGCTTTTCGAACGTCGTTGATGATGCCGATCCATTCGTTGAAGGCGATGACGAAAGGATTGAACGTGCCCAAATTCTTGATGATGCCGTAGCGCGGCTTTTCAGCATCGTCCTCCGGCACGAAAGTGCCGAACATCTTGTCCCAGATGATGAAGACTCCGGCATAGTTCGCATCGAGATATCTGGGATTTGTCGCATGGTGCACGCGATGATGGCTCGGCGTGTTGAAGAGGATTTCAAACGGCCCCATCCGCTTGATCATCTCGGTGTGGATCCAGAACTGGTAGATGAGGTTCAGGCCGAATGCGAAGGCGATCATGTTCGGGTGGAATCCGAGCACGACAAGCGGCGTCTTGAAGAGAATTCCCGCCGTGATGTCGCCCGTCCATGTCTGTCGGAGCGCGGTCGACAGGTTGTAATGCTGCGAGGAATGATGAACGACATGGCTCGCCCAGAACCAGCGCCGTTCGTGACTGATCCGGTGCAGCCAGTAATAGCGCAAATCGTCAATTAGGAAGCAGAGAGCGACCGCCCACCAGGCGTTCGGAATTTCAAAGAGCCTGAACTGATACGCCCAGGTCCAAATCCCGCCGAGGAGCGCGGCGCCTCCAGCAAGGGCCCGATCTGATTGCCAAGGCCCATGGCGAGGCTCGCTGCCGCATCGCGCGTTTCGTAGCGCCCGCGTCCGGCGAGCTTCCACGCCGCTAGCTCAATCAAGATCAGCAGGACGAAGACTGGAACCGCCAGCGTGACGACGTCGGGAAAAGTCATGCCGTCATCATAGGCGAGGTCCGCCAAGGCTCAAAAGCCATTGTTCAGCTGCTTTTTTGTCAGCGGCGGCGAGCCGAACCCGCACCCTCGACGGCTCATTCAGCTGGAAGTCGATCGCCGCGCCGACTTTTTCAAGGCCGACCGACCCGTGCCTGAAGCGACGGCTCGCCAACCCGTCGCCGACCGAAAAGACGAGCGCTGTCTCTCGCCCGTCGGCGGACACGGCCGCGGCCGCCTTGCCGTCTGCGCCAACCATCCACCTCGACGCCCGGAAATCGGGTTCATCGAACGACAGTCGATCCGACGCTGACGCCAGATCGACGATCGCGCTTTTCATCGCCCCGAGCAGAAATGAGAACCCGACGAGGATGGCAATCCCCGCGACGGAAATCAGTAGATCGATGACGTAGTTTCCGGTCACGGCCTGTTTCGTCAGCCGGCGATGTCGGACTCGGCGAAGAAGAACGCGATTTCTTGCCGGGCCGATTCCGGCGCGTCGGAACCGTGCACCGAATTCTCTCCGATGGACACCGCAAACTCCGCTCGAATTGTTCCGGGCGCCGCCTTTTTCGGATCTGTCGCGCCCATGATCTCGCGATTGCGCGCGATGGCGCTTTCGCCTTCGAGGACCTGGATCACGACGGGGCCGGAAATCATGAAGTCGACAAGCTCGCCGAAGAACGGGCGATCCTTATGGACCGCATAAAAGCCTTCGGCCTGCTTGCGCGTCATTTGAATGCGCTTTGACGCGACGATCCGGAGCCCGCCGTCCTCAAACTTGGCGATGATCTTGCCGGTGAGATTACGCCGGGTTGCGTCTGGCTTGATGATCGAAAAAGTGCGCTCGAGCGCCATTGGAGGCTCCTGTTTGGGTTTTCCGCGTCGGGTTTGGCCGGTTCCCTATCAACGCCTTGGGCTTCGGGCAAGCAGCCTTGGCGTTCACATGTCCGCAGGGGCCAAAGTGACGCGCCTCAAATGAAAACGCCGCCCTTTCGGGCGGCGTTTCCCTTCGCCTATACGGCAATATCAGAAAAGGTTTGCGGCCTTGAACGCCTCCGCTTCCGCATCGTCCAGCGCGCCGTCCAGATTTCGTCAGCGGCGTTCGAAGCGCGAAAGGTAGGCGGCCCGAAGATCATCCGTCGTCAGACTGGCGTCGGCGCCGGCGATCGCCGCAAAGCTCGCATCAAGCGAGGCGGAGTCCATCGTCGGTTCTTCCGAGAACGACTTCGGCGGCGATTTCGCCAACGACCGCATCGGCCGCCTCGGCGGCGGGCCGACGGCGGCGTCAACCGTCGCATCGACGATCGTCTCAACCGCTGGCGCGGGGGCCATCAAAGCCGCGAGCGCGTAGAACTCCGTTTGCGAAAGCGCGCCGTTCGCGTCTGCGTCCGCTTGGGCGAAAGCGGTATCGCTCGCCGCCGTCAAGGCATCCTTTGTGCGAACCGAAGCGAGATCGATCGTCGCCGGCGTGGCGTATACGTCAGCCGCTTCTGCGGTTGCGTCCGCAACTACCGCTTCGTCGGCAGCCGCAGCCGTCGCCGTTTCTTCAGCGACAATTTCCGCTGTCTTGGCGTCATCTTTTTTAGCGCAGGCGACCATCGCGATGGCTGCGATTGACGCCGCGCCCAGAACCTTAAGTCTCATTGTATTCTCCATAGCGCCTGCGCCCATCCGGCGCGGCTAGGCGCGTATATAGCGGCTTTATAAAAATCGATCCGGCAGCGGACGATGAAATTTTAGAAAGCTGCCAGCGTCCGCCTTGCTATCGCGGGTTGCACCCTCTCGCCACGACCGCTAGGGCGACGGCGGACACAAAGACCGGACTCCTGATGCTTCATATCAACGACCTGACTTATCGGATCGAGGGCCGGCCGCTCTTCGAGCAGGCGACCGCCGCCATCGCCGAGGGCTGGAAGGTCGGCTTTGTCGGTCGCAACGGCGCCGGAAAGTCGACCCTCCTGAGGCTTATAGAGGGCGAAATTCAACCGGACGATGGGGAGATCTCGATCCGCAAGCGGGCGCGGCTCGGCGGCGTCGATCAGGAAGCGCCCGCCACCCGGCGAGTCGTTGATCGAGATCGTCCTTCAATTCGACCGGGAACGGTCGACGCTCATCGAAGAGGTCGAAACGGCGACCGACCCGACCCGCGATTGCGGACATCCACGCCCGGCTTTCCGATATCGACGCGCATTCCGCCGAGTCGCGCGCGGCGTCGATCCTTGAGCGGCCTCGGATTTTCGGCGACGGACCAGAGCCGACCGGCGTCGGACTTCTCCGGCGGCTGGCGCATGCGAGTCGCTCTCGCCGGCGTCCTGTTTTCAGCGCCCGGATGTTCTCTGCTCGACGAGCCGACGAACTATCTGGACCTCGAAGGAGCGATCTGGCTTGAGACTTCCTGCAAGCGCTATCCCCTATACGCGCTGATCGTCAGTCACGACCGCGATTTCCTCAATCGGGTCGTCACTCACATTCTGGCGCTCTGGAGAATCGCAGACTCGCGGTCTCCGCGGGAGATTACGACACCTATGAAAGAAAGCGGCTTGAGGCGCGCGCCAACGCCCTCTCCTTTCGCGCCAAGCAGGAAGCGCAGCGCCGGCACATGCAGGCGTTTATCGATCGATTTCGCGCCAAGGCGACGAAAGCCGAAACAAGCGCAAAGCCGCATCAAGGCGCTCGAGAAAATGCAGGTTGTTGCGGAGCCGGTCGAGGAACGCTCGAACCGGATTCATCTTCAAAAATCCAAAGCCGATGGCCCCGCCGATCGTGCGAATGGTCGATGCGGATCTCGGCTACGTCGAAGGAAAGCCGGTCTTAAGGTGCGTCAACCTTCGCATCGATGAAGACGATCGCATCGCCGTGCTTGGTCCCAATGGCGAGGGGAAATCGACGCTCGTCAAGACGATCGCAGGTCGCCTTGCGCCCCTTCAAGGCTCCGTTTTCAAGCACAAGAAACTAGATATCGCATATTTCGCGCAGCATCAGCTGGATGAACTGCGTCCGAAGGATACGCCCTGCGACCATGTACGAAAGCTGCTGCCCGAGGGAACCGAAGCCCAGGTGCGTTCGGCGACGGCTTCTCTCGGCTTTGGCGCGGAGAAAGCGGACACCAAAGTCGAGAACCTTTCTGGCGGAGAGAAGGCGCGCCTTCTTCTTGGGCTGATCACCTTCAACGGCCCGCACATCATCATCCTCGACGAACCAACGAACCATCTCGACATCGATGCGCGTGCAAGCCTTGCCGAAGCGCTTAACGATTATACGGGGGCTGTCATCATGATCACCCACGACGCCCATCTCGCGAGCGGCGTCGCCGATCGATTGTGGCTGGTGAAGGACGGCGCCGTCGGTCCGTTCGAGGGCGATATCGACGATTACCGGGCGCTGGTGCTCGACGCGCAGAGAACCGAGCCGCAGGACCGCGCACAAAAGCTGCAAGATCCCCGCGCGTCGGCGCGCCAGTCGTCAGCGTTCGCCCGCGAAGTCGGTCGCTCCATTGAAGCGAAAAGCCGAGGCGACTGAAATCGAGGCTTGCAGAATTGAACGCCATCCTGCCCAGGATCGACGCCGCGCTCGCCGAGCCGGGCCTCTATGAACGCAATCTTGCGCGGGCGACCAAGCTGCAAAAGGAGCGCTCGGCGCTGGTCGACGCGATCAATGCGGCGGAGGAGGCTTGGCTTGACGCGCTTCAGCAATACGAGGCCGCCAAAAGCGAACCGGCGTAGGCGCAATCTCGCCTTGGACCGCGGCTTGATGCAGAATGGGGCAAAAGGGGATGTCGAGATGAAGAAGCCGTCCGATTGCCGCACGATGGATGAAGTGCGCGCCGAAATCGATCGTCTCGATCTTGGGCTCGTCGATCTTCTCGCGGAGCGCTGGTCCTTTGTGGACCGGATGTGGGAATTGAAGCGGGCCGAAGCGACGCAGGCGAACGTGCCATGGAGAAACCGGGCGGCGATTGAGAAAGTGCGGGCGCGCGCCTCGGAAACGGGTCTGCCGCCCGAAATGGCGGAAGCCCTCTGGCGGCAGATCATCGGCTGGGGGATCCAGTACCAGGACGAAAGATTGCGCGAACTCCTGACCCGCTGCTCAATCGCGTATCCGAGGGAGCGCGGCGCGCGCTAAAATGCCGCCATGACCGACCCAGAAATTCCAGCGAAATCAATCCGACGATCGGCGCGATGCTGCGGTCGGCGCGGGATTTTCTGGCGCATGAACATTCGCTGTTCAGATCGCTCGACCTGAAGCCGATCCTGATCGGCAAAGGGAAAGCGACGTTTTCGATGGTGCTGCCAGCGGCGTTCGCAGGAGCAAACGGAAGAATCCACGGCGGCCTCTATACCATCATCCTCGATTCGATCTTCGGCCTCACCGTCTTCACGGCGATGGAAGAAGTGAAACCGATTGCGACGATCAATCTGCGCACCGACTACCTTGACGACGCGCTGCCCGGCATGCGCGCGGTGTGCGCAGCGGAATGCGAGTCGCTTCGGGAGGATGTCGCTTATGTGTCTGGCCGGCTGACGCTGGAAACCGGCGGCGCGCTCCTCGCGACCGGCGCCGGAGCGTTCATGGTCGGCACCAAGGGACCGATGAAGGGCATGCGGCTGTGAGCGAGGCCCTTGAGCGCATCCGGACGTTCGCAGCGGCGACGCCGATGGCCGGCTGGCTCGGCTTTACCGCCGCGCGATCGAGCGAGGGGATCGTTTATCGCCTTGCTTTCAACGAGACGCATGTCGGCAATCCCGCGATCAGGGCGATCCACGGCGGCGTGATCGCTTCTTTTCTGGAACTCGCCATGCAGGCGGAGCTGTCCGCCCGTTCCGAGGCCGCGGTTTCGACCGTCAGCATGGCGATCGATTATCTTTCATCGTCTCGTCCGGAGGACATGACCGGCCGCGTCAAAATCCTGTCGCGAAGGCCGGCGCATCGCCTTCCTTGAAGCGAATGGTTGGCAGTCTGGGGAAACCCGGCTAGTCGCTGTCGCTCGCTGCTGCCTGAAGCTCGGATAATTTCTTCGCCGTCCCCCTAGCCTGCAAAGCGGTCGAGCCGACATTGGCGAGGCCCCGTTTCTGGAGCGTTGTTCCCATGGATTGGCTTTCAATCGCCGGCGGTCTTGTCGTCCTCACCATCGGCGCTGAGCTCCTTATTCGCGGTTCGACCGCCCTCGCCAAGCAGCTTGGCGTCTCCGATCTGCTGATCGGCCTCACGCTGGTCGGGTTCGGCACGTCGACGCCGGAACTTGTGTCGAGCGTGCAGGCGGCTCTGATCGGATCGCCGGGCGTCGCCGTCGGCAACGTCGTCGGGTCGAATATCGCCAATATCCTTTTTATTCTCGGCCTATCGGTTCTCATCGCGCCGTTTGCGGTCGAACCGGAAATCGTTCGCCCGCGACGATCGCCGTCGTCCTGGTCGCGACGCTCGCCGTGCATCGGCGTCTCGATGACGGAGAGCTTCAGCCGCCCCGCTGGCTTGTGCTTTATCGCGGCGATCGTCGGCTACATCCTTTACGCCTTCTACAGCGAACGCGCGCACCCGGACTCGCCGAAGGCGGAGCAGCACGCGGCGGCGGGCGCGCGAAGCGCCGGCGGGGCCGAAGTCGCCTGTTGTCGATCATCGCGCTGGCGGTCGTCGGCCTCGCTCTCCTCGTCGTCGGCGCGAAGTTTCTCGTCACCGGCGCCATCAATGTCGCGAGCGCGCTTGGGCGTTTCCGAAGACGCTCATCGGCCTCACCATCGTCGCGATCGGCACGTCCCTGCCGGAACTCGTCACCTCGCTCATCGCGGCCGTTCGCGGGAAATCCGCGCTCGCGCTCGGCAATGTCGTCGGGTCGAACATCTATAACCTTCTCGGCATCCTCGGCGTCACCGCGGCCATTACGCCGCTTCCGCGCCGGCGGAGATCGTCGCCTTCGATAATTGGGTGATGCTCGGGCGACGCTGCTCATGGTCTATTTCGCGACGACGCGCGGCCGCCTCAACCGGCCTCGAAGGCGCGACGCATGATGCCTGCTACATCGGCGTCTATAGTCCTGTGGCTGATCTTTCACCCGGCGCTGAAAAGAAACGGGGCCCCGCGCGGGGCCCCGAAGGGTGCACGAGCGACGCAACCTGTTATCTTTTGTTACGCAACGGCCCCTCAGGCTGACAAGATCCTGAGCAGCGCAAGCAGGATCGACTGCCTTCAAATTCTGCCGAATTTCAAAATGCAGCTGGGGCTCGCTCGCAGAGCCGGTCTGGCCGACTTTCGGCGATGACTTGGCCCTGGCGCACGCGGTCGCCCTTTTTCACCAGCATCGCGTCGTTGTGCGCGTAGGCGGTGACGAATCCGTCGTCGTGCTTGATCAGGAGAAGATTGCCGTAACCTTCGAGTTCCGAGCCGCGATAGACGACTTTCGCCGTCCGCCGCAGCGCGCACGGGCGTTCCGACCGGCGCGGCGATGTTGACGCCGTCATTGCGCTTGCCGGCGTCCGCCAACCCGTAATAGCCGATAACCGCGCCCTGCACCGGCCAGTCGAACAGCGCTCGGCGGATTTGATCGGCGCGGCTCGTAGGAAACATTGCGCGCGATGTCGGCGAACGTCGGGCGCATTCGCCGACGCGGTTCTTTGCGACGCGAAGCCTTGGCCCGCCCGGTATTTTCAGCGGCCTGTCCGACGGTCAGCGAATAAGGCGCGCGCAGGCCGATTGGCGCTCGCGATCGCCGGCGACGCTCGCGCCGGTCGCCCGCGAAATCGAATAAAGCGTTTCGCCCGGCCGAACGACGTTGCGACCCGTCGGCGATCGCGCTGACGCGTGGATCGGACGCGGTCGGCGCGCCCATGCGAAGGCGGCACCGAATTCCGGTACGCGGATGGTCTGTCCGACATTCAGCGAATAGGGCGCCGGAAAGCGAATTCGAGTCGATGATCGCCTCTGCGGCGAGGCGCCGGTGCGGCGCGAATCGCGTAGACCGTGTCGCCGGGAAGCACGATGACCTCCCCGGCATATGTCGCGCGGCTTCGGCGATCGGCTCAAGATTCGACCGCTCTGCCTGCGCGATATAGATCGGCGCCGCGCCGTAATCGAAGCGGCCTTCGCGCGCAGTTCCCGATCACCGGCGTGATCGGCGGGAGCCGCCGGTCGCGACCGACAGGCGAGAGATCCCTTCGCCATAGGTCGGCGTCGATGACGCGAGCACGCGTTCTCCGCGCGTCGGCGCGGCGTTGACGCGCGATCTGGTCGCGGCGAGTGATAGATGCGCGCGGGCTGTCGCGCTTGGCGGCGTGCCGTAAACGACCGGCGCGTGATCATGCGATCCGCAGCCGGCGATCCGCCCGCCGTCGAAAAGAGCGCAGCAACGGAAACCGCTCCATCATCGCCAGTCTCCAAAAACCCTGTTAACTCTTCGGTAAACGCTTGATCATGTTCGGTTAACAAGCGGTTAAGAATTCGAATCGCCGCGCCGGGCGGAGCCTTCCGCGCCGCCCGCGCATCGAACATCGCCGCAAGTCGCGCCGCGAGTCTTCGTGCGTGAGTAGCGCCAGATGCAAGGGCGTGATCGAAATGCGCCCATCATAGATGGCGCGGAGGTCGACGCCTTCCGGCGGGTTCGAGAGCGAGCCCTCATAGCCGTACCAGTAATATTTCGCCGCCGCGCAGGTCCTGTCGCTCTTCGATGAAAAGCTTGAAGTCGTCGCGATGGCCCTGCCGCGTCACCTCGACGCCGGCGACGTCGTCCGGCTCGCGGTCCGGAAAATTGACATTGATGACGACGTCCGCCGGCCAGCCGGCCGCGAGCAGCTTTTTGATGATCGCCGGGCCATGCGCTTCGGGCGTCTCCCACTTCGCCTTGTCGCGCTGGAAGCGCGCGAGCGAGAGCGCGATCGACGGAATGCCGAGCGACATGCCCTGAAAGGCGCCGGCGATGGTGCCGGAGACCGTCACGTCCTCCGCGAGATTTTGTCCGTTGTTGACGCCGGAGAGAACGAGATCCGGCGCCTTGCCGCCGAGGAGTTTCTGCGTCGCCATCATCACCGCGTCGGACGGCGTTCCGGACACCGAAAAGCGCCTTCGGGTCGTATTTCGCGCACGCGGATCGGATTGGCGAGCGTCAGCGCGCGCGCGGCGCCCGACTGCTCCTCATGCGGCGCGACGACCCAGACGTCGTCAGAGAGCGCGCGCGCGATCGTCGACGAGGCTTTCAAGGCCCCGCGCATGGACGCCGTCGTCGTTGGTGCAGAGGATTCTCATAGTTTCGCACGTCCCGGTAACCGGGGACTCGGGATCACGGAAATTTCTTCCGGCCGATCCCGGCGAAAGCCGGGATCCAGTTCTTGTCGCTTGCGACGCAGTCGTTCGCAGCGGCGCCTGGAGGCGCGCGCTGCGATTTCCGGCTTTCGCCGGGATGAATGGAGCTCATGCTTTGCCGGCTTTCGATTGCCGATCGCCTAATCCCTCCTCCCGATCACCTTCATCCCGCCCATATACGGCGCCAACGCCGCCGGCACGGCGACCGATCCGTCCTCCTGCTGATAGTTCTCGAGGACTGCAACCAGCGTGCGCCCGACCGCGAGGCCGGAGCCGTTCAAGGTGTGGACGAACTCGCGTCCCCTTCTCCGCCTTTCGGGCGAAACCGCGCCTTCATGCGCCGCGCCTGGAAGTCGCCGCAGTTGGAGCAGGAGGAAATCTCGCGATAGTGGTCCTGGCCGGGGAGCCAGACCTCGATGTCGTAGGTCTTCGCGCCGAAAAGCCCATGTCGCCGGTGCACAGCAGCATGGTGCGGAACGGCAGATTCGAGTCGCTTGAGCATCTCCTCCGCGCAGGCCGTCATGCGCTCATGCTCTTCGTTCGATTTCTCCGGCGCGTGATCGAGACGAGTTCCACCTTCGAGAACTGGTGCATGCGGATCATGCCGCGCGTGTCCTTGCCCGCCGCCCCCGCTTCCGAGCGGAAACATGGCGTCCAGGCGGTGAAGCGCAGCGGAAGTTCTTCCTCGTCGAGAATCTTCTCGGCGACGATGTTGGTCAGGGAGACTTCGGCGGTGGGGATCAGCCAGTATGCTCGCACGTTGGCGCGGTCGCAAGCGTTGAGCTCCACTGTCGCCGACGCGTTTACGTGCCCGAGCGTCCCCCGATCGAAATTCTCGTCCGACGTTCGACACCTCCCGACACTCAAGTCAACAATCCCGACGCTTCGGCGCGAATCGGTCGGGCCGGCGGGAACAAATCGTCCGTCGAATTTTGGCATCTGCCCAGTACCGAAGTGCGGCCTCATCCGCACCATCAGCGGCGGCGAACACTCCTGATACCCGAACTCGCCGTATGCGTGTCAAGCATCAAATTGGCGATCGCGCGCTCCATCCGCGCGAGCGCGCCTTTCAACAGCACGAAGCGCGCGCCGGACATTTTCGCGGCGGTTTCGAAATCCATGAGGCCCATCGCCTCGCCGATCTCGAAATGCTCCTTCGCGTAGTTGAGGCGCTTGCGGTTCGCCCCATTTGCGGACTTCGACGTTTTCCGTCTCGTCCTTGCCGTCCGGCGTGTCGGCGGCGGGAAGGTTCGGGATCGCCGCGAGGATATCGTCGAGTTGTTTTTGCAGCGACGCCTGCTCGGCCTCGAGCTTCGGCATCTCCGCCTTGACGTTTTCGACCTCGGCCATCAGGCGCGCCGCTTCCGCCTCGTCTTTCTTCTGCTTTGGCGGCGCCGATCGCTTTCGAGGCGATATTGCGCTTCGACTGAAGGTCCTGGAGCGCGGTCGTGATGCCTCGCGCTTTCGCATCGAGGTCCAGAATTTCCGCCGCGCACACGGCGAGCCCCCGGCGCTTCAGGCCGGCGTCGAAACGGTCGGGATTCTCCCGGATTTCCTTCAAATCATGCATGGCGGGGACGTATAGTGGGTGTTCGGGGGTTGGCAAACGGGATTGGGGGGCTGGTGCAACCGGCAACTGCCCGATCACGCCTGAGATGGATCGTTCGGCTCATACGACGAAGCGACTTCCGGCGGCGGACGCCCATCGCTAGTGTCCCGCGACCGGAACGAATTGGACCCGCGTCAGGCGGGCGAACCAGGGGTATGTCATGAGGAATAGTTTGAAACTCAGCGCCGCGCTGGCGGCGATTGCGCTCGCGACGTCGCTCGCCGCTTGCGCCAAAAAGGACAAGCCGGCGGACGTGCAAGAGCAAGTCGCCGAGGCGCCGAAGACCGTATACGGAACATGGGGCGTCGATACGACGCAAGGCGATCCCGCCGTCCGGCCGGGCGACGATTTCGCGCGCTACGCCAACGGCAAATGGATCGACACGTTTCAGATCCCTGCCGACCTTCCGGCTTCGTCTCCTTCACCAAACTTCGTCTCGACGCCGAAGGCGACGTCAAGGCGATCATCGAGGAACTCGCCGCGAAAAAGTCGCCGCCGGGTTCGCTCGAACAAAAAGTCGGCGGCTACTACAAAACGTGGATGGAAGAAGCGACGGTCAACGCCGCCGGCGCTGCGCCGCTAAAGCCGCATCTCGACAAGCATCTATGCGTTCGTACCCGCGACGATCTGATGCGGGCTATGCCGAGCGTTCATCACGGCACGGCCCGGCCGGTTTTGGCATCATCCCCGATCCGGCCGACACGACGAAATACATCGCCTTTGTCGGACAGGCGGGCATCGGCCTTCCCGACCGCGACTATTACCTGAAAGCCGGACGGCAAGTTCTCCCGCCTATCGCGACGCCTACAAGGACTTATGTCGCCACATGTTCTGACGCTCGCCGGCATTCGAAGATGCGGCGCGCCGAAAGCGGACGCGATCCTCAGCTTTCGAAACGAAAATCGCTGAAATCCACTGGACGCAGGAAGACAGCCGCGACATCCAGAAAATCTACAATCCGATGAGCGTCGGCGGAGCTCGCGAAGCTCGCCCCGGAGATCAACTGGGCGATCACATTCGATGAACTCGGGCTTTCATCGGTGCCGACGTTCCTCGTCGCGCAGACCTTCCGCGCTCGACAAGGAAGCGGAAATCTTCGCCGCGGCGGATATCGCTTTCCTGAAGGACTGGCTCGCGTTCCACTTCATCAACAACCATGCGCAATACCTTTCGAGCGATTTCGACAACGCGAATTTCGAGTTCTTTTCGAAGACGCTGCGCGGCGTTGAGGAAAAGCGCGAACGCTGGAAGCGCGGCGTCAACCAGATCGACGCCTCGCTCGGCGATGCTGTCGGGCAGATCTATATCGACAGGCACTTCCCGCCCCAGAGCAAGGCGGCGATGGACGGCCTCGTCAAAAACCTGACGGAAGCGTTCAAAGAGCGTCTCCAGCAAAATGAGTGGATGGACGAGGCGACCCGCGAACAGGCGCTCTTGAAGCTGTCGACCTTCGAGCCGCGCATCGGTTATCCGACGAAGTACACGGATTATTCGACGCTCCAGATTTCGGGGACGTCGCTTTTCGACAACGCGCTCGCGCTCGCCGAATTCGGATGGGCCGACCAGATCAAGGAGCTCGGAAAGCCGGTCGACCGCGAGCGCTGGGGCTATCCGCCGCAGACGGTCAACGCGTCCTACAATCCGCTGTTGAACCAGATCACCTTCCCGGCCGGCATCCTGCAGCCGCCGTTCTTCGATCCGAACGCCGACGCTGCGGTCAATTACGGCGCGATCGGGGGCGTCATCGGTCATGAAATCGGCCATGGCTTTGACGATCAGGGCCGCGAATTCGATGAAAAGGGCCGTATCCGGAACTGGTGGTCCGAAGCTTCCAACGCCGCCTTTACGGCCAAGACCGACAAGCTCGGCGCGCAGTACGACAGCTACGAAGCCCGTCCCAGGCGGCCTCATCAGCGGCAAACTGACCATGGGCGAGAACATCGGCGACCTTGGCGGCCTCCAGATGGCCTACGCCGCCTATCACCGCTATCTCGACCAGACGTCGACGGCGTGGCGCCGGTCATCGACGGCCTGACCGGCGACCAGCGCTTTTTCCTTGCCTGGGCGCAGGTCTGGCAGGGCAAATACCGGGATGACGAATTGCGCCAGCGCCTCGAAACCGACCCGCACAGCCCTCCCTATTTCCGGATCAACGGGCCGTCCGGAACTCGATGCCTGGTACGAGGCGTTCGGCGTGACCGCAGAAGACGATCTTTACCTGCCGCCGGAAGAACGCGTCCGGATCTGGTAGGCGCCGGCTTGAAGGAACGGCCCGGCGGGCCTATTTTGAAGCGGGAATGGGGTATGGCCGCCTGTGAAAGCAGGCGGCCATGCCTTTCTTTTGGCCCCCGGCACAAGAACGCACGAGCGGAAGGCGACGAATGGAAAAGGTTCCGATGACCGCGACCGGCTACACCCGGCTCGAGGGAGAACTGAAACGGCTGAAGAATGTCGAGCGTCCGGCGGTCATCCAGGCGATCTCGGAAGCGCGCGCCCATGGCGATTTGTCGGAGAACGCCGAATACCACGCCGCCAAGGAACGCCAGGGGTGGATTGAGGGCCAAATCATTGAGCTGGAAGACAAATTTTCCAGGGCCGAGATCATCGACGTCTCCAAGCTCGCTGGCGAAACCGTGAAGTTCGGCGCGACCGTCACCCTGATCGACGAAGAATCCGAGCAGAAGAAGACTTGGCAGATCGTCGGCGACTATGAGGCGGACGTGAAATCCGGGAAGATCTCGATCTCCTCCCCGATCGCGCGCGCCCTTATCGGCAAGAAAAAGGGCGATTCCGTCGAAGTCACCGCGCCCGGCGGCGCCCGGTCCTATGAAATCGGCAAGGTCCAGTTCGTTTAGGGGCTTCCTCGCCTTGACACCCCGGCCCTCGCCGGTATTTTCCGCCGCTCGATTTCAAGGAGCCAGTCATGGCCAAACCGACCACCGTCAAGATCCGCCTCAATTCGACTGCGGACACCGGCTTTTTCTACGTGACGAAAAAGAACTCGCGCACGATGACCGAAAAGCTCGTGCTCAAGAAGTACGATCCGGTCGTGAAAAAGCACGTCGAGTTCAAGGAAGGCAAGATCAAGTAGGATCGGCGCGTTCCGGAATTTTGAAGCCGCCCTTCGGGGCGGCTTCTTCTTTAAGCGGCGGCGTTGTGAATGACGCGGTTCCGCCCGCCCGTCTTGGCGGCGTAGAGCGCTTCGTCCGCCCGCTTGATGAGCTTTTGTCCGGTGTCGTCCTTCGGCCCGTCCTCGGTCGACGCGATCCCGATCGACACCGTGACGCCGATTTCGTCGCGGCCGCTGTTCAGCGTCACGCGGTGATCGGCGATCTCCTGCCGCAAACGCTCGGCGACGACGCCCGCGTAGTGCCTGTCAGTGTCCGGCATGGCGACGAGAAACTCTTCGCCGCCGTAGCGGCAGGCAAGATCGATCCCGCGGACGGAATTGCGGATGCGCTCGGCGATTTCCTGGATGACCTTGTCGCCGATGTCGTGGCCGTGCGTGTCGTTGATCGCCTTGAAGTGGTCGATGTCGAGAATCATCAAGGAGAGCGGACGCCCGGTCCAGAACGCGCGGTCGAACATGCCCGACAGGTGGCTTGCGAGATAGCGTCGATTGTAAAGGCCGGTCAGCTGATCCGTGACCGCCATTTCAAGGCTCGCTTCAAATGTCGAGCGCAGCTGATCGATGTAGCGCTTCCGTCGGATCTGGGTCGCCACCCGGGCGACGAGTTCGTTGCGGTCAACGGGACGCGCCAGGTAATCGTTGACGCCGATGTCCAGCGCGCGGACCAGCTTCCTCGTGTCGCCCTGCCGGACAATCGCCAGCAACGGCGTCAGGCGCGTTTCTTCGAAGGAACGTATCGAAGAACAGAGCCGCAAAGGGTCCATCTTCTCGATCGACATATTGATGATGACGAGATCGAAATCGCCGGTCTTGGCGCGGGCGAGCGCGACTTCTGGATCGGCCTCATGCGAGAGTTCGTGCTGGTCGACAAGGAGCGACCGCACACGCTCCGCCTGCTCCACCTGATCATCGATCAGGAAAATGCGCGCTTTTTCCTCGGTGACCGCCGACAAGTCGATCGCGCCGACGACGCCGAGCGATTTGCCCGTCGCGTAGCGCATCCGAAGCTCGTCCGTCATCATCTTGAGGCGTGTGAGGCTTCGGACCCGCGCAAAGAGCGCGACATCCTCAACCGGCTTTGTCAGAAAATCGTCGGCGCCTGCTTTCAAGCCAGCGACGCGGTCCGCCTGCTGGTCGAGCGCGGTCACCATGACGATCGGGATATGGGCCGTCTCCGGCATGGCCTTGATGATGCGGCAGGCTTCAAAGCCGTCCATGCCGGGCATCATGACGTCAAGCAGGATGATGTCGGGCTGGTCCTGCTTGGCGCGCTCCACGGCTTCTTTACCGGAATACGCGCCGAGCACGTCGAAATACTCCGCGCGGAGCTTCGCCTCGAGCAATTTTACGTTGGGTTCGAGGTCGTCGACGACCAATACGCGCGCCGTCATTCTAACTCCGCTTCATTCCGGCGAACCGATCCGAAATTAACGTTAGTCCAAATACCTTTTTACTTTCTCAAGAAACGCGACGACCGATATCGGCTTGGCGATATAATCTCGGCAGCCGCCGGCGCGGATTCGTTCTTCGTCGCCTTTCATGGCGAAAGCGGTGACGGCGATGATCGGAATGTCGGCGAGCGCCGTCATCCTTAAGAATTTCTTGCGTCACCTGCAGGCCCGATATTTCAGGCAGCTGAATATCCATCAAAATTAGGTCCGGCAGCGATTCGCGCGCCGCCGCGAGCGCTTCCGGCCCTGTCCGGGCCTGAACCACGCGATAGCCGTGGGCCTCCAGGAGATCGTTGAACAGCTTCATGTTCAACTCATTGTCTTCGACAACGAGGACTTCTTGGCCGACGCCGACGAAGTCGGATTTTTCCATTGCCGCCATGCTGGATCGGGCGTGTTGGACGGAAAAGTAACTTATCGACCGGCACTATCGCCCAGAAGGTATTAATCGATTGTTTATCGTGACGAGCCGCGCTCGTCGATGGCCGCCAGGGCTGATTAGCCGCGGATTAACGAAAGGCTCCTGCGATTTGCCTCGATGCTGGGCAGCGGCGATCACCGTTCCTGCCTGCCCGGCCTGCGGCGCCGGCGAATCGTCCGCCATGAAGAGCTCCACGCCCTCACATCGCCCATGTCGACTGCGACGCCTTTTACGCCTCGATCGAGAAGCGCGACGATCCTTCGCTTACCGACAAACCAGTGATCGTCGGCGGCGGCGTCAGGGGCGTCGTCACGACCGCTGCTATATCGCACGCACCTATGGCGTCCGCTCGGCGATGCCGATGTTCAAGGCGCTGCCGCATGCCCGCAGGCAGTGGTCGTCAAGCCGAACATGCGCAAATACGCCGAAGCGGCGCGCCAAATCAGGAACTTGATGGCGACGCTGACGCCGCTCGTCGAACCCCTTTCGATCGACGAGGCGTTCCTGGACCTGCGCGGGACGGAGCGCGTCCACGGCCTCGAGCCCGCCCGCGCGCTCGCCCGGCTGCAGAACGAAATACGGCGCGAGATCGGCGTCACCGTTTCCATCGGTCTCAGCTGCAACAAGTTTCTTGCGAAGATCGCCTCCGATCTCGACAAGCCGGACGGCTTCTCCGTCATCGGCGCTTCAGAAGCGAAGGATTTTCTTGCGCGCCTTCCGGTTTCCGCAATCTGGGGCGTCGGTCCTGTATTCGCCAAACGGCTGTATGCAGACGGACTGACGCTGGTCGGCGATCTTCAGCGGTCGGACCCTTCGACGCTCGCCAAACGATACGGAGAATTCGGCCTTCGCCTCGCCGAACTGTCAAACGGGATAGATCGGCGTCGCGTTTCGCCGAACCGAGAGACGAAAAGCGTCTCGGCGGAGACGACTTTCAACACCGACATCTGCGATATCAAAGAGCTTGAGGACTTTTTATGGAGGCTGAGCGAACGCGCTTCTGCGCGCATGAAGGCCAAACGCCTCGTCGGACGAACCGTCACCTTGAAACTCAAATCGCCCGATTTTCAAACGATCACTCGCCGCGTAACCTTGCCGGCGCCTTCCAACCTCGCCCGCACGATGTTTGACGCGGCGAAGCCTCTGCTCGCCGAGGCAGGGAAAGGCCGCAGCTTTTCGCCTGATCGGCGTCGGATATTCCGACCTGCAGGAAGCGAGCGTTGCGGCGCAAAGTGAGCTTTTCGGAAACAACGAAGACAAGTATCGCCGCGAAGAAGCGGCGGTCGACGCCATCCGACAGAAATTTGGCGAGGGCGCGATTGCGCTCGGACGCGCATATGCGAAAACGCGGCGCGCGATCACGCCGAAGGGGCACAAAGGAGAAGATGATGAGCAAGATTGAAGCCCGCCTCGCTGAACTCGGCCTGGAAATACCCTCCCCCGCTGCGCCGGTCGCAAATTACGTTCCCTTTGTAATCAGCGGGAAAGACCTTTTCATTTCCGGCCAAGTATCGATGGCGGCCGAGGGGCTGATCAACGGCAAAGTTGGAGCCGACCTTTCGGTCGAACAAGGCGCTGCGGCGGCGAAAGCGTGCGCAATCAATCTTATCGCTCAGATGAAAGCCGCGCTCGGCGGCGACCTCAATCGCGTTAAACGCATCGTGAAACTGACCGGCTTCGTCAATTGCACGCCTGATTTCACTGATCAGCCCAAGGTGATCAACGGCGCCTCTGACCTGATGGTGGCGGTGTTTGGCGATGCAGGACGGCACGCGCGGGCGGCGGTCGGCGCCCCGAGCCTCCCCCTCGGCGCCGCCGTTGAAATCGATGCGATCGTTGAGATCGATTGATGGCTGACGGCGGTGAGAATGCAACGCCAAAGCTGCGAACCGTCGCTTCCATTCGCGATGTCGAGCGCCATTGATTGGAATGCGCTCGCAAATCCGCCGGGATCTCCCTTAAATCCGTTCATCGCGCATGAATTCCTATGCGCGCTGGAATCGTCAGGTTCAGCGATCCCCGAAACCGGGTGGACGCCATCGCACATACTTCTCACCGAGGATGGCGCGCTGGTTGGCGCCGCGCCCGCCTATTTCAAAACCCACAGTTTCGGCGAGTATGTCTTCGATCATCATTGGGCCGAAGCGTTCGAGCGATCTGGCGGGCGGTATTATCCAAAGGTGCTTTGCGCAGCGCCCTTCACGCCAGTACCAGGCCCGCGCCTTCTGGCGGCGACGCCGGAGCGAAGGGCCGCTCTCGCGGAGGGATTGGTCTGCCTCTCGCGCGACACGCATGCTTCCTCCGCCCACGTCAATTTTGCATGCCCCGACGATATCGCAACACTGCACGCGGCCGGCTATCTCGTGCGGCGCGGCGTCCAGTTCCATTGGTTCAACCACGGCTACAGATCCTACGACGATTTTTTGGATTCCCTCTCTTCGCGCAAACGCAAGGCGCTCAAACGCGAACGCCGGGAGGCCGCAGACGGAATGGTCATCAGGCGCGTCGAAGGTCGGGACATCGACAAGCGCCTTTGGGACGCCTTCTGGGCGTTCTATCAAGACACCGGCGGGCGCAAATGGGGCCGCCCCTACCTGACACGCGCCTTCTTCAGCGAGATCGCACGCACCATGAGCGATCACCTCATGATGGTCGTCGCCGAGGAAGATGGCGTCGCGATCGCTGGCGCGCTGAACTTCGTCGGCGGCGACGCGCTCTACGGCCGATACTGGGGCCGGCTAAAGGATCGCCCCTTTCTTCATTTCGAAGTCTGCTACCATCAGGCGATCGATTACGCGATCGAACACAACCTCGCGCGCGTTGAAGCCGGCGCGCAAGGCGAACACAAGATCGCGCGGGGCTACGAACCGGTCGCGACTCTTTCGGCGCATTGGATCGCAAACCCTGAGTTTCGCCAATCGATCGCTCGGTATCTTACTCGGGAATCCGAGCATATTGAGGATGAAATTGCTGCAATCGGGGAGATAACACCGTTTAGGAGCGTGTCCTGAGGGCGCTGTCATGTTGATTCCGCTCCGGCGTCAGGCCAGAATCTGGGAAGCGGGCAATTGAGGGCGTAACGCCTCCCTGATCGGAAAGATAGAAATCTACGACGATGACAAGCGTACAAAGAATAATTTTCGCCGGCGCGGCGCTCGCGAGCGTGCACACCGGATGCGCGAAAGCGCCTCAGCCGGGGGACGAACCGTCTTTGCGGGCGCTCGATGACGCCTATGTCGAAGCTTGGCTGACGCAAGACCCGGGAGACCAGGAAAAAGCGGTGCTCGCCCTGTTCGCGAAGGACGCCGTGATCATGCCGGGCGGCGGGTTGCCACCCGAGGACGGCATCAACAATCTCAAAAACTTCTGGTTCCCCGACGGCGCGCCGCCGACCAACGTGACTCATTTCACCCACGAAATCGATGCAGTTGATGTGTCCGGCGACCTTGGAATCCTCTCTGGCCGATACACGTTGAGTTTCACTTACGAAAACCAATCAATCACCCAGGCGGGCAATTACATGATCGTTGCCGAGAACGGCGCTGGCGGATGGCGGATCAACCGCATGATCTGGAACGATCAGCCGCTCACTGAAGTCTAGGATACTGCGCGATGTCGCTTGCAGCCGCTTACGACGCCAACAATATCTTCGCGAGGATCGTGCGCGGAGAAATGCCGTCCATCAACGTCTATGAAGATTCTGTAGCCCTCGCCTTTCTGGATATTTTCCCGCAGAGCGACGGCCATACGCTCGTTATTCCAAAAAAAGCCGGCGCGACGAATTTGCTGAGCGCGGAACCAACCGATCTTGCCGATTTGATCGTCCGGGTCCAACGCGTGGCGAAGGGCGTCGCCAAAGCACTCTCGCCGGATGGCGTGCGCATCATGCAGTTCAATGGCGCGCCCGCCGGTCAAACAGTATTCCACCTCCATTTTCACATCATCCCTGTATTCGAGGAAAACCAGTTAAAACGTCATGCTGGCGAAAAGGCGGATATGGCGCACCTTCAATCGCAGGCGGAGAAAATTCGCACCGCGCTCGCCCACGATTGAGGCCTCCAGGCGACGCGTTGTCTCACCATTCACTGAGCATCGAGGACAGAATGAGATTTTTTTCGGTCGTCGGGATCTCTCTCGTGATCGCCACATCGGCGATTGCTCGCCCGTATGAAGAGATCATGAAAGAAGCGCAGGTCGCATTCGCTTCGGAAGATTATGCGACGGCCGGCGCGCGCCTCGATGAGGCGCAGGTTGAACGGCCCTACTCACTCTATCTCACGCGCAATCGCGTCCTGACGAGACTTCTGACAAACCGCGCGGACGAAGCGATCGCCATCGCGCAAGAAATCGCGGACCGCGGCCTTGTCCTTGATATGCCGACTTATGAGGCCTTCGACAGAATGAAGGCGTTGCCCGCCTATGCGCCTGTCGCCGCGCGGATGTCGGGAAATGCGAAACCAAACGGCTCTTCTCGCGTCATCGTCGAATTCACCGATAATGAGCTGCTACCGGAAGCGATATCGCGGCGCAGGAACCGCCTGTTGATCGGCTCGGTTCGCACCGGCGACATCCGCGACGCATCTGCGGATTTAACGCCAGTAGCGACGATTGACGGGGGCGTTTTCGATATAGAACAAACGGACAGTTCTATATACGCGGCGACCAATAACCAGCTCGCTTTCGAGCGCCGGAACGAAAAACCGCTATTCGCGGCAATTGTCGAGCTTGACCGAAAAACCGGCGTTGAGCGCCGACGCATCCGAATTGTCGCCGCCAACGCGCTGCTTGGCGATATCGAGATCGACAAACGCGGCGCTGTTTACGCGTCCGATAGCGTTACGCCGCGCATTTTCGTGGCCGGGAAGAACGATCAGGAAGCGAGAATTCTTGCGATCGACACGCGGTGGGCCAATCCGCAAGGGATCGCGCTTGATCGAAAGCCGGCGACGCTGTTTCTCGCAGATTATCTGACTGGATTGTTCTCGGTCGACGTCGAGACTGGCGCGGTCGCAGCAATTGCAAATCCGTCAAACGCGCACCTCGGCGGCATAGACGGCCTCTATTTGCACAAAGGCGATCTGATCGGCGTTCAAAACGGGACCAACCCGCAACGCATTGTCCGCATCAAACTCGACAAGTCCCGCACGATCGCCGAACGGCTTGATGTTCTGGCGCAAAACCACGACGGCTGGAATGAGCCGACACACGGTTATATCGACGGCGATGAGTTCATTTACATCGCCACCAGCAATTGGCCGGCATATGACGATGATGGAAACCTTCGCGAGGGCGCGACGCTCGCCCCCCTCCGCATCATGTCAGTGACGCTCAAGACTTCGGAAAAGTAAACTCGCCCGCAGCCGGCGTCGGATGCTTGTTGAACGCCCATTCGGCATAGGGCCCGTCAAGGTCCACCCAGTGCATGAACAAATGCGCCGACCACCTATTTGGGTTCGGCGCGATCCGGCCATGCCGGTGATTCACGCCTTTGTACGATGAGAGCGTCCCCGGAAGAGAGCTTCACGCTCGTGAAAGGCTCGCCGCTAAAATCGTCTGCTATCGGAATACCATTTCCAAGAGCAGGATCATGAGCCTGGGCGCCAACGTCAAGGTCCCAGATGATCCCATCCGAATAAGAAAGGGCAAGCGACGCGCTGTGCTCGCAAGGGTCCCGATCAGCGTGGACCGTGCAAATATCCCCTTTTTGATACGTACGGAAATAGCTGTAAGTCGGTGCTAAACGCACTCCAGTCACATCGCACATTTTCGACGTCAGTCCCCAATGGAAGCCTAGGACTAGTGGAAAGCGGCTGCCGTAAAATTCATACGATGGCATTGTGTTCACGGTAGGCTTATCGACGCCGGGTCGAACGAGCAGCTTTTCGGCGACGCCTGGCTGCATCACCGCTTTCCAGACAATGCCTAGCAAGGCTTGCGCAACATCAGGTGGGGCGGCCGCCTTCATAACGGCGTGCCCCCTAGAGTTGTAGGCGTCACGAAGTGCGATCTCTTCCGTCCGCATGGAAACAGGCTTGCAGCCCGGACAACGAGTGTCAACAAGCCCACAAAGGCGCGGTGGCACTTCAATTCATCAATCGCCAAGGCACACCAAAGACCTGCGACGCCCTGCCGATCGTTTCCGACGATTAACGTTCCACCAACGCCGGCACAGGGCTCGCTTTTTTTGTTTCGTCCGGAATGAACTCGAAGGCGAGCTTTTCTGCATCCGCCGGATCGAGCATGACGCGCACGACGCCGCCGTTTTTCAGTTTTCCGAACAAAATTTCATCGGCGATCGGCTTCTTGACGTATTCCTGAATGATCCGGCCGAGCGGTCGCGCGCCCATTTCCTCGTCGAAGCCGCGCTTGGCAAGCCAGCGCGTTGCGTCTGCATCGAGTTCGAATGTCACGCCACGATCGGCAAGCTGCACCTCCAGCTGAAGAATGAACTTTTCGACGACGCGATCGATGATTTCCTGCGTCAAGCCGCCGAAAGCGACCGTCGCATCAAGGCGATTGCGGAATTCCGGGGTGAACATCCGCTTGATCGCCGCTTCTGTCTCGTCATTCTTCTTGCCGCCGGCAAAACCGATCGCAAACCGCGACGCATCCGACGCACCCGCATTCGTCGTCATGATGACGATGACATTGCGGAAATCGACCTTCTTGCCGTTGGTGTCGGTCAGCGTCCCGTTATCCATCACCTGCAGGAGAATATTGAAGATCTCCGGGTGGGCCTTTTCGATTTCGTCGAGAAGAAGAACGGCGTGCGGATGCTGATCGATAGCATCAGTCAAAAGGCCGCCCTGGTCGAACCCGACATAGCCTGGAGGAGCGCCGATCAGGCGCGATACTGTATGCCGCTCCATGTATTCCGACATGTCGAACCGGATGAGTTCGACGCCGAGAATGAACGCCAACTGTTTGGCGACTTCCGTCTTCCCGACGCCGGTCGGCCCGGAGAACAGGTAGCTTCCGATCGGCTTGTTCGGCTCGCGCAAGCCCGCGCGCGACAACTTGATCGCCGCGGCAAGCTGCTCTATCGCGGCGTCCTGGCCGAATACGACACGGCGGAGATCCGCGCCAAGGCTCCTGAGCCGTTCCGTGTCGCTTTTCGAAACGGATTTCGGCGGAATCCGCGCCATCTTGGCGACGATCTCTTCGACATCCTCGACTTCGATGACCTTCTTGCGCTTGTCAGCCGGAAACAGCATCTGGCGTGCGCCCGCTTCGTCGATCACGTCGATCGCCTTGTCGGGCAGCTTCCTGTCGGTCATGTATTTTGACGAAAGCTCCGCCGCCGCCTTGATCGCTTCAGCAGTGTACTGAACGTGGTGATGCTCTTCAAAATACGGTTTCAAGCCGATGAGAATTTTGACGGTGTCGTCAAGGGTCGGCTCAGTGACATCGATCTTCTGGAACCGGCGGGCGAGCGCGCGATCCTTTTCGAAATGCTGTCGATACTCCTTGTATGTGGTCGATCCCATGCAGCGGAGCGTTCCCGACTGAAGCGCCGGCTTCAACAAGTTTGACGCGTCCATCGCGCCGCCGGAGGTCGCGCCGGCGCCGATCACGGTGTGAATTTCATCGATGAAGAGAATGGCGTCTTCGTGGTCTTCAAGTTCTTTCAGGACAGACTTTATCCGCTCCTCGAAATCGCCGCGATAGCGCGTACCCGCGAGAAGCGCGCCCATATCGAGGGCGTAGATTGTCGAGTTCTCGAGAACCTCCGGCACGTCGCCGTCGATGATCTTTCGCGCCAGCCCCTCCGCGATCGCCGTCTTGCCGACGCCGGGATCGCCGACGAGCAGCGGGTTGTTTTTTCGCCGACGGCAAAGCACCTGGATCGACCGTTCGATTTCCGCACCGCGCCCGATCAGCGGATCGATCTTGCCTTTGCGCGCTTTTTCATTGAGATCGACGCAATAGGCGCTGAGCGCGCTTTCATTCTTTCCGCCATGATTTTCGCTTTCGTCGGTGGCTCCGCGCGGCGTCCTCGGTTGCGCCTCTCCGGGGCGCTTGGCGAGGCCGTGCGAAATATAATTGACGGCATCAAAGCGCGTCATGTCCTGCTGTTGGAGGAAATGCGCGGCATGGCTATTCGCGCTCGGCGAACAAGGCGACCAGAACATTCGCCCCCGTCACCTCTTCGCGCCCTGAGGACTGCACATGAATGACGGCGCGCTGAATGACGCGCTGGAAGCTCGCCGTCGGCTTCGCCTGATCGTCGCCTTCGGTCTTGAGGTTCGACAGATCGTTCTCGATAAATTCGTAGAGGTTGCGGCGCAGCGCCTCGAGATCGACATTGCAGGCGCGCATCACGGCGGCGGCGTCCTGGTCGGTCGTCAATGCAAGGAGAAGATGTTCGAGTGTGGCGAGCTCGTGGCCGCGCTCGGTCGCGATGGCGATCGCCCGGTGGAGAGATTCGTCGAGGTTTCTACTGAACGATGCCAACCTATTCCCTTTCCATCGTGCACTGCAGAGGATGCTGGTTTCGCCGGGATATCTCCATCACCTGCGCGACTTTCGTCTCGGCGACCTCGTAGGTGTATACGCCGCAAATGCCGACGCCGTTCTGATGGACATGCAGCATAATGCGAACCGCATCTTCCGGAGCCTTGTTGAACACGGCTTGAAGCAGCCACACCACGAACTCCTGCGGCGTGTAATCGTCGTTGAGAAGCAATACCTTGTAGAGCGACGGGCGTTTCGTCTTCGGGGCCGTTTTTGAAACGACGCCGACGCCGAACCCCGGTCCATGGTTGTTGTCTTCCTCATTCGACATCAGCGCAGCATATCCCAGTTTCCGGCCGGATCGGTTCGACCGAGCGTCACGTTAAGTATGTATTGGATTTGGGTTGAAAAGAAGGAAATTGCAGCGCCAGACGCCGGCACGACGCCCTGAAACGAAAAAGCCCGGACGGCGGAACCGTCCGGGCTCTTCAAATCGAACCGCCGCTCGCGGCGGGAAATCGTTAAGCGCGGTAACCCTGAACCAGTTCAACGAATTCGCCATAGCGTTTCGTGAGAGGGTCCGCCGCTTCCTTGGAGACGGAGGTCCAGTGGTCCGCGAGCTTTGTCGCATGGCCGAGGTTTTTCTCGACGGCGGTGCGGATGAACTCATTCTGGAGCTCGAGGGCCTCTTGAACGCTCTTGGAGGCTGCAGCGGCCTTCGCTGTCGCAACGCCCTCTTCGAACTGTTCCTTAACGAAGCCTGCCTGCGTTGACGCCGCTTGCTCAAAGCCTTTCGCGAAAACGCTCGCCGAAGCCATGAACGCTTCGACCGAAGCCTTCTGGAAGTCGGCCCATGACGTCATGCCTTTGGCGAACTTTTCGTAGCCATCCTTGAGGGCGTCCGGGCTGAATGTCGTCAACAACTCATACGCTTCGGTGGTCGCCTGTTCGGCGGCTGATTTTTTGACCATGGATTTCTCCCTTTTGAGACAATTTCGGGTCGATCGACCCATTGTGCGCTGCAACATAAGTCCGGTCACGCCGCCGGGTCAAGCAAAATTGTTGCGATGCAGCATCCCTGAATTGGGGAATTTGGAAAATGTCCGCATTTTAATATTAACCACTTGTTTACTGGGCGCAGCGACGATCGGGGTTCCGCCGAACACAACTTTTTGGGGGCGGCACGGGCCTTGCTGCTGTGAGCGGGGAGCGATTGGCGTTGATTGAGGAAATCTTTTGACGTCGGACTCGAAAATTAAGTTGCGGAAATACCCGTGTTTGGCGAGGGTTGGGTGATGGCGGTTCAGTGGCGTTGCGTTTTGGCGGGATTGGCGATTTTGGCGGCGACGCTTGGCGCGTCGCCAGACGCTTACGCGGCGAAGAAGAAACGGACCACGAGTTCCGCCCCAAAGTATGCGGCGTTGGTCATTCACGCCGAATTCGGGCGACGTGCTGTTCGAGCGCTATCCTGATGCCAAGCGCTACCCTGCCTCGCTCACAAAAATGATGACCCTCTATCTGCTCTTTGATGAGCTGGAAGCGGGTCGTCTAACTCTCGATAGCGAGTTAACCGTTTCAGCCCAAGCGGCCGGGCAGCCGCCTTCAAAACTCGGCGTCGTATCAGGGTCCAAAATCGACGTCGAAACCGCCATCGAAGCGTTGGTCGTCAAATCCGCTAACGATGTCGCGGTCACGGTCGCCGAAGGAATCTCGGGCTCTGAGTGGAAATTTGCGCAGGCGATGACGACCAAAGCGCAGGCTCTCGGCATGCGCAATACGACCTTCAAGAACGCCTCCGGGCTCCCCAACTCCAGGCAAATGACGACGGCACGCGATTTGGCGACCCTTTCGCAGAGGCTTGTTCAGGACCATCCGGACTATTTCCACTATTTCAATACGCTGGAATTCGCGTGGAATGGCCGCACCTATCGCACGCACAATTCGCTGATACGAACCTATGAAGGCGCGGACGGCCTCAAGACCGGCTATACGCAGCGCTCAGGCTTTAACCTCGCGACGACGGCGGAACGCGAAGGCACAAGATTGATTGGCGTCGTGCTTGGCGGCCGCTCCGTGCGGACGCGCGACGCGCACATGAAGGAAATCCTGACTGCGGCGTTCAGCGACGTTTCCGCAAATCCGATGCTGATCGCGTCGATGTATCGCGAAACTCCGACGCCGCGCCTGAAACCGACGCTGATTGCCGAGCTTGAACGCCGGAATGCTATTCCGACCGTCGCCGGCAACGACGCGCTGCGCAAGGAGCTGACCATCGCCGCCGCTTCGTTCGGTCCGATCGGCGCGCCGGCTGTTGCGCCGATCGACAATCTCACCGCGCTGATTGCGGCGGCGAACGACCTTAACGACTATGAGCGTACTCGCCTCTCAACCCTGATGCCCGGCGATGAAATGCAGGGCGAAGGCGATTTCGACGATCTCAGCCAGTGGAGCGTTCAGATCGGCGCCTATACGTCAAAAGACATGGCGCAAAAGGAACTCGAAGCTGCGGCAATCGCCGCTGAACTCGTCGAGCGCTCGCGCACCGTCGACCCCATGCCCAAGGGCGACGGCACGACGCTGTTCCGCGCCCGCTTCACTCACCTTACAGAGTCCGATGCGGCGACGACGTGCGATCGAATTCGCGCCGCCCAGCTCAGCTGCTTCACTGTCCAGGACGCCGCCCCGTAGGCATCGGCGTTAGCGGACTGCACCTTGCATAGGTTGAAACGGCGCCAAAGCCGCGCCGATACATGGGTGCAATGGTAAACGTCACAGCCAGCGAAAGCGCCATCGCCAGACCAGCCGTCGGCTGGAGCCCTTGGGCGTACGCCGGGCGGAATTTCATCGCCCTTCTCGTCATTCTGCTGGCGTTGTTTCATGACGCAACGCTTTCAATGGCGTCGATCTGGTTTTCCTCTTCCGTGTATCATCACGGCGCGATCGTCGCCCCGATCAGCCTGTGGATGATCGCAACCCGGCGTGACTGGCTTGAGCGGTCGCCTTCCGGCGATTGGGCGGGCGTCATCATCATAGCGGTCGCATCCTTTGTATGGTTGATCAGCCGCGCTGCAACGACAGATCTGCTTGGCCATTTCGCCGCCGTCATCGCCATCATCGGGGCGGTAGTCGCCATTTACGGCTACGCCCTCGCGCGCCGCTGGCTGTTCCCGCTGGGATTCTTATTCTTCATGGTTCCTGCCGGCGCCGAACTGACGCCCGCGCTTCAGCTCTGGGCGTCAAATGTTGTGACGGCGATGCTCAACGCGTCCGGCGTCGAGACCGCGCGCGACGGATTCATGCTGACGACGAGCGCAGGACGGTTTGAAATGGCGGAGTCCTGCGCTGGATTAAGGTTTTTACTCGCCTCGGCGATGATCTCGTCGGTGGTCGCGTGGTTCGCTTTTTCAGATTGGAAGAAGCGGACTTGGGTTCATTTTCGCCGCACTTGCCGCAGCCCTGGTTGCGAATTGGCTGCGGGCCTATCTGATTGTGCTGGTCGCGACGATGACCGATCGACGCGTTCGGCGTCGGGCCGGAGCATGTCGCACTGGGCTGGCTTTTCTATTGTCTGCTCCTCGGCGCACTGATTTTGCTGGCGCGAAGGGCTGCAGACCCCGCTCCTTGCTGAGAGCGCCCGCGTGCGTGTAACGCCCGTTACCAATAGTTCGAGCAATTCATTGGTGCTCGGCGCCGCCTTCGCAGCCCTCGCCTTCGTCATGTATGACGGCATTGTGGTGACCAAGCCTGCCGCTCATGCCGAGCCCGCGTACAAGTTTTTCTTGAAGACGGAATTCACCACCGCGCCTTCGCATGCGAGCTGGAAGGCGTTCGCGCCAGCGGCCGCCACCGAATCCGCCGGCTTTGCAACGCTCGACGGAACCGTCTTCGTCACGCTGGCGGCCGTGGCGCAAGATCGGCGCGGCGCCGAGATCGTCAGCCGCGACGTGCGCGCCGCGGATGGCGACGAGTGGCGTCGGATCGCAATCGAATACAGGAAGTTTGATCTGAACGGCGAGTCCGTTCGCATTCCGGTCGAAACCATCGAGAATGATCGGTACGAAAAGCTCGACATCGCAACGCTCTATTGGGTCGGCGACAATGTCTACGCAGGCCCGCTGTCGGCGAAGATCGCGATTGCGACTTGCAAACTCATCGGCGCGAACGCCGCCGGCGGCGCCATATTCGTCGCCGCCGCTCACCCCGGCGATGCGGCGTTAGCTTCGTTCCTTGCGGCACCGCCCTCGATCGCCATTCAACACGCTGACCGAAAATTCTGATGTGCGGGATCGCCGGAATATTCGACCTTGAAGGCGAGCGCGAGATCGACCAGCGGACGCTGAAGCGCATGACGGACGCGATCGCGCATCGCGGGCCGGACGGCGAAGGCTTTCATCGCGAGCCTGGCCTTGGTTTCGGCCATCGACGACTTGCCATCATCGACATTGCCGGCGGGGCGCAGCCGTTTGAAACGATCGACGGCGCTGGCATTCTTGTTCAGAATGGAGAGATCTACAATTACCTGGAGTTGAAACGCCGGCTCGCCGCAGGCGGCATTGGGTTCCGAACAAACTCAGACACCGAATTGCTCGCAGAGGGACTGAACAAGGTCGGCGCGGCGTTCATTGAAGACTTGCGTGGAATGTATGCGTTCGCGTGGTGGGACCGGCCTCGACGCATATTTTGACAATTGCGCGCGACCGTCTTGGGGAGAAACCGCTTTATTATGCGGTCACGCCTGACGGCTTTCTCCTTTTTGCATCGGAGCTGACGGCGATACGGGCCGCCGGAGTTCTCACGCTCCGTCATCGCCATGAGGCGCTGCATGATTACTTTTTTTATGGGTATGTCCCTGACCCAAAGACGATTTATGAGGACGTCTACAAGCTGCCGCCGGGTTCGACGCTGACCCTTGAGCGAGGCAAGGCGCCGTTGCTTAAGAGGTATTGGCGTCCGGCGTTTCAGCGGTCCGGCATCATCGACTTTGAAGAAGCAAAATCGCGATTGCTCGCGCTGCTTGACGATGCTGTCGCCGCCCAGATGATCGCGGATGTTCCGCTAGGCGCATTCTTGTCGGGAGGCGTTGAACTCTCTCATCGATTGTCGCCTCGATGGCGCAGTCGCGCGAACACGTGACGACATGCACGATAGGCTTTGACGACTCCGCCTTCGATGAGCGCGGATACGCGCGTGAAATCGCTGCGCGTTACGACTCCGACCATCATGAAGACATGGTCCGGATCGACGCGGCGACGCTCATCGACCGTATCGCCTCCGCCTACTGCGAACCTTTTGCGGACCCGTCAGCGCTTCCGACCTATGCGGTGAGCGCAGCCGCGCGCCGGCATGTGACCGTCGCGCTTTCAGGGGACGGCGGCGACGAAGTCTTCGGCGGTTACCGGCGCTACCCCTTTTTCCTGCGCGAAGAAAAGGTGCGCTCCTTTGCGCCGCTCGCACTTCGCAGTCCGCTTTTTGGCCTCGCAGGCATGCTTTATCCGAAGCTCGACTGGGCGCCGCGCCCCCTGAGACTGAAAACGACGTTGCAGGCCCTTGGCGAGGATCGGGTAGCGGCGTATGCCCGCGCGGTTTCCGTCTCGCTTCCCGACCGGCTGTCGAGAATGCTCTCCGCGGACTTTAAGGCCGCGACGCGCGATTATGATCCCGTTTCGCCAATGAGAATTGCTGCGGGCGCGGAAAAACTTCATCCGCTCGATCTGGCGCAGAAGATCGACCTGGAAACATGGCTTCCGGGCCGCATGCTCACCAAGGTTGATCGCGCCTCCATGGCGCACGGGCTCGAAGTAAGAGCGCCATTTCTGGATCATCGCCTCGTCGAATGGGCGCTGTCGTTGCCGCCGGAGTTCCGACTTGCTGGCGGTGTCGGCAAACTTATTTTGAAGCGCGCGCAGGAGGCGCGCGTTGGGAGCGACATACTCTATCGCGCCAAGCAAGGATTTAGTCCGCCAGTGGCGGCTTGGTTGCGCGCCGAAAACGGGCCCGCCCAACGTCTTCGCAGACTCTGACGCATGGAAGAATTCGGGCTATTTTTCCTGTCGGACGATCGACCGCATGATCAAGACCCACCAGAGCGGCGGCGCCGATTACTCACAGGAACTCTGGATGGTGATCATGTTTGATGCGTTCCTTCGGAGCGAACGCGCCGCAACGACTTCGCCAGCGAGCGGAGAGAAGATCGCAGCCCCCGCCGCGTAAGAACAACGGTTTTAAGGCTTTCGCCTTCGACACCAAGACGGCGTTTATACTCTGCATCGCCTCCCATCATGTCGTAAGTCGCAAAGCCGTCTTCGCGGTAGCGATCGGCGGCGAGCGCGTGGCATACGAAACCAGGCGCAAGCTGATTGTCGCTCTCGTAGCGAAAGCCGCTTTGATAATTGTAAACGCGGTCTCCCGCGATGAAATTATAGAGCGCGCCGACGGTTTCTCCGCCTGCCATCAATCGAACGAGGTCAACGGCGGTCGGGTAACGCTCCAGCAATCGTTCGTGAAAGCCCATGAAATCCTTCTCGCGAAAGACGCCGCTGGCGCCGCGCCGCGACCAGGTCTCGGCATGAAGGCGCATGAGTTCGGTCCATGCGATCGTGCGCTCCACTCCCGGCTGGGCGCGTTCAAGCCTGATTTCGCCGCGCTCCTCGTATCTTCTCATCGCGCGGCGAATCTTCGTCTTCAACGATGAGGAAAACCCGTTGATAACCGACGCGCCGGCCGATTTGAGATCGATCTGAAAAGTTGGCTGAACCAGCAATTCCTGATATTCGCATCCCTTCTCAGCGGCGACCGCCGCAACGCACCCGACGAGGCTCGAACGGGCGTTCCTGAAAACAAACTCTTCGACCTTCGGCATTGCGTCGAGCAAAGCGATGACCATTTCTCGCCTCGTCCCCGAGGGCGCATTTCGCGCAGTCAGAACATCATTGTATTCGATGTAGACGCGGTCGTGCGCCTCGATGCCCGTTTCATGAAGCCGCGCCTGCGAAAACGCCGCGACGTTGCTGCGCGCCGGCGCGCCGACGATCGCCAATGCGAATACGCCGCGAAGATCGTCATAAGCCCGAACCACCGAAACTTTCACCGAATCCGGTGTCGCGCCGAGCCACGTTTCGATCCACGGCGGCGATAGGAAAAAATTCTGTTCCGACATCGCATAAAGGCGCCGCCACTCGTCCGCGAGCGTTGAATGTGAGGTTACTTGTTCAACGGAAGTGCGCATCAGGCAGCCGCAACGCCAGCCGCCTGCAGATAAAGCGCGCGAAACGCTTCGATCATCGCGCGCTCGTCAAACATTGGCGCACGAATGGCGTTTGCCGCGCCAAGTGATTTCCGCAATCCGCCATCCCGAAGAAGCGATGCAAGTCGGTCGACATATGTTGCGTCATCATTTGTCCGCACGACAAAGTCGCGTGACGCTTCGCCTAGCATCGTCTTGACGTCCCCGACGTCGGTCGCGAGCGCAGGAAGTCCCATCGCCATCGCTTCCATCAGGCTGATCGGGGTCTGTTCGGTATCGGAGGACAGGGCGAAGATGTCGAAACCCGCGAGCGCTGCTTCCGGTCGCGTTGTCGACCCTGGCAGGGAAATTCTGGGATCCTGCGCCGCTTCCGCTTCCAGCCTTGGGCGCTCCGGCCCCTCACCGAAAATCACCAGGCGAGCGTCAGCGCCCGCCGCCGCTTCTTTGAAGCAGCGAATCAGTTTGCTGAAATTTTTCTCCGCCCGCAACGATCCGATCGAACCGACGACTAACGGTCCCTCGCGTCCATTCGACTTTGGTGCGACGTAGCGTTCAAGATTGATTCCGACGGGAATTTTGTGAACGCGCGACCGATCAAGCTTCCAGACGTTCAAGGCGATGTTCTCGAGGACGGCCGACGGCACAGTGACAATCGAGCCGTTCAGCAAAAATCGCCGCGCCAAGACGCGCTTGGCCTTCTGGCCTCCATGCAATTCGTCCGGTCCGAATCCATCTTCGTGGTGTACGTGCGGCAGATTGGAAGCCACCCTGTTCGCGATCACCGCTTCGATCGATCCAAAATTGTAAGTGCAGATCAAATCGGCGTCCGACTCGGCGATCAGGCGACAGAGACCTCTTATATTGCTGAGGCTTACCAAGGCCGACTTCCTCAATACGAGAGGTTCAATACTCGCGCGTGCATGGTCGTCGATCAGCGACGCCCCGCTGATATCGCCGTCAAGAGCGTAAATCCTGTGCGCGAACTCAGCGCCGAGGCCCTGGACGAGCGCGCCCAGTCTTCGTTGCTGCCCGCCAAAAGCGAATGACGGGAAAAAGTGCAGCGCCGACAATTCGCGACCGGTCACCGCGCAATCTCCCGTTCAGCCGCGATCAGGCGAAGACGTCGGTATAGAGCTCCGACGCATTGGGCTCGGGACTTTCAAGCGAAAAGTCGGCCGCGTCCTTCACTATCGTCTTGATATCGTTATCGATGGCTTTGAGGTCGCTTTCCGTCGCGTATTTGCCGTCGAAAATGCGGCGCTCGCACCGCTTGATCGGATCATTGTGTTCGCGGACTTTGTCGACTTCCTCGCGCGTTCGATATTTCGCCGGATCTGACATCGAATGGCCTCGATATCGATAAGTTTTCATTTCGAGAATGTACGGTCCTTCCCCGCCGCGCGCATGGTCGATCGCCTTATGCGCCGCCTCCCGGACCTCAATAACGTCCATGCCATCGACCTCCGTCCCCGGGATGCTGAACGCTGCGCCGCGACGATAAAGGTGGGTGTCGGAATGCGCCCTGACGACCGATGTTCCCATCGCATACTGATTGTTTTCGATAATGAAGACGACTGGCAGCCTCCAAAGCTGCGCCATATTCATGGCCTCGAAAACCTGCCCCTGGTTCGAAGCGCCGTCGCCGAAATAGGTCAGGCTGACGGCGCCGTTCTTCCGGTACTTGTTGGCGAAGGCTAGACCCGCGCCAAGCGGTATCTGCGCCCCGACGATGCCGTGACCGCCGTAAAATTCGGCTTCCTTGGAGAACATATGCATCGAGCCGCCCTTCCCTTTGGAATAGCCGCCCTCGCGTCCGGTCAGTTCCGCCATCACGCCTTTCGGATCCATCCCGCAGGCGAGCATGTGTCCGTGGTCGCGGTAGCCTGTGATCGTCTGATCGCCCGGTCTCTTCACAGCCTCGACGCCGACGACGACCGCTTCCTGGCCTATATAAAGGTGGCAGAAGCCGCCAATGCGCCCCATGCCGTAAAGCTGCCCCGCGCGTTCTTCAAAGCGGCGGATGAGGAGCATATCCCGGTAATATTGGAGCAGGTCTTCCTTGCCGACCTTGAAGGCGGCTGGCTTGGGGGCCGACTTCGACGATTTAGCGGCATTGGCGGCCATGCGGGATCTCCAGCGTTGGGACCCGCTTTCTATGAAATGGCGCACTCTCGAACAAGGCCTAGGGAGCGGCCTCCGGTTCAATCAGCTCTTCGATCTGGTCGCGCGGCACGACAATATCGTCAGCAGCGACATATCCGAGCACTGAACGGATTTTCTCGTCCACCATATCCGGATCGAGCGACCTTGGATTAAGCTGCGCGGCGGTGAGTTCGAGCCTTCGCCGTTCGGCCGTCAGCGCCGTTATTTCAGCGGAACGGTCGGCAGCTTCCGCGCGCAACGTCATCAAGACGCGGTGGCCGGTCGCGCCGGCGACTGCGTCGTAGGCGTAATAGGCGATGCCGCAAGTAAGGAATGCGGGGGCCACGACTTCAACGATAAGCCGCCAAGAAAGCCGCATCGAAACGCCGCCCATTCCGGCGACAGCGCCGGCCTAATGATGTCGGCGCACCCCTCGTGCGCCGCGCGATTGCGAACTCACCTGAGTCGATTTTGAGTTAATAGAACGTTAACGCCAGGAAGCAGCAAGCAAGGGTCCGGCGTAGAGCGCGGCGGCGCCAAGCTCTTCCTCGATGCGCAGCAGCTGATTGTACTTCGCCGTGCGATCCGATCGCGCAAGCGACCCTGTCTTGATCTGACCGCAATTCGTCGCAACCGCAAGGTCCGCGATCGTCGCGTCCTCCGTCTCGCCGGAGCGGTGCGACATAACGGCGGAATAGCCGGCGCGATGCGCCATATCGACGGCGCGCAGTGTTTCCGTGAGCGTACCGATCTGATTGACCTTCACGAGTATTGAGTTGGCGCAACCTCTTTCGATCCCGTCCTTCAGGCGCTTCTCATTCGTGACGAATAGATCGTCTCCGACAAGCTGGCATCGCGCGCCGATCCGATCGGTCATCGCCTTCCATCCGTTCCAGTCGTCTTCCGCCATGCCGTCCTCGATGGAGAGGATCGGATAACGCGCGACGAGGTCATCGTAATACGCGACCATGGCGCCGGCATCGAGAACTTTGCCCTCACCCTCAAGATGATATTTGCCGTCCTTGAAAAACTCCGTAGACGCTGCATCGAGAGCGATAAAGATATCCTGACCGGGGCGGCGGCCTGTCAACTTCAATCGCCTTCATGATGAAACCAAGCGCTTCATCGGTCGACTTCGAGATTCGGTGCGAAACCGCCTTCGTCGCCGACATTCGTGTTGTGACCGGCGCCTTTCAGTCCCTTCTTCAGCGCATGGAAGATTTCAGCGCCCCAGCGCAGAGCATCAGCGAACGTATCAGCGCCGAGCGGCATGATCATGAATTCCTGGATGTCGATCGGATTGTCGGCGTGAGCGCCGCCATTGACGATATTCATCATCGGCGCCGGCAATGTGCGGGCGGATACGCCGCCGACATAGCGATAGAGCGGCATTGACGCCGCCTCCGCCGCGGCCTTCGCGACCGCCAGCGAAACGCCGAGAATCGCATTTGCGCCCAGTCGCGATTTGTTCGCCTCGCCGTCGAGCGCGATCAGCGTTTCGTCGATGTCGATCTGATCTTCGGCCTCAAGGCCGCATAGGGCGTCAAATATTTCCGTATTAATCCCCCAGACGGTCTTGCGAACGCCCTTGCCGCCATACCGTTCGTCGCCGTCACGGAGTTCATGCGCTTCATGGGCGCCGGTCGACGCGCCGGAGGGGACCCCAGCACGTCCCATCGACCCGTCTTCAAGAACGACGTCGACTTCGACCGTCGGATTGCCGCGGCTGTCGAGAATTTCGCGGCCGATGATATCGACGATGGCGGTCATGAAGCTCTCCTGCAAGCGCTTGAGGATGTCGCCTCTATAAAGCGCGCAAGCGGGGATTCAAGGCGTGCAGGCGCCGCTAATCGATGTCGCGATCAGGATCTTGCGGCGTCGGGCGCTCGCTCGGAGGCCGTCGCGACCCGCTGCTGGCAGGAGGAGGCGTCGCATCCGTTGGCGGGGCATAGGTTGGCCTCGACCTGTTGGTTGGCGAAGGCGTATTGTTCGGTTGCGAGGGAGTCGATCTCTGTGCGCTCGGCGGCGTCGAGGATGCGGAATCCGGCGCATCCGGATCGACTTGTCGGCGATTGCCTTGCGACCCGCCATAGGCCGGGCGTCGACTGCGATTGACTGCACCGACATCGGGATCAGAGGGGCGAGCGGGGACGGCGTCACGGTCGCGTGGGCGCGCATCGTTTTGCCGCGGACGCGAGCTATAGTTATCTTGATCGCCGTATCCTGACGGAGGATGCCGCTTCTTTCGATAACCGTAGCGGTCGTAATAGTTGAACGACAGAAAATATCCGTTGTCAGGATACCAGGATCCGTAGCGCCCATACCAAGGCGACCCGTAGCCGTAGCCGCTATAGTCGTAACCGCTGGAGTACGGTGAGTAGGCCTGATCAAAGCAACGATCGATGTCGCGGTCGCAATGCGACTGGCACGCGAGATAGCCGCCTTCGTCCGGAATTTCTTCGCATAGCCGGTAACAGGCGTTCGCTTCGCTTTCGCAGGAACTAAACGCAGATTGGTATGGATAGGTCACGCATGACGAAAGAAGGAGCGCGCCTGTGATCGAACCGCCCAGCCAGAAAACCTTTGTCATTAACAGCCTCAAATGCCCGCAACGCGCCGGCCCCTGTTAGCGCTCGAAACCCAACCCGGCCAATGGGTGCAAAAGTTAACTGAAATCGGCGCGGAAATGCGGCGAAATCCCGGCGCAAGCGCCGCATTCATCCCTTTTCGCCAAACGCAAAACGCCGCCCGTAGGGCGGCGTCGCAAGCGGAAGTCCAAAAGACGGCTTATTCGCCCTTCGGCTCGAGGACTTTTCGCCCGCGATAGCGGCCGGTCTTTAAATCGACATGGTGCGGGCGACGGAGCTCCCCTGACTTGCGATCCTCGACATAGGTCGGATTGGCGAGCCGATCGTGCGCCCGACGCATGCCGCGGCGCGATGGGGACGTCTTCTTCTTGGGAACTGCCATGGATAGCCTATCGAGAATGGGCGTCGGCCAGCGCGGCTGACTTTGGAGCGCGGCTTTAGCGGATAGACCCTGGTGGCGCAAGGCCGCATGCTTGCCGCCAGGTTAACCCGTGAGCGAGAAACTTGAACGGCGCCTTTCCACCATTGCAAGTAGATTACAGTAGGGTAACAATTGACGCCTGAGGTTGGGGACGTTCGTGCGGTTGCAAGCCATCGCCTTCATTTCATTGGGAATTCTCGCGATTTCGCCGGTAGAGGCCCGGGCAGAAGCGTTTTCATCCTACTGGTCGACCCTGTCCGAGAGCGAACGCGCGTTCGTCGACAGGGTCGCGGCGGGCATGTACGGCGAAGAACGAGGAAAGCGGACCGGCGCCTATAGCCAGCTTAACAGCGCCAGCAAGGCCCGGTTTCGGGCGCGCGCCGTCGAGGTTCTAGGCGCGGAGAACCGGCCTGCGCGTTCAAAGAAGAAGGGCAAGGACGCCTAGCGTCATTTGCGGTTCGTTTTGCCGGGCAGAATTCCCATGTATTTGCAGATGATCGCCAGCATGACTTCATCTGCGCCACCCCCAATCGACGCAAGGCGCCCGTCGCGATAGGCGCGACTAACTGGCGTTTCTTCCATGAATCCCATGCCGCCCCAATATTGCAGGCAGGAATCACTGACTTCACGGAGGAGGCGGCCGGCTTTCAACTTCCCCATCGACGCAAGCATCGTTGCGTCTTCGCCGGCGACCATTTTCCAAACGGCGTCCCATGTCAGCGAGCGGAGCGCCTGAACCTCCGTCTTCAACTCAGCCATCCGGTAGTGGACGACCTGATTGTCGAGAATTGATTGCCCGAACGCCTTGCGTTGGCGCGTGTAATCGATCGTCGCATCGATCGTCTTGTCCATGCCGATTAACCCGGACAGGCAGCCCCAAAGGCGTTCCTCCTGGAACTGCAGCATCTGGTACATGAACCCGGCGCCTTCCTCGCCGATGCGATATCGCTGGGGTATGCGAACGTCCTCGAAATAGAATTGAGCGGTGTCGGAGCTGCGCATGCCCAGCTTCTTCAACTTGCGTGCAATTTCGACGCCCTTTCGAAGGTTGCCCTTATCGTCTTTGAGAGGAAGGCAGATCAGCGTTTTGTTACGATGCGCTTGGTCGTCGGACGTGTTGGCGAGCAAGCACATCCAGTCTGCCTGCGTTCCATTCGTCGTCCACATTTTTCCGCCGTTGACGACGTAGTCATCGCCGTCTCGCTTCGCGGTCGTCTTGATCGATGCGACGTCGGACCCCGACCCAATCTCCGATACGCCGAGGCACGCGACGAAATCGCCGGAAATCGACGGACGCAGAAAATCTTCCTTTGCGGCGTCCGACCCGAAGCGCGCGAGCGCCGGCGTCGCCATATCCGTCTGCACGCCGATCGCCATCGGCACCGCTCCGCAATTAATATGGCCAAGCGTCTCCGCCACAATCGCCGCGTATGACCAATCGAGGCCCATGCCGCCGTATTCGACCGGCTTATTGACGCCAAGCAATCCAAGATCGCCCAATCCCTTGAAGACTTGGTGCGCGGGAAATATCTCCGCTTCCTCCCAATCATCAACATGCGGATTGATTTCCGTCTCGATGAACTTCTTCAACGTCGAACGGATCTGCTCGTGTTCGGCGGTCAACAGCATGGAGGCGTGCCTTTACTGCGCAATTTCATTGACAGACCCATAACGAAAGCCTGAGCCTATGGCCTATGTCGCGCACCGATATCGGTCAAGCATCAAGCGCAGAGGAGGTTTACTCCCGCCGACGCGAGAAAAGCGAGGCGATGCGCCGACGCGTGTGCGCGTCCTCCGTCGGGCATCTGGCCGAATTCGGTTATTATCGGACATCGATCAATAAGATCGCCGAACGCGCGCGGGTGAGCCAGGGCGCACTCCAGCACCATTACCCGACGAAGGAAGAGCTGATCGCCGCCGTCGCCGACGTCATCCTTGGCAGGTCCGTAGCGTGGTTTGCGCTCGGCCGCGTCGAGCTGGCGCGCAATCCCGACGCCTTTGCGGAAATTGTTCGGCGCTCCTGGCGCGAGCAGTTTTGCAGCGAGGATTATGCGGCTCTTCTCGAAATCCTGTCGGCCTGCCGCACGGACGAGGCGCTTCGAAACCGGATAACGCCCGCGCTTGAACGTTGGCGAGAAATGATCGACGCGGAGTTGTCGAAACTGCTTCCTGCGACGCAACGCACGGCGCAGGAACTCGACGCCATCCTATCAATCTCGCGCGCGATGATGACCGGGTTGTTGATCCACGATCAGTTGCTGAAAGATCGGCGCACATATCGAGTTTCTGATCGACAAATGGATCGAATTGGTAAAGTCGTCTAGGCTATCAAAGCCAAACCCGCATTTCAGCACTGACGGAATCGAGCGTAAGGAGCTCTTGCTCTTGCAATGCTCCGGCAAGATCGCATCAGTTTGGCTATTTCCTGCGTAAGTCGAGCTCACGCCGAAATCGACTGAACGCGTCATCGCCGGCGCATCGCCACTTGCGCGCGGAAATTCAAGCGGTTAATCAGTGCGGCGGCCGAATTTGACGACGGTCCCGGCGCAGTTTGGCGCTGCTCAACAGCCTGCAGCGCCGCAACGCAGCCATTCGCTATGCTGAATGCCGTCAGTCTTGTCCTTGGCTTCCGGCGCGGGGCGTCCCACTCTTCCTTTGTCGTGCAGATTTTCTCCTCCGACAAAGTCCCAGGCTGCCTCACCCTTTTGCAAATGACCTTGGGCTTGCCAGTTTTCTCGTCGGTCAGCGTAACGGTCCGATACTTCTGGACAGACGCGTCAAGCGACGCTTTCTCGCCGGCGGGATCCGTGCCGCCAGCCTCCTCGACCGCCTTTTGCGCGTCAGGACTAAGGCCCGCCATGCGCTGCGATCCTTCGGTCGTGGCGCAGGCCGCCAAATTTGCCCACGCAAGTGCACTCATCAATAAACAGAATTCCCGCACGACCGTTCTCCACAACCTTGAGGCGAAAGTCGCCCCGTTTTGTTCAACACTGGATTGTCCCCTCTTCTATCCTACACGCCCTCTTCGCAGCATCAAGCCGGCATCGCAAAATGACCCCTCATACGGCGCTGGTTTTCAACCGTAGCCGAAGAGGCGGTGGGCGTTCGCGCATGCATGACCGCCATGCGCGTGCATGCTTGGTCGTGCATGATTACTCGTTGAAAGACGAAAACCGCATCGACTTCGTCATCGTCGAATGGATTAGCCTGGCGCGCCGTTAGCACCTCAAGTCGCATGTGCTTATCGGCATAAGCGCCAGGACACTGCGTCAACAACCAATAGCGCCCGAATACGGCTGCCATTCAATCCGAAATCACGGGAACGAAAGCCCTATCCTTGTGGCAATCCCGGCGACGTGTTCTGGCGCTGCATGCTGTCGGTGCCTTCCCGAGAATCCTTCCGTATCTGGTCCCATTCACCTTTTGTCATGCAAACCTTCGAGCCAAGCCGCGAACCCGGCCTTACGGTATATTTGCAGATCACCTTGTCGTCGTTGCTGGCAACCTGATCCACGATTTCTTCATTGACGTCGCTCGGGGCGCTTTCCGCTGGCTGCGCAGGAACTGCCTGCCCGTCCGCTGGAACCGCAGTCTCGGCTAACGTCGACTCAGGGACGCCTTCGGTTTCATTTGCCGCCGAAACCGAGAATAACAATGTTGACGCCGCCAACGCTACAATGCTCTTGATGAAGGACACAAAACCTCTCTCTCCGCTGGCCGTGATCCTAGTCTGGCCATCCCTGCAAATGCAACAGCCGTTGGAGCGATGATCCGGCAGTTGGGAGGCGCGCTCATTCGACCCCGCCTTTATCGGTGCCGACGTCAAATCGCGGCCGCTTTTTCAAAGGCGGGCCGACCTGAGATTTGCTCCCACCAACGCGCGACATTGGGCGTCATCGCCTCGCCTACGCCCAGCGTCTGGGCGAAATGGAGCGCATAGCCGACGCAGATATCGGCCATGGTGAAACGATCAGCGCAAAGATAGTCCCTGCCGGCAAGCCCCGTCTCGACCGCCGACCAGCGGCCGAGGAACCATTTCCTGTAGTCCTCGGCGGCTTGCGGCAGGCGGCGTTCCTCGGGCTCGAGCGCGGTGTAGCGAAAAAGAATCGTCAATGGAAATGTGAGCGTCGCGTCGGAGCGATACATCCAGTTAAGATACAAACCATAGTCCTTCTCGTCCGGTTTCACGGCAAGAGGCGTCGGGCCATATTTCTCTGCAAGGTAATGGCAAATGCCGGTACTTTCCGTCATCAATACATCGCCGTCGAGCAGCGCAGGAACCGTCCCTAACGGATTCACCTCTTTGTACTGCTTGGCGAAGATCCTCGGCGGAAACGGCAACGTCTCAAGCTCGTAATCAAGCCCCATTTCCTCAAGCGCCCAAACGCAGCGCAGCGACCGCGCGCCTTGGCAATGGTAGAGTTTCATCGACTGCAACCTCCCTATCGCCGCAATGGCGAAGATTGTTGACGAACGTCCGGCTTGGCAAGACATTCGCGCACATGAACCCCCTCTCCTTTGACGCGACACGCCTTCCCTCGCCGCACCTGACAGAAAGCCACGCGGCATGGCGCAAGTCGCTGCGCGGCTTCGTCGACCGAGAAATCGCGCCGCATGTGAACGCCTGGGACGAGGAAGAAAAATTTCCGCGCGAGCTGCACCGCCGCGCCGCCGATATCGGTCTTCTGGGGCTCGGCTATCCGGAAGAATATGGCGGGGTCAGTGATGGCGTCGACATTTTCCATTCGATCATTGCATCGGAGGAACTGGCGCGTGCGGGATCGGGCGGGCTCATCGCTGGATTGATGACGCATGGGATCGGTCTCCCGCCGATTCTCGCGCTTGGGTCCGACGAACTGAAGGCGCGCGTTGCGCCGGACATCCTTTCCGGAAAAAAGCTGATCGCTCTTTGCATAACCGAACCATCCGGCGGCTCGGACGTCGCCAGCATCAAGACGCGAGCGATTCGCGACGGCGACTTCTATGTCGTCAACGGCGAGAAGACATTCATCACCACCGGCATGCGCGCTGACTACCTTACAGTGGCGGTTCGTACCGGCGGCTCTGGCGCAGCGGGCCTTTCGTTCCTGCTGATTGAGGCCGACAGCCCGGGCGTCACGCGCACAAAGCTTGATAAAATGGGATGGTGGATGTCTGACACGGCGACGATCAACTTCGCCGACGTCCGCGTTCCCGCGCGAAACCTGATTGGCGGAGAGAATTCAGGATTTGCCGGCATCGTTACGAATTTCAACGGCGAGCGAATCGGCATGTCCGCGCAAGCGATCGCCTTCGCGCGAGTTTGCATCGAAGACGCCGCCGCATGGGCGGCACAGCGCGAGACTTTCGGCAAGCCGCTCGTCAAGCATCAGGTCATCCGGCACAAGCTCGCCGAGATGGTCCGTCATGTTCACGCCTCGACGGCGCTTCTCGACAATTGCGCCTGGCGTGTGAAAAACGGAGAGACGCCGATTGCGGAATTCTCGCTGCTGAAAGTGCAGGCGACGCGCACGATGGAATTCTGCGCGCGCGAGGCGATGCAAATCCTTGGCGGGGCGGGTTTCATGCGTGGCTGCCGCGTCGAGCGCATCTATCGCGAGGTGCGCGTGATGGCGATCGGCGGCGGATCCGAGGAGATCATGCTGGATCTGGCGGCGAGGCAGATTGGGGCTCTAGCGGCGATTCCGATCCTGAACTTCAAGGATCAGATTATAAACGTCCCTTACATCACTTATCCGTTCAAATATAAACGGATGCGGCGGCCCCGCGAACTGCATCGGCGACATGAAGAACGTCAAAGGACTGTCCTCGCCAAACAAAATGTCGCCGACGCTCCGGCCACTCATCTTCACTTTCAAGCTGCGCGTGATCGGCAATGAATCGATTTCCTCGCCACGTTTGCCCCGTCGAATGATCGCCCTTTTGCTTGTGATCGCATAGCGCGTGCGGGCACGTCTCATGCTGTCAACAAGAAAGCGACCGACTGTAAATTTCAGTCCGACGATGACGAAAAATGGGCCAATCATCAGAAACGGGATCGCTTCCGGTTCGATCTTGCCGCTCGATATCATCGAAGGCGCCAAATCAAGATAAACCATCAAAGTCCAAAAGATCAGAAAAACCCGTCCAAATTAGGCTAAACGGCACAAAAAATAGGTCATAGGTTCGGAAGATTATCCCGGCCGGCGGCTGACCTTGCCACAGCAATTGCTCGCCCTTGCGCAACGAAAATGTTTCATTTTCCATTTAGGTCCCCGTCCCTGAATTTCACAACTTCCGCAATGCCGTCTTCAATATCTTGCCCGACGGATTCCTCGGCAACGCATCGATAAAATCGACGCGCTTTGGAAGTTTGAATCCCGCAATCTTCGGGCGCAGGAATTCCAACACCTGCTCCGCCGTCACTTCGGCGCCGGGGCGCTTGACGATAAAGGCGCGCACCAGCTCGCCCCATTTGTCATCGGGCATGCCGACAATCGCGGACTCGAAAATCGAAGGATGCGCCGCGAGCAGGTTTTCGATCTCGGCCGGATAGATGTTTTCGCCGCCCGAGATGATCATGTCTTTGACGCGGTCGACGACGTAGACATACCCGTTTTCGTCGATACGGCCGGCGTCGCCCGACCAGTACCAGCCGTCGCGAATGACTGCGTTCGTGGCGTCCGGTTTGTTCCAGTAACCGTCCATGACGAAGCGGGATCGCGTGACGATTTCGCCGACTTCGCCGCGCGGCATTTCCTTTCTCGTCTCCGGATCGCAAATCTTCACCTCGCAGCCAGGAAGCGCTTTTCCAGCCGACACACGCTGCTTCAGACCTTTCGCATGGTCCTCATGCCCCAGCACCGTGACGCCGCCGGTCGTTTCCGTCATGCCGTAAAATTGCGCGAACCGCGCCTTCGGCATCGCCGCCATCGCGGCGTCGAGCAATGGTTCCGGCATCGGCGCCGCGCCGTAACTGATCTGCACGAAATTATCGAGCGGCGATCCGGCGACTTTCGCCGCCTGCAGGATCATCATGATCATGGCGGGCACAAGGAACGAATTCAGGGGAATCCCGCTCTGCGCTTCCTTGACGATCGCCGCAGGGTCGAATTGACGGTGCTGGATCACCGGCATCGAGCGCGACCAGCCCATGAAGCCGAAATTGACGCCGGCAATGTGAAAATGCGGCAGCGCGTGCATGATCGCTTCGTTGTCGAAACGCGGGTTGACGACGCCAGCTTTGACGCCAGCTTCGCCGACCTCATAATAGCAGCGGTTCGAAAGGACGACGCCTTTGGGCAGCCCGGTCGTTCCGCTTGTATAAAGCTGAACGACGACATCCTCTTGCGTCGGGCTGTAGGAGGGGCGCTTGGCCTCCTGCGCATCGATGAATTGGTCGAAGCAATCTTCGCCGCCGCTTTCGAGCGCCATCGTGCGCGGAAGTTTGAAGTCGTCGACCGCACGCAACGGATCCATGAACATTTTCTCGCCGACGAACAGGGCGGGTTTGGCGTCAGCGACGATCTGGGCGATTTCAGCCGGCGCAAGCCGCCAGTTAACCGGCGTCATCACGACGCCGATCTTCGCAGATCCAAGCAGCGCCGGCCAAAACGTCGCGACGTTTCGCGCGAGCCAGCACAGCCGGTCTCCGCGTTTGAGACCCAATTCGAGCAATGCTTGCGCAGCGCGATTGGCGCGCGTGTCGAGATCCGAATAAGTGAAAGAACTGTCCTTCAAATAGCAGCGCCGTCTCATGCGGCAACTGCTGGGCCTGCTCCTCAATCAGGCCTGACAGCGTCGGCGCGTTGAAGATTCGGCGTTGGCTTGTCATTGGATCGATCCTCCCTGCCCATTGCGGCGACTATGCCGCAGGCGGAAGAAAACGCCAACGCCCTCTACGCCCGCACTCTCAGCTGTCTAGGCTCGCATGGGCGACTTCGACGAGGTGCTGGTCCTGAATGACGACCACACGGTCCAATCGCTTGGCGAGGCGGCTGTCGTGCGTCGCGATCAGCGCCGATAGCCCCTCGGCGCGGACGATCTCAAGAAGCGCATCGAACACTTTCGCCGACGTCTTGGGATCGAGGTTCCCAGTCGGCTCATCGGCGAGCAATACTTTTGGATGGTTCGCAAGCGCGCGCGCGATCGCCGTGCGCTGCTGTTCGCCGCCCGACAATTGTCCGGGTTGGTGCTCAAGCCGTTCGCCGAGACCCATCGCGGTCAAAAGGCGCGCTGCTTCCTTTTCCGCATCGGCGAGTTTCTTCCCGCGTATGAGTTGAGGCAATGAAACATTGCCGAGCGCGGAAAATTCCGGAAGCAAATGGTGGAACTGGTAGACGAAGCCCAGATAATCCCTGCGAAGCCTCGTCTTTGCCGCATCGTCGAGCGTCGAGGTCGCGACGCCGCCAATGAAAACCTCGCCGCCGCTCGGCGCCTCCAGCAGTCCGGCAATGTGGAGCAGCGACGATTTCCCAGAACCCGAGGGGCCAAGCAGCGCCGCCGTTTCACCGCGACGAAGCGCGAAGTCCGACGGCTGAAGGATTTCAAGGTCTTTGTAACGCCTGCTGACACCCTGCAGTCGCAGAACGACATCAAACTCGCGCCGCAGCTCCGCCTTATTCATAGCGCAGCGCCTCGACGGGATCGAGGCGGGCGGCGCGCCAGGCTGGATAGATGGTCGCGACGAACGACATGAAGAGCGACCAGCCGACGATCAGCCCGACTTCGTTCCATTGCATCTTCGCCGGGATAGCGTTGAAGTAATAAACGTCAGCCGGAAAGAGATCGGTGCTGAAGAGCCAGGACAGGAATTGTTCGATGGCGTCTATGTTCCAGACGAAAACGGCGCCGCCGATAGCGCCGGCGAGCGTTCCGATGACGCCGACGAGCGATCCCGAGAGGAAAAATATGCGCAAGATTGAGCCTTGCGTCGCGCCCATCGTTCGCAACACCGCAATATCAGCGGTCTTGTCTTTCACCAGCATGATGAGGCCGGTGATTATATTCAGTGCGGCGACGGCGACGATCAGCAACAAGATGAGCCGCATGACGCTTCGCTCGGTCTGAAGCGCGTTGAAGTAGGACTGATTTTGCTGCTGCCAATCGCGCAACGTCATGTCAGGCGCGGCCTTCTCTAATGCCGCCTTGTATGACTTGACCTTTTCCGGATCTGCAACTTTCACTTCGATCTGCTGCACGGCCTTGCCGAATCCGAAAAAAATCTGAGCCTGCTCCAAGGGCATAAATCCGATGAAGCTGTCATACTCGGAATTGCCGACCTCGAAGATCGCGCCGACCGTATAGGTTTTCTTTTGGAGCGTCGGACCGAACGGCGTATCGGCGCCGCGACCGGAGATTAACGCCACCTTGTCGCCGGGGCCGACGCCCAATTGCCAGGCAATGCGGTTGCCGATCGCAATTTCATTGCCACCGTTCTTGCCGACGCCGAAATTTTCAAAGGAGCCGGCGACGACATGACTGCGTCCCGTCTCGGGATCAACGCCGGTCACGTAATTGATCGCCATCAGGTCTTCCTTCCTGACGGCGCGCATCATGATCCCGGTTTCGTTAAGCGCGCTTGCGTAAACCGGCGCCTGGATCATCGGAATCGCCTCGGTGACGCCCGGCACGGCGCGAAGCCTTTCAATCACGCTCTCGTAATCCGTGATCGCGTCATCGCCCTGCAAGAAAACGTGTCCGTTAACGCCAAGAAGCTGATCGAGAAGCTTCGTACGAAACCCCTGCATCACAGACATGACGATGATGAGGACCGCGACAGCGAGCATGGTCCCGCCAAAGGCGATGATCGAGATGAGAGAAACGCCCTTTCCGGATTTGGTGGCGCCGAGATAGCGCCGCGCGACCATCCACTCGAAAAACGAAAAAGGCGCCGTCGCTGGGGGCGCGGACTGCAATTCGGCGGTTGCGGAATTCATCTGGAGACCCGGGCTTCTGGCGCGGGTCCTATCTCAATTTGAAGCGATGGCCAAATCGCGGCGGACCAAACGGCGATCTTCGCGGTGCAGATCGTGACTCCGATCAGGCGATACAGGGGCAAAATCCGGTTAAGGCGGTCCGGGCCATGATAACGCCCACGGCAAGAACGCTTGGTTCCAGTTATGAGCGAGCGATCAGACCCTCAATGCAGAGCGCACATCCCGCTTCAGCATGTCGAGCGCTGCGTCGAGCGACACTTCGTCCTTGTGGCCGTCGGCGCGGCGCTTGACTTCGACCTTGCCAGCCTCGAGCCCGCGCGGGCCGATGATCAACTGGAACGGCAGACCAATGAGGTCCATGCGCGCGAATTTCTCGCCGGGCCGTGACGCCGTGTCGTCATAAAGGACCTCGACGCCCGCAGCCTCAAGCGCCTCATAGGCCTTGGCGCAGGCGGCGTCGGTGCTTTGGTCGCCCTGTTTGAGATTGACCAGGCCGACATGAAACGGCGCGACCGGAACCGGCCATTTGCAGCCCGCCTCGTCGTGATACGCCTCGATCAACGCGCCAGCGAGGCGCGAGACCCCGACGCCATAGGAACCCATTTCAACAGCGCGATCTTTGCCGTCAGGACCAGTGATCATCGCCCGCATCGGCGCTGAGTATTTTTCGCCGAAATAAAAGATGTGGCCTACCTCAATGCCGCGCGCGGCGATGCGGTCGCCCTTCGCAACCTTCGCCTCGAATTCGGCGTTATCGTGCTTCTCCTCGGTCGCCGCGTAATAGGACGTGTAACGATCGATGACGGGTTGCAGATCGCCGTCATAATCGGTCGCCGCGCCGGGAACCGGCAGATCGAGCAGCTTCCGGTCGCAAAAGACTGCGCTCTCGCCGGTTTCGGCGAGGACGATGAACTCATGAGAAAGGTCGCCGCCGATCGGCCCGGTGTCGGCGCGCATCGGGATCGAGGTCAGTCCCATGCGCGCGAAGGTGCGCAAGTAAGCGACGAACATCTTGTTATAGCTCCGGCGCGCGCCGGCCTCATCGACGTCAAAGGAATATGTGTCCTTCATCAGGAACTCGCGGCCACGCATGACGCCGAAGCGCGGGCGAACCTCGTCGCGGAACTTCCACTGGATGTGATAGAGCATCTTCGGAAGGTCTTTGTACGAACGGATGCCGGCGCGGAAAATCTCGGTGATCATTTCCTCGTTGGTCGGCCCGAACAGCATTTCGCGATCGGCGCGGTCCTTGATGCGAAGCATCTCCTTGCCGTAGGCGTCGTAGCGGCCGCTCTCGCGCCAAAGTTCCGCCGACTGGATCGTCGGCATCAGCATTTCAACGGCGCCGGCGCGGTCTTGCTCCTCGCGAACGATCTGTTCGATTTTCTTGAGGACGCGAAACCCGAGCGGCAGCCAGGCGTAGATGCCGGCGCTTTCCTGACGGATCATGCCGGCCCGCAGCATCAGCTGATGGGAGACGATTTGCGCCTCTGACGGCGTCTCCTTAAGGACGGGCAGATAATAGCGGGACAGGCGCATGAACGGCTCCGAACTGGGGAGCCGTCTCTTAGAAAGGGCCGAATGGCTTGTCCATGCGGGTCCTAACGACCGCCGGGACAGCGGCGGCGGCTTGGCCGGCGCGCGCGGTCACCCTCGATGTCGAACCTCGCGAGAATGCGCGCCGACGCCCAACCTTCGTCCAGGACCGGGTAAAGCACCAGGATTTCGCCGCGCGCGCGATCCGGATTGAGATCCGCCGCTTCGACTTGCCCAAGCGAAATGATGCGGGGCGCGTCCGCCGGGGCAGCGCATGGATCGGGTCTGACGACCATGGTTTCAGCCGTCGCGGTTACCGCGCAAAGGTTGAGCCACAAGGCCGCAATGATCAGCCGACGCGCCTTCATGAACGGCGCAGGTGCAGCCTTTATGCCCCATTAACCTTGCCTGGCCGGACCTAATCCGCGAGCAATGCTGAAAACGACGATCCGTCTTCGTAATCAAGATCGTTGATCAACCAACGCCCGTTTTCCCGAGCCATTTCAAAGCTCACGCCCCGCTTGCGGAACGCGTCGGAAAAGGTGACCGGCACAGCGACTCCCTTCACTTTCTTGTTGTCGCGTTCAACGGCGAAGCGCGCCGGATATTCTTGGGAGTCCGTGAAAGGGTCGCCGTTGATTGACGGCGCTTCGTTGGGGTCGGCGGGCTTGGCCAGATAGGCGCTTATCCTTGTCGCAAGCTCGTCGGTCAGAAAGGTTCGCTTTGCTTTGACGCTCTCCGGCGTAAATCCCATGTCGCCAGCGAAGTGCGCCTCGAGAAATCTTTGGACGACGCCTTCGGGCGACGATTTCGAAGCGCGGGCGCCCGGCGTGCGGTCGAGCGTCCATATCCGGTTATCGAGCGCAAATAACAGCGTATCCGCCGCGGCATAATGAAACTCGAAGACGCCGGTGTCGCAGCTGAGCGAAACGCCCGCGATTTTCTCGCCGTTCAGTCCCAGCGAGACCATCGCTTCCGCGGCGGGCGCCGGAAGGCCGCCCTGAAAAAGGCCCTCTGGCGGCACGTCAGTCAGTTCGTATTTTGCATTGCCGCAGGAAAGCGGATGGGGTCCTTTAACCGAGGACGATCCAAACGTAACGGTCTCCCCGACCCAGGCAGGGCGCTCGCCGGCGCCTGCTTCATCCGTCCACGGCGCTACAACGGCTCTCGTAATGCGCCATTTGCCCTTGAACGAATTATCGCCTGCCGAGGCGACGCTCGCCGCAGTCGTTGCGGCGATCAAAACCGCCGCCAGAATCCTGGACTTCATCGGCATGCCCCCTGCCTGCAACGAGGCAATACCCTTAGCCTGAATCCGGGGGTCGATAACAGGTTGCATCGAAATGGTGCGGCCAAGAGGACTCGAACCTCCACGATGTTACTCGCTAGCACCTCAAGCTAGTGCGTCTACCAATTCCGCCATGGCCGCAATTCGAAGCAAGGCGCGGGGGATAGCAAAAGCCTCCCCTCGCCTCAAGCCCCGTGAAAAGCGGCAGATTTGTTCTTATGGTGTGCGAGTTTAGGCCTTGCTCACGACTTCGACCGCGATCCGGTCGCCGACAAGGCGCACCCGGCCGTCCGCGATCTTGCGGCCGTTCGCCAGGATCGCGATCGGCTTGGTTGCGTCGCGGCCAAGCGGAACAATCGCCCCGCGGCCAAGCGCCATCGCCGCCGCGAGCGGCATTTCGGCGGCCCCAACTTCGATCGTTAGTTCGACGTCGATCTGTTCGACAGCGGCCATAGGCGATGTTAACCCCAAAAACGCAACACCGCAGAGCTTCCGCCCCTTTGGTTAGAACCTCGTTAAATGACGGCCTTCGCCTCGATCGACCGGTCGAATGGGCGGTTTCCGATGGCCAAGTGCCTTACCCGGCCGCCACCGCGGCGATGGAGCGCCGGGTCGCCGAGATCCGGGCTGGGGCGAGCGAGCTTGTCTGGCTGCTTGAGCACCCACCACTCTACACCGCCGGGACGAGCGCCAAGGATGCTGACCTCCTCGACCCGCGGTTTCCGGTTTTCCGGTCGCCTCGGGGCGGGCAGTTCACCTATCACGGGCCCGGCCAGCGGGTCGCCTATGTCATGCTGAACCTTGCTGACCGGCGGCGCGACGTTCGCGCTTTTGTCGCTGCCCTTGAGGACTGGCTCATCGGCGCCCTCGCCTCCTTTGGCGTCCGGGGCGAACGGCGAGAGGATCGCGTCGGCGTGTGGGTCGATCGGACAAGTTCTGGCGACACCCGCCATGAAGACAAGGTCGCGGCCATCGGGGTCAGAATTCGCCACTGGGTCACCTTTCACGGGATCGCGCTCAACGTGGAGCCGGACCTTTCGCATTTTGGCGGGATCGTCCCCTGCGGGGTCGCCGCGCCCGGCCTCGGCGTCACCTCCCTCGCGGATCTCGGCATCCCGGCAACTCTGTCCGACGCGGACGCGGCCTTAAGGGCTTCGTTTCATGAGATATTCGGCCCGACGACCGATGCGCCGCCGCCGACCGCCTGATTGCGTCATCCGTAGAAACCGCAACGCCCGTCTCTTGCCGGTTCCACCCTTACAGCCGATATGATTGGCTGCTCTTCAACAGGAGGAACCCATGATCGTTCGCCCCCAGACCTTGCTCGCGTTTTCAATCGCCTTGGCATGGTCCGGCGCGCACGCGCAGGCAGGCTCCGAAGTTTCAATCACGCCTGCCGCGGTTCCGGCCGAGCAGGAAACGCCGATCGTCAATGAGGACGAAATGGCCGACCTTCTCAACTCGCAGCAGCAAATCAAACAAGGCGTGACATTGACGAAATCCGTCGACGGCAAGGTGATTGAAACAAAGAAAGAGACGATCACCTATACGAAGGACGATCCGATACGCGGCACCGAGGCGGGCCCATCCCCGATCGAGCGGCTTAAGGCGGAATTCGACAGCGAGACCCTGACGCGCAAGGAAGCGCTGGACGAGGCAAAACTCGATTTCGTGGTCGCCGATCTCGATCGCAGCGAGTCCGTCACTGCCGACGAATTCGTGTTCCTCGTCAAAGGTTGGCAGGATGCGGAAATATCCGGTTCGGGCCGCAGTCGTTTCGTCGATCCCTACTTTCATGTCGATCAGGCGGCGGCCGACCTCGACCACGCGGAACAGGCGCGCGCAAAATTCTCGATGATGGCGGGTGAAACAGGCGCGCTCGGCAAGAAAGCCTTCACCCGGAAGATCATCGAGGAATTCGCAGAGCACGACCTCGACAATGACGAGCTTTTGAACGGCGATGAATTGCTGAGCTTTCGTGCGTCGGTGCGCGGCGAACCTGTTGACCCTCGCTAGGGGTGTTCAGCCTACAAGAGCGATGAATCGGCTGGCGTCAAGGAAATCGGCCTCCAGCCGCTCGGTGCGCGCTTGTGCTTCCGCATCGACGCCCCAGCGTTCAGCTTGAAACATTTCGTCGACGCGTGCCGCCCCGAAAAGCGTTTCGGGCGAAAAAGCGGCTTTGGCAAGCGCCAGCGCGATTACGGCGGAGCCGGAAATTTCCGCCGCAGCCTTCATGCCGAGAAGGGATGCAGGCGACGCTTCGGCAAGAAGTCGCTCTGCGGCGGCAATCGCGGCTGGAGGCTGTTCGATAAAGGAGACGCCTTCAGCAGATAGTAAGCCGATGCCGCATTTCGTCGCCATCCAATCGAGCAGCGGATCCCAGGCTGAATTCTGCATTTCGACAAGCGCGTGTGGCGCGCTCGCGCGATAGCAGATGAGATCCGACCTGAGAAACGAAAGGAGGATGTCGCGCCATTTGCCGGCGTCACTATCTCCTAGATCGACGACCGTCATGGCGAAGCGCGTCATCGGCATGCGGGTGAATTCGATGAACTCGCGCTGATCTGCCCACTCCGCCGCAACGGCGTCCATCAACGCTGGCGAGGACAATGCGAACGATCGCCGCGATTTTGTTTTCGCCGGCTTGCCGTCGAGCAGCAAGGCGCCGCTTTCAACAGTGACTGTCTCGTAAAAGCGCTTCGGCAGGCGCGGTGGGTTCTCACCGACCCTCGTCATCGCTTTTTCTTGCGCCGCAGATCGGGCCACGAGACTTCCGCTTCCGGATCAAATTCGAAAAGCGACCAGGTCTCCTTCATCCGCCCCGTCAGCGGCGCGATGAGGGTGATTGGCCGGCCGGTCTCCGGGTGCGGAAACGTCATGGACCGGCAAAAAAGGTGCAGTCCCTCGGGAACGCCTTCGATCGTTGCGCCCGGACCGCCATATTTGCCATCTCCAACGATGGGCGTTCCCATCGCCGCGCAATGCACGCGCAGCTGGTGCGTGCGTCCCGTCAATGGCTTCAGCGCGAGGAAGGACGCCGGCCCGGCGCTGTCGAGCACCGTGTAATCGGTGATCGCTTTTTTCGCGTCTCCCTCATCCGCCGCCGTCATACGCTCCTGATCCTTGTCGCCGACCCGAACCATTTTCTTGGCGACAGCGAGGTTGATCGTCCCTTGCTTGATCTCGGGAACGCCGGCGCAAAGCGCCCAGTATGTCTTGACGACGTCGTGACCTTGAAACGCTTTGCCAAGCCGAGCCGCCGCAATTCGGGTCTTTGCCAGTATCAATAGCCCCCCCGTATCCTGATCAAGGCGGTGGACGAGGCGGGGCTTCTCGCCGTTTTTCTCGAGGCTGGCGAGCATGCCGTCAACGTGCCGCGTCGTTTTCACGCCGCCCTGCACCGCAAGGCCGAACGGCTTATTGAGCGCGAGGATCGCATCATCCTCGTAAATCGTCAGCTTCCGGAGAAACTCGGCGTCCTCCTTCTTGGGCTTCAGCGCGGTTTTCGGCGCTTCCGTCTCCTCGCTGATCGGCGGGACGCGTATCAACTCCCCGGCCTCGACGCGCCGGTTCGCTTTTACGCGACCGCCGTTGACGCGGACCTGACCGGTTCGAAGAAGTTTCTCGAGCGCGCCGTGCCGCAGGCCCGGATAATAGGTCTTGAACCAGCGATCGAGGCGAAGGCCGTCGTCCTTCTCAGCCACGACCAGATTTTTGACGCCGCTCATTGCATCGACCTTCCTGCAATCAGGCCGAGCATCAGCCCTGCAATCGACAAGATGACCGAAGCCGCGACGTAAAGGCCAGCGATCGCAAGCGTGCGATCGCGATAAAGGGTCACCGCGTCGAGCGCGAAGGTTGAAAACGTGGTGAAGCCGCCGAGAACGCCCGTCGCGACGAAGGCTCGCATCGCGGTCGAGTGCGGCTCTCTCGCGGCGAGCCACGCGATGAATAGCCCCATCGCCGCCGATCCGATGAAGTTCACGGACAAGGTCCCCCACGGAAAATTCGGACCAAGAAGCCGCAAGGAAAGCGCGCCGACGCCGTAACGCGCCACCGAGCCGATGGCGCCGCCGACGCCGATCGCAAGCCAAAGCTGAGGCGCACCCATCATCCGCCTGTCCGTTGAAACGGGGCCAGCAATAGCCCGATCGCCGTTTTATCTTCAACGCCCTCGATGCCGATTTTCATGCCAAGGGTTCTCTCTGTCCGGCTTTGGGTGCGAAAAAGGACGTCCCACAGGCTGAAAATTGCAGCGTAATTCGAGTTTGTGTCGCGCGGGATCGCGTGATGATGCACCCAATGGATCGACGGTGTGACGATAATCCGAGACAGCGCACGCTCGACCCGAGCCGGCAGGCGCACATTTGAGTGGTGAAAGAAGGATGCTGCGAGGAGCACGGTCTCGAACAAGACGACATGGGCAAAGGGCATCGCCAAGACCGCGATTGGAATCGTCCGCAGCAACGCCGATAGCGCGACTTCGCCAGGATGAAAGCGCACGGCCGACGTCGTATCGAGGTGTTCGTCGAGGTGATGCACCCGATGGAAGCGTCGCATGAGCGGAACTTCGTGGTAGGCGCGGTGCAGCCAATATGACCAGAGATCAAGCAAGACGATGTCAATCGCAGTCGAGAGCCAAACCGGCCAGCCTTCAGGCCGACGCCATAGAGGGTGCTCGGCCGTGAGCGCCGTCAACGGCAGAACGATCAGCGGCGAAAGAGCGAGCAGGAGTAACCACAAGACGCCATTGCGCAATAAGCGTCGCAAGTCCGGTCGCGTCGGCTGCGCTGCGTAAATCCGTTCCAAGACGAACAAGATCAGGAACGCGACGCCGCCAATCACGGCCTTGTTTGCAATTATCGTTTCAGTCGATCACTTGACCGGGTCATCCCGCTGGAATCGAGGATCATCGTCATTCGCGCAACTTTCGTCGCTTATCCCAAAATTCAATCCGCTTTTGTATCTCCCTCTCGAAGCCTGTCTCACGCGGTTCGTAAAACCGCTTTCGCTCCATCCCGGGCGGAAAATAATCGAGGCCGGCGAATGCGTCGCTGGCGTCATGATCATATTCGTAGCCCATATGGTAGCCGAGTTCTTTCATGAGCTTTGTCGGCGCATTCATCGCGTGCATCGGAGGCGAAAGGGATCCGAGCTCGCGCGCGGCGGCCTTTGCGTTGTGAAATGCAACATAGGAACGATTCGATTTCGGCGCCGTCGCGAGATAGGAGACGAGCTGACCGATGGCGATTTCGCCTTCCGGCTGACCAAGAAATTCGTAAGCGTCGCGCGCGGCGATCGCGAGAGGCAAAGCATGCGGGTCGGCGTTGCCGATATCTTCCGACGCGACGACGATGAGGCGGCGCAGCACAAAACGCGGATCCTCGCCGCCGACGATCATCCGCGCCGCCCAATAGAGCGCGGCGTCGACATCGGAGCCGCGTATTGATTTCTGGAGAGCGCTCGCGAGGTTGTAATGCGATTCCTGCCCCTTGTCGTAAATCGGCGCGCGGCGCTGCACGATCTGCGACAACGCCTGCGGGGTGAGCAGCTCGGCGGCGCGTTCGGCCAGAACTTCCTCCGCGAGACCGATCGCAAATCGCCCGTCACCGTCCGACATTTCGATCAGCGCCGCGCGCGCATCAGCCGTCAACGGCAGAGAGTGTCCGATATGGGTTTCGGCTCGCTGCAGGAGTTTTTCGATGGCCGGCGCCTCGAGGCGATTGAGCGTGAAGACCTGCGCACGCGACAAAAGCGCAGGGTTGAGCTCAAAGGATCGATTCTCGGTGGTCGCACCGACAAGCGTGATGAGGCCTGATTCAAGGTGCGGCAGAAATCCGTCCTGCTGCGCGCGATTGAAGCGATGAATCTCATCGACGAAGAGGAGCGTGCCCTGCCCCATCTTGCGTCGTTCCGACGCCTTGTCGAACACCCGCCGGAGATCGGCGACGCCGGAGAAGACTGCTGAAATCTGTACGAATTCGAGCGTCGTTTCTTTTGCAAGAAGCCGCGCGATCGTCGTTTTGCCGACGCCAGGAGGCCCCCAGAGAATGAGCGAAGAAAGTCTATTGTGTTCGACCATGCGCCGCAGCGGCGCGCCTGACGCGAGGAGATGGTCCTGGCCAACGACTTCTTCCAGCGTTCCAGGCCGAAGAACATCCGCGAGCGGCCGGGGCGCTTCCTTGTCGAACCCGGCTTTTTCGAAAAGATCGCTCAATCGATCCAGCCTGCGCTCGCATAGAACAGACCGTTTGAACGGCAGTGCATTGCGAATACATAATCCCATCCCCGCACATTTTCAGCGCCGAATGTCCGCGCATCCGAGCACTCGGCCGCATTCCACCATTGCGGCGTCTCACTCTCAAACAGCGCTTCAGCATTCGCAGGTCGTTCAGTGAGCGCCGCGCGCTCAAAAACTTTGACGACCGCGTTGTGGTCCGCCGCCCTAAACACGATGAATGCGTCCTCAAAATCAACGCCGCCAGATGCACTACTATTGATAAATTGAACATCGGTGCTCGGGGCAATGTTGAAGATTGATTTGTAGGTCGCTTCCGGGGATTAAATCGCCGGAAGAATGTACTGTGCTGCAATCAGAGCGACCCACAGGGCGCCAAATGAAATCGGTCCGAAGAATGCGATCACGCTAAATATGCGCGGGCGAAAAAGTCCAAATTTCCTGAGCACGAAAAGGAGGATTTGCATCACAACGAGCAGGCCGCAAGTGACCAGCACAATACCGGCAAGAACTATGCCCGGCCCCACTATCGCCGCCTTGTGGGCTTCATCGTCCCACTCGCCAGCTGACGATCCTGTCGCCCCGATCAACGTCAATCGACCAGCCGGAAACGGGTTTTGGATCTCCCGCTGCAAATCGGCTGCGGTCGAAACTTTGACGCCGTTGACGGAAACGATCCGGAAGCCGCGACGCAGGCGCGACCGATAGGCGTAGCTTCCCTGCGACACGTCGGTGACGACGACGCCGGTCAGGAGCGGGTTGAGGCCCATCTCTTCGTTAAAGCGCGGCGACAAATTTGCGACCGTTACCGCATTCAACGGATGATTGCCGGACAACGCGCGCTCGTCACGCGCCGGCGTCTCCGGGGCCAATGCAAAAATCAGATCAGCTGACCGCTTAACGCCGTCGCGGAAATAGTCGAGCTTCGCCTTGTCGCCCGATTCTGGATGCCGACTCGGTAGCGCAGCGTTTCGGCGTCGAACACCGGCTGGCCCGAGATCGCGACGATGACGTCCCCTTGCTGGAGCCCAGCCTTGGCGAGAGGACCGGACGGATAGAGGTCGCCAATGATTGCGCCGATCGGCCGGTCGAGCTTTAAAACCTTCGCAAGGTCCGATGTCACCGTCTCCGTCGTCGCCCCGACCCAGGGACGCAGCAGCGCAACCCCCTTGGTGGCGGTAGAAATCACTTGCTGCACCAAACGAGCGGGAATAGCGAAACCGACGCCGTTCGACCCGCCCGACCGCGAAAATATCGCTGTGTTGATGCCGAGCACTTTGCCTTCGCTGTCGATGAGCGCGCCGCCGGAATTTCCCGGGTTGATCGCGGCGTCCGTCTGAATGAAGAACTGATAATCTGTTATTGAGACGGCCGTCCGTGCGAGCGCGGAGATGATGCCGCTCGTCACCGTCTGGCCGACGCCGAAAGGATTTCCGATGGCAAGAACGACGTCGCCCACTTCCGCGGCGTCAGAATTTGCAAATTCAAGATAAGGCAGCGGCTCGCCCGCATCGATCCTTAGCACAGCGACATCCGATTGAGGATCGGTCATCAGCACGCGCGCCGCGAATTCGCGCCGGTCATGCAGAACGACCTTGATCTCAGACATATTCTCGACGACATAGTTGTTCGTCACGATCACGCCGTCACGGCTTACGATGACGCCCGAGCCGAGCGAATTCTGCTTTTCCGGGCCGACGCCGAAAAACCGGTCGAAGAAAGGATCGCCCGTCGAGCGCGTGACGACGCGGCTTGTAAAAATTTGACGACCGCCGGCGCCGCCTGTTCGACGATCGGCGCGAACGACATCTTGACGTCCGTCATGCTCGATGGCGGCTTGCGCGGCGAAGGCGTGATCGCTTCGCCTT
>CAVXVQ010000007.1:0-264171 GCA_963765165.1 uncultured Alphaproteobacteria bacterium | reverse complement strand
CTGGACCCCCTCGCCCGTTCAGGTGAGTTTCGCCGACGCGTTTCCTGTCCTCGTGACAACGACGGGTTCTCTCGCGGCGCTCAACAACGATATCGCCAGGCACGGCGGCGAGCCCGTCCCGATGGCGCGCTTTCGCCCCAACATCGTCATCACCTGCGATGAGCCGTGGGAGAAGATCGCTGGGATCGCCTTCAGATCAGCGACGTCATCCTCGATCTTGTGAAGCCCTCCGACCGCTGCATCGTAACGACGACAGACCAAAAAACCGGCGCGCGCATGGGAAAAGAACCGCTCGCGGCGCTGGCCCGCATCCACCGCTCGACCGATCCACGCATCAACGGAGTCATCTTCGGCGAAAACGCCGTGCCGCGCGCCTATGGCGAGATTGCGGTCGGAGACTTGGTTGAGATTGCCGATTGATGGATTGAACCGTCATGCCTGGGATCCATCCTTCGAGACGCGCGCCAAGAAGCGCGCTCCTCAGGATGAGGATTTGGTTTGCTGCAATAAAAATCGCCCTCATCCTGAGGAGCGGCCCTCTTCGGCCGCGTCTCGAAGGATGGAAGCGTCGGCCCCCCTTTCCGTCAATGAGGATGACGGTGCGGCTCGATATAGATCTTGCCGCACTTGCCGCATTTGACGATCGCGCCGTCGGCGATCGAAATGATGTTGCTCGCCGGATCATGGTCGAAGGAAAGCACCGGTGCGGCGTGCTCAATTTGACTTCTCCGACTGCGCAGGGGCCGCCCTTCTTGGATAACTTGTATCGCACAATGGAAACCTCAGAAATGTAGGGCAAATCGGTCTAGCCTCGCGCCAGTACACGTACTCGTCCTTCTGCTTAATGTTGACCGGCGGGTACATGTAGAACTCGTGAACTGGCGCCGTCTCCGTCCAGCAGTTCAGTTTAGAAGCCCTTTCCTCCGACGGAGCGACGTCCGGCAATCAACTCACGGCTCGCAAAACGTTTTCGTAGTCATCGATTATTCTTGAAAGCGGGACCCCTCCTTCGAGACCGAGAATTTCCCCTAATTGATTAAACCACGGGGAAACTGCGTCGAAGACTTCATCGTGGCATTTCAGTTCATATTCTCCGATCTGATAAACAAGACCTTGAGTTTCCTTATCAAGCACGCGCGCGGATGCGAACCCGAATTTGATAAAGCCGCCGTTTGTAAGCCAAAGCTCCGCGTTGCCTCCCAAATTTATCGATGGGTTCAAGCCGAATGCTTCAACGGCACGATGCTTTCGAAGGGCGTCATACACGCGATCCACTTCGGTGACTTTATTATCCAAATAGAAATCAAGGAGGGCAAGCGCGCCTACGATCGATAGCGGGATCAAAATAAGATATCTGAGAACAGATAGCAGAACCTTCACTTGAAAAATCCTTTGCAAGTGTTTTTGAAACTGGGTTCGTTGCCAAGATTCAATTCGTCCAGATACTTTGTTGCGTCCCGGAAACCGCAATTCCCCGGCGGAAGGAGATGGCCGCTATCAATCGGCGCAATGCGCCAAGGGGAATTGCCCGACGCCTACTCCATGCGAGCGTTAAAAACGATCAAATCACATGCGTCACCCACAGAAAAATGCTCGTGCTCCCACGCGGGGTTCGCATCCATTTTCCGCGCGCACTGGGCAAAAAATTCACTCAATGCCAGTGCCTGCTTTGCATCGACGTAGACGGTAACTTCTCGCAACGCCAAAAGTTGCTCGTCATCCGACCGGGCGTAGCCATAAAGATTGAACGTCATTCATTGCTCCACGCTTCTGAAGCCGGCCAAGTCCGTTCGTCAACAGCGTGGCCGAAACCGCCCGAGTTCCAATCATAAATGAAGAACGCCGGGGCGCCACACTTCAAGACAACTCTAAAGCCTTTTTTCGCTAGGTAACTGAGAACCTTCTTGTTCTTAATTTTCGAGGGGTCTGTACCGTGGCTGCCCGTGCCATCTAAGTTAATCACAACCTCTTTGCATCCCTTCTGACAAACATGGGCATGTTGCTGCTGTCCCGGAACATGTGGCGGGTCAACTCGAACAGTCGTGGTCGTGCCGGGGACCTCTACAGTTTGTCCGGACTTCGCCAACCCCATCGGATCAATGCGCGTCAACGGATTTCCTTCGACATACGCATACGTATTAATCCCGCCCATGAGGCCGATCGGGTCAGACTGGACGTATCTGCCTAACGAAGGGTCGTAATCGCGATGCCAGTTTTGATGCAAACTTGTGTCATCGTCGGCGATTTGGCCGGGAAGCTCGTGTCAACCGCCAACACTTTAGCGCGCCCCGCCTAATGATGATGATGGTGCGGTTCGATATTGATCTTGCCGCACTTGCCGCATTTGACGATCGCGCCGTGGGCGTCGTGATGCGCGACGTTGATGAAGAGCTTCGTCTTGCAGCCGCCGCAGCGATAGGTCTCGTCGCCGCCGCCTTCCCGGACCGGCCGGCCCGGCATGTGCTGGACGATCGGCGCGCCGGCCGCTTCTTCGGGGTCGATGACGATCATGTCGAATTGCGGCATGGAGATCTCCGGTTGGCGGGCGAGCGATAGCATGCGTCGCCGCGATTGACATCTGGACGCCGGCGCGCCGAACGCCGATATCGGCGTTCATGACGACGCTTCTTTACGCCCATGACGCCTTCGGCGCGCATGAAACGCCGCCCGGCCACCCCGAACGCGCGGAGCGTTACGCCGCGGCGGCGAAAGCGCTCGCGGCGGAACGCTTCGATGCGCTTTTGCGCCGGACGCCGCCGCAAGCCTCGCGCGAGGCGCTGGCGCGCGTTCACAAGCCTCAATTCATCGATACGATTTTCGCCGCCGCGCCCGACGACGGCATGGTGCGTCTCGACCCCGACACCACGATGGGGCCGCACTCGCTCGACGCGGCGCTGCGCGCGGCGGGCGGCGCGATCGACGCTGTCGATGCGATCTTCAACGGCGACGCGGCGAACGCCTTCGTCCTCGCGCGCCCGCCCGGCCATCATGCGCCGCCCGATCGCGCGATGGGATTTTGCCTCTTCAATTCGGCGGCGGTCGCGGCGATGCATGCGCGCGTCCGCCATGGCGCGACGCGCGTCGCAATCGTCGATTTCGACGTTCATCACGGCAACGGCACGGAGGCGGCGTTCTGGCATGACGAGAACGCCTTCTACGCGTCGAGCCATGAATGGCCGCAATATCCGGGAACGGGACGTGCGACGGATCGCGGGGCCTTCGACACCATCGTCAACGCGCCGCTCGCGACGGGATCGGGAAGCGACGATTTTCGCCGCGCCTGGGGCGAGCGCCTTCTGCCCGCGCTTTCCGGTTTCAGGCCCGACATTCTGGTCATTTCCGCCGGGTTCGACGCCCACCGCGCCGACCCGCTCGGCGGCCTTTCCCTCACCGAGGCCGATTTCGACTGGGTGACGCGGGAACTGATCGCCGTCGCGAAGGCCTCGTGCGGCGGCCGCATCGTGTCGCTGCTTGAAGGCGGTTACGACCTCTCCGCCCTCGCGGCTTGCGTCTCCGCGCATGTCGCGGCCTTGATGGACGGCTGAAAACCGCGCCATAACCCGCGGCGAAACGCTCAAAGGACGCATGGTCGGACGGATCATCACTGCGCGGCACGGCCGCCCGAATCTGTCACGCGACGTTCGCATCACGTCGGGCGCCTATGGCGCGTGGTGGGCGGAATATGACGCCAGCGGCCTGCATCCGGACGAAACGCCGCCGCAAAGCCTCATCGATCTCGCATCGAAGGCGAAGACCGTTCTCTCCTCGACCCTGCCGCGCGCGATCGAGACCGCGCGTCAGGCGACGAAAGGCGCGCGCGAGGTTCCCGCCGACCCGATGTTCGTCGAGGCGCCCTTGCCGCCGCCGCCGGTGCCGTTCGTCAAACTCTCGCCGACGACATGGGGCGTCATCAGCCGGTCGTTCTGGTTCGTCGGCTATGCGCCGGCGGGCGTCGAAACGCATTTCGAGGCGTGGAAGCGCGTCGACGAAATCGCCGACCGCCTCGTCGCCTACTCGGCCGAGGGCGACGTTCTTTTGTGCGCGCACGGCTATCTCAACTGGATGATCGACCGGAAACTGAGAAGCGGGGGCTGGCGCCGTGCGGAACGCGAAGGCGGCAATCGCTTCTGGTCCTGGCGCATCTACAAACCGGTCGGCGCGCGCGCATCAAGCCCCGCGCGCGCGACGATCGCAGCGGAATAGGAAAGAGAGATGTCGAAGAAATCGGAGCTTGACGGCGTCTCCTTCGAGAAGGCGCTCGCCGAGCTTGAACAGATCGTCCAGAAGCTTGAGGGCGGGCAGGTCGACCTTGAAGAATCGATCGCGCTTTACGAACGCGGCGCGGCGTTGAAAGCCCATTGCGAGGCCAAGCTCAAAGCCGCACAGGAGCGCATCGAGAAGATCGTCGTCTCCGGCGACGGCACCGTCAAAACGGAACCGGCGAAGTTCGAATAGGGGTTGCCTCCCCGCATCGCTTGCCCCGCAATCGGCTGCTTTCGGCCCTGAAAGACGCCCCAAAGGGGTAGTCATCCTTATTGCAGCGCCGTAAAAAAGCCGGCTTACTGGGAATACCCAGCGGCTCGCTGCGTTATGAAGGGGATGTCCGATGGCCGTCGAAACGCCATTGCTCGACCAGGTGAAATTTCCGGCGGATCTCCGGAAACTCCAGAAGGGGCAGCTGCGGCAGTTCGCCGACGAACTGCGCGCCGAGGTGATCGACGCCGTTTCGGTGACGGGCGGGCATCTTGGTTCCGGCCTTGGCGTCGTCGAGCTGACGACCGCGATCCATTACGTCTTCAACACGCCGGACGACCGGGTCGTCTTTGACGTCGGCCATCAGTGCTACCCCCACAAGGTGATCACCGGCCGGCGCGACCGCATCCGCACCTTGCGGACGGGCGGCGGCCTTTCGGGTTTCACCAAGCGGTCGGAAAGCGAATATGACCCGTTCGGCGCCGCGCACGCGGCGACGTCGATCTCGGCGGCCTTGGGCTTTGCGCGCGCGCGCGACCACCAGGGCAAGAAAAACCACGCGATCGCGGTCATCGGCGACGGCTCGATGTCAGCGGGCATGGCCTATGAGGGATTGAACAACGCCGGCTCGCTCGGCACGAAATTCATCGTCATCCTGAACGACAACGACATGTCGATCGCCCCGCCGGTCGGCGCGATGAGCGCGTATCTGGCGCGCGCGTCCTCCGGCAAGGCGTATCAGAAAGTGCGTCAGTTCGGGAAACAGTTCCTGAAGCGCATTCCGGCGGCGCTCTACGAGAAACTCGCGCGCGCCGAGGAATTCGGCCGCGGCATGGTGACGGGCGGAACGCTGTTCGAAGAGCTCGGCTTTTATTATGTCGGGCCGATCGACGGGCATAATCTCGATCATTTGATCCCGGTTCTCGAAAACGTCCGCGACATGGAGGACGGGCCGGTGCTCGTCCATGTCGTGACCAAGAAAGGCAAGGGCTACGCGCCCGCCGAAGAAGCCGCCGACAAGGGCCACGGCGTCGTCAAATTCGACGTTCTCTCCGGCAAGCAGCACAAATCGGCGTCGAACGCGCCCGCCTATCAGAAGGTCTTCGCGCAGGCGTTGATCAAGGAAGCCGAGAAAGACCCGAAGATCGTCGCCATCACCGCGGCGATGCCGTCCGGCACCTCGCTCGATCTCTTCGCGCAGGCGTTCCCGGATCGCTGCTATGACGTTGGCATCGCCGAGCAGCACGCGGTCACTTTCGCGGCGGGCCTTGCCGCCGACGGCATGAAGCCCTTCTGCGCGATCTATTCGACCTTCCTGCAGCGCGGCTATGACAGCGTGCAGCACGATGTCGATCTCCAGAAACTCCCGGTGCGCTTCCCGATGGACCGCGCGGGGTTGGTCGGCGCCGACGGCGCGACGCATGCGGGCGCCTTTGATCTCGCCTATCTCGGCTGCCTGCCGAACATGGTCATCATGGCCTGCGCGGACGAGGCCGAACTCGTCCACATGACGGCGACCGCCGCCGCCTATTGCGAAGGCCCGATCGCCTATCGCTATCCGCGCGGCGAAGGCGTCGGCGTCGATCTTCCGCAAGTCGGCAAGGTTCTCGAGATCGGCAAGGGCCGTATCGTCCGTGAAGGAACGAAAGTCGCGATCCTCTCGCTCGGCACGCGCCTCGCCGAAGCGCTCGCGGCGGCGGACACTCTCGAAACGCACGGTCTTTCGACGACGGTCGCCGACGCGCGCTTTGCAAAGCCGCTCGATCACGAGCTGATCCGTCAGCTCGCGCGCCATCACGAGGTCGTCGTCACCATCGAAGAAGGATCTCGCGGCGGCTTCGGCGCCTGGGTCCTCCATTACATGTCGGATCAGGGACTGATCGACGGCGGCCTCAAGGTCCGCACGATGACGCTGCCCGACCGCTATCAGGACCACAATTCGCCGGCGAAGATGTACGAAGAAGCGCGCCTCAACGCGCCGCACATCGTCGAGACGGTGCTGCGCGCGCTCGGACGGTCGGCGGAAGTCATCAAGCTGAGGGGATAGGCGACCCTCCCCAATTCCCGAAAGAAGGCCGCGGCGCATCATGCGCCGCGGCCATTATTCAGTCGCGCAAATGAAATCCGCGCCCGTCGATCAGGGCGTGCATTCCGCCGGCGCCGTGAACGACTCGACGATCGTCACCGGCGCGCTGGTCGTGCCGCGAGAAGCGCCGACGCCGACGCCGAATTGCGCGAAAGCGTTCCAGATCCGCATGTCTCGACCGCGGTCGCCGATTGCAGCATGCCGTCGCGCATGTCCTCGAAGGCCGGCGTCGACGGCGTGAAGTTCATGCCGTCGACGAACAGAGCGAGCACGTCGGCGGCCGTCTTGCCGTCCGACGCGAATATCTCGGTCAGGCGCCACATTGCGGCGGCGTAAACCTCGCCGTCGTTGTGAACCTCGTTCCCGTCCACGGCGATGTAAGTGAGCGGATAACCGGCATAAGGGAAGCGGCGAATGCCAAGCGGATCGCTGACGGAATACTCGCCGACGCGGTCGTCGCCGTTGAGCAGGAACGCGACCACATCCGAAGCGCCTTCGCCGACTGCGCCCGCCATCGGCCCGCTCATGCTGCCGATCATCCGCCAGGTGAGGCCGTGGCCGTATTCGTGATAGACAATGTCTGAATCAACGTCGCCATCGACCATCAGCGGCTGGACCGCCTTCTTGCGCACCGTCGAGGTCGCGCCTGCAAGCGCCTTGAGCGTCAAACCGTCGCTGTAACCGACCATCGCCGAGGAGATCTTGATGGCCTTGGCCGTGCCCGCGGCCATCGTGGAAGGAACTATCGCCGCCAGCCTGGTTGGCGACGATGGCTCGCCACCGCGCCCGCGAGTTGCGTCGTTCTTGACCTTGAGGTCGAAGTTGCAGACGCCACGATCGCGCATGACTGGCGATCTTGCCCGACAGGCTGGCTCGTGGCCGCCGGATCTGGCCGGAACATGACCGCGAGCAGGTTGGTGATGCCCGTGGTCGTGCGCCGGGCCGAATGCGGCACCATGGGCAGCGGTATTGTTCGAGCGACGATGACCTCGTGGCCGGCCCGGCGCCGACGGCGGCGCTGATTTCTGAAGTGCAAATCCATCGCGTGCGTGTTGCACCAGGGAAGGACGAGCCCCGCGCCCTTGCCCTCCGCCGGACAGCTCGCGCCGAAGATATAGGCCCATGCGGTGCGCTGATCATGCGGCGCGCGCGGCCGCGTTCCCTTCGCCGCCCAGCGGCGGGTGATCTTGTTCTTCTGGCCGATCCTTGCTTCGTCATGCGGCCAGATCTCGACGCTCACGCCGTCGCCGACTTCCTCGCGGACAGCCGCCATCTCGGCGGCGAAGTTTTTTTAACCGCCTCGACGGCGAGCTCGTTCTGCGCGTGACGGCGCGGGCGCGCGGATAACTTCCGGAACCCGAGGGCGCGCATCCGCGGCGCATCGTCGCCTCGCTCAGCGACAGGGCGAATCGTCGCGAGCCACCCGATGAGATCGATGAGCCGCCATCGAACGACGCCATGCGCGGCCGGAATAGGACCCGGCTCGAAAATGTAGGTGACGCGCCCGACGCGGCGCGCGTTGACGTCCCTTCGCCGACGCCTCGATCGCCGGCGGTCGAGCCCTTTTCGATCAGCGTCGCGCGTCGAGCGCGACCGGGAGCAGGGTCGCGACGCCTTCCGGATCGAAGCACTGCGGTTCCTGCGAGCCTTCGTCCTCGCGCGTGACGAGGCAGGCGAAGCCGTTCGTTCCCTCGCGGGCCAGTTTGAAGCCGCCGCGTTCGAGAAGATAGATCGACGCCGCTTTGGCGATCGCGGGCGGACCGGCGCTTTCAGCAAGCGCAATCTCGCGATCAGGCGGCAAGAGGCCGGGCGGCGCGGCGTGCGCCAGCGCGACAAGCGCGATTGCGGCCGCAGCAAGGACAGTCCCCGATCCGCATGAATGCTCTCCCGATGAAACTCTGCGCGGCCGCCGCCGCGCAATAGGACATGCCGGAGCGTCCGACCCCTCAGGCCGCGGCCGAAGGAAGGCTTGCCCGCGGCGCGCCGCGACGACCCTATCGTTCCGCACACGGATCTACTTTGGCGAGCAGGCCGCCCGCTCCACCCCTAAAACGCGAAAAATTCCGCCTTTGAAATCATCGGGTTAACGCATTCCGGCGCGACTTATCCCCGAATCCGTCCCCCACTTTATCCCACACCTCTCCGGCGGGTTTATCATGCGCTCGAAATGACGAACCCGGTTCCGTCATTCCGGGACCGCCGAAGGCGGGACCCGGAATCCATGACGGGGTTGGTTCGCGAGATCATGGAGAACAGACGTGCCTGCGCTTTCGCCTCAAACCCTTTGGTCCGACCGCGTCCGCGCTGCAGCGCCCGAAGAGGCGAACCGCAGCCATGCCGAATTCGCCGGGCTTTTTCCGGCCCGAAAAGCAGGGCCTTTCCCGCTGAAAGCCGCATGGAGAGCGGAAAAAACGAGGGGGCTCGCCGGCAAAAGGCCCCGCACTTCGCCGCAAACGTGCTCAGATCCGCGATTTGTAGACCGGCTGGATGTCGACCGGAACATCGGTCAGCGAGGCGATCACCGCCTCGGCCGGCGCGTCGAGGACCGCATAGTTGTCGAGGAAGGCTTTCGCCTTCGCATAGTCGCCGTCGCCCTGCAGCATGACGATTTCGGCGGTGAGCGCCGAGATCGCGGCTTCGAGCTTTGGAAAGTCGAGCCGGTATCTGCCGCTCGCCTCGTCGACCGTGAAGGCGCCCTGTTCTTTCAGGTACGCATACTGGAACGCGGCGCCGCGTCCATGCGCTTCATCGATGCCGAACCGCATCGCGCGGAAGATGCCGACGAAATAGGTCGCGAGGAAATTCTCTTTCTCAGCCGCCGGAAGCTCGCCCTTCTGCATCATGTAAAGGATGTTGTAGGCGCCCATGACGTCCGCCTTGCCTTCTTCCGTCGCGGAATAAAGCTCCTTCAACTCCGCGTTCACCGTCGTCTCGGCGCCGTTCTTCGAAATCGTTCCCGGCCCGAGGCTGTGCGCGAGTTCGTGAAAGAGCGTTTCCGCGCCCATATATTTCTGCATCAGCATCGCGGCCTGTTCGGGAACGAGAACATGGCCGGCCATCGGCTGAAGGATGCGGTCGAACTTCGCACCCATCACATTGTTGAGGAGCACCTTCTTCGCGCCCTTCGCTTCACGCACCCGCTCGTCGTTCGGGAGGTTGAAGGCGATCGTCTGGACGCCCGGCACGTTGTCGCCGCCGCCATGGACCTGCGCGACGACCGCGATCGGCGATTCAAAGCCGCGCCGGAAATTCTTGTATTGCGGGCGGCACGGGAAGATTGCCCTCCATGTCGCGCAGAAAATTCTTGTACTTGTCGAGCGCCGCGCTCTCTTCGGGGTTTTTGACGGTGACGAAAGCTTCAAACGCCGTCTTGTAGCCGAAAAGCCCGTCCGTATAGACCTCATAGGGACCGACCGCGACTTCGATCGGCCCGTCGAGATCCATCCACGCCATTTCGCTCTCGTAATAGTCGTCGGACAGGAACGCGTCGGCGCGCATCGTCAGGAACTTCTTCAGCGAGGCGTTTGTCGTGATCGCGGCCGCCTGACGCAGCAGGTCGGCGGCGGGCTCGATCCATTCCCGATAATGCTCGGAATACGGAATGGCGCGAGCTCGCCCGCCTCGTCGCGCCGGATGACCGTGTAGCCGCTCATGAAAGCGTCCTTGTCGCCGGGATTGCGCGGCGATATGCGCGTCGAACTCCTCCTTCGTCATGTCGGCGGGATAGAACGCCGCGCCGGCGGGCTTTTCCGCCGATCCGTAAAAGGACTTGCCCTCGTCAAGCGTGTCCCACGGCCCGAAATGAAGGTCGAAGAGATTGAGCAAGAGATCCTTGTCCGGATGATCGCCCGCCGCGATGGCGGCGCGAACCGCCGGATTGTCTTCGCTGATCTGGCGAAGATAGATTCTCGCCATCAGCGAGCCGGCTTCATTGAGAAGGTTGACGACCTTTTTTCTTCCGCCGTCAGGAAGGAGACGTCGGGATCCATGTCGACGACCGCGATCTGCTTGCGCATCGTTTGAAGATGATCGCGGCTCGCCGCCTCGGCGGGCGCGGCCGTCTCGATCGGCGCGGGCGGCGCGGCGTCGGTTTTCGCGTCCTTCTTGCCGCAGGCGGCGGCGAGGACGAGCGCGGAAGCGGAAAGGATCAAAAGACGGCGCATCGGGAACTCCCTTGGAAAACGATGACGTCCGGCGGGCGGTCGTCGAATTTCCTGGCAAGACCTTAACGCCTTCGCCCCGGCGCAAGAAGCCCGGGGGTCTCGCCCTGAATTCGCCTCTCTCCCGTGCCGATTCCGGCCTTGTCGGCGCAGCAGGGTGCGCTTTAAGAGGAAAGGCGATCATTTCGGGATCGAGGGGGCCGTTGCGTGATGAAATCGGGCTTGAAGAATTTGACCAAAATCGGAGCATCCTCGCCATTCTCGCGTTTGCGGCGGCAAGTCCCGCCAGCGCCGACGATCCGGACTTTGAAGACTGGCTCGAGGGCTTTCGCGCCGAAGCCTCTGCGGCCGGCGTCCGCGACGACGTCATCGACCTCGCCTTTGAGGGCGTCATGATGAACCAGCGTGTTTTCGAGCTCAACGACAACCAGCCGGAATTCGCCCGCAACGTCTGGGACTATCTCGACGGCGCGCTGTCCGAGAGCCGGATCGCCAACGGCCGCGCGCAAACTCGCCGAGCACAAGGCGCTCTTCGACGACGATCGAGGCCGCCTACGGCGTTGACACGGAGATCATCGCCGCCATCTGGGGGCAGGAGTCCTCCTACGGCGCCATCATGGGCGATTATGATGTGATCGAGGCGCTGGCGACGCTCGCCTGGCAAGGCCGGCGCACGGCTTATGGCCGCGCGCAGCTCATCGGCGCGCTTGAAAATCCTTCAGAACGGCTATGCGGATCGCGAGCAATTGCGCGGCTCGTGGGCCGGGGCCATGGGCCACACGCAATTCATCCCGACGACCTATCTCCCTTTCGCGGTCGATCACGATCGCGACGGTCATCGCGATCTCTGGACCGATCTCGGCGACGTCTTCGCATCGACCGCGAACTATCTCGCCGCATTCGGGCTATCATCACTGGCGCATGCCTGGGGCGTCGAGGTGAACCTGCCCGAGGCTTCGACTATGGCTCGCCGATGTCGATACGTCAAGAAGGCGCTCGTCGAATGGCGCTCGGCCGGCATCGAGGGACGACGGCGTCCGAGCTCGGCGATATCGACCCGAACCTCCGCGGCGCGCGTCTTCCTGCCCGCCGGGCGCGCGCGGGCCGGCCTTCATCGTTTTCCAGAACTTCGAGGCGATCCTCAAATACAACAACTCGACCTCCTACGGCCTTGCGGTCTCGATGCTCGCCGACCGCATCGCCGGCCGGGAGGAACCGTCCTCGCGGCGCCTGGCCGAGCGACGACCGGGCGCCTGCGCTCGACGAGCGCAAGGCCCTGCAGCAGGCGCTGAAAGACAAAGGCTTCGATCCCGGACCCGTCGATGGCGTCATCGGCGCCGGAACCAAGAAGGCGCTGCAGGCCTGGCAGAGGAGCGACGGCTTCCCGCTGACGGCTACGCCTCTCTGGCGACGTTGACGAAACTCAGCGCCGAGACCCGCTTGCTGCACTGCACAAAAACGCCTATATGGGTTCTCATGCTGCGCTGCACATGGCGTGGCGGCCCCCTTCATGGGCGTTTCAAAACAGATGAAGGAGCCAGCCATGGCCACGAAGAAAGCAGCCCGAAAACCGTTAAAGACGTCGACGAAACTTGACGACCGACGGCTTTCGCCGGCGTTTGGGGCGACGCCGCCAGCGACCAGTTCCAGACCGTCTCTCAACACGTTCAACGACAACGCCGAACACTTCGCGTACACAGACGGAAGAAGTCGTTGATCGCGCGCGCAAGAGCTTCGAAACCGCGAAGTCGCGCTTCCAGTCGCCGAGCGCCGATCTCGCCGACCGCCGCCCGCGAGGAAACCACCGAAGCGGTCGATCTTCATCAACGAACTCGCCCGCGCCCGCACCATGGCGACGCGCTCGAAATTCAGCACAGCTACTGGACGAACCTTTTCGAAACGCGCGTCGAGCGCACCCGCGCGAACTCGCCAAAGCTCGGTCGAAGCGGCGCGCGAAGTCGTTCGAGCCGTTACCCGCAATTACGCGACGGCGTTCCGGCGTTCGCGCCGGCCTTCGAAAAATTCTTCCCCTTCGGGTCGAAGTAAGTTATCCTCCGCTTCGATGACCGAAGCGGGTCGATCGAAATTCAGCCTGCGAAGTGGACTGGGTCGCCGGCGCGCCCCGGTCCATTTCTTTTAGCGACATCTATTTCTCCGGCGACGGCCTGGCCGAAGCCGCCACGTGTTCCTTGACGGCAACGATCTTGAACGGCGTTTCGCCGAAGCGCGGCGGTTCGTCATCGGCGAACTTGGCTTCGGCACGGGCCTTAACATCCTCGCCGCCTGGGATTTGTGGCGCCGCTGAAAAAATCTGACGGCGCGCGCCTCGACTTCCTCTCGTTTGAAAAACATCCGCTGTCGCGCGACGACTTGCGCGTGCGCATCAGGCATGGCCGCAATTCGCCGCATCTGAGCGGCGTCGCTGCTCGCCCGCTATCCGCCGCTGGTCAGCGGCGTTCATCGGCTGCGGCTTGCCGACGACGTGACGCTGACGCTCGTCCTCGGCGACGCGCGCGACATGCTGGAGCGCGTCGAAGCTAACGTTGACGCCTGGTTTCTTGACGGCTTTGCACCGTCGAAAAACCCCGACATGTGGACGGCGGAGATTGCCGCCGAAATCGCGCGCCTGTCGGCCCCGGGCGCAACCGCGGCGACTTTCACCGTCGCCGGCGACGTTCGCCGCGGCGTTGGCGGCGAGCGGATTTTCGATTGAGAAGCGCGAAGGCTTCGGACGAAAGCGGGAGATGCTGACGGCGCGTCTTTCGATGCCGCCGCCGACAGTCGCGGCCGCGCGCCATGGTTTCAGTCGGAGAGCGCAAGGCCGCTCGCGACCGGCGCCGCAGTCGCCGTCATCGGCGGCGGAGTCGCGGGATGCAGCCTTGCGCATGCGCTCTCTCGCCGCAGGCTTGAGGCGACCATCATCGACGGAAACGGCCTTGCTGCCGGCGCCTCCGGCAATCCCGCGGGTCTCATCATGCCTCGCCTCGATCTTGGCGGCGCGGCCGCGCGCTTCTTCCGCGCGGCGTATTTTGAGGCGCTGCCGACATCAGCGCGCTTGATGCGGAGGCGCGCGCTTCTTCAACCCGTGCGGCGTCCTGCTGAAGGCGACGACCGACGACGAACGCGCGCGCCAACAGAAAATCCTCGCCGCGGATCTTTTGCCGCCCGGCTGGATCGAGCGCGCGACGAGGGCCTCTTTTTCCCGCAAGCGGGCGTCATCGATCCGCCGCGCTATTGCGCTGCTCTCGCCATCGGCGCGGAGGTCTTGCGCTCGGACGCATCGCGCTCGACGTCGATGACGATGGCGTATCCGTCCTTTTTTCAGAGGGACCGAGCCGCCGCTTCGACGCTGTCATCATCGCCAATGGTCGCGACGCGCTGCGCTTTGTCGAAGCGCGCACGCTGCCGCTTGACGGCGTCATGGGACAGATTGATTATTTCCCCGCTGCGCCGGCGCCGGCTTTCGCCGTCGCCTTTGGTCCCTATGCGGCGCCGGCGCCGGCCGGCGGCGTCGTCATCGGCGCGACCTACGAACCGATTGCAGCTGGCGTTAAGGCTGCCGCGCGCGTGTCGGCGACGATCGAGAATATCGGCGCCATGACGAGCGCGCTGCCGGCGGTCGCGGCGACGCTTGATCCCGCCGCCTCTTCGCCGCGTGCTTCCGTCCGCTGCCAGACGCCCGATCGCCTGGCCGTCGCGGGGCCGATGCCGGATTGGGATTACTATGGCGCGAGCTATGATGATCTGCGCCTCGGCAAGAGGCGCGATTATCCGATCGGACGGTCGATCCCGGGCGTTCATGTTCTGACGGGCCTTGGCTCTCGCGGCCTCGTCACCGCGCCGATCCTCGCGGCGCATGTCGTCGCGGCGATGACAGGCGCGCCCTCGCCGCTCGAGCGGGATATCGCCGAAGCGGTCCACCCGGCGCGCTTTTTCATTCGCGATCTGAAGCGATCGCAGCGGATTTTCACCTCGTAAAAGCGCGGCTTGCCGCGCCCGGCGGCATCGGGTTTAAGTCGGCCCGTTCCACCCGGGAGAAACCCATGCACGAAACGCCCTTCGGACCCGTTTTCGACAACGTCCTTGAAGGCATCGGCAAGACGCCGATGGTGAAGGTGTCGAAGATCGACACCGGCCCGTGCGAGCTTTTCCTGAAACTTGAATTGAACAATCCCGGCGGCTCGATCAAGGACCGCATCGGCCTTGCGATGATCGAGCAGGCCGAAAAGGACGGCAAGCTGAAACCCGGCGGCGCGATCGTCGAGGCGACCGCCGGCAATACGGGCCTCGCGCTCGCGCTCGTCGCCGCGCAGAAAGGCTACAAGCTCACCATCGTCGTTCCCGACAAGATGGCGCAGGAAAAAATCTTTCATCTGAAGGCGCTCGGCGCCGATGTTCGCCTGACGCGCTCCGACGTCGGCAAGGGCCATCCCGGATTATTATCAGGACGTCGCCCAGCGGATCGCCGACGAGACCGGCGCCTTCTACGTCAACCAGTTCGGCAACAAGGCGAACCCCGCCGCGCATGAAGCGATGACGGGTCCGGAAATCTGGGGCCAGATGGGCAACAAGATGGACGCCATCGTCGCCGGCGTCGGATCGGGCGGCACGATCAGCGGCCTTGCGCGGTTTTTCGAAACGGCGGCGCCGCATGTCGAGATGATCCTCGCCGACCCGAAGGGCTCGATCCTCACCGAATACGTCAATACCGGCGTCAAACCGAACGAAGCCGGCTCCTGGCTCGTCGAGGGCATCGGCGAGGATTTCATTCCCGACATCTGCGATTTGTCGCGGGTGAAAAAAGCCTATGGCATCACCGACAAGGAAAGCTTCGAGGCCGCGCGCGACCTATTGAAAAAGGAAGGCATCCTTGGCGGCTCTTCATCGGGCACGATCCTCGCCGCGGCGCTGAAATACTGCCGCGAGCAGAAGAACGAAAAAGCGCGTCGTCGCCTTCGTCTGCGACCGCGGCGACAAGTATCTCTCCAAAATGTACAATGACTACTGGATGTACGATCAGGGATTTTTGAAGCGCCCGCCGAAAGGCGATCTGACCGACCTCATCACGCGAAAGCACTCAGAGCGCGCGACGGTCACGGTGAAACCCGACGACACCTTGATGGTCGCCTACGGCCGCATGAAGCTCTACGACATATCGCAGCTTCCGGTCCTCAATGACGACGGCACGCTCGCCGGCATCATCGACGAGGAAGACATCCTCTTCGCCGTCGTCCGCAATCGCGACAAGTTCAAGGACCCGGTCAAATCCGCGATGACCTATCGCGTCGAAACGCTCGAAGCCGCCGGGAAGATGGAGGAGCTCCTCCCCGTCTTCGCCAAGGGCCATGTCGCGGTCGTCACCAAAGGCGGCAAGTTTGAGGGCCTCATCACGCGGACGGATTTGCTGAATTATCTCAGGTTGCAGGTTGCGTAACGTGGGGAGCGAGTTTCCGTCGGCGCGACAAGCCGTTCATCTAGGAGAAATGAATTGAACGCTTGGATTTCCCTGCTCATTGCAATCGGGTTTGAAATTCTTGGTACGTCGCTACTCAAGCTCTCGGAGGGATTTGAGAAGACTCTCTGGGGGATGCTTGCGATCGCCGCCTATTGGGTTTCGTTCTGGTTCCTCGCGCCCGCGCTCAAGGCGATTCCGATCGGCGTCGCCTACGCCATATGGGCCGGCGTCGGAATTGCCGCCGTCGCAGTCATTGGCTTTTTCGCGTTTGGCCACCGATTGCACCTCCTTCAGTATTTCTTCATGGCGCTGATCTTGATCGGCGCGGTGGGCCTCAGGCTGACGACGGTCTCAGAATGAGAAAAATGGAGTTCTACGGCCTAAAAACCTGCGACACCTGCCGCAAAGTTCGCAAGGAACTCGACGCAGCGAAGATCGCCTATGACTTCCACGATTTGCGCGAGGACGGCGTGACGAAGGCGCAAGTGTCGAAATGGGCGAAGTCCGCCGGCTGGGAAACTCTACTCAACAAAGCCTCGGCGACCTGGCGCGGTCTTTCGGACGCCGACAGGACCGGCGTCACCGAGGCGAAGGCGATCGCGCTGATGGCTGCGCACCCGGCCTTGATGAAGCGGCCGATCATCGAACGCGGCGACACCGACGTTTTTGTCGGCTGGTCGAAGGAAACGGCCGCGGCGGCGTTGACGCGATAGCCGAGTATCGAAGCAGGCGATCCTTCGCGACGCGGCCCTATAGGGCCGCTCCTCAGGATGAGGGAGTCCTTTGTATTCAACAGGAAAGTCCTCATCCTGAGGAGCCGCCGAAGGCGGCGTCGCGAAGGATGCGCCTAGGGGCTCCGATCAAAACTCTTTCTTGAGGCTCGCCGAAAGTTTCCGGCCGAGCGGATAGACGTCATATTGCGAGACCGTGCCGTCGGGAAACGTCTGCGTCGCCTTGTAGTCGTCTCCGAGAAGATTGCGCGCTTCGATCCCGATCTGCCACAGGCCGCCGATATTCTGGAAGCGTCGGCTCCAGACGAAGTCGACGGTGACCGGCGGCTGTTCGATGACGCGCGGCACGATGTCATTGGCGCCAAGGACGAGTTCGACCTGGCGGATGCGGCTCGACGCCCAGTTCACAAGGATCGTCGCCTTTGATTCCTTCTCCGCGTCCTCCAATCCGATCTGAAGGTTGAAGAGATGCTTTGATTGGCCTTGCAGGGCCCGGCCGTCTTCAAAAACCGAGGCGCCGGGAAGGATCTGCTCCTCGACGATGCGGGTCTGCGGATTGATCGCGGACGTTGAAATGAAGCCTTCATTGCTCACTTCCGAGTCCGACCATGTGTAGTTCGTCTTGAAGACGAGATCCTTGGCCGAGAGGAAGCCCCAGTCGACGATGTCCGAAACCGCCCAGGTGTTTTCGAATTCGAATTCGAAGCCGTAGAGTTTCGCCGTCGGCGCGTTGATGAACGAAACAAACTCGAAGCCGCCGAGGTCGCGGTCGATCGCTTCTTCGATCGGCCCGTCGAGCTCCTTGTAGAAAGCGCCGAGCGTCAGGAACCGCCCGCGACCGAAATAATATTCCGCCCGCGCGTCGTAGTTGGTGAGTTCGGTGTTCCGGAGGAACGGGTTGCCGCGATAGGCGAGGTCCGTCTGGTCGTCGATGAAGATCGCGGGCGTCAGTTCGCGGAACTGCGGGCGCGTGATCGTCTTCGAGTAGCCGGCCCTTACCTGAACGTCGTTGACCGGGTTCCAGGTGATCGTCGCGGCGGGAAGGAGATAGTCTTCCGCGATGATCGACTGCGTGACGTTCGTCGGCGTCAGGGTCGAGAAGGCGTTTGTGATCTGCTCGCCGTCCTCGTAGCGCCCGCCGAGCGACAGACGGACATAGGTTCCGAGCTGGATTTCGGCGCCGGCGTAGGCGCCGTGCACTTTGAGCGTCGAGAACGAGTTGTCGAGATCGATCGCGGCGCCGAGGAAGCTCAGATCGAAGATCGGCGTGCCGGTGACCGACGGACCGAAAAGCTGATCCGCGCGGCTGCCGAGAATGATCTGCGGCACGGCGACCTGAGAGACATACTCATAGTTTCGCGACAGCGTTTCGCGATCCTTGTCCGTGTAGGCGTAGCCGGTGCGAAGATCGACTTCAGTCCCCGCAAGGATCAGCGGCAGCACGATGTCGATGCCCGCATCGGTGTTCGCATCTTCGACCTTGGAGAACGTCAGCGTGTGCGGCGTCGAGCCGACCTGACCAGTCGCGTCGTAAAGATAGGGCGCGTCCGCGACATTGAGGTCGCGAACGTATGTGTATTCGCGCTGATAGGGGGCGTCGCGGAACGCTTCGCCATAGGCGCCGCGCCACTTCACCGACAGATCATTGAGACCCGGAAAAACGTGGTCGCCGCCGAGCTGCGTCTGCCACACCTGGCGTTCGAAAAATTCGAGGTTTGTGCGCAGGAATTCGGCGCCGGTCGGATCGTTGCCGTCGCGGCCGACCGACTGGCGCGTGTCTTTCGACGTCGAGCGCAGCATGAAGTTCGTCGACGTGATTGTGTGGTTGTCGCCAAGCTCGATCCCGAACGTGCCGAAGCCGTTCGTCTCGATCTCGTTGGTGGTCGAGGTGAAATCATAGGCTTGTGAGGCGTCGACGTCGAAGACGGTCGCAGACTGGCGAAAGCCCTGTTCGCGGCGCCCCTCGCGCGTCTGCCAATCGTTCGAGTAGCCGAAGGCGAAGGTGGCGCCGACGCTGACTTCGTCGGAAAGATCAAAGCGCGAGCCGAACGAAGTGTCGATACCCCAATTGGGCGGAATGACGTTCTCAAGCGCCAGCAATGTCTTGTCGCTTTCGATCGAAACGTCGATCTGTTCTTGCAGCGCGGGCGGAATGATGCCGTCGCCGAACAAGAGCGGCGGGGTGTTGCGCACGCCGTCGTCAAAGCCGAGCCAATCGCGTTTGCCGCCGTCGTGGATGAGGCCGTTCCGGCCGCTGGTCGCAAGGTCAAGACCGATCGAGCCGCCGATTTCGAAGAAGCTCTCGTCAGGAATGCCCTTGGTGCGAAGTTCGACAAGGCCGCCGCCGAATTCGGCGGAGAACTGCGGCGAATAGGTCTTTTGAACCAGCGATCCGGCGAGGATCGAGGTCGGGACGATGTCGAGCGGAACGACGCGGCGTAAGGGTTCCGGGCTCGGCAGCGGCGAGCCGTTGATGGTGACGCTCGAATAGCGCTCGTTAAGGCCGCGGACGATGACGAACCGCCCCTGGCTCAGCGAAATGCCGGTGACGCGGCGAAGCGCTTCGGCGATGTCGCTGTCGCCGGTCCGGTCGAACGACGTTGCATCGAGGATCGCCGAAATTTCCGAGGTCGCTCGTTTTTCATCCGGAATGTTGACGCCGCGGACGACGATTTCATCCGTCGGAATGTCAAGTTCCTGCGCCATCGCGGCGCTTGCGGCGCTGAGCGCGGTCGACGCCAGAAGCGCCGCTGTGATTGATTTCATAATTCTTTTCATAGCCCCACCGTTACGCGGTCCGATTTCCATACTGTCGGTTCAAACTTGCCGAGCGGCGCGCGATTGAGCGCGCCGCTCGGGACGAGGGATTAAAGGCCGCGCGTCCAGCCGAGATACCAGCTGTCCGACGCGCCATTGACCGCGCCGGCATAGGTTCCCGCCGAGAAGAACGGATCGAGCGTCGTCGGATCGACCGCCGGCGTCGTCTCATTGGCGCCCGGGACGAGGGCGAGAGCCGCGCCCGTTCCAACCGTCAATGTCGACGCTGCGTTCTGGATGTTGTTTGATCCGGCGGCGAAGATCGTTCCCGCGTTGTTCGTCAGCTGGGCCGTGTTCGCCGTCAGCGCGAAGGAGTTGACCAGCGGATCCGACAGGCCGGCGGTCAGGGCGTAATCGAGGCCTTCGGCAAAGCCGGTGATGATGACGTTGGCGAACGTCCCGTCGGTGCCGGCGCGCAGCTGCATCCCCTCGCCGATCGTGTTGCCGATCAACGTGATGTTCGACCAGAGCGGGTTCGACCGCGGCGTCAGCAGCGCGTTCGAGGCGCGGTTGTCGCCTTCGACGCCGTTGTCTCCGGCGGCGAGCTTCTGAACGATTGCGAACTGCAGGCGGCCGTTCCAGCCGTCCGTCCAGTCAAGCGCGTCGTCATCGGCGCCGTTGACGATGACGTGCTTGGCGTCGACCGTGCCGCCGAACCATTCAACGCCGTCGTCGGCGGTCTGGTAGATCTGGAGATAATCGATCTCCGTGCCGTTGCCGACGCCCTGCAGCGCGAGGCCGTTCAACTCGTTCGTCGAGGAGAACTGCTTGCCGGAGAATTCGACGCGCAGATAATTGATGCGGCCGGAATTGTCGGCGACCGTCGCGCCGCCAAAGCGCCCCGATCCGCCCTCGCCGTCCTTTTCGCAGCCGATCGATCCCGGCGTTGCGAGCGGATTGACCGTACAGTCGTTGATCGGCGCGCGGCCGTTGATCGCTATGCCGCCCCAGTTGGTCGCCGCGCCCGCAGCGCTGAAGACTTCCTCGCGGCTGGTCATCACGACCGGCGCAACCGCAGAGCCATTGACGAAAATCTGCGAACCGCGTGAGACGACGAGCAGATCTTCAGGGCCGGTATTGCCGGCGCCCGGCAGCGGATCGCTTGTCGCGCCGCCTTCGGAAAAGATCGTGACGCCTGGATCGATCGTCAGCGACGCAGCAACGCCGCTCGGCAGCGGCGCCAACGGATCGGGTCCAAGATCGACGCCGACAAAGGTCGAGCCTTCAATCTCATAGAGATTGCCGTTGGTCAGCGTGACAGCGCCCGTGACCGGACGGTTGATGCGGCAGATCTGGGCTTCGGTGCGGCCTACGGGAACCGCTTCGCCGGTCGCCGTCGTGGCGGCCGGGCACCCTGCGGCCTGCGCACCGGGAACGCCGACCGTCCAGCCGGTCGTCCAGTTGGACGCGTTGGTTTCGGACGGGCCGAATGCGCCCGCATAACTCGCCGCCATGAAGAACGACCCGAGCGTCGTCGGGTTCGTCGGCGTCACGGCGTTTTCATTGACGCCCGGAATGACGCCGTTCAGCGTATCCGCAGCGAAGATTTGGTTGTTCACGCCGCCCGTCAGCAGCGCAACGCCCTCGGCGTCGCCATCAGAGGCGTTTCCGCCGACCGCGAAGGCGCTGAGAATCGGATCGGAGAGCGTCGCCGTCTCGTCATATTCAACGCCGGAACCGAACCCGGCGACGACGAAGTTTGCGAGCACGCCATCGGTGCCGGCGCGAAGCTGAACGCCTTCATTGCCGGAGCCGTTGTTGCGGCCGATGAAGGTCGCATTTGAAATAGTCGGGTTAGAGCGCGGCGTCAGCAGCGGATCGGAGCCGCGATTGTCGGCTTCGACGCCATTGTCGCCGCGGCCGCCGGTCTGGGCCGCCAAAACGAACTGCGCTTTCCCGGACCAGCCGTCGGTCCAGTCGAAGGAGTTGTCGTCATTGCCGGTCAGAACGAGATATTTGACGTTCACCGTGCCGCCGAAGAATTCGATGCCATCGTCGGCGTTGTTGTGGATCTGGATGTATTCGAGCGTCGTTCCGTCGCCGACGCCCTGCAGCGCAAGACCGTTCAGCTCGTTCGTCGATGAGAACTGGAAGCCGGCGTGCTGGATGCGGACATAACGCATCACGCCCGAATTGTCGTTCGGCTGATCGCCGCCGAAATTGCCGGACCCGCCCTCGCCGTCCTTCTCGCAATTCGCCGAACCCGGCGTCGCCAGCGGGTCGACCGTGCAGTCATTGATGGGCGCAAAGCCGTTGATCGCTATGCCGCCGAACTGGCCGGTGCCGCCGGTGCCGTTCGCGCGTCCGTCATCGACAAGATCTTCCGCCGACGTGAACACGATCGGCGATGCGGACGCGCCGTTGGCGTTGATCTGCGATCCGCGCGTGACGACGACAAGGTCGACGCCGTCGGCGCCATTGCCGAAGAAGACCGTTCCAGCGCCAATCTGGAAATTGCCCGCGGCGCCGCCGTCGGCCCCGACAAACGCAGTGTTTTCAATGAGGATCGGGTATTGAGAGCCTTGCGTGATGCTGACAGCGCCAGCGGCAAGAGCCGCGTTATCGAGAAGGCAGACCGCGAAAGTCGCGGTCGATCCCGGGAAATTTGCGCGCGTCACCTGCGTCGCGCCCGCGGAGCAACCGGTCGGCGGAACGAGGTTTTGCGAAAGGCCGCCGGCGCCGCCTCCGCCGCCAGGCGGAATGACGATCGGATTGATCGGATTGCCGGCGCCCGGCGATGCGATCTCGGCGTTCGAGCAGGCGGCGACGCCCGCTGCGACGCCAAGAAGGAGAAGCGATTTGAATTTTCCGGAGAGGCGCATGGTTTTTATACCCCGAGGGATGAACGACTGTTGAATTCCGGGAATGACGGCGCCCCACGCGCCGCCAAGCGACGTGCCGATTAGCGGCCCTTATTGACGGCTGCATGAAAGTTTAGTCTCAGAAATATGACGTATCAGAAGGCGCATTTGGTGCGTGTGCGCACTAAATGCGGCGTCGATCAAATTCGATGAGCATCCTTAGCGAGTTGGGTGGCGCGCGTTTGCCGGCATTGCGCCTAACCGGCGAGAAGTCGCTTGCAGGAGCTATGGCTTGCGTTTTCGGCAGGCCGCCAGATGACCGCCGAAAATCTCGATCAACGATGTAATTCCTGCGGCGTTCCACTTCCCGAATCTCGGCCCGAAGGCGCGGGCGTTAAGGAGACGGGCCGAAATGCGCCCGCCTGAAGCCGCCCGAAGCGCGCTGAGGCCAAGCGGATCGCCATCAAGCGCGGCCGGCGCGCGTCCCTTTACAGGCGAACCGCCATAATTGCAGAATCGCCGGCATGTCCGGCGATTCCTATTTTTCCTTCCTGCAGCAGACCTTTCATTATTTCTCGCGGCCGCATGACGGCGCGCCGGCGGGGCCTGTTGCATCGAGCGCCGCCTGGCGCGGAAGCGACCTGGCGCGGCGCGAGGATTGGCGGCGCGCGTTCACGGCCGACGATGTCGCTGAAATCGACGCGGCGATCGCGCATGCGACGGCGACGGGAAAGCCGCTGCAGGACATGTCGAAAAACGATTTCCCGTTGCCGACGCTTTCAGCTTCGATCGCCGGCTGGCGCGACGAGATCGTCACGGGGCGCGGCTTTCAGGTCCTGACCGGCTTGCCGGTTGACCGCTGGGACGAGGAAAAATCGTCGCTCTTCTTCTGGTGCTTCGGGCTTCATCTCGGCCGCCCCGGCGCGCAGAACCGCAAGGGCGATCTTCTCGGCCATGTGCGCGACACCGGCGCCGACAAGAAGAACCCGTTCGTTCGCCAGTATCTGACGACGCAGTCGATCCCCTATCATTGCGACGCCGCGGACGTCGTCGGGCTCCTTTGCCTCAAGAAGGCGAAAACGGGCGGCAGGAGCCGCATCGCGTCGTCGATCTCGATCTACAACGAAATCGCACGACGCCGGCCGGACCTCGCGCCGCGCCTTTTTGAGCCGTTCATGCTCGACACACGGGACGAAAGCGACGTCACAGGGGCGCAGGTCCTGCCGATCCCGCCATGCCAGTTTGGCGGCGGCGAGCTGCGGACCTTCTATCATGCCGAGTATTTCAGGACCTCGCAGCGCCATGACGGGATCGCCCTCACCGGGGCCGAGAACGACCTCCTCGATCTCTACGACGCTCTCGCCGATTCGGCGGAATTCCGCCTCGACATGGACCTTCTGCCGGGCGATATCCAGCTTCTGTCCAACCATTCGATCGTCCACGCCCGAACCGACTATCAAGATCATCCGGAGCCGGAGCGAAAGCGCCATCTCCTTCGCCTTTGGCTGTCGCTAGAGAAAACGCAATGACCGAATCAAAGAACCGCCTCGCCTTTTCAAGCCGCGTCATCCACGCCGGCCAGGAGCCCGATCCCTTGACCGGCGCCGTCATGCAGCCGATCTATCAGACGTCGACCTACGCCCAGGAAAGCCCCGGCGTTCACAAGGGTTTCGTTTACGCGCGCGGGCACAACCCGACGCGCTTCGCCTATGAGCGCTGCATCGCCGATCTTGAAAACGGCGCCCGCGGTTTCGCCTTCGCGTCAGGAATGGCGGCGATCTCGACGGCGCTTGAACTCTTTCCCGCCGGCACGCACATCGTCGCGATGGACGACGTTTACGGCGGCACCTACCGCCTGTTTGAGCGCGTGCGCCGATCGTCGGCGAATCTCTCCGTCTCCTATGTCGATCTCGGCAAGGCCGAGAATTTCGAGGCTGCGATCCGCCCCGAGACGAAGCTCGTCTGGATCGAGACGCCGACCAACCCGATGCTGAAAATCGTCGACATCGAGGCGATCGCGCGCATCGCGAAAAGGCGGGGGATCGTCGTCGGCTGCGACAACACCTTCGCGTCGCCCTATTGCCAGCGGCCTTTGGATTTCGGCGCCGACATCGTCATGCATTCGGCGACGAAATATATCGCCGGCCATTCCGATGTCATCGGCGGCGTTCTTGTCGTCAAGGACAAGGATCTCGGCGACCGCCTGCAATTCCTCCAGAACTCGGTCGGCGCCATTCAGGGGCCGTTCGATTCCTATCTGGCGCTCCGCGGATTGAAGACGCTCGCGATCCGTCTGGAGCGCCATTGCGGAAACGCCATGGCGCTTGCCGAATGGCTTGAAGCGCACCCGGCCGTCGCCCGTGTCGCCTATCCGGGGCTCGTGAGCCATCCCGGCCACGCCGTCGCCAAACGCCAGATGGACGCCTTCGGCGGCATGCTGACGGTGTATTTGAAGGGCGGCCTCGACGCCGCCAAGACAATGCTGGAGCGCGTCGAGCTGTTTACGCTGGCGGAATCCCTGGGCGGGGTTGAGAGCCTGATCGAGCATCCGGGGATCATGACCCACGCCTCGATTCCGCCTGAGCGACGCAAGGAGCTTGGCGTTGACGACTCGCTCGTCCGTCTCTCGGTCGGCGTTGAGGACCTCGAAGACCTGAGGGGCGATCTCGAACAGGCGCTGAAGGGCCTTTGAAAAAAGAAAGCGACGCCGATCAAGGACCGGCGCCGCTCCCTTGCCGCCAGCGGGGGAGATGCCGGCGACGCTTTCTGGCCAACCCCTCGGCCAAGCTCGTTTCGCTGCTCGCGAAATTCGGAAGGTCGCAAAATAGGTAAGTTCGCCCGCCGTGCAATACGTTTCTTCAGACTGAACCTTGCGTTGCAATCAGCTCTTGTGCGCTCGCGCGATAATTGCATTGCTGACGCTTCCCGGACGTTTCAACAGGGCCAGTTTCATGACCGCAACCGCCGCCGACCTGGCAAAGCAGATTGACGACGCGGTAAAACCGATCAGCGACGCCGTCAGCAGCGTCATCTTTTACTCAGTCGATCTTTTCGGCGCTAGCCTTCCCCTCGTAGTCGTGTGGCTGATTACTGCCGCGATCATTTTCACGGTGTCGCTGCGCTTCATCAACCTCACTGGATTCGGCCACGCCTTGGCGCTCGTTTCCGGACGCGTGACGCACCACCAAAAGACTGGTGAAGGCGAGATCTCGCATTTTCAGGCGCTGTCGTCCGCGCTTTCGGGAACCGTCGGGCTCGGCAACATCGCGTCGGTTCCGGTGGCGATCGCGCTCGGCGGACCTGGCGCTGTCTTCTGGATGATCCTCGCGGGCTTTCTCGGCATGTCGTCGAAATTCGCCGAATGCGCGTTGGCGGTGAAATACCGCCGGATCCAGCCGGACGGCCGCACGATCGGCGGCCCGATGTACTACATCGAAGACGTCTTCAAGCGACGCGGTATGAAAACGCTCGGCAAGGCGGCGGCGATCTTCTTCGCCGTCATGGCGATGGGCGGGTCGATCAGCCTCTTTCAGGTCAACCAGTCGTTCGCGCAGTTCAGGAGCGTCACCGGGATCGATCAGCCGCTGCTGTTCGGCGTCATCATGTCAGGGCTCGTCGCTGTCGTCATTCTTGGCGGCATCAAGCGGATCGGCAAGGTCTCCGGCTACGTCGTCCCTTTCATGGGCGTACTCTATGTCGGCTGCGGGCTCTTGATCATCGCGCTCAACATCGAGAATCTGCCCGCCGCGCTCTCGTCGATATTCACGGGCGCGTTCGGGCTCGACGCCGCCGGCGGCGGCCTTGTCGGCGCGCTCATCAACGGCATTCGTCGCGCGACCTATTCGAATGAAGCAGGGATCGGCTCATCCGCGATTGCGCACTCGGCGGTCAAGACCAGCGAACCGATCACCGAAGGCTATGTCGCGTCGCTCGAGCCCTTCATCGACACGATCGTCGTCTGTTTCATCACCGCCCTCGTCGTCATCATCACGGGCGCCTATGAGCCCTATCTCTTCAATCCGGACGTCCGCGGCATCGAGATCACGTCGGCCGCCTATGAGAGCGCCTTTTCCTGGTTCCCTGTCCTGCTCCTCGTCGCTTCGCTCCTCTTCGCTTTCACGACGCTCGTCAGCTGGTCCTATTACGGGGCGCAGGCGGCGGCGTATGTGTTCGGCCCGTCAAAAGCGGTCGATGTCACGTTCAAGCTCGCGCTTTGCCTTCTCCTCTCGATGGGCGCCGCGATCTCCCTCTCATCGATCATCGACTTCATCGACTCGATGCTGTTCGGCATGTGCATTCCCAACATCATCGCGCTTTATCTTCTGTTGCCGGAATTGAAGCGCGACCTCGCGGCCTATAATCACAAATATCGGGGGAAGGCTGCTGCGCCGGCCTCCTGATCCGCCTGCGGATGACGACCGATGGGCGGCGACGCGACGACGTGGTCCTTCGCCGAATTTGCGAATCCGCACGGCGAAATACACGCAAATCGCCGCTTGAATCGCGTCGGCTCCGTTCAAAGATAAGTTCAGGTGAAGACGTCGGGCGTCCGGTGCTACCGGACGCACGGCGCGCTTTGCGGCTCTTTGACAAGTGAATACTTCTGGAAAGCGGCGGCGGGTCGACCGACCGGCTGCCGACTGCTGCGCGACGCCGCAAGCAAGGGCGCGACACTTATGGTTAAAAGGGCGCCCAAACTTCGGACGAAGGGCGCCTTTTGCGGCTGCAACCCGCGGAAAAGGCCAAGATTGCAGAACGCGGCGACAATATCCGCCCTGCTTATTTCGCCCTTGGATGGGCGTCGCGATAAGAGGCGAGCAGTCCCTCGCTGTCGATCCTGGTGTAGCGCTGCGTCGCTGCGATCGACGCATGGCCGAGGAGCTCCTGAATGGACCGAAGGTCCGCGCCGGCGGCGAGAAGGTGGCTCGCAAAGGCGTGACGGAGCGCATGCGGCGTCGCGCTGTCGTCGAGGCCGAGGGCGCGCGCATGCTTCTTCATTTCGAGCTGGACGACGCGCGGGCCGAGCGCCTTGCCGCGCGCCGACAGGAAAAGCGGCTCCTCGCGGGATTTCGCCGGCGGCCTCAGCAACAGATACTCGCTGGCCGCCTTCCGAGCTGCGGGCAGGAGCGGCACGATACGCGTCTTCGCGCCTTTGCCCTTGATGCGAAGCGCGTCGCCAAAAGGCGCGTCGCTCATTTTCAGCGAAAGGGCCTCGGAAATGCGAAGCCCCGCGCCATAAAGAAACGTGAACACCGCGACATCGCGCGCGGCGATCCACGGCTCCTTGTTCTCACCCGCCGCGGCGATGAGGTTCTCCGCCGCGCCCGCATCCACCGGACGCGGCAGCTTTTCCTTGAGCTTCGGGCCGCGCATCGCGTCAATCGCGTCGTTCTGGACGTCATGGCGGCGCCGGAGATAGCGGAAGAAACTCTTGAGCGCCGACAGTTCCAGCTTCAGCGATGCAGCGCCAAGTCCTTCTTCTCGCCGGCCGGAAAGAAACGCGCGAAAATCGAGCAGCTCTAGCCGCTCGAGCGCCGCCGCATTCGGCGTCGCACCAAGATGATCGGTGAGGAACGCGGCAAAGCGCGTCAACGTCGCTTCGTAATTGCGGACGGTATAGGGGCTCGCCCGTTTCTCCGCGCGCAAATGCCGGATGAAGCGGTCGATGAAATCGTCAAGCTGCCGGGGAGCGTCGCTCGCGCCGCATTTCGCCATGCGGTCAGGATGCGCGCGGAAGTCGTTAACAAATCCTGAAGGATTTAAGAAAGCGCGGCGAGCTCCGCTCGCAATTCCGCAAGACCTTCGCCAGTTTCGGATGAGGTGCGCAGAACGACAGGATGAGCGGCGGGGCGGCGCTTGATCGCGGCCGCGGTCTCGTCAGCGACCTTTTCAACCTCGGTCGGCTTCAACTTGTCGGTCTTGGTCAGCACGATCTGATAATTCACCGCCGATTTATCGAGCATCGACATCACTTCGAGATCGATTTCCTTGAGGCCGTGGCGCGCATCGACGAGGAGGCACGCGCGCTTCAATGACTGCCGGCCTTTCAGATAATCTTTCGTCAGTCCGGCCCAGCGCCTGGCGTCTTTTCGCGCCGCCCGCGCATAGCCGAAGCCGGGAAGATCGACGAGCCGAAGCTTGCCGGCGAGATTGAAGAAATTGATCTCCCGCGTCCGTCCCGGCGTCGTTGACGCCCGGGCGAGATTTTTCCGATCGGTCAACGCGTTGAGGAGCGAGGATTTGCCGACATTCGACCGGCCAGCGAAGGCGATTTCCGACGGCCCTTCGTTCGGCAGCGTCGCGATAGAAACGACGCCGAGCATGAACTCGCATGGTCCGCAAAACAGAACCCGGCCCCGTTCTATCGCGTCAGAACTTTGAGGCAGGACGCCCCCCTATTTCTTTTCCAGCGCCGGCTTCTTGGCCCGCGTGAACGGCATCCGCTCGCCCCAGTCGATCGAAACGCCGTTGCGCTTCATGATGAGCCATTGCTGCAGGATCGACAGCACGGTGCTCCAGACCCAGTAGAGAACAAGGCCGGCGGAAAACGAGGCGAACAGGAAGACGAAGATGATCGGCATCATCGTCAGGATCTGCTGCTGAACGGGATCGGCCGCGGGCGGATTGAGTTTCGTCTGCAGCCACATCGCAATGCCCATCAGCAGCGGCAGAACGCCAATGCCAAGGAAAGCGCCGACCATCGGGACCGATAAAGGATCAAACGGCAGCAGGCCGAAGAGATTGAAGATCGACGTCGGGTCCGGCGCGGAAAGATCCTTGATCCAGCCGAAGAAAGGTTGGTGGCGAAGTTCGATCGTGACGAAAAGGGTCTTATAAAGCGCGTAGAAGATCGGCATCTGGATGAGGATCGGCAGACAGCCCGCGAGCGGGTTGATCTTCTCGCGTTTGTAGAGCTCCATCATTTCCTGCTGGAGCTTCATCTTGTCTTCGCCGTGCTTCGTTTTCAGTTCTTCGAGTCTTGGGCTGAACTTTCTTCATCGCCGACATCGACTCGAACGCCTTGTTGGCGAGCGGGAACATCAGCGCCTTGACGACGACCGTCAGCAGGAGAATGGCGACGCCCCAATTGCCGATATGGTCGCCGAAGAAGTCGAGCAGCCAGAAGATCGGGCGCGTCAGGAAAAAGAAATTGCCCCAGTCGACCGCCTTGTCGAGATCCTTGACGCCAAGCCCGCCCTCGCTGACCGGCTGTTCATAGGCGCGCAATATGTCGACGTCCTTCGCGCCGCCGAACAGATGCGACGTCAGTTCGATCGACTGTCCCGCCGCGACGATCCGTTCGTCGAGCGTGTAGTTGGCGCGAAAGATCGGCGCCGTTTCTGTGCCGACATTCTTCAGCGTCACTTTGAACGGCGCGTCTTGCGGCGGCGCGGCGGCGGCAAGCCAGTATTTGTTGGTGATGCCGACCCAGCCGCCTGTTCCGGCCGCTTCATCGGTTTTCTTGACGGCGTTCTTGTACTTTCGTTCAAGGAGTTGTTTGTCGACAACCGCGAGCGGGCCTTCATGCAAAATCTGGAATTTCCCGGCGCCCTCAGGGATGCCGCGCTGAACGACAAGCCCGTAAGGCGTCACTCTGGCATCGGTCGCGCCTTCGTTGCGCACGGCCTGCTTCACCGTGAAGACGAACAGATCGTCGACGGAATAGGTCTTTTCAAACACGAGCGCGCCGAGACGCGCGGTCAGCGTCACCGGCGAGGACGGCGTCAGCCGCGCGCCAGCGGGCGCGGTCCAGACGAGCGCTTCGGTCAGTTCGTTCTCGCCGCCGGTCGATGCGACGAAGCCCTGCTCGACATAATGCCCGTGCTCGGCCTCGCGCGGCGTCAGCAGGCGGATCATCGCGCTCTTGGGGTCGAGCGTCTCACGATAATTCTTGAGCGAAAGATCGTCGATGCGCCCGCCGTCGAGATTGATCGACCCGACGAGGCTCGGCGTGTCGATCGCGACGCGTCCTGCCGTTTTCGCGAGCGCTTCATCGACACTGAGGGTTTTTACCGGCGCCTCGCCGACGATGTCGCCCGTAAGATTTGGGCCCGCCGCTTCCTGCGCGGCTTGCTCGACACGTTGCTGCTCGCGGAGCGCCTGGCGCTGCGGGCCAATGACGAGCGCATCCCAGCCGATGAGGATGGCGGCGGTCAGCACAATGAACAGGAGGGTGTTGCGATCCATGAAGGGGCTCTTGGGGGTCCGACGCCGCTGCGCGCGTCACGCCTGTTTGGGAAGGGCGGCCAGCCTTAAAAGGGCGCGCTTCATATCGTCAAGAAGGAGCGCGTATGCGCGTGTTTCGGCCTGCGGCCTTGCGATGACTACATAGTCGAATCCGGAGACGGCGCCATCGGCGAAGACGCATCGCGCCGCCGCTTTCAGCCTGCGGCGAATCCGGTTCCGGACGACGGCCTTGCCGACTTTCTTCGTCACCGTGAACCCAATGCGCGGAACGCCGCGCCCATTAGATGATTTGCCGCGGATCATCAAAAACGCCGGCGCGCCTGCCCTGTCGCCAGCTTGGGCGGCGAGGAAATCCGCTCGCTTTTTGATGATGTCAAAAGAATGGGCTGCGGCAACATGCCGGCCGCCCGAATTTTCCACAGGCCTATTCGCCGTCAGGCGGAAAGCCGCTTGCGCCCCTTGGCGCGGCGGCGAGCGAGGACCTTGCGGCCGTTCTTGGTCCCAAGGCGAGCGCGGAAGCCATGGCGGCGCTTGCGGACAAGCTTGCTCGGTTGATAGGTCCGTTTCATGGTCGCGTCCGTGGGTATTTGATCGGCAAAGCCCCTAGCCCGCCGTGAGGGACGGGCTATTAGACGAGGGGCCCAAAGGCGTCAAGTTGGGAGCGTCGGCCGGTGCCCAAAGCCCCGCCGGCGCCGCCATATCCCGAGTTTGTGAGCATTTCGAGCCCAATCGTCAAAAGCGCCGATCCAGAACCCTGATACCCGTAACCCGCCCACCCGGAAGGATCCTGCCCCCATGTCAGAGCCTCCCAAGCAAACGTCGCCCTTCGCCCGGTTTTTGCCGATCGGGGTCATCGGCGTCGCCGCGGCGGCCATCTTCCTGTCCGGCGCCTACCGGTATCTGTCGCTCGAGACGCTGCGCGAGCATCAGACGACGCTCGAAGCCTTCGTAGAAAATCGGCTCGTCGTCGCCCTTCTTCTCTATGCGCTCCTCTATATTGCCGTGACTGCGCTCTCTCTGCCGGGCGCTACGCTGATGTCGGTTCTCGGCGGCTTTCTTTTCGGACCCTTTCTTGGAACCGCCGCCGTCGTCTTCGCCGCGACAATCGGCGCGGCGATCATTTTCACCGCGGCGAAGTCGGCTTTCGGCGACACCCTTCGAACACGCGCCGGCCCGTTTGCGCGCAAGATGGAAGCAGGGTTTCGCCAGAACGCGTTTTCGTATCTGCTGCTGTTGCGATTAATCCCCCTGTTTCCATTTTTCATCGTCAACGTGGCCCCGGCGCTGTTTGGCGTGACGCTGCGAACCTTCGTCGTCGCGACCATCATCGGAATCATACCGGGCGCTTTCGCGTTCGTCAGCGCGGGCAACGGCCTCGGCGCGGTTCTCGACAGCGGCGCAGACTTGCAATTATCGGGACTGCTGACGCAGCCTGCCGTCCTGACGCCGATCATCGCCCTGTCACTCCTCGCGCTGTTGCCAATCGCGCTCAAGGCGTTCGGTGTCTTGCCGTCCGGCAAAAAGGACACGCAAGCGTGAGCAATCATATTGATGCCGACCTCTGCATCATCGGCGCAGGATCGGGCGGCCTCTCCGTCGCCGCAGGCGCCGCGCAACTCGGGCGCAAGGTCGTACTCATCGAAAAAGGGGAAATGGGCGGCGACTGCCTCAACTACGGCTGTGTTCCGTCGAAGGCGCTGATCGCCGCCGCATCGCGCGCGCAAGCGATGCGATCTGCTGCGCCCTTTGGAATCAAGTCCGCGGAGCCGAAGATCGATTTCGCCGGCGTCATGGACCATGTAAGGTCCGTGATTGACGCGATCGCTCCCCACGACAGCCAGGAGCGCTTTGAGGGCTTCGGCGTCACCGTCATTCGCGCGCACGGCGCATTTATCGCCCCGAGGGTCGTCACGGCGGGCGATCATGAAATCGCCGCGAAGCATTTCGTCATCGCGACAGGCTCTTCGCCGTTCATTCCGCCAATCCCCGGCCTAGGCGACATTCCTTATTTCACAAACGAATCGATCTTCGGCAACCGCACCTTGCCGCCGCATCTGATCGTCATTGGAGGCGGCCCGATCGGCGTTGAACTGGCGCAGGCGCATCGACGGCTCGGCGCCGAGGTCACCATCGTCGAGGCTGACGTAATCTTGAACCGGGATGATCCGGAAGCAGTCGATGTCGTGCGTCAACAACTTCTCTCGGAGGGCATTTCCCTGAAAGAACGCAGCAAGGTCGCGCGGATCGAGAAATCGGCGATCGGCGCAAAGCTCGTTCTGGATGACGGCGGCGCGATCGAAGGTTCTCATGTTCTTGTCGCCGTCGGCCGGCGCAGCAATTTTGACGACCTCGGTCTCGAAGCGGCGGGGATCGAACTCGACCGCGGCAAGTTGAAGCTCGACGCGCGGTTGAGAACCACCAACAAGCGCATCTACGCTATCGGGGACGCAGCAGGCGGCTTGCAGTTCACACACGTCGCCGGCGATCATGCGTCGACGATCGTCCGCAACATCCTGTTCAAGGCGCCGGCGACGCGACGCGACGCTATCGCGCCGAAAGTCACCTATTGCTCGCCTGAACTCGCCAGCATCGGGCTGTCCGAAGACGGAGGCCGGCGAGAAATTCGACGACGTTCGCGTCGTTCGCTGGTCCCTCAAAGACAATGATCGAGCGCAGGCGGAGCGGGCGACTGAAGGTTTCATCAAAGCCGTCGCGCGCAAGGACGGCCGCATCGTCGGCGCGACGATCGTCGGCGAAGCCGCGGGCGATGAGATCGGGATTTGGTCGTTCGCAATCGCGAACGGCTTGAAGATGAAAGCGTTCACAAGCTATATCGCACCCTATCCGACGCGTGGCGAAATCTCGAAGCGGGCGGGCGGCGCATTCTACACGCCAGTCTTGTTTTCCGACCGCACACGGAAGATCGTAAAGCTTCTGGCGACGCTCGATTAGGCTTAAGGGACGGGAAGCTTGATGCCGACGAATGGAACGACAGTCGCCGACCGATTTCAGGCGGTCGCTGTCGTCGAAATTGCTGGCGCTGACGGTCCTGTTCGTTTTTATCGCCGAGATTGTCGTTCTTATTCCGTCCGTTTCGACGCAACGGCTCAACTGGCTGAATGCGCGGCTGGAAGCCGCCTATCTCGTCGGCCTCGCCCTCGACGCTCCCGGTGGGGAAATGATCGAGACCGAGACCGCCGAACAGCTATTCGCCACAGCGAACATTCTCGGCGTTACGCTCGACCGCGAAGGCGCCCGGATGCTCATCATGACCCCGAAGCTCACCGCCGATCAGGCGCGGGTGATGCGCTTTGTCAATCTCAAATACGACATGCCTCAGCAGCATGTGGCGGACGCCTGGTCGACGATGTTCTCGCGAGGCGACCATTCGATGCGCGTCGTCGGAAAACCGAAATATGCGGCCGGCGGCGATGTCGATATGTTCATTTCGCAGGCGGCGTTGCGGCGCGATCTTCTTGAGTATGCGCGCAACGTGCTTTTGCTTTCGCTGGTCATTTCCACCCTGACCGCCAGCCTTGTTTTCTGGTCGCTCAACCGCATGATTGTCCATCCGGTCGGACGCTTGACGCGAAACATGATGGCGTTCGAGCAAAACCCCGAAGACGTAGCGAACATCCTGTCGCCAAGTCGGCGCATTGATGAAATCGGCGTTGCGGAGCGCAGCCTCGCGGCTCTTGAACGCCGGACCCAGTCGCTTCTCGGCGAACGCCGCCGACTTGCGGCGCTCGGGGCGGGCATTTCGAAAATCAGCCATGACCTGAGAAATATTCTCGCTTCAGCGCAGCTGATGTCGGACCGGTTGGCGAAAAGCGACGATCCTCGCGTCCGAAAACTGAGCCCCCGACTGATCTCGTCGCTCGATCGGGCGATCGCGCTCTCGCGCGACACGCTCAGCTATGCGCGGATGGAGCCTGCGGCGCTCAAGATCGACGCGGTCAAGCTGAACGCATTGGTGACAGATGTGATGGAAGATACGGCGTCGATGTCGGTCGAACTCGTCAACAATGTCGAAGCAGCGTTTGAAGTCGACGCCGACCCGACACAGCTTTACCGGGCGATTTTCAATATCGTCCGAAACGCCGTCGACGCGTTGACGCCCGCGGAGGATGCGGAAGCGGAAGCCGACCCCTCAGGCCGCAAGGCCCGTGTCACCGTCGATGCCCGCAAGGACGCTTCAACGGTGGTCATCGAAATTGCCGACAACGGTCCCGGCGTGCCGGAAGAAGCGCGCCGTCACCTGTTCGAACCGTTCAAAGGCTCCTTCAAGCCGGGCGGCTCAGGCCTCGGCGCGGCGATCGCCCACGAAATTGCAAAGGCGCATGGCGGTGAGCTTCGGCTCGCGAAAAGCGACGCCGACGGCGCGACGTTCGAGCTTTCCCTGCCGGCGCGCGCCGGCGCGAGCGCGTCGGTTCAATAACCGCCGGCGTTCGCGCCGCCGACCGTTCCAGTCCGCCATACGCCTTCACGCCGGCTGTCGGCGCCGCCTTCGTAGGTTCCGTCGGTTCCGACCCGCATCGCCTGCGTGCCGCTCGTCAGTTCGGCCTCAGCGACCTGTTGTCCCTTGCGTTTCAATCCGTCGATGATTTGCGCGTCGAAGCGCCCGGCTTCAATTACCGGCGCGCCGCGCGGGTAGACTATGTTGGGGTGATCGACCGCCGCCTGCGGCGACAGGCCCCAATCGATCATCGCGATCAGCGTCTTTGCGACATAGCCGATGATGGCGGGACCGCCCGCCGAGCCGGCGGCGCCCCAGACATCACCGTCCGCGTCGAAGGCGATGACCGGCGTCATCGAACTCCGCGGCCGCTTTCCAGGCGCGACGGCATTGGCGACAGGCTGTCCGTTCTCTTCCGGCGCGAAGGAGAAATCCGTCAATTCGTTGTTCAGCATCATGCCCATCGCCATCAGCCGGCTGCCGAATTCCGCTTCGACAGTCATCGTCATCGAAACGACAACTCCGTCGCCGTCGACGACGATCAAATGGCTCGTCGAGGGCTGCTCCGGGGAAGCGTCGCGGCCCATCGGCTTCCACGCGCCGGGATCGCAGTCGCAGGTGATCGGAAACTGCGCCGGGTCGCCCGCCTCTGCCGCCGCACGTGCTTTTGCGGGATCAATAAGGTCGGCGCGCGCCGCAACATAGTCGGGATTGAGCAGACCGGCGACGACTTCGTTCGAAGACGGACCATTTGTTCGCGAATTATGCTCGAGATCCGCGAGATAGCGGGCGCGGTCGGCATAAGCGAGCCGGCTCGCTTCGAGGATGAGATGCGTCGCCTCGATCGATCCGGCGCCCGCCGCTTCGAGGTCGAAGCGCTCCAGCATTCCGAGGATCTGCAAGATGGCGATACCGCCTGAACTTGGCGGCCCCATCGAGCAGATCGTGAGCCCGCGATAGGGTCCGCAGACGGGATCGCGCTTCACCGCGCGATAGGATTTGAAATCCTCGAGCGTCATGCCGCCCGGGCGCGGATCGCCATTGACCGTCGCGATGATCGCCGCCGGAATCTCGCCTTTGTAAAAGCCGTCGGGTCCCTTCTCGATCAGAATTCGCAACGCGCGGGCGTAGTCGGGATTTTTCAGCACATGCCCGACCGGATGCGGATTTCCCGCCCCGTCGAAAAAGTATCGCCGGGCGGCTTCCTGCTCCTTGAGGCCGCGCGCCGATCCGATCATGTGGTTGAGGCGCGGCGACACTTTGAAGCCGTCTTCTGCAAGACGCAGCGCCGGCGCCAGAAGATCCGCAAAGGCGATCGATCCGTGCTCCTCATGGGCGAGACCGAGCATGCGGACGACTCCGGGGACGCCGATCGACAACCCGCTGATCACAGCGGCGCCGCCGCCGAGCGGCTGGCCCGTCGCATCAAGGAAGCGGTCGGGACGCGCGCTCGCGGGCGCCGTTTCGCGACCGTCATAGGTTTCGACGAGACGGGTGCGAGGATCATAGCGGAGCATGAAAGCGCCGCCCGCAAGGCCGGAGGATTGCGGCTCGACCAGGGTCAGCACCGCCTGCGCGGCGATCGCCGCGTCGACGGCCGAGCCGCCGCGCTCCAGCACCGACGCCGCCGCATCGACCGCAAGCGGATTGGCGGCGGTCGCGAACCAGCGCCCCCCGTGGGTTTCGGCGGCTTGCTCGGCCGACGGCTTGCCTATCAGCGCGCAACCGCCGAGCATGAGAAGCGCCAGTATGGCGGCGAGGCCGCGCAAGAGTGGCATGCGGATCATCCTTCCTGTTGTTCCCCGAATTAGAAGAGGTTGCGCCGATGAATGGCAAGGGCCCGCGAAACGATATCACCGACATACCCGGCATCAAGGTCGGGCAGGCGCATGATTTCGCTGCGCGGACCGGAGTGACCGTGATCTTGCCCGACGCGCCCGCGATCGTCGCCGGAGACGTGCGTGGCGGCGGTCCAGGGACGCGCGAAACCGATCTTCTTGATCCGTCAACGCTGGTCGATCGCGCCGACGCCATCGTTCTCTCCGGCGGATCTTCTTACGGGCTCGGCGCAGCCGACGGCGCAGCCGCCTGGCTCGGTGCGCGCGGACGCGGATTTCGGCTGACGGCGATTGACGGAATTCCACCCTCTCCCATCGTGCCAGCCGCAATCCTTTATGATCTTGCGAACGGCGGCGACAAGGACTGGGGCGAGACGCCGCCTTATGGGCGTCTCGGCAAGGAGGCGTGCGCCGCCGCGAAGATTGGCGTCGCGCAAGGGCGCGCCGGCGCCGGTTTTGGCGCGCACGCCGGCGCGGGGCCCGGGCGGCGTCGGCTCCGCTTCGTTTTGCACGGAGGACGGATTGATCGTCGGCGCCCTCGTGGCGGTCAACAGCTTCGGATCGGTGAAGATGCCGGGCACTGACGTTTTCTGGGCCGCGCCTTTTGAAATCGATGATGAGTTCGGCGGACTGAAGCCGTCATCCTTTCAGGTCGCCGCCGACCTGCCAATCGACACCAAGCTCGCCGCGCCGCGGGCGAATACGACGCTCGGAGTTGTCGCGGTGAACATGGCGCTGACGCAGGCGGAGGCGCGCCGAGTGGCCATCATGGCGCAGGACGGCTACGCCCGCGCAATACGGCCCGTCCACGGGCCGACAGACGGCGACGTAATTTTCGTGCTGGCGACTGGCGGCGCCCCCTGCGATGGGCCGCTTCAGCTGACCCGCATCGGCTCGATCGCCGCCGATTGCGTGGCTCGCGCCGTCGCCAGAGGCGTTTACGAAGCCCTCCGGCAGGGTGCTTGAACCGCGAAGGCGCGCGGCTTGCATTCGGCCGGGCGATGCGCTTAAAGGCGCGTTCTTTCGCCTCTAAGCGCCGCGCACCCGTAGCTCAGCTGGATAGAGCACCAGACTACGAATTTGGGGGCCGGGAGTTCGAATCTCTCCGGGTGCGCCATTTCCATGCCGTTGAATTCTTAGCATTTTCTCGACCACTATTGAGTTGATCAACTTCCGATGGGCTTCGAGCCGCGGGTGAACCGGTGCAGACGTTGACGGCCTTCACCCGACCGACGATTTTCTCAAAATGCAGCCGGTATGGTTCAGACCGAAAGCCCGACGTCGCCTTCGACAATCTCACGCCGCATCTCCGGGCGCTCGCCTGGCGCCCAACGGGTGACTCGATGCACGACGCGGTAGCGGAGCGGGCCGCCGTCTTCACTCTCGCTGCGCTCAAGTGGCGGTGGAATACACACGAACTCGGTCTCTAGTTCATCCGGCGAAGCGCGCACCGTGGAATAGCCGTAACCGCCAAAATCCGCGAACTCGAGATGTGGCGCGACATCTGGGTTGCTCGCAGCGCGCGCCTGCGCTGGGTCGTCGGTGTCACGAAGGACGAGCGCTGCACGTACGCCGTGAAGCAGCGTCGTGTTGAGCGCGCACTGCGTGGAGCCGTCGGGCCGGTCATGCACGTAGAACGGTCGTAGCGGATTATCGCGCGGGAAGGTCAGCGCCTGCACCTCCGCCGTATTCTGTGCCGAGATCGACCCGGTGACGAATTCGACGCCCACAGGCTCAAACGGCAGCGGCGGCAACGTCTCGCTCGGATAGCCCGCCCAGAATGAATGTCGATCGCCCACGACGATCGCAAGCCCGGTGATACCCTCATCGCGCAGCATGCGGAAGATCTCACCATGCTCGACCACGTAGGAGCGATAGTAGTCCCCATACTCGGTGCTTGGCCACATCGCCGAGAATTCGGGCGGTAGATTTTGCGGATCGCTGCGCGACGTCAGCGTCCCGAACGAATGGCCCCAGATTTTCCAGGGCGCATCCGCTGCGCGCACGCGCTCCTTGAACCAAGCCATTTGCTCGATGCCGAGATAGGCTTGCGGGGGCTCATTGATTTGTGGGTTGGGAACTTCCGCTTCGCCAAGCCGGATCGTGGCCGGCGGCGAGCCGCCGTTGTACTCGCGGCCCGCCTCCAGAACGTCGTTGGCGATCTCCGGCGTGAAGCCAAAGTCCGGCACTGGCAGGTTGGAGCCATCGATTGGCGCCGACATGTACGAGCGATTGTCCGTCAAGATCATGTCGACGTTCCTGCCGAACCGGAAAGCGCGCTCGATCCGCAGCGCATGGATAGCGGTGATGTTGTTCGGCTCATGGCTGACGCCGCGCGCATCCACTTCCCCGAGTGGCGTGTTGGTAACAGCGGGCGCCTCAAACGCATCGCTTGCGCCTAGTTTGATGACGCGCGCTGGCTGGTATTCGTACCAGGCCTGGCTGGCGGCGATCTTCAGCGTCTGTGCAGGCTCCGGCGCATCGTTGAAGATTGCCGATTGGCTCTGAAAGCCTTTCCACGAGAATTCGTGATTGTCCCACACCGGCACGAACGGCCAACGCGCGCGCGCATCCTGTAAGTCTGGATCGGTGAGATAGCCGCGATAGGCGGTTCGATAGTCGTCGAGATCGATGGGAAAGTGAAAATTCCGCACTTTCTTGCCGTTCGGATAACGCACGACGTCGCGCAGTCGCCGGCCACGATCTCGGCCGTCCGGTGACTCCTCGGGATAGCGAACAAGTTCGTAGATGAAGTCGCCTAGATGCAGCACGAAACTGAGTTGTTCGGCGCGTGGTCGCCGTGCGTCCTCGTAGATCATGCGTCGATAGGCGTTGAGCGCGCCAATGGTGACGTCCTGGCAGCTGACGAACGCGAAACGCACCGCCCGTTCATCGTTCGCAGTGGGCGCAGTAAGCGTGCGGCCGACGCGGCTAGTGTTCCCCGCTTCATCGACGAAGCGGTACCAATACTCGCGTGCGGACCTAAGGCCCGCGGCAAGGAAGCGGCAGGTCCAGTCGGTGGCGGCGCTCACCTCCACATCGCCGCGTGCAACGATGTGCGCGAAGGCTTCATCGCTGGCGACCTCCACCATCAGGCGGTGCGCGCTTACGCCAGCATCCGGCGCACGGCGCGTCCACAGGATCACGCTGTCCGGCGCGGGATCGCCCGAAGCCACGCCCTGCGGGTAGAGGTCGCGCCTTTCCGTGCGACGATTGGTGGCTGCGTGCGCACAGCTCCGGCCGAAGGCGAGAGCCGCGCCAAGGGCTGCGGCTTGCGTCAGCAGCGACCTGCGCGTCGTTTGTCTGCTCATCGATTTCACTCCGCATCGTAATGTAACGCCCGAAGGGTCGCGTCGCGCGCTAGGGTGGACGAGTGTGATGAGTTTGACCGCTGAGCGATGGGGGAACAATTAGAGATCGATAGAGCGCAACAAAAAGGGGACGGATGGACAAGGAAATGCCTTCGCCCCTCTTGTGATCTCGACATCGGCGTCAAGACGGATCCCGCAGTCCTCGTCGCAAGCGGCCGATCAGATGAAATTGCCTAATGACCGTAGTCGGCGAAAAGCGGGCTCTCGCCCGCAAAATCTTATACCTATGACGCTATGCGCGCCCTTTTTCGGCTAGCCGCCCAGTTCCCGTTTTCACCCGCACCCGTGCGCCATTCGCGCGTTAGAGGAACGTGCGGCGCTGACCTTCCGTTGCGCCAGTTTGCTGCCGTCGTCGATTATCGCCGACTTCGCGTGCAGGACAACACAGGATGATGTGGCGCCTTTGAAAGCGCGCAAAGCTCTGATAGTTAAGCCGCGCCGGCCATACGTCTTATATCGTGATAGGCGTCGGCGATGAGCATGCCTAAAGCATCGACGTTCGGTTGCTCGCCAAGGCGAAGTTTCACATGGCGCATGCGTTTGCCCGAACCTTCAAGGAGACCCGCGGGCTCGTCGAGCATCGCTCCATGGAAGAACCCAACTCTCGCGTGAGCCTTGAAAGCGTTCACATATCCGAACGGCGCATCGCCCACGCACGCGACCGGGCATCCGTCATGCAGAAGTGCGCGAATATCGCCGCCGCAATCACGCATGCGGTCAAACCACGTCCGCGTCATCAACCGGTGCAGGCCGGCAAAATCGGAGAGCCAGGCTTCAATCCGTGGATCGCACCGCAAGGCTCCGTTCAGCTTCAGCACCTCATTCATTTCTTGATAATGCCCGCTTCACCGCAATCCGCCCAAAAAAGCTTCAAGAGCGTTCCATCAAACTACATTGATTTCCTCATCCGATCTTCGAACGCGCCGTTTGCGCCAACGGCGCCGTCATGCGCTCTTGGCGACCATGAAGCATCCGCCGACGATCAGCAGAGTGCCGACAAGCTTCCACGGCGTGACGGCTTCGTTCAGGAAGAGGGCGGCGAATCCCAATGTCACCACGAAACCGAGACTTACAAACGGATAGGCGACTGAAAGGTCTGCTTCCGACAGCACCCACAACCATAGCGCAACGCTGACGCCGTAAATGATGAGCGCGCCCCAGAAATAAGGAGACCCGGCGGCGGCGGCGGCGGCCGCCAATACGCCGGCGCTGATCGCATCTTTCAGGTGGGCTTTTTCAACGGCGACTTTCAGCGCGAGTTGCCCGACCGCCGACATCAGCACCGTGACGATGGTGAGAATCAAGATTTGCGTCGACATTGCGTCTCATTTCGCAAGGACTACCAAGTCTTCCACGGCGGCGAAGGCTCGTTCCAGTGAGCTTCCAGCTCCACGCGGTCGCGCAGGGTATCCATCGGCTTCCAAAATCCGCGATGCCGATAGGCCATCAGTTCACCGTCTTCGGCAAGACGCATCAGCGGCGTTCGCTCCCAGATTTCATCTTCGCTTTCCGAAAGATAATCCCTGACTTTCGGAGAAAGAACGAAGAACCCGCCATTGATGAGACCGCCGTCGCCCGCCGGTTTTTCAATGAAGGCGGCAACCTTGTCGGTATGATCCCCGTCGAACTGCAACGCGCCAAATCGCCCCGGCGGCGTCACGGCGGTCAACGTGGCGATCTTCCCGTGATTTCGGTGAAAGGCGATCAACCCCTTGATATCGACATCGGCGACCCCGTCGCCATAGGTGAGGCAAAACGCTTCATCCTTCTCGATAAAGGGTAAAATCTTGCGCACGCGAGCGCCGGTCATCGCCTTCTCGCCGGTATCGATGAGGGTGACCCGCCAATCCTCGCTGTCCCTTCGGTGAATGATCATTTCGCCAGTGCGCATATCGAACGTGACGTCCGAATTATGGAGCGCGTAATTTTGAAAATATTCTTTGATCAGAAAGCCGCGATAACCAAGGCAGATGATGAACTCCGAAACGCCGTGGCTCAAGTAGATTTTCATGACGTGCCAGAGGATCGGCCGACCGCCAATTTCGACCATCGGCTTCGGCTTCAGATGCGTTTCTTCCGACAGTCTCGTGCCGAGACCGCCCGCAAGGATCACCGCTTTCATTCGCATCGCTCCCTATTTCGGCGGCTCGTTCTGCATGTCGCCGATCGCTGCCCGGTACTCATTTAGTTGCGCCAGGGTGATCGCCCGGCCGTCGCCCTGCCGGCTGTAAAAATTCGCATACCACTCCCTCGTTTTCGCAATCGTTTGCGCAGTCGACCACGCGGGAGCGAATGACAATTCACGCTTCGCCTTTGAAACGTCGAGCGTCAGCAGTGAGGCCTCTTTCAACGAAGAGGGAATAAAATCGACCGCCGGCGCGATCGACCCCTCGCCAAGCGCATTCACCAGTCTGCGCACGCTGTACTCGTCATCGTCGACGGGGCCGATGTTCCACGCCTCGCCCGCATTTTCCTGATCCGTCAACAAACGGCCTGCGATCGCGATATATCCGTGGCAGGCGGACAGCACATGTTGCCATGGGCGCACGGCGTCGGGATTGCGGATGGTCAGCGGCCTTCCTGAAATGGCCGCACGATAGAAATCGGGAACGATCCGGTCCTCCGACCAATCGCCGCCGCCGATGATATTGCCCCCGCGCGCCGTCGCGATCCGCATTCCGTTCGCGAGTTCAGACATTGTCTGCTGATAACTTCGCGTAACCAGCTCAGCGCAAGCTTTCGACGCGCTGTAAGGGTCTTTCCCGCCGAGGCGGTCGTCCTCTCGATAAGGCTCCGCGCGCTCCAGGTTTTCGTAAACCTTATCGGTCGTGACGCAGACGAACGCTGAAACCGTCTCGATGTGCCGCGCAACCTCGAGAACATTGGCGGTTCCAATGACGTTGGACGTAATCGTTTCGAGCGGATCGCGATAGGAACGCCGGACGAGCGGCTGTGCGGCGAGGTGCACCACGAGGTCAGGTCGCGCTTCAGTTATCGATCGGCGCAGCGTTCCGAGATCGCGTATGTCTGCGATCACGCTTCTCGCATACGCGCCGCCGCCAAGGACGGCGTGAAGATTGGGCTCCGTTTCAGGCGCCAGCGAATAACCGATGACTTCGCAGCCAATTTCGGCGAGCCAAAGACCGAGCCAGGAACCGGTAAATCCGGTGTGGCCGGTCAGGAAGACCCGCTTCCCTCTCAATGGCGTCGAAACTGCGGTCAACCCGGTTTCCCAAAAGTGGCGTCGCCGATCTTATCGCCAGTCGGCAGCGGCGCCATGCGAGAATTGATCCAACCTTTCAATTACTGCCGCACTCGAATTGCTGGTTAATGGATTGGCCTTCAACGGAGGCCGTGCTCGGACATCGGCGCATCAAGGCGATATGCGGACCGCTTTGTAGCGCTCGTTCTCATACAGGACGGGGCCGTTCCATCGCGTGTCCCTGTAAAGGACGGCGTATGTCGCGCCGAACTCAGCATTAACCTTTGAAAGGGCCTCGGGCGAGATCGAACGGTAATTGCGGCCCATCACCTTCAGCGCGCCAAAGCCGCGCGCCGACGTCGGACCATAAAGCACCTCCATTCTTCTGCGCCATTCCCGCATGGCGCCGCCGTCGAAGGGGATGCTGGTGAAGTCGACGATAACCGGCCGCTCAGCGATCAGGCGAAAGTTCTCGAGGTCAGGCGGCGTGACCCAGATCGAATCTGGCGGCGCACTACGCTTCGCCCAACGAGCGACCGCCACCTTAGGACCTTTCATGTCGGCCCACGAATAGACCGGCTGCAAAATCGCTAGGTCGATGCAGTCAAGCTTGCGATTGAACCATCCAATAGTCACGAGAGCCGAAGTCAGCGCAGCGGCGATGCCAATGCGGCGCCAAAGCGTGAGCCGGAAGCCATGTAGTATCGCCACGATCGCCGCAGCAACAATGGCGCGCGACGTATCTTCGGCAGCGCCCAACCCGAATGTCAGCCCAATCGCGCTCAAGAAGATAAAACCCGCGGCGGCAACGTCGTTGCGCCTGCTTTGCGGCGCCTTGCCCAGCGCCCAGATCGTCAGAATTGACGCCAGCATCACATAGGGCTGTGCGTCGCCGGTGGCGATAAGCGCTGCCATGGGCGCCGTTAGATGCGCCGGGCGGGCCGTGGATATCCATGCGCTTGCGAATGAAGCAAAGAAAAGGAATCCGATCCATTTCAGCACGAACAGGTTTCGGAAAACCTGCGCGGTCGCCCAAAGGCGATCGTGCAATACGTCGACAAAGAACACACTCAAGGCGCAAAGGACGATCACGATGAGGCCGGCTGCGGCGTAGGCGGATTTTGTAAAATCAAGGTCGCCCGACCGGCGAATCAACCAAACCATCAGGGTAAGCGCCGCCACGAACGCCATCGCGGCGACGTAATGCAGAAATGGAAAAGTGGCTGCCAGATAGTGATGCGGCGAACGGAAGGAAGGCAGAATTGCAAAGAATTCGGACGCCGACAGCCCTTCCGACTCGACGGCGGCGGCCGGCAACAGCCAGACGATCACGATGAACGCCGCGAACAGGGCGCCCGAGGGAAAATATTTCAGCATCGTCACGACTGGGCGTCGCGCACCAAGTTCCGCGATCGCGCAAGAGGCGTAAGCGATCATGGCGATTTCGGTTCCGACAAGCGGATGAAAGAGCGCCGACAGGCAAAAGCAAACTGCCGCTGCCAGGCGGCGCCCTTCAATCAGCGACGCCAGCCCGAGAAAACTAAACAGTATGGCGATGCTTGCCGGCTGGAAGCTCTCGAAACGGATATAGCCGGCGAGCCCGAGTGAAAAGCTGTTATTGACGATGGCGAACGCAGCGGCGATCGAGGCGGCGGCGGCCCCTGCGCCGAAATGACGGCGCGCCGAAATAAACGTAACCGTGGCGACGCCGAAATTCGTCAAGCAAGTGAGCGCGAGAATCACCGCCGGCAGCGACCCGAAATTCGTGAGAAAGCTGATGAACAGAGAATAGTAATATCTCGGGCCGAAGCCGGCAGCGCTATCGACGTAAAAATCGCCCTCAAGAAATTTCGGATCTGAAAGCCGCCCGATTATCGGGAACTGCTCGACCTGACTGCCGATCCCAAACTGATAGCCGAGCAGGGGCAACGCGGTCAGAAGGCCAAGGAAAGCCCAATCCCGGCCTGTAATTGATCGTACGCTTTCCATCGCCGTTTCTTTCAACCGCAAACCATGGCAAATGCGCTATTACGAATGGGTTAGAAGCTATTTCCGCGCAATGACAAGTGGCTGACGAGCCAAAGACGATTTTCCTGACCGGGGCGAGCGGCTATGTCGCGAGCGCGTTTCGCCGCGTAGCGGCCGAGGATCCGCGACTCTCCACCATCCCGGTCCGGCGTGGCGAGATTCCGAATTTCGAAAAGTTCGAATCAAATGCGGGGCGGACGTCGATCATTCACTTTGCGTGGCCCGACCTTCCCTCTGCAAGCGGAGCAGCTGCGGGCGATGGAGAGAGAGTTCTGGAAGGACTATCTTGCCTGGTCGAAACGAATAAAGCAGGCCTGCGCCGCGGCGGAGATCGATTTTGTCGGCATCGGCAGCGGACTTGAGTTGTTCGCCGGCGACCAACGAATGAAGGAGCCTTACCAATCCTACGCCCGCAGAAAAATCGAGCTGAGAACTGCGCTAGGGGAAGGCGACGGGACCGATCATCGCTGGATTCGCCTTCACTTCATGTTTGGGCCCGGCGAAAGGGTGTCGCGCGTCGTGCCGGCGGCGATCATCGCTTGCCAAAAGGGCGAGACGCTGACTTGCGGTTCGCTCGCACGCCGCCGCCGATGGCTGCATGTCGACGATCAGGCGCGGTATCTTGCGGAGTTCTTGCTTAGACCCGGTTCTGGCGAATGGGATATCGCTGGACGCGCCGATGTGTCATTTCGAGAATTGCTGTCGTTGGTGGAAACCGCAATGGGCCGTCCGCTTGCCGTCATCGAAAGCAAGGAACGCACGCCCGACGACGAACTGGCCACGATCGCGCCGGTGCGAATGGCGCCGAATGTGCCTGATGAGGCGGGAACGGTCGACAGGCTGATCGAACGGCTTCGCGTTTACGCACGATCATTGGTCTCGCCGTCGGGCGAACTCTTAACGCAGCCGCAGCGCGAGGGCTGACCAATGAAAAAACTGATCTCGATAATTTCGCCCGTATACAACGAAGGCGCCGGGCTGAATACATATTATGACGAAATGTCGAAGGCGTTGCGGTCGGCAAAATTGGCCGCATATGACGTCGAAATCATCATGGTCGATAACGCATCGACCGATGATTCGGCAAAATATCTGGAAGAAATCGCGCGCAAGGATTCGCGCTTCAAAGTCATTTTCAACGCTCGCAACGTCGGCGTCTTTCTTTCCTCTTTTAACGCCCTCCAATTCACGAAGGGCGACGCTGTCTTCCTGATGGTGCCGTCAGATCTCCAGGATCCGCTGGAACTGATGGATCAAATGATCGAGAAGTGGGAAGAAGGCTACATGCTCGTCGCCGGTCGCCGTCTGCAGCGCGATGAAAACAGCATGTTGCGTGGTTTGCGCAATCTCTTTTACCGCATGATGGAGCGGATCGCCGACCAGCGCATGGAACCCGGCGTCGGCGAGTATCAGCTTGCGGACCGAAGGGTCGTCGACGAACTCCTGAGCATACCTGACGCCTCGCCCTTTGTGCGCGGCATGCTCGCGGAGCTTGGATACAGGCCCTATATCATCGATTACGTCTGGCAACGCAGAAAATGGGGCAAGTCAAGTTTCAGCCTCGCGAAGCTGTTCCGCACCGCCTACGACATGATCTTTTCGTTTTCACGGCTCCCGCTGCGTTTGATCATGATCATGGGGTTCTTCATTGCCGGTTTCAGCTTGCTTTTCGGACTTTTTCAGATCGCCCTCATGCTTATTTCGGGAAGCGTCGCGGGCCGCGGCATCATGACGATCATCGTCGCGCTCTTTTTCTTCTCCGGCGTCAACGCCGTCTTCCTCGGAATCATCGGGGAGTATGTCGGCCGAATCTATCATCAGGCGCGATACGGACGACGCGTCGCTGTGCAGCGGTTCTTGAATTTCAATAGCAAAGCGCCGACAAGAATCGAAGACCTTCCGGCCCGAAAATAAACCGGGAACGGCGTCAGTAGACGCCGGGAATGAGCCGGCGCCGGACGCGCGTCTTGAACTCCTGATAAGCGGCGTCTTTGGACAATAGGCGCTCCTCAAACACGATCCTCAGAACGAGACACGTCCAACCGACCGCGTAAACGGTGAAGTTCCAGAGCGTCGGCACCATAATAAGAAAGCCGACATGCGAAATCATATAGCCGAGATACATCGGGTGCCTGACGTAACGATAGGCGCCGCCGGTTTTCACGCCGCGATTGGCGGCGACGAGACCGAAGCTCCGTCGAAGGCTGAGTTTTGCGGACAGCTGCGTGAACATGCCGAACATGATCAGGAACGCCCCTATCGCAAGATGCTGCGGGTCCGCGGATTTTGCGACCAGAAGCGGCGCCAATGTCCCGCCGAACGCGGCCGCCCAGTCCTGCGGGCGGAGCGAAATATTCGCGGTCGGCCTACGCAAGACGAGGAAGACGATAATGATTCCTTCCGCGAGCAAGAGGAGCCCCGGCGCGATATTGGCGGCGTCAAATTTCTCGGGCCAAATTCGCTGAACGAGCAAAACGTAAAGCGATGTTGCGATGACTTGCTCAGCCCGGTCGATCGTCTTCGGCGAAAGCATACGCCTATCCTTGCAGCAGGGGCGGCGTCTGCGCAGCGATGATCACGCCTGCTGCAATCGCAACCCCATAAGGGATCGGCGTCTTCATCGGCGACGGGCCGCTGTGTTCTGCTTGCGATGCGCGCCGCAACGTGCGCACCATCAAGGCCGCCAGTGCGACAGCAATTCCCGAGATCGAAACCCATAAGCCGACGCTCAAAAGAGCCCCTGCCGTGAACCAGGTCGCTGCTGCGGCGAAAAGTTTCCCATCGCCGCCTCCCATCAAGCGCAGCGCAAAGAACCCATACCCGATCGCAAGTCCGACAAGCCCGGAGACTGCGGCTTTGGCGTAGGCGTCAGCCGGCGCCGACGCCGCAGCGAGCGCGGTGACCAGCGCCGCAACGATAGAGAGCGGAATGAAATTCGGAATGCGCATTGAGCGAATGTCGCCGACAGCCGCCGCCAGCAGCAGCGCGTAGAGCGCCCAACGCCAATCGTACGCGCTCTCGATCATCCGCCGGCCTATTCAACTAGGAGTGACAGGTTGTTGTAGGCTTTTGCGTAAAAATGGGGGCTCTCTTCGAGCGCGCGCGTGAAGAGCCGCTTGGCTTCCGCCTTGTCGCCGCGAGACGCCGCAGCAACTCCGGCGTTATTGAGCGCTACCGGGCGCCGATCGTCAGAAAGCGCCTTCGTCGCGCTCGAATAATCGCCGCCCATCGCATAGGTCAGCCGCAGATTTGCTTCGGCCGCCTCGCGTGCGCCCTCGACGGCAAGCGCTTGCTTGAACGCTTCGATGGCTTCAGGTTGACGACCGGCCTTCATCAATGAAACGCCGAGATTGTTGAACGCCGCGCCTTCCGTCGGATTGAGGTCCGCCGCGGTCCTGAACGCCGCCAATGCGTCTTCGGTTCGACCCTGATTATCAGCGGCGACGCCCATCGCATTCCAGGAGCGCCAAAGGCCGGCGTCGATATCGATCGCGGCTTGAAGCGCGGACGCGGCTTCGTCGTATCGGCCAAGACGCACCAAAGCGACGCCCTTGCCCTGCAGCGCCACGGCGTTCGATCCATCCTCGGCGACAATCGCAAAGAGGCGCGCTGCGTCTTCTTCTTTTCCATCTTCCAGCATGCACTCAGCCGCCGAAATCTGGCGCGCGGCGAATTCGCCGGCGTCGCCGTCCGCTTTCGGTTCAAGGAGTTTGAATTTCTTCGCGCAGTCGTCGGAATTGAACGCCGCCATCTGCTCGGCGGAGGAATCGGCGGCGCGGTTCGTCGAGGCCGTCTGATCCATTTCGGCGAGAATGCTCTTTGGATCGTCCCATTTCCGGTCAAAATCTTCCGTCATGGTCTTGAGCGACGCGCAACCATTCGCCGCGAAGCAGAAAGAGGCGAGCAAGGCGCCGCGCGTGGCGCGCGAAGACAACACGGTGAAGGCTAAATCACAAACGTTGATCATTGGCGCGTCATTCCATTCCTAAGTGATGCTGACCAGCGCGCGAAAAATGCGGATCATCAGCGGCGTCATGATGACGGAGAAAAGTGCCGGAAAGATTAGCAGGACGAGCGGTATCGCCATTTTCACCGGCAATTCAGCAGCTCTTTGCTCTGCTTTCAGCATACGGTCTCTCCGCATTTCCTCCGCGAGGACTCTCAGAGTCGTAGCGAGGCTTGTGCCAAGCTTCTCGGCCTGCGAGATCATCGCGGCGAAAACCCGCGCCTCCGGGACGTCCATGCGCTTGGCTAGAGAGGCGAGCGCGTCCGGACGGCTCTTGCCCGCCTGAAATTCCAGGGTCACGATCCTAAACTGCTCCGCAATCACCGGATGAGCGTCGCCGAATTCATCGCAAAGATGCTTGATGGCAGCAGGAAGAGAGAGGCCCGCTTCCACGCCGACGAGAATCATATCCATCGCGTCCGGCATGCCGTACCTGAACGCCGTTTGCCTCTCCTTAATTCGCAGATGAAGGACCAGCGCCGGAAGGTAGTAGCCGAATGTCGCGCCTCCGAGCACAAGAATCAGGCCGTTCACGCCAGATGGCGGCAACAGGAACCATATCGCGAAAGCCCAAAGCGCAGCCAACCCGATCGCGAGCATCAGGCGTATCGAATAGTATGTCTCGACGGCGGCAGGCTGATAATAACCCGCCTGAACGAGTCTGGATTTGACGACGCCGACCTGTTTCTGGTCGCTTTGCGCGAACTGCCTTTGGATCGGCTCGAGCATGTCGAGCAGCTTCGACTGCTTTTTCTGGTAAAAAATCGATCCCGGCGCCGATTCCGTGGGGCCAGGAGAGGCCATGCGTCGAAGCGCGGGGTCCCGCTGCATCAATCCGGTGACGCCGACCACAATGAGTACGACGGCCCCGAAGACGGCGGCGAGTATGAATATCTGCACCATCAGATCGCCCCAGCCGCTAGAATTTGAAATTCACCATGCGCCAGATCCAGGTGATGCCGAGGATCCAGAGCACGAAACCGCCGCCGATCATCGGCCAGAACGCGACATCGTCGACGACGTCGCCGTAAAATGAACGGTTAAGCGCCAAAATCGCCAAAACAAGCGCAAACGGCAGCCCACCGACGACGAAGCAGGTGATGCGCCCTTCGGCGGACATTGCGACGATCTTTTTGCGCATCATCGCGCGTTCGCGGATCACCTTCGAAAGATTTGAAAGGATTTCGGCGAGATTGCCGCCGGTTTCCTTTTGCATCTCGATTGACGACACAAGGAATAGGAATTCCGGGCTGTCGAACCGCGTCGCCACGTTCCGGAGCGCAGCCCCTCTTTCGAGGCCGTAGTTCATTTCATCGAGAGCATGGCCGAATTCCGATCCGATAGGGTCTTCAAGTTCGCGAGCCACCATTTCGATTGCGACGGGAACCGGATGCCCGGCCTGCAGGCCGCGCACCATGATGTCGATCGATGTCGGCAGTTGCTCGTTGAACTTCTTGTCTCGGCGCCCGGCCAGCACCTTCAGGAAAAATAGCGGGCCGCCGACTCCGAGAACGCCGGCCAAAACGAAGGCGTTGATAAAAGGCGCCCGGAATAGTCCGAAGAAGACGACGAAGACGAACGCCGCGGCGATCGCCATGACAGTGAAGAACTTCGCCGGCGTCGCGTTGATCGCGGAACGCCAGATTAGTTTGTTATACCCTGGAAAGAGGTTGCTGACGATGTTGGAGAGCGAGCCGCCTTCGATCTGGGTTCGAAACAACTCGGGGTTCAGGACGCGTTCATTGCGTTCGGCCGCGATCTTCATCCGCCGGTTCGCGGCCTTTTCACGCTTGTCGCCGCTGCGAATGAAGAGGTAGAGCCCTTCGATCGTCAAGATGACGGCGATGAAAGCGATCGCCTGAACGATCTGGACGGCCGTTATGTTCACGACCGCGCTCCATGGGAGGTCGTCGCAAATAGTTCGGGAGCGTCGAGCCCGTTCGCAAGGAACGTCTCGTAGAAATGCGGGCGGACGCCGGTCGCTTCAAACCGGCCGATCACGCGCCCGTCATTGTCGATATGTTCCTGTTTGAAACGGAAAATCTCCTGCATGGTGACGACTTCGCCCTCCATGCCGGTGATCTCTTGCACCGAAACGACGCGACGTACGCCATCCGCAAATCGCTTGATCTGGACGACGACGTCGAGCGCGCTTGCGATCTGGTTGCGGATCGCCCGCGTCGGGATGTCGAGATTCGCCATCGACACCATTTGTTCAAGGCGGGTCAGCGCGTCCCGCGGCGTATTGGCGTGGACGGTCGTGATCGACCCGTCATGGCCGGTGTTCATCGCCTGCATCATGTCGAATGCTTCGCCGCCGCGCACTTCCCCGACGATGATGCGGTCAGGTCGCATACGGAGCGCGTTCTTGACGAGGTCGCGCTGGGTGATTTCGCCCCGTCCTTCAATGTTCGTCGGGCGCGTCTCCATCCGGCAGACATGACGCTGCTGCAGCTGCAGTTCCGCCGCGTCTTCGATCGTGACGATGCGCTCTTTGTCGCCGATATAGCGCGACACTGCGTTCAAAAGCGTCGTCTTGCCGGTGCCGGTTCCCCCGGAGATGAGCAAATTCAGCCGGCACCGCACGACGCCGCGCAATACATCGGCGCAGGACTTCGTCATCGAGCCGACCTCGACAAGCCGTTCGAGATCATAGGGGATACGGGAAAACTTCCTGATCGACAGGAGCGGCCCGTCGATCGCGATCGGCGGAACGACAGCATTGACGCGCGACCCGTCCGGCAGGCGCGCATCGACAAGCGGCGTACCCTCGTCGACGCGCCGACCGACCTGCACGACGATGCGGTCGATGATGCGCATGAGATGCGCATCGTCCTTGAATTTGACGTTTGTCGCCTCAAGGATGCCGCGCCGCTCGACATAGACCATATTCGGCGTGTTGACGAGAATATCGGCGACGGTGTCGTCCTTCAGCAGCGGCTCAAGGGGCCCAAAACCCATGAGTTCGTCGACGAGCTCGTCGATGATGACTTCACGTTCCCGCGTATTGAGCGGCTTGTCTTCGCTGGCGAGAAGGCGGCCGATGGCGCCGCTGATTTCGTGCTTGAGATCGGCTCGATCGACTTTTTCGAGGACGCTGAGGTTGATTTCCTCGATCAGCCGCTGGTGCAGCCGGACCTTCAAATCGAGATAATCCTGCGTCGCCGAATGAAGCGATCCGACATGAGGCGTCGCCGTCGGCGCGGGAGCGGCCTGCGACACCGTTGGCTCAATTCGGGACGACGGCGTTTCAACCGCCGGCGCTTCATTCGTCCGCTTGCTTCGAAGGTCCGAAAACCGGAAATTCATTGCCCTCGCCCCTTAAATCCTAACCGTCCGCTCAGGATCCGCTCCAGCGGCGCCTGCGGCGTTACAGCCGGACTTGCAAGGGTGAGGCCGAGGCCAGTCGCAATGTTGCGTGCGTTCGTTTCAAAATCCCGGGTCGCGAGCGATTTCGGGGCGGCCGCGCTGAAAAGCAGGCCGCGATCGCCAGCCTCCGTCGCCGCCTTCGCGTCGAGCCGCACGGCGCCGCCGGGCTTCGTTCGGAAGATCTCGGCGAGCTTTTTCGCCCGCTCGTTATTTTCGATCGTCTTTTCGTATTTGTTGATGAGCAGATAGACGCCAAGCTTGTTTAATCCGAAGTCGATGAAGCTTTGCGCGATGCGCCCCGCCCCGTTGGCGCTGCGCACCGACGTTTCCGCGACCGGAACGATGAGGTCTGATCGATCTAGCGTGTCGCCAATCCATTGGGCCCATGCAGCCGGCACTTCGACGACGCTCACCGCCGCAAACGTGCGAAGGTTGGCGAAAAGCCGCTCGATGAACTGTTCGTTGAGCGCGTCAAGCGGGGTGATCTCCGTCGGCGCCGCCAGAATTCGCACGCCGCTTTCATGGGCGTGCATCGTCGCCGCGAGCAAGGTCGGGTCAAGGCGCGGCCCGGCACGAACGGCGTCGAGCACGGTCATTCGCGACTGAACGTCGAGCGACGCGGCGATCTGGCCGAACTGCACGTCGAGATCGACAAGCGCGACCCGGCCGGACTGCATCGAAGCTAGCGAAGACGCGATATTGGTCGCAACCGTCGTCGCGCCGACCCCGCCGCATGTCTTCACAACCGTCACGATCTTGCCGATCGCTCTCATATCGAGCGTCGGGCGCACGTCGATCTGCCGCCCGCGTGCGGTATTGAGCGCCGCGGCGAGTTCGGCAGGCATCACCGGCGTCGGGAGCACGTCCGTAACGCCGGCGCGAAAAAGGCGGCGCACAATATCGGCTGTCGGATCGTCCATGATGACGATGAAGGAGCCGCCGCGCGTCACATAGGCGCAAATCTGCTCAAGGGCCAAAAGATCCGCATCGGTGACCTTGCCCGCCTCGACGACCACGATGTCGGCGCCGCCATTGATGACGGACGGCGCATCCGCGACGGCGGTCTCCACCACCCTGATGTCTGCAGAGAGGTCTGTAGTTGCGGCGCAGTACGCCTCGATCTCCGAAGCAATATCGGATGAACGAAGAACGGCGACCAGGCTCTGCATATGGTTCGGTATTCCAATCATGTTCCGCTTAGATCTTCCGCTGTGAGCGTTGTCGTGAAAGGCGGGAGCGTGATGGCATTAAGACCAAAAGCGCTGATAACAATGAAATTCGCATTGACGCCGCTGACGGTGACCGTGACGGTCGGCACCGGTTTGCCGAGGCCGACAAAGCCTAGGCCCGACGGGCCGTAGGTTACGTTAAGATTGTTGATGGTCAGCGGCGGATAGACCCTGCGCATTTCCGTGAGGATGCGGTTCATCAATGTCGTGTTGCAGGCCGCCCCTGTTAGCGCCGGCGTCGGCGCCGTCGCGCTGCCAGAGCAGGTGCGCGGACCCCAGGTCTTCGATCCGTTAATCTGGCTGCAATAAGTTCCGGCGGTTCCGGTGACGCCGACGCCGCAATCGGGAATGCCGGTGATGACCGGGCCACGTGTCGCCGCCATTCGGGCCGCCATGCCTGTCGCGACATTCAGCGCCTGGAACTGATAGAAGACCGCCCCGAAATCGACGGCGCCGATTGTCATGATGAACAGGAGCGGCGCGATCAGCGAGAATTCGACCATCGTCGCCGCGCGCTCGTCACGAAGGAAGGATTTCCGGATGCGCAGCTTCATAGACCGGCCCACATTTCGGAATGCGCCGCCTGGAGGTTGAATGACGAAATGCCGAGAAAGCCGAGAAAGCCGACGCCGGCATAGGGTGCAGACGCGGTGACGGTGATTACCGGAATGTTGTTGCCGCCGCCTGCGGGACTCAGCAATGCGCCCGCCGTGACGCAGGAATCGGCGACGGTCACCATCGACACATTGTTCCATGTCGAAAGAAGCAAAGGCTTCGTCGCATCGACGCTGCCGCGCAGCGCGACGGTCTGGGTGTCCGCGACGAGCTGAGTCCATTCCGCCTGCGCGTTAAGAGGACAGGTCTTGAACGCAAAGGGCGTCCTCGCCGCATAGCGGGCGGCGTCGCGGACGCTTTTTGTGATGACCTGTTGCTGGTTAAGCATCAGACCGAACTCAGCAAGCCCCGCGCCAAGCAAGAGCAAAAGCGGAAAAACCAGCGTTAACTCGACGAGCGCCGCGCCGCGTTCGTCCTTCTTGAATCTGCGAACGCCACAAAGCCGTCTCACCGCACGAGCTCCACCCACTCGCGCAATTGAACCGGAACAAGGCCGCCGCCGCCGCCGGAATCGTAACCGACGATCTCCATATAGGTGTCGCCCTGCGTCTGGCCACCCTGTGTAATTGAAGGCTCGGTGAGGAACATCGACAGGTAGTGGATGACCGGAACGTTGTTCGTGTTACCCGAAGGCGGGTTTGCGATGCAGTCGCACGCCGGCGACGATGAAGATGCGCCGGTCGTTGATGCGTTGAGCAAGCGCCGTCGGCGTCGGCGGGATCGGCCCGCCCGTGTAGCATGCTTGGCGCGCGCTCGTCTGCGGTTCGCCGTTGTCGCCGCCGGCGCCGGACACGCTCAGGCGACGCAGCGGCGGTGGTGTCGGGATGAGCCGTATCCATCTCGTGGAGATACATCTCGTAACGGGTCATTCCGCCTGTTGATGTGCAACCCGGGCGGCATACCGCCGGTTGCCTGGGATGCGCTTAGCGACCAATAGAACCGGAGCAATCCCATTGGCCGTTGCCAACGCGATTGGCGGCGCGAAATGTCCGGATCGTTCGGACCAAGCCTTCTGGAATCGTCGGCCCATGCACAGTCAACTGCGGTGCACTTGTCGTTCGCGCGGTTCTACCTTTTCGTAACATTCTCCGCAGGCGGATAGCCTGCCGTCGTTCTGTAGTTGAGTGTTGCCGGGCAGATTTTCGTAAATGTCGAAGCCGCACATTGAACGCAGGCGCGAGCGACGCGACGTTGCCGGGCTTCGTTGATATGCCGGTGGAGATGCATTGCGGCAGGCCGTTGATGCCGGCGATCATGTTGGCAAGCGCGCCGGTGCTTTGACTGCCGCTCGGCGTGTCGAGCAGGCCCCAATTGCCATTCGTCCAATTGTTCCCGCCGCCCGCCTTCATCAAAACTTGCCGACCGATATTCGCAGCGGGGTCGAATGCGGCGCCGCCGGGCAGGCACATGAAAAGCGGCGTTTGCTGACAGCGCGACTGTCCCTTCCTGGCCACCGCTTTCCCCGTGACGGTCGATGTCGCGGCGGCGCCCATGACGCGCATCAAAATGGTGTTGTGCGCGACAGCGGAGGTCGTCACCTCGATATAATCGTATGGCGGCGCGGCGAGCGTCAGCGCCGTATCGTCGCTCGCCGGTATGCCTCTCCAGAAAGACGTCGACGCGATCGCAATCGCTCCCGGCGTCGAACCGAACTTCTGATTGTTCGGCGCGACGGGCGCTGTTCGCGCCGCGGCGTCTGCGTTCTGCGATCCGAGCAGCGTCCCGTCGAGCTGCCAGGCGCCTGCGAGCGCGGCGGCGTCCGCGGCCTTCTGGATTTCATGCCTCAGGGAAAAAAGGCGACCGCTGTCAAGCGCCAGGCCGGTTATCCCTGTCAGCATAAGGATGATCAGGCTGACATAGATCAGCGTCGCGCCGTTTTCGTCTCTCCAAAACCGCATGATAGCCTCCCCATACGCATTCGGACGGCTTTAGTTGCCGCCCGCTTCGGCATCTTCACCGGCCTCGAATTCGCCGGCGGCGCCGACTTTGACTTTATCGGTCTTGTAGCGAAGCGTAGCAAGGTCAGCGGCGCCGCCGTCGCCTTCTGGCGCGCCTTGCGCCGGCGTCGCATCGACGATCTGCGCGTTCATGTTGGTCTTCGTGGCGACGCCGAAAGTCTCATCCAGGTCGTTCTGGGTCGATACACAACCGGCGGTAAGCATGAACCCGGCGGCAAGCATGATCGTTTTCATTGTGCAAGCTCCTATTATTTCACGACAAATCCGACGGGGCCGTCGACGCCGGGGCTGGCGTCGGCAGCAGCCGAGCCGGCGCCTCTTGCGCGATTGGCGACGGAGGGTCCGTTCAGCCATTCCGACCCTTCGGTGCGGCCGAGCAGGAAGAGTTCGAGCTCATGCGGCCGGACAAGATTGTCGAAGGGCGTCGTCAGCTCCGACAAAGTCGACGGCTCGACGAGGTAGGCGGTGATGATGATGGCGAGTTCCGTGTCTTCGCGCTTGTAGGAGGCGCTGCGCGCCAGGGCCCCGAGGACAGGAACGTCGCCGACGCCCGGCATCTGTTCGATGTCGTCGATGAACCGGCGCTGCAGCATGCCGGCGATCGAGAAGCTCTGGCCGTTTTTGAGATCGACAGTCGTCCGTGTACGGCGGGTCGTCAGACCGGGAATGGTGAACCCGTTGATGACGATGCTGTTTTGCGGATCGAGTTCGCTGACTTCCGGCTCCACCAGCAGATTTATCGTATCGCCGAGAACGGTCGGCGTAAACGAAAGACGCACGCCGAATTCCTTGAACTCGATGCCGATGCGCCGGCCGTTCTCGTCGTCGGTGACGGCGACCGGAACGGGAAACTCGCCGCCCGCAAGAAAGCTCGCGGGCTGACCGGAGACCGCGATCAAATTCGGTTCTGCGAGGATCGAAACGATCCCTTTCTTCTCCAGCGCGTCGAGAAGCAAATCGAAGTTCACATCGCCGATCGCAAACTTTCCGAACGCCGTTGCAAATTTCGCCGGGTCCAGAATGAGGCTGCCGTCCTGGCCGAAAGAGCTGACCGGCGCATAGTTCTGGACGATCTGCCGCCCTGATTGAACGCCCCCGATCTCCTTGCCCGAGTTGAAGAAGACGTCGGTCGAAATGCCGACATCTTTGAGCGCCGAACGCTTCACTTCGGCGAAGCGGACCGCCAGCATCACCTGCTGCGACTGTTTGATCGACATCATGTTGACGACCGAGCCTTCGGCGCCGACAAAGTTCGCGGCGAGAGAGGACGCTTTCGTCGAGACTTCGCTGTCGGAGACGGCGCCGCTGAGGATGATCGCGCCTGCGTCGGCGCGAACTTCGATCTGCTCGTTCGGCATCATGTCGTAGAGGCGTTTCTTGACGCCGAGAAGGTCGTGAGAGACGTTAAGGTCGACGACGCCGACCAGCTGTTTGCCGCGCGCGAAGAGCGTCAGGCTCGTGCCGCCGACTTTCTTGCCGATGACATAGATGCTTTTGTCCGTCAGCGGAATGATATCGGCGATTTCAGGTTCGCCGACGAGCACGTCGACGATCGCCTTGTCGAACCGCAACACCGCAGCCTTGCCGACAGGCACCGTCACATCGCTCATCGCGGGGCCGCCGTTCGAGCCGAGGCTGATTATTTCCTCCTGGTCGATTTTCATCGCGGCGTCCTGCGCCGCCGCCATTCCCGGCGCCGTCGCCAGCGCGGCGACCGCCGCCAAGGTTTTCATGCCCCCAATGCCCATATACGCTCCCGATCCGATCCTGTTGTCCGCGCGACGACTGATGACGATTATTCCCCGCCGGGGGCCGTTATTTTCAGCGTCGACGACATCGCCGCAGTTGATGTCGCCGCACTGTTCCGCAATGCGTAAGTCGAACTCCCGAGCGACGCCTGCGGTCTGCCGCCTTCGCGCGGCACGTTCGCTTTCGTCGATTCGACGCCCCGAGTCACGTTCATCGTCGCATAGGGAGACGGCGCCGGGGCGGCGCGCACGGCCGCTTTCTTTTCTTCCGGAACCGTAGGACCAAGGTCCTTGTAGCGAATGACGCGATTGACCATTTCCCCGCTCTCGGCGCCGGTTGCGGCCAGCGTATTGCGAAGCGACAGGCTGAGCGTGCCGATTGTCGAGGCGAGCGCGATTCTCTGGGCGTCTTCCGGCTTGACTTCGATCGTCGCGGCCTGCGCCACAATGGCGCCGCCGGTCGATTCATCCGCCTCCTGGTCGATCGCGAGCACCCTGACGTTCTCAAGAAGGATGTTGGTCGAGGTGTCCAGCTTTTCACTGGTCGGCGAAATCGTGAGCAGCACGTCGACGCGGTCACCGGGCAGAATGAACCCGCCCGCGCCCGATACGTCCGAGATCCGAACAGCAACGGCGCGATAGCCTTCTTCAATGACCTGCGAGAGCGCCGCGCGCCCGCCGAAACCTGAAACCCTGTCTTTCAAGACCGGCTCACCGACCGCGATCGAGCGGAGCGCAACGCGCCTTTCCGAGCCAACGACTTCTGCGATTTTGGCGAATGAGCCCTCCGGCACCGCGTCGGTCGGCCATTCGCGCTCTTGCAGCGCGTCAGCCGACAATTCGTTGCCGAACTCGAGCACCTTCCTCGCGACGACAACGGTAGTGGTCGAGTCCTTTGCGCCCTGTGTGTTTCGTCCGCTGAGCACCCCTTGAACGCCCGCGACGGCCAACAGACCGAGGATGATCGCCGCGACCAGAACGATGATCGAAGTGTTGCGCATGACTAATCATTCTCCCAGCGCCGTCCGTGGCGCGTTGTCAGCCGACGTCAGTCGTCAATAAGCAATTTCCGGGCCGGTTCAGTCTGTCAGGCGGCGGCCGTCGCGACGATGCCCGCCAAGGTCGACCAGGTCGTCGCCATGCTTCCAGAGATTGATACGATCGCCAGAAGGATCGCGACCGAAATGAGGCCGACAAGCAGACTATATTCGATCAGGGACGCGGCTTCGTCGCAGCCCAGAAATTCTTTATACGACGCAATCCGCACAAGACGCCCCATAACTGATCGCAAATCCCCTGTCCGCAGCTGCAGCGGACAGGGGATCCACGCGATTGGTTAGGCTGCGGCCGCGCCATGACGCTCGCGAGCGACGACCAGATTGTGGCGAGGTTGCCGCTGATCGCGACGATCGAGGCGATGATGACGACCGAGATCAGACCGACCAGCAAGCTGTATTCGATCAGCGAGGCGCCCTCTTCGTCTTTGTGAGAGATCAAGCGTCTGCAGTTTGACAAGAGCTTTAAGCATTTACGTCTCCACCTAATGTACACAGGCGAAGTCGCTCCCCCGGCAGTCAGAACGGAATTCAACCCCCGCTCGAACCCTGTTTCATACGTCGATGCTCATTCCCGAGTCATCGTCGCACGCCAGGCCCCAAGAGCAACCTTACCTAAATGTAAAGATACGCCATAGAATTGTCGCAGTGCAACTTGTGTTTTTGTCAGGGGATTCGCCCCGCGGTTGTTCTGTTTTTTTAGGAAATTGTTGAAAATCAATGACTTAATAGATTACTTGGGGGTAATGGACATTAAGGCCTATCCTTAACGGCGAAAAATTCGTCGTTAACGAACGCAGTTAATTTTCGCACACGCCCCCGAGGGACGCTGGCGAGCGCTATTCCGCTGCAACCAGAACTAGCCGGACATCGCCGCATTTGCGTCCAAGTTGCGCATAGGCCGCATAAAGACTGACCGGCAGGCCGATCATCGGGCCGACGATCTGGGCGATTTCGCGGATAAGCGCTTCGTCCCCGCCCATGGCGGCGACGGCGACGCCGATGACGATCGAGGCGGCGAGCGCCCCGCCAAGCCCGAGGGTCAGCGCGCGGAGCGTTATCGAGACCCAGATCAGGATCACGCGTTTCAAAGTCGGCTGAACGATCGTCATGATACGAATTCCACGCTGCGGCGGAATTGAGAATGGCGAAACATGGTTGATCGCCGATTAACGGCGGTTCGGTCCCGAAACGGGACAGAAATCTAGCCGCCGTAAGAGCGCATCCACGAGCGGCAGCCCGCGCCGACGACCTTGCCTTCGACGCGCGCGTTCCAGCCCGACGTCCAGGCGTCGCCGCCCTGCGGTCCAAAGACCGCGCGGCACTGCACAAAGCCGACGCGGTATTGCGAGGAGAGAACGCTGACGCCCGACCCGGCGAGCGCCACGCCTTCGCGATAGCACTGGCATAGATCGGCGTAGACCTGCGTTTGCTGCCCATTGGCGAGCCCGCCGATGACCGGCGGCGCCACTGACGAATTGTCGGCGATGACGATCTGGCTTTTCGGTCCGCCGAAAACGCCCATGACACCAGCGAGCGCCGCGCCGAGGACGACAAGGCCAAGCACCGCGCCAAAGAGCAGTTCGACATTCGGCAGCGCGAAGCGCCGTCCGGGGACGCTCGACCCGAGGTCTTCGGCCGGCGCTTTGCTTGGACCATATTGCTGGATGCGTTCGTAGGAGCGTCCGCAATCCTTGCATTTCTGGATCGGGAGAAACTGCCGCTCGCTGCAATCGCTCTTTTCGCAGCCGCGCGAACTGCATTCGGGGTTGGAGCACTTGAAGACGTGGCCGCCGCAGGTTTTGCCCTTGCGCGTTCCATCGCAGGCAATCGGATCGCCCAAATTCGAGTTAAGTCTGCCCATATCCCCGAACTCACTTGCAACGCCGGCTGACGGCGCGCCCCTCGACTGTTAACGACGATGCGGCCGCAGCGCCGGATTGTCAATTTGGGACGCCGCTCGCCTTTGCTGGACAAGGGCGCCGGCGCGGGGCTCAACTCGGCGGCGAATCGGAGCCCGCCCATGGCGGCGGTGCCGGCTGTTGCGCGAGGAATCCCATGGCGACCATCGCTGTCATCGGCGCCGGCATGACCGGCTCGTCCGCCGCCCTGCATCTGGCAAGGCGTGGCGCGAAAGTCACGCTTTTCGACCAATTCCCTTTCGGTCACGACAGGGGGTCGTCCCACGGCGCGACACGCCTTTTCCGGACAGCCTATTGCGAGCATCCGAACTACGTTCCGATCCTCCAGCGCGCGCTCTTGATGTGGCGCGAGCTTGAGACCGCCGCCGGCGAGACTTCTGTTCGTCCAGGCCGGCGTTCTTGAAGCAGGACCGCCCGACGGCCCGATGATGCGCGGCCTTCGCGCCGCCGTCGCCGCCCACGATCTTCCCGTCGTGCCCCTCACCGCCGCCGACCTTCGCCGCGCCCATCCGCTCCTGAAGGTCCCGGCGCATTTCGAGGCGATCTTCGAGCGTGAGGCGGGTTTTGTTTTGGCCGGAAGGACGGTCGCGCAGCAGATCCGTCTCGCCGCCGCTTATGGCGCGCGCCTTCGCCCTGAAACGAGCGTCGGACGACTGGACGCCCGCGAAGGGCGGCGTCGTTCTTCATACCGACGGCGGCGCCGAGACGTTCGACCACCTCGTCATCGCCGCCGGCGCCTGGGCCGGGCGATTGCTCCGCCTTCCGAAGGCGAGCGTGAAGCCGGTCGGAAAGACGCTCTTCTGGCGCCGTCCGGATACGGACCAATTCACGCTGGCCGCCGGCTTTGCACCCTTCGCCGTCGAAACCGAGGCGCTGCGATTTTTCTACGGCTTCCCGGCGATCGATGGCGACGGCGTGAAGATCGCCGAACATACGGGCGGAACGCCGCTCGCGCGCCCCGAAGACCGCAAGGCCGCGCCATCCGTTGAGGAAGAGCGCGCGGTCGAGGATTTCCTCGCGGAAACGATTCCCGCCCTCGCCGGCCGGGCCGGGACTTTTCAGCAATGCCTTTATGAAGTCAGTCCCGACGAGCATTTCATCGTCGACCGCCACCCCGAAAGCGAGCGCGTCGTCTTCGCCGCCGGCCTTTCGGGACACGGCTTCAAATTCTCGCCGGTTCTTGGCGAGGCGCTCGCGACGATGGCCCTCGACGGGCGGACGCCGCCGGAATGGGAATTCCTGTCGTTGAAGCGGTTTGGGTGAAGGCGGCCTTAGCGGCACATCCTTCGCGACGCCTCGCTGCGCGAGGCTCCTCAGGATGAGGAGTGTGGTTGTCGCCGCAAGCAGAGTCCTCATCCTGAGGAGCGATGCGAAGCATCGCGTCGCGAAGGATGCCCTGCCTGCGCAGGCCTTGACGCACGGCGCCGGCGCCCGCAGACAGCGCCGCTCCAACGCTCCCGGAGCCGCATGACCGACGCCTATCTCAATCGCCGCACCTTCGCGATCATCTCGCACCCGGACGCCGGCAAGACGACGCTTGACCGAAAAGCTCCTCTATTTTTCGGGCGCGATCCGTCTTGCGGGCGAGGTCAAGGCGCGCGGCGACCGGCGTCGCGCGCGGTCGGACTGGCTCGCCATCGAACAAAAGCGCGGCATCTCGGTGACGACCTCCGCGATGACGTTCGAGCATGACGGTTGCATCTTCAATCTTCTCGACACGCCGGGCCATGAAGACTTTTCGGAAGACACCTACCGGACGCTGACCGCCGTCGACAGCGCCGTCATGGTGATCGACGCCGCGAAAGGCATCGAGAGCCAGACCCGCAAACTGTTCGAAGTCTGCCGCCTGCGCGACATTCCGATCATGACCTTCATCAACAAGGTCGATCGCGAGGGGCGCGATCCGTTCGACCTTATCGACGAGATCGCCGACCAGCTCGCGCTCGACGTCTGCCCTCGCGTCTGGCCGGTCGGGACGGGCGTCGGCTTCAAGGCGTGCTACGACATGGCGCATCATCGGCTGCTGCTCGCGGGCGGCGGCGGTGGCGGCAAGTTCGGCAAGACCGTCGATCTTTCCGGCGTGGGCGATCCTCAATTCGACGAGATCGTCGGCGCCGAGGAAGCCGCGGCCGCGCGCGAGACGATGGCGCTCGCCGGCGACGGCTACGCGCCCTTTGACCTTGAGCAGTACCGGCACGGCGCCCTGACCCCGATTTATTTCGGCAGCGCGCTGAAGGAGTTTTCGGTCGCCGAGCTTTTGCGCGATATCGGGCGTTTCGCGCCGCCGCCGCGCGCCCAGATGGCGACGACCGAGGCCGGGCCCGTCGAGATCTCGCCTGCCGATCCCGCCGTCTCCGGCTTCGTCTTCAAGGTGCAGGCGAACATGGACCCGAACCACCGCGACCGCGTCGCTTTCGTTCGGCTCTGCTCGGGCGAGTTCAAGCGCGGCATGAAATTGAAGGTCTCGCGCACCGACAAGCTGCTCGCTGTCACCGCGCCGATCTTTTTCCTCGCGCAGGAGCGCAATCTCGCCGAGGAAGCGGTCGCCGGCGACATCGTCGGCATTCCGAACCATGGCGCGCTCGGCGTCGGCGACACGCTGTCCGAGCAAGAAGGGATCCGTTTTTCCGGCCTTCCCGACTTCGCGCCCGAAATCATCCGCCGCGTCCGCCTCGACGACCCGATGAAGTCGAAACAGATGAAGCGCGCGATGACCGCGCTCGCCGAGGAAGGCGCGGCGCAGGTCTTCACGCCGACGCTCGGCGCCGATTTTTACGTCGGCGTCGTCGGCTCTTTGCAGCTCGACGTCATCGAGGAGCGATTGAAGGCCGAATACGGCGTCGCCGCCGCGATGGAGATTTGCGGCTATGACGCCGTCAGATGGCTTTCGGGAGACGAAGCCGCGATCAGGACGTTCATCTCGCTCAACCAGACGGCGATCGCGCATGACCGCTATGGCGGCCCCGTCTATCTCGCCCGCTCCGCCTGGGAAGCGGGCTACGCCGAGCAGAAAAACCCGCTCGTCAAATTCCTGAAAACGCGCGAGCGGGTCTGAAACGCCAGGCTTTTCGCCGCCGCGCTCCCTCGTTTTTTCGGCCTTCCATGCGGCTTTCAGCGGGAAAAGCCCTGCTTTCCGGGTCGGGAAAAGCCCCGCGAATTCGGCGTCGCTTGGCGCCGTCTCCGTCCGCCCGCAGTCGCGGCGCGCGCCCATGAGCGACGCGGCGCGGACGCCGTCCGATCGACGGAATTCAGGCGAATGCGAAAGCGCGCTCACGCTCGTTCTCCATTGCTCGGCGAAATCGCTCTCATCACTCCGGGCGTGTGCAGCGCGAACCCGGCATGACGGAACTGAATTCGTCATTTCGCGCGGAGTTTAAGCCCGCCGCGAAGGTGTGGGATAAGTTGTAGGATAAGGTGGGGGATAAGTAGGGGGATAAGGTGGGGGATAGATTTTTATTCGTATGCGGAATCAATGGCTTCGCGAGAAATCTGAAAATTCATGGTTAACGTGTTTTCGCGTTAGCGGAAGATTCCAATTTTTCCCGCGCCAGCAGGTATTCCGTAAACGGATGGTCAACCGGCGGGGGCGCCTTCCCTTCCTTGGAAAGGGAGGGTTGGCTTTATGCGTCTCAACTTCGACGTCAGGACTCGCGGATGGAAACCCTCCCCGCCCTCCCTTTTCAAGGGAGGGAGAAGATTGCGGTGCGGGACTGGCTTCCCTCCCTCCTTTGAAAAAGGAGGGCTTTCACGCCCGGTTGCGCGAAGCGGAACCGGCCTTGCGTGAAAGGGAGGGTTCGCTTTGGGCGCTTCAATTCGATGAAGGGACTCGGGGCGAGAAGCCCTCCCCGCCCGCCCTCCTCATCCTGAAGAGCGACGCGCAGCGTCGCGTCTCGAAGGATCAAGGGAAAGAGAAGAGGCGGCGATCCGCCGCTAATTCTGGAACGGGTCTTTCATCAAGATGACGTCTTCGCGTTCGGGGCTGGTCGAAACGAGCGCGACCGGCGTTTCGATCAGCTCCTCGATCCGGCGGACGTATTTCACCGCCTCGGCCGGCAATTGCGCCCATGAGCGCGCGCCGACGGTTGAGCCCTTCCAGCCTTCCATCGCTTCATAGACGGGTTTGACGCGCGATTGCGCGTCGATCCCGGCGGGCAGATAGTCATAGCGCGCGCCGTCGAGCTCATAGCCGACGCAGACTTTGAGTTCGTCAAAGCCGTCGAGCACGTCGAGTTTCGTCAGCGCGACGCCGTCGACGCCGGCGACTTTCAACGCCTGACGGACAAGCGCCGCGTCAAACCATCCGCAGCGTCGCTTTCGGCCCGTCACCGTGCCGAATTCGCGGCCGCGCTCGCCGAGCCGGTCGCCGACGGCGTCGGTCAACTCCGTCGGGAACGGCCCTTCGCCGACGCGCGTCGTGTAAGCCTTGACGATGCCGAGCACGTAACCGACGGCGCGCGGGCCCAATCCCGACCCCGTCGCCGCCTGGCCCGCGACCGTGTTCGACGAGGTCACATAAGGATAGGTGCCGTGATCGACGTCGAGGAGAACCCCTTGCGCGCCTTCAAACAGGATCCGCTTGCCAGCCTTGCGCGCTTCGTCGAGCAGTTTCCAGACCGGCCGGACGAAGGGCGCGATCTTCGGCGCGATCGCTTTCAACTTGCCGGTCAGCGCCGCAGCGTCGACTTCGTGGGCGCCATGACCGCGACGGAGCGCGTTGTGGTGAACGAGAAGATTTTCAACCTTTGCTGCGAGCGTGTCCGTATGCAGAAGATCGACGACGCGGATGGCGCGGCGGCCGGCGCGGTCTTCATAGGCCGGGCCGATGCCGCGTTTCGTCGTGCCGATCTTGACGCCCGTCGCCGCGCCCTCGCGCATCGCGTCGAGTTCGGAATGAACGGGCAGGATCAAGGTCGCGTTTTCCGCGACCGCGAGACTGGCGGGCGTCACGCTGACGCCTTGCTCCTCGATGCGCGCGATCTCGGCGATGAGCGCCCACGGATCGACGACGACGCCAGAGCCGATGACGCCGAGCCGTCCTTCGCGGACGACGCCGGAGGGAAGCAGCGACAGTTTGTAGACCTTGCCGTCGATGACGAGCGTGTGGCCGGCGTTGTGCCCGCCCTGAAAGCGCACGACGACGTCGGCCCTCGCCGAGAGCCAGTCGACGATCTTACCCTTGCCCTCGTCGCCCCACTGGACGCCGATGACCGCGACGTCTGCCATCGAACCCTCGGTTTGCTGATTTCGCGGCGCACCATAGGCGCCCGGCCGCCGGGGTCAATGCGCTCGTTTCGTCGTTGATTCCGAACGCTCCGACGGCGCGGACGTTGATGTATCGAACCCGGTGGCGTGTCATAGGCATTGAGCGCGCCGCGCACGGCAAGATCTTGCGGCGCGGCCGATAACCATAAGGGGCTCTTGTGATGAAAATGCTCGCCTTGACCGCCATCGCGGCGCTTGCCGCTTCCTGCGCGCATGCCCAGTCGACGACCGCGCCGACCACACCAGCGCCGCAAGCGCAAAAGCCTCCCTGCACTGATCCTCAATTCGACGATTTCGATTTCTGGGTCGGGGAGTGGGACGTTTACGGCCAGAACGGCAAGCTCGCCGGAACGAACTCGATCAAGAAGGAAGAATATGGCTGCCTGCTCGTCGAGCGCTGGGTGAACGCCGGCGGGATCACCGGCCAGAGCTACAACTATGTCGATCTCCTGAGCGGCAAATGGCGCCAGGTCTGGGTCTCGGGCGGGGCGACGATCGATTATTCGGGCGGTCTTGACGACAAGGGCGCGATGGTTCTTGAGGGCCTGATCGGCTATGGCGCGGGACAGGCTGGCAACGGCGCCAAATTCCGCGGCACATGGATGCCGAACGCCGACGGCACGGTGACACAGCACTTCCAGCAGTACGACGACACGAAGGCCGAATGGACCGACTGGTTCATCGGGACCTACAAACGCAAGGCGTCCGCCGACTAGCCTGAAAACGGGCGGTCGCGAAGCCATAGCGACGCAATCCACTTTTCGCCGCGCTCGATCTTCTGGCCTTCATGGCGGACGGAATAATCGAGCGCGCCATTCTCGTCGACATTGTCGAAGATCAATATGTCGCCTCTATTGCCGACGAAACTGATGGCGGGCGCGAGAAAATGGGTCGCGCCGCCGACATAGCCTTCATTCAGATAGAGAAGCGCCGTTTTCAATCGTTGTCCGTGCGCGCCTAGATCCGGATCGTTCGGGCCAAGGAAATCGTGATGGGGTCTGTACTCCTGGCCCGGAACGTAGCGCAGGATCGATAGCGGCTCGCCGTGCGAATAAGGGATCCGCGCAAGCCTCGCCATTTTCTGGCCTGCACGACACCGACGGCAGGTCCGCGAAACCGAACCCCAGCAGAGCGCCCCAGGCCGTGCGGTGCATATCCGTCCGCCGCCGTCCGTCGGCGCCGAGAACCTGCTCTCGTTTCAATCGCGGCAGAGCGGCGCCGATCAGATGATCACACAAATCTCTACCGAACGCCGCACGGAAAGCCGCTATGCGCGGCGTTGCGGAAATTTCCTCGCGTTCGGGATCGGCGTTTCCGCGCGCGACTTTTTCAAACGCCCGATCGAGCGAAAAGGACTTTTCTCCGACTCTGCAGGTTGCGGTGCTCCCGACGGGAAGCGAGAGCGGCGGCCAGCGCGTCGGACTTCGCCGCTTCGCCAAGAAGCGCGGCGCCGTCATCATCATGTTCGTCGATATCGAGGACAGCGCCGCCATTTCGCGCAGCGCCGCGCCCTCGCCGCGGTCGCACGCCTCGCGCATCATGGCGAGAGCGCCTGGCCAGCCGCCTTCGCCGAGAAGACCCGCCGCCGTTAAAGCCGCAAGCACGCGCAGGGCCGCCACGCTTCCACGCTCGCGCGCCTTCTGCAAACCGGCGACGGCGTCGGCGCGATATTCGACGGCACCCTCAGTGACGCTGAGCAAGCGCCCGGCGATCGTGTATAGGGCGTCCGCATGGCCTTGATCTGCGGCGCGCTGAAGCCAGAGATTGGCGCGATCGACCAATTTCCGTTGTGCGAAGATCGCCGCGAGCGCGTATTGCGCGTCGCCGTCGCCAGCTTCGGCGCGTCGTTCGAACTCTGCAAACGCCTTATCGTCCATTCAGACATTTAGGGCGACTGCGGACAGGTTCGCAATGGGCGCCCTACGCCTTCCACTTGATCTGAAACTCGATCTCTTCCTCGCCGTCGCCGCGCTCGTGTTCGATGTTGACGATCGCGCCCTTCGGCACGCGAAGGCGCTCGCCGCCGATCTGAATGGTGAAAGCCTCGCCGGTTTCAAGCGCGTCAGCGAAGCGTCGGAGTTTCGCGACGAACTGGCCGAGCGAATAGGACTTTTCGATATCGCGAGACTTTATCTTTCTCGGCATTTTCCTGGGCGCCATTGCGGGATCCTGATCTGACGTCGCGGACCATCCCGCGATTCGCCGCCGCAGCCACGCCGAATGATCAAAAGCGAAGCGCTTTGGCCTGCTTGACGTTCGGCAGCGCCGCGACCTTCGCCAACACTTCGTCCGAAACCCTTTCATCGACCGCGAGCAGCGCGATCGCATCGGCGCCGGGCGCCGAGCGGCCGAGATTGAAGGTCGCGATGTTGACGTTCGCCTGCCCGAGCGTCTGGCCGAGCGCGCCGATGAAGCCCGGTTTGTCGGCGTTCGATACGTAGAGCATGTTCGGCGCGAAAGAGGCCTCCATCTCGACGCCCTTGATTTCGACGACGCGCGGCGTCTGGCCGAAGAGCGCGCCGGAGACGGTCCGGTCCTGGCGCTCGGTGACGATCCGCAGGCGGATGACGCTCTCGAAATTCTCCGCATCGTCGCGGAACGTCTCGGCGATGGCGATGCCGCGCTCCTTCGCGATCATCGGCGCGTTGACGATGTTCACTTCGGCGAGCATCGGTCGAAGGACGCCGGCGACCGCGGACGCCGTCATCGGCCGCGTGTTGAGCTTTGAAACGCCGCCGGCGTAGACGACCTCGATCGCCTTGACGCTCGTTTCGGTGAGCTGGCCGGCGAACTTTCCGAGGTTTTCCGCGAGCGCGATGAAGGGTTTGAGCCTCGGCGCCTCTTCCGCCGTGATCGACGGCATGTTGAGCGCGTTCGTCACGGCGCCGCGCATCAAATAGTCCGCCATCTGCTCGGCGATCTGGATCGCGACGTTTTCCTGCGCCTCGTTTGTCGACGCGCCGAGATGAGGCGTCAGCACGGCCTTGTCATTGCCGAAGAGCGGATGGCTTGTCGCCGGCTCTTCCGCGAAGACGTCGAGCGCCGCAGCGCCGATCCGTCCCGCGTCGAGACCCGCTTTCAGCGCCGCCTCGTCGAGAAGGCCGCCGCGCGCGCAATTGACGATGATGACGCCCTTCTTCGTTTTCGCGAGCGCCTTGGCGGACAGAATGTTCTTCGTCTGCTCGGTCAGCGGCGTGTGCAGCGTGATGATGTCGGCTCTCGCGAGCAGCACGTCGAGATCGACCTTTTCGACGCCAAGTTCGATCGCGCGCGCATCCGTCAGGTAAGGATCGAAGGCGATGACGCGCATTTTCAGCGCGACGCCGCGATCGGCGACGATGCCGCCGATATTGCCGCAGCCGATGACGCCGAGCGTCTTGCCGAAAAGCTCGACGCCCATGAAACGCGCTTTTTCCCATTTGCCGGCGTGTGTCGACTGGTTCGCCTGCGGGATCTGGCGCGCGGCGGCGAACATCATCGCGATCGCGTGTTCCGCGGTGGTGATGGCGTTGCCGTACGGCGTGTTCATGACGACGATTCCGGCGGCGGTCGCGGCGGGAATGTCGATGTTGTCGACGCCGATGCCGGCTCTGCCGATGACCCTGAGCTTCCTGCCGGCGGCGATGATCGCCGCTGTCGCCTTCGTCGCGGAACGCACCGCGAGCCCGTCATAAAGGCCGATCACCTGCTCGAGCCTCGCCTTGTCCTTGCCGAGTTTCGGCTCGTAGGCGACTTCAACACCGCGCTCCTTGAAGATGTTGACCGCCGTTTCGGAGAGATCGTCGGAGATGAGGACTTTGGGCATCGAGAGATCCTGTTGCGGGTGAGGTGCTTGCTGTGAAGAGAGCGTAGGCCGTGGGGCGCGCGCTACGCGCTACGCACGACTTGAAACGCCCAATCGAGCCACGGACAAAGCGCTTCGATGTCCGCGCGTTCGACGGTCGCGCCGCACCAGATGCGAAGGCCGGGCGGCGCATCGCGATAGCCGCCGATGTCGTAGGCGGCGTCTTCTCTGGCGAGCAGCGATTCCATCTGCTTGACGAAGCGCGCGCTGCTTTTCATCGTCGAGCGACGACACTTTCGGATCGACGATCTTGAGGCAGACGGAGGTGTTCGAGCGCGCGCGTTCGTCGGCGCACAGGAACTCGACCCAATCGGTCCGCGCGACCCATTGCGTGATCGCAAGAAGATTTGAATCGGCGCGGCGAATGAGTTCCTTCAATCCGCCGACAGACGCGCCCCATTTGAGCGCATCGACCCAATCCTCGATCACAAGCATCGACGGCGTGTTGATCGTCTCGCCTTCGAAGATCCCTTCGATGAGCTTGCCGCCTTTGGTCAGGCGGAAGATTTTCGGCAGCGGCCATTGACGGCTTGTAGGATTCAAGCCTTGCGACCGCGCGCGGCGAGAGGACGAGAACGCCGTGCGCGCCCTCGCCGCCGAGCGCCTTCTGGAAGGAGAAAGTCGTCGCGTCGAGTTTTGCCCAGTCGAGCGGCTGGGCGAACGCCGCCGACGTCGCGTCGCAGATCGTGAGCCCTTCGCGATCCGCCGCAATCCAGTCCGCGTTCGGCACGCGAACGCCCGAGGTCGTGCCGTTCCAGGTAAAAACGACGTCCGATGCCGGATCGACTTTCGAAAGGTCCGGCAACGCGCCATACGGCGCCGTCAGCGCCGTCGCGTCGAGCTTCAATTGCTTGACGACGTCGGTGATCCAGCCCTCGCCAAAGCTCTCCCAGGCGAGCATGGTGACGGGACGCGGGCCGAGGAGCGACCATAGCGCCATTTCGACCGCGCCGGTGTCGGACGCCGGGACGATGCCGATGCGATAGCCGTCGGGAACTTCGAGAAGCGCGCGCGTGCGATCGATCGCTTCATTGAGGCGCGTCTTGCCGAGCTTGGCGCGATGCGATCGCCCGAGCGTTTCCGTTCCGAGATTTTGCAGGGACCAGCCGGGGCGCTTGGCGCAGGGGCCGGATGAAAAATAAGGACGCGCGGGACGCATGCCCGGTTTTGTCGTCATCAGTCGATCTCCCATCCTTGCAGATGGGTCGCGCCTCGTTGGGGAGGCGTGGCCCACCTCATTTGTCCGCCAGAACTCGCTATCGGCGTCAACAGAATTTTTGCATTGCAGCAAAATGCTCGCTGGAGCATTTTATGCTTTGCAGCCTCCCCTGCTCGCATCCTTCGCGACGCGCGCCTTCGGCGCGCTCCTCAGGATGAGGGCGTACTTTGTCGCAACAATTCATACCCTCATCCTGAGGAGCCTCGCGGAGCGAGGCGTCGCGAAGGATGCGCCGCAAGGACCGTCCGTGCACTCCGGAATGAAGAAATGAAACCGCCATCGCCTTCCCGCGCCGGCCCCGCCGAAGCGACGCCGCTCGACTGGATGCTGCTCGCGGCGCTGACCGCGCTTGGCGGCTCATCCTTCACCTTCATCCACGCCGCGATTGAAACCGTGCCGCCCGCCCTCGTCGCGGTCGGGCGGCTGTGGATCGCGGCGCTCGCGCTCTTCATCCTGATGCGCGCCAAAAGGCAGAGCCTGCCGCCGCTCCTTGCACGGACGAATGAAGGCTCCAGCATCAACGAGATCTGGATCTGGATGACAGGCGTCGGGATCATCGGCTATTCGATCCCGTTCTTGATCTTCCCGTGGGCGCAGCAATATGTCGAAAGCGGGCTCGCTGGCGTCTACATGGCGTTCATGCCGCTCTGGACCCTCGGCCTCGCCTATTTCTTCGCCGATGAAAAACTGAGCGCGCCGCGCATCGCCGGGTTCCTCCTCGGTTTCGCCGGCGTCCTCGTTCTCCTCGGTCCCGAGGCGATGGCGGGCGTCAAGGCGTCCGGCTTTCTGGCGCAAATCGGCCTTCTCGTCGCAACGCTTTGTTACGCGATCTCCGTCGTCATGTCGCGGCGCGCGCCGGGCACGAGCCCGCGCGTTTTCTCGGCCGGCGTTGTCACCATTGGCGCGCTCGTCGCGACGCCGGCGCTCCTGTTCGCCGAATTCGATCCGGGTTCGTGGTCGCTGAAAAGCGTTGCGAGCATTTTCGTTCTCGGGATCGGTCCGACGGCGCTCGCCGGCTTCATCATCTTCACGATCGTCGGCAGGGCGGGCGCGAGCTTCATGGCGCTCGCCAATTACATCACGCCCGTCGTCGCGGTCGTTCTCGGCGCAATCTTGTTCCATGAAAGGCTTCGGCCGTCGGCGCTGATCGCGCTCGCAATCATTCTCGCCGGCGTCGCGATCAGCCAGTGGAAGCCGAAGCCAAAAGCAATCGTCTCGACCATCGCTCAAAAATCGAGCTGACCCTTCATCACCGGGACGGCGGCCCCGCCGATGCGCACGGATTTGACGGCGCCGCCGGCCGTCTCGACAGTTGCGTGAATGCGGCTCGGCCGGCCCATCTCGAACCCCTGTTCGATCACCCAGCGATGCGTCCCGTCCGGGAGTTTTTGCGACAGCGCGATCTGTCCCGGCAAGGACGCCGCCGCGCTTCCGGTCGCCGGATCTTCGGCGACGCCAGCGTCCGGCGCGAACATCCGGACATGATAAGTCGCGTCCATCGCCTCGCCGCCGTCGGCGTAAATGAGGACGCCGATCGTTTGGCGCAGCGCCAGCGCCTCGAACGCCGCGCTGTTCACCCGCGCGCGGCGAACGGCGTCGAGCGGCGCTTTCGCATAAACGAACGCCGTCGGCGCGCCGATGAGGCGCGGCTTGGCCGCGCCGCGATCGACCGAGCCCGCCGGCAGCGACAGCGCCGCTTCGATTGCGCCGGCGTCCGGCGCCGCGCCGCGTTCCGAAGGGAGGTTCGGATTTTGAAACTCGGCAAAAGCCGCGCCGCCGTCGAGAGCGACCTTCACCGGGAAGACGCCCGAGTTGAGCTCAAGGCGAAGGTCGCCGGTCAGCTTGCGCGCTCTTGCGATGGCGATCGCGGTTCCAACCGTCGGATGACCGGCGAACGGCATTTCATAGCCGATCGTGAAAATCCGGACGCGCGCCGTGTTCTGAGGATTTTCGGGCGGCAGAACAAAGGTCAATTCGGCGAGATTGAACTCGCGCGTGATCGTCTGCATGTCGGCGAGCGAGAGCCCTCGCGCATCCATGATGACGGCGAGCGGATTGCCGGCAAATTTTCGTGTCGGTGAAGACGTCAAAGGTCTCGAAATCGTACCGCGCCATGATTGTTGTTCTTTCTTCTTGAAGCGCCCTTCGGTCCGCCTGATAGGGTCCGCGGCGCGCCGGTTCAACCGAGTTTTTCCAACGGACCTGTCAGGCCTTCTCGAACGGCCATGCGTGATTCAAGGGTCCATTGCCAGAGCCAAAGCCCGGAGCCGTCCTGATCGCTTCGTGGACATAGTCGATCGCACGCTTGACGGCGGCCGCGAGCGGCAATCCTTGCGCAATCCCTGTCGCGATCGCGGAGGCGAGCGTGCAGCCGGTGCCATGCGTCGACGACGTTTCGATGCGCGGGTTGCGGAAGACGCGCGCGCCGTCGAGCGTCACGAGCGCATCCTCAACCGTGTCGCCTTTGAGATGCCCGCCCTTGACGAGCGCCGCCGTCGCGCCGCGCCGGATGAGCGCCTGGCCCGCCGCGATGAGGTCGTCGGATGTTTTGACGGCGAGCCCGGTGAGACGCGCCGCTTCGTCTGAATTTGGCGTCACGATCGCCGCGATCGGCACGAGGCGCTGAAGCAGCAGCGCGGGGATTCCGTCCGTCGCGAGCGCGTCGCCGCTGGTCGCGATGAGAACAGGATCGAGAACGATCGGCACGGTCGGCGCATGTTCGACCAGCGTATCGGCGATGGCGAGCCCCGCCGCGGGCTCGCCGATCATGCCGATCTTGATTGCGTCCGCGCCGATGTCTTCAAGCACGGCGATGATCTGGTCACGGATGATCTTCGGATCGACCGGGTGAACGCCGGTGACGCCCCTGGTGTTCTGGATGGTCAACGACGTGATCGCAGCAGCCGCGTAGCCGCCGAGCGCGGTCACCGTCTTGATGTCCGCCTGGACGCCCGCGCCGCCGGAAGGATCGGACCCCGCGATGATGAGAACGCGTCCCTTCAATGCCGCAAACTCTCCCAAATGCCGCCTTTAACCGGGTCTAGCACCCTTGGCCGCAGGGGAGACTAGCGAAGGGAGCGCGCGATGACGACAGGACAACTGCTTTGGGCGGGGCTCGCCTGTTGCATCGCCGCGCTCTCGGTTCAGCTCTTTCCCGCAGCGGCTTACTCGCTCGGCGTCGATCTCGACGCGACGTGGCGGTTGTTCGGTTTCGGGCTGTTTTTGATCGCCATGGCGTCGCTGATGACGGCCGCCGGGGGGCGAAGCGGGCGGTAGGTCAGCCCTTCGCCTTTTCGATCGCCTGACAGATGTCGTCGACGACGGACGCGACGAGCTTCTGGTTCTCGCCTTCCGCCATGACGCGGATGAGCGGCTCGGTGCCCGACTTCCTGATGACGACGCGGCCGGATTTGCCGAGCCTCGCTTCGCCCGCCGCGATCGCCATCTTGACCGCCGCGGCTTCAAGCGGCGCGCCCTCAGTGACGCGGACGTTCTTCATGATCTGCGGTACGGGCTCGAACACGCGGCAGGCGTCGCTGACGCGCTGCTTTTCGCCGGCGACAACCGCAAGCACCTGGAGCGCCGTGACGAGGCCGTCGCCGGTCGTCGAATAGTCGCTGAGGATGATGTGGCCGGACGGCTCGCCGCCGACATTCATGCGCTTGGCGCGCATCGCCTCGACGACATAACGATCGCCGACCTTGGTGCGCTCGAGCCGCAGCTTTTGACCTTCAAGGAAGCGTTCGAGGCCGAAATTCGCCATCACGGTCGAGACGATCCCGCCGCCTTTCAATTCGCCCCGCGCCTTCAGCGAGCGCGCGATGAGGGCCAGTATCTGGTCGCCATCGACGGCGCGTCCCTTTTCATCGCAGATGACGACGCGGTCCGCGTCGCCGTCGAGCGCGATGCCGATGTCGGCGCGATATTCAACGACCGCCTGCTGCAGCGCTTTGGTCGATGTCGATCCGCAGTCCTGGTTGATGTTGAAGCCGTCGGGCTTCACGCCGATCGCTTTGACCTCGGCGCCAAGCTCCCAGAGCACGGTCGGCGCGACCTTGTAGCCGGCGCCGTGCGCGCAATCGACGACGATCCTGAGCCCGCCGAGCGACATGCCGCGCGGGAAGGCGTTCTTCGCAAACTCGATATAACGGGCGCCGGCGTCCTCGACCCGCTGCACGCGCCCGAGATCGGCGGAGGCGGCGAGGCCTTCGGACGAATCTTCGCCCATCAGCCTTTCGATTTCGAGTTCCGCGTCGTCCGACAGCTTGTAGCCGTCCGGCCCGAAAAACTTGACGCCATTGTCATGGTACGGATTATGAGACGCCGAAATCATGACGCCGAGATCGGCGCGCAGCGAGCGCGTCAGCATCGCCATCGCCGGCGTCGGCAGCGGCCCGAGGAGGAAGACGTCCATGCCCGACGCTGCAAAGCCCGCCGTCAGCGCCGGTTCGATCATGTAGCCTGAGAGCCGCGTGTCCTTGCCGATGACGACGCGGTGACGGTGTTCGCCGTTCCGGAAATAGCGGCCGACCGCCATGCCGAGCTTCAAAATCGACTGCGGCGTCATCGCGCCCGCATTGGCGAGCCCGCGAACGCCGTCCGTGCCGAATATGGCGCGCTCTTTCTTGGCCGGAGCGTCTTCATCCCCGCGCATGGCCCAAAACTCCTTTAGCCGGCCCGCATTTTAGGGCGCCGGCCGCCAGCAATCTCTTAACGCTACCCCTTAAGGCGCCGACGAAGCCGAATCTATGGCGGAAAAGACCGAAAGGGCCTGCCTTGTCGCCGCAACGTCATGGACGCGGAGGATCGAGACGCCCCGCGCCGCCCCGGCGATCGCCGCCGCGATCGAGCCGCCAAGCCGGGCGGAGGCCGGCGCCTCGCGGTCGAGGGCGGCGATGAACCTCTTGCGCGAGACGCCGAGGAGAACCGGAACGCCAAGGCTCGGCGAACCGGTCGAGATGGGCAAGGAGCGAGAGATTGTGCGCGAGCGTTTTGCCGAAGCCGATCCCCGGGTCGGCGATGAGGCGCGCTTTGTCGATCCCGGCGCGCGCGCAATCGTCGATCCGGCGGTTGAGGTCGGAGAGAACCTCTTCGACGACATCGCCATAGGTCGGATTTTTCTGCATCGTTTTCGGTTCGCCCTGCGCATGCATGAGGACGACCCGGCAGGAGAGCGCGGCGGCGACGGCGACGCTTTCCTCCGCAAAGGTCAATGCGGACACGTCGTTCCAGATCGACGCGCCCGCATCGACGCAGGCGCGCGCGATTTCCGGCTTCCTGGTGTCGATCGAGATCGCCGCCGCCGTCTGAAGCGCGAGCGCCTTGATGACCGGGAGGACGCGCGAAAGCTCTTCAGCGGCGGGGACAGGGTCCGCGCCCGGCCGCGTCGACTCGCCGCCGATGTCGAGAATCGCCGCGCCTTCTTCGACGAGCCTCAACGCATGGTCGACAGCGTGTGCGGGATCAAGGAAAGCACCGCCATCGGAAAATGAATTGGGCGTCACGTTGACGACGCCCATGATGAGCGGAAGCTTTCCGCCAGTCATTCGCGGGACGCCTCGGCGGCCTGTTTCGCCAGCGCCTGTTCAAACGCGGCCTCGACCTTGGCGAGATGGATCTGGAAGGCGCTCTCATCGACGAACGCGTTTTCGTCGCCCCATTTCTGGCGCTCCCGGCGCGCTTCCATTTCGAAAAAAACCGGATGGTTGGCGAGGAAAATGTCGGGCGTCCACGCTTTCGCTTTCTCAAAGGTCAGACGGTACGCGTCGATGATCCCGTCATACTGGGCCGGCCCTTTTTTGGACGAGACAAGGCGGTTGTTCGCGACCGTCGCGCTGCAAAAGAAAAGCACGTCCTTGCCGCCGATTTGCATTGTCCATGACGTGCAGCCCTTCGTGTGGCCGGGAGTCAAGATGCGCGGCCAGCGTGACCCCGCCAAGCGTCACCATTTCGCCATCGTCGATCGTCCGATCGACCTTGACCGGGGGCGCGCCGAGATCGGGTTCGTCTTCCGACCCGAGATAAAAGCCGCCTTCGAGCGCCGAGCGGTCGCCGTCGCTGGCGATCAGCGTCGCGCCTGTCATCGCTTTCAGCGCGGCAAGGCCGCCCGAATGGTCGAAATGGGCGTGGCTGTTCAATAGATATTTGACGTCGCGCATGTCGAAGCCGAGCGCTTTGACGCTCGCAGCGATCATCCCCGCGTTTTCCGGCAGCCCGCCGTCGATCAGGAAATGCCCTTCGGGCGTCACGATCAGGAAACTCGAAAGGCCGCGCGAGCCGACAAAATAGACATTGTCGTAAACGCGGAACGGCTCGACCGGCTCGACCCAGTCAGGGTTGGATGTGGCCCAAGCGGAGAGTTTGTTCGGCGTTTCGCCTGACGCGCAGGCGGCCCCCGAGACCAAGACGAGAAGGACGAGAAGCTTTGTCATCCGTTCTTCATCCGGCGGCGGCTCTTAAGGGTACGAGTTTGCGCTCGGTCCTGAACGTCGTTCTGGCTTCGAGATAGTCGGAGATCGCCTCGGCCGCGCGCACCGCCGAAGGCGTTTCCGTCAGGTCGAACGTATCGGAGAAATGCGCCTTTTGCGCGGCGGCGAATTCTTTCCGGTTGGCGAGCGATTCCCTGATCGCGGTTCCGAAATCCTCCATCCGGTCGACGACGCGGCCGAGTTTCCACGCGGCGAAGGCGTCGTCGTTTTCCCAGTCGAGTTTGCGCGGGTTCAAGAACATGCAAGGGCGGGGCTGCGCGATGAACTCCATCACCTGGCTTGAGACGTCGCCGAGATAAAGGTCCGCCGAGAGCGTGTAGCTCATGTCGAAGAGGCGCGTCGAACTGAGGTCGATGAGAATATTTGACCGGTGTCGGAAGCGCGAGGGCACGCGCTTTCTGAACTCGAACTTCAGCGATGAGGCTTCGATGTGATAGCGCCGCGTGAACAGCATGACATGCGGCGCGAAGATGAGATTGAGGTCCGGATTGGCGGCGAACCAGTCGAGCACCTCGACGCCCATCTTGTACCAGGATGACAGATCCGGCGAGAAATGCGGATTGTAGACGATCGTCGGATTGGAGTTCCCGAAAAAGTTCTTTGGCGGCGCTTTGAGGGCGACGGCGTCGAATTTCGGATAGCCGATGAAAGCGTGCCGGTTGCCGGGATGCAGTGCGCCGACATCCTGCAGGCGACGGACGAATTTGGGTCCCGGCAGCAGCAAAAGATCGAAATTTTTCAGCGAAGGATGAAATCCCATCGCGCGATCGCCGGCGCCGTGCCGGCAATGAATGTATTTCAGCGACGGGCCGATCAAATCTTTCAGCAGCAGGCATGTGCGTTCGGGCGCGACCAACGCGTCAAGATCGCGAAAGAGTTCGACGTTCATCCGGAGCCGCGCAAGCCGGCTCGCCGGCGCAATGGTGTCGACCGCGCGCAGCAATTCGCCGGCGATCGGCGGCAGAGGCAAATCGACAAGCGCCACGCGGCCGCGACCCGGCGTCAAGCTCGCGTTGACAGCTTCGAGCATCGCCTCGCCGCCGACATAGGCGCGAACGTCGGCTTCCGGCCGCATCGACGCGTAGGCGTTGACGATCGGCAGGAGATGGAACGCCTGATGGCCGGCGTCGTGGTTGAAGAGAAAACCGATTTTCATGGCGCAGCGAGGTCTATCCCCGACTGCGGTTCTGTCCCCACCGCGCGCCTGCGGTCAAGCGGCGCGCGATAACGAGTTGTGACGTGACGCGCATTACACGCCGGTTAGGCGCCGGCTGGGCTCGGCGTAAGTCCGGCTTCAGGTCCCGGACGCGCTCCCGCTGACGGGACGGAAGCGGGCGGCGGCGTCTCACCTTGATCGGTCGGCTCCTTGCGGACGATCTTCTCGCCGCGCAGGAGGGCGTTGATTTCCTCGCCGGTGAGCGTCTCGAACTCAAGCAGCGCCTGCGCGAGGCGTTCAAAGTCGGCATTTCTCTCCGTCAGGATGCGCCGCGCTGTTTCGTGACCATCCGTGACGAACCGTCTGATTTCGTCTTCAATCATCTTGGCGGTGTCGCCTGAAATCGCTTTCGTCCGTGCAATCGACTGGCCAAGGAAGACTTCGCCCTCATCCTCGGCATAGGCGATCGGCCCGAGCTTGTCCGACAGGCCGTATTTGGTGACCATGGCCCGCGCCAGGCGGGTGACATACTCAATATCGGATGAGGCGCCGGAAGTGACTTTTTCCGTTCCGAATTTCAGTTCCTCGGCGACTCGCCCTCCCATCGACATGGCGATCCGCGCCTTCATCTGTTCGAACGAGAATGAATAGCGGTCGCGCTCGGGCAGATATTGCACCATGCCGAGCGCGCGTCCGCGCGGAATGATCGTCGCCTTGTGGACAGGATCGTTGCCCGGCACCGAAATGCCGACCAGCGCGTGCCCCGCCTCGTGATAGGCGGTCAGCATCTTTTCTTCCTCGGTCATCACCATCGAACGCCGTTCAGCGCCCATCATGACCTTGTCCTTGGCGTCGTCGAATTCCTTCGACGTGACGAAGCGTTTGCCGCGCCGCGCCGCGAGGAGCGCCGCCTCGTTGACGAGGTTCGCCAAATCCGCACCTGAAAAGCCCGGTGTTCCGCGCGCGATTGTGCGCAAATTGACGTCCGGTGCGAGCGGCACTTTCTTCACGTGGACGTTCAGAATCTTCTCGCGACCGACGACGTCCGGGTTAGGAACGACGACCTGACGGTCGAAACGGCCGGGGCGCAAGAGCGCCGGGTCGAGAACGTCCGGGCGGTTCGTCGCGGCGATGAGGATGATCCCCTCATTCGATTCAAATCCGTCCATCTCGACGAGGAGCTGGTTCAAGGTCTGTTCGCGTTCGTCATTGCCGCCGCCGAGGCCTGCGCCGCGATGGCGGCCGACGGCGTCGATTTCGTCGATGAAAATGATGCACGGCGCGTTCTTCTTCGCCTGGTCGAACATGTCGCGCACACGGCTTGCGCCGACGCCGACGAACATTTCAACGAAGTCGGAGCCGGAGATCGTGAAGAACGGCACATTCGCCTCGCCGGCGATCGCACGCGCCAGCAAGGTCTTGCCGGTGCCCGGTGGTCCGACAAGCAGCGCGCCCTTCGGAATCTTGCCGCCGAGGCGCTGGAACTTCATCGGGTCTTTCAGATACTCGACAATCTCTTCGAGCTCTTCCTTCGCCTCGTCGATGCCGGCGACGTCATCGAAGGTGATGCGCCCCTGACGCTCGGTCAGGAGTTTTGCGCGGCTCTTGCCGAAACCCATCGCCTTGCCGCCGGCGCCCTGCATCTGGCGCACGACGAAAAAGAAGAAGGCGAGGAAGATGACGAATGGCAGGATGTTGAAGAGGACGGAGAGGAGAAGCGGCACCTGCTCGACCGGCTTGATCTGGGTCTGGACGCCCGCCTGGTTGAGACGGTCGGCGATCGCGACGCCCGAGCCTTCCGGGATCGCCGTGACGAACGGCTTTTCGTCCGAGAGGACGCCCTTGACGTTCTCCTGATCGATTTCGGCGGCCTTGATCTGGCCGCCGTCGATGCGGGTGATGAACTCGGAATAGCTCAGCCGCTCGGCGACCGGTCCGGGTTTCTTGATCTGGAAATTCTGCAGGGCGATGATGAAGAAGACAAAGACGAGGCCCCAGATCAGGAGGTTGCGTCCGTTCATCCAAAAGTCCTTTCCGGCCGAAAGCGCTTCCTACAAGATAGGAGTTAAGGAAGCCCGGCGCCACCGGCCGCCATCACAATTAGGTAATTCTCATGAACCGGTTAACCCGTCGGTAGAACCGCTCGTCGGCGAGCGGGCAGATGGCCTCGCACTCGCCGGTGATCGCGGCGACCTTTCCATTAACCCATAGGGCGGGCGCCACTGAGAGCGCCTGCGCCTCCTCGTCGCTCGCCGCATGGCTCGCCGCCGCCGCGCCGACCGGCCCGATCTCCGCCATTGTCGCGAACGCATTTGTCACCGCGAAGCGGCCGTCCCAAAGCGCGCATTCGCCGGGAGCGAGCGCGACCCGCGCGAGAGGCGAGACGCCTGCGCGCCCCATGAGCGCTGCGCTCTCACGCACGATCGTCAATCGCCGCCGGCTGATGGTGAGCGTTGCCCCGCCGAGCGTCGACGCGCTTCCTGACTGCAACCGACGGATCGCTTCTTCAGCCGCCTGTTCGGCAGGCTGATGGCGCGCGCCGCCGACGGCGTGGACGAGCCTCGCGACGAGCGGCGCGTCGTCCATCGTGACAGCGGCGGAAAGGCTGGCGGCCCCAAGCGCGCTGAACGCGCCGTCGAGCGATCTGAAACGATCGTTTTCCGCCGCCTCGAGGCGCAAGGCCGCCTTCCGGCAGGCGTCCGCCGTCTCAATCAGCTTGGCGACGCTCAGCGCCCCCGCGCTTTCCATGTTGGCGAGCAGTCGGCGAACGCGCACCCGCTCATAGGCGTCATCGTCGTTGCCGGGATCGTCGACATAGGCCGCGCCGGCGTCGCGGAGATAAGCGCGAAGCGCGTCTCGGCGCTGAGCGAGCACCGGGCGCAGGAGACGCAGCGGCGCGCCCGCGCCGGCGGCGATGAGGCTTTCCTCGGCCATCGCCGAAAGTCCCCTTGGTCCCGATCCGCGGGCGAGCCGCATCAGCACCGTTTCCGCCTGATCGTCGGCGGTGTGCGCGGTCATGATCGCTCCGGCGCCGATCTTTTCCGCGTGCACGGCGAGCAGATGATAGCGGGCGTTTCGCGCCGCTTCCTGCACTCCCGACGACGGCTTTACGCCGGTCCATACGAGCGTTGCATGCGCAAGGCCGAGCGCGCGCGCGCTGCTGGCGACCATCGCCGCTTCGGCTTTCGACGCGGCGCGAAGACCGTGATCGACCGTCGCGACGCTAACCTCCGCCGCGCCGTCGCGCGCCAGCGGCGCCGCAAGATGAAGGAGCGCCATTGAATCGGAGCCGCCGGAAACAGCAAGCAGAAGCTGCTTCGGCGCTTCAAGCCGGGTCCAGGACGCGCGAAACCCCGCCGGGTCGGCCGGCGGGGTTTCAGTCGTCGGCAAACCGGTCACCGTCAGCGGCAGTCGATGCGCTGCATTTCAACGTCCGTACGTTGAAGAACGGCAGGCGCCGCCGTCGGGTATTTCGATTTCAGCGTCTTGAAGACCTTGCAGGCCTCCGTCGACTGCTCCATGCGCGAAAACGCGGTGCCGAGCTTCAGATAGGCTTCGGCGCCGCGCGCGCTCTTGGGATAGGCGCGGATGAAGGCGATGAAAGTGTCGGCGGCTTCCGCGTTCTTGTTCGAGGCGAGATAGACTTCGCCGAGACGAAAGCGCGCATCAGCGGCGCGCGGGTGGTTCGGATAGGCTTCAACGAACAACGTGAACGCCTGTTCGGCGCGCGCGTAGTCGCTCGAGACAAGAAATTCCGACGCGTAGGCGTACGCCGCTTCAGGATCGATCGGCAGCGTGACGTCGAGCCCGGCGCCTTGCGCCCGGCTGATCTCGTTCGCGATGAGATCGTTTGGTCCCGACGCCGCGCCGGAGAGCGCGGCCGGTCCGCCGGCCTGCGCGTCGCCCGCGAGCGCGGCGCTGACGGAATCAAGGCGCGCGCGCGTCTGTTCAAGCTCGTGCGTCAATTCTTCGATGCGGCCGGTCAAGGAGCGCACCTCTGTTTCGAGCCGGTCGATTTTTGCATTGGCGTTCAGCGCGGCCGGCGAGGCGGCCTGCAGCTGCGAGACGGCCGCTTCCAGCGCTTCGACCCGTTCCTTGGTGCCGGCGGCGGCGGGAGCGACGGCCATGGCCGCGGCGACGATCGGGACAGCGATAAAGCGCGCAAAACGCATGGAGGCACCCTTGTTGCAGAACCGGCGGATATTAGACCGGAGCGAGGACGAAACTAAGGCGAAAAAATGCGGGCGCGCCAGCGATCAGCCGACGCGCCCGCGAACACATGAAGTCAACCCGGCCTCAGGCGCCGACGGTCGCGATCGACGTCGTGCCGTTGCGATTGAGCGACCAGGCGTCTTCGGTCGAGCGCGGATCGATCGGGCGCTCCTTGCCGTAAGAGACGGACGAGAGGCGCGAAGCGTCGATGCCGCTCGAAACGAGGAAGCTGCGCACCGCTTCGGCGCGGCGGGCGCCGAGCGCGAGGTTGTATTCGCGCGTGCCGCGTTCGTCGCAATTGCCGGCGATCTGCACACGGACGTTCGGGTGCTGCTTCAGGAAATCGGCCTGACGCTGCAGCGTGCCCTCGGCCTGCGCCGTCAGCGAATACTGGTCGTATCCGAAGAACACGCGATGGCCGACGTTCTGCTCGAGGTCTTCCTGGCTGCCGGGAACGACTGCGCCCGATGTGACGCCGCCATCGGCGTTGCCGGTCGCCGCGACGTCCGGTCCGGTCGATTTATTGGCGCAAGCCGCCGCCAAAACCATCATGCCGGCGATGCCGGCGATCTTCAGTGAGAATTTCACGTTCATTTTCCTTCGTGCTCCACTTGCGCTTTGCGGGCCTCAGGCGAGCGCGCCCCCGCGTCAGCCCCTCTTAATGTTCATTTGTGACGACGTGATGGCCGTTATGGTCGCCCTTCCGCCCCGCCGCCATTGGTCGGCAAACTGACGGATAATCTTTAACGATTAACCAACGATTTGCCGATTTCGCCGACCGTAGAGAGGTCCGGAACCGCGATCAAGCGATACCGGTCCGGACCCGTAATGAAAATTGCGACAGTGAGGCAGGCCCTTCAACCGCCAGTTTAGGGAAGCGGCGGCGACCATGCCGGATCGGAGGAATCGCCGGAGGTCCTGACGCGGCGAAGGTTGCGCCCGGTCAGATCGACCGACCACAGGGACGGGCCGTCGCCGGGATTTGGTTCGCGGAAGAACATCAAGACCCGTCCGTTCGGCGCCCATGTCGGACCTTCATCGAGATAGCTTTCCGTCAGCAGGCGTTCGCCCGTGCCGTCAGGACGGATGACGCCGATATAAAAGCGGCCCTGATACTGGCGCGTGAAGGCGATGAGATCGCCGCGCGGCGACCAGACCGGCGTTTGATACCGGCCATCGCCGAAGGTGATTCGCTTGGGCGCCGCTCCGTCGGCGTTCATGACGTAAATCTGCTCGCTGCCGCCACGGTCGGACGTGAAGCCAATGCGGCGACCGTCGGGCGACATCGTCGGCGACACGTCGATCGCCCGGATTGTCGGTGAGGCGCGTCAGGCGCCGCGTCGCGAGCTCCATGACGAAGACGTCGGAATTGCCGGCGCGCTCCATCGACATCAGGACGCGCGTGCCGTCCGGCGTGAAGCGCGGCGCGAACGTCATGCCGCGAAACGTGCCGAGTTGTTCCTGCTCGCCGGTCTCGATGTTGAAGAGATAAACCTGGCCCGGCTTGTTGTCGAAGAGGGCCATGTAGGTGATCTGCTGCTGCGTCGGCGAGAAGCGCGGCGTCAGCGCCTGGTAGTTGAGGCCGTCGGTCAGGAGCACCGGGCTGGCGCCGTCCTGATCCATGATCATCAGGCGCTTGTTGCGTTTTTCCTTCGGACCCGTCTCGTGAATGTAGACGATGCGGGTGTCGAAATAGCCCTCCTCGCCGGTCAGCGATTTGTAGACGAAATCGGCGACCTTGTGCGCGGCGCGGCGCCAGTTGTCGGCCGGCGTCTTGAAGGAGACGGCGCCGAGCTGTTCGTTCGAGTAGACGTCCCAAACTCTGCGTTGCGACTTCGATTCGCCCGTCCGGCGATCTGCCGAACTTCGCCGACGACGAGGACCTGCGCGTTGATGATGCGCCAGTCGGGAAACCGCGGCCGAACATCGACGCTGCCGAGATCCTCGACATAGGCGCGCTGGTCGATGACGCTGAAAAGGCCCGATCGATCGAGGTCGGCCATGATGACGCCGGTGATGTCGCTTGCCAAGACCCGGTGAGACCGGCAATCGCCGCCGAGGAAATCGGGCACGGCGACCGGCATCGGGTCGACATTGGCCTGCGTGATGTCGATCCGGACGCCGCGCCTGCGGCGACGCCGAGCGTCGGCGGCGACGCGCCGCAATGCGCGCTATGACCTCATTCCTCATCATCGTTTCTTTTCCTGCTCGCATTCGTCGGGGATCTCTTAGCTGCTTCGCGCGCGCCCGAAATAAGGCGCCGGATCGCGGTTTCCCGCTTAAAATCCCGCCATCTGGCTCGGATCGAAATTCAACTGCATCCCCTCCACTCCTGGTAGCGCGCGGGATCGAAGAAGTCATAGGGCTGACAGGCCTGAACGGCCCGGACGGCGTTTTGTTCCGCGACCTTCCAGAAACGGTTTCCTGAGAGGTTGATCTGAGCGCGTTGACGACGCGGGGACTGCCCGAAAGCGTGCCGTCGCGGTTGAGGTCGATGTCGAGTTCGACGACGAGCTTTTCCGGCTCCGGCGCGCCGATGATCGCGCCGGCGTTCCAGCACCGCGAGACCGCGGCGCGCATCTTGTCGATCTCGCTGGCCGCGAGGCGGTCGCCGGCGCCGATCGCTTCGCGCGCCGGTCGGCTTCAAGATCAGCAGCTCAGAATCGGCGCGGACGCGGTTTCCGGTCCTTGCGCGATCCTTGTCGATCAGCGCCGACAGGGCGTCGAGATCGAGATCTTCGTTCCTCGGCTTCGGCGGTTTCGCCGGCGGCTTCGGCTTCACCTCGGCTGCACTTCGGCTCCGGGTCGGCTTCACTTCGGCCTTGGGCTCGGGCATGCGGCGCGGGCTCGGCTTCCGCTTTCGGCGTCGGCTTTGGTTTCTCCTCCATGGCCTTGGCAGTTCTGGCGCCTTTTGCGGTCTTCGGTTTTGGTTTCGGCGCTTTTGCATGGCGGGCACGCTCGTCTTTTCGGCGAGTTCGGCTTTGGCGATCATTTCGATCGGAATGACCGGCGCTTCGACAACCTTCGTGCGCAAGATTTCGGGCAGCGAAATGAACGCCAGCCCGACCGCGCAGAGGTGAATAAGAACGGACCTGGAAAACGCCGAAACGCATGTTTCTTTCAACGACGCGGCCGATCTACGCGCCCCGCGTCACTCCAGTTCCCGATCGGTGACGAGGCCGATGCGGCGAAATCCCGGCCGCATTGATCCTGCCCATGACGCGCACGATCTCGCCATAAGAGCGCGCCTGATCGCCGCGGATGAAGATGCGCTGATCGTAGCCGGCGGCGCGATCGCTTCGAGTTGCGGGACGAGCGCATCGATTTCGACCGCCGTCTCCTGCAACGAAAATCGATGCCGTCGCCGGTTATGGTAACGGTCAAGCGGTTCGCCCGGTCCGGGGATCGGCTGCGCCGCCGTCTCCGGAAGATCGACGGCGACGCCGACGGTCAGCAACGGCGCCGCCACCATGAAGACGATCAGCAGAACCAGCATGACGTCGACAAGCGGCGTCACGTTGATCTCCGACATCGTGCCGCATGCGGCCCGGCCGATGGCGATGCGCGCCGCCGCCGAGGTTGAAACCCCCATCAGCGCGCCCTCTCGTCAAGTTGGCGCGAGAGGATCGCGGAGAACTCGTCCGCGAAGCCCTGCAGCTTCACGGCGAAGGAATTGAGCGCGGACGGAATAGCGGTTGTAACCGACGACCGCCGGGATCGCGGCGACGAAGACCCAGGGCCGTCGCGAACAGCGCCTCGGCGATGCCGGGCGCGACGACGGCGAGGTTCGTGTCCTTTGTGACCGCGATCGCCTGGAACGCGGTCATGATGCCCCAGACCGTGCCGAGAAGGCCGACGAAGGGCGCGGCCGAACCGATGGTCGCAAGCATGCCGAGATTTCTCTCAGCCCTTCAAGCTCGCGGCTGACCACGACGTTCATCACCTTGTCGATGCGGTCCTTGGCGCCGGCGACGAGGCCTTCGGTGCGGCCGACGTCCTTGGCGCGCCGCCACTCGGTCATGCCGGCGGAAAAGACCACGCGCGCCATCGGGTGATCGCCCTTGTCGCCGAGCTTTCTGTGCAGCTCGTCGAGCGGACGTGCCCGACCAGAACTGATCCTCGAAGCGCGCCGACTTCGATTTCAGGCGCCCGAAGAGAAGCGACTTGTCGATGATGACCGCCCACGACCAGACCGACGCGAAGATGAGAATGCCCATCACGATCTTGACGACGAGGCCCGCCGCAAGGAACAGGCTTAAAAGGCTGAATTCCCCGCCAAGCGAGGTTCCAGCCGCTGCGGCGACTTCTGCTTCCATGGTCTCAATTCCCCTGCACGTTGACTGACGCGGGCGCGGCGGCCCTCGGATCCGATGACGGCGATGCGCCTTTTTTACGGCCGTCGGGTCAAAACCCCGAATGGCCGCAAGAAGGCGCTCCGGCGCAGCCGCACGTGAGCGGCGTCGCCGTTAGGCGTTATTTTGTATCTCTGATAGCGGCTTCCGCCGCGACCGGCAAAGGCTTTGCGGGCGCGCGCGGCGGCTTTCGGAAGTTTAATGGCGCGGGGTCCTCACCAGGCATTCTGGCGGAATGACCCGTTAAGAAGAAATTTCCGCGCGCCGGGCGAGGGTCGCCAGCATGAGCCGCTTGTCCGCGCCCGCCGCAAGGCCATTCATCGTCTGGCCCGCAGGGTACCGAACAATCGGCGCCGTCATGGCGGAGCGCGGCGCGACGTCCGGCTTCGACTATATGCGCATCGGTCTCGCGATCGGCATTCTCGCCTGGCACTCGATTCCGATCACCAGCGGCAGAGCGGCGTCCGACGCCCTCCTTGACACCGCGCTAGGTCCGCTGATCCGATTGCTGCTGCCCGTATTCTTCGCGTTGTCAGGATTTCTGGTCACCGCGAGCCTTTTCCGCACGCGGTCGATCAAGGTCTTCTTGTTGTTCCGTACGCTGCGGATCGCCCCGGCGCTCGCTGTCGAGGTCGCGCTCTCGGCCCTTATTCTCGGACCGATATTCACGACGCTCGCGCTGGGCGACTATTTCTCGTCAGCCGGCTTTTACAAATATTTTTCGAATGCGGTCGGCCTCATCAACTTCGAATTGCCTGGCGTTTTCGCCGACCACCCCGTAACCGCCGTCAACGGCTCGCTCTGGACCGTGCCGTTCGAGCTTGAATGCTATATCGCGCTCACGATCCTCTTTCTGCTGACGATCACGCGCCGGCCATGGCTGCTTCTTGCCGCGACAATCGTCGGCGGCGGCGTCGTTCTCGCAGCGGCGTTCCTGCCGGAGATCGCCTCGCTGGACAGCGCCGCCGGAAATCCGTTCAACTACCAGAACGCCGTCAACGCCGACGTCCAGCCGAGGCGCATTCTTGTTCTGTCGTTCCTTGCCGGCGCCATTCTCTTTCTTTTCCGCGACCGCCTGATCCTCAGTCCCTATCTGGCGTTCGCGGCGTTCCTCGGCGCCTTTCTTCTGATGGCGTCCCCGCTTTTCTACGGCTTCGCGCCGCTCCTCGCCGCCTATGGGACGGTGTGCCTCGGCCTCGCGGACCCGCCGCGCCACAAGGTCATCCTCTCGGGCGATTACTCCTACGGCGTCTATCTCTACGCGTTTCCGATCCAGCAGATGGTCTACGCGGCGGCGCCCGGACAATCCGCCTTGGCGAATTTCGCCATCAGCGCTGCGGCAGCGACCATTTTCGCGGTCCTTTCCTGGCGCTTCATCGAAAAGCCCGCGCTGTCGTTGCGCAACCGATTCATCCGGAAAGACCAAATCGCGCGATGATCTCAGGCGGCAGGCGGCGCGGCTTGCCGTCGAGATTCATGCACGCCGCCTCAACATCGGCGCGTGCGATGAGGACGCCGCCGCGCCGCATCTCCTGGTCGATCAGCATGCGCGCGCCCTTGACGTCGACAAACCGCGTCGCGATGTCGAGCAAATCGTCGATCCTCGCCGGCGCGATCCATTCGATCGCCATCTTGCGCACCGCGAAGGCGAGCGGCTCGACGCGCGCCAGAAGCTCCGTATGCGATATGCCGCACGACCGCAGCGCCTCCGTCCGTCCGCGCTCGAAGAAATGGAGATGCCGCGCGTGATAGACGACGCCCGAAAAATCGGTGTCCTCGTAGTAGACGCGCACGGGGATAGAAAATTCGTTCGTCGCCGCCATGCGCGCAGGGAAGCAAAATTCCCGCGCAACGTCCATCCGCCGTCAATTGACGCCGCGCGGGATCAATGCGCCAGAAACAACGGCACGTCCGCCTGCTTCAGCATCTTCCTCGTAAACCCGCCGAGCACGAGCTCGCGCCAGCGCGAATGCGAATAGGCGCCCATGACGATGAGCTCGGCGCGCCATTCCTGCGCGGCGGCGAGAAGGTCGTCCTCGGACGCGCCGGCCGGCGTGCGTCGTTGCGCTTCCGCCTTGACCCCATGGAGGCGGAGGAGCTCCGCGGCTTTTTCAGGGCCTTCAAGATCCGACGGAATGGAGCCGATCGACATCACCGCAACCGCTTCGGCTTCGTCAAAGAGCGGCATCGCCGCCGACAGCGCGCGCGCTGCTTCGCGCCCGCCATTCCAGGCGACGATGATGCGTCGCGGCGTTCGTTCGAGCTTTCCCTGCGGCGCGATCAGGACCGGACGCGCGGACTGGAAAATCGCTTCTTCGATGAGGCTTGCGTCCGGAAAGCCGATCTCAGGTCCGGAGCGACCAAACACGATCAGGTCGCTGACGCGCGCGGCGGCGGAAACGTCAAACGGCAAGACGCCCTGCTGATCGCGCCATGACGCGGTCGGGCCCGCATCGTCGCGGTGCGCGGCGGAGGCGATGATCGGAACGCCAGCCTCCTTCATCACCCCATCGAAAATCGCCTTCAGCTTCCGCGCTTCCGCCTCGAGCGCTTCTTTCAGTTCGCCAAGATGCTCATCGACGATGACGACGCCGACTGGATAATAGCCGCTCGCCGGGATGTTCGGACGCTGGCGAACATGAAGCGCATCGATATGCGCCTTGTGGCGCCTGGCGACGGCGACGGCCGCCTTCAGGCCGGCTTCGGCGCTTGCGGCGCTCTGAACGGGCGCGAGAATTTTCTTGATGGGCATCGAACGCTCTCCCTTCTTGCCATATTTATAGAATGAGGCTCCCGCAGATCGGCCGACTTGACCAAGGTCAAGGTTTCCGCCGCCGAACAGGCGGCGGCGGCTTCCGCGAGCGAACGCTGCCGCCTAGGCTCAATCTGGAAAGCGGCGGATCGATGCGCAAGGCCGATGTCGACGAAGAAAAGTCCGGTGCGCCGACGCCTCCCTTGCGGGGCCGGCGGCCGCGCGTCGCCGCCCTTCTTGTCGGCGCTGTCGCCCTCGCCGGGCTTATCGCCGTCATCACGCATGTGGGCGACATCGGCGCCTTCGCGCAAAAGGTCCGCGACGCTGATCCGCGCTGGTTCGGCTACGCCCTGCTCGCGCAGGTCTTCGCCTTCGTGTCGCAGGCGTTCGCCTGGCGCATCGTCCTCCAGCGCCGGCGCGCGCGCGTTCGAGGCGCCAGTCTTGTTTCTCTCACCATCGGCAAGCTTTTCGTCGATCAGGCGATTCCGTCGGCGGGCCTCTCGGGCGCCGTCTTCCTCGTCCATGCGCTGACGCGCCGCCGAATATCGCAGGACGACGCGTTTGCGGTTTTCATTTTCGGCGCCGCCTCGTCGATCCTCGCCTTCATTCTCTTCGCCGCAGGATCGCTCCTCTTTCTCTCGCTTGCAGGCGGTCGAGCGGAAGGCGTCACCATCGACGCCAACGAACTCCATTTTCTGGCCATCGGCGCCCTTTTGCTGCTTGCGGTCATTGCGGTTATTCAGATTGCGACATCCGAAAAGTCGCCCGTACGGTGGCAAGCGGCGGCCGATCTCGCCGCCAAGGTCAAAAATGCGGCCGGGCTCATCGGCAAGGAAAAGGCGCTCTTCGCCGGATGCCTCCTGTTTCAATCCGGTGCGCGGCTCTTCGACATCGTGACGCTCTATTTTGTCTTTTTCGCTCTGGGCGCTCCGGCGCCGTTCGCGACGGCGGCGGTCGGCGTCAGCCTCGGGGCGCTCGCCTCGACCCTTGCACCGACGCCGATGGGACTTGGCTCGTTCGAAGCCGGCCTCGTCGGCGCGCTCGCAGCGCTGGGCATCGGCGTCGAAGACGGCCTCGCGGCGACGCTTGTATATCGTGGCCTGTCGCTTTGGCTGCCGCTGGCGCTCGGCTTCTTCATCGTGCAGCGCGAACTCTTGAAGAAATGAAGGCGCCCGCCGCAAGGCTTCGCCTGTTCGGACCGGGCCGCTCGGGATAGAATTGGCGATCATCGTGCGACAGCGGGCGAGGAGAATATGACATGACGAGCGATGAAGTCGGGGAACCGGTTCTGTTGCGAAGAGACGACGGCGGCGTCACCACTTTGACGCTCAATCGCCCGCGCCAGTTCAACGCTCTGTCGGAGCAGCTGCTCGCGTCGCTCAAGAACGAGCTTGCCGAAATCGCGAACGACGCCAGCGTCCGCTGCGTCGTCCTCGCCGCCGCCGGCAAGGCATTCTGCGCCGGCCACGATCTTAAGGAAATGCGCGCCGACCCCAGCCTTTCCTATTACAGGGGCCTCTTTGCGCAATGCTCGGATGTGATGATGGCGATTGCAGCGCTGCCGGTTCCGGTGATCGCGCGCGTACAAGGCGTCGCGACGGCGGCGGGATGCCAGCTTGTCGCGGCCTGCGACCTCGCGATCGCCGCCGACACCGCGCGCTTTGCGGTTTCCGGCGTCAATCTCGGGCTCTTCTGTTCGACGCCGTCGGTCGCTTTATCGAGAAACATCTCCGCCAAGCGCGCCTTCGACATGCTGGTCACCGGACGGTTCATCGACGCGCCGACGGCGCTTGATTGGGGGTTGATCAACGACATCGCGCCGGAAGCCTCGCTCGACGCCGCGGTCGCGGGGAAAGCCGCTGAGATCCTCTCAAAAAGCGCAGCGGCGATCCGCTACGGAAAGGAAATGTTCAATCGACAGCGGCAGATGCCGCTCGCGGACGCATACGCCTATGCCGCCGAAGTAATGGCCCGGAACATGATGGAAGACGAAACGTTGGACAGCGTCGCCGCATTCCTCGACAAGCGGCCGCCGAGCGGCGGTTAATTCGCAAAGGGCGAATTATCGGCGCCTGACCGCAGGCTTTGCTTCGGCCGCAAAGCCCTCCCCGCGAGCTTACGGCGAAACATCAGGACGAGCCGCCAACGAAAGCCGCACCGCGCCGATCGCCGGAAAGCCGGCGACACTCTCTATCTCGATTGTCGTGAAGACGCCGGAAAGGCGATAGACACCGATCATCGCCCAGCGGGGTTCGCCAGACGCTTCTTCGAGCGCGCGCACGACCGGCTCGTCATCCACGCGCAACAAGACCGGCCGCGGCGCCGGCGCGACATATTGGATTTCGAGCAGGTAGTCGCCATCAGCGAGATTTTCCGTGACGAGAAATTTCGCGGAGCCTTTTTGGTCGCCGCAGGGTTTCTTCGAGCCGAGCATGCCGGAAGGCGCGCATTCGCCGATCGCGACATTCTTGCCGCCGAAATAATCATGCGCCGGAACGAGCGCCTCGGTGACCGGCGGCGGCATCTGGGCGGCCGCCATTAATGGGGCGCCCAGCATGGTCGCCGCGACGAACGACGATAACAGCCAGCGATCACTCAGCGACACGGCAGCTCTCCCCTCCCGCGCAGAGTTTGGATCATAGCCGGCGAGGGCGCCGCGCGGAACGGCGAGGATTTCCCCCTGCAGGTGAAAATGCGGTTTCATCGGCTTGACTTTCCGCCATTCTGACCCTAAGTGAGTGAACGCTCACTCATGGAGGCGAAAGTGGCGGCGGGGCGAACGACCAGGGCGAACCAGCCCGTCGAGGAACTCGGAACCAAGGCGAAGATCGAGCGCGCCGCACTCGCCCTGTTCGTGGCGAACGGGGTCGATGCGGCGACGACGCGCGAAATCGCGAAATCGGCGGGCGTCTCAGAAGGCGCGATCTACCGGCATTTCGACTCCAAGGACGAGCTTGCGGCGCTTATGTACATGTCGATCCACGAGCGCCTCGCGCGCCTTGTGCGAGAAGCGGCGCGTGACAAGCAGGGAATCGCCGATCAGGCCCGCGCCGTCGTCGACGCCTATAGCCGGACCGCCGACGAGGATTTCCCTCTATTCGCCTTTCACCTTCTGTACACGCATCGCTTTTTGCCGACGCCCGACGGCGCCGACAATCCGGTCGACGCTGTCGAAGACATCGTCGCCGCCGCGATGAAGCGTCGGGAGATTGCGCGCGCGGACGCGGCCTTCGTCTCTGGAATGGCGCTTGGCGTCGTCCTGCAGACGGCGCTGCAAATTCACTATGGACGCCTCGAAGGCCCGCTGTCACGGTACGCCGAAGGCCTGACGACGGCGGCCCTCGCCGTCCTGCGCCCTCTTTCCCGCGAATAGGACGTCGACATGCGCAGCTTCGCCTTCCAGACCGCCTATTGGGTGACGTCGATCTTCTTTGCGCTGACAGCAGCGCCGCTCATCCTCATTCCTGGCCGCAAGCCGGTCATGTTCTGGATCCTCGCCTACACGCGGACGATGCGGTTCTGGATGCGCTGGATCGGCGGCGTCAAAGTCGTCGTGCGCGGCAAGGAACGCCTGCCCGACGGGCCGTGCATCATCGCCGCCAAGCACCAGAGCTGGGGCGACGGCATTGTCATGTTCGCCGAGGTCGACGATCTTGCCTTTGTCACTGGCGATCACCTTGAGAAGATGCCGCTGCTCGGCGGGATCTTGCGAAAGATGGGTGCAATCGTCGTCGACAATTGCGGCGGCGCCTATGCCAGGGCGCGACTGGTTGATGACGAGTTGAAACATGCGCAGGCGCACGGGCGGCGCATTCTGATCTATCCGGAGGGACATCTTGCGCCTGTCGGCGAGCGCTATCGCTACAAGCGCGGCGTCTATCATATGTACGCCGCCTATGGCTGCCCGGCGGTTCCGGTTGCAACCAACCTTGGCCGCCATTGGCCCCAGCAGGACTGGAAGCTCATTCCGGGCGAGGCGGTCGTCGAGTTTCTCGACCCCATTCCGGCCGGCCTCGAAAAGGAAATCTTCATGGCCCGTCTTGAAGAAACGATCGAACGGCGCTCGCTAGAGCTGGTCGGCCTCGGTGCGGGCGAGACGCTTCGTCCGCCGCTGCCCGATCCGACGCCGCACAAGAGAGCGCTTGAGAGGGCGCGTCCGACTTGACCGAAAAGCCGCCGCCGCTCTTCCTGCAACGCCGCTTCTGGCCGATGTGGGTCGCCCTGTCGTTCGGGACGTTTTCAGACAACGTCCTCCGGCAATCGCTCCTTATCGGCGTCCCTTTTGGCGTCATCGACGCGCCGAGCTTCGGCAAGCCCGACAATGCGATGCCGTTCATCGGCGGGCTCTTGCCGCTTGCAATCATGCTTTTCTCGCCGCTCGCGGGCCAGCTTGCGGATAAATACGAAACCTCGATGATGTTCCGGCGGACGAAATTCGTCGAAATTCTCCTTATGCTGACGACAGCGGCGGCGTTTCTGACAGGGGCCGGCGTTCTCGCGATCTTGATGTTGTTCGCGATGGGGGCGCAGTCGGCGTTCTTCTCCCCTGTCCGCACGAGCGCGATGCCGAAATATCTCGCGCCCGACGAACTTGTGCGCGGCAACGGGCTCTGCAATGCGGGCCTCTATTCTTTCATCCTATTCGGATACATGGTCGGCGGATCGCTGATCATGCGCGCAGACGGGCGTATTCTGGTCGGTTTTGTTCTCGTCACCGCCTCGACGATCGGCTGGCTCGCGGCGTTGCGCACGCTTCGCGCCGGCGCGAACGATCCGGGCCTCAGGATCGACTTCAACTGGTTCGCCCAGACGGCGCGCATGGTCGGCTACGTCCGCTCTTCGCGCGGCGTCGCGCCGCCCTTGTTCGGCGTCGCGGTTTTCTTCCTCCTGTCGACGGCGGTCACCGTCATCACGCCGCTCTACGCGCGCGACTCGCTTAACGCCGACGCGATCGTCGCGACCTTTCTTATGGGCCTCTTCGCGATCGGCGCAGGCGTAGGCGCAATTTTCGCCGCAGGCCTTGCGAAAGGACGCTCCGGTCTCGGCTATTCCGCGGCGTCGGTCGGGGCGGCCGGCGTTTTCGCGTTTTTCATCGCGGTCCTGACGCCGTTCGTCGCGGCGCCAGCGGGCGACAGCCTTTCGGCGAAGGAGCTGCTGACGACCCCCTTGGGCCTGCTGCTCGCCCTCCTTTTCATCACAACATCGGCGCTGATGGGGGTCTACATTGCGCCGCTGCAGGCGGCGGTCCAACGGCGGGCCCCGCCGACCGTCCGGGCGCGCATCATGGCCGCAGGAACCTTCGCCAATGCGGCCTTCGCGCTGCCAGGATCGCTGGCGATCTTCACCATCACCAACACCGGCGCCGATCCCGCCCTCGTCTTCTACGCCGTCGCGGCCGGCATGCTGGCCATTGCGGCTGTGATGTTGCATAGACGCCGCATGCTTCCGGTCGGCCTTTATGACGAGGTCCTCGAACGCCCGGCTGCGTGAGGATTGCGGAACGGGACCATGCGAATTTTGGTGACGGGAGCGGCGGGGTTCATCGGCGCGGCGACGGCCGCGGCGCTCCTCGATCGCGGCGACACCGTCGTCGGCGTCGACAATGTCAACGACTATTACCCGATCGCCTTGAAACGCGCCCGCCTCGCCCGCCTGACGCCGCACAGGGGATTCTCGTTTCACGAAATCGACATTGCGGACCATGAGGCGCTGGTTCGCGTCGCGGACGGCGCTTTCGACGCGATCATCCATCTCGCGGCGCAGGCGGGCGTCAGATACTCGATCGAGAACCCTTTCGCCTACGCCCGGTCGAACCTCGTCGGCCATCTCAGCGTCCTGGAGCTCGGCCGTCGCCTCGCCATTCCGCACCTCGTTTACGCGTCGTCCTCATCCGTATACGGCGCGAACCGGAAAACGCCCTTCTCGGAGAACGATCGCGTCGACGAGCCCGTGTCGTTTTACGGTGCGACCAAGAAATCGGACGAGGCGATGTCGTCGTCCTATGCGCGCCTCTATTCGACGCCGCTGACCGGATTGCGATTTTTCACCGTCTACGGCCCATGGGGACGGCCGGACATGGCGTACCTGATCTTCGCCGAAAAGATGCTGAAAGGCGAGCCGATCGAAATCTTCAACGACGGCCGCATGGCCCGCGACTTCACCTACATCGACGACATTGTCGCTGGCGTCCTCGCCGCAACGGCGCGCCTGCCCGGCGCAGAGGACGCCTTTCATCAGGTTTTCAATCTTGGCAACGACCGGCCTGAAGAACTGATGACGCTCGTCTCTCTCCTCGAAAAGGAACTTGGGGTCGAGGTGAAGAAGGTCTTCAAGGGCATGCAGAAGGGCGACGTCGAGCGGACCTGGGCCGACATATCAAAGGCGCGGCGCCTTCTCGGCTACGATCCCAAGACCTCCCTGCCGGAGGGGATCGCGCGCACCATGGCGTGGCGAAAAAGCCTCAAAGCGCCGCTTTACTAACCAAATTGAAACCGGCCGGAACGAAATCGGGGAAAATTCGTTAACGCGCCGGCAACGACGTTCCGTTAGGGTTTCTTCATGGGCCTGACGCTGCTGATCTTGGCGATCTGCATCATTTTTGGCGCGATCGCATATTTTGCGGCGCGCGGCCCCATCGCTGCGCCCGACATCAAGGCCGCCATCCGTGAGGTGGAGCCCAAGCGCTTTTCGCCAAGGAACACGCTTTTCGTCATTGGTCCGACGGCGAACCATAACGCCTGCCGCCTGCAGCGCCGGCTCTTGAAGCCGGCGATCGCGGCGCTCATTCGCGCCGACGTGTCGGTCATCGAAGTTTACGGTCAGAACCGCCCGACGAAGAACGGCGAGCTGATGGACTGGCTCGACGCCTCGCTCCTCCGCCATGCGATGGACGCGGAGGAAGGCTTCTTCGTCATCTATGTCGACGCTGAAGGCAAAACGATGTTCCGCTCCGAAGCGCCGATGCTCGCACGCGACATCATCGAACGCGCGCGGCTCGGCGTCGATCGCGGCCCGGGTTCGGAGCCGCCCAAGAAGTCGCTGGTTTTGAAAAAACTCCGCGCGGCCTGACCGGCTATTCGTCCTTCAGCGCCTTCGCCGTTTCCTCAACGTCCGACAGCACACGGAGCAGATTGCCGCCCCAGATTTTTTCGATCTCCTCTTCCGTGTAGCCGCGTTTTACGAGTTCGCGCGTGACGTTCAGCGTCTCGCTCGCGTTCTCCCATCCGACGACGCCGCCGCCGCCGTCGAAATCCGAGGAGATTCCGACATGGTCGACGCCGGCGATTTTCACCGCATGATCGATGTGATCGACGAAGTCCGCCACCGTCGCGCGCGGCTCGATCTCCCACATGCTTTCCATGCGCTTCTTGTAGTCGGCCTCGATTTCAGGGCTCATCGCCGCGCGCCGCGGACGTATCGAGCCCCATTTCCTTGCGGATTTTGTCCTGCAACGCCTTTTGTTCATCGTTGAGCGGCTTCACATAAACGTCGAGCGCGACGATCTGAACGACCCCGCCGTTCTTGAGCGCCTGCAATTGCTCGTCATCGAGATTGCGCGCCGAGTCGCCGACCGCTTTGACGCCGGAATGAGAGGCGATGACCGGAGCATTCGACAGGTCGACCGTCTGCATCATCACCTTGCGCCCCGAATGGGACATATCAACCATGATCCCGGCGCGATTCAGCATGGGGACGAGGTCGCGCCCTTTCGGCGAAAGCCCGCCCCACTTTTCGTCAACTTCGCCGCCCTCAATATTCGGGTTGGAGGAGTTGCCGAACTGATTGTGCGCGAAATGCGTGATCCCGGCGTAACGAACGCCCTGCGCGCGCGAGGCGATCGATGTCGGCCTGCGTCGGTTCCGGCCCGAGCGGAAACGAGTTCTCCATGCCGATGAACGCGACTTTGCGGCCGGATTTGGCGATCTTGCGCGCGTCGGCGGCGCTTGCCGCGAGGCCGATTTCCTTCGGATAGGCGCCGGTGAATCGGTGGATCGCCGAAAGGCGCGTAAAGGCGATCTTGCGACGTCTGCGTAGCCTTCCTCCGTCAGCGGCCCTTGCGGCGTGAAGACGATGAAAAACGCCGCGTCGAGGCCCCCGGCGCGCATCTTCGGCAGATCGACCTGTCCCTTGGTGAAACCGCCGGGATCGGTCGCCGCCGTCGCATAGTCGAGAGGAATGTCGACATGGGTGTCGAGCGCGATCGACCTTGTCATGGATCGCCCGCGCGCGCGCTTCGAGCGCAGCGTCGTCGAGAGGCGCGGCGCCGGCGGCGGTTGACAAGAGCAGGCATGAGACGAGAGCTGCGGTTTTCATCCGTATGCACCTTTTCAGTTTTTCCAGTCGACGCCGCCGGACGTTACGAAATTCGCCTCGTGGCCCGGTCTCTTCATTCTAATTCCGCGTCAGCACGCGCTTCACTTCCTCAACAAGCCTTGCGCGCGGCGCGCTCACCTGCGCTTTTTGACCTTCGCGCCATTCGGCGTTGTCGTCGATCTTTTTCGACAGTTCGGCGCCAAGGCGCATGTCTTTGATCGTGACTTCGCCTTTGGCGCGTTCGTCGCCGCCGACAATGACGACGACGGGCGCCGCCCGCTTGTCGGCGTATTTCATCTGCGCCTTCATGCCGGAACCGCCGACATAGACCTCGGCGCAAACGCCCATCTTCTTGAGGTCAGGATCGGCGCGCAGTTCCGCCGCCATCTTCTGGTATTCCGCCATCTGATCGGCCTCGAGCGCGAGCACGATGACCGGGCCGGGCGCCGCCGCAACGGCGTCGCTTTTCAGCGCGAGCGCGGCGAGCAAGCGCGAAACGCCGACCGAAATGCCGACGGCGGGGACTTCAATCCCTTTGAACCGCTCGACAAGGCCGTCATAGCGCCCGCCCGACGCGATTGAGCCGACCCGGACCGGCCGCCCCTTGTCATCCTTGATCTCGGAGAGAAGCTCCGCTTCGAAAACCGGCCCGGTGTAGTATTCAAGTCCGCGAATGACCGAAAGATCGATCTTCGCGCGCGCCTCATCGATCCCGAGCGCCTTTAATTGCGCCGCCATCGAAGCGAGGGTTTCGACGCCTTTGGCGCCGATCGCTGATCCGCCGATGACGTTGGAGAGGCGTGCGCAAGTCTCCGCGCTCGTCGCCGCCGTCGCCGCCATGAACGCCATGACGCGGTCGATGTCGGGTTCGGAAAGATTGGCGCCCTCGGCGAAGTCGCCAGACATATCCTTGCGTCCCGGCCCGAGCAGCGCGCGCACGCCCGCCTCGCCGAGCCTTTCGAGTTTGTCCATCGCGCGCAGTGCGCCGAGCTTCTTGTCGGAATGCTCGTCGCCGACGAGGCCCAGCGTTTCGAGAAGCCCGGTCAGGACGTTTCGATCGTTGATCCTTATCTGAAAATCGGCGGCGCCAAGGCCGGCCGCTTCGAGCGTCTCGCGCAACATGACGACGCATTCGGCGTCCGCATGCGGCGCCGGCGCGCCGACCGTATCGGCGTCGCATTGAATGAACTGGCGATAGCGGCCCGGCCCCGGCTTTTCATTGCGCCAGACGGAACCGACGGCGTAGCGGCGGAAGGGCTTTGGCAGCGCGTCGTAATTCTCGGCGACGAAGCGGGCGAGCGGCGCCGTCAGATCATATCTGAGACTCATCCACTGTTCGTCGTCGTCCTGCAGCGAGAAGACGCCCTGCCCCGGACGATCGACATCGGGGAGAAATTTTCCAAGCGCATCGGTGTATTCGAACGCGGGCGTCTCCAGCGGATCAAAGCCGTAGGATTCGTACACCGCTGAAATCCGCGCCAGCATCTCGCGCTCGGCGACGATCTCCGCGCCGAGGCGGTCGCGAAACCCGCGCGGAATCCGCGCCTTTGGTCGTCTTTGCGTATCGTCTTTCGCCATCAGCGGGGGATAGCGGAAGGCGACATGGCGCGCAACGCGGCGCTAGTCTCCGTCTTCAAGAATATCGACGCGGCTGATGGTGACGGTCTCGACTGGCACTTCCGATGGAAAGGGCCCACCCGCCCCTGTCGGCAACGACCCGATCGCGTCGGCGACCTCCATCCCCTCGATCACGCGTCCAAAGACGGCGTAGCCGTGACGGGGCCCAAGATCGTTGACGAAGTGGTCAAGCTGGTCGTTGTTGTCATGAAGATTGACGTACCACTGCGCCGACGCGCTATTTGGATCCATGGTCCGGGCCATCGCGAGCGTCGTGCGGTAGTTCTTGAGGCCGTTGTCGCCTTCATAGGCGATCGGATCGCGGGTCGGGCGCTCGTTGAAATATTTGTTGTAGCCGCCGCCCTGGATGACGAAGCCCGGCACGACGCGGTGGATTATCAACCGGTCGTAGTGCCCCTCCTTTGCATACTGAACAAAATTAGCGACGGTCTTCGGCGCGTCGGCAGAATAAAGCTCGACGAGCATGTCGCCCTTTGACGTGATGATCTTCGCGCGCAGGTCGGTCGGCGGCCAGTCGATGCTGTCGGCGGCGGTCGGGATCGGCTCAATGGCGCCGTCGGCGGCGACGGTCGCCGACGTATCTTCTTGCGTCGCGGCGGGCGCCAATTCTTCGACGGCCGATGTCTCGTCAGCCGGCGGCACGACGGGTTTGGCCCGTCGCCGCTCTTCGCAGGCGGAAAGAACGAGAAGGGCGAGCGCGGCGACAAGTGTTTTCTTCAGCATTCTTATTCCTCCTTCTTGGCGCGCAGCGCGTTTATTCGCTCGATGAGGCCCCGCGTCGAGCCGTCATGCCCAGTCGAGCGCGGCCTTCTTTTCGCCAATCGCGGCGATTTCGGGAAGGATCGCCTTGGCGAGCGTCTTGCCGAGTTCAACGCCCCATTGGTCGAACGAATTGATCCCCCAGAGCACGCCCTGACAAAAAACCTTGTGCTCATAGAGCGCGACAAGCGCGCCAAGCGTTTCCGGCGTCAGGCGCTCCATCAAAATCGAATTCGTCGGGCGATCGCCGGGGAAAACCCGGTGCGGCGCGAGGCGGTCGATTTCCGTAACGCTCCGCCCTTCGCTCGCGAGTTCCGCGCGCACGGTTTTTTCGTCCTTGCCCAGCATCAGCGCTTCGGGCTGCGCGAGAAAATTCGCGAGGAGCTTTTCATGGTGGTCTGCGAGCGGCGCAGCTGAGTTCGCCGCGGCGATGAAGTCGGACGAAATGACATCCGTGCCCTGATGAATAAGCTGATAGAACGCGTGCTGGCCGTTGGTTCCGGGCTCGCCGAAAATGACCGGCCCCGTCGCGCAGCCGACTTTGGCGCCTGAAAGTGCCACCGATTTTCCGTTCGATTCCATATCGAGCTGCTGGAGATAGGCCGGCAACCGATGGAGGTGCTGATCGTAAGGAAGAACGGCGTGCGCGGCGGCGCTCATGAAATTGCGATTCCAGAGGCCGGCAAGCGCGAGAATCGCCGGCATGTTCCGGTCGACCGGCGCCGAGCGGAAATGCTCGTCCATGAGATTGGCGCCTTTAAGCAGCGCCTCGAACGTCGGCCAGCCGCACTGGAGAGCGATCGGCAGCCCGATCGCCGACCACATCGAATAGCGCCCGCCGACCCAGTCCCAGAATTCAAAGATGTTTTCGGGCGCGATCCCGAATTGCTGGACCGCCGGCCGGTTCGTCGAAAGGGCGACGAAATGCTTTGAAACGTGCTGGAATCCGCCGCCCTTCTTCAAAAACCAATCGCGCGCGCTTTGCGCATTGGTCATCGTCTCCTGCGTCGTAAAGGTTTTCGACGCGACGATAAAAAGCGTTGTTGCGGGATCAAGCCGTTCCAGCGTGTCCGAGAAGATGCTGGCCGTCGACATTCGAAACGAAAAGGCGCGCTTGCCCTTAAGCCAGTAAGGTCGGAGCGCCTCGACCGCCATCAGCGGCCCGAGGTCCGATCCGCCGATGCCGATATTCACAACCGTATCGAGCGGCTCGCCGGAATAGCCCTGAAGCGCGCCGCTCGCATACTGGCTCGCGAACGCCTTCATTTTTGCGCGGCTCGCCGACACGAGCCGCGAGGCGTCCTCGCCGTCGACAGCATAATGACGGCTCGAGAAATCGCGCAGCGCGACATGAAGAACGGCCCTGTTCTCCGTCGTATTGATCTTTTCGCCCGAAACCATGCGCGCGATCGATGAGCCGAGATTGGCCGCGCTTGCGAATGCAAAGAGCGCGTCCATCGCTGCATCGTCGATCTTGTTCTTCGACCAGTCGAGATAGAGGCCGGCGGCCTCGAGCGAATATCTTTCGGCGCGCGCCGGGTCGCTCGCAAAAAGGTCGATGGTCCGAACCTTGCTCAGCTGATCGCGAGCGCTTTCGAGCCGGCGCCAGGCGTCGCTTTTCGTGAGGTCGGTCATCGTCTTGTTAACCCTAAGCGCAACGGATTTTAGGAATACGCCTCAACGGATTTTAATGTCATCCCGGTAATGGAAACAGCCATGAACTCACCCGCATCAAACCGCCGTTTCGCGTCGCGCATCCTCCGCAACCTCGTTGTCACGCTGGCGGTCACCTCTATTTTTGCGCTGAAAGCGGCGGAACCCGGTCCCGTTCCGACCGAATTGATGACGCTTGCGTCGCGGTAGCGCTCAGGACTTGTACTTCACCGAGCAGCCGTAAGGCTTCGTTTCCTTGACCTCGACGGGTTTTCCGTCGTCGACGCTCTGAAGCGCCGCGAGAAGATAATTCGTCGCCCCTTCGACGGTCGCGTGGTTAGTCGACGGTTTGTCGTCGATCGCGCCCTGATAGCGGAGGACCCCGTCCTGATCGATCAGCGCCATCTGCGGCGTCGTTTTCGCGCCGTAAGCCTTGCCGACGACGCCGTCGGCGTCGAGCAGCACGTAATCGGGCTGGGCGTTTCTTTCTTCCGTCAAGAGATTGGCGCGCGTCGCATCAGCGTGGCCCTGTTTCCCGGGAGCGGAGGAAATGACGGTGACCCAGACGACGCCGTCGTCATTCGCCGTCTTTTGCGTCTTCTGCATGTTGCCGGTTTGATAGTGCTTCTGGACGAAGGGGCAGCCGTCATTCGTCCATTCGAGAACGACCGTCTGGCCTTTGAATTGGCTCAGCGAAATCGTCTCGCCATTTGAGGCGACGCCGGCGAAGGCGGGCGCCGCCGCATCGACTGTAGGCCCTGCGAGGGCGGGGCTTGCAGCGAGAATAGCTGCCGAAAGGATGTACTTCATCATTTTAGAGGGCTCCTTCTTCATTTGAGGCGATCACCGAGAGAATGGCGCGGGCTGTCAGGGGTTGCGGCAGGACAACGGCTTCTTTTCCCGGCGCATAATAAACATAAAGCGGGACGCCATTGGCGCCGAATGACGCCAGCGCTTCTGCAATCACGGAATCCCGGTTGGTCCAATCAGCCTTCACCAAGGTGACGCCGGCGGCCGTAAACGCCTTTTTCACGTCGGGCGAGGAGAGGACCGTCAGCTTGTTCATCTGACAGGTGACGCACCAGGCGGCGGTGAAATCGATGAAGATCGCCTCGCCGGCCGCGCGCCGGCGTGCAACGTCCGCGGGGTCGAAGGCGATCGCGCCCGACCTTGTCGCCGCCGCTTCGACCGGCTTCAGCATGACGACCGGCGCCGTCGCGGCGACGAGCGCCAGCGCTGCGCCGATCGCGCCCCAGCGGGCGTGCTTACCCCATTCCCAGATCCGGGCGGCGAGCGCGACGAGGATGAGGCCGGCAAGAGCGAGCGCAAGTCCTCGCACGCCCGTCTGGGCCGTCAGCACCCAAAGAAAATAGGCGGCCGCCGCGAATACCGGAAACGACAACGCCTGGCGGAAGCGCTCCATCCAGAGGCCGGGTTTCGGCAACATTCTCCTCGCCCCGGGCCAGAACGAAAGCGCGACATAGGGCGCCGCCAATCCCAATCCCATGGCGACGAAAATCGCGAGGCCGGAGATCGCCGGAAGCGTCGCTGCTGCACCGACGGGCGCCGTCAGGAACGGCCCGACGCAGGGCGCCGCGACGAAAACCGCAAGAACGCCGGTGAGGAACGCGGTCAGATCGCCGCTTTTGCCGGCGACGAGCCCCGACCCGACATTCTGAAGGCTCGATCCGACATGGAAGGCGCCGGATAGATTGAGCCCGACCGCGAACAATACATACGCCGAGAGCCCGACGACGATCGGCGATTGCAGGTGAAATCCCCAGCCGAGACCTTCGCCGCCGGCGCGAAGCGCGAGCAGCAGGCCGCCGAGGGCGGCAAAGGTCGAGACGACGCCGAGCGCGTAGAGGACGCCGTGCCGCTGCATCATTCCCGGCCGCACGCTCGCCGCCTCCGCCATCGACGCGGCTTTCACAAAAGAGAATCGGAAAGACGCACGGCATCAAATTTAGCAGCGCGCCGCCGACGAACGCCGCAAGCACGAACCCGGCAAGGCCCGCCAGCGTTCCGCGAGGCGTCGCAGCAGGGGCAACGTCTCGCCGGTCGGCGATGAGCGCGTAAGCGGCGTTTCGCCCGTCGATTTCATAGGCGACGACGCCCTCCATGCGTTCGCCCGCGTCGGCGAGCCGCGCGCCGGCCTTGATCGCCAACCTCATCCGGTCGCCGGCTCGCGCGAGCCTTTGCTCAGCCGCGGGCTCGGTGAGCCCGTCCGACGCCGGAAAGAAATAGGCGTTCGCGGCTTTCGGTTCGTTTGGAACGTCGAGCGTGATCGTTTCTCCGCTTACGGAGAAATAGGCGCTTCCTTCGAACGCGATGGGAAGCGCCGCGCGCGCGTCGGCAAAGAGCGACGCCGCCGATTCATTCGGCGCCGGCGCTGCGACGACCGGCGCCGTCAACGCGAACTTGCCGGTCTCAGGAACACAGATGTCAGCGCAGATGAGCCACGTCGCTTCAAGGTCGATGTCGAGCGACGACCCTATCGGCGCGTCCGCAGGCGCCGTTACGCTGGTGAGAAAGACAGGCTCGCCTTCATGCCCGAAATTGACGAGGGGGCCGATCGGGATGCGATGCGGCGCCGGATAATCGATGCCGGCGGCGGTCGCCCCGGTCGGCAGCGTCCAGACGAACTCGAGCGGGAGGCCGGAGTCGCCCGGGTTTTTCCAATAGACGTGCCAGCCCGGCTCCAGCTTTTGGGCGAAAGCCAGCGTCAGCGTCCCGCCGGGCGCAACGCCGTTCGTCTCGGCGACGAGCGTGGTTTCCGCATGATCTGTTGCGACGCGCGTCTCGGCGCGCGCCGCATTGGTCGCACTGACAAGCAATATGAGGGCGAGCGATAAGCTGCGCATGGCGCCCTGCTTACGCGAGGCCGCCCGCAAGGCCAATATCAGGCAGGGCGCCGCTCGCCGAGACGTGAGGCCTAGGACAGGCGCCGTCCCGACACCGCCTCAAGCTCGCTCATATTGAGCCGGCGCATTTTGCGCGCGATCAGCTGGCGCCAGTTCGCAAGCGAAATCAGCTGCGAGTAGAGGACCGGCAGCACTTTCATCTGGCGCAGTTCGAGAAACTGGTCGTCCGCAAGCGCATCAAGTTTTTTCTCGTCGACGCCGAAATACTGGGCGAACGGGCGTGTCTCGGTCGTGCCGGCCGGCGTGTACTGCGCCGTCTGCGACTCGATGATGTCGAACTTCTTCAAATGATTCATGACCCGTTCGGTCAGGCGGCGATCTTCTTCATAGGTTTTCGTGAACTCCATCGCCTGCTTGGCGAAGTCGCTCATCTCGTTTTCCTGGAATAGTTTTCTTTCGGCGGATTTCGAAACGCCGGGATAGGCCGCATCGATCACCAGCGCCATGCGCTCTCCGCCCTGCTCGCCAGCGAGCGCGAATGGGTAACGGCGAAGGTAGCCCGGAATATAGGCCGAGCCGTCCCAGTTGCCGTCTTCGTCGACAAAGAGGTTGAAATCGTCGCCGAGCCCGAGGATCGCGAGCGGCACCGGCGTCTCTTTCGACATGAATACGATCGGATAGGTTTTGCTCGCCTCGGAAATTTCCGACACGGTGAGCGGAATGGCGCGGATGTTCGCGCAAAAAGCGAAGGGCTTGGCCGCCGCATCGAGCCCGAGGTCTCCGTGCTGCTGGCGGTTCAAAAGCTCCGGCCGCTCGAACAGGAACATCTTGCCGGAAATCTGCGGGGCGACCGGGGTCTGGCTCATGAGACAAGTCCTTCAAAAGAACGATGGGCGCGACGGCGCCCGGGTTGCGCGTCGCCATAGCAAAAAGGCCGGAAAGGTCCAAGGCCGCTTTTTCAGGGCGCGGCAAGGAACCGCGCGGCGCCTTCGGGATCCTCGAACGGATAAAGGTGCGTCGCATCGTCGACCATGACGACCTCCACGCCGAGCGCCTGATATCGCCTCAAGGCATCAGGGGAAACCGTCGAGGTCGGATGACGGGCCGCAAGAATGCGGATCGGGGCGTTGACGGCGGCGGCGGCTTTCCAGATGTCATGAGCCTGGGCGGCGAACGTCGCCGCTTCCCACGCCGGGGTGCAGGAGAGCTTCACCCCAACCGGCGTCGGGGCGAGACCGTCGCTGAGATAATCCCCGAGGACGTTCGGCGCCCATGTCGAGAAAATCGCCTTTCTCCGATAGCTCTCCGCGACCGCGTCCGCGCTCGGCCATTCCCCGCGCCGCTTCATCGCCCCCTTCACCAGGGGCGTTTGCCGGGAAAGGAACGGCCACATCGGGGTGTGCGCAAAAGCGTACCAAAGGCGGGGCATCGCAACCGGCTCGATCAGCTGCAAGGCGGCGATATCGCTGCGGCCGACAGCGGCGAGCGTCACTGCAACGGCGCCGAGACTGTGACCGGAAAGCGTCCATTTGGTTCCGGCGGCCAATCCGTCGCGGAGCGCCGAAAGCAGCGCGCCCATATCGCGCCCGAAAATGTCAGCGCTTCGGTGATTGGCGCAATCGGTCGCCAATGTGGAACGCCCATGCCCGCGCAAATCGACGGCAAAGATATCAAATCGATCTCCGAGCGCTTCAAACATCTGGCGATAAGCGGATGCGCAAAAGCCGTTGGCGTGCCCAAAGAGCAGCGGCGGCGCGCCAGCGCGCCCAAATCGCAACAGCGCAATCTCGCCGTCAGCGAGCAAAACGCGCAGCCGTCTAAGGTGCGATTCCCCGATCGTGGCCGTCATGACCCATGCGCGATGCGCCAAGTCGTCTGCAGATGCAAAGCGTCTTCGGCAGCGCGGTGACGACGCGGCGCAAGACGGTCGGCCTTCTGCAAAAGCGCCTCTTTTTCTTGCGGCGAAAGCGCCGGCATCGCGCCCGCAAAATCGCGAAGACGGATGTCGCATTTGCGTCCTGCCGCCTCGTAAAGGCGCATCATCCAGAACCCGTCCCAATCGGGGGCGTCCGAATAGACCTCTCGGCGGTCGAGCGCCGCGTCGATCCGATCGCAGGCAATCGCGGCGCTGACGCCAAGGTCGCTGAGCATCTTGAGCGTCACGCCGTGCAGTCGCTCGGCCTTGGGATCCCAATAATCCATCGACCAGTCAGGAGACGGACTGATGAGCATGGATTCGCCGCTCGCGTCTTCGAACGCCCAACCGACCTCAATCGGCCACGAGCGCGCGCCGAGGCCAGAGGCCTCGAAGTCGATGAAGGCGATGACCACTTTTATGAGCGCCGACGGTATACGCCGGTTGCAGGGTCGCGTTCGAAATCAATGACGGCGCCGTCACCGCTCGAGGCGCCGCTCATCTCGTCGATTGCGGCGCGCAATTCAGTCGTCTTGCGCCGCAGAAAACGAATGGCGGTCATCGCCGCGCCTGCGACGAGGAGTCCGGCAAGAATGCCCGCAGTCGTATTCATGGCGATCCTCCCGCCGGATGGCCCCGGTACTCCCACTCTACAATCCTCCGGCGCGAAGGAGCAATCGCTATGATCTCGCTTGGACGCGCGGACACCCCGCTTTGACCGGCCTTCGCCCGAATGTGAAATTACTCGACCGCGGTCGGGCGCCGCTGCAAAGAGCCGCAAGCGCGCGCCTTGACCGGGAAAGGCGCCCGGCCCAATCTCGCCTGAAAGCAGCCGACATTGGTGCGCGAGGCTTACGTGGATCTCGCTATTTCATCCGCCGCCAGAACTGAAACCGGGGCGAGAAACTTCGCCGAAGCGGTGGCGGCGCTGCGCGATCTTTGCGAACGCGACCTCGACGCCGTTAGTTCGACGATCCTCCTCGCGATGCGATCGCAGAGCCCGATGATCGGCGACGTAGCGACCCACCTCGTCAACGCGGGCGGAAAGCGCTTGCGACCGCTGCTTACGCTCGCCGCCGCGCGACTTTTCGACTACGACGGCGAAGACCATGTGAAGCTGGCGTCAGCCGTCGAACTGATCCACGGCGCGACGTTGCTGCATGACGACGTCGTCGATGAATCGATGCTGCGCCGCGGCGCTCAGACGGCGAACGTCATCTGGGGCAACAAGGAAAGCGTTCTCGTCGGCGATTACCTTTTCTCGCAGGCGTTCGAACTTATGGTGTCCGCAGGCGACCTTAAGGTTCTGCAAATCCTTTCGCACGCCGCCAGCGTGATCGCCGAAGGCGAGGTGCTTCAACTCGCCACGCAAAAAAACCTCGAAGCGACATTCGAGATGTATCTCGCCGTCGTCGAATCGAAGACGGCTGCGCTTTTCGCCGCCGCCGCGCAGGCGGGCGCCGTCATTGCGGGCGCGGACAAGGACGGCGAAGAGGCCATGCGCAGCTTCGGCCGAAACCTCGGCGTCGCCTATCAGCTGGTCGACGACGCGCTCGATTATTCCGGCCGCGAGAAGGCGCTCGGAAAAAGCGTCGGCGGCGACTTTAGAGAAGGAAAGATGACGCTGCCGGTCGTCTACGCCTTCGATCGCTCGCCGACGGATCGCGATTTCTGGGTCCGGACGATCGCGGAAGGTCGTCAGCGGCCCGAAGATTTTGAGACGGCGCGCCGGCTGATCGTATCGACGCGCGCGCTTGAAGACACCTTCGCCTGCGCGCGGCGCTACGCGGCGCGGGCGATCGAAGATCTCGAAGGCGCGCCGGCGAACGACTACTCCGCGATCCTCGGCGATCTCGCGATGCTGTCGGTTTCGAGAATTTCCTGAAACGCTATTCGGCGGCCGCTGGAAGACCGCGCGGCGCGGCTGCGGCTGACGCCGGCCTTTTTGTTGAGTTCGCGGAAAGGAACCCCGCCGCGTCGGCGCGCTTGTAGACGACCAGCGCGGGCGGCAGGAATCCGCCGATCAGAAGAAGCACGGATAAAAACTGGAGCCGCGGGTCAATGGCGTTTGTCATGATGGCGATCGATGTCGAGACGACGGTGAGCGTCAGATAGATCGCCGCGACCGATTGATGCGAACGACCGAGGCGGACAAGCAGCTGGTACACATGCTCGTTATGCGCCTCGAGGACGTTGCGTTTGCGACGAATGCGGTGCGCCAGGGTGAAAAAGACGTCAAACAGAAACGGCATGAAGGCGAGCGGCGTGAACATCGGCGAGGCCGCGCCGGCAGGCGCAGTTGTAATCAGCACCGCCAGCGCCGCCACCATGAACCCGATGAACTGGCTGCCGCCGTCGCCCATGAAGATCCGACCGGAAGGCAGGTTCAGCGGCAGAAAGCCGAAGATCGCGCAAGCGAGCAATACTGCGGGCGCGCCTGAAGGACCGCCGACGCCGGCGGATGCGGCGACCGCGATCGCGGAAAGAACGAAGATCGCGCACGATCCTGCGATGCCGTTGACGCCATCCATGAAATTGAACGCGTTCATAAACGCGACGATCCAAAAAACCGTCAGCGGAAACGCCGCAACGCCCAGCGCGACGTCGCCGACGAAGGGGAGCGGGATCGCCTTGACCGCGCCGACAAGAGAGACGAAGGCGACTGCGATCAATATTTGCGCCGCGAGTTTAAGCCGTGCGCCGATCGGTCGAAAATCATCGACGGCGCCGAAAAGAAACGCCGCGAGACCGCATCCGACGAGCGGGCCGTAATCGGCGCTTGAACCGCCGAAAGTTCGATTGAAAGCCCAGACGAGCGCGATCGAAACCATGAACCCGGTCACGATTGCGACACCACCGGCGCGCGGGGTCATCGCATGATGGCTCGATCGGCCGTTCGGCCGGTCTGGAGCGATCGCCTTTTTCACAATGAATCGCGAAATCGCATGACTAAGCGCCGCCGACAAAACCGCCGCCGCCGCAATCAACACCGCCGCCGCCATCGACATCAGTGCGCTTCCCCCGTCGACTGCGTCCCCGCAGCATGAATGCGGGCGCTTAACGACCACCACCCCTTGCCGGCCGCATCGACCGCCGCGCGCGCCGCAGCGCTCGCTGACGTAAAGAGGCCGAAGACCGTCGCCCCGCTTCCGGACATGCGCGCGAGGAGCGCGCCTGGACGACCGGCAAGACGGTCTATGGCGGTTTGGATCACACAAGCGCGGCGAATGGCAATCGGCTCGAGATCATTTCGCGAATTTTTCATCAGGCGTGTGACATCGGAATAGCCGCACCCCTGCACGCCGACCCGCTGCGGCCGGCGGGGATGCGGATTGGCGGCGTCGAAGGCGCGAAATACGGGTCCTGTCGGCATCGGAACGTTCGGGTTGACGAGGCACACCCAGAGCGGCGGCAATGCAGGGCCAGGCTCCATCCGCTCGCCGGCGCCAAAGACATGAAGCGGCCGGCGATCGAGACAGGCCGGCACGTCAGCTCCAAGTCGAAAAGCGAGGCGATCCAACCGCGACCGCCCGATATCAACCTTCCATAGGCGGATCAGCGCCCGCAAGGTCGCCGCCGCATCGGCCGATCCGCCGCCAACGCCAGAGGCGACCGGAAGCCGCTTATCGAGCGTCAGCCGCGCGCCCGCAGAGACGCCCGCTTCTTCGCGCAAGAGACGGGCGGCGCGAAGAACAAGATTTTTTTCCAGCGGCTCTTTCGCAAGCGCGCCCGAAAAGGGGCCGACGATCCGCAGCATCAGGTCGCGATCAGGCGCGGCGCTGACGACATCGCCGGCATCGGCGAAAACAAAGACGCTATCAAGGTCGTGCAGGCGGTCAGCGCGCAGCGCGCCGACGTGAAGATAAAGATTGATCTTCGCCGGCGCGATTTCGGTGATCATTGCGCTTTCTGGGCAGGTTCGAGGCCTGACTGAAGTTTCTTCCCGATCGCGATGCGCGCGCGCTCCGGCGGCTCAAGCTGTAACGCGCGGCGCCATTGGAATTGCGCCTCAACTTCACGCCCCAATCGCCAGTAGACGTCGCCGAGGTGTTCGGTGACCGTCGGGTCGGCGGGCTCGATCGCGGCCGCTTTTTCAAGATGCGGCAGCGCGGCTTCGTATTCGCCGCGCTGGTAGTGCGCCCACCCGAGGCTGTCGATGATCGCGCCCGATTGCGGGCGCAGCGCGACAGCTTTTTCAATCAGCTTGAACGCCTCATCGAGATTCCTGCCGCGTTCGACCCAGCTGTATCCAAGGTAATTGAGAACAACAGGCTCTTCCGGCGCGATCTCGACAGCGCGTTTCAGATCGGCTTCAGCCTCGTCGAAACGATCGAGATCGATGAGCGACGCCGCGCGCGTAACGAAGAGCCGCCAAGCGTCCTCCGGCGGCGAATCGCCGAGACGGCTGATCGCATCCCCCGCCGATTTCACGGCGTCGCCATGCCGGTCCAATTCGGCGTAATGACCTGCGAGCGCGAGGCGCGCCTCGTTTGCATTCCTGTCGCGGCGAACCGCTGTCTTCAACGCCGCGATCGCATCCAGCGGCCGCTTTTGAGCAAGAAAGGTGTTCGCGATTTCGATCTGCGCCTGTTCAAATTGCGAGGACGAAACGGGGACCCTCGATAAAGCGGCGCGGGCGGCGTCATAATTCGCGTAAATATTCAGGATGGACCCGACGAGGCGCTGGGCGTCGGAGAGAGAGGGGTCGAGATGGATGGCGAGCTGCGCGAGTGCGAGCGGGAGATTGAAGGGCGCTTCTTCGACCCTGAAATCCCGCTTCCGCGGCGCGCTGCATTTCGCCGGCGGATTGCTGCAGCATGTTGCCGGCGAATAGATAGAGCGCGAGCGCCGACCCTTCCGCGGCGGATAGATCCGTGTACGCCTTTGTCTGCTGACCGGCGTCGGTGCGCGCCAAAGCCGCCTCGGCGAGGCGGCGCGCGGGGCCGCCTTCCTTCGCAAGCATCCCGTAAAATTCGCGCGCGGCGTCTTTCTCGCCCTGCCGCTCAAGAAACGCGCCGTAGGCGGCCCGTCCGACAGGCCCGCCGAAAGAAGCGACCGATAATTCATGGGCCTCACGCGCCGCGTCAATTGCGCCGGCGTCTTCGAGAAGCATCGCTTTGAATGTCGGATTGAACCCGGTGAAGAGGTCGCTTTTTCCCGTGTCGAAAGCCGCGACGCCCGCCTCGGCGCCGACGAGCTCCGCCTCAAGCCATGAGCCGATCAGGAACGAAATTGATTTCGTAAAAGGTTCGGCGTACTCGCCTTTCAACCCCTCGCGCGCGGCCGCAAGATCGCCATGCTTCATCTTGATCGTGGCGAGCGCGATCCTTGCAAGCCCGTCGGCTTCAGCGTCGGCGGCGAGCGTTTGCGCGTAAACTCCAGCCCTTTCAACCTCACCCGCCGCAAGGTGAAATAGGAAAGCCTGACGCACGAGAGCGGCTTCGCCGGGATTAGCGTCGACCGCTTTTCCGTAGTGATCGGCGGCGGCGGCGATGTCGTTGAGATTGGCGGCCAGGCGCCCCGAGAGATAATCGCCGGCCGCGGTTTCCTGCGGCGACGACGAGGCGCAGCCGGCGATCATCACGGCCGCAAGTAGCGAAACAAAAACTCGACTGTTCAACGGTTTTTCCCTTCGGGCGTTACATGTTCGGATAGTTTGGACCACCGCCGCCTTCGGGCGTCTTCCAGACGATGTTCTGCAAGGGGTCCTTGATGTCGCATGTTTTGCAGTGGACGCAGTTTTGCGCGTTGATCTGAAACTTCGGGTCGCCGCCGCCTTCGCCGACCAGGACTTCGTAAACGCCGGCGGGACAATAGCGCTGCGCTGGCTCGGCGAAGCGCGGCAGATTTACGGCGATCGGGATTGACGGGTCCTTAAGCGTCAAATGCGCTGGCTGATTTTCCTCGTGATTGACGCCGGAGAATGAAACATTGGTGAGCCGGTCAAAAGTGAAAACGCCGTCAGGGCGCGGATAGTCGATCGGCTTGTGCTTTGATGCGGGTTCCGTCGCCGCCGCGTCCGTTTTTCCGTGCTTCAGAGTCCCAAAAAGGGAAAATCCGGGAACGATCGTGTTAGTCCACAAATCAAGGCCCGAAAGCGCGATGCCGCCGACGAGCGTTCCGAATTTCGACCACAGAGGCTTTGCATTTCTTGCAATTCTGAGTTCGCGTTTGACGCCAGGAGGCGTCGTAAGCGGCCTCGTACGCATCGAGCGTGTCGCCTTCCCGGCCTGCGGCGATGGCGTCGAAGGCAGCCTCCGCCGCCATCATGCCCGTCAGCATCGCATTGTGATTGCCCTTGATGCGCGGAACGTTGACGAACCCTGCCGCGCAGCCGATCAGCGCGCCGCCGGGGAAGGCGAGCTTCGGGACCGACTGGTAGCCGCCTTCGGTGATCGCACGCGCGCCGTAGGCGATGCGTTTGCCGCCTTCGAGCAGGCTGGCGATTTCGGGATGGGTCTTGAATTTTTGGAACTCCGCATACGGATAAAGATACGGATTCTTGTAATTGAGATGAACGACAAAACCGAGCGCGATCGTATTGTCGTCGTAATGATAAAGGAACGACCCGCCCCCTGCGTCGTTCTTGAGCGGCCATCCGAAAGTGTGCTGAACGTGTCCGGGTCTCGATTTCTCGGGCTGGATCTCCCAAAGCTCCTTCAGGCCGATGCCGTATTTTTGGGGATCGCGGCCTTTTTGCAGGTCGAACTTTTCAATCAGCAGCTTTGAAAGCGATCCGCGCGCGCCTTCGGCGAAGAGAACGTATTTGCCGCAAAGCTCCATGCCGGGCTGATAATGGTCCGTCGGCGCGCCGTCCTTGCCGATTCCGACCTCGCCGACGACGACGCCTTTGACCGATCCGTCCGGCCGCCAGACCGGCGCCGACGCCGCCATGCCGGGATAGATCTCAACGCCGAGCCGCTCCGCTTCGGCGCCGAGCCAGCGACAGAGATTGCCCATCGAAACGATGTAATTCCCATGGTTCTTGACCATCGGCGGCATGGCGAAGACCGGAAGATTGACCGAGCCGGAGGGACCCATCAGTTTGAATGTTTCAGACGTCACTTCGACCGTCACCGGGGCGTTCGTCTCGCGCCAATTCGGAATCAGCGCATCAAGTCCGGAGGGATCAAGGACGGCGCCCGACAGTATGTGCGCGCCGATCTCCGACCCCTTTTCGACGAGCACGACGGAAAGTTCGGCGCCCGTCTCCGCCGCGCGCTGTTTCAGGCGTATCGCCGCCGCAAGCCCGGCCGGGCCGGCGCCCACCACCACGACGTCGAACTCCATGCTCTCGCGTTCTGGGGCGGCGTCAGCCATCACTTCCTCTCGGACTTGCTTCCTGGGCGTTTGCTTTTGGCAAAATTCAACGGCAAATGCCAATTCGCCTTTCAGTACGGGGCCTTGGGTCCCGGGTCGGGGGTCAAACGACGATGAATCCGGCATTCTTTGTCGCGCTATGCGGCGTCTTCGTCCTTGGGCTGCTTTACGCCGAAAAAACGGAAAGTGGCGCGCTCAAAAAAATCTTCAAGCCGGCGGCGTCGGCCGCCTTTATCCTCGCCGGCGCCGCCGCCGGCGCGCTTGACAGCGCCTTTGGTCAGGCGATCCTCACGGGCCTAGTCCTTTGCGCGATCGGCGACGTGCTGCTCATTCCGCGCGATCCGAAGTTTTTCCTTGGCGGCATGGGCGCCTTTGCCGCAGGGCATGCCGCCTATATCGGGGCGTTCCTGATCGGCGGCACCGCCCTCACCTCAACCGCCGCATTCGCCGCGATGGGCGCGGCCGCGTTCTCCGGAGGGCTCCTTTTCTGGCTCTGGCGCGACCTTAAAGAGTTCAAAGTTCCGGTCGCGGGTTACGCGCTCATCATCAGCGTCATGATGGCGGCGAGCGTTGCCCACTGGGCGGCGGTTCCCACGCGAGAAAGCGCGCAGCTTGCGCTCGCAGCGGCGGGATTCGCACTCTCGGACCTGTCGGTCGCGCGCGATCAATTCCGTCGTCGCACATTTGCGAACCGATTGTGGGGCCTGCCGCTTTACTACGCCTCCCAGTGCCTTTTTGCAGTCAGCGTTTGACGCCGGCGCATTCCTGTGATGCGAGTAGCTGATGCAGGATGGAGATCTGGCACAGGCGGCGCGCGCGTTGTTGCGCTGGTACGTTGACGCCGGCGTCGATGAAGCGGTCGGCGCCGACGCCGTCGATCATTTCAAGCCGCCGATCCTGCCGGCGCCGACATCAGCGCCTAAAATGCAACCGGCGCCGGTCGCCGTCATTGCGCCGCCGGCGCAGCCAAGCGCCGATGAAGCTGTCATGCTCGCGAGAAAAGCCGCCGGCGCCTGCGCGACCTACGAAGAACTCGCGGCGGCGGTCGCCGCCTTCGACGCCTGTTCCTTGAAACCGGGCGCGCGCAACACCTGCTTCACCGACGGCGTCGTCGGCGCGAGCCTTCTTGTCATCGGCGAAGCGCCGGGACGGGACGAAGACGCCATCGGGAAGCCATTCGTCGGACGGGCGGGCCAGCTTCTCGACAAGATGCTTTCTGCGATCGGTCGAACACGCGCGCGCGACACGCTGATTTCGAATGTCGTCTATTGGCGCCCGCCGGGAAATCGCGCGCCGACGCAGGAAGAAATCGCCATATGCCGACCGTTTGTTGAGCGGCTGATAGAGCTGACGGCGCCTAAAGCCATCATGCTCGCAGGCGGCGTTCCGATGCAGGCGCTCCTCGGCGTCGCCGGCATCATGCGCGCGCGCGGGACGTGGCGCGACGTCGAACTCGCATCAGGCGCGCGCTATCCGGCGCTGCCGCTATTCCACCCGGCGTTCTTGCTAAGGCAGCCGGCGCAGAAGCGCCTTGCCTGGACGGACCTTCAAACACTTGCTGTCCGGTTAAGAGAAGCTTAACGCTAGGATTATTACGATCGCGACAGGCGCGCCGTCGCGCCCATCACAAGAGGCTGACGCGTGCGACGACTGCTGGCTTCCCTTACCCTTATCATCGCGTCGCCCGCAGCCGCGGAGACGTTCGCGCCGGAGGTCCTCGGCGAAAAGGACCGCGCACTTTACGCCCAAATATTCGACCTTCAGGAAGAAGGCCGCTGGCGGGCGGCCGATGAAAAAATTGACGCGCTCTCAGACCAGAGCCTGATGGGCTACGTGCTGATGGAGCGTTACCTTCATCCGACAGCCTACAGATCGACCTATGAAGAGCTGAAGGAATGGATGGCGTATTACGCCGATCTTCCGGATGCGGATAAAATTCACGCACTTGCGCTGAAACGCCGTCCGAAGGGCGCGGCGACGCCGTTGGCGCCGCTCTCGCGCAAGTGGCGCGGCGAGCCTCAACCGCTGATGCACCCGGCGCTTGAACGCGATTATGCTTCGACGAGCCGGCCGTTGCTGAACCGGATCGAAGGACGTGTGCGCCACCTCGTCAAGAATGAGCAGGCGAGCCTCGCTCTCGAAGAGATCGGAAAACATCTAAAGCGCGGCGACGTCACCGAGCGCCAGTACGACCGCATGCGGTCGTGGGTCGCCGCCAGTCTCTATTATCAAGGTTATCAGGCGCGCGCGAAAGAGATCGCCGAGGAAATTTCAAGCCGTAACGGCGAAAGCGCCGTCCTCGCCTACTGGATATCTGGCCTCATCCATTTCCGCGAAGGCGACATTGCGAAGGCGCATGATCGTTTCTCCGCAATGGCGAAAGTGAACGAACAGGATCCGGCTCTGCGCGCCGCAGCGGGCTTTTGGGCCGCGCGCACCGCGCTCGCCGACGGGCACAGCGAAGAAGTCGCGCCAAATCTCGAAATCGCTTCGACGTATCCGTTCACTTTTTACGGACAGTTGGCGCTGGCGCAGCTTGGTCGCACCTACGATTACAACTGGACGCCGCCCACGGTGACGGAGCAATCCTTTGCGCGCCTCGCCGCCGCGGAGCCCGCGTTCAAGCGCGCGATTGCTCTCGTCGAAGTCGGCCGCGACCTTGAAGCCGACCTTGAGTTTCGTTGGATCAATGGGCGCATCGGCAGCGACCTTGCAGATGACCTTCTCGGCGTCGAAGCTGCATTGCAGCTCCCTGCCGCGCAACTCGACCTCGCGCTATTGCATCAAGGCAGGGAATTCGAAGTCTGGGCTATTTCCGGTGCCAGATTATGCGCCGACCGACGGCTTCAAGGCCAATCCTGCGCTGATATACGCGTTGATGCGCCAGGAATCGAAATTCAAGATCGAAGCGACGAGCCGCGTCGGCGCGCGCGGCCTGATGCAGCTGATGCCCCGCACCGCGAGCTATGTCGCCGGAGACAAATCGCTGCGCGGCAAAGGGCGCGACAAGCTTTATGATCCTGCCGTCAATCTTTCGATCGGTCAGGATTACGTCAACCACCTGATCGAGACGACGGCGGATGGCGATCTTTTCGCGATGGCGGTCGCCTACAATGGCGGCCCCGGCAATCTCCGCCGCTGGAAGCGGGAGGTCGCGATCGAAGACCCTCTCTTGTTCATTGAAAGCATTCCAAACCCCGAAAGCCGCGATTTCGTCGAGCGCGTGCTCACCAATTTCTGGGTTTACAGCCAGCGCCTCGGCCAGAAGCCGACCAGCCGCGATCTCGTCGCCGCCGGCAAGCTGCCTCTTTACGAGGCGATGGATCAGATCACGTCCGGCGTCGGCAAGTAGCGCGGCGTTGTGAACTCGGCGCCGTGACAAATCTGGCGTTTGCGCGCGCTGCAGCCTAAAATCGCGCTCATGGCCAATCGATCTGACGGCGAACACGCATTCCGCGAAAGCGCGCATGGCGGATGCCTTTGCGGCGCCGTTCGCTACAATATTTCAGCAGGGCCCTATTCCGGAGTCCGGCTATTGCCATTGCCGCACCTGCCAGCGCCAGTCAGGCGCGCCTGTCGTCGCCTGGTTTGCCTTGGCGGCAAGCCGGGTTCATCTCGTCAGCGGCGCGCCGAAAATTTATCGCGCGTCGGCTCGCGCAGGTCGTGAATTTTGCGGCGATTGCGGAACCTATCTATTTTTCCGCGAGGACGATCCGTCGGCGACGATCTCGGTGAACACCGCGACGCTTGACGAGCCTTCGCTCGTCCCGCCGGAGTTTCATATCTGGCGGGATAGCCGGATCGGATGGTTTGAAACGGCTGACGACCTGCCGCGCCACCAAAAAGGGCGCGGCTAGGAGTGCTATTCGGTCATGCCCATGACCGACATGATCGCCGGCCCGAGAATGACCGCGAACAGGACCGGCAGGAAGAAGCCGATCATCGGCACGGTGAGCTTGGGCGGAAGCGCGGCCGCCTTGCGTTCGGCTTCCTGCATCCGGTGCTCGCGATTTTCCTGCGCCATGACGCGCAAGCGATTGGCCGAGCGGCGTGCCGTATTTCTCCGACTGAATTAGCGCTGTCGTCACGCCCTTGACGCCGTCAAGGCCGGTGCGATCGGCGAGATTGACGTAAGCTTGGCGACGCTCCTGCAAGTAAGAGAGTTCCGCGACGGTCAGGCCAAGTTCCTCCGCCAGTTCCGGCGCTGTGCCGCCGACTTCCTGGCCGACCTTTTGCAGCGCGACTTCGATCGACATGCCCGCTTCGACGCAAATAAGCAGGAGATCGAGCGCGTCCGGCCAGGCGAGCTGAACCTTCTGCTGGCGTTTCGAGACCGCGTTTTTGATGTGAATGTTCGGGATGTAAAAGCCCGCGAAAAACGAGCCGACAACCGCCATCAACTTGCCGAAACTGTCCAGTTCGACGCCCTTGAGCACATAAACGTAGATGCCTGCGGCGAACGCCGCGACGAAAGGCATGCCGATCCGCGCCGCCATGAAGATGAAGACAGGGCGCTGACCGCGATAGCCGGCCATCATCAGTTGCTTGCGCGCTTCCTCGGCGTCGAACGCCTCCAGCAGCTTCAGGTTTTCGACGATGCCTTTCAGCATGCCTTGCGCTGAAGCGGCGCGAAGCGTGCCGGTCTTGCGCGCAAAAAACTCACGCTGGGCGGCTCTCAGACGCTCCCTGTGCTCGCTGACGGATTTCATCCGCTCAGTGAGCTTGTCCTTGACGAGAAACGGCTCGATGATCGTGTAAACGGTGGCGATCGCCGCCAGCGCGACAAGAAGCGAAATCTGGAACTGCCGGTCCGTGACCGTGTTGATGAGCGCGTCCATTATCAGACCTTGATCTTCATCATGGACTTCATCACGAAGATGCCCATGCTCATCCACAGACCGGCGCCGAGCAGGATGAAGTTGCCAGGCTTCGTCATGAACAGCGGATCGAGATAGGTCGGCGAAGAAAGCTTGACCGCGCCCATGACGAGGAACGGCAGGGCGCCGATGATCATCGCCGACGCTTTGGCCTCGGACGAGAGCGCTCTGATCTTGCCTTCCATCAGTTTGCGGCCGCGCAGGACGCCGGCGAGGTTCGTCAGCGCTTCAGCGAGGTTGCCGCCCGTCTTTTGCTGGATGAGCAGCACGATGCCGAAGAACGACACTTCCTGCAGCGGCATGCGTTCATACATGCGCGCCATGCCCTGTTCCAGCGAAAGCCCGATGCGGAACCCCTCGACCAGCTGTTCGAATTCCTCGTTCACCGGCTTTGGCGCTTCAGCCGCAATGATCTTGAGGCACTCATTGACCGGAAGGCCGGACTTGACGCCGCGCACGATGACGTCGATGGCGTTTGAAAATTCATTGACGAACTTCTTTTGGCGGCGGGTGATCGCAAAACCGACATACCAGTGCGGGAGACCGAGGCCGCCGATGAAAAAGAGGCCGGCCGTGACGACGAGCTTTTGACCGGAAATGAGCCCGATGAACCCGAGCACGATGGCGGCGATCAACGAGCCGATGTAAAATTCGCGCGGTCCGATCGACAAACCCGCTTGCTCCAGCTTCTGGACAAGCGTGACCCGGATCTTTTTCTTCCGTTCTTTCGACTTGCCTTCGATCTTCGATAGCGCGTCGGTGACTTTGCGGCGGCGATCTTTGCTGACGGCGTCATTGCTGGCGGCGGCGCTGGCCCGCTTCGCGTTCTTTTTGGTTTCAAGCGCCGACAGCGCGCTTTTTCGCCTTGTCGCTTTGCGACGGCGAAAAAAACAAGAACGCGAAGGCGCCGAGGCCGACAAGCCCGAGAACCGCTGTTATGACGAGTTGAGAGTTCATCGTCGCCTTTTATTCAGCCGCGGAGTCGAGCGCTTCCGCGAGCGCCTGGTCCATTCCGTAATATTTCGCGCGATCCCAGAACGCGGGGCGCGCGATGCCGGTCGAACGATGGCGTCCGACAAGCTTGCCGTTTTCATCTTCGCCGTTGATCTCGTAGACGAAGAGGTCCTGCGTGATGATGGTGTCGCCTTCGGTGCCGAGCACCTCTGTGACGTGCGTGATGCGGCGCGAGCCGTCGCGAAGGCGAGCCGCCTGAATGATGACGTCGATCGAACCGACGATCATTTCGCGGATCGTCTTCGACGGCAGGTTGTAGCCGCCCATGGTGATCATCGACTCGATACGCTGAAGCGCCTCACGAGGGCTGTTGGCGTGGAGCGTGCCCATCGAGCCGTCATGGCCGGTGTTCATGGCCTGCAAGAGGTCGAAGGCTTCAGGGCCCCTGACCTCGCCGACGATGATCCGTTCAGGACGCATGCGCAGGCAGTTCTTGACAAGATCGCGCATCGTCACTTCGCCCTGGCCCTCGAGGTTTGGCGGGCGGGTTTCGAGGCGAACGACGTGCGGCTGCTGGAGTTGAAGTTCGGCGGCGTCTTCGCAGGTGATGACGCGCTCGTCGAGTTCGATGAATCCGGTCATGCAGTTCAGGAGCGTCGTCTTGCCGGAACCGGTGCCGCCGGAGATCAGCGTGTTGATGCGGCAGGCGCCGACGACTTCGAGCACCTTTGCGCCTTCCGGCGAGATCGACCCGAAATTCACAAGATCCTGAATGCGGAGCTTGTCCTTCTTGAACTTACGAATGGTGAGCGCCGCGCCGTCGATCGACAGCGGCGGTGCGATGACGTTGACGCGGCGAACCGTCGGGCAGGCGCGCGTCGCAGATCGGCGAGGCTTCGTCGACGCGCCGGCCGACCTGGCTGACGATGCGCTGGCAGATGTTCATCAGCTGCGCATTGTCGCGGAAGCGGACGTTCGTCAGCTGGATCTTGCCGCCGACTTCGATGAAGACCCGGTTCGCGCCGTTGACCATGATGTCGGAGATGTCGTCTCGCGCGAGCAGCGGTTCGAGCGGCCCGTAACCGAGAACATCGTTGCAGATGTCCTGGAGCAGGGCTTCCTGCTCGGCGATCGACATCTGGACGTTTTTGATCGAAATGATTTCGTTGACGATGTCGCGGATCTCTGCCGCAGCCGAACTCGGTGTCGAGCTGTGCGAGTTGCGACAGGTCGATCGTATCGATCAGCGCGTTGAAGATCGTCGTTTTCGTCTGAAAATACTCATCGGTCCGCCCGCCGATTTCGATCGGCTGCGCCTTGGATGCGGAGGTGATGCGCGCGGGCGCGCCGCCCGCGGGCTTCTTGCCGCCGGAGCCGGCCTTGGCTGCAGGCGGCGGCGCGGCGGGTTTGGAGGCCGCGGCCTTTGGCCTGGCGGCCGGGGCGGCCGCTGGCGCGGTCGCGTCGACTTCTGCCGTTCTGCGTCCGAACATCGCTTATCCTATTTCTTCTTTTTCAGAAGGCCCTTGATGTCGAACCGGCTCTTCTTGGCGACGCTTTGGGTGCGTCCGAGCACGATCGACGTCAGATCACGGATATATTGAGCGGTCTTGGTCTTCGCGCCGACCTGCACGATCGGCGACGCGTTGGTCGCCGCCGTGTGGAAGAGCTGCGGCTCCCATCCGAAAACGACCGACGGCTTCAGACCGACATGTTCAGCAAATTGCTGCGGCTGAACCGAAGAAATCTTCGGGTCGAACTGGTTGATGACGAGAACCGGCGGCGCGTCGTTTGGGCGCGAGGCTGAGATGATGTCGACGAGATTCTTCGTATTGCGGAAAGCCGCGAGATCGGCCGTCGCCGTGATGACGATCATGTCCGCCGTCTGAAGCAGGCGCTTCGACCAGCCGGTCCAGATGTGCGGCACATCGACGATGATCGTCGGCGCCGCGCCGCGCACGACGTCGATGACCGTTTCGAACGCCTGGTCGTCGATATCATAGTCACGGTCGAGCAAATTAGGCGCCGTGAAGAGACTGAGGTGATCGGTATGCTTTTGCAGCAGTCGATCGAGCAGAACGTCGTCGAGACGTTCCGGCGATCCGAGAGCTTCGATGAGGCCCGAGGTCGGATCTTGTTCGAAATCGAGGCTCGCCGTCCCGAAGGGCAAATCGAGGTCGAGAATGACGGTATCGCTCTGCAGTTCCTCCGCCGCGCACCATGCGACGTTGTGAGCGAGGGTCGACGATCCTGATCCGCCGCGAGCGCCGACGAAGGCGATCGTACGGCCGATCGGCGGCGCGGACGGATCGACATAGAGCGTCGCGATCGACTTGATGATCTGCAACGGCGACTTCGGGCGCACGATGTAATCGCTGATCCCTTGCCGCATCAGCTCTCGATAGAGACCGATGTCGTTGGCGCGGCCGATCAGCACGACCTTGGTGGACGGGTCGCAGACTTCGGCGAGTTCGGCGAGTTGCGCGAACAGCTCCGACCCGCCGTCGAGGGTCTCGACGATGATGAGGTTCGGCGTCGAGGCCGTCTGAAAGTGGTCGACGGCCTTGGCGAGGCCGCCCATGTGCACGGTCAAATGCGTTTTCGCCAGACGACGGTCGACCGCAGCTCTTTCAAGCAGCGCGGTCGTATCCGGCGTTTCGCAAAACGCGTGAATCGAGATGCGCGGAACCGGGCGATGCTCGCCGTCGTCGTCGCCGTATTCCGCGACGTCGAAGGTTTGATCGTCCGGGAGCGCGACAGCCTTGCTTGTCGAAGCGGCGGCAGGGGTCGGAGCGCGGCTTGCCCTGGGACCTGCCACCTCCTGCTCCGCCGGCGGCGGCGCGGCTGTGACCGGCTCGGGCTCATAGCTGAAGTCGTCGGCGTCGGCGACGCCGAGTTCCTCCAGCAAGTCTTCGTCGCCGAAGTCTTCCTCGCCAAGCGCGGCGAGCTCTTCGTCGGACAATTCGTCGTCAAGCCACGCGTCGTCTTCGTCGACCGCCGCAGCCGGGGCTGCATAGCGAACCTTCGACGTCATCAAAGGACCGCCATCCGGACCAAGGCTCGCAGCCGCATTCGCGGCGCCTTCCTCGTCATGCGCAATCTCGTACGCTTGTGTTGAGGCCTTCCTCATTTCCAACTCCCTCCAGGCGGCGCCTGACCCCCGATCGCTTGTTACTGTTCCGAGACCTTCTGGGTCACTTCGCCGTCGGTTTTGCTTGATGTGATTTCGCCCTTGCGGAACTTCGTCACGCCGCGAATGCGAGTCGCCGCATCCGGCGCCGTCATTGCGGCCGGTTCGACGAGATCGTGAGGATCGCCGATCATCGCCGCGAGATTGTTCTGCGACGCGCAGCCGAAATTCGGCGACGCGCATGTTTCGATAATCCCGATCCTGCAGCCCTTCCCAAACGCCGCAAGCGCTCGGCGTCGCGACATAGCGCGTGAAGGAAACGATGACGTCGCGCGAGGAACCCTCGCCGGCGCGATAGGCGGCGTCCGCCATGGCGGACGGCGCAACGCCGAATTCATTGAGCGCCTTCTTGACGCCAGCGGCGCCGGCGTCGCCAGGTGATGTCACCGTCAGTGCGCCGTGGCCGTTCTGCATGTAGCTCGACGCGAAGGCGCGAAGTCTCGAGCGATCGAGATCTGAGAGAGTCTCGCCGCGCGGCTAGCGTCATGGTGACAGTCTGGCTGTCGACCGCGATCGGATGCTGTTCGGCGACAGTCAGCGCCTGGTTGGCGCCGTTCCACTTCGCCGCGCAGCCGACGCTTGAAAGGGCCGCCGACAGGAGGAGAAGCGTGCGGATGGGTTTCGTCATGATTGCGTCTCCTAGTCGAGGATGAAGCCCATCGGGCCTTGCAGCGTCTTTTCGCGAACGCCTGCGCCCGAGTGGCCGTAAGTTGCGGCGAGTTTGCCAAGAAGAATGGTCTGCATGTCGCTCGCCGAAACGAAGCCCTTCATCGGATCGGAAAGTTTCGATTCGTGCGTCGGCTCGACGAGATAGGGCGTCACGACGATCACAAGTTCGGTTTCGGAACTCGCATAGTCGCGGCTGCGGAATAGCTGGCCGAGGACGGCGACATCCTTGAGATACGGCACGCCCTGAATCGTCTGGCGCATGTTCTCCTGGAGGAGGCCCGCCATGACGAGACTTCCCCCTGACGGAAGTTCGACCGTCGTCTTGGCGCGGCGAACGGTCAAGCCGGGATCGTAAGGCCCGAAGTCGTGAAGACCGTATCCGCCGTTCCTTGCAACGTTTCTCCAGCCGCTTCGGTCACGTTAAAGACGAAATCAGGGTTGCCGTCGCCGTCCGTATCGGATCGGAATGAGTTCATCGGCGGCCGGCGGCGTGCCGGGAATCGTTGTCGAGGATCCGCCGAGCGAGAAGTTGTTGAGCGACGAGATTTCGCTGACCTCGGTCGAGACCTTGATGTTGATGCGGCCCTTGTCGAGAACAAGCGGCGTGAAGCCGAGACCGACGCCGAATTCCTTGAATTCGAGCGAGATGACGCCTTCGCGCTGGCCGATCGGGATCGGAAATTCGCCGCCGGCGAGGAAGCTGGCGGTCTCGCCGGAAACGGCGGTCAGGGTCGGTTCGGCCAGCGTCTTCACGAGACCGGCCCGCTCGAGCGCCTGGAACGAAAGCGTAAATCCTGAATCGCCGCCGCCGAAAAGACGGCTGAGCGATCCCGTGAGACCCGCAGACGCGCCCGATGCGATGGTTGAAGCGGCCGCCTCGAACGAATTATTGGCGATCGATGTGAAGCCGGACGGATGAAGCCGAGCTGCTTGATCAGCGAGCGCTGCATTTCGACGACGCGAACCTTGAGCATCACCTGCTCGCGGTCGCGGATCGACACCATCGAGATGACTTTTTTCGGATCGCCGATGAAGCGGCCCGCGATATCGGCCGCGTCAGTCGCCTGAACGCCTGACGGCACCGTCCTTGAGGATCACGTTGTCATTCACCGCTTCCGCGGTGATGCGGGCGTCCGGCATCAGACGCGCGATCAAATCCGTCAGCGCGTCGAGGTCGCGCTCGACCTGGATTTCGAGATTGAGAATCTGGCGGCCGTTGGCGTCGAAGAAGAACGCGTTCGCCTGACCGACCTGGAGGCCGAGCAGGTAGACGCGACTGGGGAGAGCGGATGACGGCGTCAACGACAGTCGGCTGCGACACCAAAACGTCCGCCGCCGGTCGCGGCAGTTCGACGATCGCCGCCTTGTTCAGCGGCAGCACGATGCTCTTTGACGCGCCGACGCCGCCGAGATCGATCGTCGCCTCTCTTTGAGCGGCGGCGACCGGCGAGATCGCGCCAAGAGCCGCAGCGGCAAGCACCGCGACGAAAGAGGTTTTAAAGACCCTCATTTTATTCACCCTCAACGAATTTGTTACGAGCGGCCATAACGGATCACCTTGATGCTCTTGTCCTGGCGAGGCCTTGTGTCGGCCTCGGTCGGCGTGAACACGCTGCGCAGAGCGAGACTCATTTCTCCGCGCGAAGAGCGCGTGTTGATGAAGTGCTCCGCGTCCGACGGCGACAATTCGACCGTAGCGTTCGCACCCTCGATCGTCGGCGCTTCTGGGTTTTCCGTGTAAACGGTGTTGATCGCGAGCACGCGCACGTCCTCGAACATGAGGTCCGTCACCGTCTTGTTGTTGTCGTTGGCTTCGGAATAAAAGATGTCGACGCGATCGCCAGGAAGGATGAAGCCGCTGACGCCGGTTTCGGGCGTAATGCGCATGGTGACTGCGCGCATTCCCGGCGCCAGCACCGCCGCAAGAAGGCCGGACGAATCCGCCCGCACGATCTTCGCCTCGATGATGGGCTCGCCCACGACGATCGTCGTGCGCGCCACCGCCTTCTCAAGCTCAGCCGGATCGCCGCCGGTCGCTTCCGTGATATAAGCCTCCGACAACGCCTTTTCAGGCCAATCGACCCATTTGATCGATTCAGCCGTCAAGCGCTCGCCGCGCTGAAAATCCTTGTCGGCGACGAGCACGCGCACGGTTTTTTCCTGGACCTGCTGCACGGCCGCAGCGGGCAATGACTTGTTGCCAGACATCATCATGAAGAAAGCGCCGACGCCCGCCACCAGCGCCACGCCGAGAACCGCGATTCGAGTTACATTCATCTTGCCGCCCGCCTCTGTTCGGAAGCTTTTCGCTCTGGATTCTTAAGTAAATTCTTGTAAGTAGAAGTCCTCAAAACTCTGTTAACTCATCTCATTAACCGCCAAACGCCAATTGGAAGACAGGCGTTTGCGAAAAGCTAAGAAGTCCGCCGAGCGCTATCGCGACCGCATACGGAATATCTTTCGGGCGCTGATGAAGGCGCATCAGCCACGGCGCCTGCGCGTAGACCGGCAGCGCAGGCGCGCGCCGGAACAAGATGAGTGCGACGGCGAAGAAGCCGCCCGCCAGCGCCATATTGAAAAGGAACGGCGCCAGCGCCGACAGCCCGATCCAGGGCGCGCATGCGGCAAGCAGCTTTGCGTCGCCGCCTCCGACGAACTTGCCGGCGAACAGGCCAAAGCCGACGACCAGAGCCGCGCAGCCGAACAAGAACCCTTCAAGCAGCATCGACGCCGGCGCGCCAAAGCCGACGCCCGCCGCGAAATAGGAGCAAAAGAGGACGATCGACACCCAGTTCGGGATCTTGAACTCGTAGATGTCGTTCATCGCCGCAATGATCAGCGCGGCTGGAAACGCCGAAAGAAAAATCAGCGGGATCATTTTGGCGCGCGCTCCGTTTTGCCGACGAAGCGAAACGCTAGGGGGCCGCGATTAATATTGGGTTAGACATAAGTTGAGATTGAAATAGAAAAAGGAGGCCGAAGCCTCCTTTTTCCGCCGCAAACTGGCAGCTGACGCGTATTAGGCGCCCGCGAGGTTGCTCTCGATTTCCGAGAACGTGTTCGACAGCTCGGTGCCGACCGCGCGAACCGCGGTGATGATGGCGACCGCGATCAGCGCGGCGATAAGGCCGTATTCGATGGCCGTCGCGCCGTCTTCGTTATTAATGAACTTGTTGATCAAAGCTTTCATGAGTTGACTCCTGCTTGATACTCTCACTCTTGCACCGCTGAATGGGCGTTGCCCCCTCAGACTTCGCCGATCATGCGGCGGCTGCATTAAAATTCGGTGAAGGAAAGCCTCGCGATCCGCGCTTTTATTCGTTTACGGATAATTATGCTTAACGAAATGCGACGCTAGCGAGCGAGCCGATTAAGCTGCGCCAGGTCGTCGATGATGAGGCCCGGATAATTCCGGCGCGCGACGCCCGATTGAATAAGCTTGGCGACGGCGCTTGCCGCATCCGCTTCATCGACATCCGCGCTTTCCGCCAGTTCGCGATGTTTGGGCATTCGCACGATTTTCCATTCGGCGCTGACGGTGTCGCGTTCAACGTAACTTGCGAGCGCCGCATAAACGCGCCGTTCGGGCGACGTCTCCTCCGCAGCGGCGGAGCCGCCCGAAAGCCGCCTTGCGAAATGCAGCATCAGATTTCGCGTCAGCGAAGGCCGCTCGCGCGCAAGCTCGCGAAAGAGCTCCGCATCGACAGCGAGCAATTCCGTCTCGCGGTCCGCCGCGAGCGACATCGAGGCTGCGCGCACGCCGTCGCCGCCGGCAACCGCGATGGCGAGCCCGAAAATCTCCCCGGCGGAAGCCTCTTCAAAGAGCATCGCTCCCGTGTCGGCGTCGGCGTACGTCGCGCGGACTTTGCCCGCACGGACGATCATGAACTCAGAGCCGTCATATTGGCCCATGGCGAAGATCGTCTCGCCGGCCGCGTAGCTTCGGACGTCGGCAGCATTCGCGATTGCGGCGATCACCTGGTCGGGCAGATCGCAAAAAGGCTCGGCGGCCGCGATCGTGTCCGCCGCCGATTGAACGGTCGTATTGTCGATCGAGACAGGATTTGAAAGCATGGGGCGCTCCGGACGACCATCCTGCGAGCGACCCTTTAAACTCCGGTAAAAGCTAAAATTGTCGGTATTGGGAGCGTTTCCCGTTTGAGGCCTGCTTAAAGCTTTCTTGACGCATCAGCGTTAGCACTTTGGACAGGCAGCGAGGATTTCCAGTCGATGCGTAAATTCGTTATCACCTTGGCGGCGGCGGCCGCTTTCGCCACCACGGCGTCGGCTGAGCAGGTCTGGCTCACGATGGACCAGGTGACGCCCTACACTTTCAAACAGGAAGTCGACCAGATCGTTGTCGGCAATCCTGGCATCGCCGACGTCAATGTTCGCGACAAATCGCGCGTGCTGCTGTTCGGCAAGGCGCCGGGAATGACGAACATGTTTCTCTTCGACGCCGACGGAAACGAGATCGACAATTTGATCGTTCGGGTGCGCGCGACCAATAGCGACATGCTGACGGTGCAGCGCGGTCCGCAGCGGATCACCTACAACTGCATGAACGCCTGCGAACAGACGATCACAGTCGGCGACAGCCCGGAAGCCTTCGTCAGCATCGCGCAGCAGGTGCAGAAGAAGTATCAGCAGGCGACCGGAACGGTCGCGCAAAGCGAATAAGGTCGGCGCAGGAACTGGCCAAAAAGGGCCCCTTTCGGGGCCTTTTTTATTGCGCGATTTCGTCGGTGAAATTGTAGACGCGTGGGCGTTCATAGGGCCGGAGCCTCGACCGGCACCAATTGTCGATGGCGCGCGCCGCGGATTCGCCGGGCCGCCGCCCGACTTCAGCCGGATCGTCGCGACAAGCCGGTCGGCGCCGCCCGAATGTCTGCGAGACTGTCACAACGCACGCGCCGACAAGCGGGTGTTCGCTAATTTTCTCAGCGATCTGCGCCGGGAAAACATTGACGGCGCCGATCTGAACAGCGCCGTCGCGCCGACCGCCAAGGCGGAATCTCCGATCGCCGTCCCAGACCAGAGTATCCATCGGCTCAAACGTCACGACTTCGCCGGAGGGCGTCGTGCGTCGAAGGATGTCGCCGTCCCGCTTCCATTGGTCAAAGAGCGCGAACGGTTCGCCGGGCGCATCGCGCCATCCGATCAATCCGGTTTCAGTGGACCCGTAAAACTCGCGCTGCGCGCCGAAACCGGCTTTTCGGATGTCGGCTGACAATTCCGGCGTCAGCGTCTCGCCAAATGAAACCGCCATGGCGTTGTCCGGCGCAATAACCCCCTGCGCGATGATGTAGCGCCAGAGACTGGGCGTCGCGACGAGCGCGTCGCCAAAGGCGAGAAACTTTTTCAACTCGTCCGGCGTCATTTGACGAACGTCAACGGCCGGCGCCTGCAGCAGATTAGGCGTCAGGATAGAGAGAATAAATCCGATGAGCCCGTGCGGGGCGACCAGCGAAAGAATGCGGCGACGGCCATAAAGCAGATTGGCGACCGAGGCCGCGTCCGCAAAAATCGAGGTCGGACCCGTGCGAGAATTCGCGCCGCTCTCCGCCCGCAGCGCCGAAGGTTAACTGCGTCAGGCGCTTGTCGATCGCAGGCGCTAGAATTGCGACCCAGTCCCCGATTACGACCGCTTCAGCCCGCATGAGCGACGTCGCAGCCGAAAAATTTGCCAAGACGCGTAAAGCACGCGACGGCTTCTTCAGTCGACAATTCAGCGCCGCCTTCGCCGAGTGGCGTTTGCGCCGACCAGGAGGAACTTGTCAGCGTGTCGATGTGCCGTCCAAACCAGGCGCCGAGTTCGTCAACGATGAGCGCGGCGGCGACGGACGCGATCTGATCCAGACTCAGGGCGAACGCTTTCACGTCGTGCTCCGTTCGCGAGCGGCGGCGAGGTCTGCATCGAGACGCACGCGGTAGGCCTCGATGATCCGATCAGCGACGCCGGCGCCGACCATTGGCTGCGCTCCATGAAGCGCGGTTCGGACCGTTCCCGCAATGCTGTTCGTGAAAAGAAGGGATGATGATCCCAGCGCGGCCGCCGGTATGGGCTCTTCGATCACGGTCAGGCTCAGACGGCGCGCTTCTTCGATGACGACCGCGCGAACAATCCCGGGCATTGCGCCTTCGGAAGGCGGCGGCGTCTTCAGGCAATCGTCAAACGCAAGGAATATGTTGGCGGCGCTCGCGCAGGCGACCCGGCCATGTTCGTTCAGCATGACTGCTTCATCGACCTCGGCATCGACGGCTTCCATCTTCGCAAGCATGTTTTCGGCGTAGGCGCCCGCGCATTTGAACCCGGTCGTCGACGAACCGGTCCATCGGCGCGGCGCGGCGATGACGGCGCGCCAACCCGCCGGCGCGGGACCGATTGCCGTCAGAGTCGCCGCCACCTGCGGCCGCGAAGCTTGTGACGGAGCAAGACCGCGAGCGCCGCCGACGCGCGAGACCGTCAGTCGAAACGCGCCGCGCTCCGAGACGCCGTTTTTTTCCGCAAGTTCGAAAATGACACGTTCGATGACTTGCGTTTCGACCGATGCGGCAATCCGCATCGCGTTCAGCCCGACCGCAAGGCGCGCAAGATGAGAATCCAGAAACGCCGGAACGCCCCGGTCGACCAATACCGTCTCGAAGACGGCGTCGCCGACAAGCCAGCCGCGATCTTCCGCCGATAGAGCGCGTTCAGAGTTCGACGAACGCGCCATCGCGCCAGAGAATCATGCCGCCGCCTTCGCGTCGATTTCGCCAAGAAAGTTTGCGATCAGGCGCCGGCCTGACGGTGTCAGCAGCGACTCCGGATGAAACTGAACGCCATGCCATGGCGCTTCACGATGACGCACTGCCATCAAGTCGCCCTTCTCGCTGTAGGCGCAAGGAACGAGCGCGCCTCCGTCGGCAATTTGCGAAGCGAGCGAATGATATCTTCCCGCAAGCATCGGATTTTCAACCCCGGCGAAGACCCCTTCGCTATCATGAGTAATGAAGCTTGCTTCCCCGTGCAGCGGCTCGATCGCTTTCACGGTCTTTCCGCCGAAAGCCTCGACGAGGCATTGATGACCGAGACACACGCCGAGCAACGGAATGTGGCGCGATAATTGGCGGATCAATTCCATCGACACGCCCGCATCCTTCGGCGCATTCGGGCCGGGCGAAATGACGACAGCGTCGAGCGGCAACTGAAGAATATCCTCCGCATACTCGGCGTCATTGCGCATGACGCAGACGGCGTACCCCGCTTCGCGGACATACCGAGCGAGATTATGGACGAATGAGTCGTAATTATCGATGATGAGGATCACGTTCCCCAACCCCCGCCCGTAGCGCATCCATCGAACCAGCGCGCCTTGGTCAATGTTTCTGCGTACTCCGCTTCAGGATCGCTGCGAAGGGTCACGCCGCCGCCCACGGGAATGCTGGTCTTCCTTCCTTCGATGACGGCAAGTCGGATCGCCACCGAAAAATCGGCTCCGCCGCGATCATCCAGATAGCCGATGGCGCCGCAATAGGGTCCTCTGCCCGATGGCTCCGCATTGGCAATGACCTTCATAGCCTGGACCTTTGGCGCGCCCGTGACAGAGCCGCACGGAAAAATCACGGACAGAGCGCCTGCGGCGCTGACGTCGGGCCGCAGGACGCCGCCAATGCGCGATACGAGGTGATGCACTGTCGCATGCGTCATCGCTTCGCATATTGCGCTCTCATGCACCGAATGATCCTCGCAGATCCTCGACAGGTCGCTGCGCGTGAGGTCTGCAATCATGACATTCTCCGCGCGATCCTTCGGGTCGCCGAGAAGTTCACGGAGAAGTTGCGCATCGTCCTCGAAATTTTTGCCGCGCGCGCGCGTTCCCTTGATCGGCTCGGCCGTGATCGCGAATCTTCCGTCTTCGGTCGGCGTTACGGAAAAAAACCGTTCGGGTGACATCGAAACGATCGCGGCGCCGTTGACGCTTAGATAGGCTCCAAAAGGCGCGCTGCTTTCCTGCGATGCGCGCCGGAAGAAGGAATAGGCGTTACCTTCGCCGGCAAAACAGGCGGTCAGCCGTTGCGAGATATTCGCCTGAAATATCTCGCCGTCTTCAATGCGACGGATCACCGAAGCGACCGCTTCGCGATATTCCTCACGCGTAAAATTTGCCTGACCCTTCGTCATCTCGATCCGCGACGCGCTTGCGGGTTCGCCTTCGCCCAGCATCGACGCAAGACGCTCCGGCGCGGCGCTGGCTCGTCCCGCGATCATAAGCCGTTGCTCAACGCGGTCAAAAGCCGCCACGGCGTCATAGGCGCCAAACCAGAAATCTGGGAGCGAGTAGGGCGACACCGGTCCCACTGCAGTCGGCTCAACGAAGCGCGCGCACTCATACCCTGCGTAGCCGAGCAACCCTGATTGCAGCGGCTGCGCAAAAGGCGCGCGACTGAGCCGACGCGCTGCATGCAATTCTTCCAGCGCCGCAAACGGAGATTGTTCAATTCGCACGCCGTCGCGAAAGGTCTCGCCTCCACGGCTCTCAATGAGGCTCGAAGGTTCTGACACGATGTAGGACCAGCGGGCATCCGCCGCCCGCTCGCCGCCGTGAAGCAAAATGGCGCCCGATCGTCGCGCCAGCGGCCCGAAAGCCGCGATCGGCGAGCGCCATTTCAGTTCAAGCTGAACCATAAGTCCTCGCGGTCTGCGGCTGGCGCCGGCCCGCAAATCAGAATAGCGGCCGGACGTCGCCGGACGCTTTTCGGCGAAAGGAGAGCGACATATGAGCGGCGCTGGCGAGTTGCAAGCAGGCGAGCCGCCCGTCCGCGAATTTGCGGTGCGCGTCGTCGGGTCCGCCCGGCTCTTCTATGGACTTGGCCTCGTAGCGCTCATCGCCCTCGTCTTCTATTTCGGCCGCCAGATTTTCATCCCGGTGGTCATCGCCGGATTTTTGAGCTTTCTGATCTACACGCTGAAGGAGACGATCCGGCGCGGACCGCTCGTCGGCCGCTTCATGCCGAACTGGCTCTGTTATCTTTTCGCCTTCGCCCTCATCATCTCTGTTTTCGTTCTCTTCATAGAAATCATCCGCGACAATCTCGAATCGCTGCTCGACGCGGCGCCGCTCTATGAAGAGCGGCTGAGAAAATTCACCCAGGACGGAATCCAATATCTGCGGGCCGCTGGCGTCTTGCCGGACGAGATGGTCGGCGGCGTCGATCAATTGCGGTCCGCCGCCCTGTCGATGATCAATCCGGTCCTGTCGCAGCTCGGCGGCGCGGTGAGCGCAATCACCGGCAGTTCCGTCACGATTTTCCTGTACACGGTTTTCATGCTGCTCGAGCGCGGGCGCATCTTCAAGAAGATCAATATTCTGAGCGCTGACGCGGCGCAGCGCGGCGCGGTCAATGAAACGATCGGAGATATCGCTTCGCTCGTTCGCCAGTATATCACCGTGAAGACGGTGACGAACCTAATCGTCGCGACTGTCAGCTATTTCATCATGCTGCTCGTCGGCGTCGATTTCGCGGGATTTTGGGCGCTCCTTATTTTCGCCTTCAACTTCATTCCGATCGTCGGCGCGATCAGCGCGATCACGCTGCCCGTTGTGCTGCTGCTCGTTCAGCCTGACGGCGGAGGCGTCCAAAAGGCGTTGATTGCTCTGGCCCTGCTGGTCGGCGCCGAACAGGCGATGAGCTCGGCGATCGAGCCGAGGCTTATCGGCAAGAGTTTGAACCTGAGCCCGCTCGTCATTCTGCTGTCCCTCGCGGTATGGGGATCGCTTTGGGGCTTCGCCGGCATGCTGCTCGCCGTGCCGATCACGGTGACCATCATGATCATACTGACTCAATTTGAATCGACGCGTCCGATCGCCATTCTTCTTTCGGACTCAGGCCAGATCGCGCCGATCAAGCATGCTCCGATAACGCCGCGCGCAGAGGACGCGGTGATCTGAACGATCAGGCGATCTTCGCTGGTTTCGCCTTCGACGGCTCGTTTTTCAGGACTTCGCTAAAATGGGCGGCCAGCAATTCGCAGTCTTCGCGCCGCCCCGATCCTTTTCGCCAGGCGAGACCGATCATGCGCGCAGGCGCCGGCGGCGCCAGCGGCGAGACAGTGAGGCCCGCATTCGCCGCAAGACCGGCGTCGACCGCCATTTTCGGCAAGAGCGTCGCGCCAAGGCCTGCGCGCACCATCTGCGTCAGCGTGAAGAGGCTGGTCGCGCCGAAGGCGCCCGATACGTCGTCCTGACGAAGTTTGCAGGCGTCGAGCGCATGTTCGCGCAAACAATGGCCGTCTTCGAGCAAAAGGAGATGCGCGTCCTTGAGGTCGGACGTTTTGATTGATTTTCGGCCCGCCAAAGCGCTTCCTGCGCTTGCAGCAAACAAGAAAGGATCGTCGCCGATTTCGACCCATTCGACGCCTGGAAGATCATAAGGAAAAGCGAGAAGGGCGGCGTCGAGCGATCCGTCGGCGAGCCGCTCGGCGAGCGCCGCCGTGAGGTCCTCGCGAAGATAAAGTTCCAGCTTTGGAAACTTCGCGGAGAGCCCGGGCGCCGCCCTTGGCAACAAGAACGGCGCGATCGTCGGAATTACCCCGAGATTGAACCGACCCTCCAGCGGTCGACGGGCGGCGACGGAGCGAGACAGATCCTCGGCGAGCCCAAGGATTACGGTCGCCCGTGCCGCGACATCGCGACCCGGCGGCGTCAGAGAAAACCGCCGGGTCGAGCGATCGACGAGCTGTCGCCCCAGCAGCGCCTCCAGTTCCTTGATCGCGGAGGAAAGCGTCGATTGCGATACAAAACAGTCGCTTGCCGCCCGTGAAAACGACTGACGCCGTACGAGCGCGAGGAAAAACTGAAGCTGGCGCAGCGTCGGCAGCGGGATCATTGGTTACATCGATTTTTTCGATTGACGGCTTAGGTATTATCTATTTGATAAATTTGCAAGCCGCCCCTAAATAGCTCGCAACGCTGGCGCAGCCGGCTGTGTTTTTTGCCCTTCTCGAACCTCAAAGGAGAATTCAATGCTCGGAGTTGGCGATCGTCTGCCGGACTTCAAAGTTGTCGGCGTAAAGCCGAAATTCAACAGCCACGAGGAAAACGGCGTTTCAGCGTTCGAGGACCTCACGCAGGACAGCTTTCCGGGCAAATGGAAGGTGATCTATTTCTATCCGAAGGACTTCACCTTCGTATGCCCGACCGAGATCGCCGAATTCGGTCGCCTCGCGAAAGAATTCGCCGATCGCGACGCGGTCGTCCTTGGCGGCAGTTCCGACAACGAATTCTGCAAGCTCGCCTGGCGCCGCGATCACGCCGACCTGAAGAGCCACCCTGCCTGGCAGTTCGCCGACACGACGGGCGCGCTGATCGACGGCCTGGGCATCCGTTCTTCGGCCGGCGTCGCGCTGCGCGCGACGTACCTCGTCGATCCGAACAACGTCATTCAGCACGTGTACGTCAACAACCTCAGCGTCGGCCGCAACCCGCAAGACACGCTGCGCGTTCTTGATGCTCTGCAAACGGATGAACTCTGCCCTTGCAATCGACCGATCGGCGGCGAAACGCTCTAAAGAATTCGTCGATCACCGTGATGCGGGCGCGCCTCCAACGAAGGCGGCGCGCCCTTTTTTGCGACTGACAACAGGAGTTTAGAATGAGCCTCGACGCGCTCCGCGACAGCATTCCCGACTACGCCAAAGACATCCGCCTCAATCTGGGGTCGCTCGCCGCCGAGACCCTGCTGACGGACCAGCAGAAATACGGCGCCTTCCTCGCTTCCGCCTTTGGCGCACGCAATCGGCGCGTGATCGAAGCGATCGATCAGTGGACTGAGGACAAACTGTCGCCTGAGGCGAAGACCGCCGCGAAGGCCGCAGCCGCCATCATGGCGATGAACAACGTCTATTATCGCGCGACGCACCTGATGTCGGCGGAAGAATACCAGAAGATGCCGGCCAAGCTCCGCATGAACGTTATCGGCAATCCCGGCGTCGACAAGGTCGATTTCGAACTCTGGGCCCTCGCCGTCTCCGCCGTCAACGGTTGCGGAATGTGTCTCGACAGCCATGAGAAAGTCGTGCGCAAGGCCGGCCTCACCTCCGATCAGGTTCAGGCGGCGCTCAGGATCGCGGCGACGGTCAGCGCGACGGCGGCGGTGTTGGATGGCGAAGGCGCCTAAACGCTCGGAACGCCGGCGTCCCGGAGCGCATCGAGCAAAGGCGCGAGGTGCGCTTCGTAATGGCGACGACGCCCGGACGAGTCCCGATAAAGAGGGCGGCGCACCTGCAAATAGCTGGCGGTTTTGACCGAATTCTTCACGGTGTGGAATTCGAGGCATCGCTCGTTCCAAGGCAAACCCAAGAACTCGAGCAAGCCGCTGAGCGCAGGACGCGGTTCGCGCACGAACGCATCATAGTCGAAGTCGAAAATGTCGCCAGGATAAATCGATTTCCAATGCGCCATCATCCGTCGATACTGGCCGAAATAATGGCCGGCGTCTGCAAGATCGCTCGCGTAGCCGACGAGGCGCTGGTCGATATGCTGGAAATACACGGAAAGACAGGTGTCGACCGGATCGCGCACCGTATGGACGATCCGGGCGTCAGGAAAAAGTTTCTTGATCAGTCCGATGCGCAGATAATTGTCCGGTCGCTTGTCGGTGACGATTGATCCTTCAACCGCGCTCTGCGGAAAGCGGCGAATGAGTTCGCGCCTGTAATCGTCAGCGAGCGTTGAGGCGCGCTCATCGCTCAGGGTGCGGAGCGATTGAGGAAATGGCGCAAGGTCGATTTCGGCGATTCGGTTCAATAGGTTAAGCTCGCCGCCGGCGGTCACGGCGGGATGCGCGGCAAGCGCCTGTTCGACCAATGTGGATCCCGAGCGGAACATGCCGCAAATGAAGACCGGCTGCGGCCCATCCGCCTCCCGAGCCGTTTTCGCCGCCGACGTCGCCGCTGATGCGATCAAGTCGTCGACAAACTTCACGATCGAGGCTCGTTCATAAGGGGGGCCGGCTTTGCGAACGCATTTGTTCGCCGAACTCGAACGCGGCGAACGCTTCATCATAAGCGCCAAGCGTATCCAACGCTTGACCGAGCGCGTAAAAAAGATTTGCGCGCGTCGCGAGCGGCATGAAAGCTGGGCCGTTCGCCGCAGCTGCCACCCGCCGCAAGAGCGGATCACCGAGACCTCCAGGGGCCCGCAGATGAATCAGGCGCGCCAGCGCTTCGAACCGGCAATCCTGGTATGGCGCCGGCATTCCTTCCGGAGGCGGAACGATCTTTTCGTAAGCCGCCGCCGCTTCTTCGCGAGCACCTTCCCCTTCAAGCAAGTTACCGAGATTGAGCCATGCAGGCGCGAAGGTCGGATTGTGGTTGATCGCCATCTTCAGCGCAGCCTTGGCGTCGTCCTCCCGGCGCAGGTCGTCGGCCAGGATGACCGACCGATTGAGGTGGATCTCTTCTTGCTGCGCGGCGCCTTTGGCCAGCGCCTGATCGTAGGCCGCGAGCGCCTCGTCGAACCGCGCCTCGACGCGCAAAAGCAGTCCGAGATTGTACCAGCTGTCAGGAAGATCAGGTTCGACCGCCAGCAGCCTTTGATAAGCGACGATCGCCTCCGCGTTTCGCGACAGGCGCTGCAGGGCGCTCGCTTTGGCCAAGAGTGATTCCGCGTCGTTTTTCATAGGGATCTGATGAGGATTTAGCGCTCGCAGCCGGGAGCCGCATTCGTAGGGCGACAGGCGCGCCCCGGTCCAGCGCTTGCGTTGCCATTTCGAAGCCGCCGCGCGCGTTCGAACATGTCGCCGCGCTTGCGATGCGATCTTCCGAAAACGGCCGCAGCCATTGGAATTTTAACCAAGTTTTAGGGCCTGTGGCAGGAATTGCGACATTATCGCAACACCTCAATCCTGATCCTTTCCAAAGCTAGTTCCTTTCGTTGACGTGTGACTACCCGAAAAGCAATGGTTTCAGCACGGACGGAGGGGCGGGCAACGTACCGCACGTGCGCCGTAAAAAACGTCGTTCTAACGGGCGATAAAATCCTAAACTGGAGGTCTACCTTGTCACAACGTACATCCCGGAAGACGCTACTGGCGTCGACCATGCTTCTGGGCGTCGGCCTGCCTACGCTGGCCCTCGCACAGGATGAAGCGGCGGCGACCGACGATGAAATCGTCGTCACCGGCTCCCGCATTCCTTCGGCCAACGCGGTAACGGCGAGCCCGGTCACGACGATCGGCAACGTCGAATTCGACATTCGCGGCACGACCCGCGCCGAAGATCTCGTCAACACCCTGCCGCAAGCTTTCGCGGCTCAGGGCGCCAACACCTCGAACGGCGCAACCGGCACCGCCCAGGTCAACCTGCGCGGCCTCGGCTCGAACCGCACCCTCGTGCTGGTCGATGGCCGTCGCCTGCAGTACGGCTCGGCGATTTCGTCCGCGCCTGACCTTAACCAGATCCCGTCGGCTCTCGTCGAGCGCGTCGAGGTTCTGACCGGCGGCGCCTCGGCCGTTTACGGTTCGGACGCCATTGCCGGCGTCGTCAACTTCATCATGATCAAGGACTTCGAAGGCGTCCGCATCGACGGTCAGCTCTCCGGCTATCAGCACACGAACAACAATGAAGTCGCGCGCATTCGAGCACGCTGCGACTCCGCGGTTTCCCGCCGCCGGAAAAAGGCGTGTTCGACGGCAAAGGCCAGGAAATCACCGCTGATCATCGGCGCCAACACCGAAGACGGACGCGGCAACGTCACCGCCTATGCCGGCTATCGCAACAACGATGCGATCCTGCAGGCGACCGTGATTATTCCGCGTGTACGCTATCAGGCACGGCTCGATCACGCGCGGCGCGTCCGCTCGGTCTTCGGCTGCGCGCGGATCGGCGACCGGCGCGACCGGCACGTTCTTCGTGAACAGCCTGCAGCCGACCGCCACCACCGGTGCCTATACGCTCGATCCGACGACCGGCAACACGTTCATCTCCGGCAGCCGACCTTTTCAACTTCGCGCCGACGAACTTCTATCAGCGTCCCGACGAGCGCTACACGCTCGGCGCGTTCGCCCATTATGAAGTCAATGAACACGCTCGACACTATGCGCAGACGATGTTCTATGACTACACGTCGGACGCGCAGATCGCGTTTTCGGGCGACTTCTTCAACTCGATCGACCGTCAATTGCGACAACCCGCTCCTGTCGGCGCAGCAAGCCTCGATCATCTGCGGCGTCAACGCGGGCGTCGCCGGACAAGTGGGCGGCGTTTACGTTCTTCGGCGCCTTGTCGAGGGCAGTCCGCGTAACGACCATATCCGTCTGACCAGCTTCCGCATGTGTCGGCGGCGTTCGCGGCGAGATCATGGAAGGCTGGACTTACGACGCGTTCTTCCAATATGCGAACACGCATAACGCACAGCGCTATGAAAACGACGTTTCGACACCGAGCCTCGTTGCAGGCCCTCGATGTTGTCGATCTCGGCGCCGGTCCGAGTTGCCGCGACACGTCCGAGCGGCTGCGTTCCGTTCAACCCGTGGTCGAGTCGGCGGCCTCACGCCGGCGGCGGTCGGCGTTCGTGTCAGTTCCGTCCTTCCAGGACGGCGACACGTTTCAGTACATGGGACAGGCGACCATCACTGGCGATCTTGGCCAATACGGCATGAAGTCGCCTTGGGCTGAAGACGGCATCGGCATCGCCGGCGGCGTCGAATGGCGCAAGGACGGCCTCGACTATAGTCCGGACCTCTTCTTCTCAGTCGGGCGATCTCGCCGGCCAGGGCGGCACGACCGCCGGCGACAAGCGGTTCGATCGAAACGACCGACTTCTTCGTCGAAGTCGGAACTTGCCGCTCGCTTCCGACATGGCCTTCGCGCATTCGCTGAATTTCGAAGGCGGCTATCGCCATTCGGACATTTCGAGCAGGCGGGCAGCTTCTCGAGCTGGAAGCTCGCCGGCAATTGGCAGGTCACGGACGACATCCGCGTCCGCGGCGGCTGGCAGCGTGCAGTTCGGGCGCCGAACGTCATCGAGTTGTTCACGCCCGCAGCAGACGGGCCTCACGGTCTTGTCAGGCGATCCGTGCGCCGGTGCAGTGCCGATCGCAACCCTCGCGCAGTGTATCGCGCAGGGCGTGCCGGCGGCTCAACTACGGCACGATCCTCAACAGCCCCGCGGCGCAGTACAACGCAGTGTTCGCCGGCAACCCGGGTCTCAATGCCGGAAATCTCGGACACCTATACGGTCGGCGTTGTTTTGACGCCGGGCGACTGGTGCCCGGCAACCTGATCGTGTCGGCTCGACTAGTTTCGACATCACCGTCGATCGGCTTCGATCGGCTCGTCCGTCGGCGCAGTTCGTCATCGACACCTGCCTGGCGACCAGCGATCCGTTCGTTCTGCAGCCTCATTCAGCCGCAACCCGGCCAACGGGTCGCTCTGGCTGGGCATCGGCAACGGCTTCCTCCTGTTGAACCGCAACACCGGTTCCTGAAGACTTCAGGCCTCGATTTCAACGCTGATTACAGCTTTGATTTCGATGAAATCGGTCTCGGCAATGCGGGCGGCTTCAACATCAACTTTGTCGGCACCTATCTGCTGGATTACGAAGTCCAGCCGATCACCGGCGGCGCGACCTACACCTGCGACGGCAACTATGGCGGCCGCTGCGGCAGCCCGCTGCCGACTTGGCGCCACAAGCTGCGCGCCACGTGGGAAACGCCGATGGGCATCGACGTCTCGGTCACCCACCGGATGTTCACCGTCGGTCGATCGTTGACACCGCGACTCCGGCCGCATTCACGGCCATTCCGGACACCTTCGTCCGCAAGTCGCTCGAAGGCCGCCACTACATCGACCTCGCGGGCTCGTACAACATCACCGAAACGTGGAATGTTCGCCTCGGCGTGAACAACATCTCGGACAAGGATCCGCCGTCGACGACGGAAACGGCGGGCTTCTCGAACGGCAACACCTATCCGCAGACCTACGACGCTCAGGGACGCTATCTGTTCCTCGGCACGACGATCGACTTCTAATCGTCGACTGCGAATTGGACTTGGGCGGCGGGTCGAAAGACCCGCCGCTTTTTTTTGCGTTCGAGACCGGCCTAGCATGCGTGCCGGAAACAAGGAGAGATCTGATGCGGGCGATGATAGTTGGGGTGGCCGGGTTAGCGCTGGCGTCGATGGCGCCGGCGGCTGCGCAATCGCCGGAGGAAGCGGTTGCGGAAGTGCTCGCCTGCGATGCGGTTCGCGGAACCAAGGCGCGGTTGAGATGCCTTGAGGCGGCGCTTCCGGCGTTGCGCGCCGCTCATCCCGGCGCCGTCGCGCTCGCTGCCGAGCGCGCCGTGGCCGCACGCGCTGCAGCCGCAGAAGATGCGAAAGAGGAATTCGGCCTTAGCCCCGTGCAACAGGAAGAGGCAGAAGACCGTTTCCGCCGAAGACTTTGAGCGCGACGCCTTCGGCGCCAGCGATCTGAAATCCAAGGACGACGACGAGGACGAAGTCAAAGCGGTGGACGGGCTCGCCGTCGAAATCGGCAAGAACAATCGCGGCAAGATCTTCGTCATTCTCGACAACGGCCAAGTTTGGCGTCAGATCGACGGCGATTCGAGCTCGCCTTATATCCCGAAGAGTGTCGACGGCCTGCCGGTGACGATCAAGAAAGGCGCGCTCGGGAGCTATTTCGTCAAAGTCGGGAAATCGAAGGACGCCTTCAAGGCCGAGCGCATCAAATAGCGGCCGGGACCGAATCCGCTGCGATGGTGAGGCGCGTCGTTTCTCCTTCGAACGGAACGGTTCCATGCCACATATAGCTTGGAAAGACGACCATCACGCCCTTCCGTGGACGGACAAAATGCTCTGCCGGGAGCGAGGGCTTGGTCGGGGCGCCCGGTTCACCAAAGGTTAGCCAGCCGCTTTTGTCTCCATCGTCCGTCGGCTCGGAAAACCGCAAATGACAGGCCGACGACAGCCAGCCTTGCGGGTGCACATGGCTCACATGGCGACCGCTCGAGGATGAGGCGCACCGACCAGATGCTGAAGAGGCGCCAACCGCCGCGATTGCGGATGCGCAAGGGATCGGGCCCGGCGCCCATTTGCGCGATATAGGACTCGATCGGCCCTCTAACCGCCGCTCCGACCGCTTTCAGAGCAGGTTCGTCGATCGTGTCGATCGACGGCAATTGGCCGCCGCCGCGCACCGATTGCCCGAAGGGGTGCGTCTTGAACAGGTGTCGCCGATCGAGCGCCTCGATCAGATCATCGACATAGCGTTCGGCGCTCGTCCAGCCCGGCGGACAGGCAAGCGGGAAGCCAAGCACAAATTTCGAGTAATCGTAAAGGGAGTGATAGCGCTCGTCGCCAAGCAGACGCCAGCACGTCGCCTGCAGCGCGATGTAGAACTGGTCTAGCGGAAATTGTGCGCGCAGACGGCTTGTGACGCGCGCGGCTTCGAGCGGCTCGCCAACGGCGAGCAACGCGTGCGCCATCGCCTGGTTGACGCCGGGGTCTGTCGGAAGCTTGTTGAACGCGGCGCGCGAGTGCGACAGCGCCGCAACGTACTCACCGGCCGCCAGCGCGGCATTGGCCGCGGCGAGTTGCAGATTTGGATGACCACTCGATAACTTCAGCGCGATCAGCACTTCGTCATATTCCCCCTTCGCGTCGCCGGTCTGCCCGATTACATGCGCGCGGACGATCCTCAAATCGAGGGCGTGCGGATAGCGGGGGATTGCTGCGTCGAGATGCTTCAAGGCCGCCCCGCGGTCGGCGGTAATCATCCAGATCAACTGCGCAAGCTCTTTATGCGCCACGGCGTCCGCTGGGCGGCGCGCGAGCGCCTCAAGAAACGCCCGCTCCGACTCCTCGCGATTTCCATCGCAGGCTTGAGCGCGAGCCAAGACGAGAAATGTTTCCGGCGCCTGGATCCCGCCCTTGATCGCTCGTGTCGCCCACTCGGCCGCCTCTTTGTTCCGGCCGACGTCGCACAGGCTGGCGGCGTAATTGTGCATGACGGCAAGATTGGCGGGCGCGATATCGATGATCGCCCGGTAGGCGGCGAGCGCCTCGGCCATTCGGCCAGCGGCCTTCAAAGCAATCGCCTCATTCGTAAGGTCGTTAAGGGTTCCCACGCGGTGTTCCTGATTGATATCGCCTGATTTATGGTCTTCCCATTAGGTCGGGGAAAGCCCCGTCCGCCAGGAGAGGAACCGCACCTTGCCGCACGAAGAGAAGTCCGTTTTGACCTATGACAAGCTGAGGCTCAATATTCGCAAATGGGCGGGCGGAACGGCGACGCCGCTGCTCTGCATTCCGGGCCTCACCCGCAACGCGGCTGATTTTGAGGATTTCGCGCCACTCGCGGCAGCGACGGGTCGCGACGTCTACGCCATCTCGCTGCGCGGCCGCGGTCGTTCCGATTACGATCCCGCCTATCTCAACTATTTCCCCACGACCTATGTACGGGACGTCATAGCGGCCCTCGACCAATTGGGAATCGCGAAAGCCGTCTTCGTCGGCACGTCGCTCGGCGGCATCGTCACGATGTTGACCGCAAGCTCGGCGCCGCACCGGATCGTCGGCGCGATCGTCAACGACGTCGGGCCGGAACTCGCGCCAGAGGGCATCCTCCGCATCGCCGGTTATGTCGGCGCGAGAGCCGCCGACGGCGCAAGCGTCGCTGCGGATCTTGACGCCGCCATCGCGCAGATCCGCGCCATCAACGACGTCGCATTTCCGGCTCGAGACCGCACCTTCTGGGAGACTTTCGCTCGACGAACATTTGATCAAACCGCCGACGGCGCATGGAAACTCGCCTACGATCCGATGATCGGCCGCGCGCTTCTCGAGGCCGGTCCCGCGCCGGATCTTTGGATGCCGTTCGCGAGCCTTGCGCCGATCAGAACGCTGGTCCTGCGCGGCGCGCTCAGCGACCTGCTGACGCCGCCGATCATCGACAAGATGCGCGCGGCGCGCCCGGGTTTCGACTATTGCGAGGTCGCCAATGTAGGCCACGCGCCGACCTTGACGGAACCAGATGCATGGGCGGCCATCGACAAGTTTTTGGCCGCGATAGATTGACGCTAGAGTCGGTGAATGCCGCATTCGGTCTTGGCCAGACCGCGCCAGCGGCCGGCGCGCGCGTCATCGCCGGGAGCCGTCGGCGCCGTGCAGGGCCAGCACCCGATCGAGGAAAATCCCGTCGCGACCAGCGGATGCGCCGGCAAGTCGTGCGTTTCCATATAATCCGCGATCTCGTCGGCCGACCAACGCGCCAGCGGATTGATTTTGATATGGGGCTCGGCCGCTTCGACCAAAGGAAGGAACGTGCGCAAGCTCCCGTGCATCCGCTTTCGTCCCGTAATCCACGCGTCGAACCCGCTGAGCGCCCTTGAGAGAGGGCGCACTTTTCGCAGCGAGCAGCACGCATCGTTATCGCGCCTCCAGAGGTCGCTCTTCGGATCGAGGGTCGCCGCCTCGTCGACATCAGGACGGATCGGCTGCACGTTTTTGAGGCCGAGGAGATCGGTCAGCGCCTCGCGATAAGCATTCGTCTGGACGAAGTGCTTGTCGGTGTCGATGAAGAGGACGGGCGTCGAGCAATCGACCGACGCGACCAGATGGAGAAGCGCCGCGGATTCCGCGCCGAACGACGAGACCAGCGCGATCTTTCCTGAAAATTCCTGGAGCGCTTCTTCAATGAGCGCCGCCGCCGTCAAGCCTTGCGCCGCCGAATCGAGCGCGGCGGCGCGCTCTTCAAGCGTGACGAACGCTTGCGGCGTCAAGGGAAGCTTCAGCAACGCCGCTGTCATTCGGCGCTCACGCCGCAGCGCGTTTTGCGGCGCGCAGATCGCGGACCGCGATCGCGCCATCGGCGGCGGGTTGATAGAACGCCGTATAGGCGCCGATCGCCCGCTCAAATCCTGCTGTGTCGCCCTCGCCAATGTCGAGCGCGTCAAACCCCGCCCGCATCATGAACAGGGCCTGATCGCAGAGAACGACGCCCCGCGCTCGAATCTCGCCCTTGAAATCCAGCCGCTCGCGCAACAGTCGAGCCTGGCTGTACGCGCGACCGTCCTGCAAGGCCGGAAACTCCAGAATGACCGCGTCAAATCGGTGAACGACGTCGGCTAGCAACTCGATATCCTCCGTATTCGGAATGGACAACTCGAAGCGGCCAGCTTCCGGCCGCACGCCCTCGCGCCATTGGGCAAGCGTTATCTCCTGCCCTCTCGCCTGCTCGTCAACGAGAACGCTTTTGCCGCTAATGCGCAACGTCGCCATAAAGACTCTCCTTGAAGGGATCGGCGCCGAGCCGGCGATAGGCGTCGAGGAACCGCTCGCCGTCGACGCGATGGGACTTATAGAAGCGAACGAGCCTGTCGATCGCATCGACGACTTCGCTCGACGAAAAGGCGCGACCGGTGACGTCGCCGATGCTGGCGTCAGTCGTCGCCGATCCGCCAAGGGTGATCTGGTAGAATTCCTCGCCTTTCTTATCGACGCCGAGGATGCCGATGTGGCCCACATGGTGATGGCCGCAGGCGTTGATGCAGCCCGAGATCTTGATCTTCAACTCGCCGATGTCAGCGGCCTCATCGGGATCTGCAAACCGTTCGGCGATGCGCTGTGCGATCGGTATCGAGCGGGCGTTCGCAAGATCGCAATAATCAAGCCCCGGGCAGGCGATGATGTCGGAGGCAAGGCCTATATTGGCGGTCGCGAGGCCGGCGCCCCTGAGCGCCCGCCAGACGGCGAAGAGATCGTCCTTTTTACATGCGGCAGGCAGAGGTTTTGCTCATGCGTCGCACGCGCTTCGTCGAATGAATATCGCTCGGCGAGGCCGGCGACGGCATCCATCTGGTCAGCGCTGATGTCGCCTGGCGGCAGACCGATCGGCTTCAACGAGACGTTGACGATCGCATATCCGGGCTGGCGATGATCCAGCACATTCGTTGTGACCCAGCGATCGAATTGCGCATCGGCGCGAGCGGCGTCGAGCACGGCGCTGATTGCTGAAACCTTCTCAAATTTCGGAGGCGCGAAATGGCGGCGGATGCGCAGCACTTCTTCGATCGGCGCGTCGAGCCGGTTCTTGTCAGATTTCGCCCACTCCTCTTCGATCTGCCGGCGGAACGCATCGGAATCGTCGGCGACGAGGATTTTGATGCGCGCCTTGTATTTGTTGTCGCGACGGCCAAGGCGGTTGTACACGCGCATGATCGCTTCGAGATAGGAAAGGAGATGTTTTTCCGGAAGAAACGTGCGCACGACCTCAGCGATATAAGGCGTCCGCCCCAGGCCGCCCCCGACATGACTTCAAACCCGCGATCGCCCGCATCATTCCTGTACAGGCGCAATCCGATATCATGCACCTTGATCGCCGCGCGGTCCTCGTTGCTCGCCGTCACCGCGATTTTGAATTTGCGCGGCAGAAAGGAAAATTCAGGGTGCAGGCTCGACCATTGGCGGATACTTCGCACCAGATGCGGGGATCGTCGACTTCGTCCGCCGCCCCCGCGTACGGATCGGATGTGATGTTGCGGATGCAGTTGCCGGAAGTCTGAATCGCGTGCATTTCGACATCCGCGAGGTCGTTCAGAATGTCGGGCGCGTCGATCAGCGCCGGCCAGTTGAATTGGATGTTCTGGCGGGTCGTGAAATGGCCATATCCCTTGTCGTATTTGCGCGCGATCATCGCGAGCTGGCGCAATTGCCGCGAAGAGAGCGTTCCATACGGAATGGCGACGCGCAGCATGTAAGCGTGAAGCTGCAGATAGAGGCCGTTCATCAGGCGAAGCGGCTTGAATTCTTCTTCCGACAGTTCGCCCGAAAGGCGGCGCGCGACTTGCCCCCGAAACTCGGCGACGCGCTCGCGCAAGATCGTTTCATCAAACTCGTCATACCGGTACATCAGGCGGCTCCGATTCCAAGGCGATTTTCGGTGCGGGCGACCCAGTCCTTTGTCGCTGGAAAGGCGTTAAGATCGAACCCGCCTTCGTGCGACACGCGCGTATAAGCGACGAGCGAAATGTCGGCGAGTGAAAAGGCGCCGCTGGCGATCCAATCGCCCGCCGCCAGCTGGCGCTCCATATGCGTCAGGGCGGCCAGCCCGCGCTCAAGGAGTTTTGGATCGATTTCGGCGTCCTGCCTGTTGAGGTAGGTTTTCAGAAAGCGACGCACGGCGATATAGGGCTCGTGGCTGTATTGTTCCCAGAACAGCCATTCATAAACCTTCGCGCGGTCGTAGGATTCTTCTGGCAAAAGGCCGCCGTTATGCGATTCGGCGAGATAAAGGATGATCGCGTTCGATTGCGAGAGCCGCCGGCCGTTCGCCGTCGCCAGCAACGGAACCTGGCCCGCCGGGTTCAACGCCAGAAATTCCGCGGTTCGCGTTTCCCCTTTAAGGACGCTGGTCTCGATCCAGTCGTAGTTTTGGCCGAGGATATCGAGAGTCCACTTCACCTTCAGGCAATTGCCGCTGATGCTGTCGCCATAAATTTTATAGCCGCTCATCGAGCGCCTCCGCCTGTTTGCCAAGATCACGCCGGACGGTCGGGCCATTCTTGCGGATGGTTTCGCGCAACGCCTCGCGCCCGACCGGACCAGATCGCTCCGCATCGATGAGATACGCCGCCGCGATGACGGTGCTTCGCGCGCGAAAGCTCGCCAGCGCGCGGTCCGCCGCCTCATTATCAAATAGCGCCGCGTGATTGAATTTTTCGACGAGCGCGCCGTGCGCGCCGAGATAGACGACGGCGCCGTCGCTGAGCCGGTTCGCGGTGACCGCCTTCATGCGGCGCTCCGCTCGGCCGCTGCGAGGTTGGCGAAGGGGAAGCCCTCGGCCTTCGCCGCCACTTCGCCGATGACGAGGAGCGCCGGACCCTCGACGCCTCCGGCCTTGACCAGCGCGCCGAGGCCGGAGAGCTGTCCCTTGAGGATTTTTTCGTCCGCAGTCGTCCCTTTTTCGATGACGGCGACGGGCGTCGCACCACTGCGCCCGTTTTCGATGAGATTGCGTGCAATTGCGCCCGCTTTGCCGACGCCCATATAGACAACCAGCGTATGGCCGAGCGCGGCGAGCGCTTTCCAGTCGAGGTCGGGCTCGCCGTTATCCTTGGCGGAGCCGGTCGCGAAGGTGACGGCTTGCGACAAATCGCGGTGCGTCAACGGCATGCCTGCGGACGCTGCGCATCCGGTCGCCGCGGTGATTCCCGGCGTGACAAAGACGGGAACGCCCGCCGCCCGCACCGCATCAAGTTCCTCGCCGCCGCGCCCGAAAATGAAGGGGTCGCCGCCTTTGAGGCGAACGACGATTTTGCCCCGCCGCGCATGATCGATCAATCGCTGCGCGATTTCTTCTTGCGGGACGGCGTGATCGGATTTCGCTTTGCCGACATAAAGGCGCAAGGCGTCGCGCCGTGCGAGCGCCAGTATTTGATCGCCGACCAAGCGGTCATAAAGTATGACATCCGCCGCCTGCAGCAGGCGTAGCGCCTTCAGCGTCAAAAGCTCGGGGTCGCCGGGTCCTGCGCCGACGAGGTGAACGACGCCGACGGCGCTGTCAGCTTGCCGACGATTGAGGCTGTCGATCAGCGCTTCGCGTGCGCCGCGCTCGTCGCCCGCCAGAATGCGAGACGCGAGCGGCCCGTCGAAAAAATTCTCCCAGAACCGGCGACGGCCTTCCGGCGTGATGCGCGCCGCGACGGCGCCACGGAAGGACGCGGCGAACCGCGCGAGCGCGCCAAGGCGATGCGGCAACAGCGCTTCGATCTTTTCGCGAATTCGCCGGCCAAGCACGGGCGCAGCGCCGCTGGTCGAAATCGCGACGACGACGTCATCGCGGTCAATGATGGCCGGCGCGAAGAAATCGGAAAGACCAGGACGGTCGACAGCGTTAACGGGCGCGCCAGCGGCGCGGGCAAGAGCGGCAAGGCGAGCGGCGTCGATACCGCTTTCAACAGCGATGAAAACAAGCGAAGCGCCTTGGAATGTGGCGACCGAAGGCAAGCGCGCGTCGAATTCGGCGCGGCCGGCCCACTCATCGACGAGAGATTGGTCGAGCTCGGAGGCGACGAACATAATCCGGGCCCCAGCATCTGCGGCAAGCCTGGCCTTGCGGGAAGCGACCTCGCCGGCGCCAGCGATGATGACGGTCTTGCCGGCGAGGTCAAAGAAGGCGGGAAAAGTCTTCATTGTTGTTCAGTTTTTCTATTAGGATAATCTTGGCTGTTCTTCTTTAGTTGGGCTCACGGCCGAATATGGTGGCGAAAATAGGCGAAACGAAAGCGATAAGTCCTTAGATATTAATCAGTGGAGCTAAACATATTTGAGGACGCGCGGTTTTTCGGGCCGCCATCGGCCAAAATCCAACCCTCACAAACTCGTGTAAGTTTTTCTGATTGAAAATCAAATCGGACCGGGTAGGCTCCCACGCACTAATTCTCTATCTTCCGGGGTTTTATGAAAATTCTGCCGCCGCTCAACTCACTGAAAGTGTTTGAATCCGCCGCGAGGCACTTGAGTTTTACTAAAGCCGCCGATGAACTCCACGTGACCCCGGGGGCGGTCAGCCAGCAGATCAAGGCGCTGGAAGACTTCATCGGGGGCAGGCTGTTCCGGCGGACCAAGAGAGCGCTGCTGTTGACTGATGCGGCGCAGGCGAGCCTGCCGATCCTGCGCGAAGCGTTCGACAAACTTGAGGAAGCCTCACGCATTTTGACGGCGCGCGGGGATTCAAAACGCCTCACCGTGTCAGTCGCCCCGTCGCTCGCCGCCAAATGGCTGGTTCCCCGGCTCGACCGGTTTCACGAGCGCATGCCCGACATCGAGGTCTGGATTTCGGCCGACATGGACGTCGTCGATTTCGCCGTCGACGACATCGATGTCGCCATTCGCTATGGCGGCGGACGATATCCAGGACTCGAGGTCGAACTCTTGATGGAGGAATCGATTCTTCCCGTCTGCAGTCCACGGCTGCTGCAGGGCGAGCACCCGCTTCGCACGCCGCACGATCTTGCGCATCACCCGCTCCTTCATGACGGCTCGCCCGATCAGGACGATATGGCGAGCACCAATTGGGCGATGTGGCTGAAAGCCGCCAGCGTCTGCGACGTCGACGCAAAGCGCGGCGCCAAATTCAACCAGTCGAGCCTCGTGATCGAGGCGGCGGTCGCCGGCAAGGGCGTCGCGCTCGCGAAATCGACGATCGCGCTCGCCGATCTCGAAGCGGGAAGACTGGTCGCGCCGTTCGACCTGACGACGCCGGCGAATTTTTCTTATTATCTTGTTCATCCCGCATCGAAGTCGCGCAACGCCGGCGTCAAGGCGTTCAAGAAATGGCTGCACGAAGAGGCGGCGGCGACGGGCGCACGTTCTGCGGGACGTCTCGCGGCCCAGTAAAAGAAAGAGGCCGCCCGCGCGCCTGGGGGAGAAGAGCGCACGGACGGCCCGCAAAGCAACCCGAGGGGGGAGACGAGGATTGCTCTTGCAGTCGATCAAATGGGGCCGACGCCAGAGAATTCAACATGAAGAACTGAGTCAATCAGGCCAGAAGCGAAGGCGAGCGGCGATTTCCCTTCACGCTTTCGCGACGGCGCCGTTCGGCCCCAATCCGAGCGCGTCAAGACACGCGCATACGGCCTCGAACACCAGCAATGTCGAGGCGTGTCGCTGCGGATAGTCGCGGATTCCGGCAAGGCACGCGAGCTGCGCCCAACGCGGGCCGTCGGGCGGCTCCCCATTTTCCTTCAACATTGCGCGCATTTGATCGCGAAGGCGATAAAGCTCTTCAGGCTTCGCGCCGACGATGTTGCGCGCGACGATTGACGCCGACGCCTGACCGAGCGCGCAGGCCTTCGTCGCTATGCCGAAGTCGGCGACGACGCCGTCTTTCATGACGAGGTCGACGGAGACTTCAGATCCGCAGACGCGGCTCGTCTTCGTTGCACTTGCGTCCGGCGCCTCAAGCCGCCGCGCAGGAGGGATCGCGGCGGCGGCGTCGAGGATTTTCGCACTGTATAGGTCGGAGAGCATCAAAGGTTTCTAACGCTCGCCCTACGGCAAATCAAACAGCAGGAACTCGGTTTCCGGCGCGAGCGCCTTCACCGCAACGACCGCCTCGTCGGAGATTTTCGCGCCGTCGCCGGGCTGCATGACGAGGCCGCCGATCTCGAGCCCGCCTTTGGCGAGCTGAAGCCAGCCGTAGCGTCCCTTCGCGAAGTGATGCTCCGCGAGCGCGCCTTCGTCTAGGACGCTTGCAAATAGATCCGTAGGCTGATTGATCTTGATCGACCCGTCGCGGCCGTCGCCCGAAACGACCAGCTTCAAGCCGCCCCGGCGAACGTCGCCGAACGACTTTTGCTCATAGCGCGGGCGATGGTTCGCCGCATCCGGCAACAGCCAGATCTGCAACAGGTGAACGGGATCGGTTTTCGACGCGTTGAATTCGCTGTGCGTGACGCCGCTACCCGCGCCCATATACTGGACCTCGCCGGGACGGATGACGCCGCCGCCACCCGTTGAATCCTTGTGCTCGAGCGCGCCCTCGAGAACATAGGTCACGATTTCCATGTCGCGATGCGAATGGGGCGGGAAGCCTGCTCCCGGCGCGCACCGTGTCTTCATTGATCACCCGGAGCGCGCGAAAGCCCATATGGTCTGGATGGTGATAATTGGCGAACGAGAAAGTGTGGCGCGCCTGCAGCCAGCCGTGATTGGCGTGGCCGCGGTCGATCGCTTTCCTGATGAGGATCATGAACGGAGTTCCTTGTCGGAGGGTTTTGCTGACGCGGATATGGCGATCGGCTGCGCGTTTGCCAGAAGGGTCGCCATCACGCCCGCGCGAGATTTTCGCGCGCCGATTGCGCAATAATCCGTAGAATGCGGATTGCGCGCCGTCGCCGCCCCCCCACGATTCCGGCACCCATGCGGTCCGCAGCGATTTTGTCCGTATTTTCCGCAGTCCCGTCACGGGCGAGCGCGGCGCCCTGACTGCGATCGGCGGTTTCAGATCGACGGGTCATCCTCGCTGCGGCTCCTCGACTGGCGGCGCCGCCATCATAAGCCCTCGTCAAAGGTGTAGGATGGATCTTTATTACCCTTCAGAATCAGCGAGTTAAAGATTTTCCGGCATTTTGTCCCTAGTCGCCGTTGAAGAGCCGCATCGTGGCAACGACCATCGCTTCGGTCGCGGTCTTGATCGAGGGCTCGGGCTCGATTTTGAAGAACGGCGAATGGTGCGAGGGCGCCGTGGCGAGATCTTTCTCCGGCGTGCCGCCGACGACGAAATAGACGCCTTTGACGCCGAGTTCCGGCGTGACGAAATAGGCGAAATCCTCCGCGCCCATGCCTTCGGGCGGCATGTCGACCAGCATGTCCGGCCCGAAATGCTCCGTGAACGCCGATTTGATGATATCGACCGTCGCCGCGTCGTTGACCGTCGGCGGGGTTGATTCCGTCTTTGAGCGGATGACTTCTGGCATCAACTTCTTCGGCACCCCCATCGACGCCGCGACGCCAGCGGCGACACGGTCGATGCCGTCGAGCAATTGCAGGCGCACGGCGGGATCGTTCGACCGCACGGTCAACTGCATCTCGACCTTGTCGCCGATGATATTGTTTTTCGACCCGCCATGGATTGAGCCGACGGTGATGACGCCCGGCTGCAGCGGATCGATCGAACGCGAAACGACAGACTGCAGCGACACGACGATCTGCGCGGCAACCAATACGGGGTCGATCCCCTTGTTCGGCGACGCGCCATGCGCGCCGACGCCGTGCACGATGATGTCGACGCCGTCGGCGCTCGACCCTGCGAGCAGCGGCACTTCGATCTTGCCGGACGGGCGGTCCGCGGCGACGTGAAACGCGAGCGCGTAATCCGGCTTCGGGAAGCGCTTGTAGAGGCCGTCGTTCAACATGTCGCGTGCGCCGGAAATCCGTCTCCTCCGCCGGCTGACCGATGAGGACCAGCGTTCCTTTCCACTTGTCTTTGCGCGCCGCCATCGCACGGGCCGTGCCGACGAGCGACGTGATGTGCGTGTCGTGGCCGCAAGCGTGCATGACCGGCTTCACCTTGCCGTCGATATCTTCCTGCGTGACGGTCGAAGAATTGGCGAGACCTGAATCTTCCTTGACCGGAAGCCCGTCCATGTCGGCGCGGACCATCACCGTCGGCCCCTCGCCGTTCCTCATCACCGCGACGACGCCGGTGCCGCCGACCTTTTCCGTCACGTCATAGCCGAGCGCGCGAATTTCCTTCGCGAGGCGTTCCGACGTTTTGAATTCGCGGTGCGAGAGTTCCGGGTTCCGGTGAAAGTAATCGAACAGCGGGGCGAGGTTCGTGGCGTAATCCGCTTCGATCTCAGCGCGGAGATCGTCTTGCGCGATCGCCGGCGCGGCGAAGATAAGAGCGGCGAGCGAAACGGCGGATGCAACGGCGGTTCTGGTTTTCATGATCGGCCCCTCTGTGTTCGGGCGGCACATTAGAGCGGCCCGCTGGCAATTGTAATCGGCGTTCGGCGCCTGGATTTACGTCTCTCGCGCTTGCGGGAGAGGGGTCTTGTTTGGCGCTCCCCTCACCCGCGAGCGGGAGAGGGTTCTTGGGGCCCACGCCGATAGAGAATCACGCCATGCTGTACGCGCATATTTTCCACAGGTGACCCATGTCCATCGCTCTCGTCGGCTCGAAAGCCAGCCCGTCGAAATTCGATTGCTATAGCGACCTTGCGGCGGACGAGCCCTATTTCGTCATCCGCGCGGACGATCCCCTGTCGGATTCGCTGATCGAGCTTCACGCCTATATCGGCGCGGGACAGTCCGGCGCCGCGCATAACAAGCTCGCCGAGATCATGGCGCTGACCAGCCAGCGCCCGCCAAGCGCCCTTCGGACTCGCCGAAATACCGCGAGACCTTCGCGATCAGCCAGGCGATGGAGGCGTGGCGGGCCGGGCAAGTGAAGAAGGCGGGATAGCGCCGCGCCTGCAAGAAAGTTATATTGAGCAAGGGCGGCGCGACGGCGCAACGATTGGGTGCCGCGCGGAATTTGCTCGCACGGATGACCCGGCGCTATGGAGCGGTCAAAACCCCTTTAGCGGCATGTCTCTTGGCCGCTGCAGCCAATTGTCGGCGGGGTAACGCGCGCCCTCTCAATCATGTGCAGCGTATAAGCCATGCGCGGCCTATCCGAGCGATTGGCCCGGCTCATATGCGGCGCACGCCCTGAAAAAACGACGAGGTCGCCGACATTCGCCGGCGCCGCGACGCGGCGTTCTTCCGGATACGGAGCGTCGCTTAGCCGGATCATTTCCGTGCCGCCGCCAGGCTTGCGGCGAAAGAGCTGGCGTAGAGGCGCTTTATGCTCCCCCGGAATGAACTCCATGCAGCCGTTCTCCAGCGTCGCCTCGTCGATCGCGAGCCAGAAGCCGACACAGGTTTCGGGCTCCGTCTTCAGGAAGGTCGAATCCTGATGGCAGGTCACCTCCCCGCCGATCGAGGGCGGCTTCATGATGGCCATGGACTGAAGAAGAAGCGGGGTCTCAAATCCGATGCCGCGCGCTGCGGCCTCCATCTTCCCTGAATGAGAGAAAGCCGAGTAAACAGGATCGAGGTCGTGAATGGCGTGGCCGATCTTGTTGATCGACTCGCGCTTGGGGCGCTTCAACCTTCCATCGGCGCCGTAAGCTTCTTCTTCAAGAAAGAAGCTGATGGCGCCACCCGAATTCAGGAAATACTCGTCCTCGGCGTGCGCTTGGCTTCTCGTCGAAAAGACGGTGCGATGCGCGTCGATGTCGAATCCGTCGATCAGTTCGAAGGCGCGCTGTTTCAGCGCCGCGCATTCGGCAGCGGTTGCAAAGCCCTTGAGGATGATGACGCCGGCCACCTCGAATGCGGAGCGGACGTCGACGCTATCGGCGGATGGCGCGAAAGCCGGAAGCGCGGTCATGGTCAACCCCTCCTCCACGTCGCGCCGCCGGGACTGTCTTCGATGACGATCCCCTGCGCCGCGAGTTCGTCCCTGATGCGGTCGGAGGTCTTGAAGTCTTTCGCCTTCCGCGCCGCAGCGCGGTCGGCGAGCAGCGCCTCGATCGCGGCCGCCGATAGCCCCGCCGGATCCGACGGCGGCGTCCATTTGAACCAGGCTTCCGCATCGTTTTGCAGGAACCCCATCAGCGCGCCTGCGGCCTGCAATCGCGCGGCGGCGCGGCGCTTTGGTTCGCCCTCCATCTGCATCGCGATGTCGCGAAGCTCGTGGAGACCCGCGATCGCTTCGGGCGTCGCCATGTCGTCTTCGAGCGCGAGAACGACGCTTTCGGGGGCGTCGACCTCCGCGCTCGGCGGCGCCTCAGCGAGCAGGCGATAGAAGCGGTCGAGCTGTTTCTTCGACTGCTCGATCAGCTCCTCCGTCCATTCGAGCGGCTGGCGGTACTGCGCGGTCAAAAGCGCAAAGCGCAGCGTCTCGCCATGGTGCTTCTTCAGAAGATCGCGCGGCAGGGCGACGTTGCCGAGCGATTTCGACATCTTGTCGGCCCCCATGTTGAGAAAGCCGTTGTGGAGCCAGTAACGCGCGAGCGGCGCCCCCGCATGCGCGCAGGTCGATTGCGCGATTTCATTTTCATGGTGCGGGAATTTCAAATCCTGCCCGCCGCCGTGAATGTCGATCGTTTCCCCGAGCGCCTTTTCGATCATCGCCGAGCATTCAAGGTGCCAGCCGGGGCGACCTCTCCCCCATGGACTGTCCCAGCCGGGCTCGTCGGCCTTGGACGGCTTCCAGAGGACGAAATCGGCGGCATTCTCCTTGTACGGAGCGATCTCGACGCGCGCGCCGGCGAGGCGCTCGTCGGCGTCAGCGCCCGAAAGCTTGCCGTAGCCAGCGAACTTGCCGACGGAAAAAAGCACATGGCCGTCCGCCGCATAGGCGAAGCCTTGCGCGACGAGGCGCCCGGTCAGCGAAATCATCTCGGCGATATGCGCGGTCGCCGTCGGCTTCAAGGTCGGCGAAAGGCAATTAAACGCCGCCAGCTCCTCATCATAAATCGCCGCATATTTCGTCGTGATCTCTGAAATCGGCGCGCCTGTTTCTTTCGACGCCTTGATGATCTTGTCGTCGATGTCGGTGAAATTGCGCGCATAGACGACGGCGCTCTCGCCAAAGCGCCGGCGCAACAGGCGGAACAGGAGATCAAAAGCGACCGCCGCGCGAAAATTGCCGATATGCGCGTGGTTGTAGACCGTTGGGCCGCAGACATACATCGTGACGCGCGCGGGATCGCCGGGAACGAAAAGCCGCTTCTCGCGGGCGAGGCTGTCGTAAAGCTGCAGCATGGGCCTGTGCTAATTGCGGGCGGTCGAGCTAGCAAGACCCTAGCGCAAAATGCGGAAATTCTGAATGGTGTTTTGCGCCAGTCTTTTGATTTGCCGTGTGGCTCCGCAAAAAAACCGCTTCGCATTTTTTGCGTCACGCTCTAGGCGCGCAGGACCGCTTCTTCGACCTCGCGGAGGCGGTCCTTGCCGAACCACATCTCGTCGCCGACGAAAAAGGTCGGTATGCCGAAGGCGCCGCGCGCGACCGCTTGATCGGTATTGGCGATAAGCGCGCGCTTGACTGCGTCGTCCGCCGTCGCGGCGATCAGCACCGCGCTGTCGAACCCGGCGGCGTCGAGGACGCTCCTCAGCGCTTCGGCATCGGCGAGATTGGCCCCGTCTTCCCACATGGCGCGGAAAAGAGCGTCAACATAGAGCGCAAGGCGGCCGTGATTCTGCGCGACGATCGCGCCGCGCATCAGCGTCAACGTGTTTACCGGGAAATGCGGATTCATCTGAAATTCGGAGAGGCCGTGGCGCGTCGATGAAGCGCCGCATTTCCAACATGTCATACGCCATCTTCGCCGGAATGTTGGCGTTCGCCGCCATCGGGGACTGGTTCCCGGTCGCCTTGAAGATGCCGCCAAGAAGGCAGGGCGTATAAATGAATTTGACGCCGATCCGCGCTTCAATCGCTGGAATGAGGCGGTGCGCGAGATAGGCGTTCGGGCTGCCGAAATCGAAAATAAACTCGGGCGTCACCATTTTTCTTTCCACGGCCGAAGATCGAATTCGTGCGTCCACGCCGAGCGCGGCTGATTGTGCAGCCAGACATAATTCTCCGCGATCGCGTCCGGCGAAAGGATTGCGTCCTCCTGCCGCTTCGCATCGACGTCCGGCATCAGCCCGCGGATGAAATTGGTGTCGATCGCGCCGTCGACAATGACATGCGCGACGTGGATGTTCTTTGGCCCCAGCTCGCGCGCCATCGATTGCGCGAGCGCCCGAAGCGCATGCTTGGCGCCCGCAAACGCGGAAAAACCAGAGGCGCCGCGAAGGCTTGCCGTCGCGCCGGTGAAAATGATCGTCCCGCGCCCGCGCGGGACCATTCTTTTCGCCGCCTCGCGTCCGGTGATAAAACCTGCGAACGCCGCCATTTCCCAGACTTTGCGATAGACCTGCGCCGTCGTCTCGGCGATGCCGAAATTGACGTTGGCGCCGATGTTGAAGACCGCGACTTCGATCGGCGCGATCTCGGTTTCGATCTTGTCGAAGAGCGCGATCATCGCGTCCTCGTCGCGCGCATCAGTCGGAAAGGCGACGGACTTCAGCCCTTCGTCGCGGATCGACCGGGCGAGCGTTTCCAGCGCTTCGGCGTGACGGGGCCGTCGCGCGACGCAGGCGATCAGCCCCTCGCGCGCGAACGCCCGCGCGATTGCGGCGCCCGTGTCGTCGCCGGCGCCGATGATGAGACAAGCACGTTCCTCTTTCATCGCGTCCCCTAACCCATTCCCGTAACGCCGTCCTTGCCGCGATGCTTGGCGCGGTCGAGCCGCCGCGACCAGACCGCGAGCCAGATCCAGGCGGCGTGAAAAACGACGCCGACGCCGAGGATGACCGAGCCCGGGATATGGCCGACCGCCGTGCGCATCAAGAATTCGTCAAGGCTTTCCAGCGGCGTCGGGTGAATGACGATCTTGCCGATATAGGCGAACGCCTGAAACGCGAAAATGTAGCCGTAATTGCGCCGGATGCGGCGTCCGAGCGCGCGCCAGAAACTGATGTGATATTGCGGCGTCAGGTAATCCTGCGCGAGGACGTCCTGCCACGCGCCGGGATCGGGCCGATGCGATCTGAGCAGCAGCGGCGCGTAGAAATTCATTTCGATCCATCGGCAGCGTGCGCGCCAGACATTGAAATAGCGATACCGCCGCGCCTCGAAGACAAGGAAAACGGCGATCAGCCACCCGACGAGCAGGAGCGGCGCCGGCGAGGCGTCCGGATCGGCAAAGCTCATCGACAGCGCGAGGCCCAACGTCACGACCGACCAGTTCGTCGTCGCGTCAAGCCGCGTGCGCCAGATTGTCGAACGATAGACTTCGCCGCGATAGAGATGCGCGAGCGCGCCGATTTCCGCCGCGTCGAATTGAAAGCCCGAGCCGCCGGGCGACGACTTCCATTCACGCCAGTTCGGCATTTCCGCTGTCTCGTTCATCGCGCCAAGATCGCGCGAGCACGCGCAGCTTTGCAAGACCTATTGCGCTGTTCCGACCGCGTCGGCGACCGTTGCAAAGCCGTCGGCCCTGAGCCGGCCCGGCAGTCCGTTGACGATGTCGGCGATCAGCGTCGGACCCTTGTAGATCAGCGCGGTATAGAGCTGCACGAGCGAGGCGCCGGCGCGAATCTTGGCGTAGGCGTCGTCGAGCGATGAGACGCCGCCGACGCCGATGAGCGGGACGCGCGCTTTCAACGACTGGTGAAACTCTTTCAACAGGGCGGTCGACGGTCCGAAAAGCGGCCGGCCGGAGAGCCCGCCCTTTTCGCCGCGATGCGCGCTAACGAGGTTCGGCGGCCTTGCAATCGTGGTGTTAGAGACGATCAGCGCATCGACCCTTCTCTCGATGACGGCGGCGGCGATGTCGGCCTTGTCGGCGTCGGCGAGATCGGGCGCGACCTTCAAAAACACAGGCGCCTTTTTTCCGAGCGCGTCGCGCGCGTTGATGACGCGCGCAAGCAGTTCGAGGAGGCTGGCCTTGTCCTGGAGCGCGCGAAGACCCGGCGTGTTCGGCGATGAAATGTTCACCGTATAAAAATCGACGAGCCCTTCGAGCCCGCGGACGCCCGCGACGAAATCTTCGACGCGATCTTTGCTGTCCTTGTTGGCGCCGAGATTGACGCCGACGACGCCGATCCGCCGGCGGCGCGCGAGCCGACCGGCGATCACGTCCAATCCCTCATTGTTGAACCCGTATCGATTGATCACCGCCTCATCTTCGGCAAGCCGGAAGACGCGCGGGCGATCATTGCCGGGCTGGGGGCGCGGCGTCACCGCGCCGACTTCGACAAAGCCGAAACCAAGACGCAGCATCGCATTTGGCACTTCCGCATTCTTGTCGAATCCGGCCGCAAGGCCGATCGGATTCTTGAAGTCGATCCCGGCGACGCTGATCGCCAGCATCGGATCGCTCCGGACATGAAGGCGCGGCGCCAAAGGCGACGCCATCATCCTGACGGTCGCGCGATGGGCGGTTTCCGGTTCGAGGAGCCGCACCATTTTTGCGCCAAGCGAGGCTGTAAGGCGCATCGTCATCCAACCTCCGCGCCGAATTCAAACCCGCCGTCGGTCAGCCGCCGCAAACGACGCGCGCTTACCGCCTTCGAGACCGGAAGCTCTCCATACAAATGCGGAAACAGCGCGCCGCCGCGCGAGGCTTCCCATTTCAGCGCGTCGCCAAAATCCCCGGCGCTAAAAGCCGGTGCGACGAGATCGTCGCGTCCTGCAAAATGCAGGCGCGCCGTTTCGAGCACCTGATCCTCCGCTGACAGATGAATGTAGCCGTCCTTCAGGTCGATCGGCGCGGCGGGAAACTTCCCCGTGCGGCGCGCAGCCGTCCAGTCGTCAATGCTCATGATCTTGTAAATCACGGTCATGCGCGCCCGTAACGCGGAGCGCGGCGGTGCGCAACCCACCCGTCCGAATGCGCGGCGGTTTGCTTACGGTTGCGCCGCGATGAAGGCTTTTTCCGCATCGGGACCTGCGGCGATCGCCGCCTTGAATTGGCGCGCGAGCGTCTGAACGTCCGCTTCGAACTTTGTCTGAGGAGCCGCGGCAAGCGAGGCGTCGAGCGAAGAGAGCCCTTCGGCGCGCCATTCCCTGGCGGCCGTCGGCGATCAACCGCAGCGCGCATTCATAGGCGATGGTAAGATTGTCCGGCGCAAGCGCGCGCGCTTTCATGAATTCATCATGACCCTTGATGGGATCGGCGCCGTAGAGCGAACCGCCGCCGCGCCGCGCGACCTCGATCCGCCAGGCGGCCGATGTCGAAAGCGCCCACGGATTTTCAGCATCGAGCAAGAGCGCGACGTCGATCTTCTCGCGCGCCTTGCCGGCAAGTCCTGAAAGGAACGCGCGAACGGGCGACATGCGCGCGCCTTTCAAGGCGAGCGCGATCGCCGCCTGAAGATGCGCTTCAGGGAGGGTGGGATCGAGCGCGACGGCCTGTTCCGCGACCGCGAACGCTTCATTGGCGGTCTTGCGCGCCGATTTGCGTCCTTCATCGAAATAGGAAACGGCGTTGATCGCGCGTGCGGCGAGCGCAAGGTCCTCGGCGCGACCGGCCTCATTCGCGATCACGACCGCCTTTGCGTAATCGCCCGCAGCATAGGCCGCGTATGCGGCGGCGGCAGGCTCGGAACGCACCGGAGTTGAGAGGAACGCCAGCAAAGTGATCAACGCAAGTCGCATGACAAACTCCGGACACCGCGATCCTATCCGATAGCGCGTTGCGGCGCGCGTCACAAACTGGACAGCAGGAGGCAAACGCTCCTTAATCCGCCGCCATGAAATGGGCGCGCATCATCGGCGGCCTCCTGATCGCCGCCGCGAGCGGCGCCTTGGCGCATTTCGGCGGCCTGACGGACCCGATCGCCTGGACGATCGCCATCACGACGCTGACGGCCGCGTGGTGGGTCACCGAAGCCATTCCCATCCCGGCGACCTCGCTCATCCCATTCGCGGCGTTTCCGATGGCGGGCGTCATCGACCACCGCGAGGCGGCGTCCGCGCTCGGCGATCATGTCATCGTTCTCCTGATGGGCGCGTTCATGCTGTCGAAAGGACTCGAGAAATGCGGCGCGCATGAACGCCTCGCGCTTTACATGATCCGGCTTGTCGGCGCTTCGGGCAAACGCCTTGTCGCCGGCTTCATGATCGCGTCGGCGATGACCTCGATGTGGGTCTCCAACACGGCGACGACGTTGATGCTGATGCCGATCGCGCTTGCGATCCTTCACCGCGCGAAAGACCGCTCGCTCGACGTTCCGATCGTGCTCGGCGTCGCTTACGCCGCCTCGATCGGAGGCCTCGGCACTCTCATCGGCACGCCGCCGAACGTCATCTTCGCCGGCATTTACGAGCGCACGACCGGCGCCGAATACGGCTTTGTAGAGTGGATGAAGACGGGCGTTCCCGTCGTCGTCATCGGAATCTCGTTGTCGGTTTTTTGGCTGACGCGGCGCATCCGGTTCAGCGAACACGTCGAGATCCCCTTTCCTGGAGCATGGACGACGGCGGAGATCCGTACCCTGATCGTTTTCGGCGCGACCGTGATCCTCTGGGTCACCCGGGGCGAACCCTTCGGCGGGTGGTCGTCCTGGTTAGGGATCGAGGGCGCCGGCGATTCGACTGTCGCGATTCTTGCCGTCGCAGCGATGTTCCTGATCCCCGACGGCAAGGGAAGCGCGCTTCTCGACTGGAAATGGGCGTCGGACATTCCCTGGGGCATGCTGCTCCTTTTTGCTGGCGGCATCTGCATCGCCATCGCCTTTGAGAAATCGGGTCTGTCGACGCTGATCGGCTCCTCGCTCGCCGGCGCGCAATCGCTGCCGCCTTTCGTCTTGATGCTGCTCATTTGCCTCGTCGTCACCTTCATGAGCGAGCTGACGTCGAACACGGCCGTCGCGACCCTGGTGCTTCCCGTCCTCGCGGCCGCGGCGGAAGGAACCGGCCTTGCGGCGACAATCTTGATGGTGCCGGCGGCCATGGCGGCCTCGTCCGGTTTCATGCTTCCCGTATCCACGGCGCCGAACGCCATCGCTTACGGCACGGGCCGCGTCACCGTCGGGGAGATGGCGCGCGAAGGCTTTGCGTTGAACCTGATGCTGGCTGTCGTTATCGCGAGCGTCTGCTATTTTGCGTTCCGGTGATTGAAGTATCGGCTCAATGGCGCGCGCTTTTCTCGCAGGATTGACTTATTTCGCCATCGCGTTCGGCGTAGGGTTCGTTCTTGGCGCCGTCCGCGTGACGGCGATCGCGCCGCGCGTCGGCGACACGCTTGCTGTCATGATTGAGCTTCCCATCGTGCTTTTCGCCTCTTGGATGGCGTGCGGCTGGACGATACGCCGCTTCAACGTCCCGCCCGATCTTGCGACGCGATTCTTGATGGGCGGCGCGGCGTTCACACTGCTCATCGGCGCGGAATTGGTGCTGGGACTGACGGCGTTCGATCGGACGATTGCAGAGCAGATGAATGCGTGGACGACGCCGGGCGGCGTTCTCGGCCTTGCAGGCCAGGCGCTCTTCGCGCTCTTCCCCCTGATGCAACGGCGCGGCGGCTAGACCGCATCGACCGTCATGTGACGCGCGCGCGCGGAATGCTCGATCGCCGCCGCCCCCTCGTCACTGACATTGAGCGCGGTTCTGATGAGATCGAGAACGCGAATCTCGGTCATCTCGAGGCCGCCATCGGCCGAAATGACGTCGATCACCGCAGCGTAAGCCGTCTCGCCGAGATGCGCCGGCAGCACGGACGAGGCCGCCGTCAGCACCTTGTGAAGGCCGCCTTCCGACGACATCAGCGCGCCGCACGCTTCCGCCATATCGACAAGACCCTGCTCGTCGGCGTCGGAAAAGAGCGGGAATGACCGGACGACGCGGCCGATCGAGCGCAGCTCTTTCTCCGACATCCGCCCATCCGACGCCGACGCCATGACCATCAAATAGATCACCGCTTCCTGCGGCGTCAGTCTCGGGGCGGCGTCAGCCATATACGGGTATCCTCCGGGGCGGGTTTCTTTGGCCCGCAACCTAGCGGCGGCGTTCCTCCACCGCAACCGCTCGCGCGAGGCGGTTTTGCCCCGGCGCAAAAAGCGATTAGAGAATTTCTCCGCATCGAAGAAACCTGCAAATCATGACCGCCCGATCCTTCACCGCCGACGATATCGCCGCCGCCAAAGCTTGGCCGTTCGAAGAAGCGCGCAAACTCGATGCACGGCAGAAACGGATCGGTCATGAGGGCGTTGTCGTCTTCGAGACAGGCTACGGCCCGTCGGGGCCGCCGCATATCGGCACCTTCGGCGAGGTTGCGCGCACGACGATGGTTCGCCGCGCCTTCGAGCTGATGACCGGCAGGAAAACGCGCCTCATCTCCTTCTCGGACGATATGGACGGCCTGAGAAAAGTGCCGCCGCATCTGCCGAACCAGGAAATGCTGGGCCAATATCTGCAAAAGCCGCTGACGACGGTGCCGGACCCCTGGGGGTCCCACCAGAGCTTCGCCCACCACAACAATGCGAAACTTTGCGCCTTCCTCGACCAGTTCGGCTTCGACTATGAGTTCATGTCGGCGACCGACTGTTATAAGTCGGGCAAGTTCGACGCAACGCTGATCCGCGTTCTGGAGCGCTACGACGCGCTGATGGAGATCATGCTCCCCTCGCTCGGCGATGAGCGGAAGGAAACCTATTCGCCGATCCTGCCGATTTCGCCGAAGACGGGCCGGGTTCTTTATGTGCCGCTTCTTGAGCGTGACGCCGCAAAGGGCGAGATCGTTTTCGAAGATGAAGACGGCGAGAAAATTCGCATGTCGGTCGCCGGCGGAAACGCAAAGCTGCAATGGAAGGTCGACTGGGCGGGCCGCTGGTTTGCGCTCGGCATCGACTATGAAATGGCCGGCGAGGACCTGACCGAGTCCGTGCGCCTTTCAAATCGCATCGTCAAAGCCTTGGGCGGAGAGCCGCCAGCCGGCTTCAACTTTCAGCTCTTCGTCGACGAAGACGGCAAGAAAATTTCGAAGACGAAAGGCAATGGCATTTCGATCGAGCAGTGGCTGACCTATTCGAGCCCGGAAAGCCTTTCGCTCTTCATGTTCCAGAACCCGAAAGCCGCAAAGAAGCTCTATTTCGACGTCATCCCGAAGACGCTCGACGAATATTGGCGGTTTGTCGAAGACTATCCGAAACTGACGGGGGCCAAGGCCCTCGACAACGCCGCCTGGCACATTCACGAGGGAGATCCGCCCGCGACGACGACGCCCGTATCATTCGCGATGCTGTTGACGCTCGTCAATGCGGTCGGCGGCGAGCCCGAAGTCCTCAAGGGCTTCATCCGGAAATACCGCCCGAACGCGTCGCCGGACGAACTCGCCGCCGCCGACGCGCTGACCCAATATGCGGCGCGCTATTACAAGGACTTCGTTGAGCCGAAGAAGCGATATCGTCCGCCGACGGATCAGGAGCGGACCGCGCTCTTGATGCTTGCGGCGACGCTGCGCCAGATCGGCGACGGCGCCGATGAGGACGCTTATCACACCGCGACCTTTGATGCCGGCAAGGCGAACGGGTACGAAAAAAATCTGCGCGACTGGTTCGCCGCGATCTATGAAGTCGTCTTCGGGCAGGCCGAAGGCCCGCGCATGGGGCCGTTCACGAAGATTTACGGCGCCGTCGCGACGGCGACGCTGATCGAGACGGCATTGGCGAGAGCGTGACGTTAGCTTCGCAGGCGACGGAGGAATGATTGATGCGACCGCAGGCGATTGCGACGGCGGTCGCGACGTGTCTCTTTTCGGCGGCGTGCGGCGGCGCGCAGGAGGCCGGCATGATTGACAATCCGCGCCCAGGTGAACGCGAACTGATCGTCCTTGCAGCGCCGATTGCCGACGACGCCTATTACGCTGACGCGGCGGACGACATTTTCGATTTTCATGCCGCCTACGCCGCGGCGATCAAGCAGCATGACGACGTCCTCGTATTGGCTGACGAAAGGTCTTACGCAGCCTATGCGCAGGCGCTCGGCGCCGAGCATGTCGCGGTCGCGCCAATGGCGGACATCTGGATGCGCGATTTCAGCCTGTCGAATGCGGCGGCCCCGGCGATGTTTCGCTACAGCGCCGCCGGCCAGGGCGGCGACCAGGACGAGGCGGACGCCGTTCAAGAGGCGCTTGCGGACCTGATCGACGCCGCCGGCATTGACTATCGCGAGAGCGATCTCGTCAATGACGGCGGCAATTGGGTCGATGATTATGCCGGAGCGGCGGTCGTCAGCCGAAAATTCCTGCGCGACAACAACCTAGACGAAGCCGGCGCGCGCAAGGCGCTCATCGCGCTCACCGGCGCGAAGGCCGTCGCCTTTATCGACGCCGACGAACAGGGCGGGCTCGAACACGCCGACGGGGTCGTCGCCTTCATCGGCCCCAATGAACTTGTCATCAACACCTATCCGGACGACGCGGATTACGCTGCGGCGCTGCGCGCGGATCTTGAGCGGGGACTACCGGACGTCGCCATCCACGAAATCGTCACGCCCTATGACGGAGAAGATATATACGACGAACGATTTGGATCGGCCTGCGGGCTTTACACCAACATGCTGGTGACGCCCGACCGCATCTATTTCCCGCAATTTGGAATTCCGGAGGACGTGACTGCGCTGGAGCAGTTGGGATCGTGGACGGATAAAAAGATCGTTCCCGTGAGATCTGACGGCGTCTGCCGCATGGGCGGGGGCGTCCGCTGCATGTCCTGGCAATTGCGGGGCGAGGCTGCAGCGCTGTTGCGCGCTCATTTCGCTGTAAAGTGACGGCCGCGCCGCGGATCAATCTTTCAGTCGATTTCTCACCGCGCAAGGATTGCGACGTCGACCGAGAGCGACGGCGGCTGCCAAAGCGATGGCGATCAGGACAGAAACGAATACTGAAAGTTCCGCTTCGAGCATTTCGCGACCCGCTGGAAGTAGCATAAACGACAGAAATGCGACAGCCTGGCTGACATTGCGCGCGTCGCCTATGGATCATCGTTTGCTTCCATGTGCTTCTTCGCTGCTGTCGCGAGCGCCTGCGTCTTTCTTGCGGTCCGGGATGAAACGAGCTCGCGGCGGGGCATTTGACGCAGCGACCGAAAATGTAGGGGGAACGCGTGGCTTTTGCAATAGAAATCACGCCCGGCGGCGGGAGGCATCATCCAGCCGACCCCTTCCGCACCGCAGCAAAGTCCGCGCTTGTCCACCGCGGTGGAGGGTGTAGTTTATTCGCCTGCGGATGATCAGGGAGGATCCTCATGCCAAAACTCAATCCTGTCGCCATCACTGTCGCGTCGCTTGCGTTCTATGTCGTCGGATTTGTCTGGTACGGCGTCATTTTCTCGGACGCGTGGATGGCGGCCGAAGGCGTCACCAAGGAAGCGGCGGACGCCGAGAGCCCCGCATGGATGGGGCTCGGCGTCGTCATCACGGTCCTGCAGGTCGTCGGGCTTGCGCTCGTTCTCAAATGGAAGGGCGTTGCCGGTCTCGCGGACGCGGCGAAGACGACGGCGCTGCTTTGGGCGCTGTTCGCCTTGCCGTTCACGCTTTACGGCTTCGCCTACACGCCGGGCCATGACGCGACTCTCTTGATGATCGACGCCAGCCATCTTCTCGTCGGTTGGCTCGTATCAGCCGCGGTTCTGGCGCTGTTCAAATAGGGCCGGGGTCGGCTAGCATCGCTCCGTTCAGGCGGGGCGGAAGGTGAAAGTCGGCATTCCAGGGATTTCGGCGGCGACAACGAAGCGCGCGGGCGCGATCACTCTGCGCGCGCTCGGCGTTGCGGCGCTGGTCGTCGCGCTGTCGCCCTTCATCGGCGCGATCGTCTATCGCTTTTTGCCGCCGCCCGGCACCTGGACGATGCTGGAGAGGAAGCTCTCCGGCGACGTCGTCATTCACCCATGGACGCCGCTCCGTAAAATATCGCCGCATCTTGTCCGTGCGGTGATCGCCGCGGAGGATTCGCGCTTTTGCGAGCACAAGGGCATCGACGTCGAGGCGATCGAAGACGCGATGGAGCATAACAAGAACGGCGAACGACGTCGCGGCGGCTCCACGATCTCGCAGCAGACCGCCAAGAATGTCTTCCTGTGGAATGGCGGCGGCTGGGTCAGGAAGGGCCTTGAGGCCTATTTCACCCTCGTCTCCGAGCGCATCTGGGGCAAGCGGCGGACGATGGAGCTCTATCTGAATGTCGCCGAATGGGGAGATGGCTATTTCGGCGCCGAAGCCGCCGCGCGCGGCCGTTTCAGCAAGAAGGCGACGGACCTCACAAAACAGGAAGCGGCGCTTCTCGCCGCTGTCCTGCCGAGCCCCAACAAATGGCGCGCCGTCAATCCGGGCCCCTATGTGCGCGTGACGCGCCGCGACGATCCGCAAGCGGATGGACGTCGTCAGGAATGAAGGAATGGATCGGTGCGTTCTTGGCAAGTAAGCCTTATTTGACAAAGGAGAAATCTGTGTCCGAACCCGTCATCGCCGCCCGGGCGCCGATCGCCGCCGACGTCGAAGCCGGCAAATCCTATTTCTGGTGCGCCTGCGGACGATCGCAGGCGCAGCCTTTTTGCGACGGGTCGCACAAGGGTTCGGACTTCGCGCCGGTCAAATGGACGGCGAACGAGACGAAGCGCGTCTTTTTCTGCGCGTGCAAACATACGAAAGGCCAGCCGCTTTGCGACGGCTCGCACAAGGCGCTCTGATGCCCTCAACTTCAGCGCGCCACACGGAAATTCTTGACGGCTACAAACGCGGCGATTCGCGCTTCAACAAATGGGCCGAGGAAAAGCTCGGGGTCTTCCGCCTCACCCATTGGGAGTGGGGCCGCCTTTCGCTGACATGGGAGATCGACGACCGCTTCGTGATGCCGGACGGCGTCATGTTCGGCGGGCACGTCGCATCGGTCGCCGACCATATCGCGGGCCTTGCGGCGATGACCGTGCTGGAAACGAATGAGGAGCGGTTTCGCACGTCGCGCCTCGAGACGAATTTCTTCCGCCCGGTGATGAAACCGACGGCGACGATCGAGGCGCGAATCGTCAACACGTCAAAGAGCCTCATTCATGTCGATGCGGACTTCCTCAACGGCGAAGGAAAGCTCGCCGCGCGCGTCAGCGCCGTGCAAATGAAACGGACGGCGTAGGTTTTAGGTTGTAGGGAGCAGGTTGTCCGGGTAATCAGGCCGCTTAATCCTCCGACCCCGGCAACCCGCAATCTGAACCCCCTTTCCGATGCCCGACCTTCTCCTCGAACTATTCTCTCTGAAGAAATCCCCGCGCGCATGCAGCAGAAGCGCGGCGCGGCGATCTCGAGCGCATGATGAACGAGCGCCTCATTGCGGCGGGCTTTATGCCGGAAGGCGTGAAGGCGTTTGCGGGGCCGCGCCGGCTCGCCCTCATCGCGACGGGTCTTCCCGCGCCGCCAGCCCGACCGCAAGGAAGAAAAGAAGGGCCCGCGCGTCGGCGCGCCCGAACAGGCGATCGAGGGGTTCCTCAAATCCGCGGGGCTCTCCTCGCTCGATCTATGCGACATCGTCGAGGACAAGAAGGGCAAGTTCTACGTCGCGCGCATCGAGGAAAAGGGCCGCGAGACGAGCGCGGTTCTCGCGCGACGCCGATTCCGGCGATCGTCGCGCGACTTCCCGTGGCCGAAATCCATGCGCTGGGGAGACGGCGAGTTGCGCTGGGTCCGGCCGTTGCAATCGATTCTGTGCGCTTTCGCCGACGAGATCGTTCCGTTCGTGATCGACGGCGTCGCCTCCGGCGATGAAACGCGCGGCCATCGGCGCTTCATGTCGACGGTCCGATCCACGCGCGCAATTTCGACGAATATGCTCCGGCGCTGACGAGCGCGAAGGTCATTCTTGACGGCCGCGCGCGGGAGGAATTGATCGCCGCCGACGCGAAGACCTTGTGCGAGGCGCAGGGGCTTCAGCTTGTCGAGGACAAGGGCCTCCTCGCCGAGGTCTCGGGCCTTGCCGAATGGCCGGTCGTGATGATGGGCTCGTTCGACAGGAAGTTCCTTGCGCTGCCCGACGAAGTGCTCACCGCCTCGATGCGCGGGCACCAGAAATATTTCTCGGTCAAAGACCCGAAGACCGGCCGCCTCGCCAATAAATTCGTGTACGTCGCGAATATCGAGGCGCCGGACGCCGGAAAGTCGATGCGCGCCGGATATGAGCGCGTGCTGACCGCGCGCCTTTCGGACGCGTGGTATCTCTATCATCAGGATCTGAAGATCCCGCTTGAAGAGCGCGTCAAAGACCTCGACCGCGTCACCTTCTTCGAAGGGCTCGGCACGATCGGCGACAAGGCGCGGCGCATCGCGGCGCTGGCGAAAGAAATCGCCCCCGCCGTCGGCGCCGATCCGGCGCTCGCGGAAAAAGCGGCGCTATTGGCGAAAGCCGATCTGACGACCGGCATGGTCTATGAGTTCCCGGAGCTGCAAGGGCTGATGGGCCGGTATTATTATCTGGCGCAGCAGGCCCAGCCCGCCCTTCGCTGACGCGGCCTGCGGCCGCTCCTCAGGGTGAGGCGGGGCAAGAGCCGCGAGGATCGAACGCAGCCTCATCCTGAGGAGGCGCGAACGCGCGAAGCGTCCGCGTGAGGGGCATCGTCGCACGTCGCAGCCGATCGCCGACGCCATCCGCGACCACTACAAACCTCAGGGCGCGGACGATGACGTTCCGACCGCGCCGGTCTCGGTCGCCGTGGCGCTGGCGGACAAGATCGACACGCTGACGGCGTTCTGGGCGATCGGCAAAAAGCCGACGGGATCGAGCGACCCGTTTGCGTTGAGGCGGGCGGCGTTCGGTTAATAGGTCGATCCTGATCCAGATGAGATTCGACGACTCGCTACGAACTTTGCGATCATCTTGCAAAGTCATCGAAGGCCCGTTTCGAGCTAGATCGATCTTGGCAGCATCGTCAAGCGACGATGCGTAGCGCAAGCAATCGAGTTCGCTGGCATCGCTAAGACGATGCTGCTGACGATTCGACAACTCGACAGCACAATTGATCAAGACGATCTCAGTTGACGCCAATGCGAAGTCTGATGCGTACTGTGCAGCGATCGAATTCGACCGACTTGCTCGCCTTCTTCCACGACCGTCTCAAAGTCTACCTCAACGACAAGGGCCATCGGCACGACCACATCGACGCCGTGCTGACAAAGGCGGACGGATCGCTCGAAGACGATCTCGTCCTCATCGTCATGAAGCTCGAAGCGCTGGAAGCCTTCCTCAAAACCGACGACGGCGCCAATCTCGCGGCGGGCTACAAGCGCGCCGCGAATATTCTGAAGGCCGAGGAAAAGAAGGACGTAGGGCGGATGAAATCCGCCAGCGGCTCACGGACGATGCGCCGTGGCAAGGGCATGGCGGATTTCATCCGCCCTGCGGTCGATCCATCGCTCCTTCAAACCGCGGAGGAAAAGGCGCTCCTCGCCGCGCTGAAGCCGGCCGAGGAAAAAGCGGCGAAGGCCGTCGCCGAGGAGAAGTTCGCCGACGCGATGGCGGCCCTCGCCTCGCTCCGGCGCGCCGATCGACGCCTTCTTCGACAAGGTGACGGTCAACGCGGAGGACGCGAAACTACGCGCCAATCGCCTCGCGCTTCTCCAGCGGTTCATCGCGGCAACCGCGACGGTCGCGGACTTGAGCAAACTCGAGGGCTGAGGCGCGGCCGCGCGTCGTTTCGGAACAAAGGCGGAACAACCGGCTTCAGCCGGTTTTCACTTTCGCCTGCGAGTGTTAGAGGCTCGCCCGCAACTTTCAGGGACCGGCATGACGAACACTCTCCACAAGGGCGATTTGCCTGCGGGCCTCGATCTTGGCCCCGTGGTCGCGATCGACAGCGAGACGATGGGACTTTACCCCCATCGCGACCGGCTTTGCGTCGTGCAGCTGTCGTCCGGCGACGGCAACGCCCATGTCGTCCATCTCGACCGTTCCTACGCCGCGCCGAATTTGAAGCGCCTCCTCGCCGATCCGAAGACGCTGAAACTCTTTCACTTCGCCCGCTTCGATATCGCCGCGTTCCAGCAATGGCTGAAGGTCGAAACGAGCCCGGTTTACTGCACCAAAGTCGCTTCGCGCCTGACGCGCACTTTCACCGACCGGCATGGCCTTAAGGATCTCGCGAAAGACCTCCTCAACGTCGATCTTTCAAAGCAGCAGCAATCGTCGGACTGGGGCGCTGACCATCTGACCGAAGCGCAGGTCGATTATGCGGCGTCCGATGTCCTCTACCTCCACGCGCTGAAGGCGAAACTTGACGTCATGCTCGCCCGCGAGGGGCGAACGGCGCTCGCCGAAGCCTGCTTCCGGTTCCTGCCGGCGCGGGCTGCACTCGATCTCGCCGGCTGGCCGGAAATCGACCTCCTCGCCCATTCCTGATCGACTGCAGCGCGAATTCCAGCGGCCCTTGCGTGAATGCGCTCGCGGGCTGACTATATTGAATTAATGGGAGGATTTCCCGCTCCCGCCGGAAGGCTTGATGAACGCCGTCGTAACGCCCGCCGACGCCCCCGCCGCTCCGCGAACCAATCGCGGAGCGCTTTACAATCCCACCATCCGCCAGCGTACGACCGGCGAGAAGGCGGCCGAGCGGGCCGTGCTGATGAGGCGCCTGCGGATCGCTCTGCCGATCGGCGCCCTCGTTCTGATCGCGGCGTTTTTCCTCAACACCCGCACCGGCGGCGGGGACGACGCCTTCCTCGACGATTTCGCCGACCTTGAGGCGACGCCCCAAAACCTCAGCACCGCCAATCCCCAATTCAGCGGCGTCGACGCGCGCGGCAACCCTTACGAGATCACGGCCGCGACGGCGAGCCGAAAACCCGACAGCGAACAGATCATCGAGCTCGACGCGCCGCGCGCGGTCACCGCAGGCGCCGATGCGGAATCGATCGTCGCGGCAAAGGCCGGCGTTTTCAACACTGATGAAAAGAAGCTGCTCCTCAAGGACGGCGTCACCTTTGAACATGCGGCGGGTCTCGACAATTACGTCCTGAAGACGCCCCGGGCGACGGTGTCGATCGACGACCAGACGGTCGTCAGCGACGGCGGCGTCGCCGGCGACGGGCCGCGCGGCTCAAAAATCGAGGCCGACCGGATGAACGCTGACAACCGCGAAGGGATCGTCGTCTTCGAAGGCAATGTCCGCATGCGGATTTACCCGGCGAAAACAGCGGCGCCTGCCGAACCGGCGCCGACAGATGAAAACGGAGAAGTCGAATGAAAAAGGCGGGGGCCTTCATTTTGGCGGCGATGGCGGGGCTTGCGGGTCACGCCGCCGCACAGCTTGCGCCGCAGGTCAGCGACGCGCCGATCGACATCACCGGCGACCGGCTCGAAGTCGTCGACGACGTCGCGACATGGGTCGGCAACGTACGCGCCGTGCAGGGCGAGGCGATTTTGACGGCTGAAAAGCTGGTCGCCGACCTCGACGACGAGGGCGCCTTCAAGCGCATCCGCGCCGAGGGAACCGTGCGCTATTCGAACGGCAAGGAGGCGATCGCCGGCAAGGTCGGCGTTTACGACGCCGACGAGCGCACGATCACCATTTCCGAAGACGTCGTCGTCACTCAAGGTGAACAGGTTATGACCGGCGGCGAGCTCATTTATTGGGTGGATTCCGGCCGGCTTTTGTTCACCGCGCCGAGCGGGCGACGCATCCGGGGCATTTTTTATGCCAAACGGTCGGGCGAGCCGTCCTGACTTCACCAAACCTTAAAGAGAGGCGCCGCTAAATGGCCGTCGACATGAACGTTCAATCCGAAACCGCAAGCGCAACGCCCGAAAAAGGCAAGCGCACCGCGCCGCGACCCATGGTGGTCGAAGGCGGCGGCGGCCTGTTTGCGGAAAATCTCGGCAAGACCTTCAAGCGCCGCCCGGTCGTGCGCGGCGTTTCGATCAGCGTCAATCGCGGCGAAGTCGTCGGCCTTCTCGGGCCGAACGGCGCCGGCAAGACCACCTGCTTTTACATGATTACCGGACTCATTCCCGTCGATTACGGCGCGATCGCGATCGACGGCCACGACGTGACGCGCCTTCCGATGTATCAGCGCGCCCGCCTCGGCCTTGGTTATTTGCCGCAGGAAGCCTCGATCTTTCGCGGCCTCACCGTCGAACAAAATCTCCGCGCGGTCATCGAGCTTGTCGAAAAGAACAAGGACAAGCAGCAGGCGCTGATCAACGATCTTCTGAACGAATTCAACATCACGCACATCCGGAACGCGCCGGCGCTCGCTTTGTCGGGCGGCGAAAGGCGGCGCGTCGAAATCGCGCGCGCGCTCGCGACCGGCCCCGCCTTCATGCTTTTGGACGAGCCTTTTGCGGGCATCGATCCGCTCGCGATCGCCGACATTCGCGAACTGGTGCTGCACCTCAAGGATCGCGGGCTCGGCGTTCTCATTACTGATCACAACGTGCGCGAAACGCTCGACATCATCGATCGCGCCTACATCATTCACGAAGGCGAAGTCCTCATCGAGGGCGCGCCGAGCGACATCGTCGGAGACAAGGACGTCAGGCGCGTCTATCTCGGCGACCGATTCCAGATGTGACCGGAGGATAAAGGGGCGTTGTGGCGTTAGCTCCAAGATTGGAATTCCGGCAGTCCCAGCAGCTGGTGATGACGCCGCAGCTGCAGCAGGCGATCAAGCTGCTGCAGCTCTCGAATCTCGAGCTTGCGGAATTCGTCGAGCAGCAACTCGAGGAAAATCCGTTTCTTGAGCGCGTCGCTGAACAAGAGAGCGCTGAAAGCGCCGAACGCGGCGAGGCGGAAGGCCCCTCGCCCGTCGATGACGGCGGCGCCGTGGCGCTCGATCTTGCCAGCGACAGCGCGGCCGCGCGCGCGGCCGAAGCCCTTGATGCGCCGCGCGACGACGCCGACGCCGGCGCAGCATCCGACGAGGCCGTCGAATACAAATCGAACGAATGGGCGAGCGTCGGCGCCGGCGGCGGATCCTCTTTCGAAGACGAGCGCGACTTCGGCGAAACGCTCGCGCGCGGCGTCTCGTTGTGGGAGCACCTGACCGAGCAGCTTCATGTCGCGACGCGCGATCCGTATTCGCTCTTCATCGGCGCTTATCTCATCGATCTCATCGACGAGGCCGGCTATCTGCGCGACAGCGTCCAGTCGATCGCAGAGCGCCTCGGCGCGGAAGTCGGCGACGTCGAGCGCACGCTGAAGATCATCCAGGCGTTTGAGCCCTCCGGCGTCGGCGCGCGCGACCTCAAGGAATGCCTCAGCCTCCAGCTTGCCGACCGCAATCGCCTTGATCCGACGATGAAGGCGTTCATCGAACACATCGAACTTCTTGCGAAAAGCGATCTCAAAGGCCTCATCAAGGCGACCGGCGCCGACGAGGACGACATTCGCGACATGATCGCGGAAGTGCGCGCGCTGACCCCGAAGCCTGGATACGCCTTCGGCGCGGAACCGGTTCAGGTCGTCGCTCCCGACGTCATCGTTCGCAAATCCGCGGATGGCGGGTGGAAGATCGATCTGAATTCAGAGACGCTGCCGAAGGTGCTCGTCAACCGCGTCTATCATTCCGAAGTCTCGAAGCTGAAATGCCGCGAGGCGGATACGGTGTTCGTGAGCGAGCAATTCGCCAACGCCAACTGGCTCGTAAAAAGCCTCGACCAGCGCGCCCGCACCATTCTCAAAGTGGCGAGCGAGATCGTGCGCCAGCAGGACGCGTTTCTCGTTTACGGCGTCCGGCATCTGCGCCCGCTCAATCTGCGCGCCGTCGCGGACGCGATCTCGATGCATGAATCGACGGTCTCGCGCGTGACCGCCAACAAATACATGGCGACGACGCGCGGCATTTTCGAACTCAAATATTTCTTCACCGCCTCGATCGCCTCAAGCGCGGGCGGCGAGGCTCACTCGGCCGAGGCCGTGCGCTTTCGCGTGCGCGAACTCATCGAGAAGGAGACGCCCGACGACGCTCTGTCGGACGATCGCATCGTCGACATCCTCCGCGGCGAGGGCGTCGACATCGCGCGTCGCACTGTCGCCAAATACCGCGAGACGATGAACATCGCCTCGTCCGTCCAGCGCCGCCGCGCTGCTCTCCGCGAGGCCATCTAGGCCTTTCAATTCCGCGCCGGCGGACCGATATAGGAAGCGACGCCCGGCGCGCGCCGCCGGGTCTTCACGGAGGCCTTCATGGACATTCAGGTCAGCGGCAAGAACATTGACCTCGGCGACGCGCTTCAGCAACACGTGACCGCGCGTCTTTCGGACGGCGTTCAGAAATATTTCGGCAGCGGGGCGGAAGCGATCGTCACCTTCGCCAAGGAGCGCCACCTCGTCGAATGCGAAATGACCGCCCACCTCTATTCAGGCGTCTTCCTTGCCGCCCATGGCGACGGCGGCGACGCTTACGCCGCCTTCGAGATCGCGCTGGAAAAGCTCGAAAAGCGGGTTCGGCGTTACAAGCGCCGCCTGAAGAAGCATCATCACGTCAATGGGAAGGAGCCCCTGCCGGCCGAGGCCGCTTCCTATTACACGCTGGAGCCGCTGCCGGAGGAAATCGAGGGCGAATCAGCCTCCGAGGGCGATCCGACGCCGGTTGTGGTCGCCGAGAAACAGACCTCCCTGCGGGAAATGACGGTTGGGGCTGCGGTCATGCAGTTAGACCTTGCCGAGAGCCCCGCGATCGTCTTTAAGAACGCCGCCCATGGCCGGCTTAATGTCGTCTACCGCCGCCGGGATGGACACATCGGCTGGATCGACCCAGCCCCCTGAGGTAAGCGGTCGCCGCAAATTTTACGGAGCAACGGGACTGATCTGGTGTTGCCGTCTTGAGGGGCGCACGCAGTCGGTCGTCATTTTATGGGTCTTTCCGAATTTCTTTCGCCGGACGCCGTGATCGCCGACCTCACGGCCAGCTGTAAACGCGAAGTCCTGTCGCAACTCGCCGTGAAAGCGGCGGCGCTGACCGGCAGGCCGGCGGAAGCCATCCGCCTCGCGCTTATGGAGCGCGAACAGCTCGGCTCGACAGGCGTCGGACGCGGCGTCGCCATTCCGCACGGCAAGATCGAGGGGCTCGGCGAGATCATCGGCCTGCTCGCCAAGCTGCACCGGCCGACCGACTTCGAAGCGGTGGACGATCAGCCGGTCGACATCGTGTTCGTTCTCCTGGCGCCGACCGATGCGACGGCGGCGCATCTGAAGGCGCTCGCGAAAGTCTCGCGCCTTTTGCGCGACGAACGCGTTCGCGAGGCGCTGCGCGGCGCAAAAACCGCCGAAGCGATTTTCGCGATCGCCGCCGAAACAGCGCAATCGAACGCCGCCGCCTAGATTTTCAACAGCTGTGGAAAACCTGTCAGTGAACGCTGACAGGATTCATTTCGTGCTGGCGCGCGGCCGCAAATGCGAGGTCGCGATCGCCGACCAGCGCGATGCGCTGGCCGTCGCCTGAGTGGACCGAGTAAAGCGTCGTATCGCCGGGAATATCGATCACGGCGCCGGTTTCGTCATCGACGAGATCGTCGGCGCATTCCGAGGCGAGCACCGTCCGCACATAGACGAGCTTCTTCCCGCCAAGTTCGGCGAGTTCACGCACGCTCAGCGGCAGCTTTGTCCGCTTTTCGCTCGGCCGGTTCGCTTCTTTCCAATTGGCCATCGGCCAATTCCTCCGTTTCACCCATGGGAGGCGCTTGCTATGAGGCCCGCGCTCCCTGATCAGGCCACAGATTGGCTATCAAACGATGAAAACCCCGTAAGAAGCCTTCTAGCCTGATTTGGCACATATAGCTACATTATAACATTTCAATGATCGAAACGCGGCGATTTCGGACATTTGATCAGCCGAAACGCCGCAGAAACGTCGCATAGAGGGACGGGTCGATGTTGCCGCCCGACAGCGTCACTCCGATCGTTCGCCCTTCGGCTTTGATTTTCCTCGTGTAAACGGCAGCGAGCGCTGCGGCGCCGCCAGGCTCGATGACGAGCTTTAGATATTTCGCCGCCCAGGAAATTGTTTCGGCGACATCATCGTCGGTGACGGAAAAGCCGCCGCGCACGAAGCGCTTCAGGATCGGGAAGGTGATTTCCCCCGGCGACGGCGAGGCGAGCGCGTCGCAGATCGTTTTTTTCGAGACGTCGGCCTTGAGGCGTTCGCCGGCGAGGATCGACGCCCAGGTCTCGTCGTAGCCTTCGGGCTCGGCGATCATGACGTCCGTCTTCGGAGAAATATCGGCGAGGATGGTCGCGCAGCCGGCCGTCATGCCGCCGCCGCCGCAGCAAACGATGAAGACGTCGAAAGCGGCGCCCGCGGCCTTCGCCTGGTCGACTGCTTCAAGCGCAAGCGTTCCCTGGCCCTCGATCGTGTCGATCTGATCGAACGGATGCGCGAGCGCCAGCCCCCGCTCCGACGCGATCCTCTTCGCCATCGCCTCGCGATCGTCCGTATAGCGATCATAGAAAATGATCTCGCCGCCATAGGCGCGGACTTGCGCGATCTTGAAGGTCGGCGCGTCCTTCGGCATCACGATCGTCGCCGGCGACCCGAAAAGCCGCGCCGCGCGCGCGACGCCCTGCGCGTGATTGCCGGAAGAGACCGCCAGAACGCCGCGCTGGCGCTCTTCCGGCGAGAGCTTTGACAGGCGGCTCATCGCGCCGCGAAACTTGAACGAGCCGCCGTGCTGCAAGGTTTCAGCCTTCATCAGCACGCGGCCGCCCGCGCGTTCGTTAAGCCACTCGTTTTCAAGGAGCGGCGTCACAACCGCCGCGCCCCTGATGCGAAGGGCGGCGGCCCTGACGCCGTCGGCGGTCGCTGTCGCCTGTTCGCTCATGATCAGGCCGCCAGCGCGTTTTTACGGGCCGCCGCGTCGCCCGCGCCGTCATCGGTCAGAAAGCGCCAGGCGATGCCGGCGGCGACCGATGTCAGCGCCATCAGCGCGACAGTGTAAATGTACGTTGCGATCGTGAACGGCCAGAATTTGGCGCTTCCGAAATCGTAGAGATCGCGCTGCGCCTTCATCAGCTTGAGGTTCGCCGCCTGCTGCGCCGCTTCGTCGGCGCCCGCATCGATCAGCTCGGCGTAGATCGGCATCATGTCGCCCATGAATGCGACGGCGTAGAAAAGGCCGACGCCCAACATGATGAGCCCGACAAGAAACCAGAACAGAAGAAGCCGGGTCGAATTGCCCTTGGTCGCGCGCCAGGACTGCGCAAGGCCGAGGCTTCGCGTCGCAAGGACGGCGGGAAAGGTCGCCGAGAGGCGCATCGCGAACCAGACCAGCGCGCCAAGTCCGGCGACGAGCGCGATGAGCGCGCCGACGCCGCCGGCCGCCGGCGAGATCAGCGTGAGAACGCCGGTGAGGACGCCGACCGCGAGCGCGAAGACGAGATAAGCGATCACCATCATGACGATGATCAGCGCATAGGCGCCGAGAGTCCTGACCTCGTCGCCGCCATAGCCGAGATAGAAAGGCAATTTCTGTTCGTCTCCGCGAACGACATGGCGGAGCGCGCCGACGATCATCATCGGATAAAGAACGGCGCTGACGAGGAGGAGAAGCCCCATCGAGCTCATCATCGGTCCGACGACAGCAAGCACGGCGTTGGGGTCGGGAGTGGGGCCAAGGTCGAGCATGGCGATCGCGGCGTCGAGGTAGCCGGGCATGACCGCCGCCATCGCGGCGACCAGCAGGAGCGCGGGAAGCCATAGCGCCTTGATCAGGTCGACAGCGTGACCCGTAAGATAAGCGAGCGTCGCGCCGAAGGCCTTGAAGACAGGAAATTTCATCGTCCGGTTCCTTTGCATTCGGCGCGCGCCGTTTCCGGCGATGGAGACGAAAACAATACGGTGTTTCGGGGCCGTCGCCAGCCGCCGCAGTTCGGCAATCGGCAACTGGGAGCGGGAACCGGTAGCCGGCAATCGGCAACCAATGCCGTCATCCCGGATGCGCTGCGGCATGATCCTTCGAGACGCCGCTTCGCGGCTCCTCAGGATGAGGGCTGCTGTGCTGGTCCGGGATCTTGTGCGGGTGATGTGCGCCAGCCGACTTCGCCCGCCGCGCATCCCGGCGTCCTCCTCCGCTCTTCGCTCTTCCCTCTTCACGGTTGCCGATTGCCGATTGCCTATTCCCTTTTCCCACTTTCACCCAACACTCCTCCGTCTCCGCGGAGCAGAGGCTCCCGGCAGTTCGCTTCAACCAAATAGAATGGAGAGGGTGCGCGGGGCGCGGACCGTCCAGTCTAGATTTTTAGTGGGACGACCTGCGTCCCGCGCCTGGTCCGCAAGCCGCGCACTATCGCCCTGCGAGAGGCGACCGTCTTTGCGAACCGTCCGGCGCTTTTGTCGGTTGGTCTCCCGCGCGGCCCCGCATCCCGCTTGAGCGGGGTCGAGTACGGCCCGGGCCTGACGCCGGCCGGATCGTTTGCATCCTCCGTAACGCGGATGCGCGTCTCCGGCGCGCTGGGTCGAAGCCGCTGAAACGGTGGCCAACGCCTCTCCTGCTTCGACAGGAAGCGATCTTACGCCCGCCCGAAAGGAGGGGGATAGACTTGTAGGATAAGGTGGGGGATAAGTAGGGGGATAACCCGGGGGATAACTTGGAGGATAAGTTTTTTTTACCGCGCAAAATCAACGCGCCTCATGGTTAACGAAAAAAACTTGGTTAACGAAAAATCGCGCCGGAATTAACTAGCAGAAGATTCCAATTTTCGCATCCGCCGGCAGGTGTTCCGTAGGCGGAGCGTCAACCGGCGGGGGTTTTTCTCTTTGACGTCCGGACTCGCCGCCAGAAACCCTCCCCGACCCTCCCTTTTCAAGGGAGGGAGAAGAAGAAGCGCGCTACTTCTTTCTTCCCTCCCTTGAAAAGGGAGGGCTTTCACGCCCGGTTGCGCGTAGCGCAGCCGGCCTTGCGTGAAAGGGAGGGTTCTGTTTTCACATTGGAACTCGCGGCGGCAAACCCTCGCTGACCCTCGGCGCGCTCAATTAACGGGAAACCAGCCGAAAGGCGACCGCGCCTGCGGCGTCGCCGCGATTCCGGCGGCGGCGAAGACGGCGATGACCGCATTGCGGTCATCGCCGTCGAGTTCGCAATTACGCGGCCCCATCAGTTCGTAAATCGCCCAGCCGAAGCCGGGGATGAGCCTGATCTCCGCAAGCGCGACGCGCCTCGCCTCCCGTTCGCACCGATAAAAAACAGAAGCGCCCGTCGCCGCGCGTTCGATATAGGTGCGGGCGCAATTGTCATAGTCGATCGCCGCGCGCCGAAGCTCAGCGCCACACGCGACGGGGTGCAAGACGACGCCGCGCCCATCGGTCAGCAGTCCCGTGGGCGCCGCCGGAAAAGGGAGGCGTTCGTAATGCGCCTCCACCCAGTCTTTGATATAGGCGCCGTCCGCTTTCTCAAGCGATCTGATGATCTGCCTGTCGGTCAGATCGGTCCTGACCCGCCGGACGATATCGATCGCGAAGGCAAGCTGGCGGAAAGCGCGCCGGCTGCGCACCATCTTCAGGACGCCGCGCTTGCGATAGGCGGGCGGCAGTCGCGAGAGCAACACGACGTCGCGGCGCGAAATCGCCTTGAGATGCCTCATCGTCTTACGCGCATGGGGCTCGGCCGCGAGCGCGGCGAGGCGCCGGTAGCTCGCCGCCCGCCAGGGTTTCCCGGCGAGCTTTGGGCAGAACCGTGCGAGCGCCGGATCGAAATCCGGCGCGAAGTTGCGCAAAATCGTCTCGCGGCGGTCGCGGCCGATCGCTCGCGCGAAATCCTCGACGCGCGCGCGGCTTTCGACGTCGCGCATGAGCGCGAGCGTCATCGCGATGAAGTGGAGTTCATCGCGCGGCAGCGACAGAAGGCGCGCGGCGATCGCCGTGTTCGCGCCCGCCATCACCGCGAGATAGCGCGTCAGCCAGCCATAGGGCCCGCCTTCGCGCCGTTTCGGCGCGGCGTGAAGCGTCGGGGCCGCGCATGGCGCGCCCTGCTCCACCGTCACATGTATGGTCACGGGAGGTCTCTCGTTCAGGTTTATCGGAAAAATTGGCGATGCGCGTCAGGCGCGCCGCCTATCCTGAAGAGAGGCGGCGCAGTCAGACGGCGTCAAATCCAATATCGCTGCGCGTTTGCATGACATGCTCCTGATCTCCGCCAGCGCGGAGGCGCGCTTCATAAATCATCCGTATAGAGAAGGCAAGGGCCGCGGGCGCCAGGCAAAGCGCGCGAACCGCCGCCCGAACGGCGCCCCCCCCTAGAAATCGACCGCGCGGCCTTTTCTCTCCCAGTCGCCATAGCGGGTCGGCTCAAGGCCGGACGGACCGCCCGTCTCGCCCGCGGGCGGTGTCGCCGCTGTCTTGTTGCGGCGCGCCGCCGCCTCTTCAAGCGCGCGGCGGGCGGCAGGCGTCAGGACCACGCCGGGCGCCGCGCCAATGGCCTTATCATCTTCAAACACGGTCATATTGAAGGACCTTTCCGCTCACCACATATAGATCGGCGCATACGGCGACAAACAGGAAAGCCATGAGCCACCTTCGCACCTACATCCTGATCGCGGTTCTGACCGCCCTCTTCGGCGTCATCGGCTACGCAATCGGCGGAACCGGCGGCATGGTTCTGGCGCTCGCCTTCGCCGGCGCGTCGAACCTTTTCGCCTACTGGAACGCCGACAAGATCGTTCTGCGGATGTATCGCGCGCAGATCGTCGACAGCTCGCACCCTTCCGGCGCGGTCCGCCGCTATGCCGGGATCGTCGAGCGCCTCGCCGATAATGCCGGCCTGCCCCGGCCGAAGATCACCATCATCGAGTCCGACCAGCCGAACGCCTTCGCGACCGGGCGCAACCCCGAAAACGCCGCCGTCGCCGCGACGACTGGGCTGCTGCGCATGCTGACCGAAGAGGAAGTCGCCGGCGTGATGGCGCATGAGCTTGCGCATGTCAAAAATCGCGACACGCTCACCATGACCGTCACCGCGACGATCGCCGGCGCGATCACCACGCTTGCGAACTTCGCGATGTTTTTCGGCGGCAATCGCAACAGCAACGGCGGCGGCAACATCGTCTCAACGCTCGCCATGATGGTGCTGGCGCCGCTCGCCGCAGCGCTCGTTCAGATGGCGATCAGCCGCGGGCGCGAATACGAGGCCGACCGCATCGGCGCGGAAATTTCGGGCCGCCCGCAGGCGCTCGCCTCGGCGCTCGCCAAAATCAGCGCGGGCGCGGCGCGCATCCCGAACGAGACCGCCGAGAGGCATCCCGAGACCGGCCAGTTGATGATCGTCAATCCGCTGTCGGGGCGCGGCGCCGATAACCTTTTCTCGACGCACCCCTCGACGCAGAGCCGCATCGAGCGACTGATGGCGATGGCCGGGATCGCCGCCAATCCGCGCCTTGGCGGTGAGACATCGCCCTTCGAGACGGCGCGAAAGGGTTCATCACGATCGGAGGGATCTGGCTCGCCCACCACGGCATGTCCCGCGCCTCCAGTACGCGAACACGCGGCTGATGCTGATCAACCTGCTGCTGTTGATGGTCGTCTCGTTCCTGCCCTTCCCGACGAAGCTGATGGCCGAAGCGATCCACAGCTCGGACGCCGAGCGGGCCGCCGTCATCTTCTACGGTGCAACGCTGCTCGTCATCTCGTCGCTTCTCAGCGTCCTCTGGGGCTCGATCGCACTCGACCGCCACCTGCTCAGGCCAGAGGTGGACGAGAGCGAGATCAAGGCGATCACGTTGGCGGCGACACCGACGCTCGGCTTCTACGTCGCCGTGATCATCCTCGCCTTCGTGGCTCCGGTCGTGGCCGTGTACGGCTTCCTCGTGATTGCGATCATCTCTGTCCTCCGAGCGCGAGGCGACCGAACACGGCCATCGCCGACGACGGCTGTGTAACGCTCTCTTCGAGGTCGCGTAAACCCTCGGCTCGCTCGACCGGGTCGGACGTGCCCCGAAGGCCATCGCGAAACGTCGGGCTCGTCCGCTTGACGCTCGGACATCGGTGGCGGGCACGGAACTCGGAGCGCGGCCGCTTTCTGACCGCGCAGGCGCGCAGTCCGTACGACCGCGCGCGCGTATCCCGACCGCTGGTCGACGCGGGGCGCGCGCCTTGTGGGGTTGACAGACCGAAAATCGTCGACGCAGTTGTTCGTTTCAACGACGGATGTTTTTAAGGGGTGCAATGACCCGGCTCCCGTCGCAAGCAAATTTCTCCCTAAAATACGAAGAATGAGGTTTGCTTATGAGGTTGCCGTCGTACGTCAGATGGGGAACAACCTCTGGCCTGAACGAGTGCTCCGTCGCCACTCATTGTCTCCCCAGACTGCTCTCGGAATTTCCAGAGAAGCCTGCGCCGTGGCTCGTCCTTCCGGACCTGCGCGATTTCGGGTGGGTGGTTCCGGGTGGAGCTGTGTGGCTGGTTGCTGTTGCGTCCACACCGGATCGTGCGGACGTCGATAGCGTTCTTGATCGAAACCTTGCCTCTCCTGGCATGAGAGTCGGGTTGCCGTAGCCGGCGTCGGCCTCTTGGAGGCGCCGGCTCCGGCGGTTTTGGCGGTGTGTAACGTCCGCTCGCCTCTGTTAGCGTCGCCGGTCTCATGCCAGTGAAGAGAGCAGGGCCGGATGCCGCTCGTTGACGGACTGACGAGCGAACAGCGCGAGCGCTTCGATGAGCTCGTCGCGGAGTTCGGCGCGTCGTCCGCGGAGACGATCCGCACGGTCCTCGAGGATGCGTGCTCGATGGGCGGCGCTGAGTGGTCGCTCGTCGTGGCGGACTGGACGGCGAACATGGGCCGCCAATCAATTGAGGTCATCGTTGCCCTCGCGCTGAGGATTCGAGCCGGTGAGACGATCGCCGACGAGCAGCTCGCGCTGATCCCGTCGATGTGGCTCCAGGCGGCACATACTCTCGAGGGTCTCCTGTCGAAAGCCGATCGGGACCGGGCCGAGCGGACGCTCGCGGAGCTGCCGCGAGTAGAGCGCCGCCGACGGCTCAATGATGGGCACCGGCGCAACCGTGCTGCAATGAGCGCCTACTCTCAGGTTGGGATTCGCGCTGACGTCGTTGCTCGGCTTGAGCGGGCGCGGATTCGGGTCGGACGCCGTGTCGAGCGGTACGCGCGGCAGCTGCAAGCAGGCGGCGCTACTCCGCCCATCCGCGGCGCGAGACGTACCACGCGGCGCGAGACGCGCGGCTGCCGGCGGGCGCGGGCGCCCGACCGATCAGGCGCAGACGGGAAACCCCGACCTAGTTCGCACCGCCTCCCGCGGTCGGAGGTGGGTGGGGTTCGGCCGTGATCGCGCTTCAGGGGTTCTCCGTCCTTCGGCCCGCGGTGCGCGATGGGGTCGACGAGACGCACCGCATGGCGGCGCGCGCGCTCCTGGCCGTGTACCCGAACGCGCAAACGCTGGCTGAGGTGCGCGAGGCGTGGTGGCGGCTCGTCGAGGCGCTAACAGCGGAGACGCGCGGCCGACCCGCGGGTTGCTCGAACGGCCACCATGTCTCCGAGCTCGCATGGCGGCTGGACAAGCGTCTCGTCAATGGCGGGTCGTGGTACTGCCGCGCATGTAGGCGCGAACAGCGCCGCGAGCGGGGCTGGTCGTGATCCGCGCGGCTTCTGATCTAGACGTCGGCGCGGCCCGGCCGCCTGGCTGGCGGGTGCCTCGTTCGAATGTCGCTCCCAAGCTCAACGTAGGTCGGCAGGCGCGACTCGACCTCGCCCTCTGGGCCGCGATCGACGCTCGCGATGGCGACGACCCGGACGAGTACCAGCGACGTCTCGAAGATCTCGTCGCACTGAATCACCGGCTCCGCACGGAGCAGCTAGCCGAGCTCGGCTACCTACCGTGGACGGTCGACGGCTGCATTGCCGTCCTGCACGTCGCCGCCCGAGTCATCGACTGGATCGCCGGGCGCGATGCGTGACCCGGAAGCGGAAGGGGCCCTGGCTCGCATCGCAAGCGTCGAAACCGATTCGCGCAAAACTCGCGCACCGGACGTGAGGCCGCCCGCGCGGCAGCTCGCGCACAGGGCGCTCGCCGACGTGAGGCCGCGTCAGGTGCGGTGGCTGCTGCCCGGGCTGATCCCACTTCGGACCCTGACGCTCGTCGCCGGAGTCGGCGGACTCGGCAAGTCGACCTGGCTCGCCGCCGTCGCGGCCCAGGTCTCGCGCGGCGACCTGCTCGACGGTCGGCCGGGTGACGTGCTGATCGTCAGCTTCGAGGATCCCGCCGCCGAAGTCCTCCGCCCACGCGTTGAAGCCGCAGGGGGCGACTTGCGGCGCGTGCACGAGCTCATCGTCGCAGGGCACGAGGGCATCGACCCGGTCTGCCTGCCGCGCGACGCCGCGGAGCTCCAGCGCGTCGTCGACGAGATCGAAGCGCGGCTAGTCATCATCGACCCGATCGTGGCGGCGATCGCCGTCGAGCTTGACTCCTACAAGGACCAACACGTTCGGTCCGTGCTCGCCACGCTCGCTGAGCTCGCCGACCGCTCCGACTGTGCGATCACGTACGTCGGGCACCTGAACAAGACGCCGAGCCGCGAGGTCTATGTGCGCGTCGCTAACTCGACCGCGTTCTGGAATGCCGCGCGCAGCGTCGTGCTCGTCACTGAGGACAGCCCCGACGAGCCTGACCTTCGGCTCGTCGCGCAGGCCAAAGCCAACTGGGCCCGACACCGGCCGGTCGAGCGGCACCGAATCGAGAGCATCGTGCTGCCCGACACGGTCGACGCGGAGACCGGTGGGATGATCGAGACGTCCCGCATGGTCTTCGTTGAGCTCGCGGAGGACATCGAGCGCAGCGAGCTCCTCGGCAGCCGCGCTCACGAGGGCAAGACCGAGCAGGCTGTGCTCCTCCTCGAGGAAATGCTGGGCGACTGTGAGTGGCACGAGCGGCAGGGGCTGCGTACGCTGGCCGGGGCTCGAGGGATCTCCGAGCGCACGCTCCAGCGCGCCGCCGGCAAGCTCGGAGTCGACGTTGAGCGGCGTGGCTTCCAGAGCGGCACCTGGTGGCGCCTTCCCCAGTCACGCCAGGGGTACCCACCTCAAATTGGCACGACTGACCGCGAGCTGCAAACCACCATGGATACGGCGATCGCGGACGACCCCGGCGCCAGTCGCGCCAACTCCCGAGGGACGGCACACCTTGGCGGGACCGGCGACGAGCTCGAGGCTCAGTGACCGGCCGGCCGGAGCTCGTCGTCGGCGAGGCGCTGCTCGAGGCGCTCCGGCCACTCGTTGTCGAGCTGGTCGAGCGCGAGCTCGATCGGCGGCTCGCCGAGCGCGACGGCCGCGGGAGTGGGGCACGCTGGCTGACGCTCGAGCAGGCGGCCGACCGGCTTGGCTGCTCGCCGGATGCGGTGCGGATGCGGGCGCGCCGGGGTCGGCTTGATCACCGCTACCAGGGTCGTCGCCTGTATGTGTCCGCCGACGCCGTCGACCGGCTGCAAACGAGCGATGCCGGCAGCTACGCTGACCCCCAACATAAATGGGCGCCGCGCGGCTGTCACCGCCGACGCCCTGGCCACAGGAGGACTAGCTCCCATGACTCAGGAAGTGTTCCACGGCGCGGCGACGCGCGAACCTGTCTACAGCGGCGGCCGCCGCGTTCGAGGGCTCTGGCAGCGCCGTCTCGTCGACGGGTCGACCGTGTTCGAGGCGCGGCTACGGATCGACGGCCACGAACACCGCGCTGTGCTCGACGCTAGGACCAAGACGGATGCCATCCGTGAGCTCGACGCGCTCCGCGTCGACCGTGACCGCGGCGAGCGGCGGCACCGGTCACTAGCGCCGACGCTCGACGAGCTGGCCGGCGAATGGCTCGAGCATCTCGAGGCGCGCGTCGGTATCCGCGACGGCCGCCGCCGCTATTCGCAGCGGACGGTCGACCTCTACCGGCAGCGGCTGCGCGACCACGTGCTCGACCGGCTCGGCGGCCGCCCCGTCGACGAGATAACCGCCGACGACGTGCGCCGGCTTGTCGATCGGCTCGTCGGCCGCAAGCTCGCGCCCGGCACCGTCACGTCGTGCGTGAACATCCTCTCCGGGCTGCTCCGCTACGGGCTCAAGCGGAAGACGTCACGCACAACGTCGTGCGCGACCTCGACCGCGACGACCGGCCCGGCGCCGCCCGGCAGACCGAGCCGCGCTACCTGACCGCCGACGAGCTCGAGCGGCTGCTCGCGAAGATGACCGACACGTTCCGGCCGGTCGCCGCCGCCTGTACGTACGCCGGCCTGCGGATCTCGCGAGGCGCTCGGCCTGCGCTGGCGCGACCTCGACCTGAAAGCCGGCACGCTCACCGTCGCCGGGCAGCTAGGCGACGCCGGCGAGCGGCTCGACACGACCAAGACGGCAGCATCGGCGGCGACGGTGCCGCTGCTGCCGGTCCTGCGGCGCGAGCTAGTCGACGCACCGCGCCCGGCAGGCGGCACGGAATCTCGCGCTCGTCCGCGCCGACGAGCTCGTGTTCACGACCGGCACGCGGCAAGCCTCAGTCACGCCGCAACGCGCTGCGCGCCCTGCATGCGGCGGCGAGCTGTCGGCCTGAACGGCGAGGGGCTCGAGCCGGTCGGCCTGCACGACCTGCGGCATTCGCTCGTCGCGATCGCGTTCGAGCGCGAGCTCACCGCCGCCGAAGATCGCCGAGCTCGCCCGACACGCGAACGCGAAAGTCACGCTCACCGTCTACGCCGGCCTGACCGGCGACGGCCGCGAGAAGGCGGTCGCGAAGCTCGTCGACGGCGGGATTCGGCCGCTGATCGCCGTAGGATCGCACGAACGTGTGCCTGATCGCCGCTTCGGCCTTCGAGTGGGTGCAGGCGATCGCCGCGACCGTCGCGGCTCTCGCCGCGCTGGGGCACTCGTGTTCGCGTACCTGACGGTGCGCGGCGCCCAGGCGTTCCGTCGCCACGAAAGCCGCACTCATTTGCTCGACCTGGCAGCGGACGTGACCGAGGTGGGCCTTCGCGCGCTAACGGACAGTGCCGAGTACCACCGCGCCCGGATCGCCCGCTACCGCTTCCGGGCGGCGATCGACGCGACGGGCGAGCTTCTACCCGCGTGCCGCGCGCTGGCCGAGATTGAATGGTTCCCGCCCATGGCCATGGGCGACAGCCACCGGATCGACGAGGTAGACGCCGCGCTGGAAGCCGCTCTCGACGAGCTCGCGGCCTGGCTACGCGACTGAGCGCGCGTGGCCGCAATGGCCGCAACCGTCGTTCGCTCCGGTGTGCTCGTCGCGAACAGCACGAGCGGGAAGCGCCGTTTTGCAGGGAGTAGCGAACCTGACCGATCGGACGCGAACGTTCCGGCCGTCTCGACAAGCTGGGGGTCACTGGTTCGAGCCCAGTACCGCCCACCTACGGAAGCCCTGCTCAGGCGGGGCTTTCGTCTTCCCGGGAGGCGACGGTTGGAGGGGTGGGCAGCATGATGCCCACTCTGCATGTGTGAGGGCATCCATGCCCCCCGTCCGCAAAGCAGCCGAACCTGACCGGAAGTTCCGCTGGGCGGCCTGCGGTCGAACCCTACGGGAATGGTGACGCCGCTGATCGTCACGGGGCTGTGGATCGTGTAGTCGAGCTCGTCGGATTGGAGCACGCCGGCCGGCGTGATCACGTCGACCGCCTTCGGGACGGTGCCCGGGTCGAACGTGCAGTGCGGGTCGGCGCTCGCCGTGGCGCAGACGCCGAACTGGAAGTCCTGCGGCGTCGGCTGGAAGCCGCGGGCCTGGTCGGGGCTGAACCCGTCCTGGCCGGTGAGCACGACGGTGAAGCCCCAGCCCGGGCCCGGGCGTGCCGAGCGTCGCCTTCGGGACGCTGAAGGTGATGAAGCGCGAGATCTGGTTCGCGCTGATGTTGACGGTCCCGAGGGTCGCTGCCGCTGGCGTCGATGTAGCGCTGGCCGAAGCCCTGCACCTCGATCAGCCGGCTCCAGGCCGATCCGGCGCGCGATCGTGTAGTTGCGCTGCGGGAACGACGCCGCGGTCGAGGTCGTGGCGGCGCCCGGGTCGTGCACGTAGACGTCGACGAGCTGGGCGCCGAGCGGGCTGCCGAAGGTCGGCGTCAGGTCGCGGGTCTGCACCCGGAAGATCACGTTCGGTGCCGTCGTCGTAGACCTGGAAGCGCTGGATGTCGAAGGCGCCCGGCTTGAAGTTGCCGAGGTCGGATAGGCGTAGTTGCCGGGGCCGTTGTCGTCGTTGTCCGGGTCGGTGACGTCGAGCAGCAGCGTGCCGGGCACGAAGTCGAAGACGACGGTGCGCTTCGACGTGGGCGGTGGCGCCGCTCGGGCTGACGGCGACGATGTTCAGGACGGTCGTGCCACCGCGTGACGGCGACGTCGAACGCTGAACGAGCCGTCGGCGGCGGCCGTGGCCGAGGCGGTCGTCGTGGCGAGTTGCCGTCGGTGTTGGTGGCCGAGACGTAGACCCGGTTGCCGGGCACGGTCGTGCCGGCGACCGTGACCGGCGACCGGTGACGGACGAGTTGTCGGCCGGGCTCGTGACCGTGAGCGTCGTCTGGCCCTGCGTGTGGGCGATGTAGCGCGGCTACGGTGTCGGCGGGCCGGTCGACGAGCGCGCCCGCGCCGATGTCGGCGAACAGCCGGACGAAGGCGCCGGCCGACCAGGTGAGCGGCGACGCCGAGCCGGCCGGCTTGCCGTTGACGAAGCCGATCGACGCCACCGTCGGGTCGGTGCCGAACGGCGAGGCGGCCAGATCGCGGCACCTCCCAGTCCTGCTCGGGGATGAGGCCGACGCCGGAGGCGAACTGGGCCATCCCGTCGAGCAGCGACGCCGCCGCCGGCCGTGTCGCCGGTCTGCGAGCGACTGCTCGGCGCGCTCGGCCGACGAGCACCGGCCACAGGTGCCCGGTGCCCTGTCCCGATCGGCGCCCACGGCCGGCCGTCGCTCGACGCGGTCGCCGTAGCCGTCGCCGTTGTAGCGGTGCCAGCCGGGCCCGCTCGCCGTGTCTGCGCCTTGATCGTCGCGTCGACCACCGGGAGCGACTGCGACGACGTCGGCATCGGTCGCGGGCGAGCTCGCCGAGGCGCGCCAGCTCGAGGAAGCCGGCGTCGATCACGGCGCGCTGGTCGAGCGTCGGGCCGCCGTTGCCGACGTTGTAGGTGATCGCCGCGTTCGGGTCGCCGGTCTTCGACAGGCGGATGAAGTACGGGTGCGCGGCGAGCGGGCCGTTCGTGGTGACCGTCCAGCCCTTGATCGAGCGCTGGTAGTCGTCGGCGACGCCGCGCCAGACGCGCGGCCGACACGGTGTCGCCGTTGGCGTCGGCCAGGTCGGCCGCGGCGAGCAGCCCGGCGATCTCGGCCGCGATCGTCGACGGCGAGTAGCCCGCCCTGCTCCTCCCAGCGCTCGACGCCGAACGCGGGCCGTGGGCGAGCGACGAAGTTCGCCGCCGGCTTGATGTGGTTCGCGTAGAGCGAGGCGTCGGTCAGCCCGAGCTGGTGCGGCCATCAGGATCGGGTACGCGACCTCGTCGAGCTGGGTCGCCGAACGAGTCGGGCGCCAGCTTGCCGTTGACCAGGCTGTTGCGCGGCATCGAGCCGTCGGGCAGCTGCTGGCGCTCGAACAGGAACAGCGTCGCGGCCCGGGCGGTGGCGAGGTCGCCGTCGGCCATGAGGCCGGTCCAGGCCTCGTAGAGATCGCGGGCGAACACCTCGCGGTAGGAGCCGAAGTAGGTGTTGTTCGGGTCGCCGGCCGAGACCGCCTGCCCCCACGGCGAGGCCAGGCCGGCGACGATCGCGCCGGGGAAGGTCTTGTCCTCGCGAGGCCTTGAGCACGTTGGCGTTCAGGTAGTACTCGTCGCTCGAGCTCGCTTCCGCTGCGCTGGCGTCGAGACGCCGGGGAGCTTCTCGGTGGCGGCTCGTTCAGCGAGTCGTCGTAGGCCTGCCAGCCCGCCTCGTAGCTCCGTCGAGCGACCTGTCGAACGTGCGGCGCCGAGCGAGCGCCTCGGCGGCGGCGACGGCCTCGGCCTGGGTGGCGCCGAAGCCGAGCGCGAGCACGGCCTTGCCGCTCCGCCGCTGCCTGACCGAGGTCGAGCTGCGCCGTCTGGACGACGTTGCCGTTGCTGGCCGCGTCGTACGGTCGTCGTGAGGGCGTGCGCCGCGTCGAGCTGCGTCGAGCCCGTCGCTGGCCGTGCCGACGAAGCCGCTCGTCACCTCGGGAACGGCCCGTCGAGCGCGGCGTACACCGGCTGGGCGTAGTCGCGGTTGGCCGCGTTGGTCGCCGTGTTCGGGTCGGAGGCGACGGCGACCGGATGGCCCGTCGAGGTGTCGATCGTCGCCGTAGTCCGCGCCGCCGTTGCCCGCGCCGCCGCCGCCGTTGCCGTTCACCGTCGGGTCGAACCGCACGTACAGCCGGTACTGCCCGGCCTGCTTCGGCGCTCGAGCTGCGACGCTCATCGAGCACGCGTGTTCCGGGCCGGGTCGGTGATGTAGTCGGTGACGATCCTGTACTCGCCGCTCTTGGCCGTGCTGGTCACCCGGCAGGCCATGCCGCCGGCGTCGAGCGCCTCGACCGTCGAGGTCATGTCGCGCGTCTGGAGGTCGGTGAAGGTCGAGCCGTCGGTGACGATGTACTGGAGCGTCTTGACGTTCGTGTTGTCGATCGTCGGGTAGTAGACGTCGCTCAGGACGCCGTCGCGACCGTGTACCAGACCTTCGAGGTCGTGTTGCGGGCGGTGCCGAGGCAGTCCTTGCGCGCCAGGTCGAAGTGCGACAGCGCGCCCGGCCAGCCCGGGCGCCGGCCGGGGTCGCGACGGTCACCGTCAGCACGTGCGAGGCGGCGTCGTAGCTGAAGGTCACCTTCGTGTTGTCGACGGGGACGTTGAACGGGATGTTGGCGCCGTCGAGGACGCCGCCCTGGCCGTAGTTCTCGGCCCAGTCCTCGTTGATCGCGACCTTCGTCTCGTACGAGCCGGCCGGCAGGGCCGTCGTCTCGAACGTGTAGATGCCGTCGCCGTCGGGGTCCTCGAGCCACGAGCGCAGGCAGCTCGGGTCCCAGTCGCCCGGGCAGCCGAGCTCGGACTGGAAGCTCCCCGGCGCGACCGCGATCACCGAGCTTCGGTTGTCGGTGGCCCAGTGCGACTTGTGGTCGTAGTAGAACTTGACGGTGCCGGCCGACGGCAGGCTCAGGGGGATGTTCGCCCCGTTCGACTGCGCGTGCAGGCCGTAGTTCTCCGTCCAGCGAGTCGTTGAGCGCCGCCTTGTACTCGTAGCTGCCGGCGGGGAGCGAGAACGTCCCCTGCCAGACGTCGTCGCTCGCGTCGTAGCTCAGGTGCGTGACCGCGCAGGCCGGATCCCAGTCGCCCGGCGCACCCGGCCTCCGACTGCAGGGAGCCGGCGATGGTGACGCTGAGCGGCGCCGGCGTGTGCGACGCGGATGCAGCGGGGAGCAGCACGAGCACGGCTGTACCGAGCACGACCAGAACGGCACGAGTCTTGTCCATGCTGCACCTCCCCTTCGGTGAGGACTATACGACGCGGCACCGCTCCACGGGTATTGAACCCCCTAGGGCCGGCCCGGGAAGCATCGGCGTTGAGGTTCAGCGACCGAGTTGCCCGATGAGCCGGTTCACGAGACTGACCGCCGTGACGCCGCTCAGGTCGTACGTGCACGAAGCGAGTTGTCGTCCGAACCCGCGAAAGCGATAGATCGACTCCCGGCCGTCGAGGCTGGTCGGGCACGTGCCCAGGAAGGGATGCGTTCGGAGGTGGTCAGCGTTGATCTGTCCGATGGCGCTGAGCAAGCGTGCGCGGTCCGGCTTCTTCAGGGCGCGCCGGTGGCGCCCGGCGCGCTGATCCAGTCGTCTGTGATGGTCACCGTCGAGCGGCATTCCGTTCCCGGGCGTTCCCGACCCCGGAAGCACAGTCCCCCGTGCTGAACCACGGTGGCGATGGGGAGTGGTGCCGGCGGAGTCGAGCTTGGCCCGAGTGAGGCCGAGCCCAGCCCGGCAAGAGTCGCCGCCGTGACGACGAGGAAGAGGAGAACGACTGCTGCCTTCATGCTCACAGGACGTGCTCGACCGCCTCGATCTTCCTCCAGTTGTGGCAGCGGTCGGACCGGCCGTCCCCGGTGGCCTTCGGTGCCGACAGGCTCAGCGACGACGGGATGCTGACGCTGATGTACTCTCGACGTCGGCGCCCATCAAGTCCCGGGCTTCGGCCTCGCCGTCTTCGTGGCCGCGGGGTCGCTGGTCGCCGCCGGTGAGCGCTAGGCGGCGGAGCGGCGCTTACGAGCCCTCGCCGTGAGCCAGAGCACAACTCCGGCCACGATGAAGAGGCCGACCGCCGTCACCCCGGTCGCCAGCAGGAAGTCGAGCCAGTCGGAGCTCAGACTCACTCGATCACCTGCATCAGAAGCCTTTCGTCTTGAGGGTTGTTGGGCGAACGCTCGGAGCGCCTGGACGGGCGCTCATTCGAGGCTGCTCAGACAAAAGTAGTGCTCGCGGTTTCGGCCAGATAGGACACGATCGGGTCAGTTCGTTCGGCTGGCGTAGAGGGCATGCTGGCCGCGTGAAGGTGGGCATCAAGCTCAGAGTGCAGGGCACCGACGGCAGCGATCTCGGGATCGCTCATGCGCCGGCACCGGTCGAGCGAGGCGATGTGCTCGCGCTCGCAGACGGGTCGATCTGGCGCGTGGTCAACCTGATCGACCTCGACGAGCTCGGCAACATCAGCCGCGTGATCGACATGCTCTGCATGGTCGAACCCGCCTAGCACTCAACCCGACCCATATGGGGCATTTGGTGCGTCGGGCACTTGAATGCCGGGTCGAGACCGTCATGCTCGTAGGGGCCGATGAACAAGCCAGTCTTGCCTGCCTCGGGCACGATCTCCCAAAACGATTTCGCAAAAATTCTGGTTTGGCTATTGACTTCCTCGCGCCGATATGCCTAGAGTTCCGGAAACGTTTTCGGAACCACCTGGAGGCGGAGAATTTCCACGATTCGGGAAGTCGCGGCGCGAAGCGGGGTGTCGGTTGCGACGGTGTCGCGCGTGTTCAACGGCTACTCGGACGTGAGCGCCGAGACACGCCTGCGGGTGCTCGCGTGGGCACGGAAGCTCGACTACACCCCGAATGCGGCGGCGAGAACGCTGGTCAAGCGCCGGTCGCAGCTGATCGGCGTGATCCTCTTCACGGGCGAGTCGAATCCCGATCTCCAGCACCCGTTCTTCCTCGAGGTCCTCGTCGGCCTGAAGCACTCACTCGGCGCCGACGGCTACGACGTCCTCCTCTTCGCGCACGAGCAGCCTGGATCCGGGCATGGCCCGCATGCGTACGCGCGACGCGCACGCCACCACGGTGTCGACGGAGTGGTCGTGCTCGCAGTCGACGATGCCGAGGAGCCGGAGCTGCAGAAGCTGATCGCCTCCGGCACGCCCGTCGTCGCGGTCGACCTCGCCCTCGCCGGCGAGCGGGCGAGCTACGTCGCCTCCGACAACCTCGGCGGCGCCCGGCTCGCGGTCCGGCACCTGCACGGCCTCGGCCACACGCGCATCGCGACGATCGCCGGTCTCGCGCACACGAAGCCCGCCGCCGACCGCCTGCTCGGGTACCGAGCGGAGCTCCAGGAGCTCGGGCTGACCCCCCAGCCTGGCTACGAGGCGGCGGGCGACTTCTACATGGAGAGCGGTGAGGCCGCGATGCGCGCGCTGCTCGCCCTCCCGGAGCCCCCCACCGCGGTCTTCGCAGCGGCGGACATGATGGCGGTCGGCGCAATCCGGGCGATCGAGGACGCCGGGCTCCGCTGCCCGGACGACATCGCCGTCGTCGGCTTCGACGACATCCAGCTCGCAGAGCTCGTCAGCCCCGCGCTGACCACGATCCGCCAGGACAAGCAGGCTCTCGGCGCCGCTGCGGCGAGATCGCTCGTCCAGCTGATCGACGACACGGAGACGGCGCCGCACGTCTCCGTGCTCCCGGTCGAGCTCGTTCTTCGAGAGTCGTGCGGCACCGAGAAGGGGGTGGCCGTCAGCGCGAACTGAAGGGTCGATGTACGTCCAAACGGCTTTTCCCTCGCAGAACGACAAGAGAGGAAACGGATGATGGGCAAGGTGACAGAAAGAAGGCAGCGCAGGCGCATCGTCGCCGTGGCGCTGGTCGTAGCGACCGTCGTGGGCACGGGGTACGCCGCGACGACCGCTGCAGGCAAGAGCAAGGCTGAGCCCGTGACGCTGACGATCAGCCTCTTCGGCGACTTCGGCTACCACGATCTCTACAAGCGGTACGAGGCGTCGCATCCCGGCGTCACGATCAAGGAATCGATTCAGGACTACGCGGTCCACCACTCGAACCTCGCGAAGAGCGTCGCCACGAACGCCGGCGCCGCCGACATCGAGGCGATCGAGGTCGGCTTCATCGCGCAGTTCAAGGCTCAGCCGCAGGGATTCGTGAACCTGCGCCAGTACGGGGCGGCATTGCTCAAGGACCGCTGGCTGCCCTGGAAGTGGCAGCAGGCGCTCGGCAGCAAGGGTGAGATCGTCGGACTCGGCACGGACGTCGGCAGCCTGGCGATCTGCTACCGCCGCGACCTGTTCCAGAAGGCGGGCCTGCCGACCAATCGGACGGCTGTCTCGAACCTCTGGCCGACCTGGCAGGCGTTCATCGAGACCGGAAAGCGCTTCCAGAAGAACGCGCCGAAGGGCGTCACGTTCTTCGACTCCGGCAGCAACGTCTACAACGCGATGATCGGCCAGGTCAATCCGGCCTACTACGACAAGAACGGCAAGGTCATCGTCGCGTCGAACCCGAAGGTCAAGGCCGCCTGGGATCTCACCATGGCGGGGATCGCGGCCGGCGAGTCCGCCGGTTTTGCGGCCTTCAGCAACGACTGGAACACGGGCTACAAGAAGGGCAGCTTCGCGACCGTCACCTGCCCGGCCTGGATGATGGGCTATATCCAGGGGCAGGCCCCGGCGACGAAGGGCAAGTGGGACATCGCCCTGACGCCGGGAACCGGCGGTAACTGGGGCGGCTCCTATCTGGCCGTGCCGGCTCAGTCGAAGAATGCGGAGCAGGCAGCCGACCTGGTCAAGTTCCTGACCTCGCCGTCGTCCGAGGCGGCCATCTTCAAGCAGACGGGCAACCTGCCAAGCCAGCCCGCACTGCTGAAGAGCAAGGCGGTCTCCGGGTTCAAGAACCCGTTCTTCAACAACGCGCCGGTCGGGCAGATCTTCGCCACCTCGGCGCTCAGGCTGAAGCCGCAGGTGATCGGGCCGCAGCAGGGCGCGATCCAGACGGCCTCCTCGAACGCGATTCAGCGCGTCGAGCAGAAGAAGCAGACGCCGGCGCAAGTCCTGGTCGCAGTTCCTCAAGGACGTCAAGGCGCTGTCGTAGGAGCGCAGGGCGTGCCGGGCCGACACCCTCTCCCGGCCCGGCACGCCCCCTCGCGCAGGAGGATGATGGGAGCGAGATGAGCGACCGAGCTGCAGCCGCACCGACCCAGGTGGCACGGCGCCGGAGCGCGACGCGCCGGCGGCTGCGGCGCGTCGACGCGAAGGTCTCGCCGTACCTCTATATCGCGCCGTTCTTCATCCTCTTCGCGATCTTCGGGATCTTCCCGCTGCTGTACACGGCGTGGGTCTCGCTCACCGACCGAAACCTGCTCGACCCGACGTGGAGCTTCATCGGGCTCCAGAACTACTCGGAGCTCATGCACGACTCGTACTTCTGGAACGCGGTCGTGAACACGCTGGGGATCTGGGTGCTCTCGACGATCCCGCAGCTCGTGCTCGCGCTCGTGATCGCGCACGTGCTCAACCGCAGCCTGCGCGTGCGGACGTTCTTCCGCATGGGCATCCTCCTCCCCCAGGTGACGTCGCTCGTGGCGGTGGCGCTGATCTTCACCCAGCTCTTCGGCTACCGCTACGGGCTCGTCAACTACCTCCTGAACCAGGTCGGGATCGAGAACGTCAACTGGGAGGCGGGCCGCATCTCCTCGTGGGTCGCGCTCTCGACGATGGTCACCTGGCGCTGGGTCGGCTACAACGCGCTCCTCTACCTCGCCGCGATGCAGTCGATCCCGGACGAGCTGTACGAGGCGTCCGCGGTCGACGGCGCCCGCACCTGGCGGCAATTCATCCACGTGACGGTGCCGATGATCCGGCCGACGATCATCTTCACGGTGATCATCTCGACGATCGGCGGGCTCCAGCTCTTCACGGAGCCGTTCCTCTTCCAGCCGGTCAAGAGCGGCAGTACCGGCGGCTCCGGCCGCCAGTACCAGACGGTCGCGATGTACCTCTACGAGAAGGCGTTCGGAGGCACGCAGTTCGACTTCGGCTACGCGGCCGCGATCGCGTGGTGCCTCTTCCTCCTGATCGCCGTCATCTCGTTCGTCAACTACCTGCTCATCCGCAGGATCAGGTCGGCCGACTCATGACCGCGATCCCGTACCGGGCCCGCAGCGGCGACGCGCCGCGCCAGGCGCCGCCGCGACTACCGCCGCGGCGGCGTGTGGACGTACGTCTTCCTGCTGCTGCTCATGGCGTTCTCGCTCTTTCCGCTCTACTGGTCGTTCGTCGTCGCCTCGCACGACAACTCGGCGCTCGGCGCGTACCCGCCGGTGCTGACACCGGGAGGCAACTTCCGCGAAAACGTCGACCGGCTCTTCAACGCGGGGATCGTCAACGTCGACTTCGCGAAGGCGCTGATCAACTCCGCGATCGTTGCGAGCGTCGTCACCGCCTCCGTCGTCTTCTTCAGCGCGCTTGCCGGCTTCGCCTTCGCGAAGCTCAGCTTCCGCGGCAGCAAGCTGCTCTTCGTCGTCGTGATCGCGACGCTGATCGTGCCGGTGCAGCTCGGCGTGATCCCGCTCTACATCGAGATGAACAAGTTTGGCTGGCTCAACCACCTGCAGGCGGTGATCGCGCCGTTCCTCGTCACCGCCTTCGGTGTCTTCCTGATGCGCCAATACATCTCCGGCGCCGTTCCGAACGAGCTGATCGACGCGGCCCGCGTCGACGGGTGCCACACCCTGCGCGTCTTCTGGCACGTCGTCCTGCCGGCCGTGCGCCCGATCGCGGCCGTGCTCGGCCTGCTCACCTTCATGAACACCTGGAACGACTTCTTCTGGCCGTTGATCGTGCTCACTCCACACAACCCGACCGTGCAGGTCGCCGTCTCGACACTCGCGGGAGCCGCGTACGTGCCGGACTACGCGCTCATCCTCACCGGCACGTTCGTCTCGATCCTGCCCCTGCTTGTCGTCTTTCTCGTGCTCGGCAAGCAGATCGTGGGCGGGATCATGAAAGGAGCGGTGAAAGGATGACCTTCCCCAAGGATTTCGTCTGGGGTGCGGCGACAGCGGCGTTCCAGATCGAGGGCGCGACCAAGGCCGACGGCCGCGGCGAGTCGATCTGGGACCGCTTCGCAGGCACGCCGGGCAAGGTGCACAACGGCGACACCGGCGACCCGGCCTGCGAGCACTACTACCGCTGGCGCGAGGACCTCGACCTGATGTCCTCGCTCGGCCTGCGCGCCTACCGCTTCTCGATCTCCTGGCCCCGGATTCAGCCCGACGGCCGCGGACCGGCCAACCAGCGTGGGCTCGACTTCTACCGCCGCCTGGTCGAAGGGCTCCGTGAGCGCGGGATCGCGCCGCTCGTGACGCTCTACCACTGGGACCTGCCGCAGGCGCTCGAGGACGACGGCGGCTGGGCGTCGCGCGACACGGTCGACCGCTTCGCCGAGTACGCCGAGCTCGTCTTCGACGGCCTCGGAGACCTGGTCGAGGACTGGACGACGCACAACGAGCCGTGGGTGACCTCCTTCCTCGGCTACGCGTTCGGGACGAAGGCTCCCGGCGCGACGGACTGGCCGCGTGCCCTCCGGGCCGCCCACCACGCGCTCCTGTCCCACGGGACGGTCGTGCGCGCGTTCCGGGACACGGGGCGAGCGGGCCGGATCGGGATCACGCTCGACCTGACCGTGGCGCGGCCGTTCACCGACGGCGACGAGGACCGCGCGGCGGCGCGGCGGCTCGACGGCTACCACAACGGCTGGTTCCTCGATCCGATCTTCCGCGGCGCGTACCCGCCGGACATCCTCGAGCTCTACGAGGAGCGGTTCGGACCGCTCGACGCGATTCGCCCCGGTGACCTGGAGACGATCGCCCAGCCCATCGACTACCTCGGCGTCAACTTCTACCGCCCGAACCTCGTCACCGCGTCCGACGACGGCTCCGTGCTCGGGCTCGTCGAGGTGCCGCAGGAGGCAGACAAGACCGCGATGGGGTGGCCCGTCGTCCCCGAGGCGTTGACGGAGCTGCTCGTCGGCCTGAAGCGCGACTACGGTGACGTGCCCCTCCTGATCACCGAGAACGGCGCCGCCTTCGTCGACCGCAGGAACGGGGGCGACGTGGTCGAGGATCCCAGCCGTCTCGCCTACATCGAGGGGCATCTCGCGGCCGTCGAGCAGGCGATCGCCGCAGGCGTCGACGTGCGCGGCTACTTCGTCTGGTCGCTGCTCGACAACTTCGAGTGGGAGCACGGGTACTCGCAGCGCTTCGGGATCGTCTACGTCGACTTCGAGACACAGCGGCGGATTCCGAAGCGGAGCGCACTCTGGTATCGCGACCGGATCGCCGCCGCCACCGGGGAGGTCGACTGAATGGCGAACATCGAGTTCAACGAGTTGAAGAAGGTGTTCGACGACGGCACCGTCGCCGTCGAGGACTTCAACCTCTCGATCGGGGACGGCGAGTTCGTCGTCCTCGTCGGCCCCTCCGGCTCGGGCAAGACGACGGTGCTGCGGATGACGGCCGGCCTCGAGGCGCCGACCGACGGCGAGGTCCGGATCGGCGGCGAATCCGTCAACGACGTCGACCCGCAGGACCGGAACATCGCGATGGTGTTTCAGAACTACGCGCTGTACCCGCACATGTCGGTCTACGACAACATGGGCTTCGGGCTGCGGCTGCACAAGCTGAAGAAGCAGCGAGATCCGCGAGCGGGTGCTGCCGGCGGCCGAGATGCTCGGGCTCGGCGACCTGCTGAAGAAGAAGCCCGGCCAGCTCTCCGGCGGCCAGCGCCAGCGCGTCGCCATGGGCCGCGCGATCGTCCGCGAGCCGGACGCGCTGCTGATGGACGAGCCCCTCTCGAACCTCGACGCGAAGCTGCGCGTGGAGATGCGCGCCTACGTCTCGCTCCTGCACCAGCGCGTGCGCACGACGACGCTCTACGTCACCCACGACCAGACCGAGGCGATGACGATGGGCGACCGCGTCGCGGTCATGCGCGACGGGCGCCTCGAGCAGTGCGACGTGCCACAGCGGCTCTACGACAGTCCCGAGAACCTGTTCGTCGCGGGCTTCATCGGCTCCCCGGCGATGAACCTCGTTCGCTGCAAGCTCGAGCCCGGCGACGACGCACCGTGCATCGAGCTGTGCGGGACGACGATCACGTTGACGCCGTCGCTGCTCTCACGGCGTCCGCGCCTCCGTGAGTATCTCGGCCGCTCGGTGATCGTCGGGATCCGTCCCGAGGACCTCGCGGACGCAGCGCTGCTTCCGGACTCGAACGGCGCCTGCCTCGACGTGGACGTCGCCCTCGCCGAGCCTCTGGGCGCCGAGCTGATCGCCCACTTCCCGCTCCCCGGCAACAGCTCGACGCCAGACCCGACCGGTGACCTGGAGCAGACCGCGGGCGCGACCCTGACCGCGCGTCTGAGCCCACAGTCCTCCGCCCGGGCGGGCCGGCGGCTGCGGCTCGCCGTCAACGTCGACCGGCTGCACTTCTTCGACGAGGAGACCGAGCAGCAGATCTGAGAGCAGCTGAAGCTCGACCGTGACCACCCCCGCCGTGCGATGCTCCGTACACGGTGTCCGCTGACGGAGCCGGGGGCGAGGAGCAGGCGACGGTCGAACACCCGTTCATCTACGAGATCAACACGTGGGTCTGGCTCGACGAGCTGAGCCGCCGCGAAGGCACCGCCATCGACCTCGCGAGCGTGCCTGCGAGCGAGTGGGACGCGATCGCCGCGCTCGGCTTCGACGTCGTCTGGCTGATGGGCGTCTGGGAGCGCAGCCCGGCCGGGATCGCGATCGCGCTCGCGAACGACGGCCTGGTGGAGAGCTTCCGGCGCGCCCTGCCGGACGTCCAGACGAAGGATGTCGTCGGCTCGCCGTACTGCATCCGCGGCTACGCGGTCGATGCGCACCTGGGCGGGCCGTCCGGGCTCGCGGCCGCGCGGGCAGCGCTCGCGGAGCGGAACGTGGGCTTGATCCTCGACTTCGTGCCGAATCACGTCGCGCCCGATCACCCCTGGACGCACGAGCATCCCGAGTACTTCGTGCGTGGGAGCGACGAGGACCTCGCGCGCGATCCGGCCTCGTTCGTCCGCGTCGGCGACGGCGTCCTCGCGAACGGCCGCGACCCGTACTTCCCCGCCTGGCCGGACGTCGTGCAGCTGAACGCCTTCTCGCCCGAGCTGCGCGCGGCCGTGATCGAGACGCTGAGCGCGATCGCCGCGCAGTGCGACGGCGTGCGCTGCGACATGGCGATGCTGATGATGAACGACACCTTCGAGCGCACGTGGGGCGAGCGCGCCGGTCCCAGGCCGGAGGCCGACTACTGGCCGACCGTGATCCCCGCCGTCAAGAGTGCTCAGCCGGACTTCGTGTTCTTGGCCGAGGCGTACTGGGATCTCGAGTGGGCGCTGCAGGAGCAGGGCTTCGACTACTGCTACGACAAGCGGCTCTACGACCGCCTCGTGCACGACGGCGCCGAGGCCGTCCAGGGGCACCTGCACGCCGACCTCGGCTACCAGCGGCGGCTGGTCCGCTTCGTCGAGAACCACGACGAGCCGCGCGCGGCGGCGACGTTCTCTCGCGCGCAGGCACGCGCCGCCGCCGTGGCGACGCTGAGCCAGACCGGGGCGCGGCTCGTCCACGAGGGGCAGCTCGAGGGCCGCAAGGTCCAGCTGCCGGTGTTCCTCGCGCGCCGGCCCGACGAGCAGCCCGATCTCGACGTGCATGCGTTCTACGACCGGCTGCTGAGCGCGCTCGGCGACGGCGTCTTCCGCGACGGCGAGTGGCAGCTCGGCGAGCGACGCGGCTGGGACGGAAACGAGACCTGGCGGAATCTCGCGGTCTGGGGCTGGCGCGGAGGCGAGTCCCGCAAGCTCGTCGTCGTGAACCTCGGCGACGCGCCGGCGTCCGGCGACGTCTCGCTGCCGTGGGACGACGTCCGCGGCCGGGCCTGGCTGCTCGACGACGCCGCGAGCGGAGAGGCCTACGAGCGGAGCGGCGACGACCTCCGCGACGGGCTCTACGTGGCGCTCGACCCCTGGTCGTGGCACCTCTTCGACGTGACCCCACTCGACTCAGCGGAGGACTGACGATGCCGAGCTCCAGCACCCCGGCGACGGCCGAGCACGCCCGGCTGGCCCAAGCGACCGGCCGCGCCGAGGACGATCTCTTCTCGGCGAACCCGTGGTACGAGTGGGGCCCCTATCTGAGCGAGCGCGCCTGGGGCACGGTCCGCGAGGACTACTCCGAGGGCGGCGACGCCTGGGAGTCGTTCCCGCACGATCACGCGCGCTCCCGCGCGTACCGCTGGAACGAGGACGGGATGGCCGGCATCTCGGACATCCGCCATGAGCTGTGCCTCGCACTCGCGCTCTGGAACGGCGAGGACCCGATCCTGAAGGAGCGGATGTTCGGCCTCACGGGCCCGCAGGGGAACCACGGCGAGGACGTCAAGGAGTACTGGTGGTACCTCGAGGGCCTGCCCAGCCACGCGCTCCTGCACTGGCGCTACCACTACCCCCAGGTCGCCTTCCCCTACGACGAGCTCGTCCACCACGGCCGTGGCCTCCACGATCCCGAGCTCGAGCTGCTCGACACCGGCGCGTTCGACGACGACCGCTACTGGTCCGTCGACGTCACCTACGCGAAGGCCTCGCCGACGGAGATCCTCGCCCGCATCGTGGTCGAGAACCACGCGGCCGAGGAGGCGACGCTGGAGGTGCTGCCGACGCTCTGGTTCCGCAACACGTGGTCGTGGGGCGAGGAGGCGGTGCGGCCGCGCATCGAAGGCGACGGCTCGGCGCTCGTCGTCGCCGAGCACGCGCTCGCCGGTTACCGGCTCGAGGCGGCACCCGGGCCCGACGGTGCGCTGCCGGAGGCGCTGTTCTGCGAGAACGAGACGAACGCACCGCGGATCTTCGGGTCGGCCGCGACGACGCCGTTCCCGAAGGACGGCATCAACGACCACGTCGTCTCGGGCGCGGCGACGGTCAACCCGGACGGGTTCGGCACCAAGGCGGCGCTCCGCTATCGCCTGACCGTGCCGGCCGGCGGCACGGCCGAGCTGCGGCTGCGGCTGCATCGCCCCGACGGCGCGACGGAGGCGGTGCCCGACTGGGCGGCCGGGCCGTTCGACGAGACGGTGGCCGCGCGCGAAGCGGACGCGGACGAGTTCTACGGCGCGCTCGCGCCGGCCGGCACCGGGCCGGAGCAGATGCAGATCCTGCGCCAGTCGTGCGCCGGTCTCGTCTGGAGCAAGCAGATCTACCCCTACGACGTGCGCCGCTGGCTGGATGGAGATCCCGGCGAGCCGCCGCCGCCGGAGGCTCGCAAGCACGGGCGCAACAGCGGCTGGCGCCACCTCGACTCGTTCGACGTGCTCGCGATGCCGGATCCGTGGGAGTACCCGTGGTTCGCGGCGTGGGATCTCGGCTTCCACACGATCCCCTGGGCGCACCTCGACCCGGCGTTCGCGAAGTACCAGTTGATGGTTCTGCTTCGCGAGTGGTTCCAGCATCCGAACGGGGCGCTGCCGGCGTACGAGTGGAACTTCGACGACGTCAATCCGCCGGTGCACGTGATGGCGGCGATCCGCGTCTACCGCATCGACGGCGGCCGCGACCGCGAGTTCCTGGAGCGCATCTTCCAGAAGCTGCTCGTCAACTTCACCTGGTGGCTGAACCGCCAGGATGCCGACGGCAACAACGTCTTCAGCGGCGGCTTCCTCGGTCTCGACAACATCAGCCCGATCGATCGCTCCAACCTCCCGGAGGGGGTTTCGCTCGAGCAGGCCGACGGCACCGCGTGGATGGCCTACTACGCGCTGACGATGCTCGTGATCGCGATCGAGCTCGCGGAGGAGAACGACGTCTACCTGGACATGGTGGTCAAGTTCCTCGAGCAGTTCGTCCTGATCGCGCGCGCGCTCGAGCATCAGGGCCTCTACGACACGGCCGACGCGTTCTTCTACGACCGGCTCGTGTTCCCCTCCGGCGACAGCGAGCCCGTGAAGGTGCAGACGATCTCAGGGCTGATCCCCGTGCTCCCGGCCGTCGGGCTGCCGACGAAGGCGGCCGAGACCGCCGGCGCGCTTGGCAAGCGCTTCGCCCGTCTCCGCGAGCGCTGGACGGAGGCCGGCGGGGGCGGGGTCGGCCGCGTGCGAGAGGTCGGCGACGAGCGGAGGGCCCTCGTCTCGGTGATCGACCCCGAGGACCTGCGGCGCACGCTGGCCGAGTTCTTCGACGAGGACGCGTTCCTCTCGCCGCACGGGCTCCGCGCGGTCTCGAAGCGCTACGAGGGGAACCCCTACACGCTGGCTGGAGTCCCGGGCGCGACGATCGACTACGAGCCGGCCGAGTCGACCACGAGCATGTTCGGCGGCAACTCGAACTGGCGCGGACCGATCTGGATGCCGGTCAACTACCTGGCGATCCGGCAATTCGTCGTCTACCAGCGCTTCTTCGGCGACGGCTTCACGCTCGAGTACCCCACGGGCTCCGGCGAGGAGCACACGTTCGGGGAGATCGCGCAGGACCTCTCGGACCGGCTCGTCGCGATCTGGCTGCGCGGCCCCGACGGCCGCCGACCGCTCTACGGCGCGACGGAGAAATTCCAGACGGATCCGGCCTGGAGGGACAACCTGACCTTCAACGAGTACTTCCACGGCGACAACGGCGCCGGCCTCGGTGCGACGCACCAGACGGGCTGGACGGCGCTCGTCGCCGACCTGATCCTCGACCCACCGGGGTCCGATCAGCTCGGTCCTGTCGTGGGTTAGGCCGCCGCTCGCCGGTCCGCGATCCGGTTGACGACCCAGACGGCGATCACGGTGTACGTCCAGCCGAGCAGGATGTCGAAGACGTAGTGCTCGGACGTGTAGACGAGCGCGAACGCCATCGCGAGGGGATACGCGGCCAGTAGCACCCGACCCCAGCGCGGCGCCGGGCGCCAGAGGAACAGGGTGATCAGCAGCGTGTACGCGGCGTGCAGCGACGGCACCGCGGCGACCGGGTTCGCGTACTCGGATCCCCGTTCGTAGAGCCCTTCGAACGAGAAGGCGAGGAAGGGCACGTGGCCGGAGATCGGGCCGATCAGCCGCGTCGTCGGGTCGAGCTCGCCCACCCGGCTGGCGAGCCACGGCGGTGCGGCCGGGAAGAGGGCGAAGGTCGCGTACGCCATCCCGGCGAGGAGCGCGACGCAGGCGACGTAGCGGCGGAAGCGCGAGCGGGCGAAGAACCAGAGCAGCCCGGCGACGAGATACGTCGCCACGAAGTAGCTCATGTAGACGGCCCAGGCCGCGAGGTCGTACCAGCGCAGGTCCGCCGTCCCGTGCCAGAGCCGTTCCTGCAGCCAGACCGTCGGGACGGTGCCGCCGAAGAGAAAGGCGTCGGCTTCGAGCTGCGGCCGGTACCAGGTCGAGAAGAGCAGGCCGTCGGCGTGGCCGCGCAGCAGGTCGTAGACCGCGAGCACGAGCGCGAGCGGCAGCCACTCGAGCACGACGCCGCGCAGCCAGCCCATCAGATTGGCCGTCGAGAGCGCGAGCAGGCCGAGCACGATCCAGACGAGCAGCCGCTCGCGCCCCACGGGAATGCCCTCGCGCCACAGGTAGGCGCTCAGCGCGATCACGTAGAGAGCCGGCGCGACCCAGCGGATCGGCTGAGGCGAAGGGTGCCGGATCTGCACTCGCCGAGGCTATCGCGGCGCGAGCAGAGGCCCGGCTCTTGGCTACGGGTTCCAGCTGCCGCGCAGGAACCGGGTCACGAGCACGAGCATCGCCAGCAGGAGCGCGCCGACGATCGTCAAGACCGCGATCGCGACGAACGGCCCCTCGTCGGCGTCGCCCGTGGCCGCGCCGAGCACACCCGACTCCGGCAGGTCGGAGGCGCCGTCGTCGTTCTCGTCGCCCGTCGGGCTCGCGGCCGCCGCGCCGGCGAGGCTTGCGGTGGGTCGCGGCTTCGGTGTCTTCGGCAGCCCCTCGGCGAGGACGATCGGCGGACCGGAGCTCGACGCGGCCGCGGCGGCCGCGTCGCAGGTCGGCTTCCGAGCCCGATCCGGGAGGGGGACCGAGCTGCGGCGCGAGACGACACGGACGTACTCCGTCGCTGCGGCCGGATCGAGGCGGCGGTTCGTCGAGAGCGAGATCACGTAGACGCCCGGCTCGAGTCGGCGCCCGTGCACCCGGCCGGAGAAGAAGACGGTGTTGACGCCCTTCCGCCCGCGCACGGGGATGAACCCCGCGATCCGGCAGGAAGGAGCCGGGCCGCGGACGATCAGGAACAGCCGGTCTGCCTTCGGCAGCAGGAAGGCGAGCTCGGACGCTGACACGGTTCCGCGACCGGTGCGTTCGCGCCTCGAACGTCTTCCGTTGCGGCCGCGCCGTCGCAGACGGGCGCACGCTCGGGTTCTGCGCGCCCGACGACGTGGGCGCCGGGGAGGGGGTGGAGCTGCTGGACGGCGGCGGCGACGTCCCGCGGGCCGGCGGCTGCGACGGGACCGTGATCGTCGTCGAGGTCGTCGGCCTGGCAGGACGAGGTGTCGGCGCCGGACGGGTCGTCACGGGCGGCCGGGTGTCGACCGGTGGCAGACGCACCGGCGGCGGCGTCGTCGTCGACGGCGGCGGTGTGGGCACGGTCGGTGACGGCGTCGAGGGCACCGTCGGCGTCGGCACAGACGGCGCCGGCACGGTCGGCGTCGTCACCGTCGGGACGGGCACGGTCGGCACGGTGACGCTCACGGTCGGCACCGCCGCATTCCCTTCCTGGGCGAGCAGATGTGCAGCGGCGAAACCGCCGACCGCGCCGATCAGGCAGAACAGCCTTCCGAACCACTTCATCCGCCGCAGACCTCCAGTTCGAGGCGTCTGCACCTACAACGCCTGGACCCTACAGCGGGATGCGCCCTCACTCGGCCCGGTTCTCGCCCTCCTCCGCCGGTGCGGCCTCCGGCGGCGCGGCCGGCTCGTGCGAGTGGTCGTGCCCGGCATGGTCGTGCCCGGCATCGTCGTGGTCGTGGCCTGCGTGAGCATCCGCCGCGTCCGACGAACCTCCCGAGAACATCGACTTGATCTTGTCCATCAGCGACATCGACGGCTCCCTTTCGAGGGTGAGCGCCGATCCTAGGGAGTAGGGGCTTCCGCCGCAACGGAAGCCCCGCTACGGAGTTGTCGCTTGTCGCTCGGGCGCCGTCAAGCCTTCTTGACGAGCAGGGTGGCGCGCATGCCCCGAGCCTGGTGGTCGGCCAGGGAGCACCAGAGCCGGAAACGGCCGGGGAGGAAGCGCGCTTCGAGCTCCTTGACGCGGCCGGGCGCCACGGTGCCGACCCGGTAGATCTTCGTGCCGCCGATCCGGCGGAGGCGCAGGTCGTGCTCGTCCTCGCCGTAGTTGGCGAGCTGCACGATCGCCGGCCCCGCCTTGATCGTCGCGCGTGAGAGCGTGTAGCCGAACTCGTCGGCGCCGACCTGGACTCGCGCGGGCGCGGGCGCAGCGAGCGTGAGCAGCACGAGTGCTGTTGCGATCACCTGATCACTTTCGGGCGCGCGAACTTGCGCGCGCCCGGGATGATCGCCTCGGCGTCGGCGCCGAGCCACTGCTCGAGCAGCGCGCTGTAGAGGCCGCGGAAGTCGGACGTCGCGCGCAGGTTGCCCTGCTCGTCGAGCTTCGCGAGACCCGGGAACTCGCCGATCATCGTCCCGTTCACGCGTGAGCCGATCAGGAAGCCGGCGCCGGCGGCGCCGTGGTCGGTCCCGTTCGAGCCGTTCTCCTTCGCGCGCCGGCCGAACTCCGACCAGACGTGGACGACGACGCGGTCGGCGAGGCCGCGCGCCTCGAGGTCGCGCTGGAACGCCAGCAGGCTGTCGGCTGTGAGCTTCAGCCCGTCGGCGAGCTCCTGCGGCTGGTCGTCGTGGGTGTCGTACATGCCCGGGGCCGAGAGCGCGACGACCCGCACGGGCAGGCCGGCCCCGAGCATCGCGGCGAGACCTGCGAGCCGGCGTGGGAACTCGTCGTCGCCCTTCGGGTACGCGACCGGGCTCGTGAAGCCGGGCTGGTCGTTCTTGGGCGTGAAGGGGAGCAGCTGCTGGCGCAGCCGGGCCGACTGGAGTGCCGCCGAGGTCGCCTGCTCGAGCGCGGCGTCGCCGTTCGTCGGCAGATGGCCGAGGGCGCCGATCGCGTCGAGCATCCGCTTCTCGACGTCGCCCCAGACGTTGCGCGTCCAGAAGCCGTACTGGTCGGGGCCGTCGATCGAGGCGACGGGCATCTTCGCCGTCGCGAGCGCCGGCTGCAGGCGCCAGTCGAGCGAGAGACCCTGCAGCGGGTTGTCGGGCGAGCCGCTGCGGTCGAGGTAGCGGCCGAGCCAGCCGGTGCGAAGCTGCTCGCTCGTCGCGCCGACCTCCCAGAAGTGCCGCGAGGTGAAGTGCGACTGGTCCGGCCCGGTGTACCCGACGCCGGCCATCACCGCGACCTTGCCCTCGCCGTGCAGCTGTGCCAGCCCGCCCAGCGACGGATGCCAGCGGAGGCGGGGATCCTCGCTGAACGGAAGCCCAGCCGACGCCGGCAGCGCCAGGCGCGGCCGCAGCTTCCGGTAGAGCGGGTCGCCGTCCGGGAAGAGCATCGAGAGCGAGTCGGCGCCGCCGTCGAGGAAGACGGAGACGAGCACCTTCTGCGGGCCGGCGGCCGTCGCCGCGGCGATGCCCTCCTCGAACGCCCTCGGCAGGAACGCCGAGCTGCCGTAGACGGCGAGCGCGAGCCCGGCCGTGCGGGCGAGGAAGCTGCGCCGGTCGAGCCCCGTGCCTGCGGGCAGCGGCATCCCGTTCTCGATCGCCGGCAGCCCGCGGCCGGCTTCGGCGGCGGCGCGGCGGAAGAGGTCGGTGCGCGAGAAGTCGTTGCAGCAGCGGGCCATGGCGTCCTTACGAGGTCTGGAGGTCGGGGGAGACGGCGATCAGCTGGCGGAGGGCGTTCGCGGTCAGGAACCGGTAGCTCGTCTGCTTCCACTTGGCGTTCGCGTCGCCCATCGCGCGGTTCGCGAAGGTCAACAGCGCGGCGCGCGTGGCCGGACGCAGCGTGGGGGAGCCCCAGAACTCGATCGCGGCGTCGACGAGGGCCTTCGGCTCGGCGGGCAGCTTGGCCGCCTGCTTGTCGGTGAGCGCGTACGGCTGGCTCGCGTAGTTCGCGACCCACCAGCGCCCGCGGAACGTGGCGGTGTCGAGCCAGCGCTCGTCGTCCCAGCCGGCGACGTTCGGCGGCATGAAGAGGCGCTGACCGGTCCCCGATGCGAGCCACGCCCACGAGGTGGTGTCGATGCCGCGGCCGATCCCGCGCAGGAGGCCGGCCGTGTAGACGGCCGGCGGCTTCACCATCCGCGGGCCGGTGTAGAGCGCCGGGTGGCGGAGGATCGCGTCGACGATCGGCCGGATGTCGTAGTTCTTGCGGTACATCGCCTCGAGTGACCGCCGCGTGCCGGCGTCGGGCGCGACCGGGATGAAGTAGTGCCAGAGCTTGTCGACGAAGAACGGCGCGTGCTTCGGGTGGTGGAGGCAGAGGTTGACGGCGTCCTGCCAGTCGAAAGTGCCGCTCTTGCCGAAGATCCGCTTGCTGCCGCCGTCGTGGCGCTCGCGGTCGTAGCGGAAGTTGACGTTGCCGGCGCCGCGCTTCCAGTCGTTGTCGAAGCCGGTGAGCGCGCGCGCCTGCTCGCGGACGTCGCGCTCGGTGTAGCCCTGTCCGGCACCGAGCGTGAACAGCTCCATCAGCTCGCGCGCGTAGTTCTCGTTCGGCGACCACTTCGTGTTCTCGGTGCCCGAGAGCCAGAGCAGCATCGCCGGGTCCTTCGTGACCTCGCGCAGCATCGTGTCGAACGAGCCCAGCGAGAGGCGGCGCAGGAGCTTGTTCTGGTTCAGCATCAGCTTCTGCGAGCCGACACCGGCGAGCGAGGTCGCGAACCAGTCGTGCCAGACGAGGGTCATCCGCTCGACGAGCGGGCGCGAGGTGCGCACCATCCGGTCCATCCACCAGAGGTGGTCGTGGCCCCAGGCGTCGCCGGGCGCGAGGCCGCGGCCCTTGTCGTCGTGCGGCGCGGGGCCGACGAACTTCTCGCCGCCCGGACGCGTCAGCGAGCGAACGGCGCCGTCGAGCCCGAGCTTCGCGAGCGCCGCCGCCTCACCCTTCCGCGGCCCGAAACCGGCACGCCAGAGGAGACGCTCGGCCTGCTCGCGTCCGAAGGGGCCTCTATAGGCGGCAACCCCCATCCCACTGTCTTATCGGCAGGACGGGGGTTTTCCTGCACCCGTTCGAGTGAGGTCAGTGCGCGCTGCTACCCGCTCGCCACCTCGACGCGGACGACGTAGACGAGGCTGAGGTCGCCGAGCCGCGCTGTCAGCCGCCAGCAGCCCTCGGTCAGATGCCGACCGGGGACATGTGGGACGGATTGGCGGCCCCGGAGAACGAGCCCGTGTTCACCCGCGTCGACGCGGAAGCGGCGCCGCTGCCGCGTCGATTCGCTCTCCGTAGACCGTCGGCTTCTCCCACGGCGGCGTCGTCACCCACAGGCAGCTTGTCGCCGATCGAGCCGTCGGCTCCGACGCGATCGCGGGCACCGTGCTCGTCCCGTCGGGCTCGAGGCCGGCCCAGAGGAGGCCGTTCCCGTACCACGGCACGTCGCGCGGCTGGCCGGGCGGTCGGTTCCCGTTCGGAAGGGTGACCGGGCAGGGCGAGGTCGTCGCGAGCCGCAGCCGCGCCGAACGCTGAACCGACAGCCCGCGGCCGCGGCTCCAGGAGGCGAGCTCATAGGTGCCGACGTCGAGCGGCGGCATGCTGAACGTCAGCGTGCCGCGGCTGGCGCGGCCACGTGCGAGCGTCCCGACGAAGCTCAAGCGCTGGTCCGTGCGCATCCGCACTTCGGGACGGCGCCACGGCGGACGAGATAGAGACGCACTCCAGGTTCGAACGCAGCGGTTCGGACCGTGACGCGGTCGTTCGGCTGCACGCTCGTCCGGTCGAAGGTGAAGCGACGGACCGGCGTCGGCGCCCGCAGACGCTGCGAACGCCAGGAGTGAGGCTGCGGTGACGAGGACACGCGCCATGAGGCTTCCACCAGTATTACACCGCGCGGTGTCCTGTGGTTCCCGCTGCTCAGCGTCGTTCCGGTCGTCCTCGCGCGGGTGCTCAGTATCCTGATCTGTCATGCGCGTGCTTCTCCCCGACTCGTCCGAGCTCGAGCTTCCCGACGGCGCGACCGGCCTCGACGCCGCGCGCGCGATCGGCCCGAAGCTCGCCGAGCAGGCGGTGCTCGTCCGCGCGAACGGCGACGTCCAGGACCTGCGGCTGCCGCTCGCAGGACGGCGCAGCCGATCCAGATCCTGACCACGCGCGACACGGACGACCCCGACGCGCTCTACGTGCTGCGCCACTCGACCGCGCACCTGCTCGCCGAGGCGGTGCGGCGGCTCTACCCGGGCGTGAAGATCGCGATCGGCCCGCCGATCGAGAACGGCTTCTACTACGACTTCGAGTTCCCCGAGCCGATCCGCGAGGACGATCTCGAGCCGATCGAGGAGGAGATCCGGCGCGAGCTCGCCGGAGGGCCGCGCCTGGGACGCGCGAGGAGATCTCGCGCGACGAGGCGAGCAGCGCTTCGAGGCGGAGGGCGAGCCGTACAAGGTCGAGCTCGTCGACACCGCCGAGGGCGACGATCTCGCTCTACACGCAGGGCGACTTCACCGACCTCTGCCGCGGCCCGCACCTCCAGGACTCGAAGCCGATCAAGGCGGTCAAGCTCACCGGCCTCGCCGGCGCGTACTGGCGCGGCGACGAGCACGAACACGCAGCTGACGCGGATCTACGGCACCGCGTTCTACTCGCAGGCCGACCTCGACGCGCACCTCGAGCGGCTCGAGGAGGCGAGCGCGCGCGACCACCGCCGGCTCGGCCGCGCAGCTCGACCTCTTCCACCTCTCCGAGCACTCGCCCGGGCTCGCCGTTCTGGCACCCGAAGGGGATGGTGATCTGGAACGCGCTCGAGGACCTGCGCCGGCGCGAGAACCTGAAGCGCGGCTACGTCGAGGTGAAGACGCCGCTGCTCTACGACATCGAGACCTACGATCACCTCGGGCCACTGGGAGAAGTTCCGCGAGAACATGTTCTTCGTCGCAGCGACGAGCGAGGAGCGCACGCTCGGCGCTGAAGCCGATGAACTGCCCGGGCCACATGCTCCTCTTCGGCTCGCGCGCTGCGCAGCTACCGCGACCTGCCGATCCGCTACGCCGAGGCGTCGACGCTGCACCGCAACGAGCTCGCCGGCGACGCTGCACGGCCTGCTGCGCGTCCGGCACGTCACCCAGGACGACGCGCACATCTTCTGCACCGAGGAGCAGATCGCAGGACGAGATCGACGGCTGCCTCGACTTCGCGTCGTACCTCTACGACGCTCTTCGGCTCGACGCCGCGCGCCGAGCTCTCGACGCGGCCCGAGAACAGGCTCGGCACCGACGAGGAGTGGGACCACGCCGAGGGCGCGCTCCAGGCGGCGCTCGAGCGGCACGGGATCGAGTACGCGATCAACGAGGGCGAGGGCGCCTTCTACGGGCCGAAGATCGACCTGCACATGACCGACGTCGCTCGGCCGCTCGCTGGCAGATGGGGACGATCCAGCTCGACTACCAGATGCCGCGCGCGGTTCGGGCTCACCTACATGGGCGCCGACAACGCCGAGCACACGCCGTGCGTCGATCCACCGCGCGCTGCTCGGCTCGCTCGAGCGCTTCATCGGCATCCTGATCGAGCACTACGGCGGCGCGTTCCCGTTCTGGCTCGCGCCGGTGCAGGTGCGGGTGATCCCGGTCGGCGAGGCGCACCGCGACGCCGTCGCAGCGAGCTCGCGCGAGCGGCTCGACGCGGAGGGCTTCCGCGTCGAGGTCGACGAGCGCGACGAGACGCTCGGCAAGCGGATCCGCGACGCCGAGCTCGAGAAGATCCCCGTCGCGTCGTCTACGGCGACCGGGAGTCGGACGAGTCGCTCGCGGTGCGCGAGCGCGGCGGCGAGCAGTCGACGCTGAGCCTCGAGCTGCTCGAACGGCTCGCGCAGAGCTTGCTACGCTGTGAGCCTGCAAAGCAGGAGCGGACCACTGTTCCTCACCTCCCGAGCCACGAGGCTCGCGGAGGTTCAACCGAGTCGGTTGGACGAGGATAACGGGCCGCTGCTTGCAGCGGTTTTTGTCGTTCGATGAGGAGGAATCAACGAGCTTGGTGAAGAGCCTTTGAGACCGAGACGCCGTCCGGAAGACCGGCGCGTTCCACAGCCGCAGGACCGGATCAACGAGGACGATCCGCGCGCCGCACGTCCGGCTGGTCGACGAGGACGGCGAGCAGATCGGGATCAAGACGACCGACGAGGCGCTCGAGTACGCGTACTCGAAGGACCTCGACCTCGTCGAGGTCGCGGCGCAGGCCGATCCGCCGGTCGCGCGGGTCATGGACTACGGCAAGTACCGCTACGAGCAGGAGCAGAAGGCCAAGCTCGCCCGGAAGCACCAGTCGCAGATCCACGTCAAGGAGATCAAGTTCAGGCCGAAGATCGGCATTCACGACTACGAGACGAAGAAGGGCCACGTCGTGCGCTTCCTCAACCAGCGCGCGAAGGTCAAGGTCACGATCATGTTCCGGGGGCGCGAGACGACCCATCCGGAGCGGGGCCGCGACCTGCTGATGCGGCTCGCGGAGGACGTCAAGGAGATCGGGCTGGTCGAGTCGCCGCCGCTCCTCGACGGCCGCAACATGGTCATGGTGCTCGGCCCGACGAAGAACGCAGGAGTGAAGACCAGATGCCAAAGATGAAGACACGACAGCGGAGCGAAGAAGCGGTTCAAGGTGACGGGGACGGGAAAGCTCCTGCGCCGGCACGCGATGAAGAGCCACAACCTCGAGAAGAAGTCGGCGAAGCGTAAGCGCGGCTTCGGCAAGGACTACGACGGTCGCCGAGGCGGACACGCCGCGCCGTGAAGAAGCTGCTGGGGATGAAGTAGATGCCTCGCGTCAAGCGATCGGTCCACGCGCGCAAGAAGCGCCGCAAGGTCCTCGAGCAGGCGAAGGGCTACTGGGGCCTCAAGCAGTCGAGCTACCGCTACGCGAAGGAGCAGGTCGAGCACTCGCTCGTCTACGCCTACCGCGACCGCAAGAACAAGAAGCGCGACGTTCCGCGCAGCTCTGGATCATCCGCATCAACGCGGCCGCGCGCGCGAACGGGCTCTCGTACAACCAGTTCGTCGCGCGGCTGCACGAAGGCCGGGATCGAGCTCGACCGCAAGGTGCTCGCCGACCTCGCCGTCAGCGATCCGGCCGCGTTCGCCGCGATCGCCGAGCAGGCGAAGGCCGCGCTCGCAGTCCGACAAGGCCGCGTAGCCGCCGTTGATCACCTCGGCGTCGAACCCGACGCTGAAGCTCGTCCGCAAGCTCCTCGCGCAGCAGCGCAAGCGCGAGGAGCTCGGGCTCTTCGCCGTCGAGGGCGAGGATCTCGTCGAGGCGGCGCTGCGCGGCCGGGATCGAGCCGGTCGAGCTCCTCGTCGCCGGCGAGAACGTCGAGCCCGAGCTGCTCGCGGCGGTCTCGACGCTGCGCGCACCCGCCGCGGGTGTCGGCGTCTTCCGCACGCGGCGACCTGCCGCGCGAGCCGCGCGAGACGACCGCTCGCGCTCTGGCACGTCGGCGATCCCGGCAACGTCGGCACGCTGCTGCGCGCCGCCGACGCGTTCGGCGCCGCGGTCGGCGCTCTCCGACGGGCTGCGCCGACCCGCCGGCCCGAAGGCGCTGCGCGCCTCGGCCGGCGCGATCTTCCGCGTCCCGCTCGCTCGCTTCGACGACGCGCCCGGGCACGCGCGTCGCGCTCGTCGCGCACGGCGGCGAGCCGCTGCACGAGCTCGAGCTCGCCGGCGCCGGTCGACGTTCGTCCTCGGCGCCGAGCGCGAGGGGCTGCCCGGAGGACGTCGTGGCTGCGTGCGACGCACGTCGCGACGATCCCGACGACGCGGCGCCGCCGAGTCGCTCAACGTCGCCGTCGCCGGCGCGATCGCGCTCTACGAGCGCTCGCGGCGCGGCTAGCCGGCGGCGCGCCGGCGAGGAACCAGCGGACGGCTGCCTTCGGAGATGGCCGTCGAGACCTCGTGGTCGCCGCGGAAGCGACGGTAGGTGACCGGGTAGCCGGCCTGGCGGAGCTTGCGGACGACGGCGTCGCCCGCACTGCCCGATCGGCGAGGACGCTGTCGAGCGTGCCGTGCGAGACGAAGAAGCGCGGGACGCCCCGCTGCTCGCCGGCGACGATCCCGCCCGGGCGAGAACGCGATCACGGCCGGGAACAGGTCGCCGTTCGAGACGCCGAGCGTCAGCGCGTAGGTGGCGCCGTCCGAGAAGCCGCCGACCGCGATCCGGCGGCGGTCGATCGTGCAGCGCTCGTACGCCTCGGCGAGCGCGAGGTTGACGGACTCGAGGTCGAGGTCCTGCTCCGAGCGAGGATGCTCCAGGTCTGGCCCTTCGAGGCGGGCGCGATCAGGACGAGGCCCGGCTCGTCCCAGGCGCCGCTGAACGCCTCGATCGCGCCTGCCGGCGTTCCGCCGGCGCCGTGCAGGGCGACGATGAGCGCCCGTCGGCCGTCTCCCGGCGTCACGTGCATCCGGGCCGGCCGGCCGTTGCCGAGCGTGAGCTCGTGCACGCCGGGGCTGCAGGAGTCTGCCGCGGTCGTCGAGCCGGTCGTGACCGCCGTCGTCGTCCGGCGGCCTGCTCGCTGGTCGCCGCCGCCGCAACCGGCGACGAGCATCGCCAGCGCGGCGAGCAGCCACGGTCTCACCAGGCGCCGCCGCCGCCTCCGCCGCCCCCGCCGCCGCCGCCGCCCGAGAAGCCGCCGCCGAACCCGCCGGAGCCGGACGAGGGCGGAGCGAGCGCCGAGCCGAAGCCCGACGCGAGGTCGCCGATGCTCATCGACGTCGGGCCCGAGCCGAGGTCGCCGTGCGGGCCGATCCAGTAGATCGTGCTCGCCGTGGCGAGCGCCTCGGGCATGTGCAGCTGCGCGCCCTGCAGCACGCGCTCGGCGATCCCGAAGGCGATGCCGTAGACGAGGTAGCGCTCCCAGAGCTCGAGCGTCGCGGGCGGCGCGATGTCGAGGCGCGGGAAGTCGGTCAGGTAGCGGCGGAACGCCTCCCAGCGCTCGGCCTCGGCCTGCGCCTCCGGTGAGCGCCGCCGCCAGAGCCGCCGGTTGAAGGCGGAGGCGACGAGGACGGCCGCGTCGACGAGCCCGCAGACGCCGAGCGCGATCGCGACGACGCTGTTCCAGGTCGGCGCGACCGAGTTGTACGAGCCGATCCCGCCAGAACAGCGTCAGCCCGCCGGCGAGACCGAGCACCGCTGCGCCGCCGAGCAGCGCGGCCAGCCCGATGTTCCGGAACCAGTGCCGGTTCTTCTCCTCCGTGCCGACGGCGGACTTGAAGGAGCGTGAAGCGCTCGGAGTTGCCCGTCCGGTCGTCCTCGATCCGGTCGCGGAAGCGCGAGAGCCGCTCGGGGCCGTCGACGACGATCGAGTCGACGACCTGCGCGACCGGCGCCTCGAACGCCTCCACGGGCGCTTCCACGTCCCCGAGCGAGAGCTCGAGGTCGGCGACCTGCTGCGTCTTCAGCCCGCCCCAGATCTTCCGCTCGGTCGTCACCGGCTCGGCGCGGTAGCGGCCGCGCCGGATCAGGTCGAAGAGCGTCGCCGTGAACTCGAGCGAGCCCGGCGTGCCGCCCTGCGCGAGCAGGCCCGGCACGAGCGCCGGCTGCGTCTCGGTCGGCGGCTCCTGCTCGTACTCGCGGTCGTAGCCCGTCCCGCGCTCGCGGCCCAAGCGCCACCAGACGAAGCCGATCACGGCGAGCGCGGGGAGGAGCGCGAGCGCGAGCAGCTTCGCGATCGTCGCGCCGAGGTTGTCGAGCGCGTCGTCGATCTTGCGCTGGTCGCGCTCGAACGCGGCCGCGTCCGTCGCGCTCCTCGGCCACGATCTTCTGCGAGCCCGTGCCCGCTCGACGACCTGCATGCCCGCGGTCGAGGTGAAGAACCGCCGCGGGATGAGCGTGCGCAGCTCGACGAACTGGCCGGCCGGGATGTCGACTGCCGCGCAGAGATCGACCCGCGGTGCCGTCGATCGTGACGTCGCCGCGGACGCCGACGGGTGCCCCCAGGCCCGCAGCGACGTCGCCGGGAGCGATCATCGCGGCGGTCAGCTGGTCGAGGCCGACCTCCCACTCGTCGCCCCAGACCTTGAGGTTGACGTCGACGACGTCGTCGTAGGCGACGGCGAGGCCGCGCAGGCGGTAGGGGATCGTGGAAGCGCGCTGCTCGTTGGAGGCGCTGTAGTGCCAGACGATCCGGATCGCCCTTGTCCGTGCGCGCCGTGCCGAACGTCCCCGGCGGGCTCGAGCCTGGAGCTCGGTGCAGCCGCCGGGTTGGTACTGCTGGTCGCCCTCCGACACGAAGACCTGATCGACGCGACTCGCCCTCGCGGAGCGGGATGTCGCGGTAGCGCGCCGCTGAAGTCGCCGCCGAACGAGAACACGATCTCCTCGTCGACGACGAGCGAGCCGTCCTGCGGCGATCTGGACGGTGACGTCCGCCGCGGGCAGCGAGAACGACTTGGCGGCTGCGTCGCCGGCGAGCGCGAGCGCGACTGCCAGCCGAGGCGGCGAGCGCTAGAACGCGACGCGTGGCGCCTCCCGGGCCTCGTCCTCGACCTCGAAGAACTCCGCGCGTGAAGCCGAACGGCCCGGCGATGATGCTCGCCCGGCACCGTCTGGAGCGCGTTGTTGTAGGTGAGCACGGTGTCGTTGTAGACCTGGCGCGAGACCGCGATCCGGTTCTCGGTCTGGGCGAGCTCCGCCTGGAGCTGCCGGAAGTTCTCGTCCGCCTGCAGCTCGGGATACGCCTCGGCGACGGCGAAGAGGCGGCCGAGCGCCTGGCCGAGGATGCCCTCGGCCGCGCCCTGCTCCGCCGGCCCCTGCGCCTGCTGGGCGCGCGTGCGCGCCGCGGTCACGGCCTCGAACGTCCCGCGCTCGTGCGCCGCATAGCCCTTGACCGTCTCGACGAGGTTCGGGATCAGGTCGTAGCGCCGCTTCAGCTGGACGTCGACCTGCGCCCACGCGTTCTCGACGCGGTTGCGCAGGCTGACGAGCCGGTTGTAGAGGACGACGGCCGGATGAGCAGCAGCACGACGATCGCCGACGACGATCCAGATCATGCGCGGACTCTACGCATCCCGCCGGACCGCGGCAAAGACCATGTCCTCGCCGCCGGCGTACGGCCGGCGGTCGAACCAGCCGTACGCGCCGTCGACGTCGAAGCCGGCGCGGTCGAGCAGCGACGCCACTCGGGCGGCGAGAGCCAGGCGAGCATGCATCGTCGACGCCTCGTCGCCGCGCCGGACCGACAGCGTCAGCGTCCGCTCGCCCTCGTCCCAGTCGGCGCGCTCGAAGATGCCGGGCTCGCGCTCGAGCCAGCGGCCGTGCGTCTCCTCGATGTCCTCGGCGCTCGGGGCGAAGACGTCGAAGACGAGCCGGCCGCCCGGGAGCAGCAGCTCGCGCGCGGCGCGGAGCGCCCGCAGCCGCTCCGCCTCCGTCGTCATGTGCAGCAGCGAGCGGAACGGGACAGCACGAGCGGCACGCGCTCGGCGACGGGCGGCTCGCGCAGGTCGCCGAGCCGCAGGTCGAGCTCGACGCCCTCGGCGGCCGCGTACTCGCGGCGACCTCGAGCATCCCGGCCGAGGCGTCGACGCCGATCACGCGGATGCCGGCCTTCGCGATCGGGACGGCGATGCGGCCGGTGCCGCAGGCGAGCTCGACGACCGGGCCGCCGGACGCGCGCGCCTCCTCGACGTAGAACTCGACGTCCTCGGTGACGCTCGCGCTCCACGGGTCGTAGAGCCGCGCGATCGGGTCATACGGGCTACGGCTGCGGACAACCCAGACGAACTCGGTCGCGTTCTCGTCGAACGGCCGGCGGTCGAAGCCGCCGTAGAGCGCCTCGACCTCGAAGCCGGCCGTCTCGATCAGGCCTTCCCACTCGGAGCGGTTCAGCCACCAGAGCGAGATCGCGTCGCCGCTCTCGAGCGTGATGTCGACGCGGTTGTCCTGCTTGACGTGGTCGATCCGGTGCGCGGATGCCGTTCTGCTCGAGCCACTCGCCGTCGTTGCGCCGCCGCGATCTTCGGGTCGAAGACGAAGAAGTTCCAGGCGAAGCGGCCGCCGGGGCGGAGCGACGCGTAGACGCGCTCGAAGACGCGGCGGCGGTCGGCCCAGGTGGGCAGGTGGCCGAGCGAGCGGAAGGGGCACGTAGACGAGCGCGGCGGGCTCGTCGAGCTCGAGCTCGCGCATGTCGCCCTCGCGCAGCTCGAGGTCGACGCCGGCCGCGGCTGCCCGCTCGCGCGCCTGCGCGAGCATCGCCGGCGACGAGTCGATCCCGAGCACGCTGCCGGCCGGTCTCGCGCGCGACCGGGATCGCGACGCGGCCGTTGCCGACCGCGAGCTCGACGAGCGGCCCGTCCGGTCTCCCGGGCGAGCTCGACGTAGAAGGCGACGTCCTCGGTCATGTGCGCCGACCAGTCGTCGTAGATCGGCGCGAAGGGGTCGTAGGCGCTCATGTCGCGCTATCGTTAGCACGTGACCACGCACGCGCTGCAGCTGTTTACGCGGCCCCGGCTCGCCGGGGCGGCGCGCGTGTAGCCGCACCTCCGGTCTCGAGTCGGGGCGCTTCGTTCCCCGTACCCACGACACCCGGAGGAGGACATGGACGACAGGAGAGGTAGTCTCGCCGCCGTGGACGCCCAGGCGCTGACGGCAGAGGCGGCCGGCCGCGATCCGCGGCGCCGAGAGCACGGACGAGCTCGAGGAGCTGCGCGTCCGCTACCTCGGCCGCAAGAGCGAGCTCAAGCTCGCGCTGCGCGAGGTGCGCGACCGCGAGACCGGGATGGCGCTGAACGCGGTGCGCGAGCGGCTCGAGGAGGCGCTCGACGGCCCGCGAGGCCGAGCTCGACCGGCCGACGCTCGACGACGATCGCGAGCCGTTCGACGTCACGCTGCCCGGCGAGCGCCGTCCCGCGCGGGCAGCCTGCACCTGATCACGCAGATCCGGCGGCGAGATCGAGGACATCTTCCTCGGCCTCGGCTACGAGGTCGTACGACGGCCGCGAGGTCGAGACCGTCTGGCACAACTTCGACGCGCTCAACCAGCCGGGGCGCACCCGTCGCGCGTCGCCGCGCGACACGTTCTACCTCGACGACGAACACGCTCCTGCGCACGCACACGTCGCCGGCGCAGATCCGCGTGATGGAGGCGCGGCAGCCGCCGATCTACATCGTCTCGCTCGGCCGCGTCTACCGGCGCGACACGCCCGACGCGACGCACACGCCCGACGTTCCACCAGGTCGAGGGCCTCGCCGTCGACCGCGGCATCACGCTCGCCGACCTGCAAGGGCACGTCGTGCTCACTTCTCGCGCGCGCTCTTCGGCGAGGAGCGCGAGGTGCGGATGCGGACGAGCTTCTTCCCGTTCACCGAGCCGTCGGTCGAGTTCGACGTCTCCTGCTTCCTCTGCGACGGCGCAGGGCTGCCCGGTCTGCAAGCACTCGGGCTGGATCGAGATGGGCGGCGCCGGCGTGGTCGACCCGGACGTGTTCGAGAACGTCGGCTACGACCCCGAGGAGTGGCACGGGCTTCGCGTTCGGGCTCGGGATCGAGCGGATCGCGATGCTGCGCCACGGCCTGCCCGACCTGCGGCTCTTCTGGGAGAACGACCTGCGCGTGCTGAGGCAGTTCTGACGTGAAGGTCCCGGTCTCCTGGCTGCGCGAGTACGTCGACGTTCGACTTGCCGCTCGAGGAGCTCGCGCGGCGGCTCGTCTTCACGAGCTGCGAGGTCGACCGGATCGTCCGACCGCGGCGTCGCCGACGTCGACGGCAACCTCGGCCTCTTCCGCGTCGGGCGCGTGCTCGAGGCGGGCAAGCACCCGAACGCCGACCGGCTCCAGCTCTGCCGCGTCGACGTGGGGGAGGGCGAGCCGCGCCAGATCGTCTGCGGCGCGTGGAACTTCGGCGCCGGCGCGACGGTCGCGGTCGCGCTGCCCGGCGCGCGTGCTGCCCGGCGCGGATCAGCCGCTCGAGCGAGCGCGAAGCTCCGCGGCGAGGTCTCGCGACGGGATGATCCTCTCCGAGCGCGAGCTCGAGCTCGGCGACGACCACAGCGGGATCATGGTGCTGCGAGCACGGGCTCGAGCCGGGCACGCCGCTCGCCGACGTGCTGCCGCTCGCGGAGACGGTGCTCGAGATCGAGACCGGCTTCAACCGGCCCGACCTGACCTCGATCTACGGCATCGCGCGCGAGGTGTCGGCCCTGCTCGGCGCGGCGCTGGCGCCGCCGCCGGGCACGCGACCCGGAGCGGGCCGGCGACGAGCCGGTCGACATCCGCATCGACGACTTCGAGGGCTGCCCGCGCTACATCGGCCGGCTCTTCCGCGACGCGCCGGTCGGCCCGTCGCCGGTCTGGCTGAAGGCGCGGCTGCTCGCCGCCGGGATGCGCCCGATCTCGAACGTCGTCGACGTGACGAACTACGTCATGCTCGCGCTCGGCAGCCCGCTGCACGCGTTCGACCTCTCGCACGCTCGCCGGAGGGCGGATCGTCGTCCGCCGCGCGCAGCCGGGCGAGAAGATCCGGACGCTCGACGGCACGAGCGCGAGCTCGACGCCGCAGCGACCTCGTGATCGCCGACGCCGAGCGCGCCGGTCGCGCTCGCCGGGATCATGGGCGGCGAGGAGACCGAGGTCGCGCGACGAGACGACGGACGTCCTGCTCGAGGCGGCGAACTTCGAGCCGCTCGGCGTCCTGCGCAGCGTCGCGAGCGGCTCCGCCTGCGCACCGAGGCGCTCGACGCGCTGGGAGAAGGGCGTCGACCCGTACGTCGCCGAGCAGGCGGCGCGTCTACGCGACGCGAGCTGCTCGTCGAGCTCGCCGGCGCGCGCTGGACCGGGCACACCGACGTCCACGGCGAGCTGCCCGAGCCGCCCGTCGATCCGCTGCGGCCCGAGCGCGCCGAGCGGCTGTCCGGGCTGGAGATTCCCGCGGACGAGCAGCGTCGACCGGCTCGAGCGGCTCGGCTTCGAGGTCGACAGGCGACCAGCGTGACGCGTGCCGACGTGGCGCGCGCGCGACGTCACGCGCGAGATCGACCTCGTCGAGGAGGTCGTCGCGCTTCCGGCTCGAGGAGGTGCCGTCGACGCTGCCCGAGCGCGCGGCGCACGTTCGGGCCGGCTCACGCAGGAGCAGCGCCTGCGCCGCGCGCGTCGAGGACGTGCTCGTCGGCGCCGGCTTCTCCGAGGCGTACACGTGGACGCTCGTGCCCGCCGAGGAGCCCGGCAGCGCTCGCGCTGCCGGAGCCGCTCACGACCGAGTGGCAGCGCTGCTGCGCACGACGCTCCTGCTCGGCCTGCTCGAGTCGGCCGAGCGGAACCGGAACGCCGACGTCGGGAACGAGACGTCGCGCTGTTCGAGATCGCGCACGTCTACCTGCCGACGGGCGAGGAGCTGCCCGGAGGAGCGCTGGCGCGTCGGCGGGATCGCCGAGGGCGGCTTCTTCCGCGCGAAGGGCGCGGTCGAGGCGCTCTTCGCAGGCGCTCAGGTCGAGCCCCGCTTCGAGCGCGCGGTCGCATCCGCTGCGGCCCGGCTCGGCGCGCGCGCCGGACGGCTGGGTCGGCCAGCTCGACCCGCGCTGCTCGCGGCGACTGGGGCGTGCTTCGAGCTCGACCTCGACGAGCTGTTCGCCGCAGCGTGCCGGAGCGCGTCGCCTACGAGGACGTGATCACCTTCCCGCCGCTCAAGCAGGACCTCGCCTTCGTCGTCGACGAGGAAGTGCCTGCCGGCGAGCTCGTCGCGGCCGCGCGCGAGGCCGCCGGCCCGGAGCTGCGCGAGATGCGCGTCTTCGACGTCTACCGCGGCGAGCAGGTGGGCGCGGGGAAGAAGTCGGTCGCGTTCGGCGTCGTCGTTCCAGTCGCCCGAGCGGACGCTCTCCGACGAGGACGCCGCGACGCTGCGCGGGCGGATCGTCGCCGCGCTCGCCGAGCGCTTCGGCGCCGAGCTGCGCGCCTAGCGCAATCCGTCCGGTCGCAGCCGCGCGTAGACAGGTGAGCGATGCGCCTTCGGGGTCTCGTCGCTCTCGCCGCCTGTGGCGGCGCTCGTGCTCGTCCCGGGTGCGGCGACGGCGCCGGCACAGGCCGCCAGCTCATCGGCACGGTCGGCCCCGGCTTCACGATCACGCTCGCCGATGCCAACGGCCGCCTGGTCACCCAGCTCGATCCGGGCACGTACGAGATCACCGTGCGCGACCTCTCCGACGAGCACAACTTCCGCCTCTTCGGCCCTGGCGTCGAGGAGTTCACGCAGGTCGAGACGACCGGCACCGTCACCTGGACGGTGACGTTCCGCGAGGGCCGCTACACGGTCCAGTGCGACCCGCACTCGACGCAGATGTTCCAGAAGTTCACGGTCGGCAACCCACCGCCGGTGACGACGACGCCGAAGCCGCCGCCCGTGGCGCCGACGCCGAAGCTGCTCGCGACCGTCGGCCCGAAGAACACGATCTCGCTGCGGAGCGCCGGCGGCGCCGCCGCTGCAGCACGGCGTCAAGGCGGGGACGTACTCGATCGTCGTCCGCGACCGCTCGAAGCTGCACAACTTCCATCTCGTCGGCAAGGGCGTCAACCGCAAGTCGACGGCTCGCCGGGATGGGCACGACCACCTGGAAGCTGAAGCTCGCGAAGGGGCCGCTCCGCTTCTACTCGGACGCGGCGCCGAAGACCGTCAAGGGCTCGGTCACCGTCGTCTGACGGCTGGCGCGCCGGCTGACGTCTCAGCCTGGCGGTCGAGCTCGGAGTTCAGCTCGGCGCCGAAGAGGAGCGCGAACGCCGAGTAGTGGAGCCAGAGCAGCAGGATGATGCCGCTCGCGAGCGCCCCGTACGTTCTCGAGTAGGAGTCGGAGAAGCTCGTGTAGAGGGCGAAGAGCCCCGAGAGCAGCGAGCCACATGACGGTGCCGACGAGCGCTCCCGGGCGTCAGCCACTTCCAGCTGCGGACGTCGAGGTTCGGCGCCGAGGTAGTAGACGAGCGCGAAGAAGGTCAGGATCGCGAGGAAGGCGATCGGCCAGCGGAGGATCGACCAGAGCGAGCGTCGAAGGCGCCGCCGAGCCCGGCCTTGTCGGCGATCGCCGTGCCGAGCGGGCCGCCGAAGACGATCAGGAGCAGCAGGCCGGCGAGCACCGAGCCCCATCAGCATCACGAGCACGATCGCCGATCAGCCGCACCTTCCAGAACGGACGCGTCTCGACGCGGTCGTACGCGCGGTTGACGGCCTTGATCACGGCGCTCATCGCGCCGCTCGCCGCCCAGACGGCGCCCGCCGCTCCGAGGACGAAGGCGACCGCCGACGTGCCCCTGGACGTGTCCTGCTGCAGCGTGTCGATCGTCTCGAGCACGTCGCCGGGAGCGACCGGTGCGAGGAAGTCCTTGAGCGCGCCGTAGGCGCCGATCAGGTCGAGCAGGCCGACGAGGAAGACGACGGCCGGGAAGAACGCGAGCAGCGAGCTGAACGCGACCTGGGCGGAGAGCCCCATCGCGTCGTCCGCCAGGAACGCCTTGAACGTGCGCCTGAAGACGGCGATCCACTCGCGGGGCGAGAGCCGCCAGGGACTCGTCGGAACGCGGCCGATCTCGACGGCGGGAGACGACACGTCAGCGGTCGCGGCCGGATTGCGGCATGGCGGCAGGGTTTCCCGGCCGCTGCCGCGGCAAACGTGCAGCTACGCCAGGTGCAGGTCGCCGTCGTGGATCTCGGCGATCCGGTCGGCGACGATCTCCTCGGCGGGACCGAGCAGGCCGCGCGTCGACGAGCACGCCGTGGAAGATGTCGGCCTGTTCGTCGGCGAGCACTTCTCTCACCTTGCCGACCTTCTCGCCGTCCGCGTCGTAGACCGCCCAGCCCGGCTCGATCAGCAGCCAGGAGACCGGGTCGCCGGACACGCTCTAGACGGCCTTGCCGGCCACGCGCCACACGGGGCCCTGCGTGGCGACGTTGTGGGTGTCGGAGAGGACGTGCAGGACCGTCAGGCGCCCGCGGATGCCCTCGGCGTCGAGCCGCTCGAGGCAGCGGCGCGTCATCTCCGGCGAGGCGCCGTAGCCGAACGTTTGCGCGACCCGGAAGCGAAAGGCGATGCGGTCGGGCACGCGGGTCGGGTTGATCGGCGCGAGCAGCAGAGCGGCGCGCGCGAGATGGTCGCTCGAGGTCAGCTGGAGCTCGCAGAGCAGGTCGCTCCAGTCCGCGGGCAAGCCCGCGAGCGCCACGTCCCACTGACCGGCGATCGGCTCGCGCGGCGCTTCCTCACGCGTCAGGCCGCTCGTCGACCTCGACGAGTGACAGGGTCGTGCGGATCCGCTCGTCGTCGAGCTTGCGAAAGAGCTTCGTCCGCCTGGTCGGGGCCGACGCCGCCGCCGGCCCGGTGCACAGACACGCGCAGGTCGTCGCCGAGCCGGCCCGGGCCCGCGGGGCCGAGCAGCGCAGCCGCCCGCGAGCGCTGTTCGGGCTTGGCGACCGAGACGTTGAGCCTCACCTCGCCCCAGTCCTCGGGAAGCTCGGACCTGATCTGACGCCACTGCTCGACAAGCCCCATGCGGGGGTCAGCATAATGAGGGCCGATGGCGAAGGTCGAGGACAAGCCCGAGGCGGCGAGCGCCGATCGGAGCGCGCTTTCGGACGAGCGTCTGCGCGAGCTCTTCCGCGAGATGCTGCTGATCCGCCGCTTCGAGGAGAAGGTCGAGGAGCGCTTCCGCGCCGGCGAGCTGCCCGGGCTTCCTGCACGTCGCGATCGGCCAGGAGGCGGTCGCCTCCGGCGTCTGCGCCGCGCTCGAGCCGGACGACGTGATCGCCTCGACGCACCGCGCGCACGGCCACGCGATCGCCAAGGGCACGCACGTCGAACGCGGTCATGGCCGAGCTGTACGGCAAGCTCGAGGGCTGCTCGCGGCGGCTACGGCGGCTCGATGCACCTCTACGACCTCGAGGTCGGCAACCTCGGCGCGAACGCCGTCGTCGGCGGCGGCCTCCCGGCGATCGTCGGCGCCGCGCTCGCGTTCCAGTTGCGCGAGCGAGCCGCGCGTCGCGGTCGCGTTCTTCGGCGACGGCGCGACGAACACCGGCACGTTCCACGAGTCGCTGAACCTCGCGCAGCTCTGGAAGGTGCCGGCGGTCTTCGTGCTCGAGAACAACGGCTGGGCGGAGTCGACGCCGGCGACGCAGCAGCTTCCGCTGCCGGTCGAGGACCTCGGCAAGCGCGCGGTCGCGTTCGGGATGAAGCTCGATCGAGGTCGACGGCCAGGACGTCGAGGCCGTCTACGTGGCGACGCGCGCGGCGCGCGAGCACGCCGTCTCCGGGCAAGGGCCCGGTCTTCCTCAACGTCCGCACCTACCGGCTCACCGGCCACTACGTCGGCGACCCGCAGGTCTACCGCGACGAAGGACGAGCTCCAGGAGCTGCGCGAGACGAAGGATCCGATCGAGCTCCTGCGCGCGCGCCTCGAGCTCTCCGACGAGGAGTTCGAGGCGCTCGACGCCGAGGTGACGGCGATGTCGAGGCGTCGGTCGAGTTCGCGAAGGCGGGCACCGACCCGAAGCCCGAAGACGCGCTCAAGTACGTCTATGCCTGAGCTGACCTACCGCGAGGCGGTCCGCGACGCGCTCGTCGAGCGCGATGCGCGAGGACGAGCGACGTCTTCATCATGGGCGAGGACATCGCCGAGATGGGCGGCTCGATGGGCGTCACGCAGGGGATGCTCGACGAGTTCGGGCCGGAGCGCGTCCGCAACACGCCGATCTCCGAGATGGCGATCGTCGGCAGCGGGCATCGGCGCCGCGATCCAGGGCATGCGCCCGGTCGTCGAGATCATGTACGAGGACTTCCTGACGCTCTCGATGGAGCAGCTCGTCAACCAGGCGGCGAAGCACCGGACGATGTCGCGGCGGCCAGGTGAAGGTGCCGCTCACGATCCGGACGCAGGGCGGCGCCGGCTGGTCGCCCGGGCGCGCAGCACGCGCAGCAGCTCGAGTCGTGGTTCGTGCACGTGCCCGGGCCTCAAGGTCGTCTTCGCGTCGACGCCCGAGGACGTGCGCGGCCTGCTCTGGTCGCTCGATCTACGACGACAACCCGGTCATCTTCTTCGAGCACCGCACGCTCTACCCGCTCAAGGGCGAGGTGCCGGACGAGCTCGAGCCGATCCCGCTCGGCAAGGCGCGCGTGCATCGCGAGGGCGCCGACGTGACCGTCGTCGCGACCGGCCGGCTCGTGCCACGAGGCGCTGCAGGCGGCGGAGGAGGCCGAGAAGGAGGGGATCTCGGTCGAGGTCGTCGACCCGCGGACGCTGCTCCCGCTCGACGAGGAGACGATCGTCGCCTCGGTGAAGAAGACGACGCGCTGCGTCACCGCGCACGAGGCGGTCACGCGCGGCGGCTTCGGCGCCGAGCTCGCGGCCGTGATCCAGCACGGCGCCTTCGACTACCTCGACGCGCCGATCGAGCGCGTCGGCGCGAAGTTCGCGCCGCTCGCCGTTCGCGCCGGCGATGGAGCAGTGGGTCGTCCCGCACGCCGCCGACGTGCTCGAGGCGATCCGGCGGACGGTGGCGCGGAGCGTAGACATGGCGACCGAGGTCAAGCTCCCGCGGCTGGGCCAGGGCATGGAGTCCGGGACGATCGTCAAGTGGCTCAAGGCCGAGGGCGAGCCGGTCAAGAAGGGCGAGCCGCTCTACGAGCTCGACACGGACAAGGTGACGCAGGAGGTCGAGGCCGAGGCCGACGGCGTCCTGCTCAAGATCGTCGTCGCCGACGGCGAGGTCGAGGTCGGCACGACGATCGCCGTCATCGGCAGCGAGGGCGAGGACGTCGTCGGACGCTCCGGCGCACGGCGCCGAGCCGGCCGCGGCGAGGCGCGCCGGCGCGACGAGCCGCCGGCGCCCGACGCCGGATGGACGACAGCGCGACGCGGCCGGCAGCCGCGGCCGCGACCGCAGCGGCGGCCGTCGTCGCCGCGCCCGCGCGCGCCGACGGCCGCGTCAAGGCGTCAGCCCGCTCGCGCGCCGGCATCGCGCGCGAGCGGGGGATCGACCTCGCGACGCTCGAGCGGCACGCGGCCCGGAGGGCCGGATCGTCGCCGAGGACGTCGAGCGCGGCGCCGTCGCCGCGCCGACGGCCGCGCCGGCGCCGGTCGCCGCGCCGTCCGGCGAGGTCGAGGTCGTCGAGCTCACCTCGACGCGCAAGACGATCGCGCGCCGCCTGACCGAGGCCTGGCAGGCGCCGGTCTTCCAGCTCACGTCTCGGCCGACATGACCGAGCTCGTCGAGCTGCGCGAGCGGCTCGTCGAGCGCCTGCGCGAGGGCGAGACGAAGCCGACCGTCACCGACGTGCTGACGAAGGTCGTCGCGGCCGCGCTCGTGCGCCATCCGGCCGGTCAACGCGCACTTCACGGGCGACAAGATCCATCGCTTCCCGTACGGCGCACGTCGGCATCGCGGTCGCGGCCCCGAACGGGCTCGTCGTCCCGGTGATCCGCGACGCCGACCGGAAGACGTCCAGGAGATCGCCGCCGACCGCGCCGACCTCGTCGGCGCGCGCGCGCGACGGCAAGCTCCAGCTGCGACGACCTCGACGGCGGCACGTTCACGATCTCGAACCTCGGCATGTTCGGCATCGAGCAGTTCGTCGCCGTGCTCAACCCGCCGCAGGTCGCGATCCTCGCGGTCGGCTCGATCGAGGAGCAGCCCGTCGTCGTCGACGGCGAGCTCGCGATCGCGCCGCTGATGAGCATGACGCTCACGTGCGACCACCGGGCGATCGACGGCGCCGACGGCGCCGAGTTCCTGCGCACGGTCAAGGAGCTGCTCGAAGAGCCGGCGCTCGCGCTCTAGGTTCACGGTGATGGCAACAGTCTGGTACCGCGTCCGCGACCTCGACGCCGGCCGCGCCTTCTACCGCGACGTGCTCGGCTTCGAGGAGGTCTTCGTCGACTTCGACGACGGCTGGTCGCGGCTTCGAGCACGGCGGCATGGAGATCGCGCTCGCCGTGGGCGAGCCGAGCGAGTCGAGCGGCGTCGCCCACGTCGACGTCGCGGACGTGAAGGCCGAGGCCGAGCGGCTGCGCGCGGCGGGCGTCGAGGTCGGTGTCGTCTTCGAGCTCCACGGGCAGATCCGGCTGGTGGACGTCTTCGACCCCGACGGCAACCGCGTCCAGCTCGCGCAGTCCCTCGACCTGATGGGCGTGGTGCTGCGGAGAGGCGGAGCCCAGGACGTCCGGTTCCTGCGCGACATGCTCCACCACGCGTACTACTGGCGCGAGCGCGTCCCGGGCTCGCTCGTCTCGCGCTACGTGCGCGGGTGGGGGAGGCCGGGCGACACCGCGCTGATCGCGCTCGAGAACGGCTTCCCGGTCGGCGCGGCGTGGTACCGCGTCTTCCCGCGCGAGGAGCCGGGCTACGGCTTCGTCGACGAGGAGACGCCGGAGCTCGCGATCGCGGTCGTGCCGTCGAAGCGCGGCCGCGGGATCGGCGACGAGCTCCTGCAGGAGCTGATCGCGAAGGCGCGGGCCGCCGGCTACGAGCGCCTCAGCCTCAGCGTCGAGCCCGGCAACCCGGCCCGCAAGCTCTACGAGCGCCACGGCTTCGCCGTCGTCGACGAGGGCGCCGAGGCGTGGACGATGGTCGCGTCGCTCGGCCTAGCTCTTCGGCGCGTAGACGTTGACGACGATGCCGCTCTCGAACGGGCGTCGTCTCGACGAGTCGAGGTGCGTGACGTCGATCCCGTCGATCAGGCGCTGGCCGCCGCCGACGAGCACGGGGAAGATCCAGACGTGCAGCTCGTCGAGCAGCCCGTTCTCGAGCAGTGTCCGCGTCAGCTCGCCGGTGCCGTACTTGAGCAGGTTCGTCGCCGTCCCGCCGCTTCAGCTCCGCGACCGCCTCGGCCGCGTCGCCCTGGAGCGGGTGCGCGTTCCAGGTCAGGTCGGTCAGCGTCCGTGTGGCGACGTGCTTCGGCATCGCGTTGATCTTGTCCGTGTAGGGATCGCCCGAACGCTGCGGCCACGCCTCCGCGAAGCCTTCGTACGTCTTCCGGCCCAGCAGCAGCTCATCCGCACCGGACATCAGCTTCTGCGCGTAGGCCGCGTGCTCGTCGTCCCAGTAGGGCGGGCTCCAGTTCTGTGGGTTGTCGATGGCGCCGTCCAGCGACATGAAGGTCGATTCGATCAGCTTCCTCATCGGGGCTCCTCTCGTCTCGGTGGCTGATCCTACGACCGCGCCCCGGCGGGAAACTCATCGCTAGCATCGGACCAGACTTCCGACGGAAAGGTTGAGAGATGGAATTTGACGTCGCCGTCCTCGGCGGAGGCCCCGGCGGGTACACGGCAGCGATCCGCGCGGCCCAGCTCGGCGCGCAGGTCGCCTGCGTCGAGCAGGAGCCCGAGCTCGGCGGCACCTGCCTGCGCGTCGGCTGCATCCCGACGAAGGCCTGGGTGCAGACCGCGCACGCGCTCCACCAGGCGGGCGAGACGTTCGCCAAGCTCGGCGTCGACGTCGGCGAGCCGCAGCTCGACTTCGCCCAGGCGAACGAGTGGAAGGACGGCGTCGTCAAGCAGATGACGGGCGGCGTCGCCATCCTCTTCAAGGCGAACGGCGTCGAGTGGGTCAAGGGCCGCGGCCGCTTCAACGGCCCGAACACGATCGCGGTCGAGGGCGGCGAGGACGTCACCTTCAAGAGCGCGATCGTCGCGACCGGCTCGTTCCCGATGCGCCCGCCGATCCACGGGCTCGACTCGCCGCGCTGCGTCGACTCGACCGGCCTGCTCGCGCAGACCGAGGTGCCGCGGCGGCTCGTCGTTCTCGGCGGCGGGATCATCGGCTGCGAGTTCGCCTCGATCTTCGAGCGCTTCGGCACCGAGGTGACGATCGTCGAGATGCTCGACACGCTCATCCCGCAGGAGGACGCGGACGCGGCGAACGAGCTCGCGAAGGCGTTCGCGAGGCGCGGGATCGCGCTCCAGCTCGGCAAGCAGTGCACGGGTCGAGGACGACGGGTCGCCAGCTGACGCGTCCACTTCGGCGAGGGCGAGACGGTCGAGTGCGACCTGATGCTCGTCTCGGTCGGCCGCGGCCCGCTCGTCGAGGGGCTCGGGCTCGAGGCGGCCGGCGTCGCAGCTCGATCACGCGCGCCGGGATCGCGACCGACGAGCACCGGCGCACGTCCGTGCCGCACATCTACGCCGCCGGCGACTTCGCCGGCTACTGGCAGCTCGCGCACACGGCCTTCCGCGAGGGCGAGATCGCGGCCGAGAACGCGTGCGGCCACGAGGCGACGATCGGCGATCCGGCCGTGCCGCGGCCGATCTACACCGATCCGGAGATCGCCGGCGTCGGCCTGACCGAGGCGCAGGCGCGCGAGCGGCACGGCGACGACATCGCGGTCGGCAGGTTCCCGTGGGTCGCGAACGCCCGCGCGGTCATGCAGGCGAGACGGTCGGCTGGGTCAAGTCGATCCACGAGACGAGGTACGGCGAGCTCCTCGGCGTCGTCATCGTCGGGCCGCACGCGACCGACCTGATCGAGGCCGGCGCGGTCGCGCTCGACGCCGAGGCGACGATCGAGACGGTCGCCGACGGGATGGCGCGCACCCGACGCTCTCCGAGGCGATCAAGGAGGCCGGGCTCGTCGCGCTCGGCCGTGCGATCCACCTTCCGAACAAGAAGACGGGCGCCCGCGCAGACGTAGCAACAAAAGTTTTCAAATCGCGCAAGGTTTCTCGCGGGGGCGGCATCTTCAATAGGCAAGGACGTGCCCTCGTCCCCACATAGGGGCCGTGCCGCCCGCCGGCCCCGCCTTTCTCCCAGAGCCGCCCCCTTGCCGCAGAGGGGGCGGTTCGCTTTTTGGCCGGCGCAGATCCGGGATCCGCGGAGCGGATCCCGGATCGCGCAAGACCCCTCAAGGGTCGCTTCGCTCCCGACAGCGCGAACGGCCGTTGTGGACATGTCGCAGGGACAGTCCCTCGGACGTGGCCGGATCGGCCACGGGCGTGCTGTTAGCCTCTGGCGATGAGCATGTTCAACAGGCGCTACGCGATCCTCGGCTGGCTCACGTGGGTCGGCGCCAAGACCGTGATGAAGCACAAGGCGCGCCAGGCCGTGCCGGGCACGGTCGAGGGCACGAGGCGGCCGAACAAGGGCGCGATCGCCGCCGACGACGCGGCCGTCGTCGGCGTCCTCTGGTTCTGGCGCACAGAGCTCGGGCGACGCCGAGCTGCCGCCGCCTGCGGCGGAGTAGCCGTCGCGATGAGCGCTCTTCCGCGCCGCCCTCGCCGGCCTCGTTCCGTACGAGCCGGGGAAGCCGGTCGAGGAGGTCCAGCGCGAGCTCGGGCTCGAGCGCGTCGTCAAGCTCGCGTCGAACGAGGGCCCGTACGGGCCCGTTCCCGGCGGCGCTGGAGGCGATCGCGCGGGCGCCGCTCGAGCTCAACCGCTACCCCGACGGCGGCGCCTGGCGCCTCCGCAACGCGCTCGCGGAGCGGCACGACGTCGATCCGGCGAACGTGATCACGTGTGCGCCGGCGCGGACGCCGTCATCGGGTATCTCTGCCTGGCGACGCTCGACCCGGGCGACGAGGTCGTCACCGCCTGGCCGTCGTTCCTCGAGCTACGTGCTCGACCCGCTCAAGCTCGGCGCCGTGCCGCGTGCGCGTGCCGCTCGTCGACGACCACTTCGACCTCGACGCGCTGCTCGCCGCGATCACGCCGCGCACGAAGCTCGTCTTCATCGCGGCGCCGAACAACCCGACGGGGACGACGAACGACGCGCGCCGAGCTCGACGCGTACTTCGAGCGCGTCCCCGAGCACGTGCTCACGGTCCTCGACCAGGCGTACTTCGAGTACATCGACGATCCCGACTACCCGGACGCGTCGAGGAGTACGTCGAAGCGCGGGCCACCGCGTGCTCGTGCTGCGGACGTTCTCGAAGATCTTCGGGCTCGCCGGGCTGCGGGTCGGCTACGGCGTCGGCCCGGCGGACGTCATCACGGCGATCGGCAAGGTGCGCCGCGCGTTCGACGTCGACGCCGCAGGCCAGGAGGCGGCGCTCGCGAGCCTCGACGGAGACGACGAGCTCGCGCGAGCGGCGCGCGGCTAACCGCGAAGGACGGGCGCACGCTCGAGCGGACGCTCCGCGAGCACGGGCTCGAGCCGGCCGGGCCCGCGGTCGCGAACTTCCTCTTCGTCGAGGTCGGCGATGACGCCCGCGCGCTCAACGACGCGCTCCTCCGCCAGGGCGTGATCGTCCGCCCGATGGGCGCGTTCGGCGCGCCGGACGCGCTCCGGATCACGGTCGGGACGCCGGACGAGATCGCGTTCCTCGCCGAGGCGCTCGCGCTCGCGTCACGGCGCGGCGACGACCTAAGGCTCGGCTATCCTGGCGGCCGTCGCGGGCGCCTCGAGGCGCTCGCGCTTTCCCGTATGCGAACCACCCTGAAAAGAGGCCTCGGGCGCGGAGCGGCGCCGAACGGAAACGGGAAGGCGGTCCTGCCGCCCGGCGCGCTCTCGCCGTCACCGTCTACCGCCAGCCGGAGCCGCCGCCGCGCTCGCGCTGGGCGCTCGTCGGCCGGCGTTCGCGTGGGCTCGGCGTCGCGCTCCTCGTCCTCGTCGGCCGGCGCGGCGGGTGGCGCGTACCTCTACTTCCACAGAGCCGTCGCCGCGGTCGCCGCCAAGACGCCCGAGGTCAAGGGCGCGGCGCAGCAGCTCGACGTCGCGCTGCCCGGCCAGCCGGCCGTCGGCGCTCGTCATCGGCTACGACCACCGCGCCGGCGACGGCAAGGGAACGACCGTCGCGCTCGGACACGCTCATGCTCGTCCGCGCCGACCCCGACACGAACTCGATCTCGCTGCTCTCGTTCCCGCGCGACATGCTCGTCGAGATCCGCTGCCCGGGCAAGCACGCCGTTCTTCGACAAGATCAACGAGGCGTACGCGTACTGCGGCCCGCAGGGCTCGCTCCAGACGGTCGAGGCGCTCACGGGCGTGCCGATCAACTACCTGATCACGGTCAACTTCCGCGGCTTCCGCCAGATCGTCGACCGGCTCGGCGGCGCCTGGATCGACGTCGACCGGCGCTACTTCAACGACCGCGGCGGCGCCTTCGGCTACGCGACGATCAACCTCCACCCCGGCTACCAGCAGCTCGCGGGCCGCCAGGCGCTCGACTACGTGCGCTTCCGCCACACGGACTCCGACCTCTACCGCGTCGCGCGCCAGCAGCAGTTCGTGAAGGCGTTCAAGGACCAGATCAAGGAGAGCTTCGCGCCGATCGCGCTGCCGAAGGTCGTCAACGCGTCACGAAGAACGTCGAGGTCGGCGCAGGGCGGCGGCGTCGAGCGTCGACGGCAGCACGGTGCTCTCGTACGCGCTCTTCGCCTACGGCGCTTCCGCGCGGCCGCGTCTTCCAGACGCGGATCGAGGGCCTCGAGGGCTTCGCCGAGCTTGACCGACGCGTCGGAGAACATCACGCGCGGTGCACGACGTTCACGCACCCGGACGTCGAGTCGTCCGAGAAGGCGACCGCCGTCGCGCTCGGCGAGAAGCCGAAGCCGTCGCGACGCAGGCGCCGGCGCCGCGCGAGACGACCATCACGGTCCTGAACGGGAACGGCGTCACCGGCTCGGCGTCGACCGCCGGCTACCTGCTCGGCGCAGCGCGGCTACCAGATCCTCACGCCGCCGAACGGCCTGCCCGCGAACGCGCCGACCTTCGACTACTTCCGACGCAGGTCTACTTCGACCAGTCGCAGGCGCGGCGCGCGCGGCGGCAGCGAAGAAGGTCGCGAACCTCTTCGGCTCCGGCGAGCGTCGAAGCCGCTCAACGCGAAGATCGCGCAGCTCGCGAACGGCGCGATGCTGACGGTCGTCGTCGGCCAGACCTTCCACGGCAGCCTCGCCGCGGCGCCGATCGACCAGACGCCGAAGCGCGAGCGCGCCGAACGTCGTGTCCGGCGCCGAACGCGTCGCTCGACCTGCTGCGCGAGCGCGCGACGCAAGGTCCCGTTCCCGCTCATGGTGCCGACCGTGATCGAGCGCAGCTCGTGGACCGACTGCGACGATGCCGGTGCGCATGTACTGGATCGACCCGGACGAGAAGCACAAGGCCGTCCGGCTCGTCTACCGCATGGGCTCGAACGAGTACTGGGGCGTGCAGATGACCGACTGGGACGACGCGCCGGTGCTCGCCGACCAGAGCCTCGACGCGGCGCATCGGCGGCCGCATCTACGACCTCTACTACAACGGCCCGAAGCTGCACATGGTCGTCCTGAGCACGCCGAAGGCGCAGCTACTGGGTGGTCAACACGCTCCTCGACCGGCTCTCGAACGAGACGATGCTCGCGATCGCCAAGGGCCTCAAGCCGCTCGGCAAGAGCAAGTAGGTAGGTTCACGCCGTGACAGGTCGCCGTCTTCGGCGCCGGCTACGTCGGTCTCGTCACCGGCGCGTGCTTCGCCGAGCTCGGCCACGACGTCGTCGTCCGCGACGTCGTCGCGGCGAAGATCGACGCGCTGCGCGCCGGCGAGGTCCCGATCCACGAGCCGGGGCTCGACGAGCTCCTCGCGCGCAACCGCGAGCGGCTGACGCTTCACGACTCGACGTCGCCGAGGCGGTCGACGGACGCCGACGTCGTCTACGTCGCCGTCGGCACGCCGCCGACGTACTCGGGCGACGCCGACCTCTCCGCCGTCTGGACGGTCGTCGACGAGCTGCCGCGGCTCGACCGCCGGATCGTCCTCGCGATGAAGAGCACCGTCCCGGTCGGAACCGGCGCGAACGGTCCGCCACCGGCTCGACGAGCGCGGGCTCGACGAACGTCGGCTACGTCGTCGAACCCGGAGTTCACCGCCGAGGGGACGGCGGTGCGCGACTTCCATGCAGCCCGGACCGCGTCGTCATCGGCGCGTTCGACGCGGCCGACGGCGACGTCGTCGAGCAGCTCCACGAGGGATCGACGCGCCCGATCGTGCGCTGCGACGTCGCCTCGGCCGAGATGATCAAGCTCGCGGCGAACGCCGCGCTGTGACGCGGATCTCCTTCATCAACGAGATCGCGAACGTCTGCGAGGCGACCGGCGCCGACGTCGTCACGCGTCGCCGAGGGCATCGGCCTCGACCGCCGGATCGGCCCGAGCGTTCCTGCGCGCCGGGATCGGCTACGGCGGCAGCTGCTTCCCGAAGGACTCGCTCGCGCTCAAGCAGCTCGCGGCGAACTCGGGCTACAACTTCCAGCTCCTGAACGCCGTGATCGAGGTGAACGAGCTCCAGAAGCGGCGCGTCATCGGCAAGCTCGAGCGGCGCCTCGGCCAGCTGCGCGGCAAGAAGGTCGCGCTCCTCGGCCTCGCGTTCAAGCCGGGCACCGACGACATGCGCGAGGCGCCGAGCCTCGTGCTCGCGGGCCGGCTCGCTCGCCGAGGGCGCGGAGGTCCGCGCGTGGGATCCGGTCGCGGACGGCGCGGCGCACCTGCCACGGCGTCGACGATCGCCGACGACCGCGCTCGACGCGCTCGACGGCGCCGACGCCGCCGTGCTCGTGACCGAGTGGCCGGAGCTGCGCGAGCTCGACTGGGCCGAGGCGCGCGCGCGCGGATGCGCAACCGCGTGCTCGTCGACGGCCGCAACATGCTCGATCCCGACGCGATGCGCGCGCCCGGCTTCGTCTACGAGGGCATCGGCCGCCCCGTCGGCATGAGCCTGCCTGCGGTCATCCTCGTCGGCGGCCAGGGCACGCGGCTGCGGCCGCTCACCGACCGCACGCGCAAGGACATGCTCCCGCTCGTCGACCGGCCGCTGCTCGCGTACACGTTCGAGCATCTCGCGCCGCCACGGCGTCGACGCGGGCGATCATCTCGTGCGGCTACCTGCCGACGCAGATCGAGGAGCACTTCGGCGACCGCGTACGGCGACCTCGCGCTCGAGTACGCGGTCGAGGACGAGCCGCTCGGCACCGGCGGCGCGATCGGCTTCGCCGCCGAAGGGCATCGACGAGCCGTTCTTCGCGCTGAACGGCGACTCGCTGCGCGAGGCCGACCTCGGCGAGCTCGTCGCGCTTCCACCGCGCGACCGGGGCGCAAGGCGACGATCCTGCTCACGCCGGTCGCCGATCCGAGCCGCTACGGGCTCGTGCGCGTGCACGGCGGACGGTCGTGTCTGAGCTTCCTCGAGAAGCCGCGGCCGGAGGAGATCGACACCGAACCTCATCAACGCCGGCCTGTACGTGCTCGAGCCCGAGGTGCTCGATCTCGTCCCGCCGGGCCGCGCCGTCTCGATCGAGCGCGAGGTCTTCCCGCAGCTCGCCGAGGAAGGCAGCGCGTCTACGGCATCGCGCTCGCCGGGCTACTGGCTCGACGTCGGGACGCCCGAGTCGTATCTCCAGGCGCACCGCGACGTGCTCGAGCGGATCTTCCCGACCGAGGTCGGCGACGCGCTCGGCGCCGACTTCACGCTCGTCGACCCGAGCCGCGGAGGTCATCCCGGCGCGCGGCTCGTGCCGCCCGTCTACGTCGGCGCCGGGCGCCGTGTCGAGGCGGGCGCGCGGCTCGGGAGCCTCGCCGTGCTCGGCGCGGGCGCGCGACTCGGCAGAGGGCGGCGTCGTCGAGAACGCCGGTCGTCGGCGCCCGCGCGATCGTCGGCGCGCGGACGCACGTCGTCGGCTCGATCGTCGGCGACGACGCCGAGCTCGGCGCGGGCTGCGAGCTGCGCAACCTCGCGGTCGTCGGCCCTGGCGCCGAGGTCGGCGACGGGAACGTGCTCGACCACGGGCTGCGCATCGGCGGCGGACGCAGACGATCCCCGACGAGGCGCTGCGCTTCTCGTGAGCGTCGACTCCCGAACCTCGACTCGCTCGACCGCTGGGCTTCGACGGCGCAAGGTCGAGAAGCCGTGGGGCTGGGAGCTCGTCTGGGCGCGACGGACGAGCTACGTCGGCAAGCTCCTGTTCGTCCGGGCCGGCGAGTCGCTGAGCCTCCAGTACCACGACGTAAGGACGAGTCGTGGCTCGTGCAGGAGGGCGCGCGCGAGCTCGAGCTCGGCGAGGTGGGGAGGCGAGCTCGAGACGATCGAGATCGCGCCCGGCGACGCGTTCCGCTTCCGGCCGCGGCACGGTGCACCGCGTCACCGCGGTCGAGGACACGCTCGTCCTCGAGGTCTCGACGCCGCACCTCGACGACGTCGTGCGGCTCGAGGACCGCTACGGCCGCGAGGGCACGTCAGCGCCCTGAGCGACAACCTTCACACGACTCTGGTAAGGTTGCGCCGATGCAGCCGTCGATGACGATCGGCGAGGCGAGCCGCCGCATCGGGCTGGTCGCCGCGGATGCTCCGCTACCTCGAGCACGACGGGCTCGTCGTCCCGGCGCGCAGCGGCGCCGGGCTACCGGCGCTACGGCATCCGCGAGCTGAACCAGCTGAACGCGCTCGCGCGAGCTCCGCGAGCGCTTCGGCGTCGAGCTCGACGAGCTCGCGTTCGCGCTCGCCTCCGCCGCGAGCCCGCGCTCGCGCGGCGCCGTCGAGACCTGGCTCGCCGGGACGAGCGTCTCCGAGCCCGAGCAGCGCACCGGCCTGGGTCGAGTGGGAGCAGCGCAAGCACGAGCGGCTGCTCGTCGCCGACGCGGCCTGACCTGCACCGACGACCGACGAAGAGAGGATCGATGGCAACGACACAGCGATACGACGTGAAGGATCTGGCGCTCGCCCCCGAAGGCGTGCGCCGGATCGCGTGGGCCGACCGGCAGATGCCGGTGCTCGCGGCGATCCGCGAGCGCTTCGAGCGCGAGCAGCCGCTCGCCGGGCACCGCATCTCCGCCTGCCTGCACGTGACGACCGAGACGGCGAACCTGCCCGCACGCTCAAGGCGGGCGGCGCGGACGTCGTGCTCTGCGCGTCCAACCCGCTCTCGACGCAGGACGACGTCGCGGCCGCGCTCGTCGACGAGTACGGCGATCGGCGTGTTCGCGATCAAGGGCGAGGACAACGACACGTACTACCGCACATCGAGGCCGCGGTCGACCACCGGCCGCACCTGACGATGGACGACGGCGCCGACGTGATCGGCGTCCTCCACACCGCCCGCCGCGAGCAGCTCGGCGACGTGATCGCCGGCACGGAGGAGACGACCACCGGCGTCATCCGGCTGAAGGCGCTCGAGCGCGACGGCAAGCTCGGCGTTCCCGGTCGATCGCGGTCAACGAGGCGCAGACGAAGCACCTCTTCGACAACCGCTACGGCACGGGCCAGTCGACGATCGACGGGATCATCCGCGCGACGAACGTCCTCCTCGCCGGGCAAGCGCTTCGTCGTCGCCGGCTACGGCTGGAGCGGGCGCGGCGTCGCGATGCGGGCGCGCGGCATGGGCTCGCACGTCATCGTCACCGAGGTCGATCCGATGCGGGCGCTCGAGGCGGTCGATGGACGGCTACGAGGTGCTGCCGATGGAGCGAGGCCGCCGAGGTCGGCGACCTCTTCTGCACCGCCACGGGCGACAAGAACGTCATCGCGACGCGCGCACATGGAGCGGATGAAGGACGGCGCGATCCTCGCCAACACGGGCCACTTCAACGTCGAGATCGAGATCGCCGGCGCTGCGCGACGCTCGCCGTCGAGACGCGCGAGGCGCGCGAGTTCGTCGACGAGTTCACGCTGGCCGACGGCCGCCGGCTCTACCTGATCGGCGAGGGCCGGCTCGTCAACCTCGCCGCCGCCGAGGGGCACCCGGCGCTCGTGATGGACATGTCCTTCGCCAACCAGGCGCTCTCCGCCGAGTAGGTCGTCCAGAACGCGGCGACGCTCGAGAAGAAGGTCTACGACGTGCCGAAGGACATCGACGACGAGATCGCGCGCCTCAAGCTCGCGACGATGGGCATCGACGATCGACCAGCTCACGGAGGAGCAGGCGAAGTACCTCGCCTCGTGGGACGAAGGAACCTAAGCCCCGAGGAGCATCGTTCGCCTCGAAGCCGACGCGGTGGTCCTGCTCGACCAGCGGCGGCTGCCGGACGAGGAGGTCGAGCTCCGGTGCGCGTCGGCGGCCGAGGTCGCCGACGCGATCCGCACGCTCGCCGTCCGCGGCGCTCCGGCGATCGGCGTCGCCGCGGCGTACGGGCTCGCGCTCGCGGCCGAGCGCGGGGAGGACCTCGACGCGGCGTACGAGTCCTCGCCGAGTCGCGGCCCGACGGCCGTGAACCTCGTCTGGGCGCTCGACGAGATGCGCGACGACCCGACGCCCGAGCGGGCACGCGCCCTGCACGAGGACGAGGTCGAGCGCTGCCGGCGCATGGGCGCGCACGCAGTCGCGCTCGTTCGGGCCCGGCACGCAGGCGCTGACGCACTGCAACGCGGGCGGGCTCGCGACGGGCGGCTACGGCTCGGCGCTCGGCGCGCTGCGTGCGGCGTGGGAGGAGGGCCTGCTCGCGCACGTCTGGGTCGACGAGACGCGGCCGCTGCTCCAGGGTGCGCGTCTGACCGCCTGGGAGCTCGAGGCGCTCGGCATCCCGCATGCGGTGATCGCCGACTCGCGCGGCCGCGCACTCTGATGAGCCGCGGCGAGGTCGACTGCGTCGTCACGGGCGCCGACCGGATCGCGGCGAACGGCGACGTCGCGAACAAGATCGGGACGTATGGGCTCGCCGTCGCCGCCGCCCATCACGGGCTCCCGCTCTACGTCGTCGCGCCGACCTCGACGCTCGACCCGGCGACCGCGACCGGCGCGGACATCCCGATCGAGGAGCGCGACGGCGCCGAGGTCTCGCACGCGCTTCCCGGCGCGCAACCCCGCGTTCGACGTCACGCCCGGCGAGCTGGTCACGGCGATCGTGACCGAGGTCGGGCGTGCACCGCGCGCCGTACGGGGCGTCGCTGCCGCGATGAGCGTGCTCGACGAGATCGACGAGGGAGGTCGAGACCGATCCGGCCTCCGTCGGCCTGATCCTGCACGGCTCGCGGGCGGCCGGAACGGATCGTGAGGGCTCGGACTTCGACCTGATGCGCGTCGTCACCGACGAGGTGTACCCGTCCCGCGCGGCGCTCCGCGAGAAGCGGACGGGCGCCGACGGGCTGGCGGCCGACGTCTTCTACTCGTCGCCGGACCGGCTGTCGGAGCTGGCGGAGCGACCCGACTGGCAGGTGGGAATGCTCGTCACCGGCCGCGTCCTCGTCGACCGCGGCCCGCTTGCTGCGCTCGTCGAGACCACCCTCAGCCGCGCGGGCGAGCACGCACACGCGCAACTCGACGAGCACTACGACGGGTATCTCAACTGCTTCGTCCGCTCGCTGAAGGCTTGGCGCCGAGGGAACGAGCTCGGGGGCCGCATGCAGGCGTCGGAGTCCGCGCTCCACCTCGTGCGCGCGCTCTTCGCCCTCGAGCACCGGTGGCATCCGTACCACGACCAGCTCGCCGGCCCGCTGCGCGAGCTGGAAGCTGCACAGGGGTGGGGCGACGGCGAGCTCGCCGCGCTCCTGCTCCGGCTCGTCCGTGACGCCGATCCGACGTTCCAGCAGGAGCTCGAGCTTCGCGTCGAGGCGCTGCTCGAGTCCCGCGGCGTCCAGCACCAGTGGGGGCCTGAGGACGATCTCCAGCCGCTCAAGGAGCACCGGTTCCGATGAAGGCGATCATCCTCGCCGGCGGCTACGCGACCCGGCTGCAGCCCCTCACCGACGATCTCTCGAAGTGCCTGCTGCCGGTCGGCGGCAAGCCGATGGTCGACTGGATCCTCGACCGGGTCCGCGAGGTCGAGGAGATCGACGAGGTGCATGTCGTCACGAACAGCCGCTTCGCCCGGGACTTCGAGCGCTGGGCGAAGCTCAAGGACGGCGTCACCGTCCACGACGACGGGACGAGCTCGAACGACGACCGGCTCGGCGCGATCGGCGACGTCGCCTTCACGTTCGAGCGAGCCGGGATCGTCGACGACGACGTGATCGTGATCGCCGGCGACAACCTCTTCGACTACGACCTGCGGGACTACATCGGCTTCTGGCGCGGCAAGGGTGTCGCCAGTGCGGTCGCCGTCCGCGACGTCGGCGACCTCAGGCTCGCGAGCCAGTACGGGATCGTCGAGCTCGACGGCGACGACCGCGTGATCGACGTTCGTCGAGAAGCCGCCCGAGCCGACGAGCACGCTTGCCGCGACGGCGACCTACATCTACCACCGCGAGCATCTGCCGCTCGTCGCGCGCTACCTCGCCGAGGGCAACGCGCCCGACCAGTCCGGCAGCTTCATCGAGTGGCTCCGCTCGCGCGAGCCGGTCTACGGCTACTCGTTCACCGGCATCGTGGCTCGACATCGGCGACAAGGAACAGTTGCTCGCCGCGGACAACATGCTCCGCCGGGAGCAGGGCCTGCCCGAGCGGGACGAGTACAAGCTCGAGATTTAGCGAATCGTCACGATTGCGTGACACACCCGTGACGGCTGCCTCCGTACGGTCGAGGCAGTGCTCCTCGACGTCCTCCTGCCGAACCGGTGCGCCGCGCTGCGGAGTGCCCGGGTCCGCGCTTCTGCGCCGGTTGTCGCGACGCGCTGATCCGGCTCGCGCCGCCGCTCTGCGATCGCTGCGGCTCGCCCGGCGCGTGGCCGGTGAAGCGGTGCGCCGAGTGCAGCGGGCAGGAGGATCGCGTTCGCGAGCGCGCGCGCCGCGATCGTCTACGACGAGCCGGCGCGGCGGTTCGTGCAGGCGTGGAAGGAGCACGGGCAGCGGCGCCTCGCCCGCGAGGCGGCGGCGATCGTCGCCGAGACGCTGTCACGTCCTGCCGTGGCCGTGCTCGTGTTCGTCCCGGCCGACGGCAGAGCGGGCGCTGCGCCGCGGCCACCGGCCGGCCGAGGCGCTCGCGCGCGAGCTCGGCCGCGCCTGGGAGCTGCCGGTCGCGCCGCTTCGTCCGACGTGCGCGCTCGGTCGAGCGTCAGCGAGGGCTCGGGCTGCAGGAGCGGCGGCGGAACGTGCGCGGAGCGTTCGCACTCGGCGCGCGCGTCGCCGCCGCGCGTCTGCCTGGTCGACGACGTCTACACGAGCGGCGCCACCGCCGGCGCCGCGGCGTCCGCGCTCCGGCAGGGCGGCGCGCGCAGAGTGGAGGTGGTCACGCTGGCACGGGCAGTGCGCTGAGCCGAGCATCGGCCTGTCAAGACCTGGGCTCGGTTACCCTGAAGGGAACCACCGGATGAAGGAGACGCGATGCGACTCGAGGTCAAAGGCCGAAACGTCGAGGTCAACGATTCGATCCGGAGGTACGCCGAGGACAAGCTCGACAGGATCGAGCGGCAGCTCCCCGAGCCGACGCAGGTCGAGGTCGAGCTGACGCTCGAGACGAACCCGTCGATCGCCGACGACCACATCGCCGAGGCGACGGTCTGGACGAAGGGCTCGACCCTGCGCGCCCGCGAGCGCTCGAGCGCGTTCGAGGCCTCGATCGACCAGCTCGTCGACAAGCTCGAGCGCCAGGTGAAGCGCTACCGCGAGAAGCGGAGCCGCCGCGAGACCGGGCCGGCGCGCCAACGGCAGCGGCCCCGGAGGAGCCGACCTTCTCCGGCCGAGCAGCTCGAGCGGATGATCGTCAAGTCGAAGCAGTTCGACCTGCAGCCGCTGACGCCCGACGAGGCGGCGGTCGAGCTGGAGCTGATCGGCCACGACTTCTTCGTCTTCATGAACGTCGACACCGGCCGGCCGAACGTCGTCTACCGCCGCCGCGCCGGCGCGTACGGGCTGATCGAGCCGCAGCAGTAGCGTGGGGCTTCTTCCGGCGCGACCAGCCTCTGCACGAGCAGCTCGCAGAGGAAGCAGACCTCGACATCGGCGCCGACGACGGAGCAGCCGAGCCGGGTCGCCGGACGCCGTCGCGGCTCGCGGGGCTGATGCACGGGCTCGCCGACGGCTTCCTGTCGGCGCCGCCCGACGAGTTCGGCCAGCCGTCGCCGCTCGGTGAGGTCGGCGCTGCACGGAGTCCCGCGCGCCCGCGAGTGGGACACGGTCGCGACCGTCGCGGCCGAGCTCCCGGGCGACGAGGTGCACTTCACGTGCGCTGCCCGACGGCACGCTCGTGGTCGAGGAGGACGTCCCCGACGGCGCGCTCGATCCGCTTGCGGACGCGATCGAGGCTGCCGATCAACCCGCCCTACCGCGCCGAGGCCGTCCGCGCGCGACGACGCGGTCTGGGCGGTCGGCGCCGAGGCGGATCCGAGGTGCGCTCGTTCCCGGAGCGTCGAGGGAGACGAGCTCGAGCTCGGTCGAGGACGGCCAGTTCATCGTCGGCCGCCGGCTCGACGGCGACCTCTTCGAGGTCCAGGTCTCGCCGCGTCTAGGCCGCGGCGCTGACGATCGCCCAGGCGCTGAAGCCGAGCGTCGCGTCCGGACGCGTAGGCGAGCCCGCGCCGCCCGAGCTGCGCGTGGAACTGTGGCTCGAGCGTGCGGAAGAGACTGTCGTGGCCGTCGGCGAGCCGGCGCAGCCGCAGCTCACGGCCGAGCCCGTACGCGACGATCCCCTGCGAGTAGCCGAGGAAGCGCGCGCTCGGCGGCAGCGGGACGTCCGGGTCGGCGCGCCGCCGTGAATCTCCAATCCGGCGGCCGTCTCGACGATCAGGCCCGGGGCGGCGAGCACGGCGGCCTGCACGGCCCCGGGCGCGAACGTGCGCTGCCCGGATCAACCGGCCGGCGGTCGAGAACGTCAGCACGCTGCCGTTCGCGAGCACCGCGGCGTAGCCGCGCGAGTGCGCGCTCAGGTAGACGACCCGGTCCGCTGCCGTGAAGGAGAAGCGCCGCGACCCGTTCGGCGCGAGGACGACGATCGTTCGACCGGTCGCGTAGGGAAGCGACCCTTCCCAGACGCTGCCGAGGATGACCGGCGGCGGCCCGTCGACGTCGGCCGGCAGGAACGCGATCCGCTGCGCCTTTGCGAGGCCGCCCTTCGTCCAGAGCGACCACTCGCGGATGTTCCCGCCGGTGTAGGTCAGCCAGAGCGCGCGGCCCTGCGTCGCGATCACGCCGGCGACGCCGCTGCCCGTGCTCGTGCTGACGAAGCAGTGGCTCGCGAGCCGCCGGTCGCTCCGGGTGGCGACGTTCCAGAGCCGGATCTCGTGGCAGCGCGTGCTCGTACTCGTCCGCGTAGGAGACATCGGTACCCGGCGGCGGCGACGCTCGAGATCGGTCCGACCGATCTGCCGCTCGCGCGCCGTCGCGGCTGCTGCGGCCGGCACGACCGCGAGAACGAGAGCAAGGGCGAGAACTCGACGCATGGCGCGGACGCTACCGCGCGGCTGTTAGTCCGCCGTGAAGCCGGGGTGAAGAAATAGCCGAACGGCTACCCTGTCGGCGATGGCGAGTGCAGACTCTGGGCAAGCTCGAGAAGGTCCTTCGCATGGGCGAGGGGCGCCGCCTCAAGCGGCTCGCGGAGCAGGCCGCCTACATCGGCACGCTCGAGCCCGACTTCGAGGCGCTCTCCGACGAGGAGCTCGCGGCAAGACCGCCGAGTTCAAGCAGCGCCTCGAGAACGGCGAGTCGCTCGAGGACCTGCTCTTCGAGGCGTACGCGGCCGTTCGCGAGGCGTTCAAGCGCGACGTCGGCGCGCGGCTCTTCGACGTCCAGCTGATGGGCGGGATCGTCCTGCACGAGGGCGACATCGCCGAGATGAAGACCGGTGAGGGCAAGACGTTCGTCGCCGTGCAGGCGCTCTACCTGAACGGGCTCACGGGCACGCGGCGTCCACCTCGTCACGACCAACGACTACCTCGCCAAGCGCGACGCCGAGTGGACCCGGCCGGTGTACGAGCTCCTCGGGCATGCTCCGTCGGCGTCGATCCAGAACCTGATGCCGTTCGCCGAGCGCCGTGAGGCGTACGCGTGCGACGTCACCTACGGCACGAACTCCGAGTTCGGCTTCGACTACCTGCGCGACAACATGGCCGTCTCGCACGACGGGCTCGTCCAGCGCAGCCACGCCTTCGCGATCGTCGACGAGGTCGACTCGATCCTGATCGACGAGGCGCGGACGCCGCTCATCATCTCGGGCGAGCCCGAGACCGCGGCGACGACGTACTACCAGTTCGCGCGCGTCGTCAAGGAGCTGGACGGCGCGCCCGCGACGCGCAAGACGGCGAAGGGCGAGGACGAGACCGAGCTCTCGGGCGCCGACTACCTCTACGACGAGAAGTTCAAGACCGTCTCGCCGGCGCAGTCCGCGATCGACAAGGTCGAGCGCGCGCTCGGGATCGAGAACCTCTACGACCCGCGCAACGTCCAGCTCGTCAACCACCTGATCCAGGCGCTCAAGGCGCAGTCGCTCTACAAGCGCGACGTCGACTACGTCGTCCAGGACGGCGAGGTCAAGATCGTCGACGAGTTCACCGGCCGGATCATGGAAGGGCGCCGCTGGAGCGAGGGCCTCCACCAGGCGGTCGAGGCGAAGGAGGGCGTGCGGATCCGCGAGGAGAACGCAGACGCTCGCGACGATCACGCTCCAGAACTACTTCCGCCTCTACGAGAAGCTCGCCGGCATGACCGGTACGGCGAAGACCGAGGAGAAGGAGTTCGTCGAGATCTACAACCTGCACGTCGTCGAGATCCCGACGAACAGTCCGGTCGCGCGGCTCGACGAGAACGACTTCATCTTCAAGACGAAGGAGGCGAAGTTCGCGGCGGTGCTCGAGGACATCGTCGAGCGCCACGAGGAGGGCCAGCCGGTCCTCGTCGGCACGATCGCGGTCGAGACCTCCGAGTACCTCTCCGAGCTCCTGAAGCGGCACGGGATCCCGCACAACGTCCTGAACGCGAAGGAGCACGAGCGCGAGGGCGAGATCATCAAGGACGCGGGCCAGCCCGGCGCGGTCACGATCGCGACGAACATGGCCGGCCGCGGCGTCGACATCAAGCTCGGCGAGGGCGTCGTCGAGCTCGGCGGCCTCTACGTGCTCGGCACCGAGCGGCACGAGTCGCGCCGCATCGACAACCAGCTCCGCGGCCGCTCCGGCCGCCAGGGCGATCCCGGCGAGACGCGCTTCTACCTCTCCGGCAGGACGACCTCGTGCGCCTGTTCGCCGGCGACCGGATCTACAACATCATGAACCGCTTCAAGATCCCGGACGACCAGCCGATGGAGGCGAAGATCCTCTCGAACCAGATCGAGAACGCCCAGAAGAAGGTCGAGGAGCAGAACTTCGTCGCGCGCAAGAACGTCCTCAAGTACGACGACGTCATGAACACGCAGCGCATGGTCATCTACGAGCAGCGCCGGCGCGTGCTCGAGGGCGACGACCTCTCCGACGAGGTGCGCGACTGGATCCGCGAGATCGTCGAGACGACGTCGCTGCAATGCGACCGACGCCGAGTTCGCCGAGGACTGGGATCTCGACGGGCTCGTGCACGCAGATGCAGTCGCTCTACGGCACCGACATCACGGTCGAGGAGCTGCGGGAGGAGGTCGAGCTCGACCGCGAGGCGCTGATCGAGGAGTTCGTCGACGACGCGCTCGAGACCTACGACGAGCAGGAGCAGCAGTACGGCTCGGAGCTGATGCGCGAGATCGAGCGCTACGTGATCCTCCAGATCGTCGACCCGCGCTGGCGCGAGCACCTCGAGTCGATGGACTACCTCCGCGAGGGCGTCCACCTGCGCGCGTTCGCCCAGAAGGACCCGCTCGTCGAGTACCGCGGCGAGGGCCACGCGATGTTCGAGGAGCTCGGCCACACGATCCGCGAGGAGGTCGTGCTCACGCTCTTCCACGCCCAGGTCGAGCTCGACGACGCGGCGCAGGCAGCCGGCGCATTGGAGCCGGAAGGCCCGAACGGGAACCTCCAGTACGAGCACGAGACCGCCGCAGGCGCCGACGTGATCGCAGCCGCCGGCGCGGCGCGACCGGCGGCTCGGTCGCGACCGCCTTCTCGTCGCAGGGCGGCGGCAGCACGGCGACGGCGGCCGTCAACGAGCACAAGGACGTCGGCCGCAACGACCCCTGCTGGTGCGGCAGCGGCAAGAAGTTCAAGCGCTGCCACGGCGCCTGATCTCACCTTCGGCTAGGCCGCACGTGACCTAGAAGGGGTATGGCACCCGTCCGCGCGGAGTTGCATACTTCTGTCACGCGCGCCGGCCAGGCGTGCGTCCGCCGCCAGTCATCTGCCAGGAGGGAAGTAGATGTCACGCATCGTCGCCGCGATCTGCGTGGTCCTCGCCGTTGCCGCCGCCACGAGCGGCGCCGCGACCGCCGAGAACCCCGTCCGCAGCAGCTACATCGTCGTCCTGAACCCCGATGCCGCCCGCTCCGCCGCGGAAGCCGGCTCGCAACGGCCTCTCGTCTCGCTGCTCGCCGGAGAGATCGCGCGCGCGCACGGCGGCGGCCTCGAGCAGGTCTTCCAGTACGCGCTCAAGGGCTTCGCGGTCGAGCTGACCGAGAAGCAGGCCGCCAGGCTCGCGGAGGACCCGCGAGTCGCCTACGTCGAGCCCGACCAGACGATCCAGGCGGTCGAGACCCAGAGTCCCGCCGACCTGGGGGCTCGACCGGATCGACCAGCGCGACCTGCCGCTGAGCAATTCCTACACCTACAACCAGACCGGCCAGGGCGTGCACGCCTACGTGATCGACACCGGGCTGCTCGCCATCGCACCAGGAGTTCACCGGGCCGGGTCAGCAACGGCTTCACCGCGATCAACGACGGGAACGGCACGACCGACTGCAACGGCCACGGCACCCACGTCGCCGGCACCATCGGCGGCACGACGTACGGCGTCGCCAAGCTGGCGACGCTCCACGCCGTCCGCGTCCTCGGCTGCACCGGCTCCGGCTCGACCACCGGCGTGATCGCCGGCGTCGACTGGGTGACGCAGAACCACGTCAAGCCGGCGGTCGCGAACATGAGCCTCGGCGGAGGCGTCTCGACGGCGCTCGACCAGGCGATCGCGAACTCGATCGCGCGCCGGCGTCAGCTACGCGATCGCCGCCGGCAACGACAACGCCAACGCCTGCAACGGCTCGCCCGCGCGCGTCGCCGCGGCGAACACGGTCGGCGCGACCACGAGCAGCGACGCCCGCTCCTCGTTCTCGAACTTCGGCACCTGCGTCGACCTCTTCGCGCCGGGCTCGAGCATCACCTCGGCCTGGTACACGTCGAGCACCGCGACGAACACGATCAGCGGCACGTCGATGGCGACGCCGCACGTGGCGGGAGCGCTCGCGCTCTACCTGCAGACGAACCCGTCCGCCTCGCCGGCCACGGCCACGCAGGCCCTGCTCGCCAACACGACGCCGAACAAGGTCACGAACCCGGGCACGGGCTCGCCGAACCGGCTGCTCGACTCGCTCTTCGGCGCCGCACCGCCGCCGGGCGACTCGACGCCGCCGACGACGTCGATCACGTCGCCCACGACCGGGGCGACCGTCAGCGCCACCGTCACCGTCGCGGCGAACGCGAGCGACAACGTCGGCGTCAGCCGCGTCGAGCTCTTCGTCGACGGCTCGCTCGTCGGCACCGACACGACGTCGCCCTACACGATCGCCTGGAACACGACGACGTCCTCGAACGGCTCCCATTCGCTGCAGACACGGGCGTACGACGCCGCCGGCAATGTCGGCTCGAGCGCTACCGTCGGCGTCACCGTCGCCAATGGCTCGAGCGGCGGCGAGCTGGTCGTCAACGGCGGCTTCGAGGGGTCCGTCTCGCCGTGGACGCTCTCGGGAAGCGCGTTCTGGTCGACGGGCGGCAATCACCACTCCGGCACCGGCTACAGCATCCTCGGCGCCGGCAACAACGCGAGCGGCTCGGAGTACCAGACGGTGACGATCCCCGCCGGCCACCCGGCGAACCTCACCTTCTGGCTCAACATCACGACGAGCGAGTCTCTCTCGACCGCCTACGACTTCATGTACGTCGAGGTGAGGAGCACGTCCGGAGCGCTGCTCGGCACGCTCGGCAGCTTCAGCAACCGCAACGCCGTGTCGGCATCGAACTCGTACACGCAGCGGTCGTTCAGCCTCGCCACCTGGAGGGGGCAGACCGTCCGGCTCCAGTTCCGCGGCACGACCGACGTGACGCTGCCGACGAGCTTCCGCATCGACGACGTCTCGCTGAGCTAGTCCGCGATCCGGGGAGGGCGGCCCGACGGCCGCCCTCCCTCGCGGCGCTACGATCCGTGCGTGACCGAGACCGCAATCCCGCTCGACCAGCAGCTCGAGGAGATCAGAGCCCAGCTCGCCTGGGTCCGTGATTACCTTTGACCCCGACGCGGTAGCCTCCCGCGTCGCCGAGCTCGAGCAGGAGATGGGCGCGCCCGGGTTCTGGGACGACCAGGCCCACGCGGCCGCAGTCTCCACCGAGCACGCCCGCCTGTCGAAGCGGCTCGAGCGCTACGAGCGCCTGCAGGGCGAGCACGACGACGCCGCCGAGCTGCTCCAGCTCGAGCCCGAGCTCGCGGCCGACATCGAGACCCAGCTGCAGCCGCTCCGCCGCGAGCTCGAGCGGCTCCAGGAGGACGCGCTGTTCAACGGCGAGTACGACGCCGGCGACGCTGTCGTCTCGATTCACGCCGGCGCGGGCGGCACCGACGCGCAGGACTGGGCCGAGATGCTGCTGCGCATGTACCTGCGCTGGGCCGCCGACCGCGGTTTCCAGACCGAGCTCGTCGAGGCGAGCCCCGGGGAGGAAGCAGGCCTCAAGTCGGCGACGCTGACCGCGAAGGGCGAGAACGCCTACGGGCTCTTCAAGGCCGAGCGCGGCGTCCACCGGCTCGTGCGCCTGAGTCCCGTTCGACAGCGCCCACCGCCGCCACACGGCGTTCGCGCAGGTCGTCGTCGCGCCGCTCCTGCCCGACGAGAGCGCGGTCGAGATCGACGAGAGCGACCTCCGCATCGACACCTACCGCGCCTCGGGCGCCGGCGGCCAGCACGTGAACAAGACCGACTCCGCCGTCCGGATCACGCACCTGCCGAGCGGGATCGTCGTCCAGTGCCAGAACGAGCGCTCGCAGACGTCGAACAAGCAGACGGCGATGCGGATCCTGAAGTCGCGCCTCGTCGAGCTCCAGGAGGAGGAGCGCGAGGCCGAGCTCGCCCGCGAGCGCGGCGCCGCGCAGGACATCGGCTTCGGAAGTCAAATCCGCGAGCTACGTGCTCCACCCGTACCAGCTCGTCAAGGACCATCGGACGAATTACGAGGTCGGCAACGCCCAGGGCGTGCTCGACGGCGACCTCGACGGCTTCGTGCGGGAGTACCTGCTCGCGAAGGCATCCGGGAAGGCCGTGTAACCGACCTGTCGGCTAGACTGGATCGCCCCACAGATGCCGGAGCGGCGCACGTGCGGCCGACCTCCCCTTCATTCCGGTGACTGACCTCGACATGCAGACAGACGTGAGCGAAACCGTGCAGGAACCCGTGGCTGTGCCGGAAAACGGCGTGCCCGTCGATCCCGCGATCGCGGGGACGATGATCGTGTTCGAGGGCGTGACCAAGGTCTACGACCCGAACGTCGTCGCGCTCAACGACGTCTCGTTCGTGATCGAGAAGGGCGAGTTCGTCTTCGTCGTCGGCGCCTCCGGCTCGGGCAAGTCGACCATGATCCGGCTGCTCCTGAAGGAGCTCGAGCCGACCTCGGGCCGGATCCTCGTCGGCGGCCGCGACCTGACGCGCCTCAAGCATTCGAAGGTGCCGCTGCTGCGCCGCAACGTCGGCTGCGTCTTCCAGGACTTCAAGCTCCTGCGCGACCGCACGGCGGCCGAGAACGTCGCCTACGCGCTCAAGGTGCAGGGCGAGAGCAGCACGAACATCCGCCGCAAGGTGCCCGAGGTGCTCTCGCTCGTCGGGCTCTCCGACAAGATGAGCTCCCTGCCGGATGAGCTCTCGGGCGGCGAGCAGCAGCGCGTCTCGATCGCGCGCGCCGTCGTCAACCATCCGCCGCTCCTGATCTGCGACGAGCCGACGGGGAACCTCGACCCCGACACGTCCGTCGGGATCATGCAGCTGCTGTACAGAATCAACCGCGCGGGTACGACGATCCTGATGGTCACCCACGACCGCGAGATGGTCGACAAGATGCGCCGGCGCGTGATCGCGCTCGAGGACGGCCGGCTCGCGCGCGACGAGCGCCGCGGGGGGTACGAGAGCGAATGAGGCTCAAGCTCCTCTTCTCCGAGTCGGTCCGCTCGCTCGGCGCGAACCTCTCGACCACGATCGCGGCGACGATGACCGTGCTGATCGGGATGTTCCTGCTCGGGCTCTTCATCGCCCTCGGCTCCTGGGCGCAGGCCTTCGGCGACCACCAGAAGGAGAAGCTGCTCGTCAAGGTCTACTTCTGCACCAGCTCGACCTGCAAGACCGAGGCGTCGGACAAGCAGATCAACGCCGTCCGCATGAAGCTCGACTCCGATCCGCTCGTCAAGGACGTGCGCTGGGTCCCCAAGGCGGAGGCGCTCGAGCGGATGCGGAAGCTGCAGCCCGAGCTCGTCGAGAACCTGCCCGGGAACCCGCTGCCCGACGCGTTCGAGGTGACGCCGGTCGACGGCGAGCACGCGAAGGAGATCGCCGCAACCTGCGCGCGCCGACGCTGCCGCCCGGGATCGAGAAGATCAACGACGGCGGGGTCGTCTCCGACCGGGTCCTCACCGTCGCGAAGGTGCTCTCGACCGCCTTCCTGCTCGCGACGATCGTGCTCCTGATCTCCTCGACGCTCCTGATCGCGAACACGATCCGGCTCTCGATCTTCTCGCGGAAGCGTGAGATCGAGGTGATGAAGCTCGTCGGGGCGACGAACTGGTTCGTGCGCGGACCGTTCATGCTCGAGGGGTTGATCTGCGGCGTGCTCGGCTCGGTCGCCGCCGTCCTGCTGCTGATGATCGGCAAGGCCGTCGTGCTCGAGCGGATCACCAACCAGTTCGACGCCGGCGCCGGCGTCCAGGCCTGGTCGTTCCCGACGATCGCCCTGATCCTCATCCTCGTCGGCCTCACGGTCGGCGCCGTCGGCTCCGGCATCACGCTCCGCCGCTTCCTCCAGGTCTAGCACCGCGTGGCCTCCCGCCGGGAGCACCGCGGTCGCCAGAAGCGGCCGAGCCGTGGCCAGCGCCGGGCCAAGCGCGACGCGCACCTGCGCGTCCCGGAGCCCGAGATCGTCCTGCCGTCGAGGCGCACGGAGCCGGAGACGGTCGTCGCCCACGTCGGCCCGACGAACTCCGGCAAGACGCACGCCGCGCTCGAGTTCCTCGCCGAGACCGGCCGCGGCGTCTACGCGGCGCCGCTCCGGATGCTCGCCCAGGAGGCGCACCGGCGCCTCGGCGCGCAGCTCGGCGCGGAGCACGTCGGCCTCGTCACCGGCGAGGAGCGGGTCAACGAGCGCGCGCCGATCATCTGCTGCACGGCCGAGATGGCGCCGCTCTCGGGCGAGGTGCTCGTGCTCGACGAGGTGCAGTGGGCCGACGACACCGAGCGCGGCTCGGCCTGGACGCGGCTGCTGCTCGCCGGCGAGTACCGGCACATCCTCCTGCTCGGCGCGGTCGAGGCGCTCCCGCTCGTGCAGAACGCGTTTCCCGAGGCCGAGATCCGCTTCTTCGAGCGCAAGCCGCCGCTCGACTGGTCGGCGAGCGGTCTCGTTCCAGAGCCTGCAGCCCGGCACGGTCGTCGTCGCGTTCAGCCGCCGCGCGGTGCTCGCGCTCGCCGGTGAGCTGAACCGGCGCCAGCCGGGGAAGGTCGCGGTGCTCTACGGCGCGATGCCGCTCGCGTCGCGGCGGCTGGAGATCGAGCGCTTCATCACCGGCGCAGGCCGACGTCTGCTGCGCCACCGACGTGCTCGGCCACGGCGTCAACCTCCCCTGCGAGACGCTCCTCTTCGCCGAGTCGAAGAAGTTCGACGGGGAGGAGCGGCGCGACCTGCACGCCGTGGGAGATCGCGCAGATCGCCGGCCGCGCGGGCCGGTTCGGCCTCGTCGAGCGCGGCCACGTCGGCGTGCTCACCGGGATCGTCTGGGCGAACGCCGACCCGGAGCTGATCGAGTCGGCGCTGGACGCCGCACGTGCCGCTTCCCGGCGGCCACCTCGGCTACCGCGTCGTCGACACGGCGCGGATCCGGCCGCGGCTCGAGGACCTGCCGATCGAGAGCCCGGCGCAGCTGCCGGCAGCCCTGCGCGCGTGGCACACGGCCGCGCTCCGCCAGTGGGCGACCGAGGGCTGGCTCGCGGTCGAGTCGATCCAGCCGCTGCTCGTCCGGCTCGACGCCGTGCAGCGGCGGCTGCGCGAGCGCGGCCGCCGGCTCTCGCTCGAGCAGGTCTGGAAGCTCGTCAACGCACCGGTGGACGAGGACAACGTCGAGCTGCTCGGCGACGCTCGCGCTCGCGCGTCGCCGGCGACCGCGCCGCGCGGCCGCTGCTGCATGGCTGCTCGACGCGAGCCGGCTCCGCGACGCCTCGCTCGAGGACGCCGAGCAGGCTGCGCGCGAGGCGAGCATCCTCCGCTGGTTCGCGCTGCAGTACCCGGACGTCGGCGGCGTCACGATCGAGCGGGCGGCCGCGCTGGAGGAGGCGGCGGCGCGCGCGGGTCAGCGCGAAGCTCGCGGCCGAGGTGAACGATCGCCGTCGGTCGGGCGCTGCAGGTCGTGCGGCCAGAGCTGCGCGCCGTGGTTCCCGCTCTGCGACCGCTGCTACGGCCGGCGGCGGTAGCGAAGCGCTGATCGACGATCGTCGCGATCGATGCACGATCGGCCGGCGATCGACGTTCGGCGAGTGATCATGCGCCCAGTTGCCGCGTCGCGATCCCGTACGGCGAGCCAGAGCAGGAAGCCGATCGAGCAGCACGGCGCTGGTAGCCGGCGGAGACGTCTGCGTCGAGTCGCGCGATGCTGGAGCGATCGCGCGGATCTGCGAGCGATCGGGCGAGACCGCCATGAGCGACGCCGCTAGCGTCGAGCCGCTGACGAAGCGCGAGGGTGGTCTCCGGGTCCACTGGCGCTCGACGCTACCTACACTGCCCGGGTGGCCAAGCCGACCGGAACCAAGCTGATCGCCGAGAACCGCCGCGCGCGGTACGACTACGAGCTGCTCGAGCGCTTCGAGGCGGGCATCGTGCTCACCGGCACCGAGGTGAAGTCGCTGCGCGACGGCCGCGTCACGCTCGGCGCAGGCCTACGCCGACATCCGCGACAGCGAGGTCTGGCTCGTCGGCGCCGAGATCTCCGAGTACGCGCAGGGCAACATCGCGAACCACGACCCGACCGCGACCGGAAGCTGCTCCTGCAGCGCGGCGAGATCGCCGACCTCGTCGGCAAGGTGCGCGAGAAGGGGCAGACGATCGTCCCGACGCGCCTCTACTTCAAGGACGGCCGGGTGAAGGTCGAGATCGCCCTCGCGCGCGGCAAGGAGAAGGGCGACAAGCGGCGCACGATCGCCGATCGCGACGCCAAGCGCCAGATCGACCGGGCGCTCAAGCCTCGGCGCTAGCGGGCGCAAGGTAGTAACCTCGCGGCGACTCGCACCGCGACGAGGAGAGGTGACATGAGACATGTCTCGCTTGCTGTCAACGGCGTCCAGCCACGAGCTCGACCTGGAGCCGCGCGAGCTCCTCGTCTACGTCCTGCGCGACCGTCTCGGGCTGACCGGGACGAACGTCGGCTGCGACACGTCCTCGTGCGGCGCCTGCACCGTGCTCCTGAACGGGGAGTCGGTGAAGTCCTGCACGCTGCTCGGCGTCCAGGCCGACGGGATGGAGATCACGACGATCGAGGGGCTCGCCTCGAACGGCGACCTCCACCCGCTGCAGCAGGCGTTCCACGAGCACCACGCGCTCCAGTGCGGCTACTGCACGCCCGGGATGGTGCTGGCGGCGGCGAGCCTGCTGCGCAGAACCCGGAGCCGAGCGAGGCCGAGATCCGGCACGCGCTCGAGGGCAACCTCTGCCGCTGCACCGGCTACCAGAACATCGTCGAGGCCGTGCGCGCCGCGGCCGTCGGAGCGGAGGCATGATGGCCACGACCGAGACCCTCACCACCGGCCGCGTCGTCGGCACGTCGGTCCAGCGCAAGGAGGACCGGAAGCTCGTCACCGGCAACGGCCAGTTCATCGACAACATCAACCTCCCGGGCCAGGTCTGGCTCGCCGTCGTCCGCAGCCCGTACGCGCATGCGCGGATCGGCAAGGTCGACCTCGCCGCGGCGCGGAAGGTCAAGGGCGTCGTCGCCGCCTTCAGCGGCGCCGACCTCGCCGACGACTGGGCCGGCTCGCTGCCCTGCGCGTGGCCCGTCACCGAAGAGATCAAGATGCCGTCGCACTTCCCGCTCGCGTTCGACAAGGCGCGGCACGTCGGCGACGGCGTCGCGGTCGTCGTCGCCGAGACGCGGGCGATCGCGAAGGACGCGGCCGAGCTCGTCGAGGTCGACTACGAGCCGCTCAAGGCGGTCGCCGACGTCGGCAAGGCGCTCGACGCCGACGCGCCCCTCGTCCACGACGACCTCGGGACGAACGAGTGCTACGTCTGGAAGCTCGACGCCGGCGAGGTCGACAAGGCGTTCGCCGAGGCCGACGTCATCGTCAAGCAGCGCTACCTCCAGCAGCGGCTGATCCCCGACGCGATGGAGCCGCGCGGCGTGCTCGCCCAGGAGCTGCCCGGCACCGGCGAGCTGACGCTGTGGTCGTCGACCCAGATCCCGCACATCGCGCGGCTGACGCTCGCAGGCGTCGTCGGGATCCCGGAGGCGAAGCTGCGCGTGATCGCGCCGGACGTCGGCGGCGGCTTCGGCTCGAAGCTCGACGTCTACGCCGAGGAGGCGCTCTGCCTCGCGATCGCGCGACGGCTGCACCTGCCCGGTGAAGTGGATCGAGGAGCGCTCGGAGGAGTTCACGGCGACGATCCACGGCCGCGACGTCCTCCAGGAGATCGAGCTGGCGGCGACGGCGGACGGCACGATCACCGCGGTCCGCGTCCGGCTCGTCGCGGCGATGGGCGCGTACCTGCAGCTCGTGACGCCCGGGATCCCGCTGCTCGGCGCCTGGATCTACGCGGGCTGCTACGACATCCCCGCCTACAGCTTCACGTGCACGGGCGTCTTCACGCACACGACGCCGACCGACGCCTACCGCGGCGCCGGCCGGCCGGAGGCGACCTACGCGATCGAGCGGGCGATGGACGCGCTCGCGACCGAGCTCGGCATGGATCCGATCGAGCTGCGCCGCCAGAACTTCATCACCGAGTTCCCGGCCACGATCGCGTCCGGGCTCACGATCGACTCGGGCGACTACCACGCCTCGCTCGACAGGGCGCTCGAGCTGCTCGACCTCGACGCGGTTCGCGCAGAGCAGGCCGAGCGGCGCGAGCGTGGCGACGCGAAGCAGCTCGGGATCGGCTTCTCGACCTACGTCGAGATGTGCGGCCTCGCTCCGTCGGGGATCCTCGGCGCGATCCGCTACGTCGCCGGCGGCTGGGACGCGGCCACGATCCGCTGCCTGCCGAGCGGGACGGTGCAGGTGCTCACCGGCACGTCGCCGCACGGGCAGGGACACGAGACGGCCTGGTCGCAGATCGCGGCCGACGAGCTCGGCTACGCGGTCGACGAGATCGAGGTGCTGCACGGCGACACGACCGTCAGCCCGCTCGGGATGGACACGTACGGCAGCCGCAGCCTCACCGTCGGCGGGATCGCGCTCCACAACGCCGCCCAGAAGATCGTGGCGAAGGCGCGGACGCTCGCCGCGCACGAGCTCGAGGTCGCCGAGAGCGAGCTCAACTACGAAGGCGGCACGTTCAGCGCCGCCGACGCCGCGGTGACGATGAAGGAGCTGGCGTTCACGGCGTGGTCGGCGCACAACCTCCCGCCCGGCTTCGAGCCCGGCCTCGAGGCGACCGCGGTCTACGACCCGCCGAACTTCAGCTGGCCGGGCGGCGCGCACGCGGCCGTGGTCGAGATCGACACCGAGACCGGCGACGTGCAGCTGCTCCGCTACGTCGCGGTCGACGACGTCGGCAAGGTCGTCAACCCGATGATCGTCGACGGCCAGATCCACGGCGGGATCACGCAGGGGATCGCCCAGGCGCTCTTCGAGGAGGCGGTCTACGACGAGGACGGCGTGCTGCTGACCTCGTCGCTGACGAACTACCTCGTCCCGTCCGCGGTGGAGCTGCCGAACTACGAGCTCGACCGGACCGAGACGCCGAGCCCGACGAACCCGCTCGGGGTGAAGGGCGTCGGCGAGACGGGCACGATCGCCTCGCCGGCGGCGGTGATGAACGCGGTCATCAACGGGCTCGCGCCGTTCGGCGTCACCGACATCGACATGCCGGCCACGCCCGAGCGGGTGTGGCGGGCGATCGAGGAGGCACGGTCATGATCCCCGCGTCGTTCGACTACGAGGTCGCCGAGTCGGCCGAGCACGCGGTCGCGCTGCTCGGCTCGCGGGAGGACGCGAAGCTGCTCGCGGGCGGGCACTCGCTGATCCCGCTGCTCAGGCTCCGCTTCGCCCGGCCGTCGCTGCTCGTCGACATCGGCCGGCTCGCCGAGCTCTCGTACGTGCGCGACACGGGCGAGTGGCTCGCGATCGGGGCGCTGACCCGGTACAAGGCGCTCCAGGACGACCCGCTGATCCAGGAGCACTGCCCGATCGTCTCGCACACCGCCGGCCTGATCGGCGACCCGCAGGTGCGCCACCGCGGCACGATCGGCGGCTCGCTCGCCCACTGCGATCCCGCCTCGGACCTCCCGGCCGTGATCCTCGCGCTCGGGGCCGAGCTCGTGATCACCGGCCCGGACGGCGAGCGGACGGTTCCCGCAGCGGAGTTCTTCCAGGGCGTGTTCGACTCGGCGTGCGGGGCGGGGGAGATGCTGACGGAGATCCGGGTGCCGAAGCTGGGCGCGTGGACCGGCTGGTCGTATCTCAAGTTCACGCGGCGCGCCCAGGACTGGGCGACGGTCGGCGTCGCGGCGCTCGTGCGGCGCGACAACGGTGACGTCGAGGACGCCCGGATCGCGCTGACGAACATGGGCCCGACGCCGCTGCGGGCGACCGCGGCGGAGGAGGCGCTTCGTCGCGGGCGACGAGGATCCGGCTGCGCAGATGGCGGAGGGCACCGACCCGCTGACCGACACGGCCGCCAGCGCCGAGTTCCGCGCGCACCTCGCCCGCGTCATCGGCCGGCGGGCGATCGAGGAGGCGATGCTCAGGTAGCGGCGAGCGTGCGGCGCACGATCACGACGCCCGGCTCGAGCACGTAGCCGTGCTTCGCGTTCAGGTGCCGGATCGGCGCGTTCCGGACCTCGTTCGAGGTCTGGAGACTCCGGTAGCCGTTCTCCTTCGCCCAGGCGATCTGCGCCGCCTTCAGGACGGCCGCGATCCCGCGGCCGCGGTGCGCCCGCTTGACGCCGGTGAGGTCGTGGAACGCGCGCTCCGTCGTCTCCGTCTGAGAACGCGAGCTTGGCGTAGCCGAGCACCTCGCCGTCCTCGACCGCGACGAAGACGGCCTCGGGCCGGTCGCCGCTGCCGCGCATGTCGCGCTCGAGCCACTCGTCGAGCGTGCCGACGTCCGTCTCCTCCTCGCCGGGGATGTCGGGTGCTGCCTCGCGCGCGACCTCCCAGAGACCCTCGGCCAGCTCGGGACGCTCCGCCCACGTGACGATCTCGATCCCGGGCGGCGGCTCGACGGTCGGTGCGTCGATCGTCGTCAGGTCGAGCACCATCCGCGAGTTGCGCCCGGCCTCCTCGTAGCCGCGCGCTGCCGCCCAGGCGAGGCTGCCGTCGTCGTCCTCGGCGACGGGCCCTTCGAGCTCGGTCGCGCCGTGCTCTGCCGCCCACCGCTCGAGCTCGGCGCGGAGCCTGTCGCCGACGCCGTGGCCGCGCCGCTCCGGCACGACGAGCGCGGAGCCGATCCCGCGGTGAGGCGGGGTGTGCCAGCCGGTGAGGGCGTAGCCGGCGCCGACGACCTCCTCGTCCTCCTCGGCCAGCAGCCAGATCATCGCCTCGGCCTGCCGGCGCCAGTCGATCAGGCCGGCGACGCCGCCCGTGTCCTCGCGCGGCATCGCCGCTCGCGAGGACGTCGACGAATGCCTCGAGCTCGTCCTCGCCGATCTCGCGAATCTTCGCCACGCGGCTACAATATGGTCACAACACATACGGGGGCGACCTGGTTTCGACGTGGTCGGTTCTCCGGTAGAGCTGCAAGCCGAGGTCCCCGGTCGGCCTCGTAAAACCACCGGGAAACGAACAAATGCGAAGAACGAACTCGCAATCGCTGCCTAAGTAACCCTTAGGACTGGCGACGTCGCTCCCCGCTCGGCCCGAGGTGGGGAATGCGGCGCCAACGTCGGGCTCGGCGCCAAGGGAGAGCCAATCGCCCGCGGCGCGACATTCAAAGGATGGCTAGCCCGTCGGGTGTGTCGTCTCGGAACCGACCGGCGGGCGAATCTGAATCCGGGACTACGCTTGTAGATGCTCTGTCCGGTGCGTCCGCGGACGCGGGTTCGATTCCCGCCGCCTCCACCTTTGGCTCAACCAAGCGGTTCCTAGAGCCGGTCGATTGAAACACTTTCAGTCGGTCGGCTCTTCGTCCTCCCGGCGCGAGCGCGCCAGCGCCTCCATCGCGCGCTCCAAGTCGCTGAGGTCGTAGTGGCCGTAGATCGCGGCCGTGGTCGAGAGGTCGGAGTGGCCGAGAGCCTGCGAAGCCGCGCCGGCTGACATCCACGCGGCGGGCGAACTCGCCGATCCGAAGTGCTCCCACGTCCGGTCTCATCGCGTAGCTCGCAGCACGGTCATTGGACACCCCGCCGCGCGGCGACTTGCTCTTTGGAGAGCCTTTTCGCCGATCCGATCTCGTCGCCCCAGCGCGGACGGCCACCACGTCCTCTCGCCGAGTCGAGAACGTAGCGCGGGGACGAGGATCGAGCGGACGACGAAGGTGTCGAGCAGCACGCCGAGCGCGACCGTGATCCCGATCTGGGTCAGCGCAACGAGCGGCAGGACGGCGAGCACGGAGAACGTGCCGGCGAGGACGACCCCGGCCGAGGTGATGACGCCGCCGGTGACCGCGAGCCCCTTCAGCATCGCCTCCTTCGTCGGCATCGCTGCGCCTCCTCGCGCACGCGTGCCATGAGGAAGATGTTGTAGTCGACGCCCAGCGCCACGAGGAAGATGAAGGCGAAGAGCGGGTAGCTCGGATCCTCGCCCGGGAAGTCGGCGAAGAGCTCGAAGACGAGCGAGCGCTCAGGCCGAGCGCGGCGAAGAACGAGAGCACGACGGTCGCCATCAGCATGAGCGGACCGAGCGAGCGCGCGCAGCAGCACAGCGAGGATGGCGAAGACGACGAGGAGCACGAGCGGGACGAGGAACAGCGTGTCGCGCTCGGACGGCCGCGCGCAGGTCGTGCTCCTCGGCGGTCGGGCCGCCGACGAGCACCGCGTCGCCGCCGCCGCCGCAGCTGCGTCGCGCAGCGGCTCGATCAAGCGCGAAGCCCTCCTCGCTGAACGGGTCCTCGTCGAGCGTCACGGTGAAGCAGCGCACCGGGCGCGGCCGGTCTCGACGGGGCCGACCTCGGCCACCTGCGGGCGACTGCTCGGCTGCCGCGACGACGGCGTCGAGCTGCTCCGGGTCGGTGACGATGACCGTCGTCGGCGCGCTCGCGCCCGCGGGGAACGAGTGCTCGAGCAGCTCCTGGCCCTCGACGGACTCGACCTCGCCGCGGAAGGCGTTGCGCGGTCGTGAGGTTCGAGTCGAGCGTCAGCGTGCCGAGTGCGAGCGCGAGCAGCGCGAGCGGGTCACGATCCAGACCGGCCGGTGGCGGCGGTCGATCCATGCGCCGAGCCGTCCCCAGGCCCGCGCCGCCAGGCGTCCCGTTCTCCGGCTCCGCGGCCGGTCGAAGCGCGGGACGAACGGCCAGAAGGCGCGGCGCCCGCCGATCAGGAGCAGCGCCGGAAGCACCGTGAGCATCGCCGACGCGGCGACGGCGACGCCCATGGCGCCGACCGGGCCGAGCCCCGCGGTGGAGTTGACCGACGCGAGCGCGAGGCACAGCAGCGCCGCGACGACGGTGCCCGCCGAGGCGAGGATCCCCGGGCCTGCCTGGCGCACCGCGATCCGCATCGCCTCGTGCTTGTCCTCGTGCCGGTGGAGCTCCTCGCGGTAGCGCGCGGTCAGCAGGAGCGCGTAGTCGGTTCCGGCGCCGAACACGAGCACGAGCAGGATGCCCCCCGTCTGGCCGTTGATGACGACGCCCGCCTCGGCGAGCAGCGAGCCGATGCCCGCGCACGATCGCCTCGGCGAAGAACACCGCGAGCAGCGGGAGCACCCAGAAGATCGGGCTGCGGTAGATGAGGACGAGCAGGACGAAGACGAGCAGCGCGGTGGCGAGGAGCAGCGTCGAGTTGATGCCCTCGAACGCCTTGCTCGCGTCGGCCGAGTAGCCGGCCGGCCCGGTGACCTTCGCCTCGAGTCCCGTCGGCAGCGCCTTCGGAAACCGTCTCGCGTACCGACTCGACCGCGTCGATCAGCACCTCTTCGTCGCCTCCGGCGACGATCTGAACGACGAGGAGCGCCGCCTCGCCATCCTCCGAGTGCCGAGGCGGGCTCGACGAACACGACGCCCTCGGGCGGCGATCGCGTCGAGCTCCGCCTGGACGTTCGCGATCGCCGCGCGGTCGGCCGGAGTCAGTCCGCCCTCGCGCGAGAAGACGGCGATCGCCGCGACTCCCTCGGCCGAGGGGAACTGGTCGCGACAGCTCGAGAGCGCGCACCGACTCGGCGTCGCCGGGGAGGAAGCTCGACGGCTCGTTCTGCTGCTTCGACTCGAACGAGCCGATCAGCGGTCCGAGCGCGGCGAGCGCAGCGAGCCAGACGCCGAGCACGACGAACTTCGAGCGGCGGCCAGAGACGAGGCGGGCGA